>NZ_JBYCZW010000020.1:0-249 GCF_057586455.1 Acidovorax sp. SRI_002 | reverse complement strand
ACTGTCAAACTCTTGAAAACTTTTTTGTTTTCATCACCTTTCAAACTCAGCATCTTGCGACACCCTGCTCTACTTAGCGAAGCCTTGAATTATATACCGGTTTTTACACCACCTACAACCCAAAATTGCTTCTTCCACCTTCTAGACATCAGCAACAACAGGACCTCAACCCCATCACCACCCACATCTTCAGCGTCACCACATTTCTGCAGAACCGCCTCAGTAGCGAAGCCCTCGACTATAGCACTA
>NZ_JBYCZW010000019.1:0-261 GCF_057586455.1 Acidovorax sp. SRI_002 | reverse complement strand
GCGGCTTTGGGCCAGCTCGAAGGCGAACTTCAAGAGGCGGTTCGCACCGTGGCGCGAGTAGACCGATTCCTGGATCACGATCTCGCGGTCGGTGCCTTCATACATGATGCCGCCGAGCGACGTGTATTCACCCTCGGTGTTCTCGCGCACCACGTAGTAGTCGATGTCGCCGGGCTTGCGGCCGGCCAGGGGGCAAGGCACGCCTTCAAACAGGCGCACGGGGCGCAGGTTGATGTACTGGTCGAACTCGCGGCGGAATTT
>NZ_JBYCZW010000018.1:0-849 GCF_057586455.1 Acidovorax sp. SRI_002 | reverse complement strand
GCGAATTACATGGCGCTGAATTCGCCCGAAGGGATCTTGCCAGTGCGCAGGGCTTCAGCAGCCTGGGCGCGCACAGCAGCGCGGTCAGCCGTGGACGTGTAGGTCACCACACGCGAACCAGCAGGCTCGATGCTGCGGGTCTGGGCCACGGTAGCGGCTTCAGCGGCCACTTCGGCACGGGTGCGGTTCGTGTCGAACTTCAGGGCAAATTGCGAACCATCGGCTTCGTCAGCGTGGGCGCCGAAAGCAGTGAAAGCGGCAACAGCGGCGATAGAGAGGAAACGGACAGACTTGTTCATGGTGAAACTCCAGTGAAATTCAAAAAATAGGGACGAGGTACTTGGCAATACGAAAACGTGTGAACCGTGGATTCAACAAGAATCAACCACGCTCACCCGAAGGGATCTGGCCAGCTCGCAGGGCTTCGGCAGCCTGGGCACGCACGGCAGCGCGGTCAGCCGTGGACGTGTAGGTCAACACACGCGAGCCTGCCGGCTCGATGGAGCGGGTCTGGGCAACGCTGGCGGCTTCTGCCTGCACTTCAGCGCGGGTGCGGTTGGTTTCAAATTTGGTAGCGAATTGCGAAGCATCGGCTTCGTCAGCCTGTGCGCCGAAAGAGGCGAAAGCGGCAACGGCAGCGATGGAGAGGAAGCGGGCGGTGTTGTTCATGATGAAAATCCTTGGAAGTTAAAAAGCGTCTCAAAAAAGCCGGGTCAAAAAACCATTCCTGAACCGGGTTCGGTGAGTCGCCTTGCGGGTTCGGCTCATCGATGGGTTGAACTGTACGCGGGTGAAGTCCAAAGAAAAACCACCGAGTCGCAAACTAACTGTTCCAGTATTGGAAACAAT
>NZ_JBYCZW010000017.1:0-878 GCF_057586455.1 Acidovorax sp. SRI_002 | reverse complement strand
GACGCCCTCACAGGCCTGCCCAACCGCCGCCTGCTGCTGGACCGCCTGCAGCGCTCCATCGCCGCCTGCCAGCGCACCAAGAACCTCGGCGCCCTGCTGTTCATCGACCTTGATAACTTCAAAGACCTCAACGACACCCTGGGCCACGACATGGGCGACCAGCTCCTGTCCCAGGTCGCCACCCGCCTGGTGGGCAGCGTGCGCGAAGCCGACACCGTGGCCCGCTTTGGCGGCGACGAATTCGTCGTCATGCTCGAAGCCCTGGCCCCCGACCTGCAAGACGCCGCCACCCAGGCAGAAACCGTGGCCGAGAAACTCCTGGCCAGCCTGAACCAGCCCTTCGAACTCGACGGCGCCCAGCACTACAGCACCCCCAGCATCGGCATCACCCTCTTTGGCGACGAACGCCTCACGGTGGACGAACTCCTCAAACGCGCCGACCTGGCCATGTACCAGGCCAAGGCCGCAGGGCGCAACACCCAGCGCTTCTTCGACCCCGACATGCAAGCGGCCGTCAACGCCCGCTCCAACCTGGAGGCCGACCTGCGCCAGGGCCTGGCCCGGGGCGAACTGCTGGTGCACTACCAGCCCGTCGTGGACCACCAGTCCCAGCTCATGGGCGCAGAAGCCCTGGTGCGCTGGCGCCACCCCCAGCGCGGAATGATCAGCCCCGGCGACTTCATCCCCCTGGCCGAACAGACCGGCCTGATCCTCCCTTTAGGCCAATACGTGCTGCAAACCGCCTGCGAACAACTGCAGCGCTGGGGCCAGCACGAAGCCACCGCCCACCTGTCCATCTCGGTCAACGTCAGCGCCCGGCAGTTCAGGCAACCGGGCTTCGTGGCCGAAGTGCTGCAGACCCTCAAGAACCACCACGC
>NZ_JBYCZW010000016.1:0-1168 GCF_057586455.1 Acidovorax sp. SRI_002 | reverse complement strand
ACCAAGCCTCACGTCAACGTGGGCACAATCGGCCACGTGGACCATGGCAAGACGACGCTGACGGCAGCCATCGCTACCGTGCTGTCCGCCAAGTTCGGCGGTGAAGCCAAGGCATACGACCAGATCGACGCAGCGCCCGAAGAAAAGGCCCGCGGTATCACGATCAACACCGCCCACGTGGAATATGAAACGGCCAACCGCCACTACGCCCACGTGGACTGCCCTGGCCACGCCGACTATGTGAAGAACATGATCACCGGCGCTGCCCAGATGGATGGCGCTATCCTGGTCTGCTCGGCTGCTGATGGCCCCATGCCCCAGACCCGCGAGCACATCCTGCTGGCTCGCCAAGTGGGCGTGCCTTACATCATCGTGTTCCTGAACAAGTGCGACATGGTGGACGACGAAGAACTGCTCGAACTCGTCGAAATGGAAGTGCGCGAACTCCTGGACAAGTACGACTTCCCAGGCGACGACACCCCCATCATCCGTGGTTCCGCCAAACTCGCCCTGGAAGGCGACAAGGGCAAGCTGGGTGAAGAAGCCATCATGAAGCTGGCTGAAGCGCTGGACACCTACATCCCCACGCCAGAGCGCGCTGTGGACGGTGCCTTCCTGATGCCCGTGGAAGACGTGTTCTCCATCTCCGGCCGTGGCACCGTGGTGACCGGTCGCGTTGAGCGCGGCATCATCAAGGTCGGCGAAGAAATCGAAATCGTCGGTATCCGCGACACGCAAAAGACCATCTGCACCGGCGTGGAAATGTTCCGCAAGCTGCTGGACCAAGGCCAAGCTGGCGACAACGTCGGCCTGCTGCTGCGCGGCACCAAGCGCGAAGACGTGGAGCGCGGCCAAGTGCTGTGCAAGCCCGGCTCGATCAAGCCCCACACCCACTTCACCGCTGAAGTGTATGTTCTGAGCAAGGACGAAGGCGGCCGTCACACGCCCTTCTTCAACAACTACCGCCCTCAGTTCTACTTCCGCACGACCGACGTGACCGGCGCCATCGAGCTGCCAGCGGACAAGGAAATGGTCATGCCTGGTGACAACGTATCGATCACTGTGAAGCTGATCAACCCCATCGCCATGGAAGAAGGTCTGCGCTTCGCTATCCGCGAAGGCGGCCGTACCGTGGGCGCTGGCGTCGTGGCCAAGATCATTGCTTAAT
>NZ_JBYCZW010000015.1:2500-5555 GCF_057586455.1 Acidovorax sp. SRI_002 | reverse complement strand
TGGGCTGTAAGAGCCTGACGATGACCTACTTTCACACGGGAACCCGCACTATCATCGGCGCAAAGTCGTTTCACTGTCCTGTTCGGGATGGGAAGGAGTGGTACCAACTTGCTATGGTCATCAGGCATAACTTGGTGCTGGGCTGTTCGAGGAACAGCTCGGCGAATTCATAGAGTTTGGAATCAGATTTTGTGTGTTTTGACTGCGTCAACTTGGCATAACAATCTTTGAGCTGTTCACACTTGCGTGTGTTGGCTATCAAAGTTATAGGGTCAAGCCGCACGAGCAATTAGTATCAGTTAGCTTAACGCATTACTGCGCTTCCACACCTGACCTATCAACGTCCTGGTCTTGAACGACTCTTTAGGGGGCTCAAGGCCCCGGCAGATCTCATCTTGAAACGAGTTTCCCGCTTAGATGCTTTCAGCGGTTATCTCTTCCACACTTAGCTACTCGGCAATGCCACTGGCGTGACAACCGATACACCAGAGGTGTGTCCACTCCGGTCCTCTCGTACTAGGAGCAGGCTTCCTCAAATCTGCAGCGCCCACGGAAGATAGGGACCAAACTGTCTCACGACGTTTTAAACCCAGCTCACGTACCTCTTTAAATGGCGAACAGCCATACCCTTGGGACCGGCTACAGCCCCAGGATGAGATGAGCCGACATCGAGGTGCCAAACACCGCCGTCGATATGAACTCTTGGGCGGTATCAGCCTGTTATCCCCAGAGTACCTTTTATCCGTTGAGCGATGGCCCTTCCATACAGAACCACCGGATCACTATGTCCTGCTTTCGCATCTGCTCGACTTGTCAGTCTCGCAGTTAAGCACGCTTATGCCATTGCACTATCGTCACGATGTCCGACCGTAACTAGCGTACCTTCGAACTCCTCCGTTACGCTTTGGGAGGAGACCGCCCCAGTCAAACTGCCTACCATGCACTGTCCCCGATCCAGATAATGGACCTAGGTTAGAACCTCAAACACACCAGGGTGGTATTTCAACGTTGGCTCCATGACATCTAGCGACATCACTTCAAAGCCTCCCACCTATCCTACACAGATCTGTTCAAAGTCCAATACAAAGCTACAGTAAAGGTTCATGGGGTCTTTCCGTCTTTCCGCGGGGAGATTGCATCATCACAAACATTTCAACTTCGCTGAGTCTCAGGAGGAGACAGTGTGGCCATCGTTACGCCATTCGTGCAGGTCGGAACTTACCCGACAAGGAATTTCGCTACCTTAGGACCGTTATAGTTACGGCCGCCGTTTACTGGGACTTCAATCAAGAGCTTGCACCCCATCATTTAATCTTCCAGCACCGGGCAGGCGTCACACCCTATACGTCCACTTTCGTGTTTGCAGAGTGCTGTGTTTTTATTAAACAGTCGCAGCCACCGATTTTTTGCAACCCCGTTGGGCTCGCCTTGTACAGGTTCACCTACTTGGGGCATACCTTCTCCCGAAGTTACGGTATCAATTTGCCGAGTTCCTTCTCCTGAGTTCTCTCAAGCGCCTTAGAATACTCATCTCGCGCACCAGTGTCGGTTTGCGGTACGGTCGTCAATAGCTGAAGCTTAGTGGCTTTTCCTGGAAGCAGGGTATCACTCACTTCGTCTGCAAGCAGACTCGTTATCACCCCTCATCTAAGCCCGGCGGATTTGCCTACCAGGCACGACTACAGGCTTGAACCAACATATCCAACAGTTGGCTGAGCTAACCTTCTCCGTCCCCACATCGCACTATTGATCGGTACAGGAATATTGACCTGTTTCCCATCAGCTACGCATCTCTGCCTCGCCTTAGGGGCCGACTCACTCTACGCCGATGAACGTTGCGTAGAAAACCTTGCGCTTACGGCGAGGGGGCTTTTCACCCCCTTTAACGCTACTCATGTCAGCATTCGCACTTCTGATACCTCCAGCATCCGTTACCAGACACCTTCACAGGCCTACAGAACGCTCTCCTACCACGTGCAATAAATTGCACATCCGCAGCTTCGGTAACTGGCTTAGCCCCGTTACATCTTCCGCGCAGGACGACTCGATCAGTGAGCTATTACGCTTTCTTTAAATGATGGCTGCTTCTAAGCCAACATCCTGACTGTTTTAGCCTTCCCACTTCGTTTCCCACTTAGCCAATTTTAGGGACCTTAGCTGGCGGTCTGGGTTGTTTCCCTCTTGAGTCCGGACGTTAGCACCCGGTGCTCTGTCTCCCAAGCTGTACTCGTCGGTATTCGGAGTTTGCATAGGTTTGGTAAGTCGCCATGACCCCCTAGCCTAAACAGTGCTCTACCCCCGACGGTAATACTTGAGGCACTACCTAAATAGTTTTCGGAGAGAACCAGCTATTTCCAAGTTTGTTTAGCCTTTCACCCCTATCCACAGCTCATCCGCTAGTTTTGCAACACTAGTCGGTTCGGACCTCCAGTACCTGTTACGGCACCTTCATCCTGGCCATGGATAGATCACTTGGTTTCGGGTCTACACCCAGCGACTGATTCGCCCTATTCGGACTCGATTTCTCTACGGCTTCCCTATTCGGTTAACCTTGCCACTGAATGTAAGTCGCTGACCCATTATACAAAAGGTACGCAGTCACCCTTGCGGGCTCCTACTTTTTGTAAGCATGCGGTTTCAGGATCTATTTCACTCCCCTCCCGGGGTTCTTTTCGCCTTTCCCTCACGGTACTGGTTCACTATCGGTCGATTACGAGTATTTAGCCTTGGAGGATGGTCCCCCCATATTCAGACAGGATTTCTCGTGTCCCGCCCTACTTTTCTCTAGCTTAGTACCACACGTCTGTTTTCGCATACAGGGCTATCACCTGCTATGGCCGGACTTTCCATTCCGTTTTGCTAACAGTCGTGCTATCACTAGAAGGCTCTTCCGATTTCGCTCGCCACTACTTTCGGAATCTCGGTTGATGTCTTTTCCTCGAGCTACTGAGATGTTTCAGTTCACCCGGTTCGCCTCGCATGACTATGTATTCATCATGCGATACCTCTTGCGAGGTGGGTTTCCCCATTCAGAAATCTCCGGATCAAAGCTTAT
>NZ_JBYCZW010000014.1:0-13314 GCF_057586455.1 Acidovorax sp. SRI_002 | reverse complement strand
GCGCTCGAACTTACCTTTTGCCATTTTTCCGACTCCGAAAAAAATCTATACCAATACAACTGGATCTCGGCGCAACCAGAATCGGACGCACCTGAAAGTGGTGCCCATGGCGGGAATCGGACCCGCGACCTCTCCCTTACCAAGGGAGTGCTCTACCACTGAGCCACATGGGCAACTTGACACCGCTCGCGCGACATCAAAATCTCTAACTCAACAAACCAGCACAACAAGCAATGGAGCGGGAGACGGGAATCGAACCCGCGTCATTAGCTTGGAAGGCTAGGGTTCTACCATTGAACTACTCCCGCATCGACCAACAGTCTCTGCGCGCCCAGCCCCGCAAACAACGAGACCAAGCACCAACCTCATCACTTCTATTCACTGGTGGAGGGGACTGGATTCGAACCAGTGTAGGCGTAAGCCAACAGATTTACAGTCTGCCCCCTTTAGCCACTCGGGCACCCCTCCGGAGAATTTCGAATTATAGCACCAGTTTTTTGCAGTCCGGAGAAATTCATAAGGCCAAGCCACCACGCCACATCCAGGACAGGAGGCAAAGCTATACAAATTCATGGTGCGGCTGGCGGGGATCGAACCCACGACCCTTGGCTTCGGAGGCCAATACTCTATCCACTGAGCTACAGCCGCACGACCGAAATGGCACAGCTTCACATTATCGCACGCCACCACACGTCGAAGGAATCAATCACAACCGACTCCCGCACGACGACGAAATGGATGGCGTATCAGGAAGAAAGACTACAAACCTCGGCACCCGAGGATACCGGCAGCGAGAGCCCCAACCCCAACAAAAAGGCATCGGTACAGGCACCACCAACACCCACAAGATCAAAACCACCCTCGCTCAGGATCCAGTTTCTAATCAAGCCATCGAACAGGGCATGCAAACCAATCGCCGCCTCGATCGGAGCCATCGGCAAGACAACCCCCTGGTGCTGCGCCCCCAACGCAAAATCACGCGCCAGCTGCTGCGTAAAACCCTCCGACGCAGCCACATGGCGGTCACGCACCCCCCCAAGCTCACTCACATACTCTACTTTGTAGAGCGCGATCTCAAAAACCCTGCGCGTTCGCTCATCAGAGGCAACGCCGCGCAGCACGAGCGCCATCACCGCGCGTAATCGCTGCACAGGGTCTGGGCAGGTACTGCTCTCAAACTCCCCGTAGCCTTGCTCCAGCGGAAGTGTCACCCGATCCATCATGGCATTGAAAAGATCCACTTTGTCCTTGAAGTGCCAGTAGATCGCTCCCCGCGTAGCCCCCGCAGCCTGCGCAATATCACTCAGCGAAGCGCGTGAGACCCCCTTCTCCCGAAAAACCTGCTCCGCCGCATCAATCAAGCCGTTGCGCGTGGCAACCGCATCTTCCTTGGTTCGACGCGCCATTGGTATTTGTCTCCTCGTTCTACACACTACGTATCCACACGATCCACAAAGGCATCGGCCGTCACAATTATACATTCATGTCTGTATGTATAATCGCGCACTTATTTTGTCGGGCTCTGGCCTGGTCGGGCCCTCGGCAAGCGGCCCATCCCCTACAACCCGATTCCTTGACGCCCATCAAAAAGGACTCCCATGCTGCGTGATGCATCTGCAACTCCCTCCTTTAGCGCCTTTCCCACCCGCAGGGCTGTCTCTCTGGTTGCCTTGACAGCAGCAACACTGTTTCTCGCCTCTTGTGGCAAGACGGATGGCCAAGCACCCGCTGGAGCGCCGCAAATGCCACCTGTTGAGGTGGGTGTGGTGACGGCAACGCCTGGCGATGTCGGCTTGATCACCGAATTGCCGGGCCGTGTGGAGGCCTCGCGGGTTGCACAAGTACGTGCTCGCGCCGCAGGCATCCTGCAGCAGCGCCTTTTCAAGGAAGGCAGTGATGTGAAGGCAGGGCAGTCGCTGTTCCGCATTGACCCCGCCCCCTACGCCGCCGCATCGGAAAGCGCGCGCGCTGGCCTGGCCAAGGCCCAGGCCAACCTCGCACAGGCCAGTGCTCAAGTGGAACGCTACCGCCCGCTGGTGAGTGCCAACGCCATCAGCAAACAGGATTTTGTGAATGCCGAAGCTACCGAAAAGCAGGCACAGGCAGATGTGGCCACCGCCCGGGCTGCCGTACGTACGGCAGACATCAACCTGGGTTATGCCAGTGTGACCTCGCCCATCTCGGGCCGCATCGGCCGGGCTCTGGTTACCGAAGGTGCGCTCGTGGGACAAGGCGAAGCAACGCCCCTGGCGGTGGTGCAGCAGATCGACCCCGTGTACGTGAACTTCACCCAGTCGGCGGGCGACGTCTTTCAGTTGCGACGGGCCATGGAAAGTGGACAGTTCAAGCGTGCTGGCAGCGCAGAGGCCGCCAGTGTCAAACTCGTGATGGGCGATGGTTCGGAGTACGCCCAGACAGGAAAGCTGCTGTTCACCGACCTGTCGGTGGACGCCACCACGGGCCAGGTCACGCTGCGCGCCGAGGTGCCCAACCCCAAGGGCGAGCTGCTGCCCGGCCTGTACCTGCGCGTGCGCATTGAGCAAGCCCAGGCCAGCAATGCCATCACACTGCCTCAGCAGGCTGTCACGCGCACCCAGCAGGGCGACACCGTGAGCGTGGTGGGCGAAGACGGCAAGGTGTCCCAGCGCACCATCAAGGTCAGCGCCGCACAAAACAACCGGTGGGTGGTTCTTGAGGGGCTGAAGGCCGGGGAAAAGATCATGGTGGACGGTTTCCAGAAGCTGCAGATGCTGCCTCCCGGCACGCCCGTAAAACCCGTCCCGTGGCAAGCTCCGGGGGCGCCTTCGGCACAGGCCGCCACACCTGCTGCATCGGCCGCTTCGGCATCGAAGCCATAAGGGGCATTCCAGCATGGCCAAGTTCTTTATCGACCGCCCCATCTTTGCATGGGTGATTGCCTTGTTCATCATGGTGATGGGCGGGGTGGCGATCACGCAGTTGCCGATCGCCCAGTATCCCCCTGTCGCGCCGCCGTCCATCGTCATCAACGCGGCCTACCCTGGCGCCTCTGCGCAAACCCTCGAAGACAGCGTGCTGTCGGTGATTGAACGCGAGATGAACGGCTCACCTGGGCTGATCTACATGGAGTCCGTCGCGCAGGCTGATGGCTCCGGCAGCATCACCCTGAGCTTCCAGCCCGGCACCAACGCCGACCTGGCGCAGGTCGATGTGCAGAACCGGCTCTCGCGAGCCACGCCACGCCTGCCCTCGGCCGTGACCCAGCAAGGCGTGCGCGTGGACAAGTCGCGCTCCAACTTCCTGCTGTTCACCATGCTCTCGTCCACCAATCCGGCCACGGACACAGTGGCCCTGGGCGACTACGCATCGCGCAACGTGGTGCCCGAACTGCAGCGCCTGAAAGGCATTGGCCAAGCTCAGCTGTTCGGTACCGAGCGTGCCATGCGCATCTGGATCGACCCGGCCAAGATGGTGAGCTTCAACCTCTCGGCGGCCGAGATCACAGCCGCCATCCGTGCGCAGAACGCGCAGGTAGCCAGCGGCACCATCGGCGACCTGCCCAATGTGGCGGGCCAGGGCATCGCGGCCACCGTGGTGGTCAACGGACAGCTCTCCAGCGTGGAGCAGTTCGGCAACATCGTGCTGCGCGCCAACACCGATGGCTCCACGGTCCGCATCAAGGATGTGGCGCGTGTCGAGCTGGGCGGACAGGCCTATGCCACGGCTGCACGCCTGAACGGCAAGCCCGCCGTAGGCATCGGCGTGCAACTGTCTCCCAGCGGCAATGCCCTCGAAGCCGCCAAGGCCGTGCGCACCAAGATGGATGAGCTTTCGCGCTACTTCCCCGAGGGCATGAGCTGGAGCATCCCCTACGACAGCTCGCGCTTCGTGGACATCTCCATCACCCAGGTGGCCAAGACACTGCTGGAAGCCGTGGCGCTGGTGTTCCTGGTGATGTTCCTGTTCCTGCAGAACTGGCGCTACACCATCATCCCGACCATCGTGGTCCCCATCGCACTGCTGGGTACGTTCGCCACACTGCTGGCGCTGGGTTTCTCGATCAATGTGCTGACCATGTTCGGCATGGTGCTGGTCATCGGCATCGTGGTGGACGATGCCATCGTGGTGGTGGAGAACGTCGAGCGCATCATGAGCGAGGAGGGTCTTTCGCCACTGGAGGCGACCCGCAAGGCCATGCGCCAGATCTCGGGCGCCATCATCGGCGTGACCGTGGTGCTGATCTCGGTGTTCGTACCTTTGGCCTTTTTTGCCGGGTCCACCGGCAACATCTACCGCCAGTTCTCGGCGGTGATGGTGGCATCCATCGCTTTCTCGGCCTTCATGGCGCTGTCGCTCACACCGGCACTGTGCGCGACGCTGCTCAAGCCCGTAGAAGCCGGCCACCACCATGAAAAACGCGGCTTTTTCGGCTGGTTCAACCGCAGCTTCTCACGCACGGCCAAGGGGTACGAAGGCTTTGTTGCGCGCATGCTCAAGCGGGCCGCGCGCTACCTGGTCATTTACGCCGCCATCATCGGCGCCGTGACCGTGGTGTACATGCGCTTGCCCACCTCGTTCCTGCCCAGCGAAGACCAGGGCAACATCATCGTCAATGTGCAACTGCCCCCCGGTGCGACACAGGAACGCACGCTGGCCGTGATGCAACAGGTTGAGGAATTCATCCTCAAGCAGCCCGAAGTTCAAAGCATGGTGGGTGTGCTGGGCTTCAGCTTTTCCGGCCAGGGCCAGAATGCGGCCCTCGCCTTTGTGACCCTGAAGGACTGGAGCGAGCGCCACGGCCCGGGTCAGTCTGCGCAAGACGTGGCCAGCCGCGCTTTTGGCGGGCTGATGGGCATCCGCGACGCGTTCATCTTCCCGCTGAGCCCTCCTCCCATTCCCGAACTGGGCAACGCCAGCGGCTTCACATTCCGCCTGCAGGACCGAGGAGGCGCCGGGCATGAGGCATTGGTGAAGGCACGCAATCAGCTGCTGGGCATGGCCTCGCAAAGCAAAGTGCTGACCCAGGTGCGTCCGGATGGACTGGAAGACGCACCCCAGCTGCAGATCGATATCGACCGCGACAAGGCCAATGCGCTGGGTGTGCCGTTTGATGCGATCAACTCCGCACTGTCCACGGCACTGGGTTCGAGCTATGTGAACGACTTCCCGAACCAGGGCCGCCTGCAGCGTGTGGTGGTGCAAGCCGATGCGCCTGCACGCATGCAGCCGGACGATCTGCTGAAGATCAACGCCGCCAACAGCCAGGGCAAACCTGTGCCACTTTCCGCATTTGCCACAACGCGCTGGGTCAATGGCGCACAGCAGACGGTGCGCTACAACGGTTATCCCGCCATGCGCATCTCGGGCGCACCGGCCCCTGGTTTCAGCACGGGCGCAGCGATGGCAGAGATGGAAAAACTCGCCAGCCAGTTGCCTGCAGGCTTCGGCTTCGAATGGACCGGCCAGTCGCGCGAGGAAAAGCTGGCGGGCTCCCAGTCACTCATCCTCTACAGCTTTGCCATCCTGGCCGTGTTCCTGTGCCTGGCCGCGCTGTATGAGAGCTGGTCGATTCCGCTGGCCGTGATTCTCGTGGTGCCGCTCGGGGTGCTGGGTGTGCTGCTGGCCACCCTGCTGCGCGGCTATGCCAATGACGTGTACTTCCAGGTGGGGCTGATCACCATCATCGGGCTGTCAGCCAAGAACGCGATTTTGATCATCGAATTTGCGAAGGACCTGCAAGCCCAGGGCAA
The DNA here is from genome assembly GCF_057586455.1 of Acidovorax sp. SRI_002. Lineage (NCBI taxonomy): Bacteria > Pseudomonadati > Pseudomonadota > Betaproteobacteria > Burkholderiales > Comamonadaceae > Acidovorax > Acidovorax sp. SRI_002. Next base: position 7,585 of record NZ_JBYCZW010000014.1, on the reverse strand, counting down.
GAGCGTGATCGAGTCGGCACTGGCGGCGGCCCACCTGCGGTTCCGCCCCATCGTTATGACGTCGATGGCCTTTGGCCTCGGGGTGTTGCCACTGGCCATTGCGTCGGGGGCCGGCTCAGCCAGCCAGCGCGCCATCGGCACCGGCGTGCTGGGCGGGATGATCACCGGCACGGTGCTGGCCGTGTTCTTCGTGCCCGTGTTCTTCGTAGTGGTGCGCAGTCTGTTCAAGGGCAGCGCGCGCCAGCAGGAGATGAACCGCCGCCACGCAGAAGAAGCAGGAGTTGGAACCCATGACTAATCACCCACGCACTACCGCCATCGCCCTGGCAACGGCCCTGCTTCTGGCCAGCTGTTCGTTCATACCCACGTACGAGCGCCCTGCAGCGCCAGTGCCGGCCACCTATGCCACCACGGACGCGGCAGCCCCAGGCACTGCAACTGCCGCGCCCTGGCAAGATTATTTTGCCGAGCCCCGGCTGCGCCAGCTCATCGAGGTGGCCCTGGCCAACAACCGCGACCTGCGCGTGGCCGTGCTCAACATCGAGCAGGCCCGCGCCACATTCCAGGTGCGCAGGGCCGACCAGTACCCCGGCGTGGGCCTGGCCGCCAACGCGAGCCGCGCGCCCGCCGCGGGGTCCGGCGATCTGACCAACTCGTTCAGCGTGGGCCTGGCCGTTTCGGCCTGGGAGATTGACTTTTTTGGCCGCATTGCAAGTCTCAAGGAACAGGCCCTTGCCCAGTACCTCGCCACCGAAGAAGGCCGCAACGCCGCACAGGTCAGCCTGGTGGCCGCCGTAGCCAACGGCTGGTTGAACCTGCTGGCCGACGAAGAACTGCTGGACCTGTCGCGCCAGACCCTCGCCTCGCGCGAGGAGTCCATCCGATTGACCAAGATGCGCCTCGATGCAGGCGTGGCCTCGGAGCTGGACTTTCGCCAGGCCGAGTCACTGACCCAGGCGGCGCGGGCCACGCTGGCCCAGCAACAGCGCCAGCGCGCGCTCGACGAAAACGCCCTGGCGTTGCTGTTGGGACAAGCCCTGCCCGATGACATTCGCGCCAGCCTTACAGGCAGCAGACTGGCAGCCGCCCCCGCCATGGCACAGCTGCCGGCGGGGCTCCCATCCGAACTACTGACCCGCCGCCCCGACATCCGCCAGGCGGAGCAGCAGCTGATTGCTGCCAATGCCAACATTGGCGCCGCCAGGGCCGCGTTCTTCCCGCGCATCTCGCTCACAGCGCAGGCAGGCACCGCCAGCGGCGAGCTGTCGGGCCTGTTCAAGAGCGGCTCGTGGGGGTTCACGATTGCACCCTCCCTGCTGCTGCCCATCTTTGATGCAGGGCGCAACCAGGCCAACCTGGAAAGCGCCCAAGCGGGCCGCAGCATCGCCGTCGCGCAATACGAAAAAGCCATTCAGACGGCCTTTCGCGAAGTGTCGGACGCGCTGGCCGGCCAGGCCACGCTGGGCGAGCAGGCGCAGGCGCAACAGCTGCAGGCGCAGGCCGAGGCCGCCCGGCTGCAACTGTCTGATCTGCGCTACCGCAATGGCGTGTCGAGCTACCTGGACCTGCTGGACGCCCAGCGCTCGCTGTTCACGGCGCAACAGGCTGTGGTGCAGGTGAAACTTGCCCAATTGCAAAACCAGGTGGCGCTGTACAAGGCCCTGGGCGGCGGTGCACCCGAAGCGGCAGCAGGCAACCCTTCCTGACGCAGGCGGCGGCAAGCTTGGCGCGGCCCCCATGGTTTTCGGGCGCGTGCCAGGCTCAGGCTGTGTGGGGTGAGATACAGGGCGCGCGCGGGCCTGAGCCGAAGGCAACAGCCCCGCAGATATAATTTAAGGTTGATTTCATCAAAGCCCCCGATACACCAGAGGACGTCATGAGCGACAAACACCACGAAGAAGCCCATACCGGCCCGATCAAGAACCCCAAGCAGTTGCTGGTCGCGGTACTTTTCTCGTTTGTGATTCCGATCTTTGCCATCATTGGCTTGGTCCTGTACGTCACGTCGGCAGACAAGCCTGCCGCTGGTGCCGTCAATCCTGAGAAAGCCATTGCCGAGCGCATCCAGAAGGTGGGCATGGTCGAGATCCGTGACGCCAACCGCCCTCTCCGTGCTGGCGAAGAGGTGTACAAGGGCCAGTGCGCCGCCTGCCATGCAACCGGCGCCGCTGGTGCTCCCAAATTTGCCGACGCTGGCGCCTGGACGGCCCGCATCGCCACCGGCTTTGAAACGCTGGTGCAATCCGCCCTGAAGGGCAAGGGTGCGATGGCCCCACAAGGTGGCGGCGACTTCAACGACACCGAAATCGCACGGGCCGTGGCCTACATGGCCAATGCTGCCGGTGCCAAATTTGCCGAGCCTGCAGCACCCGCTGCGGCTGGTGCTGCTCCGGCAGCCGCAGAAGCCGCTCCCGCCGCCCCCGCCACGCCGGTGGCAGCAGCAGCCCCCGCCGCAGAAGCCGCGCCAGCCGCTGCCGCGCCGGTGGCAGCGGCCGCCGCCGCGGGCGCAGGCGCAGGCGAAGCCCTGTACAAGCAGGCCTGCCAGGTGTGCCATGCTGCAGGCGTAGCCGGTGCTCCCAAGTTTGGTGACAAGGCCGCCTGGTCGGCCCGCCTGCCTGCCGGCATCGATGCGCTGTACAACAGCGTGGCCAAGGGCAAGGGCGCAATGCCTCCCCGTGGCGGTGCAGCCCAGGCGTCAGACGCCGACCTGCGCGCAGCGGTCGAGTTCATGGCTGCCGCCGCCAAGTAAGCCTTCCCCTTGCGGCATGTGCGGGGCACTCTTTGGGGCATTGCATGCAGGCTTAAAAAAGCCGGTTCAGTGGACCGGCTTTTTTGCTTTTCAGGATTGCTTTGCATCCACCATGCGCGGTGACCCAGGGGTTTCGCGGGCACCCCACTGGCCCTGCGGGCTCATGACAAAGCCGTAGCGATCAGGCAACTCTTCCGCCAGCACTTCCTGCGGCAGCCAGCGCCCTGCTTCCACGGCTTCGGCCACCAGAGGCACGTCCAGCGTATGCACCAGGCCCACGCCCAGCGCCGACGTCAGGTAGACATGGCCCTGCGCGTCCACCAGGCAGTCCTGCACCGCCGCGCCACGGCCCGTGTGGGACACCACCGAAAAATCGGACTGTATGCGCCAGATCCAGGGCGTAGCCTCCAGCTCCACATACACCCGCTGGGGCCCGTTCTGAAAGAACCATTGTCCCTGCGCATCGGATTCGTAATTGCGCGCGATGAAGCCGATGAGCTTTTCATGCTGCAGCAAGGACCCCTTGCTACGTGGAAACGGCCCTGCTGCCTGGGCCTGGTCATCGCGCAGGTACCAGTGGCCACGCGCGTCCAGGCCCAGCCAGCCATAGCAGTCGGGCACGTTGGGCCACTTGGCCAGCGCCTGTTTGACGATGTCATCCATGCGGCGATTGTGCGCCCGCCCGCGTCCCAGCCCCTGCGTGTTCCGCCAACCACCCGCCCACCGCGTCGGGCATGGCACGCACGTGCCCAGGCAGGCGGCCATGGGCAAAACCGACGTGACCGCCGTGTGGAGGCTGCCAGAGCGTGACGAACCCATTGCGCACCTCGTGCGGCAGCGGAAGGCTGGCGGCCGGGACAAACGGATCGTTGCGCGCATTCACCACCAGGGCCGGAACGCGGATGTGGTGCAGCAGCGGCTTGGCCGACGCCCGCTGCCAGTAGTCCTCGGTGTTCCGAAAGCCATGCAGTGGCGCGGTGAACACGTTGTCAAACGCATACAGGTCGCGCGCCGCCATCAGTGCCTGGCGATCGAACAACCCGGGGTGCTGCGCGAGTTTGCGCAGCGCCTTGGGCACCAGGGTGCGCATGAACATGCGTGTGTAGACCTGTCGGTTGAAGCCACGCCCGATGGCGTGCCCCCCTGCGGCCAGATCGATGGGCGAGCACACGGCCGCCACGGCATCGGCGCTGCGCGCAGCGTCTTGGCCCACCTCGGCCGCCCAGCGCAAGAGCGCATTGCCGCCCAACGAGACCCCCACGGCCACCAAGGGGCCCTGGTGCGAGGCGCGCAGGCGCTGCAGCATCCAGCCGATCTCTGCGTGGTCGCCGGAGTGGTAGGCGCGGGGCGCAAGGTTGATCTCGCCACTGCAACCCCGGAAATGGGGCAAGGCGCATGCCCAACCGCGCTCGCGCGCCCAGTCGGCAAAGGCCTCACAGTAATGGCTGCGCGACGAGCCTTCCAGGCCATGGAAGACCACCAACAGCGGCCGGAGTGCCGCAGGCGCCGTGGCCCCCTCCTCCAGCAGAAAATCCACGTCTACAAAGTCACCGTCCGGCGTGTCCCAGCGCTCTCGGCGGTACACGGGGCGGGGGCCGAAAACGCGGCGCGAATACAGGGCTGGCCAGATGGTCTGGAGCTGTCCACCGGGCAACCATCGAGGCGCTACATATTTCATAGCTATTTGCGCTTTCCTATCAAGCGCCAGACCCTAAAAAGGCTTCGATTCAAGGCCCCACCACTCAGTGCAGCACGGGCCGCTGGGCGTCCACCACCTGCGCATCGGGCGCGACGCCGGGGCTCGCATGGTGGGCCACCAGGCGCCAGCCTTCCGGGGTCTTGTGATAGACATTGGTGGCCAGCACCACGGCCTGGTGCAGGCCGTCGGGCAGCATCACCTCGACCTGCTCGACCACGCTGTGCACAGCGCTTGTCAGCGCCACCACACGGTGCACCTGCAACGGCCGCGCCCGCACAGTGCCGTGCGAAAACATCGCCTCGAACGCCGCGCGAATCGCACCAGCACCCAGCAGCCGGGGCCCGCCGGGATGCACGCAGATGATGTCGTCGTCTTCTGCCCAGCAGGACATCAAAAGCTCGATATCGCCCCGCTGCAAAGCCTCATAGAACGCGGCTTCGGTGTCGTCCGAGGAACCTCCGAGGGTGGCGGCGCTGGCGCGAGAACGGGGCATGGTGGTTGGTGAGGCGTCTGGGATGGAAGGTGGCGCGGCGGCCATGCGGCCCGCCATGTGCGGGTTGCTATTGTGCGGCCATCTCCCAAAGCCTTGTGGCCCGCCCGGAAAGTGGCACCAGGGAAGGCACTTGTTGCAGAATCAGCCAAGCTGCCGGTTGATGGCACCTTGGCATCTTGTCTCTGTGCCCCAAACTGTCCCTGAACTCCACCTGGCGAAGCCACCATGATCCAACGCATTTTTGCCCTGCTGACCGCCCTGCTGGCGCTCAGCGCATTGACCGGCTGCGGCTACAACGACTTCCAGCGGCTGGACGAGCAGTCCAAGGCCGCGTGGAGCGAGGTCCTCAACCAGTACCAGCGCCGCGCAGACCTTGTGCCCAACATCGTCGCCACCGTCAAGGGCGAGGCCAACTTCGAGCAGGAAACCCTGACGCGCGTGGTCGAGGCGCGCGCCAAGGCCACCTCGATCCAGGTCACGCCCGAAACCCTGAACAATCCCGAGGCGTTCAACAAGTTCCAGCAGGCGCAGGGCGAGTTGTCGGGCGCGCTGTCGCGGCTGATGGTGGTGTCCGAGCGCTATCCCACGCTGCAGGCCAACCAGGGCTTTCGCGACCTGCGCGTGACGCTGGAAGGCACCGAGAACCGCATCACCGTGGCGCGCAACCGCTACATCCAGACGGTGCAGCAATACAACGTGCTCGCGCGCAGCTTTCCCACCAACCTGACGGCCATGGCGTTCAGCTATGCGCCCAAGCCCAGCTTCACCGTGGCCAACGAAGCCCAGATCTCCGCGCCGCCCACCGTGGATTTCTCCGCGTCCAAGCCCAAGCCTTGAACGCGGCCCTCTCCACCGCTGAAAATTTGAGAAAAATATGCCCCTAGCGCTTATTTATAAAGCGCTGATAGCTATACTATTGATAGCATTTGCAGTCCCATGGGCGCATGCTGACAGTGGCCTGTTGCCCGTGCCCGCGCTCACCGGCCCCGTCATCGACCAGACCGGCACCCTGAGCGCCTCCGACAAGGCCGCGTTGGAGACGCAGCTGCAAACGCTGGAGCAGACCCGGGGCGCGCAGGTGGTGGTGCTGATGGTGCCCACCACCGCTCCCGAAGACATTGCATCGTTCGCCAACCGCGTGGGCAACACCTGGAAGATCGGGCGCCGCGACGTGGGTGACGGCGTGCTCGTGATCGTGGCCAAGAACGACCGCAAGATGCGCATCGAGGTCGCCAAGACCCTGGAAGGCGCCATCCCCGACATTGCAGCGGCGCGCATCATCGACGGCGCCATGAAGCCCCGGTTCCAGCAAAGCGACTATGCGGGCGGCCTGCGTGACGCAGTCACCCAGATCTCCGCACGCATAGCCGGTGAGGCGTTGCCAGCACCCGCGAGCAACAGCGGCACCGCAGCCCATAGCCCCGACACCAGCCGCGACGGATTCGACTGGACGGACCTCGCCATCTTTTTGTTTTTCGGCGTGATGGTGGCGGGACCGGTGATGCGCAGCATTTTTGGCAGCCGCCTCGGGGGCCTGCTCATGGGCGGCGGTGTGGGCTTGTTGGCCTTTGTGGTTACCTCCAGCCTGATCGTGGCGGGCGGCGCCGGCCTCCTCGCTCTGCTTTACACCTGGATCTTCGGCGGCACTGGCGGTGGCAGCAGCCGACGGCGTGGTCGAGGCGGTGCGGCGGTCGGCGGCTGGGGCGCGGGTGTCGGCGGCGGAGGCTGGAGCGGCGGTGGCAGCAGCAGCGACAGTGGCGGGTTCAGCTCGGGTGGCGGTGGCGATTTTGGAGGCGGCGGCGCCTCGGGGGACTGGTGAACATGGGTCCAGGATCAACAACCACCACCTCCATAGCGACCTTACCGGCCGCCCTCTGGCGCCTGGCCCGCCATCGCTGGGGCGAGCCCCAGGCACGCCGCGCGCTGCCCGGCGACACCCTGGAGCGCCTGGCCGCGCGGGTGGCTGCCAGCGAGCAGCAGCACACGGGCCAGATCCGCATCGTCGCAGAAGCCAGCCTGCCCTGGAGCTACCTGCGCCGCAACGCCAGCGCGCGCGAACGCGCCCTCATGCTGTTCAGCAAATACCGCGTGTGGGACACCGAGCACAACAACGGCGTCTTGATCTACCTGCTGCTGCCCGAACACGCGATAGAGATCGTGGCCGACCGGGGCCTTGCCCGGCAGGTGGGAGCGGACGAATGGCGCGATGTGATTGCGCTGATGGCTCCCCGCTTTCGCCAGGAGCAGTACGAAGAGGGCCTCGCACAGGCCGTCGACGCCGTGTCCTTGCGCCTTGCCCGGCACTTTCCACGCCTGCCCGATACGCCCGGGCACAACGAATTGCCGGACGCGCCGGTGCTGCGCTAGCCATCGCGTGCACAGCCTCCACGGCGGGAGGCTGGTCGCACGGAGTTGCCTCCAGAAAGTGGGTTGACGCTGCGGGCTTTTGACGGCCCGTCCAAGCGATTTGCGGGCCCAGCAGAAGCGCGGTTTGTTGGGGGAGTGGCTGGCGCTTCCTGCACCGTGCATGTCTTTCGGGGCATTCTCACTGTTCCAAATAAGCCGCAGGGTTTTCCTCTAGAACACCTTGTTTCAAGGCGATCTTCTCGCTCATTACGAAATCCCCGACCGAAGTTCCCAGCCT
>NZ_JBYCZW010000013.1:0-27570 GCF_057586455.1 Acidovorax sp. SRI_002 | reverse complement strand
CCATAAGCAGAACAAGGAACTTGCCATGTCCAAGCAAAAAATCCGCATCCGCCTGAAGGCGTTTGACTACAAGCTGATCGACCAGTCCGCTGCCGAGATCGTTGACACCGCCAAGCGCACCGGCGCCATCGTCAAGGGCCCCGTGCCCCTGCCGACACGCATGAAGCGTTTCGACATCCTGCGCTCGCCGCACGTCAACAAGACCAGCCGCGACCAGCTCGAAATCCGCACGCACCAGCGTCTGATGGACATCGTGGACCCAACGGACAAGACCGTTGACGCCCTGATGAAGCTCGACCTGCCTGCTGGCGTGGACGTCGAAATCAAGCTGCAGTGATGTAGCGGCGGCCGTTGTGAGGTGGGTCCGCCCACCTTGCAGTGTCTGAAATAACGCGAACTTGCTTGAAAAAGCAGTTCGCGTTATACTTTAGGGCTTCGCTCAATTTGCGCCTGTTAAAAGGTGTGCATTGGCGGAGTTTTATTAACCTTCTTTCATACACGCGGGCGAGAGCTTGCGGAAACGCTGCAGCCAATTGAAGTTGTGGCGGTGAGAGTTTTGGAGAAAACCAATGAGTCTGAGCAACTCCCTCGGGTTGCTGGGTCGCAAAGTGGGCATGATGCGTCTGTTCACCGATGATGGGGACGCAGTGCCTGTCACGGTGGTGGATGTGTCCAACAACCGCGTTACCCAGGTCAAAACCCAAGAGAACGATGGCTACGTGGCCTTGCAGGTCACGTTTGGTTCGCGCAAAGCATCGCGCGTGACCAAGCCAGAAGCCGGCCACCTTGCCAAGGCAGGTGTGGAAGCCGGTGAAATCATCCAGGAATTCCGCGTCACTGCTGATACCGCTGGCAAATATGCCGCAGGTGCAGCTGTGCCCGTAACCGATGTGTTTGCCGTGGGCCAGAAGGTCGATGTGCAAGGCACTTCCATCGGTAAGGGTTACGCCGGTACCATCAAGCGTCACAACATGAGCTCGCAGCGCGCGTCGCACGGTAACAGCCGTTCGCACAATGTGCCTGGCTCGATCGGTATGGCACAAGACCCCGGTCGCGTGTTCCCCGGCAAGCGCATGACGGGCCACCTCGGCGATGTCACCAAGACCACGCAAAACCTCGATGTCATCCGCATCGACGAAGCGCGTCAACTGCTCTTGATCAAGGGCGCTATTCCGGGCTCCAAGGGTGGGTTCGTGACGGTGCGTCCAGCGGTCAAGGCCAAATCTTCCAAAGGAGCGAACTAATGCAGCTCGAACTCCTGAATGACCAAGGCCAAGGCGCGTCCAAGCTGGATGTTCCTGAAACCGTGTTCGGTCGTGAATACAACGAAGATCTGGTGCACCAGATCGTCGTGGCCTACCAGGCCAATGCACGCCAAGGCACTCGCGCCCAGAAGGACCGCGAGCAAGTCCGTCACTCGACCAAGAAGCCTTTCAAGCAAAAGGGTACGGGTAACGCACGTGCAGGTATGACTTCCTCGCCACTGTGGCGTGGGGGCGGTCGGATTTTCCCGAACATGCCTGACGAAAATTTCACGCAGAAGATCAACAAGAAGATGTACCGCGCCGGTATGTCTGCCATCTTGTCGCAGCTGGCCCGCGAAGGTCGTCTGGCTGTGGTCGACTCGCTGAAGCTTGACTCCCCCAAGACCAAGGTCCTGGCCGACAAGTTCAAGGCGATGAACCTGCAATCGGTGATGGTGATTGCCGACGAAGTGGACGAAAACCTGTACCTGGCTTCGCGCAATCTGGTGAACGTGCTCGTCGTTGAGCCCCGTTACGCCGATCCCGTGTCGCTGGTGCGTTTCAAGAAAGTGCTCGTCACCAAGGGTGCAATCGACAAACTCAAGGAGATGTTCGCATGAGCACACTCAAGTTTGACGAAGGTCGTCTGATGCAAGTGCTGGTCGCTCCCATCGTGTCCGAAAAGGCCACCATGGTTGCTGAAAAGTCCAATGCTGTGACGTTCAAGGTGCTGCAGAACGCAACCAAGCCAGAAATCAAGGCCGCTGTGGAATTGATGTTCAAGGTCGAGGTCAAGGGCGTCTCTGTGGTGAACACCAAAGGCAAGACCAAGCGTTTTGGCAAGACCATCGGCCGCCGCGACAACGTTCGCAAGGCATACGTCACGCTGCAACCAGGTCAAGAGCTGAACCTCTCCGGGGAGGCCGCGTAATCATGGCTGTCATCAAGATGAAACCCACTTCGCCCGGCCAACGTGCCGTGGTGAAGGTCACGCGTGACCACCTGTACAAGGGTGAAGCGTACGCCCCCCTGCTGGAGCCACAATTCCAGAAGGCCGGTCGTAACAACAACGGTCACATCACCACCCGCCACAAGGGCGGTGGCCACAAGCACCACTACCGTGTGGTGGACTTCAAGCGCAACAAGGACGGCATTCCGGCCAAGGTTGAGCGCATTGAGTACGACCCCAACCGTACGGCCCACATCGCTCTGGTGTGCTATGCCGACGGCGAGCGCCGCTACATCATCGCTCCCCGCAACCTGGAAGTGGGCGCAACCCTGCTGTCCGGTTCGGAAGCCCCGATCCGCGCTGGCAACACGCTGCCTATCCGCAACATCCCCGTGGGTTCGACCATCCACTGCATCGAGCTCAAGCCCGGTGCCGGTGCTCAGATCGCCCGCTCGGCTGGTGCTTCGGCAACGCTGCTGGCCCGTGAAGGCGTTTACGCTCAAGTGCGTATGCGCTCCGGCGAAGTGCGCAAGATCCACATCGAATGCCGCGCCACCATTGGTGAAGTGGCCAACGAAGAGCACAGCCTGCGCCAACTGGGCAAGGCCGGTGTGAAGCGCTGGATGGGTATTCGTCCTACGGTTCGCGGCGTGGCCATGAACCCTGTGGATCACCCTCACGGTGGTGGCGAAGGCCGCACCGGCGAAGGCCGCCATGCAGTCGATCCTTGGGGCAATCTGACCAAGGGTTATCGCACCCGTAACAACAAGCGCACACAGATCATGATCGTGTCGCGTCGCAAGAAGTAAGGGGTAACAGATGACTCGCTCTCTTAAAAAGGGTCCATTTGTTGACCATCACTTGCTGGCCAAGGTCGAAAAGGCCGTTGCCACCAAGGACAAGAAACCAGTCAAGACCTGGTCGCGTCGCTCCATGGTTCTGCCCGAGTTCATCGGTCTGACCATTGCCGTGCACAACGGCAAGCAGCACGTACCTGTCTATGTCACCGACCAGATGGTGGGCCACAAGCTGGGCGAATTCGCCCTGACGCGCACCTTCAAGGGTCACCCCGCTGACAAAAAAGCGAAGAAGTAAGGAACGACCATGTCTGAAACACGTGCAGTCCTCCGGGGCGTCCGTCTGTCGGTCGACAAGGGCCGTCTGGTCGCTGACCTGATCCGCGGCAAGAAGGTGGACCAGGCTCTGAACATCCTGAACTTCACGCAGAAAAAAGCTGCGGGAATCGTCAAGAAAGTTCTGGAGTCGGCTATCGCCAATGCCGAACACAACGATGGCGCTGACATCGACGAACTGAAGGTCAAGACCATCTACGTCGAACAAGGCACCACGCTCAAGCGCTTCACCGCGCGCGCCAAAGGCCGCGGCAACCGCATCAGCAAGCCCACGTGCCATGTGTACGTGACGGTTGGCAACTAAAGGCTCGGGAAGACTATGGGACAAAAAATCCATCCTACCGGCTTCCGCCTTGCGGTCAGCCGCAACTGGTCCAGCCGTTGGTACGCCAGCAACCGCGACTTCGCGGGCATGTTGGCCGAAGACATCAAGGTGCGTGAGTACCTGAAGGCCAAGTTGAAGAACGCGGCTGTGTCGCGCATCCTGATCGAGCGTCCAGCCAAGAACGCCCGCATCACCATTTACTCGGCACGTCCTGGTGTGGTGATCGGCAAGAAGGGTGAAGACATCGAGAACCTCAAGAAGGAACTCGCTCTGCGCCTGGGTGTGCCAGTGGCTGTCAACATCGAAGAAGTGCGCAAGCCCGAAATCGATGCCAAGCTGATCGCCGACAGCATCACGCAACAGCTCGAAAAGCGGATCATGTTCCGCCGCGCCATGAAGCGTGCCATGCAGAACGCCATGCGTCTGGGTGCCCAGGGCATCAAGATCATGTCGTCCGGTCGTCTGAACGGTATCGAAATCGCTCGTTGCGAGTGGTACCGTGAAGGCCGCGTGCCACTTCACACGCTGCGCGCCGACATCGACTACGGTACCTCTGAAGCCAAGACCACCTACGGTGTGATCGGCGTCAAGGTCTGGGTCTACAAGGGCGATACGCTGGGTCGAAACGACCTGCCTGCCGTGGAAACTCCACGTCCAGACGAAGAACGCCGCCCACGCGGTCCACGCCGTGACGGCCGCCCAAATGGCGATCGTCCAGGCGCAGGCCGTGGCCCACGTCGTCCAGTCGGTGGTAACACCGCTCCGGCCGACGGCAGCGACAAGCCAGTGGAAGCTGGTGGCGCTGATAACACCGCCGTTAAGCGCGTACGCAAAGTCGCCGCGCCCGCTACAGCAGCGGACGGAAAAGGAGAATAAGTATGCTGCAACCTGCTCGCCGCAAGTACCGCAAGGAGCAAAAGGGCCGTAATACCGGTGTCGCAACGCGGGGTGCCTCCGTTGCGTTCGGTGATTTCGGTCTGAAGTGCACCGATCGTGGCCGTCTCACGGCCCGCCAGATCGAAGCTGCACGCCGTGCGATTTCCCGTCACGTCAAGCGTGGCGGCCGTATCTGGATCCGCGTGTTCCCGGACAAGCCAATCTCTACCAAGCCCGCAGAAGTGCGTATGGGTAACGGTAAGGGCAACCCCGAGTACTACGTGGCCGAAATCCAGCCCGGCAAGATCGTTTTCGAGATCGTCGGTGTGCCTGAAGAACTGGCCCGCGAAGCGTTCCGCCTGGCTGCAGCCAAGCTGCCGCTGCGCACCACGTTTGTCAGTCGTCACCTTGGCGCTTAATTCAGGAGAACAAGCAATGAAGACTACTGAACTTCGCCAAAAAGACGTCGCCGGTATCGAAGCCGAAATCAAGGCGCTGCAAAAGGCCCACTTCGGCCTGCGCATGCAAAAGGCTACGCAGCAATTGGCTAACACCAACACGCTGCGCACCACCCGCCGCGATATCGCCCGTGCAAAGACCATTCTTGCTGAAAAGCAAGCCGCCAAGTAAGGAGCCCACATGACGGAACCTAAAAAATCCCTCAAGCGCACCTTGGTTGGCAAGGTGGTCAGCGACAAGCGTCAAAAGACTGTGACCGTGCTGGTCGAGCGCCGTGTGAAGCACGAGCTCTACGGCAAGATCGTTGCGAAGTCGAGCAAGTACCACGCCCATGATGAGAATGGCGAGTACAAGCTGGGCGACGTGATCGAAATTACCGAAAGCCGTCCGCTCTCCAAGACCAAGAACTGGGTGGCTACCCGCTTGGTGCAAAAGGCCGGTCTGCTGTAAATCAGCATCCCATTGCCCCGGGGTCAAGACCCCGGACGGCAAAGCCTTTCAAAACGACCCACAATGTGGGTCGTTTTGCTTTGTGGACCACTTTTTTAGGACTCAGGCAAATCGGGATGCGGCATCAACTCGCTTTGGTGTGAGTCGCTTGTCTGAGCCTTGTTTTGCGCACGTCATGTTGTGTTGGCGGCGCGGGGCACTTCGCGTATCCAATCCCATTCATCCCGCTATCCATTCCACCATCCCAAGGAGATAACAATGATCAAAGTCGGTGACACCCTGCCCGCCAGCACGCTCATGGAATATTCGGAAGTCGAGGGCGAAGGCTGCAGCATCGGCCCGAACCCTGTGCCTGTAGACAAGGCTACGGCTGGCAAGACGATTGCCCTGTTTGCATTGCCCGGAGCGTTTACGCCCACCTGCTCGGCCAAGCATGTGCCAGGCTATGTGGAAAAGGCCGCCGAGTTCAAGGCCGCTGGTGTGGATGAGATCTGGTGCGTGAGCGTGAACGACGCCTTTGTCATGGGCGCATGGGCACGTGACCAGAAGACCGATGGCAAGGTCCGCATGTTGGGCGACGGCGACGCCACTTTCGCCAAGGCCACCGGTCTGACGCTGGATCTGACGGGCAAGGGCCTGGGTCTGCGCAGCAACCGCTATTCGATGCTGGTGCGCGACGGCAAGGTGGTCACCCTCAACGTGGAAGCCCCGGGCAAATTTGAAGTGAGCGACGCTGACACGCTGCTCCAGCAAGCCCAAAAGGCTTGAGTTCGGCGTTAACCGGCTGCGCCGAGTTGCTCCCTGCGATGTGGGGCGTTCTGGCTTGGGCCGGCTGCCGGGGTCGCCGTTGCTGTGGCGAGAACTGACGAAGCCGGCCATAAGCGTGATCCCGGGAAGGCCTTGAGCGGATCTAAAGCTCGTTGGAAAACCGGATGGCATGGAGCAGCCGCTGCAGCTTCGCTCTGCGTGTCGGCGCCAGCCATTGACTGGCCCATTGGATCTCGCCGGTCAGCCGGGCCCGCTCGCTAATGTCCACCTGGGGCTGTTGGCCCAGCCGGTGCAGGCGCGCCTTGAGGATGTCGAACTGTGTGCGGCTGTAGTTGGCGCGCTCGTTGACCACCAGTCCCGTCACATACTGCCGCTGGTGCGCTGGCATCACGCGGGTCTTGTCCGCGCGCAGGGTGAATCCTTCGTCCTGGGCAATGGCGGTCACCCAGGCGCGCAAGTCCACCCACTGCTGGTGCAGCGCCTTTGAACCTGAAAACACCAGGTCGTCGGCATAGCGTGTGTAGCGCGCGCCAAAGCGCTCTGCCAGGGCGTTCAGCCGCAGGTCCAGCCCGAAGGCGCACAGATTTGCCAAGGCGGGCGACGTGGGCGCACCCTGCGGCAAATGGGGCTGTTTCAGGCGCGTGCTGATGGCACGGCGCTGCGCGATGGCCTCCCGCGGCAGGGGGGCTGCTTCCAGCAATCGTTCCCGGACGGCCTGAGGGGTTCGCGTGGTGGTCAGCCGCGTCAGCAGCTCGGCGGCCGGCCGGCCGTGGCCCAGTGCCCGCCACAGCGCGCGCACGCGGGTGGCCGTGATGCACATGAAGAAATCGGCCAGGTCAAACCGTATCACCACAGCCTGCTGGGTGTGGACCTGTGCGTGGGTGCCCACGCCGTGGCCGCGCACAAAGCCATGCGCGGCCTCGTGCACGGGCACGCCAGACAGCAGGCTGTCCAGAATGCGGCGCTGCGTGCTGGCCAGGCGCGGGCGGGGCGCCTCCAGCAGGCGCAGCCCACCGCTGGGCTTGGGCAGCAAGCGGTAGCGATAGTGCAAAAGGGGCAGGGCATGGCCCCCTTCCTGGCGTTCGCGCCAGTGCGCATGCTCGGGCGCGAGCCACAGGAGGTCATCCAGCGAAACGGCCAGGGCCTCGGTTACGTCGGTGGCGGCCAGCAGCACGGGCGTGGTGCGCTCACGGCCCATCCATGCGGGGTGCGCGCCTGCCGTGGCGGAGCGCAGCAGCCAGTGCAACGGCTCCCCGGTGCGTGGGCTGGCGGCCCAGGTGCGGAAAGCCCGGGCGAGTTGGGGGTCGGGCCATTGGTGCAAAGGCAGGGCTGGTTCGGCGTTTTCATCGTCGTCGCCCACCAGCTCGTCCCAGGCGTCCTGGTCTTTTTCCTCCTGCTGGCTGAAGGTCGTCGTAAGCGCCTGCAGGGTGGAGCCATTGCGCAGCCCCGCTTTGCGCCACCAGACACCCCAGCACAGCCAGGTGGCCACGTCCTCTGGCTCCAGCCGCGCCCATTCGGCCCCGGACGCGTGGGACAGGCGGCGCAGCTGTTCGAGCAAGGGCGGGGGCAGTGGAACGGGGCTGTCCGCCAGGGTCGTGTTGTTACCCAGGCAGGCACTTGCGCGCGCTGCCAGTGCCTGGAGGGTGCGACGCTCCGGCTCCCGTGCATCGGCCAGCACGGCCATGGCCAGCGCCTTGGCCAGTGCGCGTGTGCGGGCTGGAGTCTTCGTCACGAAGCTGCGAAGTGTAGGAAGTTGGCCCGGTGCCAACCTGCGGGTTGGGTGCGAACTGCACGCCACGGGTGGCGGGAGGTTCGCGCGCCGCGATGGACGCGTTGGAAGACAACACCGTGGGGCTGCCCCACGGCTCGATCCTGATCAACAGGCTCGAAGTGCTTGGCACCGGGCCGGTCTGATTCTATAGTTGCTATAAATTTAATAGCTATTGATGCAATATCAGTGAGCGCTAGGCACCAAAAACTCAAGAAATATCAACCTTGAGGTAGTGCGCCCCCGCAATGGGGTTGTGGTAGTAGGGTGGAATCTCTTCAAAGCCCAGGTCGGTGTACAGCGCCCGGGCCGATTCCATGTCGTCGAGCGTGTCGAGCAGCACGCAGGCGTAACCCGCCTGGCGCGCCCGGTCGAGCATGGCCTCCGCGAGTTCGCGGCCCAGGCCGAAGCCCCGGAAGGCTTTGCGCACGTACAGCCGCTTCATTTCGCTCGCGTTGGGGTAGTCGGCCGTATCCAGTGGCCGAAGGGCGCAGCAGCCGGCAATCGCCCCTTCGACCTGGGCCAGCAGCAGTGCGCCGCGCGGCGCGCCGTAGTCGCCGGGCAGGCCCGCGAGTTCGGTCTCGAAGTCCTGGAAACACAGGTCTACGCCGAGCGTGTCGGCGTACTCCCGGAAGATGGTGCGGACCGCTTCCATCTCGGCGGGCGAGGTGGGGGTCAGCAGGGTGACGGAAGGCTTGTCCAAAACGCAGTAGTTCAAAACAGCGGAAGCCGCAGTGTAGCGAGTCTGGCTAGAACCCCGCCGCTGCCCCCAGAGAGGACACCCACCAGGCCAGCGCGGCACTCAGGGCCAGCACCACCAGCGCCACGGCCCGGCTGGTCAAGTCGTCGCGAGACGGCGTGGCCGGGGCGGGCAGCAGCTTGTCGCCATGCAGCATGGGCCGGACGAGGCGTTGGCGGCGAACCAGCACATAGAAAATGATGGCGATCAGGTGCAACCCCACCAGCCCCAGCACCAGGTACTGGCCAATTTCCTTGTGGTAGCCCGTGGCCTGGCCGACCACTGCATTCGACACAAACCGGGTGAGCGGGCCAGCGAAGGCGATCTCGTCATCACTCAGCAAACCGGTGGCCACTTGGGCCACCAGCACGGCCAGCAGCGCAAAGACCGACAGGGCGCCCAGTGGGCTGTGGCCAATGCTGTCTTCGGCGTGGGCTGAACCGCGCAGATACCGCAGCACCCGCATCGGGGAGTACAGAAAACTCGTGAAGCGCGACCAGCGCCCGCCCATCAGTCCCCAGACCATGCGGAACACCAGCAGCGCCAGCACGCCGTACCCCAGCCGGAAATGCCATTCCATGGCGTTGCCCCCCACCTTGGCGGTGATGACCAGGCCCACGACGCTCGCGGCGAGTGCCCAGTGGAAGATGCGGGTGGGAAGGTCCCAGATGCGTACGGAGTGTTGCGTCATGGCGGCGGGGCAGGGTGGTTGGACGAAGGGTGGTGGGCCGCATTGTGAAGGAGGCGGGGTCAACCCGAAAGAGCATGCCCGCTGCGAAATGGGCGGTAAAACGGCATACTTGCCCCGGGCTCTCAGAGCCTGTCCACCCCACGAAAAAGGAATCTCCCTATGAAAGCACTTGCCGCGTTCGCCCTTGCCGCCGCTACGCTGACCTTGTCCGCACCGGCCTCTGCCCAGTTCGCCAAGGCGGAAGACGCCATCAAATACCGCCAGAGCGCGCTGTTTGTGATGGGCCAGCACTTTGGCCGCCTTGGGGCCATGGCCAATGGCCGTATCCCGTTCGACGCCAAGGCCGCGCAGGAGAACGCGGACGTGGTGGCGCAGATGGCCAAGCTGCCCTGGGCAGGATTTGGCGCGGGCACCGACAAGGGCGCGCCCACCAAGGCACTGCCTGAAATCTGGACCGAACAGGCCAAGTTCAAGGAGCATTCCGACAAGCTCGAAGCCGAATCCGTCAAGCTGGCCGCTGCGGCCAAGACGGGCAATCTGGACAACCTCAAGACCGCGTTCGGCGCGGCCGCTGGCACCTGCAAGGCCTGCCACGACAATTACCGCGCGAAATAAGGCACATCCCCCTGAGCGGCTGCGCCGCTTCCCCCTTCTCTCTACGCGCTACGCGCTCCGGGAAGGGGGACGGCGCCAGCGCGGCGGGGCGGCCCTTGCGCGGCGTCCGCTCGTCTGGGCAACGCCAGTTTCAGAGGTAATTTGAAAAATTGATAGCTGCTGGCGCTTGCCTCATAAGCGCAAAAGGCCGATTTCTCATGAAATCGGCCTTTTGTCTTTGGAAGGACTGACGGAGGCGCAGCTCAGGTCTCTGCGAGCAACTTCTCTATCAATTGATGCAACTCGGGGAAGTTCGGCGCCCCCACATAGGTTTTCACGATCTCGCCGCGCTTGTTGACGATGAAGGTTGAGGGCGTGAGGCGCACATCGCCCCAGGCCTGGGCCACCTTGCCGGTGTTGTCGATCGCCACCTTGAAGGGCAGTTTGCGGGTTTCGGCAAAGTTCACCACGTAGCTGGGCGGGTCGTAGCTCATGGCCACGGCCAGCGTGTCGAAGCCTTTGGCGTGGTACTTGTTGTAGGTGGCCACGATCTCGGGCATTTCGGCCACGCAGGTGGTGCAGCTGGTGGCCCAGAAATTCACCAGCGTGACCTTGCCGCGCAGATCGGCGGTGGATTGGCTCGTGCCGTTTAGCAACACGAAGGTGGATTCCGGTGCCGCAGAGCGGCCTGTATCCAGGTACACATAGGCACCCACGGCCGCAAATGCTGCCACTGCCACCCCTGCCGCCCAATGCTTGATCGCCATGACTTGTCCATTCATCCTGAAACTGTGGCCCCTGTGGGTACCCGGGCCTGCTACCGGCATTGTGCCGGACCTGCCCTAACAACAACGCCCGTCTTCACGGGTGGCCCGCAGGCCGAACTTGGGATGGAGTCGGCTTGGCGGGCAAAAGTTCGCCCGCAGGGGATGCAGCCTGTTGATCTGGGTCACTGTGCCGATAATCGACCGATGAACTGGACACCAACCCGGGCTGCTGCCCTGCCACCGTTGCTGTGGCTGCTCGTGGGCTGCAGCCCTGTGCTGAACTGGCGCAGCGTGCCTTTGCCCGACGCCGGCATCACCATCACCTTGCCTTGCAAGCCTGACCAGGCCACGCGCACGGTCGAACTGGCGGGGGTGCCCGTCGAGCTGTCCATGGCGGGCTGCGATGCCGACGGCGCCACATTTGCCGTGTCGCATGCGGCCCTGGCAGACCCTGCCCAGGCGGGTGCTGCCCTGCGGCACTGGCGGGCCGCTGTGGTCGCCAACCTCGGCGCGGGCGCCGCAGCCACGGCGGCTGATACGCCGTATGCCCCCAAGGGTGCACTGCCCCTGCCGCAGTCGGTGCGCACCGTGGTGCAAGGCCAGCGTGCCGATGGCAGCCCCGTGTTTGCCCAGGGCGTGTGGTTTGCGCGCGCTGCGGGGCCGCAGATGCGTCTGTACCACGCGGTGGTTTACACGGGCAAGCCCCGCCCCGAGTTGGCCGACCAGTTCTTTGCAGGGATGGTGCTCCAATGACCGGGCATGCAGTGCTGCCCAGGCGGGCAGCGGTCATCGTTTTTCTGGCCTTTGCCTTCGCCTACTTCCTGTCGGCGCTGGTGCGGGCGGTTACGGCCACGCTGGCGCCCACACTGGCGCAGGAGTTTTCGCTGCAGGCCAGCGACCTGGGCTTGCTTGCGGGCGGGTACTTTCTGGGCTTTGCGGCCACGCAGCTGCCGCTGGGCACCTGGCTGGACCGGCATGGCCCGCGCAAGGTGGCGCTGGGATTTCTGGGCGTGGCCGTGGTGGGCAGCCTGGTGTTTTCGGTGGCGACGGGGTTTTCGGGCCTGCTGGCCGGGCGTGTGTTGTGTGGCGCAGGGGTCAGCGCCTGCCTGATGGCGCCGCTCACGGGCTATAGGCGCTGGTTTGAGCCCACTGCGCAGATGCGCGCCAACTCCTGGATGCTGATGACGGGCTCGCTGGGCATGGTGGCGTCCACGCTGCCGGTGCAGTGGGCGCTGCCGCTGGTGGGGTGGCGGCCGCTGTTCTGGGGGTTGGCGGCGCTGATCGCGCTGTCGATGGTGGTGACTGCCGTTTGGGTGCCCGGCTGGGCGGCGGGCACACCGGGCGCGGGCGGTGGTGGCGGTGGTGATGCCACAGCGGAGCGCGGCCCCAGCGGTGTCACTGTGCCACCGGGCTATGCGATGGTGTGGCGCCACCCGTATTTCCAGCGCCTGGCGCCCCTGGGCTTCTTTGTGTACGGCGGCATGGTGGCCATGCAGACGCTATGGGCAGGCCCATGGATGCAGCGGGTGGCGGGCTACTCGCCGCTGGAGGCTGCCACGGGGCTGTTCTGGATCAACGTGGCCATGCTCTGCACGTTCTGGACCTGGGGCATGGTCAACCCTTGGCTGCTGCGCAAGGGGCTAGGAGCCGACCGGCTGATGGCTGCTGGCTTGCCGCTGTGCCTGGTGGTGTTGCTGGGCATCATTCTGGCGGGGCCGCAGGCGGGAGGCGGTGCCTGGGCGCTGTTTTGTGTGTCGTGCACGTTTGTGTCGCTGTCGCAGCCTGCGGTGGCCATGGCGTTCCCGCAGGCGCTGGCGGGGCGCGCGCTGTCAGCCTACAACCTGGTGATTTTTGCGGGCGTGTTTGTGGTGCAGTGGGGCATTGGCCTGGGGGTGGACGCCTTTGCCGCGGCGGGCCTGTCAACGGTGCAGTCGTTCCAGGCCGCGATGGCGGTGTACCTGGCGTGCAACGCGGTCGCCTACGCGTGGTTCCTGCTGCAGGGGCGGCGCCATAATGTGCTGCAAACCACCACGCCATGAGCACCACCAGCATCCTCATCATTGCCCACGCCCCGTTGGCCCATGCACTGCGCGAATGTGCGCTGCATGTGTTTCCCGACTGTGGCGACAACGTGGCCACTCTCGACGTGCAGCCCAACCAGCCGCCCGAAGAGTCGCTGGCGCAGGCCCGCATCATGCTGCAGCAGCTGGGCGCAGATTCCACCCTGGTGCTCACCGACGTGTTTGGTGCCACCCCCTGCAACGTGGCGCAGCGCGTGATCGAGAACGTGCGCTCGCGCCTGGTGACGGGGGTCAACCTGCCCATGCTGCTGCGGGCCGTGAGCTACCGCCACGAACCCCTCGACGCGGTGGTCACCCGCGCCGTGGTGGGGGGCACCCAGGGCGTGATGCAGGTGGCCATCTCCGCGCCGCAGAACCAGAACACCCGTAATCGACATGATCAAGACACGTACGACCATCAGCAATAAATTGGGCCTGCATGCCCGCGCTTCGGCCAAGCTGACCAAGCTGGCTGGCAGCTTCCCCTGTGAGGTTTTCATGAGCCGTGGCGACCGCCGCATCAACGCCAAGAGCATCATGGGCGTGATGATGCTGGCCGCCGGCATGGGCACTGAGGTGGAGATTGAAACCAACGGGGATCGTGAACAGGAGGCCATGGATGCCCTGCTGGCCTTGATTGCCGACAAATTTGGTGAGGGTGAATGACTTTTTCCGTCCACGGTCTCGCAGTCGCTCGCGGCATTGCCATCGGCCGTGCCGTGCTGGTGGCGTCCAGCCGTGTGGACGTGGCGCACTATTTTGTGAAGCCAGAACAGGTCGAGGGCGAAATTGAGCGGGTGCGCAACGGCCGCAATGCCGTGGTCGAGGAACTGCAGCGCCTGCAGACCGACATGCCCGCCGATGCGCCGCATGAGCTGACCGCGCTGCTCGACGTGCACCTGATGCTGCTGCAGGACGAGGCCCTCACGGGCGGCGTCAAGCACTGGATCACCGAGCGCCTCTACAACGCCGAGTGGGCGTTGACCACGCAGCTTGAAGTCATCGCGCGCCAGTTCGACGAGATGGAGGATGAGTACCTGCGCGAGCGCAAGGCTGACCTGGAACAGGTGGTCGAGCGCATCCTGCGCTACATGAAGGGCGTGGCCAGCCCCGTGGCGCCGCCGGTCAGCAGCCCGCGCCGCCACAAGCAATTGGGCCTGCAGCAAGACCTGCTGCTCGACGACACGGTGGACGTGCCCCTGGTGCTGGTAGCGCACGACCTCTCGCCTGCCGACATGCTGCAGTTCAAGCAAAGCGTGTTTGCGGGCTTTGTGACCGATGTGGGCGGCAAGACCAGCCACACGGCCATCGTGGCGCGCAGCATGGACATCCCGGCCGTGGTCGGTGCGCGCGCCGCGAGCCAGCTGGTGCGGCAGGACGACTGGGTCATCATCGACGGCGATGCAGGTGTGGTCATTGTCGATCCGTCGCCCATCATCCTGGCCGAATACGGCTTTCGCCAGCGCCAGGTGGAGCTCGAGCGCGAGCGGCTGGCCCGGCTGCGCCACACCCCCGCGATCACCATCGACGGCCACAAGATCGAGCTTCTGGCCAACATCGAACAACCCGGCGACGCGGCCGCCGCCGTGCGCGCCGGGGCCGTGGGCGTGGGCCTGTTCCGCAGCGAATTCCTGTTCATGGGCAAAACGGGCAACCTGCCCGGCGAGGACGAGCAGTACCGCGCCTACTGCGAGGCCATTGACGGCATGCAGGGCCTGCCCGTCACCATCCGCACCATCGATGTGGGCGCTGACAAGCCGCTGGACCACAAGAGCCACAAGGACAACTACCTGAACCCCGCGCTGGGCCTGCGCGCCATCCGCTGGAGCCTGGCCGACCCGGCCATGTTCCGCACCCAGCTGCGCGCTGTGCTGCGTGCGGCGGCGCATGGCAAGGTCAACCTGTTGTTCCCCATGCTGGCGCACACGCACGAAATTCAGCAGACGCTCGCCCAGGTGGACCTGGCCCGGGGTGAGCTGGATGCGCGTGGCGAACCCTACGGCCCGGTGCAGCTGGGCGCAATGATCGAGGTGCCCGCCGCCGCGCTCATGGTGCGCACCTTCCTCAAGTACTTCGACTTTCTCTCCATCGGCACCAATGACCTGATCCAGTACACCCTGGCCATCGACCGCGCCGACGAGGCTGTGGCCCATCTGTACGACCCGCTGCACCCCGCCGTGCTGCGCCTGGTGGGCGACGTGATCGCCGAGGGGGAGCGCCAGGGCAAGAGCGTGTGCGTGTGTGGCGAGACGGCGGGCGATGTGACCATGACGCGGCTGCTGTTGGGCCTGGGCCTGCGCAGCTTCTCCATGCACCCCGCGCAGATCCTGGCTGTGAAGCAGGAGGTGCTGCGCGCTGACACGCGCAAGCTGGCGCCCTGGGCGCAGCAGGTGCTGGAGGGCGACGAACCTGCGGCGTTGCTGAGCTCTTGAGCGATAGGTTTTGCTCTTAAAATAATAGCTGTTAGCGCTTTATAGATGAGCGCTAGAGGCCAATTTTACGCGTATTTCTCATGGTCAGCGCGCCCGCATCCCCATCACTGCCGCGCTGATGATCATCACCGTGGCCAGTGCGATGCTCCAGCTGAACGAGCGGCCACTCACCACGATCAGCAGCGCGGTGGACGCCAGCGGCGTGATGTAGCTCAGGATGCCGATGTGCCGCGCGTCCCCGAGCTTGAGGGCCTTGTCCCACATGAAAAACGACGCCCCCAGCGGCCCCAGGCCCAGCACTGCCAGCAGGGCCCAGTCGCGCGGCTGCAGCGCCACGGCGGGCTCCAACACCACATGGCACAACAGCGACAGCACGCCGGACACCAGTCCGAACAGGCCGATGGCTGTGGTCGGAAAAGCCGCCACGCGCTTGGTCATGAGCGAGTACGTGGCCCAGATGAATGCTGCGGCCAGCGCGGGCAGGTAGCCCCAGGCCAGCGTGCCACTCAGCTCGCGTCCACCCGCAATCGCAATGGCTGCACCCGCAAAACCCAGCAGCGCCGCCAGCACATGCGGCAAGCGCAGCGCCACAACGGGCAGCACCACAGGCGAGAGCACCACGATGAACAGCGGCCACAGGTAGTTCACCAGGTTGGCCTCCACGGGCGGCGCGTGGCGCAGCGCAATGAACAGCAGGAAGTGGTACGCAAACAGGCCATACACACCGAGCGCTAGCGTGCGCAGTGGAATGCGCCACTGCGACGGGTCACGCAGCACAAACGGCCAGGCTGGCACGCTGCCGATGATGAGCGCAATGCCCGTGAGCAGGAACGGTGGAATGTGGGTGAGCGAGACACCCAGCGAGGCGAGGGAGGCCCACAGCGCGATGGCGCCCAGGGCGTACAGGTTGGCTTGCATGGCGCCGAGCTTACGCGCGCAGGACATTCGGAATCGTCGCGCAACGACGGTCCGTCGTCGCGTGGTGATCGTCTGCTGGACGCGGCAGCCTTTGTCAGTGATTCAGTGATCTTCAGCGCGCCGCAGTGCCGCCGTGAGGGCCGAGGGCGAGCGGTAGCCCGTGCGCCGCGCCACTTCGGCCACGGCCATGCCTGTGCCCCGCAGCAGCCGCGCCTGTGCCAGGCGCTGGCCGCGCAGCCAGGCCATGGCACCCATGCCCTGGTCTTCGCGGCACCTGGTAGCGAACTGGCTGGGGCTCAGATGCACCTGCGCCGCCAAGTCGGCAACGTTGAGTTCGCGGTGCCATTGCAGGGCAGCCCAGCGCTGCAGAGCAGGCCAATCGATAGTGCGTTGTCGCGTGGATCGGTGGAGGGATGTATGGGGCGTTGAGCCCGCCAGCCACGCTTCCAGCAGCAATGCCGGGCCGTGGGTCTGCGCCAGCGGGCGGCCTTGTTGCAATGCGCTGGCCAGGTAGTGCGCCAGGGGCAGCGCATCGGTGGGCAGTGCGGTAGTGAGCTGCGCGCTGGCGCACTGCGCCCAGCCGGGGTGGGCGCTGTCGAGCACCAGGCAGACGCTGCCGCGCGACGATTCGAAGTCGTGGCGATCCCCCGGCGCAATCACGCAGCCGCCACCGGGCGCCACGCGCACACCGTGCCCCGCGACTTCCAGGTCCAGTGCGCCGGAGAGACCCAGCAGTATCTGGAAGTGATCGTGGCTATGGCTGCCCGGCGATGCGCCGTAGCGCCGCAGCGAGAGCGATTCCGCTGCGCCCATGATCGTGCTCTGGGTTGCGCGTCCCGCCAGGCTTAAACGCCAGCGGCGTGCGCCTGCTGGTCCGCGTGGTAGCTGCTGCGCACCATGGCGCCAACCGCAGCGTGGCTGAAGCCCATCTTGTAGGCCTCTTCTTCGAACATCTTGAAGGTGTCGGGGTGCACGTAGCGGCGCACGGGCAGGTGGCTGTTGCTGGGCGACAGGTACTGGCCGATGGTCAGCATGTCGATGTTGTGTTCGCGCATGTCGCGCATCACCTGCAGGATCTCTTCGTCCGTCTCGCCCAAGCCAACCATGATGCCGCTCTTGGTGGGAACATTGGGGTGCAGGGCCTTGAACTTTTTCAGCAGGTTCAGGCTGAATTGGTAGTCGGAGCCTGGGCGCGCTTCCTTGTACAGCCGGGGTGCGGTTTCCAGGTTGTGGTTCATCACGTCGGGTGGCGCGGCTTTCAGGATTTCGAGCGCACGGTCGTCGCGGCCCCGGAAGTCGGGCACCAGGATCTCGATCTGCGTGGCGGGCGACAACTCGCGGATGTTCTGGATGCACTCCACAAAATGGCCGGAGCCGCCGTCGCGCAGATCGTCGCGATCCACGCTGGTGATCACCACGTACTTGAGCTTGAGCGCGGCGATGGTCTTGGCCAGGTTCAGGGGCTCGTCCTTGTCCAGCGGGTCGGGGCGGCCGTGGCCCACGTCGCAGAACGGGCAGCGGCGCGTGCACTTGTCGCCCATGATCATGAAGGTGGCCGTGCCCTTGCCGAAACACTCGCCGATGTTGGGGCAGGAGGCTTCTTCGCACACCGTGTGCAGCTTGTGCTCGCGCAGGATCTCCTTGATCTCGTAGAAGCGTGTGGTGGGGCTGCCCGCCTTCACGCGAATCCACTCGGGCTTCTTGAGCACTTCGCCTTGCTCGACCTTGATCGGAATGCGCGAGAGCTTGGCGGCCGCTTTTTGCTTGGCCAGCGGGTTGTAGGCTTCGGTGGATTGCGCTTCGCGGACGACTTCAGGGGTGCTCATGGCATGTAGGCAGGTTCAGGGCGCCAACCGGATGCTGAGCTGCTGGCCCAGCACCTGCGCGGCTTCTTCCCAGGTGGTGTGGACCCCGATTGTAGAAAGGTCCACCGTTTGCAAACCTGCGTAACCGCAAGGGTTGATGCGCGCAAAGGGCTCCAGGTCCATCGCCACATTGAGCGCCACGCCGTGGTAAGTGCTGTGTCGACTGACCTTGATGCCCAGGGCTGCGATCTTGCCCAGGCCCTCGAAGTCCGGGATTGGCGCCGCGGTGCCGATGCGCTTTTGCGGACGCTGCGGCAGCAGGGCGTGGCTGTGTGGGTCGTCCAGCCGCACATAGATGCCAGGCGCGCCGCCCACGCGGTGGCCCGTGATGCCAAAGTGCGCCAGCGTGCGGATCACGGCTTCTTCCACGCGGTAGACGTACTCCTTGACGAAGTAACCTGCGCGCTGCAGGTCGATCAGTGGATAGGCCACCACCTGGCCGGGGCCGTGGAAAGTGACCTGCCCGCCACGGTTGGTGGCTACCACCGGAATGTTGCCCGGGTTCAGCACGTGATCACTTTTGCCTGCGAGCCCTTGTGTGTACAGCGGTGCGTGCTCGCACACCCAGAGCACGTCGGGTGTACCGGCCGAACGCGCGGTGGTGTAGTCCTGCATGGCCTGGACGGTGGTGGCGTAGTCCACGCGGCCCAGCATGCGAATGTCGATGGTCATGCGGCAAACATGCTGCAGCCCCGGGGCTACAGCACCACTTTCACCAGGGGGTGTGACGACAGTGCGCGGTACAGGTCGTCGAGCTGCTCCCGGCTGGTCGCGGTGATGGTGATGGTTACTCCGAGGTAATTGCCAGCGCGGCTGTCTCGCAGTTCAATGGTGCTGGCGTCAAAAGTGGGGTCGAACTGGCGGGCCAGTTCAGTGACAGCATGCACGAAGCCGTCCACCTTGGCGCCCATGACCTTGATGGGGAACCTGGAGGGGTATTCGATCAACGAGTCTTTGCGTGGATCGTTAGCCTGTGTGTCGAGGCCATTGGCAGGTGGTGGGCTGGAGGTTGTCATGGTGCGTACTGCTTCGGTTTCAATAGCTGGCGGGGCTTTGCCATTGTGCGCCAGCGGGGTTGTTGTGCTGCCGCTTGGGTGCAGGCAGCCTGCCCCAGGCCAGTGCACGACAGTGCGAAAAGGATGGGAAATGCCGTTGGCCTGTCACCACAACAGCGCATGCACGCGCACCGGTTTTGGGCCGGGCTTGCAGGTCTTTGTCGTGCGTCACGGGTTTTTACTTATAATTAGAGGCTTTGTGAAAGTTGCAGTCTGTAACGCGGGCGTCATTCAACAATGAAAACAATCCCGCCTGAGACTGAAATTGAGGCTGAAGAATCTGACTTCAAGCCCCTGACGGCCGAGGAGGCCGAGGTGTGGCGCAGTCGCAATCCTTCCATCTCTGTGTGGAAGGTGGTGGCGGGTCAGGCACTGGTCGGGATGCTGGTGGCCCTGGTGGCCTGGGCTCTGACGGGCAGGGCATCGGTGGGCTGGTCTGCGGCTTATGGTGCGCTGGCTGTGGTGGCTCCGGCAGCGTTGTTTGCACGCGGTGTGTTGCGCCATTCGGCGTCTTCCAAGCCGCGTGCTGCCATGGTGGGATTCTTTGGTTGGGAGATTGCCAAGATCGTGCTGACGGTGGCGCTGCTTGCTGCGGCACCTCGGCTGGTGTCGGGCTTGAGCTGGATTGCCTTGCTGGTTGGCATGGTGGTCGCAATGAAAACGTACTGGGTGGCGCTTTTGGTGCGACCCGGTGTCCGAAAAACCGATTGATATAGAGAAGAGTTGTCCGATGGCCGCAGAAGCGCACGCTCCGACTGCAAGTGAATACATCGTTCACCACCTGCAGCATCTTCAAAACGTCAACCAGACCAAGATTGTTGATTTCACCGTCATCAACTACGACTCGATCATCGTCGGTCTGGTTCTGGGTGTGCTCACCCTTTTGATTCTGTGGTCAGCTGCCCGTAAGGCAACCTCCGGTGTGCCCGGTCGCTTCCAGGCGGCGGTGGAAATGCTGGTTGAGATGGTGGACAACCAGGCCAAGGCCAATATCCACAACGCCGAGAGCCGCAAGTTCATTGCTCCTCTGGGTCTCACGGTGTTTGTCTGGATCTTCCTGATGAACTTCATGGACATGTTGCCGGTGGACCTGCTGCCCGCCATCTGGGCCAAGATCTATGGCGCTGCTGGTCATGATCCCCACCACGCCTATCTGCGTGTCGTGCCTACGGCCGACCTGTCCACCACCCTGGGGCTGGCATTTGCCATTCTGATCCTGCGCTTCTGGTACAGCGTCAAGATCAAGGGCGCTGGCGGCTGGGCGCATGAACTCGTGTCGGCTCCGTTCGGCACCAGCAAGAACCCC
The DNA here is from genome assembly GCF_057586455.1 of Acidovorax sp. SRI_002. Lineage (NCBI taxonomy): Bacteria > Pseudomonadati > Pseudomonadota > Betaproteobacteria > Burkholderiales > Comamonadaceae > Acidovorax > Acidovorax sp. SRI_002. The sequence continues at coordinate 7,171 of NZ_JBYCZW010000013.1, read as the reverse complement.
ATCTTCGCCCTGATTCTGGGCGTCGTGAATCTGCTGATGCAGATCATTGAATATGTCGCCAACACCGTATCGCATGGCATGCGGTTGTTCGGCAACATGTACGCCGGTGAACTGGTGTTCATGCTGATCGCCCTGATGGGTGGTGCGGCTGCACTGTCGCTGTCGGGTGTGCTGCTGCCTGTGGGCCACGTCATCGCTGGCACCATCTGGACGCTGTTCCACATTCTGGTGATCTCTCTGCAAGCCTTCATCTTCATGATGCTTGCACTGATCTACCTCGGTCAGGCGCACAACGCGCACTAACGGTTCCCTTTCGTTTCCCTTTTCTTTTTCAACCTTTCTTTTTTTAACTCAGGAGTCATCATGGAAAACATTCTCGGTCTCGTCGCTCTGGCTTGTGGTCTGATCGTTGGTCTGGGCGCTATCGGCGCTTCCATCGGTATCGCACTGATGGGCGGCAAGTTCCTCGAATCGTCGGCACGTCAGCCTGAACTGATCAACGAACTGCAAACCAAGATGTTCATCTTGGCTGGTCTGATCGACGCCGCCTTCCTGATCGGCGTGGCTATCGCTCTGCTGTTCGCTTTCGCCAACCCCTTCGCTTCGACGTTCTTGGCCAACCTGCCCAAGTAAGTCCCGTTCAACGCCACTCTAGAAAGGTGTTGCCGTGAGTATCAATGCGACCCTGTTCATTCAGGCCATCGTCTTCTTGATCCTGGTGTGGTTCACGATGAAATTCGTGTGGCCCCCGATCGCGAAGGCGTTGGATGAACGAGCCCAGAAAATCGCCGAAGGCCTCGCTGCTGCCGACCGTGCCAAGTCCGAACTGACCGCTGCCAACCAGCGCGTCGAAAAGGAGCTGTCACAGGCGCGCAACGAAACGGCCTCGCGTCTTGCGGACGCCGACCGACGTGCCCAGGCCATCATCGAAGAAGCCAAGGCACGCGCCACGGAAGAAGGCAACAAGATCGTTGCCTCCGCCCGTGCCGAAGCCGAGCAGCAAACGGTGCAAGCCCGCGAAGCCCTGCGTGAGCAGGTGGCAGCGCTGGCCGTCAAGGGTGCTGAGCAGATTCTCCGCAAGGAAGTCAATGCCGGCGTTCACGCCGACCTGCTCAACCGCCTGAAGACCGAGCTGTAAGGGGACACACATGGCTGAACTCGCCACCATTGCTCGCCCTTACGCCGATGCCCTGTTCAAGGCCGCTACTGCGGGTGCGGGCATGGACCTGGCCAGCACCGCTGACTGGGTCGATGAACTGGCGGCCATTGCCGCCAACCCCCAGTTGCGTCAGCTGGCGGACAACCCCAAGGTGACGGCAGACCAAGTGTTTGCCGTCTTCACGGGTGTTGCGCGTTCGGCGCTGTCCGATACGGCCAAGAATTTCCTGCGCACAGTCATCGACAACGGACGCATCAACGCGCTCCCGGAAGTGGCTTCGCAGTTTCGTACCCTCGTGAATCGCCGCAACGGCTCTTCGGATGCCGTGGTGTACAGCGCTTTTCCGATGGACAGTGCCGCACTGTCCGAGGTCAGCGCAGCGCTGGAAAAGCGCTTCGGCCGCAAGCTCAATCTCGCTGTTCAGCAGGACGAGTCCCTGATCGGCGGCATTCGCGTAGTGGTGGGTGACGAGGTGCTGGACACTTCGGTCAAGGCCCGTCTTGAACAAATGAAAGCGGCCCTCACCGCGTAACGCGCGGCGAGGACAGCGAACCAAAGAAAGAAGGAAAGAGTCATGCAACTCAATCCCGCAGAAATTTCTGAACTCATCAAGAGCCGCATCGAAGGTCTGGCTGCCAGCAGCGATATCCGCAATCAGGGCACCGTGGTGTCTGTGTCGGACGGTATCGTTCGCGTTCACGGCCTGTCGGACGTGATGCAAGGTGAAATGCTGGAGTTCCCCGCCACCAAGGACGGCCAGCCTTCCTACGGTCTGGCGTTGAACCTGGAGCGCGACTCCGTCGGCGCCGTGATTCTGGGTGAGTACGAGCACATCTCCGAAGGCGATACCGTCAAGTGCACGGGCCGCATTCTGGAAGTACCCGTCGGTCCCGAGCTGATCGGCCGCGTGGTGAACGCCCTGGGCCAGCCCATTGATGGCAAGGGTCCTATCAACGCCAAGCTCACCGACGTGATCGAAAAGGTCGCTCCGGGCGTGATCGCCCGTAAATCGGTGGACCAGCCTCTGCAAACCGGCCTGAAGTCCATCGACTCCATGGTGCCTGTGGGCCGTGGCCAGCGCGAGCTGATCATTGGTGACCGCCAGACCGGCAAGACGGCAGTGGCCATCGACGCCATCATCGCCCAGAAGGGCCAGGGCGTGACGTGTATTTACGTTGCCATCGGTCAGAAGGCTTCGTCGATCAAGAACGTGGTGCGCGCACTGGAACAAGCCGGTGCCATGGAATACACGATTGTGGTGGCCGCATCGGCTTCCGAATCGGCCGCCATGCAGTACGTGTCGGCCTACTCTGGCTGCACCATGGGCGAATACTTCCGCGACCGTGGCGAAGACGCCCTGATCGTGTATGACGACCTGTCCAAGCAAGCTGTTGCGTACCGCCAAGTGTCGCTGCTGCTGCGTCGCCCACCAGGCCGCGAAGCCTACCCTGGCGACGTGTTCTATCTCCACAGCCGTCTGCTCGAACGTGCAGCCCGCGTGAATGCCGACTACGTCGAAGCCTTCACCAAGGGTGAAGTCAAGGGCAAGACCGGTTCGCTGACCGCACTGCCGATCATCGAAACGCAAGCTGGCGACGTGTCCGCTTTCGTGCCTACCAACGTGATCTCGATCACTGACGGCCAGATCTTCCTGGAAACCTCGCTGTTCAACGCCGGTATCCGTCCCGCCATCAACGCCGGTATCTCGGTGTCGCGCGTCGGTGGTGCTGCCCAGACGAAGCTGGTGAAGAACCTGTCCGGTGGTATCCGTACCGACCTGGCCCAGTACCGTGAACTGGCTGCGTTCGCGCAGTTCGCTTCCGACCTGGATGAAGCCACCCGCAAGCAGCTCGACCGCGGTGCCCGCGTGACTGAATTGCTCAAGCAGGCGCAGTACAGCCCGCTGTCCATCTCGCTGATGGCTTCCACGCTGTTTGCTGTGAACAAGGGCTTCATGGACGACATCGACGTCAAGAAGGTTCTCGACTTCGAACACGGCCTGCACCAGTTCCTGAAGACCAGCCACGCCGCTCTGCTGGCCAAGCTGGAACAGGCCAAGGCCATGGACAAGGACGCAGAAGCCGAATTGACCGCAGCCATCGCCGCGTTCAAGAAGTCGTTCGCTTAAACCGGACGAGGAGCCATCATGGCAGCAGGCAAGGAAATACGCGGCAAGATCAAGTCGGTGGAGAACACCAAAAAGATCACCAAAGCCATGGAAATGGTGGCTGCATCCAAAATGCGCAAGGCGCAAGAGCGGATGCGGGCTGCCCGCCCTTACAGCGAGAAGATCCGCAACATTGCAGCCAATCTCGGCCAGGCCAACCCTGAATACGTGCATCCGTTCATGAAAGTGAACGATGCCAAGACGGCTGGCGTGATCGTGGTGACGACCGACAAGGGCCTGTGCGGTGGCATGAACACCAACGTGCTGCGCGTCGTGACGTCCAAGCTGCGTGAGCTGCAGGGCGCTGGCGTGTCCACCGAGGCGGTTGCCATTGGCAACAAGGGCCTGGGTTTCCTGAACCGTGTCGGTGCCAAGGTGGTTTCGCACGTGACGGGCCTGGGCGACACGCCCCATCTGGACAAGCTGATCGGACCGGTCAAGGTGCTGCTCGATGCGTATGCTGAAGGCAAGATCAACGCGGTGTACCTCTCGTACACCAAGTTCATCAACACCATGAAGCAGGAATCGGTGGTGGAGCAGTTGCTCCCCCTGTCGTCCGCGCAGATGCAGGCCGACAAGACCGAACATGGCTGGGACTACATCTACGAGCCCGATGCACAGACCGTGATCGACGATCTGCTGGTCCGCTATGTCGAGTCCCTGATCTACCAGGCCGTTGCGGAAAACATGGCGTCCGAGCAGTCGGCACGCATGGTGGCCATGAAGGCCGCCACCGACAACGCCGGCAGCGTCATTGGCGAGTTGAAGCTGGTCTACAACAAGACGCGCCAGGCAGCGATCACGAAAGAACTTTCGGAAATCGTGGCTGGCGCCGCTGCTGTGTAAGCAGCTCAACCAACATCTTTATTGGAGCGAAAAATGGCTCAAGTGCAAGGCAAGATTGTTCAATGTATCGGCGCTGTGGTGGACGTTGAGTTCCCGCGCGACCAGATGCCCAAGATTTACGACGCTCTGAAGCTCGACGGTTCGACCCTGACGCTGGAAGTGCAGCAGCAGCTGGGCGACGGCGTGGTGCGTACCATTGCGCTGGGTTCGTCCGACGGCCTGCGCCGCGGCATCATGGTGACCAACACCGGCAACTCCATCACCGTGCCCGTGGGCAAGGCGACGCTGGGCCGCATCATGGACGTGTTGGGTGCTCCCATCGACGAACGTGGTCCCGTGAGCCAGGAACTGACGGCCTCCATCCACCGCAAGGCCCCTGCGTACGACGAACTGTCGCCTTCGCAAGAGCTACTGGAAACCGGCATCAAGGTGATCGACCTGGTGTGCCCGTTCGCCAAGGGCGGCAAGGTGGGCCTGTTCGGTGGCGCCGGTGTGGGCAAGACCGTGAACATGATGGAACTCATCAACAACATCGCCAAGGCCCACAGCGGTCTGTCGGTGTTCGCTGGTGTGGGCGAGCGTACCCGCGAAGGGAACGACTTCTACCATGAAATGGCCGATTCCGGCGTGGTGAACCTGGAGAAGCTCGAAGAGTCCAAGGTTGCCATGGTGTACGGCCAGATGAACGAGCCCCCAGGCAACCGTCTGCGCGTTGCTCTGACCGGCCTGACCATCGCCGAGTCGTTCCGCGACGAAGGCCGTGACGTGCTTTTCTTCGTGGACAACATCTACCGCTACACGCTGGCCGGTACCGAAGTGTCCGCTCTGCTGGGCCGCATGCCTTCCGCCGTGGGCTACCAGCCTACGCTGGCCGAAGAAATGGGCCGTCTGCAAGAGCGTATTACGTCGACCAAGGTCGGCTCGATCACCTCCATCCAGGCCGTGTACGTGCCTGCCGATGACTTGACCGACCCATCGCCTGCCACGACGTTCGCCCACTTGGACTCCACCGTGGTGCTTTCGCGTGACATCGCCTCGCTGGGTATCTACCCTGCCGTGGATCCTCTGGACTCCACCAGCCGCCAGCTGGACCCGAACGTCGTGGGCGAAGACCACTACGCTACGGCCCGTGCGGTGCAAGGCACGCTGCAGCGCTACAAGGAACTGCGCGACATCATCGCCATTCTGGGCATGGACGAACTGGCACCTGAAGACAAGCTGGCCGTGGCCCGCGCGCGCAAGATCCAGCGTTTCCTGTCGCAGCCTTTCCACGTGGCCGAAGTGTTCACGGGCTCGCCAGGCAAGTACGTTCCACTGTCGGAAACCATCCGTGGTTTCAAGATGATCGTGAACGGCGAATGCGATCACCTGCCAGAACAGGCGTTCTACATGGTGGGCACCATTGACGAAGCCTTCGAAAAGGCCAAGAAGGTGGCCTGATTGCCCGGCGGCTGAGCAGCCTACCGCCGCTCGGCCTTCAGCAATCAAGCAACCCACCTTTTCCTAGGAGCAATGATGAACACCATCCACGTTGATGTGGTCAGTGCCGAAGAGTCCATCTTCTCCGGTGAAGCGCGTTTCGTGGCGCTGCCTGGCGAAGCTGGCGAGTTGGGCATCTATCCCCGCCACACCCCGCTGATCACCCGTATCAAGCCGGGCTCGGTGCGCATCGAAATGGCTGACGGTTCCGAAGAGTTTGTCTTCGTGGCCGGTGGCATTCTGGAAGTGCAGCCCAATTGCGTGACTGTGTTGTCCGATACCGCCATCCGTGGCAAGGATCTGGACGACGAGAAGGCCAACGCCGCCAAGGCCTCCGCCGAGGAAGCGCTCAAGAATGCCAAGAGCGAAATCGACCTGGCCAAGGCCCAGTCCGAACTGGCCGTGATGGCGGCGCAGATTGCTGCGCTTCGCAAGTTCCGCCAGAAGAAGTGATTCAGATCTTGGTGGATCTGCCCCAAAACCCGGCTTGGCCGGGTTTTTTTATGCCCGCCTGCTGCAAAACAGCAAGCGGTCATGGAAGTCTGCACTAAGGCAAGGCGGGGGACGTTTCCAGCAGGTGAAGTTGCAGCCCTTCACACGCCATGGAAAGCACATCGCCGCTGTCCGCCTGGAGCAAATGCCGGCTGCTCAGAAAGGCACGCGCTATAGATAGTGAGCGCACGCTCAGCGACAGCGATTCAATCAGCAAGTGGTCTCCTGGAACCAGCTCCAGACAGACATCCGGCATGACTGCAATGGGATGGCCAGGCTGCGAGCCTGTGAGTGCCCGCCAACGGTGCTGGTGTGTTTGCACATCCGGGGTGCCCATGCGCAGGGCATGCAGTCCGGTGATTCCCAGGGGGCCGCCCCCGCTGTCCTGCAGGGCCTGCCGATGCTGCGCGCGGCGTTCTACCGGCGTTGCGGTTTCGGGCCAGGGGTAGAGGGCCGCACGCCGATCCCACTCGCAAAAGAACACACAACAGCTTGGAGCGGAAAGCTCAAGCAGCACGGAATTGGTGAAATTGGTGACGCTTTCGCCCCGGCTGTTCTCGGACTGGAAGGCGCGGGGAGGCTTGCAAGTGATGCCTGCCTCCATCGCGTGCTCCAGACTTTCGGCCAAGGGCGAAGCAGGCTCCAGAGCAAAACCGTGGATCAAGGGCGGTTGCGCATGGTCGGGAAGATCGCCGTTGGCGGTCGCTGCCCACAATTCGAGGTCAGTGTTGCCCAGATGGACCCAGCCATACGTGGCGAAATCAGTGCGTTGCAAGGGCCAGGCCACGGGCAACCCGAAGGTCTCGCTGAAGAGCTGAAACAAAGGCTCGGCTGCGTGAAGGCGCAGCATGACATGGTCGATGGAGCGGTAGCTGGAAGCCATTGAGGTGTTCTGGGCCGGTGACTGTGCCATTGTCAATCTCTTCACGATTGGCAGGGCAGAAAAAAGCCGAGGCCCCTCACGGGGCCTCGGCTTTTTGCTTTCAGCATCGGGCTGCAGCCGTGACAACGACCGCAGTACCTCCCGC
>NZ_JBYCZW010000012.1:0-54093 GCF_057586455.1 Acidovorax sp. SRI_002 | reverse complement strand
ACTCCCGGCCTCCGCCCTCAATCCAGGCACGCCGCACAGATCAGCGAACGAGCGTGCCCAGGCTTCGACAAGCTCAGCCCGAACGGGCAGAAGAAACCCTGCAACTATTAAAACAATAGCTGTCAGTGCTTATCCACCAAGCGCCAGACCCCAAAAAAACCAAAAATTCACCCCGCAGGCAGCCGCATCCCCACCCGCAACCCCCTCGGCACCACCCCCTCCGCCACCGTCCGGCCGCCATGCCGCAGCGCGATCTCCTCCACGATCGACAGCCCGAGCCCACACCCTCCCGCCTTGTCCGACCCGCGCCAGAAGCGCGCAAACAGATCGCCCAGGTGTTCGGCTGGCACGCCCGGCCCGTCGTCCTCCACCAGCAGCAAGGCCCAGCGCCCGGGCTCCTCGTGGCCCACACGCACTGTCACCGTGGCGCCGGGGCCTGCGTAGTGCAGTGCGTTGTCGATGAGGTTGTTGAGCGCTTCGCGCAGCAGCACCGGGTGGCCTTGCACGGGCAGGCTGTCGTCACCCTCGTAGCCCAGGTCCATGCCTTGCGCCAGGGCGCGGGCTGCCCATTCGCGAGCGACTTCGCGGGCCAGGCAGGCCAGGTCGATGGCCTGCATCTCCACGTTCGATTCGGAGCGCGCCAGCTGCAGCAACTGGTGCACCAAGTGGGCGCTGCGCTGGGCGGCCGAAAGCACCTTTTGCAGGCGTTCCTGCACGGCGGGCTCATGGCTTTCGTGCAGGGCCAGCTCGGTCTGGCCGATGAGCCCGGCCAGCGGGGTGCGCAGTTGGTGCGCAGCGTCGTTGAGAAAGCGCTTTTCCTTTTGCTGGCCGCGCGCCACGGTCTCCAGCAGCCGGTTGATGGTGCTGGCCAGCGAATGCACCTCCTGCGGAGCCGAGGTCAGCTCGATGGGGGGCAGCGGTGTGGTGCCAGCCTGCGGCAGGGCGCCGGCGCGCTCGATCTGGGCCTCCAGGCGCTTCAAGGGCTGCAGGCCGCGCAGCACGCCCGCATACACCACGGCGCTCAGCGCCAGGCCCATCAGCCCCATGGGGAACACCATCTGCTCCAGCAGCTCCTGCGCGATGCGCTCGCGCACGGTGAGGCTCTGCGCCACCTGCACGCGCAGGGTCTGGCGCGTCTGGGGTGTGCCGTAGTCCACGTCCAGCAGCGCCACGCGCACGGGGCGGTCGTCCACGCGGGCGTGGTACAGGTAGGGGTCGCCTACGCGCACCTCCACGGGCGGCGGCGGGGGCAACTGGGCATTGCCCAGCAGAAAGCGGCCGGGCGGGGACGAGACCATGTAGGTGATGCGGTCGGCCGGGTCCTGCTCCAGGATGTCCTGCGCGGCCTTGGGAAAGTCCACCAGCAACCCGTCCCCGATCGGCTTGATCTGCCGCGCGAGCGCTCGCACCGACTGCGTCAGCGTCTGGTCAATGCCCTTCTCGCCGTTCTGCAGCGCAATGCGCCACGCCAGAAACCCGCCAGACAGCCACAACACCAGCTGCGGCAGCAACAGCCACAGCAGCAGCTTGCGTTGAAGAGAAACCCCCGGTACGTGGCGCATGTCAGTGGCCTGGGCCTGCGGAGATCAGTGGGACCCCCGATGCCAGCCACTGGCGCGGCCCCCGCGAGGGATGCCGAGCAAGGGCCGCCCCGCAGCGAGGGCATCGTCCTCCTGCCCGCGTAGCGCAGCGAAGCGAGAGCGGGGGGAAGGCGCGCAGCGACTCAGGGGGGTGTTCCATCTACGGCCTGTTCAGCATGTACCCCAGCCCCCGGATGTTGCGGATGGCCAGCGGCGAGGTGTCGAGCTTCTTGCGCAGGCGGTGCACATACACCTCCAGCGCGTTGGAGTTGAGCGGGGGCGCGGCGGTTTGTCCGGGCTCCGGGGGGCTGGCGCGCCAGGCGGCCAGCACATCGTCGCGCGTGACGACTTCGCCACAGCGGTTGACCAGCAACTCCAGCAGCTCCCATTCGCGCTGGGTCAGGTCGAGCAGGTCGCCATTGAGCGCCGCCGAATGGCTGGCGTGGTCCAGCACCAGCGGGCCGATGGTGGTGCTGGCGCCCCCTGCGGCGCTGCTGGCCTGGGTAAAGGCGGGCTGGCGCGCACGGCGCAGCATGGCCTGCAGGCGGGCCTGCAGCTCCTGCATGTTGAAGGGCTTGGTGATGTAGTCGTCAGCCCCGGCATTGAGACCCAGCACGCGGTCTTCCACGCCATCGCGCGCGGTCAGAATCAGCACGGGCAGGCCGGCAATGTGGGTGCGCGCCCAGGTCAGAAGCTCCATGCCGTCGGCGCCGGGCAGGCCCAGGTCCAGGATGATGCCGTCCACCGCCTGCGACTGCAGCAGCGTGGTGGCCTCGGCCACACTGGAGGCCGTGTGCACGCCGAATTCCAGCTGCTGGAGCTGGCCAGTCAGCGCGTCCAGCAGCAGGGCATCATCTTCAACAATCAGTATCGTGGCCATGGGATTGAGCATAACAAAGCACCCCGCCAGCGGCTCCTGCAGCATGGCAATGCTTGCACCCGCAGCGGTTGGTAATTCAATAACGGGCCAATGGCGTTGGTATGTAACCCACACCCGGGAAAGCCCTGATATGTTCATTAATTATTGTAATTAAAGTACCGACTGCGCTGAACAGCACCGGATTGCGGCGCACCAACGGATTCAAACATCGAGGAGACACGGGTATGTGGAAGATGACAAAAATCGCCGCAGTGGCGGTGGGCCTGGCGGCAGCGACGTCGGCCAGCGCGGGGGAGGTGGAGGTCCTGCACTACTGGACTTCGGGCGGCGAAGCCAAGTCGGTGGCCGAGCTCAAGAAGATCATGCAGGGCAAGGGCCACACCTGGCGCGACTTTGCCGTGGCCGGTGGCGGTGGCGACAGCGCCATGACCGTGCTCAAGAGCCGCGTGATCTCGGGCAACCCACCGTCGGCTGCGCAGACCAAGGGCCCGGCCATTCAGGAGTGGGCGTCCGAAGGCGTGCTGGCCAACATGGACACCCTGGCCAAGGCTGAAAAATGGGATGACCTGCTGCCCAAGGTGGTCGCCGATGTCATGAAGTACAAGGGCGCTTATGTGGCCGCCCCGGTCAACGTGCACCGTGTGAACTGGATGTGGGGCAGTTCCGAGGCCCTGAAGAAGGCTGGCGTGGCCGCCATGCCCAAGACCTGGGACGAGTTCTTTGCGGCAGCCGACAAGCTCAAGGCCGCAGGCCTGGTGCCCGTGGCCCACGGTGGCCAGAACTGGCAGGACTTCACCACGTTTGAATCGGTGGTGCTCGGCGTGGGTGGCCCCAAGTTCTACCAGGACGCCTTGGTCAAGCTTGACGACAAGGCCATCAACAGCGACACCATGAAGAAGTCGCTGGAGACCTTCCGCCGCATCAAGGGCTACACCGACCCCGGCGCCCCTGGCCGCGACTGGAACCTGGCCACGGCCATGCTGATCCAGGGCAAGGCAGGCTTTCAGCTGATGGGCGACTGGGCCAAGGGCGAGTTCCTGGCCGCAGGCAAGGCGCCGGGCAAGGACTTCCTGTGTGCTGCTGCACCGGGCTCGGCCAACGCGTTCACCTTCAACGTCGATTCGTTCATTCTGTTCAAGCTGAAGGATGCTGCCGCACAAAAGGCGCAGAGCGACCTCGCCAGCGCCATCATGAGCCCGGCTTTCCAGGAAGTGTTCAACCTGAACAAGGGCTCCATCCCCGTGCGTGCGGGCCAGCCCATGGACAAGTTTGACGACTGCGCCAAGGCCTCGGCCAAGGACTTCGTGGACACCGCCAAGAGCGGCGGCCTGGTGCCCAGCGCGGCCCACGGCATGGCAATTGCCCCGGCCACCGAAGGCGCCATCAAGGACGTGGTCAGCCAGTTCTGGAACGACGACAAGGTCAGCGTCGCCGATGCCATGAAGAAGATCGCGGCCGCCGCGAAAACCAAGTAAGCCGTGCAAGACACACGCGCACACACGCACTAAAACCAACCCCAGAGGGATCCCATCATGAAGACAAGAAACCGCCTTACGGCGGTGGCTTTGGCCGCCGCATGCGCGAATGGCGCCTTTGCTATGGATGTAGCAGGCTTTGAGTTCAACGGTTACTCGCGGGGCGGCCCGGTGTTCAACCACTCCGACGGCGTGAAGGGCAACCTTTCGCTGGGTGGCGAGCTGCAGAAATACCGCCTGGGCAACGAGGGTGACAACGGCATCGAAGTCAACTTTGCACGCGGTTTTGAAGCCGGCGGTGTCAAGTGGAAGGTCAACTACATGCCCGCCAAGTGGGGCAGTGGCGACATCAGCACCGAACAGGCGTTTGTAGAAATGAGCGGCTTCTCGTTCTCACCCGAAGCCAAGTTCTGGGTCGGCCAGCGCCGCCTGCGGATCCAGGATGTGCACATCGTCGACTACTTCCTGCTGAACTACGGCGACAACATCGGCGCCGGTGTGACCGACGTGCCCGTCGGCGGCATGAAGCTGGGCCTGGGCGTGTTCACCGGCGACAAGTTCGACGGTGGCCTGCCCAACAACGTGAAGGCACACCGCATCAACGCCGACCTGTCGGAGATCAACACCAACCCGGGCGGCAAGCTGCGGGTGCTGCTGACGGCGGTGGGGGGCAAGGGCCAGGTCAATGGCGGTTCGGGCTCGGGCATCTCCTTCATGCACACGCAAAAGGAATTCCTGCTGCCCAGCATCACCAACACGCTGTACCTGCAAACATCGCGGGGCCATGCGCGCATCGACGGAGAGTTCGAGGCCATCGAGGGCACCAGCGCTGGCAAGCGCGCCACCCGCATCGCCGACTCCATCAATTGGCAAAGCGGCCCGTTTGGTGGTCAGGCCCTCATTGGCTACCAGACCAACAAGGCTGATCTGACGGGCGTGGAGACCAAGGACTTCTCGCTGGGCGGCCGTGGCTCCTATGCGTTCACCAAGAACTTCAAGGGCCTGGTGGAACTGTCCACCACCACCCGCAAGGGCACTGGTGCTGACCAGCGCCTGTCCAAGGTCACGCTGGCGGGCGCCTTGGCCCTGTCGGAAGACTTCTGGTCACGTCCCGAGTTGCGTCTGTACGTGACCAAGGCCAACTGGAACCAGGCAGCGGCACTGGCCAATGCCGCAACCTTTGGCGCCAATGGCAAGACCTCGCGCACGCTGGTGGGCGTGCAGTACGAGGTGTGGTGGTGATCCGTTGAGTAGGTAGTGAGTTAGCGAGTTAGTCAGAGGTTACTTTGTTCATTTGGGGGGCACTCCTGCGTGTCCCCCGCTTTTTTTACATGCAGGACGATGACAAACACATACCGTGGCCATGAGCAAAAACACCTTTGAAACATGGCTGCCCAAGCTGGTCGTGACACCGGCTTTTGTACTGGGCTTTGCCTTCATCTATGGCCTGATGGTCTGGAATGGCGTGCTGAGCCTCTCCGCATCGCGCATGCTCCCCAACTACGAGTGGGTGGGCCTCGCGCAGTACGAAAAACTCTGGGAGATGGACCGCTGGTGGGTCGCGCTCAAGAACCTCGGCATCTTCGGCGTGGGCTACGTGGGCGGGTCCCTGGCCATCGGCGTCGTGCTGGCCGTGTTGCTGGACCAGAAGATTCGCGCTGAGGGCGCGCTGCGCACCATTTACCTGTACCCCATGGCCCTGTCGTTTGTGGTCACGGGAACGGCCTGGAAGTGGCTGCTCAACCCGGGCCTGGGCATCGAAAAAATGGTGCGCGACTGGGGCTTTCCGAATTTTGAGTTTGGCTGGCTGGTGGACACCGAGATGGCCATCTACTGCGTGGTGATTGCAGGCATTTGGCAAAGCGCTGGTTTTGCGATGGCGCTGTTCCTGGCGGGCCTGCGGGGCATCGACGACAGCATCATCAAGGCCGCGCAGGTCGATGGTGCATCCTTGCCACGCATCTACTGGCGCATCGTGCTGCCAGCACTGCGGCCCGTGTTCTTCTCCACGGTCATGGTGCTGTCGCACCTGGCGATCAAGAGCTTTGACCTGGTGATGGCGCTCACCGCCGGTGGCCCTGGTTTTTCCACCGACGTGCCCGCAACGTTCATGTACACCATGTCGTTCTCGCGCGGCCAGATCGGCCTGGGCGCCGCCAGTGCCACCATGATGCTGGCCACCGTGGCGGCACTGGTCATCCCTTACCTTTACAGCGAACTGCGGACCAAGCCCCATGACCGCTAAGCCCTCCCTCTTTCCATCGCTTGGCCGCTTGCTGGTCTATGCCGTGCTGGCCCTGGCCACCGCGTTCTTCCTGCTGCCGCTGTACGCCATGCTCGTCACCTCGTTCAAGGATGCCGAGGAGATCCGCAGCACCTCGCTGCTGGCGCTGCCCGCTGCGCTGAACGGGGCAGCCTGGGGCACGGCCTGGTCCAGCGCGTGCACGGGCGTGGACTGCAATGGCCTGCGCCCGTTCTTCTGGAATTCGGTGGCCATGGCCGTGCCGGCCGTGATGATCTCCACCGTGTGGGGTGCGCTCAATGGTTATGTGCTGAGCCTGTGGAAGTTTCGCGGCAGCGATGCGCTGTTCGGCATGCTGCTGTTTGGCGTGTTCATGCCGTTCCAGGTGGTGCTGCTGCCCATGAGCCAGGTGCTGGGATGGCTGGGGCTTTCGAGCTCCATCACCGGGCTGGTGCTGGTGCACTGCCTGGCGGGGCTGGCGGGCACCACGCTGTTCTTTCGCAACTACTACGCGGCGATCCCGAAGGAGCTGGTGAACGCGGCGCGCATGGATGGCGCCAGCTTCTTCCAGATCTTCTGGCGCATCGTGCTGCCGCTGTCCACGCCCATCATCATGGTCACGCTGATCTGGCAGTTCACCAACATCTGGAACGACTTCCTGTTTGGCGTGGTGTTCTCGGGCACCGACTCGAAGCCCGTGACGGTGGGCCTGAACAACCTGGCCAACACCAGCAGCAGTGTGAAGGCCTACAACGTGGACATGGCGGCCGCGATCATCGCAGGCTTGCCCACCATGGTGATCTATGTTCTCGCAGGCAAGTTTTTTGTGCGCGGCCTGACGGCTGGCGCGGTGAAAGGTTAAGGAAAATCATGGCGTCTTCATTGGACATCGCGGGCATCAACAAGCGCTTTGGCAAGGGTGACAAGAGCGTGGAAGTGCTGCGCAAGATCGACATCCACGTGGCACCGGGCGAGTTCCTGATCCTGGTCGGCCCCTCGGGCTGCGGCAAATCCACGTTGCTCAACATCATTGCGGGCCTGGACGAGCCCACCGAAGGCGAGATCCGCATCGGTGGCAAGAACGTGGTGGGCATGCCCCCGCGCGACCGTGACATCGCCATGGTGTTCCAGAGCTACGCGCTGTACCCCACGCTCTCCGTGGCCGACAACATTGGCTTTGCGCTGGAGATGCGCAAGATGCCCAAGCCAGAGCGCCAAAAGCGCATCGACGAAGTCGCAGCCATGCTGCAGATCAGTCACCTGCTCGACCGCCGCCCCAGCCAGCTCTCGGGCGGCCAGCGCCAGCGCGTGGCCATGGGCCGGGCCCTGGCGCGCCAGCCGCAGCTCTTCTTGTTTGACGAACCGCTGTCCAACCTCGACGCCAAGCTGCGCGTGGAGATGCGCGCCGAGATCAAGCGCCTGCACCAGGCCAGCGGCATCACCAGCGTGTACGTGACGCATGATCAGGTCGAAGCCATGACCCTGGGTTCGCGCATCGCGGTGATGAAGGGCGGCGTGGTGCAGCAGCTGGGCACGCCCGACGAGATCTACAACCGCCCGGCCAATACCTACGTGGCCACCTTCATCGGCTCGCCCACCATGAACCTGCTGCGTGGCGCGGTCACAGGCGGGCAGTTTGGCATCCAGGGCGCGGCGTTGAACCTGGCACCTCCATCCCCCCCACAAAGCGGTTCCAACGAAGTGCTGCTGGGCGTGCGCCCTGAGCACCTGGTGATGCAGGAGACTGCCCCCTGGCGCGGGCGGGTCAGCGTGGTGGAGCCCACGGGCCCCGACACCTATGTGATGGTGGACACCGCCGCAGGCAGCGTCACGCTGCGCACCGATGCGCAGACCCGTGTGCAGCCCGGCGACGCCGTGGGCCTGGCGGTAGAGCCCGCCAACGCCCACTGGTTCGACGCCAAGTCCGAAGATCGATTGACAGGCTGAGCGGTTGGGAGCCCCGCCCCTGGGTCGCTGCGAGAAGGGGCTTTGGTCTTTGCCTGAAGCGGTAATTCAGGTAAAAAGAGGCTCTAGCGCTTATCTATCAAGCGTCAAAAGCTATATAAATAATAGCGTTGGCGATCCGCAGTCCGCCGTCTGCCACAGGGCAACGGGGGCGTGTGACCTTTGGTTTTCATCTTTTTCCCATGCACCCTCAGCGCCTCCTTGCCGACATCGGCGGCACCAATATCCGACTGGCCTGGCAGAACGAACCGGGCGGCCCCTTGCACGACACGCGCGTGTTGCCCTGCGCGCAGTTCCCCACCGTGGATGCTGCGCTGGCGGCCTATCTGACAGAAGTGGGCGTACCCACCCCGCGCGAGGCGGCGTTTGGCATTGCCAACCCCGTCACGGGCGACGCCATCCGCATGACCAACCACAGCTGGAGCTTCTCGCAGCGCGCGGTGCGCGAGGCGTTTGGTTTTGAGCGCCTGGTGGTCATCAACGACTTCACCGCGCTGGCGCTGGCGCTGCCCCTGCTGACGCCCGACCTGCTGCGCCCCGTGGGCGGTGGCGAGGCCGTGCCGGGCGCCGCCATCGCGCTGCTGGGCCCGGGCACGGGCCTGGGCGTGTCGGGTCTGGTCTTCCCGCCGGGGTCCAGCAACGGCGTGCCCCTGTCGGGCGAGGGTGGGCACGTTTCGCTGGCCGCGCAGACGCAGCGCGAATTCGACGTGCTGGCCATCCTGCAAGAACGCTATGGCCATGTGTCCGCAGAGCGCGCGGTATCGGGTGCGGGGCTGGTGGACCTGTACCATGCGCTGCGCAGGCTGGCCCAGCGCGGCGGCAAGGAGATCAGTTCGGCCGCCGAAGTGACCGAGCTGGCACTGCAGTCCAACGACGCCTTGGCGCTGGAGGCGCTGGACCTGTTCTGCGGCTTTCTGGGTAGCGTGGCGGGTAACCTGGCCCTTACCCTGGGCGCGCGCGGCGGCGTGTTCATTGGCGGCGGCATGGTGCCGCGCCTGGGCACGTGGTTCGACAAATCCTCGTTCCGCGCACGGTTCGAGTCCAAGGGACGCTTTCAGCCCTACCTCGCGTCCATCCCCTGCTGGATCATCGACCCGAGCGCCACGCCTGCGCTGTATGGAGCTTCGCGTGCGCTCGATATTGCCGGCTCTGAAGGATGAGCAGCGAAGTTGCCGCACCGCCCGCGCCGGGGCCTGCGCTACAGGTCAGCGGTGTGCACCATGTGGCCATCATCGCCAGCGACTATGTCCGCTCGCGCCGCTTCTACACCGAGGTGCTCGGCCTGCGGGTGGTGCACGAAGTCTTTCGGGCGGAGCGGCAGTCGTACAAGCTGGACCTGCAGTTACCCGATGGAACGCAGGTGGAGCTTTTTTCCTTCCCCCATCCACCCAAGCGCCCGTCGTACCCCGAGGCCTGTGGCCTGCGCCATCTGGCGTTGCGCGTAGCCGATATGGAGGCCAGCGTGGGCACGCTGGTAGCGCATGGCGTGGCGGTCGAGCCGGTGCGGGTCGATCCGTTTACCGGCGCGTTGTTCACCTTTTTTGCCGACCCTGATGGGTTGCCGATTGAGTTGGTGGGGGGAATCGATAGACAGACTGCTGGGGCTGACTGAGCTTCCTGCGCGAATCACAACGCCTTTTTTGTTTCTTTCGTCACTGCCTTGGCTTCGAGCGATCCCAGCTGCTGGGTCTCAGAGAGGTGAAACCACACGGAGTAACCTCGTGCTGAGGTGCGTTTGAACTGAAGCCAGTAGTCGCACCGATAGAGGCGGGAATTGACCTCTTCGCAGGTGGATTCCATGAATCTGCTGGTTTCTTTGACTTCTTGCAGGCTAGAGCCAATAGGAATTTTGCGCAGGAAGCCAGAGACAACCATCGCGTTGTCCAGCTTGTCGAGATCCACAGAAGCTGAGAGAGGTGACCCTTCCGTCTCCAGCGACAGGAAACTCACAAAACCCCAGTCCGTAGGGATGCATCCGCAGGCAGATTTCCAACCTTCAGGACCTGACGGTGCAAGGAAAGCTAGCGCTCCGATCAACGGAATGCTCAGGAGGACGGGTAGTAGCTTTCGCTTCGTGAGCATGGCCGTGAGTCTGGGTTATTCGGGAACCGGTGGAGCGTTAGAGGCTACCACCTGCCGCTCACATCTCCTCGCTCCAGCAATACCCATCCCTCGCAATCATCGCGCTGGCCGAGCTAGGCCCCCAGCTGCCCGCCGTGTACGGGCGCGGCCCCACGGGGTCGTTCTTCCAGTGCTGCAGGATGGGCTCGACCCAGCGCCAGGCTTCTTCCTGCTCGTCGCTGCGCACAAACAGGTTCAGGCGGCCTGCAATCACGTCGAGCAGCAGGCGTTCGTAGGCGCCCACGCGCTCGGTGCCAAAGCGCTGGTCGAAGTCCAGGTTCAGGTGCACCTGCGACAGCGCGGGCTCCGTCTGGTGCTGGGCGGCGCCTTGGGCCAGCAGGTGCAGCTCCAGCCCGTCCTTGGGCTGCAGGTTGATCACCAGGCGGTTGGCGGCGCCCACCGGGGTCTTGAAGATGGGGTGCGGCACCGGGCGGAAGTTGACGACGATGTGCGCATCGCGCCCGGCGAGGCGCTTGCCGGTGCGAATGTAGAACGGCACTCCGGCCCAGCGCCAGTTGCTGATCTCGGTGCGCAGCGCGACAAAGGTTTCGGTGGTGCTGCCGGGGGCCACGCCTTTTTCCTGCGCGTAGCCGGGCACTTGCGCGCCGTGCACGTTGCCCGCAGCGTACTGACCGCGAATCACGTGCTGGCCGATGGTCTCCATGCTCCATGGCTTGAGCGATTGCAGCACCTTGAGCTTTTCATCGCGGATGGCGTTGGCGCTGGAGTTGATGGGCGGCTCCATGCCGATGGCGCACAGCAGTTGCAGCGCGTGGTTCTGCACCATGTCACGCAGGGCGCCGGTCTGGTCATAGAACGCGCCGCGCGTTTCCACGCCCAGTTCTTCGGCAATGGTGATCTGGATGTTGGCAATGGTTTCGCGCCGCCACAGGGGCTCGAACAGTGCGTTGCCAAAGCGCATGGCAAACAGGTTCTGCACCGAGGGCTTGCCCAGGTAGTGGTCGATGCGAAAGACCTGCTCTTCCTTGAGCACGCGGCGCAGCGTGTCGTTGATGGCCTGGTTCGATTGGAGGTCGTGGCCCAGCGGTTTTTCCAGCACCACGCGGGTAGTGGGGCCGTTCAGGCCCACGGCGGCGATCTGCTCGCACACGTTGGTGAACAGGCTGGGCGCGGTGGCCACATACATCACCACCGAGTCGGCGCCGCGTTCATGCAGCATGGCGGCCAGCTTGGTGTAGTCCTCTGTTTTGGACAGATCCATGCGCAGGTAGTGCAGCAGCGCACCAAAGCGTTCGAACTCGTCCGGGGTGGGGCGCTTGGCCAGTTCCACGCTGTCAAACCGCGCCTTTATCAGGCTGCGGTATTGTTCGTGGCTCAACTCGTCACGCGCCACGGCAATGATTCGACCCCCCTCGGGCAGCGTTCCGTGCCGGAACGCCTGAAACAATGCGGGCATGAGCTTGCGCCAAGCCAGGTCACCTGTTCCACCAAACAGGACAAGGTCAAAACTCATGGGGTCTCCGTATCAGGGTGTTGTTGTGCGTCTGAGGCTGGAAATTGTAATCTCGTTACATTGAATTGTGTAGCTGTAGAGGCTGTAAAACGTTTTTTGACAGTTCGTGCGCAGAAATTATTAGATAAACTGTGTAATCAAGTTACTATCTCGCCGGTTTTCACCTCCCCACATCCTGAATTCACCATGTCCTCCCTCCGTTGCGACCAAACTCCGCAGTGGCCTCAGTTGCAGGCCGCGTTCTCCGCAGATGGCAGCCGTCTGGACCTGCGGAAGGCCTTTGCCAGCGATGCGCAGCGCTTTGAGCACTTCAGCCAGCATGCGCCCGAGGTGTTTGCGGACCTTTCCAAGAACCTGTGGGACGCCACCACCGAAGCGCTGCTGCTGGACATGGCCCGTGCCAGTGGACTCACCCGGCACCGCGACGCCATGTTCGGCGGCCAGCCCATCAACAGCACCGAAGGCCGCGCCGTGCTGCACACGCTGCTGCGCCGCCCCCGGGGCCTGGCGTTGCCCGGCGACGGGCCAGACATTGCACACAAGCTGGCCCAGGTGCACACTACGCTGGATGCCATGCTGGCATATGCCGACACGGTGCGTGCTCATGAGTCCATCACCGATGTGGTGAACATCGGCATCGGCGGCTCGGACCTGGGCCCGCACATGGCCGTGCTGGCGCTGGAGCAGTTCCGTGCACCGGGCAAGCGGCTGCACTTTGTCTCCAACGTGGACGGGCATGAGCTGCACACCACACTGCGCACGCTCAAGCCCGAGAGCACGCTGTTCCTCATCGCCTCCAAGACCTTCACCACGGCAGAGACCATGACCAACGCGCGCTCGGCGCTGGCCTGGTTTGCGGCGCAAGGCGGTCAGGATGTGGGGCGCCACTTTGCGGCACTGACCACCAATGTCGATGCCGCGCAGGCGCTGGGCATCACCACCACCTTCGGCTTCTGGGACTGGGTGGGTGGGCGCTATTCGCTCTGGTCCGCCATTGGCCTGCCGATCGCGATTGCGATTGGCTCGGCGGGCTTTCGCGACCTGCTGGCCGGTGCCCATGCCATGGACGAGCATTTCCGCACAGCGCCGCTGGCGCAGAACCTGCCGGTGCGGCTGGGCCTGCTGGACATCTGGTACCGCAACTTCCATGGCTTCACCAGCCGCTGCATTGCGCCCTACCATGCCGCATTGCGCCGCCTGCCGGCCTATCTGCAGCAACTGGAGATGGAGAGCAACGGCAAGCGCGTGGGGCTGGACGGCCAGCCGCTGCCCTATGCCACGTCGCCCCTGCTGTGGGGCGAGCCGGGCACCAACGGCCAACACGCTTTTTTTCAGATGTTGCACCAAGGCACCGACGTGCTGCCGCTGGAACTCATCGCCGTGCGCCAGCCCACCCACCCACTCCCGGGCCATCACAACAAGCTGCTGGCCAACGCCCTGGCGCAGGCCCAGGCGCTGATGGTGGGCAAGGAAGGGGAAGATGGGCACCGCCACTTCCCGGGCAACCGTCCCAGCACCTTCTTGCTGCTTGATGCGCTCACCCCCGCCTCGCTGGGCGCGCTGATTGCGCTGCAGGAGCACCGCGTGTTCGTAAGTGGCAGCCTGTGGGGCATCAACAGCTTTGACCAATGGGGTGTGGAGCTGGGCAAGGTGCTGGCCAAGGACATTGAGGCGCGGCTGGCCAGTGGCGACGCTGCGGGGCTGGATGGCTCGACCGCCGGCCTGCTGGGCCTTCTGCGCAGCGCGGCCTGACTCCCGGAACATTGCTCGTTTTGGGGCAGCGCTGGCGGCAGACCAGGCTCCCACCGACAGAGGCCTGCACGGTCTCTGGCCTACAGCTAACGCATCAGGAGACACCCCCATGGCGATTCCGCCCTATCCGGACTTCCGCTCCGCAGCCTTTTTGCGCCAGCATCTGCGTGACACCATGGCGTTCTACGACCCCGTGGCCACCGACGCGAGCGGCGGGCAGTACCACTTCTTCCTGGATGACGGCGCGGTGTACGACACGCGCACCCGCCACCTGGTCAGCGCTACCCGTTTTGTGGTCACGCACGCCATGCTCTACCGCACCACGGGCGAGGCACGCTACCAGGCCGGCATGTTGCACGCGCTGCAGTTTCTGCGCACCGCGTTCCTCGACCCCGCCACTGGCGGCTACGCCTGGCTGATCGACTGGAATGAAAGGCGAGCCACCGTACAAGACGCCACGCGCCACTGCTACGGCATGGCCTTTGTGATGCTGGCCTACGCCCGCGCCTTTGAAGCTGGCGTGCCCGAAGCCCGCGAGTGGCTGGCCCAGGCCTTTGATACCGCCGAACAGCATTTCTGGCAACCCGCCGCAGGCTTGTACGCCGACGAGGCCAGTCCCGATTGGCAGCTCACAGGCTACCGGGGCCAGAACGCCAACATGCACGCCTGCGAGGCCCTGATCTCGGCCTTCCGCGCCACGGGCGAGCGCCGCTACATCGAGCGTGCCGAGCAACTGGCGCAAGGCATCTGCCAGCGGCAGGCGGCGTTATCCAACCCTGCCAGCGCCCCGGCTGCCGAAGGCTGGGTGTGGGAGCATTTCCACGCCGACTGGTCGGTGGACTGGGACTACAACCGCCACGACCGCAGCAACATCTTCCGCCCCTGGGGCTACCAGATCGGCCACCAGACCGAATGGGCCAAGCTGCTGCTGCAACTTGATGCCTTGCTGCCCGCCGACTGGCACCTGCCCTGTGCACAGCGCCTGTTCGATACCGCCGTAGAGCGCGGCTGGGATGCCGAGCACGGAGGCCTGTACTACGGCATGGCGCCTGACGGCAGCATCTGCGACGACGGCAAATACCACTGGGTGCAGGCCGAGAGCATGGCCGCCGCTGCCGTTCTGGCTGTGCGCACGGGCGACGATCGGTATTGGCAGTGGTACGACCGCATCTGGGCCTACTGCTGGGAGCACTTTGTGGACCACAACCACGGCGCGTGGTTTCGCATCCTGCACCGCGACAACCGCAACACCACCCGCGAGAAAAGCAATGCGGGGAAGGTGGACTATCACAACATGGGGGCGTGTTTTGACGTGCTGGGGGCGTTGGGGGAGGTGTGAGTGAGAATGGTGGCTATCGGCCAACAGCAGACGGTGGTTTCTTGGCTCAAGTATTTCGATGTCGAGTACCTGAGCGACTACGAATGCGAACAGTTGGCTAGCCTCGACGTCAATGATCCGGACGACCGAAGTCGAGCTATGCAACTAGCCGTTTCATTCGAGTTTGAATTCCTGAATGAGACTTCGAAGCGGTCGATGCTCTCGATTCTGGAGCGCTCTTTGAACGTATCTGAGGTGGAACTAGCGACCATTTTTTCACGCGTCGGGATGCCCTTCGTACATGACGTCGAACATCCCTCGGACTTTTTACATGCCCTGCGGCAAGCGGTCGGGCGGTAGGCTCCTAGAGCTGCGTTCGACAGGTGGGAGCACAGAAGGATAGCGACTGATACGAGCCCAAACCCGAAGCCCGGCACCTCTCTCCCTGAGCAGGATCCCGTACCACGCACTCAGCCTGCGAAGAAATTCACCGGTAGTCCCTTCGCCTTCACCCGCACGCTGAACAGCGATCCCGCAGGAGTCTTCGCCTCCTGCTCCTCCACCGGCCTCCCGGCCCGTGCCGACGTGACGTACAGCGTCCGCAAATCCTCCCCCCCAAAACACACCATGGTCGGGCACTGCACCGGCACTGCAATGCGCTGCAGCACCTCACCCGATGGCGAGAGTTGCAACACACACGCCCCTTCGTACATCGCCACCCAGTAGTTGCCTTCCACATCCACCGCCGCGCCATCGGGCCTGCCGCCGTAAGGCTGGCCTTCCACCTTGCGGTCAAACTGCACCCAGGGGCGGCGGTTCGTGATCTCACCCGTTGCCACATCAAAGTCAAACCGGTCAATGCGGTGCTCGGGCGTGTTGGACCAGTACAGCGTGCGGTTGTCGGGGCTGAAGGCCAGGCCGTTGGCGGTGAAGTTGTCGCCTGCCATATGGCGCACGCGGTAGCCCGTGGCGCTGGCCGGGTCGGCCTGCAGGCACCACAGCGCGGCATGGGGAGCAATGCGGGGCGTGATGACGGAGCCCGCCCAGAATCGCCCTGCGGTGTCGCAGCGGCCATCATTCAGGCGCAGCACAGCGGTGTCGTGCTGCTCAGGTGGCAGCAGGGCCAGGCAGGTGAGGGCGTTGGTGTCGGCACTGTCCTTCGCCGTATCCAGAAGGTAGAAACCGTTTCGTAACCCGATTACCAACCGCCCGCCCGCTGCAGGCGCGCAGCAGCCGGGCTCACTGGGCATGCGCCATTGCCGGTGGCGACCGCTTTCAGGATGCCATGCGTGTACTGCTTGTCCCTGAATGTCACACCAGTAAAGGGATTTTTCCGTGGGGTGCCAGAAGGGTGATTCGCCCAGTTCGGAGGGCGGCAGGGGCAGGGTTTGCAGGGACATGGGTTGAAGTGGGGTGGTTATCGAGTTACATTCTAGGGCCTCAGACAACGGGCTCCGGCGCCACGCACGGGGTCCTGCCACCCACCGATGGAGACTTCCATGCACCCAGTTGTAGCGCGCGTGACCGAGCGCATTGTCCAGCGCAGCGCAGACACCCGCGGCGCTTACCTCGCAGGCATCGACGCCATGATCGCCCGCAAGCCCGCACAAGACCGCATGGGCTGTGCCAATCTGGCCCATGCCTATGCGGCACTTCCGGGCTCTGACAAGTTCAAGGTTACGGTCGAAAAAGCGCCCAACATTGGCGTGGTCACGGCCTACAACGACATGCTGTCGGCCCACCAGCCGTACCAGAGTTACCCCGCTGTTTTGCGCGACGAAGCTGTACAGCACGGCGCGACGGTGCAGGTTGCAGGCGGTGTGCCCGCCATGTGCGATGGCGTCACGCAGGGCACGCCCGGCATGGAGCTGTCGCTGTTCTCCCGCGATGCCATTGCCATGGCTACTGCGGTAGCGCTGTCCCATGATGTGTTCGATGGCGCACTGCTGCTGGGCGTGTGCGACAAGATCGTGCCCGGCCTTTTGATCGGTGCGCTGCACTACGGGCACCTGCCCTGCGTGTTTGTGCCCGCAGGCCCCATGGGCACGGGCCTGTCGAACAAGGACAAATCCAAGGTGCGCGAACAGTACGCGCAGGGCCTCGTGGGGCGTGATGAATTGCTCAAGGCCGAATCGGCCGCGTACCACAGCCCCGGCACCTGCACGTTCTACGGTACGGCCAACAGCAACCAGATGCTGCTGGAAGCCATGGGCTTGCACGTGCCTGGCGCGGCCTTTGCACCGCCCGGCACTGAAGAGCGCGAAGCCTTCACGCGGCAGGCCGTGCGCACGGTGCTCGACATCGGCAAGCGCGGTGCGCGCTTCACGCCCATCGGACGCGTGGTGGACGAGCGCTGCATCGTCAATGCCATGGTGGCCTTGCTGGCCACGGGCGGCTCCACCAACCATCTGATCCACTGGGTGGCCATTGCGCGCAGCGCGGGCATCCTGATCGACTGGTCGGACTTTGACGAGCTGTCTTCCGCCGTGCCGCTACTGGCCCGCGTGTACCCCAATGGCGATGCCGACGTGAACCAGTTCCAGGCCGCAGGTGGCCCCGCGTGGATCCTGCGCGAGCTGCTGGCCGGCGGCTTCATGCACCCCGATGTGATGAGCGTGAACACCGGCGGCATTGCCGCAGGCGGGCAGGGCGCTCCGGCGGTGTCGGGCGATGAAACCGTGTTGCGCCCCGTGACCCGGCCGTTCTCGCCCACCGGCGGGTTGCGCCTGCTGCAAGGGCGCCTGGGTCGCGCGGTGATCAAGGTGTCGGCCGTGCCCGAAGACCGCCACATCATCGAAGCGCCTGCGCGCGTGTTCGATTCGCAAGAGGCTTTGCTCGCCGCCTTTGCTGCGGGCGAGGTGCAGCAGGACATGGTGGCCGTGGTGCGCTTTCAGGGCCCGCAGGCCAATGGCATGCCCGAGCTGCACAAGCTCACCCCTCCGCTGGCCGTGCTGCAGAACCAGGGCTTCAAAGTGGCGCTGGTCACCGACGGCCGCATGAGCGGCGCATCGGGCAAGGTGCCCGCCGCCATCCACGTCACGCCCGAGGCACTGGCCGGTGGCCCGCTGGCCAAGGTGCTGGACGGCGACATCGTGCGGGTGGACGCCGTTGCCGGCACGCTGGATGTGCTGGTCGATGAAGCCACCTGGGCGGCACGCCCCTTGGCGCCTTACACCGCCCCTCCCGCGACCGGCTTTGGCCGTGAGCTCTTCACCAACTTTCGCCGCCACGCTGGCGGCGCCGAACAAGGAGCCTGCACATGGTTGTAGCAGGATGCACCCCCTGAGTCGCTGCGCGCCTTCACCCTCTCTCGCTGCGCGGGAGGGGGACGCACCCAGTGGCCTGGCGAAGCCAGTTCCACGGGTGCACTGGTATGGGCCGCGCCCCTGTCATACGCCGCGTGCGGCATCCAACATCAAGGAGTATTTCCATGAATCCCATTGACATCGCCAGCCATGGCCCCGTCATCCCCGTCATCGTGATCGACCGCGTGGAAGACGCGCTGCCCCTGGCCGAGGCGCTGCTGGCCGGTGGCGTGAAGGTGCTGGAAGTCACACTGCGCACCGCTGCTGGCCTGCCCGCCATCGAAGCCATTGCGCGCAATTTGCCCGAGGCCGTGGTGGGCGTGGGCACGGTGCTCAACGCCGACGATGCGCGCCGCGCGAGCGAGGCCGGTGCACGTTTTGCGGTGAGTCCTGGCTACACCTCCGAAGTGGGCGGCGCCTGCAAGGGCCTGAATTTGCCGCTTCTGCCCGGTGTGGCCACGTCCAGCGAAATCATGGCCGCGCTGGCCGATGGGTTCTCGTTCCTCAAGCTCTTCCCGGCCGAGGCCGCGGGCGGCATCCCTCTGCTCAAGGCCTGGGCCAGTCCGTTTGGCCAGGTCAGCTTTTGCCCCACGGGTGGCATCAGCCTGGCCACTGCGCCCAACTACTTGGCGCTGCCCAATGTGCGCTGCGTGGGCGGTTCGTGGCTGACGCCCGCCGACGCCGTGCGTGCGGGCGACTGGGCGCGCATCACCCAGCTGGCGCGCGAGACGCATGCGCTGCGCAAGGCCGTTTGAGTTTTCCAGGATCTGAGGCGAAAAAATGGCTCTAGCGCTTGTCCTGTAAGCGCTGATAGCTATAAGAATAGAAGCATCCGTCGTTCCCTGGTCCGCCTGCAGAGTGAGGTGCAGTCGGTGGGGTGACTGGGCGTGTGGACTTGCTGCCCTGCGCGCCCCTATCATGGCGCGGGGCTTGGCCCTGCCACAACGGCTTTACGTTTCAAAGAGAGGGAGTTCAGTATGGATTTTGTTTCGGCTATCAAAAGCTGCCTGGGGCAGTACGCGGGTTTCTCGGGCCGCGCCGTGCGCTCCGAGTTCTGGTGGTTTTTCCTGTTCCAGATCATCGTCATGGTGATCGCCAGCTTCCTGGGTGACGTGGTCTCCGGCATCGTCTCCATCGCGCTGCTGCTGCCCGCATTCGCCGTGGGCGCGCGCCGACTGCACGACATTGGCCGCTCGGGCTGGTGGCAACTGCTGACGCTGACCGGCATCGGCGTGCTGCTGCTGATCTACTGGTGGGTGCAGCCCAGCGAGGCCTGATCTTTGCGACGCCGCTGCGGGCTCTCTCTGAGTCCGCCCGCGCCAAGCCCGCTGGTCTTACGGTCAGCGGGCTTTTTTGTGGGGGTGTGGCGGGGGCTCCGAGGTACCAGAGAGGTACCGCAACCTTGTGCAGCGCGAATATTGGTCAAAAGTGGCTCTGGCGCTTTCTTGATAAGCGCAAATAGCTATAAAAATAGAAGCAATCTCACTGCGATCCGAGCGCAACTTGTTGCTGTTGTACGACATCTTGTATCTGGAACGCGCACTTGTGTGGTTTGATTTTTAGAATAGTAATCATTCTTATTTCTATTCTTGAAAATCATGAAACTCCAGCATCAGCGGACCGCAGTCTACATGGGTATTGCGTTGGCTTTTGGAGGCGTCCCCGCCTGGGTCGCGGCCCAGGCCCAGGACGTGGGAGCCACCTTGTCCGAGGTGCGCGTGGACGCGAGCGCCGAGAAAGAATCGGCCACCGCGCCGGTGGTCGGCTACCGTGCCCGCAACGCGGCCACGGCCACCAAGACCGACACGCCCCTGGCCGAAACCCCCCAGTCCGTCACCGTGGTCACGCGCGACCAGATCGTGGACCAGGGTGCGACGACCTTCCAAGAGGCGCTGCTGTATGCCGCCGGGGTGCGCAGCGACGCCTATGGCCTGGACAGCCGCGCCGACAGTGTGCGGGTGCGCGGCAGCTCCCCCGACACGTACCTGGATGGTCTGCGCCAGAACTACAACTGGTACACCAGCACCACCCCCGCCGAACCCTACACGCTCGAGCGCATTGAAGTGCTGCGCGGCCCGTCGGGCATGCTGTTTGGCGCGGGCACGGTGGCGGGCGTGGTCAACATGGTCAGCAAGCGCCCGTTGCAGGAAGCGCAGCGCGAAGTGGGCGTGCAGCTGGGCAGCTGGAGCCGCAAGCAGCTGCA
The DNA here is from genome assembly GCF_057586455.1 of Acidovorax sp. SRI_002. Lineage (NCBI taxonomy): Bacteria > Pseudomonadati > Pseudomonadota > Betaproteobacteria > Burkholderiales > Comamonadaceae > Acidovorax > Acidovorax sp. SRI_002. The sequence goes on along the minus strand of NZ_JBYCZW010000012.1, from coordinate 33,778 downwards.
GGCCGACCTGACCGGCCCGCTCACGAAGGACGGCGAATGGTCGTACCGTCTTGTGGCCGTGGCGCGCGATGCGGGCACGCAGACGGACCATGTGCAGAACGACCGGCGCCTGATTGCGCCCTCGCTCGCCTGGCGCCCCAATGCCGCGACCTCGCTGGTGCTGCAGGCCCACTGGCAGCAGGACCGCACGGGCACCACGGCGCAGTTCCTGCCCTGGTCGGGCACGCTGTTGCCCAACCCCAATGGCCAGCTGCCCATCAACCGCTTCATCGGCGAGCCGGGCGACTATTACGACAGCGACCGGCAATCCCTCGGCTACCTGTTCGAGCACCGCTTCAACGACGCATGGGCGGTGCGCCAGAACCTGCGCCTGGCACGCAATGAGAACCGCGGTGGCTACCACTATGCCGATTTCTTCACCATCACGGGTGGCTGGGGCGCAGACCCTGTCAACCAGCGGCTGATTGACCGCGTCTACGGCAAGAACGTCACGCGCACCCGCATGGCGGCGGTGGACACCCACCTGCAGGGCAACCTCACCACCGGCGCCCTCAGCCACCAACTGCTGCTGGGTGTGGACTGGAACCGGCAGACCGAGAACAAGAACGAGGCCGACGATGCGTACAACACGCCCATCGATGCCTACGCCCCGGTGTACGGCAACGTTCTGAACCCGACGCTCATCGCACGGCCTGAGAACGTGCAGCGCCAAAGCGGCCTGTATGTGCAGGACCAGATGAAGTGGGGCAACTGGATGTTCATCGCCGGCCTGCGCCACGACCGTGCTGTGAACAGCCTGGCAGGCCAGTCCGATGACCGCACCAGCGACACCACCAAACGCCTCGGTGCGATGTACCAGTTGGGGGGCGGCTGGACGCCCTACATCAGCTATGCCGAATCCTTCAGCCCCGTGAGCGGCACCAACGCCTCGGGCCAGCGCTTCAAGCCGCTGGAGGGCGAACAGATCGAGGTGGGCGTGAAATATGCCCCCTCAGGCGGCACCACCCAGTTCACGGCGGCGGTGTACGACCTCAAGGAAAAGAACCAGAAGGTGGCCGACCCGACCAACCCCGACAACTCGCTGCAGGTGGGCCAGACCCGCAACAAGGGCCTGGAGCTGGAATACAAGGCGCGCGTGGCCACGGCGTTTGACCTGACCGCCCACTACAACTACACGGACGTCGATCCGCTGCTGGAAAACCTGCCGCGCCACCAGGCGGCCGTGTGGGGCGTGTACCGGTTCTCCATTGGCGGCGTGCGCGGCTTCTCGGCCGGTGCGGGGTACCGCTGGCTGTCGTCGTTCCGCGACGGCACGGGGCCGAAGGTTCCGGCGGCCGGTGTGGTGGATGCGCTGCTGGCCTACGACAGCCAGGACTGGCGCTACGCGCTCAATATCAGCAACCTGGCCGACAAGAAGTACATGAGCACCTGTCTGGCGCGTGGTGACTGCTGGTGGGCGACACGGCGCAATGTGGTGCTGAGCGCGACCTACAGGTTCTGACCGACCCATCGGGGCGATCTGCTGCACCGGCGGCATTCACCCGTGGATGTCGGCCCGGCAAGGAAAAAACCCCGCAGGTTTTGCAACCTGCGGGGTTTTTTTGGGGCTACCGGGCAGAACCTGGGTTCCACCCGGAGCGGCCGGCCATTACATGCCCATGCCGCCCATGCCACCCATGCCACCCATGTCGGGCATGCCGCCGCCAGCGCCGGCCTCGTCCTTGGGCGCTTCAGCAACCATGGCTTCGGTCGTCAGCAGCAACGATGCCACGGAGGCAGCGTTTTGCAGGGCAGTACGGGTGACCTTCGTGGGGTCCAGAATGCCCAGTTCGAGCATGTCGCCGTAGGTGTCGTTCGAGGCGTTGAAGCCGTAGTTGCCCTTGCCGGCCAACACAGCGTTCACCACGACGGAGGCTTCGCCACCAGCGTTGTTCACGATTTCGCGCAGAGGCGCTTCGATGGCCTTGAGCACCAGCTTGATACCGGCTTCCTGGTCAGCGTTGTCGCCCTTGACCGAGTCGCCCACAGCTTGCTTGGCACGCAGCAGAGCCACGCCGCCGCCAGCCACGACGCCTTCTTCCACAGCTGCACGGGTAGCGTGCAGTGCGTCTTCCACGCGGGCCTTCTTTTCCTTCATTTCGACTTCGGTGGCAGCGCCAACCTTGATCACGGCCACGCCGCCAGCCAGCTTGGCCACGCGCTCTTGCAGCTTTTCGCGGTCGTAGTCGGACGTGGCTTCTTCGATCTGCACGCGCACTTGCTTGACGCGGGCTTCGATGTCAGCTGCAGCGCCAGCGCCGTCGATGATGATGGTGTTTTCCTTGCCCACTTCGATGCGCTTGGCTTGGCCCAGGTCGGCCAGCGTCACCTTTTCGAGCGTCAGGCCCACTTCTTCAGCGATGACCTTGCCGCCCGTCAGGATGGCGATGTCTTCCAGCATGGCCTTGCGACGGTCGCCAAAGCCTGGAGCCTTCACAGCCACAACCTTCAGGATGCCGCGAATCGTGTTGACCACCAGCGTAGCCAGGGCTTCGCCTTCGACTTCTTCGGCAATGATCAGCAGGGGACGGCCAGCCTTGGCAACTTGCTCCAGCGTAGGCAGCAGGTCGCGGATGTTGCTGATCTTCTTGTCGAACAGCAGCACGAAGGGGTTGTCCAGAATCGCGGATTGCTTTTCGGGGTTGTTGATGAAGTAGGGCGACAGGTAGCCGCGGTCAAACTGCATGCCTTCCACGACGTCCAGTTCGCTGTCCAGCGACTTGCCGTCTTCCACGGTGATCACGCCTTCCTTGCCAACCTTGTCCATGGCGTCAGCGATCAGCTTGCCGATGGTTTCGTCGGAGTTGGCGGAGATCGAACCCACTTGGGCGATTTCCTTGGAGGTGGTGGTGGGCTTGGAAGCCTTCTTCAGCTCGGCAACCAGGGCCGTCACAGCCTTGTCGATACCGCGCTTCAGGTCCATCGGGTTGATGCCAGCGGCCACGTACTTGAAGCCTTCGCGAACGATGGCTTGTGCCAGCACCGTAGCGGTGGTGGTGCCGTCACCAGCGTTGTCGCTGGTCTTGGAGGCCACTTCCTTCACGAGCTGGGCGCCCATGTTCTGCAGCTTGTCCTTGAGTTCGATTTCCTTGGCCACGGACACACCGTCCTTGGTCACGGTAGGGGCGCCGAACGAGCGCTCCAGCACCACATTGCGACCCTTGGGGCCCAGAGTCACCTTGACCGCGTTGGCCAGGATGTTCACGCCTTCAACCATGCGTGCGCGGGCTTCGCCGCCGAAAACTACGTCTTTTGCTGCCATTTTGGAGCTCCTGAAAATTGGGTTCAAATTGGCCGCTAGCGCTTATACAGTAAGCAGTAGCAGCTATGAAAAGATGAGCGGATCAGCGGGAGAATTACTTCTCGACCACTGCGAACAGATCGTCTTCCTTCATGACCAGCAGCTCATCGCCGTTGACCTTGACGGTCTGGCCCGAGTACTTGCCGAACAGAACGCGGTCACCGACCTTCACGTTCAGGGCGATCACGTCGCCCTTGTCGTTCTTCTTGCCGGGGCCGACGGCCAGCACTTCACCTTGATCGGGCTTTTCAGCGGCGTTGTCAGGGATCACGATGCCGGAGGCGGTCGTGGTTTCGCTTTCGATACGCTTGACGATCACGCGATCGTGCAGAGGGCGAAGGTTCATTGCAATGCTCCTGTTTTCAGTAAAAAGCTGACGTACTCAGCGCCTGGAGGCCCAGGCGCTACCAAACTTCCGGCAGCCAAGGCGGTGTTAGCACTCGTCTGCGGTGAGTGCTAATGATACGGGCATTTGTGACGGTTTCAAGATGCCCTACAGATTTCGGAACCTGGTGGGCGGTGCGGTGGCTGCTGCGGAACGCCACTCTACTTTCGTTTTTCCGCCACTTAACTTTAGATTTGACGACCCGCTGGCGCGCAGGGACTGGGCACGTGATCTGTTTACCACCCTCTGAGCCGCAAAGAATCAGAATTGAAAAAATAGAAGTAAGTGCAAACTATCGGCTGCATTCGACAGTGACTTGGTTGCTACTACGTCAGCCTAAGGCTGATTGCTGTCGTTGATCAGCTGTCATTGGACATACGCAATCGGTCCAAAGCAGACATTAGTGAAGTGGGCGAACGGGCGCGGCTTTAGGCGAATCCGCCGTTTACCCGCAGCACCTGCCCATGCACCCAGCCGCCGTCAGGGCCCAAAAGGAACGAGACGGCGCCTGCGATGTCTGTGGGTTCACCCAGCCGCTCCAGCGGCGCCATTTTGGACAGCATCGCCACCTGCTCTTCGGTCTTGCCCTTAAAAAACAACTCGGTGGCGACCGGTCCAGGTGCCACGGCATTGACGGTAATGCCGCGCCCGCGCAGCTCGTTGGCCAGCACATGGACCAAGCCTTCCACGGCAGCCTTCGACGCGATGTATGGACCATAGCCGGGCGAGGCCTTGGCAATGACGCTGCTTGAGAGCGCCACGATGCGTCCGCCTTCGGCCAGCGTTTCCGCAGCCTTCGCCAGCACCAGGAAGGTGCCGCGGGCGTTGACCGCCATCATGGAGTCGAAATCCGCGACGTTTTCCATTCGCACCGTTGCCATACCCATGACGCCGGCACTGCAGACCACCGCATCCAGCCGGCCGAAGGCCGATTGAGCGGTTGAGAACAGGCGTTCGACATCGTCCTGCGCGGACACGTCGGCCTGAATGGCGAGGGCACGACCACCGCCGTTTACGATGGCGGTTACCACTTCCTGTGCCTTTGCCGGGTCGTGCGCATAGCCGACAGCCACGGCATGGCCGTCTTGCGCCAGCCGCAAGGCGATGTCACGGCCGATGCCGCGTGACGCACCGGTCACGATGGCGGCGCGGGTGGAGGGTGGGCTCATGGAGAACTTCTTGTAAATTTGGTTGGTTTAGGAGTGGTGCCTAGGCGCATGGCAGGACCATATCTCCCAGGCCGAGTCGCTGCAGAAATGCGCTTTGCTTCTCGTGGTAAACGCGATCGATGGCCTCCGTGCCCTTTTGCTGCCCATCCACAGTGACGCGATACGGTCGGCTGCCGCGCGGATGGGCCAGTGCATGCACGGCCGCCCTGCCGACGGCCGATACATCCAGTGCACCGCCGAGTTTTGCGTCGATAGCGTCTAGCTTGCCGCCGAGCGTTTGCAGACGTTCAGCCAAGGGGCCGTATTGCCGGACGATGGCAGGATAGGCTGGACTATGAGCATCTGCGAAATGCTCCGTGCCCTGCGTGAACGCGCCCGGAACCAGCATGATGCTCTCGATACCCATGGGCCGGACCTCCATCGCCATGGCTTCGGCCAAAGCATCACCGGCAGCCTTGCTGGCCACGTAAGGGCCAATACAGGGCTCGTGCAGGCGCGAGGTGGTGCTGCCGACATACATCAGTACACCACGGCCCTGGCGCCGCATCACCGGCAATACCGCGCGGTTGACCCGCAGCCAGGACAGAGCGTTGGTGTCGATGATGCGGGCCACCTGCTCCACCGAGAAAGCTTCGGTAACGCCGGTCATCAGCATGCCGGCGTTGTTGACCACCACGTCGAGCCGACCGTGTTCGGCCTCGATGGCGTCCACTGCGGCGCGACACGCTGTCTCCGACAGCACGTCGAGTTCGAGTACCTGCAGGCGTAGCCCCTCCGTCTCGGCCAACTGGCGCAGAGCCAGGCTGCGCCCGGCGTTGCGGCCTTCAGGTTCCCGCATGCTCGCGACCACCTTGTGTCCAGCGCGCGCCAGTGCCAGGGCAATGGCACGTCCGATGCCGGAGCCAGCGCCGGTGACCAAAACCACTTCCGGATTCTTGGTTGTCATGGTTGACCTCCTTGTTCAGCCGGGGGTGCGAATCAGCACTTTGCCCCGTGCGTGGCCGGTGGCCTGCTTTTCAAGCGCCGCGCGGGCTTCGGCCAGCGGGTAGACGGAGTCAATGATGATCTGCAGTTGACCGGCCTGGAAGTGCGCCACGGCCAGTGCGAGGGTCGGTGCCGCGCTGACGAAAAACACCGAGCGTCCGATCTTCCCGTCGCGGTCCTGGATGCCGAACTCCACTAGGCTGGCGATGCGGCCACCCGCACGCAAAACCGCCCAAGACTTTTCCAGGGTCTCGCCACCCAGCGGGTCCAGCACAAGGTCTATGTCCCGTAGGGCGCTGAAGTCTTGCGTGCGGTAGTCGATGACCTCGTGGGCGCCCAGGCTCTTGACCAGCTCCACATTGCGCTCCGAGGCCGTGGCGATGACATGGGCGCCGGCTTGGCGAGCTAGTTGCACTGCCATGTTGCCGACGCCGCCGGCCGCCGCGTGTACCAGCACTCGTTCGCCGGCGGCCAGTTCTCCGACAGCGAACAGCGCCTGGTGGGCGGTGCCGAAGGTGGTAGGCAGGGATGCGGCCTGCTCAAAGGACATGTCAGCCGGGATGGGACAAACCTCGGTGGCCGCGATCATCAATTCGGAGGCGAAGGCGCCGCCGACGACCGGGGACGTGCGGCCGTAGACGCGCTCGCCCACTTGCAGGTGCTGCACTTGGGCGCCAACGGCGACGATGACGCCGCTGAAGTCAGTGCCCGGTACGTAGGGGTGGTTGACCGGGAAGACCTGCTGCAGGTAGCCAGCGATCATCTTCACGTCCAGCGGGTTGAGGCCTGCGGACTCGATGCGGATGTGCACCGCGTCAGGCTGCAGGCTGGGCAACGACAGTTCGCCGGTGGTGATGACATCAGGTCCGCCGAAGCTGGAAATCATGGCTGCTTTCATGGGGGTACTCCTAGGCTCAGGCCTGCAGCGGGAATTGGCCGAGTTGCAGGAACAGGCCGAACCAGTCCTCCATGTGCCAGGTCGTCTTGACCAAGCCGTTCTCGACTGTGTGGAACTCGTGCAGGCGGAAGCTGACCTTCTTGCCGGTAGCGGCAATGCCGAACAGCTCGCCCAGGTGCGTACCGGTGATCTCGGCGCGCACGCCAACGCGGCCCGGCGCCTGGATGACGTCATGGATAACGACGCGCACATCGGGGAAGGCCTTGGCCACGCTCTGGATGATGGGCTTGATGCCTGCGGGGCCGGACTCCTGGCCGGGTGCTAGCGGAATGTCGTCCCAGTCCGGGGCGAGCACGGTGTCAACGAGGTCTGGAGATTGTTCGCTGAAGGCGCGGTACAGGGTCTCGACGGCCAGGCGTTCGGTGCGCAGGCGTTCGGTCATGTCGAGGTCTTGGGTAATCATGGCTATTACTTTCAGGTTTGGAAGACCTGTAGTTTTGATGCCAGGATAAAATCTGTCCAACAGATATCTGATATATACGATTATTTGATTTATGGATTTTCATGGCGTCGATTTGAATTTACTGGTGGCCTTCGACGCACTGATGGCTGAGCGGAATGTGACCCGTGCTGCGGCGCATGTGGGGGTTAGCCAGCCGGCCATGAGCGCAGCCCTATCCCGGCTGCGCCTGCTGTTGGGCGACCCGTTGTTCCACCGCAGCTCCGACGGCCTATTGCCAACACCGCGGGCGCGCGAGCTGGCAGCGCCCATCCAGGAAGCGCTGGGCGGCATCCGGGCTGCCCTGGTGCGTCAACCGGGCTTCGTGCCGTCGGAGGCCCGGCTGACCTTCAACCTGGGCCTGACCGACTACGCTGCCTTCGTCGTGTTGCCGCCGCTGATGCAGGTGCTGGGCACCGAGGCGCCGGGCATCTGCGTACAAGTGCATGGCTACCACGACCGGGACCATGCGGTGAGTCTGCTCGATGCCGGTGCCATCGACGCGGCCATCGGTGTCACGCCCACCCAGTCGGAAGAACGCATCCTGGCGCGCCCCATCCTGCGGGATGAGTTCATAACCATTCTCCGCCGCGACCACCCGGCGGCACGACGCGGCATGAACTTGAAAACCTATCTCGCGCTGCCCCATGCCCTGGCTTCGCCGGAAGGCCAGCGCCACGGGCTGGTTGACGAGGCACTAGCGCTGCACGGCAAGCAACGCACCCTGAGCCTGACCCTGCCGCAGATGTTCGCCCTGCCGGCCGTCATCGCCCGCACCGACTTGGCCGCCACGGTCATGAAGCGTGTGGCGTCGCATGCGCTGGCCAGCAAGGAACTGGCCTTCTTCCCTCCGCCGGTCGCCTTGCCGGAAATCGTTCTTAACCTGATCTGGCACCGCCGGGCCGACGCCAACGCGGCGCAGGCGTGGATGCGTGGGCTCATCGAGCGGGTGTCCTCCGCCTTGTGATCGCAGCGCTGGAAGCGCCTAGCCTACTGACTGCCACCAGGAGTGGCCGCTTTTTGGCCGACAGTACGCGTTCAACGACGCAGATCGGATGACAGCAACCGCTGCAATGCTGACCTCGCGTAGACAGATCGTTTTCTGAACACCCGTAGCGGCGAACGCGATTTGCAGCGAAAACACGACACTTGCACCGAGAGACTACTAAAAGATCTCGCCGTCTGGCCTTCTTGTCAGAGGACTTCAATCATGTGTGCATTCGGGCCACCAAAACGAAACTTGCTGCTGTTCCGGGTACGTAGATTGGTGCCCGCGAGAGTCACTTCACTTCTAAGCTCGATCAGCATTTTTTGTGCGGCAGACCGCTCTCCGGAGGGCTGCGAACTGATTGCTAGCTGCAGGAGTGGACTATGGCTTCATGGTGTTTCAAAGAGGTATTTTTTGATGGAGAAATACTGTGCCATCGAGGGCGCATTCTCCAAGTAGGTGTGGATGCCTGTTCGATTAGCACCATGCAAGATCGGTGCTCCTTCCTGCTGGTGTCACAAACCTATTCGGGGGAGCCAAGAGAATGAAATCTCTATCTAAAGACTGCAACCTTCTGGCTATCTCCGCACCGGTGGACGATCTTTTGCCCGAATTGATGGGGCTGCGCCGCGACCTTCACGCTCACCCCGAACTGGCTTTCGAAGAGCAGCGTACAGCGGGCATTGTCGCCAATGTTCTGCGGCTTTTGGGTCTTGAGGTGCACGAAGGTGTAGGCGGAACCGGCGTTGTGGGCACACTTCGCTGCGGCGAAAGTTGCGGAAGTGATGTACCAAGCGTAGGTCTTCGGGCGGACATGGATGCACTGCCTATGCTGGAGCTGGGCCAGCGCGCCTATGCAAGCCGCTCACCAGGTAAGCATCACGGCTGCGGCCACGATGGCCACACCAGCATGTTGCTAGGCGCTGCCCAGCAGTTGGTGCGTACGCGTAAGGCGCTCGGGCTGAGCGGTACTGTGCATTTCATCTTTCAGCCCGCCGAGGAGGGCAAAGGTGGTGCTGCCCGCATGATCGAGGATGGACTGTTTGAACGCTTTCCATGCGATCGCGTGTTTGCGCTGCACAACTGGCCCGATCTGCCACTGGGCAAGGTGCAGACGCGCCCTGGGCCCATCATGGCCGCCGCTGACCGGTTCGACATCAGCGTGCGCGGAAAAGGCGGCCATGCAGCACAGCCGCACCACACGCCCGACGCGATTCTGGCGGCCAGCCAGTTGGTTGCGCAGCTCAACACCATCGTGGCGCGGCGCATTGACCCCGGTGAGTCTGCCGTGTTGTCTGTCACCAGAATCGAGGGAGGCCACAGCCACAACGTACTGCCGGCTGAAGTTCAGATCACGGGCACGGTGCGCAGTTTTGATGCAGCGTCGCAGGACCGCATTGAGGGCGCACTGCGCGCCGCAGCGCACGGAGTTTCATTGGCCAGTGGCACCGAGGTAGAGGTGAAGTACCTTCGCTACTACCCCGCCACTGTGAACACCTCTGCCGAGGCAGCGCTGGCCCTGGAAGCTGCGCGCGCCGTGGGCCTTTGCGCTGAGGTGGCCCCGCGTGCCGCGTTCACGTCGGAAGACTTTGCCTTCATGCTGCAGCGTAAGCCGGGGGCCTACCTGTGGCTAGGCCAGGGCCGTGCGGATCCTGGGCCCGATGGCGAGCGCGCGTTGCACCACCCCTGCTATGACTTCAACGACGATGCATTGCCACTTGGAGTGCGCTGGTTCTGCGAGGTCGCTACTCGTTCGTTGGAAACTAGCGTCTCAGGCTAAAGTCGTATCGCCATGGGCACGGTAGGAGATTTCTCGTAAGAGGTAGCTTGCAGTGCCTACAAATCGGGCGACGCAAGCTACCAATTGGAGGTGAACCTCAAAAATCCAGACTGACGGTCCCGCGTTCCGGATGGGGCGCCGCGCCGCTGCTCGGCTGCATGTAGTTCACTCAAGTGTTGGCAGGTGCATGCGTGGGCACAGCGGAGAACGCAGGCGCATTCGCTCATCTAGCCACTGGCCCTTGCACCGAAACTGCGCGTAATCCACCGGATTAGAAGTCCGCAACCTTGCCCCATGCTGAATTCCGGAAACGCGCCGGATCGTATGGGCGTGGGTCGAAGATGGGCTCCACACCTGTGACCAAATCGGCGATCAGATGGCCAGCCCCGGGACCAATACCGAAGCCATGACCCGAGAAGCCTGCCGCGAGAATGAAGCCAGGCAGTTCAGCCACTTCGCCGATCCCGGGGACACCATCGGGGGTGTTGTCCACAAAGCCCGCCCAGGCACTGGCGACACCAGTCTTGTTGAGAGCAGGCAACAAATCGATGGCACGCTCATAGGTCTGGCGCACTGCGGCGGCATCGGGGCGGGGGTTGAGGATCCGCATGCGCTCCATGGGGGTCGGGGCGTCCAATTGCCACCTGGCGAGCGTTTCGTGACCACCGCGCAGTCCCTCTAGACCACCCGGAAAAACGTTGCGCCAGCGTTTGGCAAACATGGGCAGGAACTGTGGTGCAAAACGCAGCAGCTGCGGCGTAGGGTCAACCCGCCCCCGCCCGCTAATGGCCAAGTTGTAGCTGCCATCGCTGCGGCGTGTGACGGAAACGCGCGCAGTGTGCAGCGCATCCGGAAGGCGTTCGGCTGCGCCAGAGACACGCACGATAGTTTGGCGGACTGTGGCCTGCGGGAATCGTATGCCTAGCTGGCGGCAGAACGACGATGCCCACGCGCCACCCGCATAGACAACGGTGTTGGTCTTGATCGTACCGGCCTCAGTCACCACACCGCTCACACGCCCTGCCTCACGCTCAATCCCGCGTGCAGCGCAGTTCTGAAGAACGGTACCGCCCAGTTTCAAAAAGGCCGCAGCCACAGAAGGTGCTGCTTTACCAGGGTCGGCAGTGCCGTCACTGGGCGAGAATACGCCCCCTTTCCAAGTACGTCCCGTGGTCCGGCCGCGTTCGCTGGCCTCGCGGCCACTGAGCATATGAGTGGTCACACCCGCAGTTTTTGCAAAGTCGCGCCACCGGGCCCAGCGCGCAATTTCTGCCTCATCGTTGCTGAGGTAGAACAGGCCACAACGTTTGAACCCCGTGTCTTCGCCCGTTTCTGCGGCGAACTGTTCCCAGAGTTCGAGGCTCCGAGTTGCCATCGGTAGCTCGCGCGCGTCGCGATTCTGCTGACGGCACCAGCCCCAGTTGCGACTAGATTGCTCTGCACCGATGCTGCCCTTTTCGAGCACCACGACGGAGAGGCCTCGTCGAGCCATGTAGTAGGCCGCGAATACACCGATGATTCCGCCGCCAATGACGACGGCATCTGCGTGCGTCGGCACTTTTCGCGAACTCTCGATGATGCGCAGGGGCTGCAGAATGGCGGTGCGGTCCGCAGCTTCAGCGCTGGGGTGGTAGTGCGTTGTCATAGGCCAATTCATGTGGTGGATGGTAGGTGTGGCATATCGAATGGGGTACCGAATTGGGTGAGCTTGGCGAGGGTTCTTGTTCTCGATACAGCGCCGCTAAAAAGTCAGCGTTGAGCGCCTCGCAAGGCAGCCGGAAATCGGCTGGCGTGAGGCCTGTCACTCACAGCAAGTGCAACCTGCGGCCGCTATCTATTCGGAGTGGAGCGTCTCGGGCAGCATGGCTTGGTTGAGGACAGCCCATTCGCTCTGTCCTGGCTCTGCGCATCAACCACCGGGGTCGTCTCGCGTCTCAGAGCCGCAGGACTTGCTTAGTGCTGGTGCGGAAACAGGCGTTCGATCGGACAGTGTGTTTTGATGAATGGCGACTTGATGACGATGTAGCTGAAGTATTTGGAGATACCCAGATTGCGCTCAAGCAGGTCTTCAATCACTTCTTGATAGTGATTTACACCCCGAGTCAGAAAGCGCAACAGATAGTCATAGCCTCCGCTGACCAAGTGACATTCGAGCACTTCGTCTACCTCGCGAATGGCTGTCTCAAAGCGGGCAAAGTCTTCGCGGCGATGATCGGAGAGGGTCACCTCTGTGAACACGGTGAGCGTGTCGCCCAGCTTCTCTAGCCGCAAGTGGGCGCCATACCCAGCGATGTATCCCGCCTGCTCCAGACGCTTGACGCGGATGAGGCAGGGGCTGGGAGACAAGCCCACCGCGTCCGCCAGATCGACATTGGTCATCCGCCCATTTTTCTGCAACTGCGCGAGTATGCGCAGGTCCAGGCGGTCAATTTTGAAGGCTTCAGTCATCATGGTCTCCTGGTGCACAGGGAAGAAGAGGTGACAGACATTTTGCTTCGGCGTCAGCGTAGGCTGGAGTGGGAGTTACACCGCGTCAGTCTTTCAGGGCGGCACGCACCTCAGGGGCGTTGAGCACGTCATCCAAAGTCTTTTTCAAGCGCTCAAACATCAAGCCGAAATCGGACTCAGTGAAGGTCAACGCCGGAGCAAAGCCCAAAATGTTGTCGCCAAACGCACGGAACACGATGCCGTTGCGGTAGCTGGTGGCCGCCATGCGGCCAGGCAGGTCCAGCGTGGCATCGAAGCCCGCCTTGGTGGCCTTGTTGCTAACGAGCTCCAGTGCGCCGAGCAGGCCACGGTGGCGCGAGTCGCCCACCAGCGGGTGGGTCAGGAGGTCGTCCAAGCCCTGCGCGAACACCGGAGCTACGTGATGGCCATTGACCAGAACGCCTCCTTCGTCATACAGACGGAGCACCTCCAGCGCCACGGCGGCGCTCACCGGGTGGGCGGAGTAGGTGGCGCCGTGGCCAATGGGGGCGCCTTTGGGGGCTCCGTCGGCGATGGCTGCATAGACCTTGTGGCTCATCAGCGTGGCGCCCATGGGCACGTAGCCGGAAGTCAGACCCTTGGCCACGGTCATCAGATCGGGGTCCACGCCTTCGGCGTCGCAGGCGAACATGGGGCCAGTACGCCCGAAGCCGGTGATGACCTCGTCCACCACGAACAGGATATCAAGCGCTCTAGCAGCCTCGCGCATGGCCTTGAGCCAGCCCTGCGGTGGCACGATGACCCCACCCGAGCCTTGGATGGGCTCACAGAAAAATGCCGCCACGTTTTCGGCGCCTAGCTCGGCCACCTTGGCCTTCAGGGCCGCGACCGACGCATCGATGATGGCTTGGCCGTCCGCCGGGTTTGCCGCGCGGTAGGGGTTGGGCGATGGAATGTAGTGCTGCGTGGGCAGCGGCAGGTCAAACCCGCGATGGAATACGGGCAGCGCAGTGAGGCCTGCGCCAGTGGACGACGAGCCGTGGTATCCGCGCTCCAGAGCGATGAAGTGCTTCTTGGCAGGTTTTCCAATGGCGTTGTAGTACTGAACGATGAAGCGCACCGCAGCATCCACCGATTCAGACCCGCCCAGCGTGAGGTACACGTGCTGCAGCGATGCGGGCGAAATCTGCACCAATTTTTCGGCGAGACGGATGGCGGGCTCGCTGCTGAAGTGGAAGTAGCCGGTGGCGTAGGGCAGCTTGCGCATTTGCTCGGCTGCGGCCTGCACCACGCTCTCTTGTCCGTAGCCCACGTTCACGCACCACAGGCCTGCAAAGGCATCCAGCAACTGGTAGCCCCGGCCGTCCGTGAGCCAGATGCCCTGCGCGGCCGTGAGAATGTTAGGGCCGCGCGCTTCGTGCGTGCGCCAAGGGGACACGGGGTGGATGAGGTGGGCGCGGTCCAGAGCGTCCAGTGCTGCGATCTGGGGAAGGGCTTCGGAGTGAGTCATTGCAGTATCCATGGGTGGCAAGGCACAAGGTCAGAAGACAAGGTGGCAGGCGCTAAAACACCTGTCGTCAATTGCCTCTAGGTTAGGGCGAATAGCGACCAAGGTGATGCTGCTTTGAGGATGCCGGACGAAGTAGCGTGCGGTTGTTGGAGGGGCAGACAGCACTTCGTTTGGTTGCTGCCTCCTGGGCGCGTTCATGCACGGAGTTACCTCAGAGCTAACAGCTGCCCATGACAGAGTTCTATGAAGGCGATATTTGCCATTGCGTTCGAAATACGGGTTCTTCCCAGGGGACCGGCAATCGCCTCCCCGCATGACCAGACATTCGACGCGGCCACCGCTCAACAGCGATGGCAAAAAGTGCCAGACATCCCGTTGATTGACAACGAATCTGCGTGCAGGCCGCTGCGATATGGCATCTCCTGAAAGGGGGGCAACCATAGACTTATTCCGTCTCAACGCAGAGGATCAAACCATGACATTCAAACCCAAATTCATCAGCTTCGATTGCTACGGAACCCTCATCAACTTCGAGATGGGGCCGACGGCCAAGGTCCTGTTTAAGGACCGTGTGCCAGCCGAGCGCATGCCGGCGTTTCTGGAAAGTTTCCGCGCCTATCGCCTCGACGAGGTGCTGGGTGACTGGAAGCCCTTTTTTGATGTGTTGGAAAACTCCATTCAACGCACTTGCACGAAGCATGGCGTCGAATGCCTGCCATCGGATGCGACTGCCTTGTACGCAGCAGTGCCGACCTTTCAGCCCCACCCGAACGTCGTGGAAGTGCTGGAAGCCATCGCACCGCACGTGCCGTTGGTGATCTTGTCCAACTCGATGGTTGACCTCATCCCCCACAGCGTCGCGCACCTCAAGGCCCCGTTCCACAAGGTCTACACCTCCGAGGAAGCGCGCGCCTACAAGCCGCGCATGCAGACCTTCGAATACATGTTCGACCAGCTCGGTTGCGGGCGCATGGCTAGGTGATGCCTGCTATTGAAGTAGCTGAGGCAGTTGGAGATGCCGTAGTTCGCTCATCTTTTGCTGAGTCGCTCAGCCACCTGCATATATCTCAGCAAGATCGCACAGATCCCAGTTTCCACCGGTCAGAACTACACAGACTTTTTCATCAGGCTTGAGCTCTACGCTACCAGCCAACAAGGCTCCAATGCCAATGGAGGCCGCCGGCTCCGCGATCAGCTTCGCATCCTTTGCTAACGCGCGCATACCCGCAACTATGTGCTCGTCATCAACCAGGATGATTTCGTCCACATACTTTTCGATGATGGGATAGGGATTCTGTCCCGGAACGCTGATGCGTAGGCCATCTGCAATGGTGTTCTTGAGCGGCAGCGAGGTGCGCTCCTTGTGGAGTCGGCTGTGGAAGTACTTGGGCGTCAAGGCGGGCTCAGCGCCGATGACCCGCACTGAGGGCCTGGTTTCCTTGATGGCGGTGGCAATGCCGGAGATGAGACCGCCTCCGCCCATTGGGATGATCACTGTGTCCACGTCGGACAGGTCTTCGAGGATTTCACAGCCAATGGTCCCCTGGCCCGCCATGACCAGCGGGTCCTCGAACGCATGCACGATGGTGTAGTGGTTCTGTGCTGCGATTTCGTACACATGCTGCCACCTGGCTGCGGTGTCGCCGTCAAACAGAATCACCTCCGCGCCCATCGCCCGGGTATTTTCCACTTTGATGCTCGGCGTGGTGACGGGCACGACCAGGATGGCCTTCACGCCCAGCATGCGCGCGGCATAGGCCAGGCCCTGGGCGTGGTTTCCCGAAGAGGTGGCGATGATGCCGTGGGCCAGGGCCTCGCGCGGCAGCGACAGCGACTTGTTCAGCGCGCCCCGGATCTTGAAAGCGCCGGTGATCTGTAGTGTTTCGGGCTTGAGGTACAACTGGCACCCGAGCGCGGGTTCCATCTTCTCGGCACGCAGCAAGGGTGTGTGCCGGATGTGGGGCCTCAGGCGTTCGCGGGCTTGGAGAATGTCCTGAAGGGTGGGGTGTTCAAGCAGGGAAATCATGATGAAATGAACTCAAAGGCCGTGCCGACCTGGCCAGCAATGGCATTGCGGTAGATGCGGGCTGCGGTGGTGTTGTCCTGAATGGCCATGCCCGTGGAGTCGAAGATCGTGATTTCGTCCTCCCGTTCGCGCCCGGACTTTTTGCCTAGCAGAATTTCGCCGAGTTCTGCGTGGATGTCTTCCTTGCGAATGATGTTGCTGTGTAGCGGATGCCAGGTCTCGCCCTTCTCCAGGCACTGCGCAATGGAGTCATTGACAATCTTGGCTCCCCTGAAAATCTCGGGCTCGAACTCCTGCTTTCCATATGTGTCGGTTCCAATGGCCACGATGTGCGTTCCGGGGCGCACCCAGGCCGCTTCCACCAGCGAGCCTTTTCCTCGCGTGGTAGTGACAAGGATGTCGGCCTGCTCTACCGCCGCTTGCTTGGAGTGGGCGGCCACGACTGGAATGCCGAAATCGTGCTCGATATCGGCTTGGTACTGGGCCAGGGTCTCGGGGTGATGGTCCCAGGCGTGAATGGTCTCGATCTGCATCACCTCGCGGATCGCGCGGATCTGCATCCGCGCCTGGTTGCCGGTGCCAATGGAGGTGACGGTCTTTGCGTTTTTGCGCGCAAGGGCCTTCACCGACACCGCTCCGGCCGCCCCAGTGCGCAGGCCGGTGAGCAGGCTGCCGTCCATCACGCAGATGAGCGCGCAGGTCCGCGCATCAAACAGGAGGACGGTGCCCATGCCGCTGGGCACGCCGTACTTGGTGGGGTTGTTCGGAAAGCCGCCGGACGAGGCCTTCATCGAGATGATCTCGTTGGCGGCGCAGTGGCTGAGCTTGAAATCGATCTCGCCCCGGGGCGGGGGCAGGTGGATGCAGGTGTAGGGTGGTTGGGTCACCTGGCCGCTGTTGAGGGCCTTGTAGGCCTCCTCCACTGTCTCGATTACTTCGCGCATGTGGATCAATCGGCCCACATCTCCTTTGTTGAGCAGCAGCGTTTTCATAGGGGTTGTACTTCTGAAGATTGATCGGGATGGAGCGGGCTTCAGTAGCCCAGCGTCCGGTCTACCAGCCCCACCATGGGCAGTCCCTGACGGTACCGGCTCAGGTTCTCGATCACGGCGTCGACCGCCGTCTCTGGCTGTGTCATGCTGGCGATGTGCGGCGTGAGTACCACCTGGGGGTGCGTCCAGAACGGATGGTCGGGTGGCAGCGGCTCGGGCTCGCAGACGTCTAGTACGGCGTTCCCCAACTGCCCTGCGTTCAGCGCACGCAGCAGGTCGTCTTGCACCAGATGTCCGCCACGGCCCACGTTGATCACGGTGGCACCACGGGGTAACTGGTCAAAGAGCGTTTGGCAGAGGATGCCGCGCGTGCCGTCGGTCAGTGGGAGCAGGCAGACCAGGATGTCGGTGCGCGCCAGCAGGTCCTGTAGACCTTGGGGCCCATGGTGGCACTCCACTCCGTAGAGCTGCTGTGGTGACCGGCTCCAGCCCGCGCACGGGAAGCCGAAGCTGCGCAGCCGTTCCAGCACTGCGCGGCCCAGCGTTCCCAGCCCGAGAACTCCCACGCGGCGCGACGAGGCCGGTTGCACGCGGTGCGCCTGCCAGATGCCGGCGCGTTGCTGGTCCTGGTAGGTGCGCCAGCTGCGATGTTGAGACAGCACAGCCAGAGTCACATACTCAACCATGCCCTGGACGATGCCGGACTCGACCATGCGCACCACCGGCAGCCTGGGAGGGATGGCCGCGAAGTCGAACTGGTCGGTGCCAGCGCCCGTGGAAAACAGGATCTCCAGGTTGGGGAACTGCGCAGCCAAATCTTGCGGCAGCTGCCACGCGGCCAGAAAGCGAACCGCTTGTGGGTCGCCGATGTCGGGCCAGATGCGAAAAGGCAGCTCCGGCATCTTGCGGGCCAACAGCTCGGCCCACACCGCGCCGCGCACTGGGTCGGCTTTGTAGAGAAAGGTCATGTCAGAACTTGGGTTTGCGGCCAAACCGGCCGTTTACTTGGGACGGTAGATCACGTACACCTTCGCCACCTGCTCGCGGCTGTCCCAGGTGCAGCGCGCGCCTTGCTCGACGAGGAAGATGTCGCCCTTGGAGAAGGTGGCGCAGCGGCCCGTTTCATCCACAAAGTCCACACTGCCCTGGAGCAGGTGCATCAGCTCGTAGTGTTTGTAGAAGAGCGGGCGGCGCGCATAGGGCGTGGAATCCCAGGTGCCGCACATGAACTCGCCATCAGCCGATTGGTAGTCGGTGAAATTGCGGCAGGAGGGGGCAGGCGTGGTCAACAGGTCCAGGGGTGGCGTTCCCGAGGGCTTGAGTTCGGGTGATTGCTGAATGGGCACGATCACACCGCTGCCGGGCTGACTGAGGTTGTAGCGCGTGAAGATGAGCGATACCGGCGCCGATGCCGACCAAGTGAACTCCGCGCCGTGCGGGATCACGGCGCTCTGGCCGGGCTCCAAGGTCAGCGTGGTGTTCTGGCGCTCGCCCTGTTGGACGAGCGTCAAGCGTCCTTCGTGGACGATGATGAACTCATCTGCGGGCAAGGTCGGCACCGTGCCGCCGCCAGCTTCGAGCATGATGACGCCCGCCGTCACTGGGCCACCGGGCGCCCAGTCCAGCGCGCGACGCTGGACAAGAAAGGGGTCGTCCCCTGCCGAGGACTCCATGGCTACGCCTTGGCGGGCATCCCGCGCAAACGCGCGCAGGTCGATGAAAGAGGGAACCGGGGTGGCTTCGGCCGCTGGGGCCAGGGCGGACTGCAGTTTGGACATGCTGGTTTTAATGGAAGGAGCAGGAAGAAGGTGCGGTGGAGCGCAGGGGTTATGCCGCTTGGGCCACAGGCTCTGCAAATCGGCCGATGTGGTACTGCCCGATAGGCGTGCTGGTTGCGCCGGTGTGGATCAGCTCTGCCATCACGTCGCCCACGCCGGGACCCAGCTGGAAACCATGGCCCGAGAAGCCGAAGGCGTAGTGCAGGCCAGGCACGCGAGCGCTGGGGCCCATCACGGGGCGACTGTCCTGCATGTAGCCTTCGATGCCGCTCCACACGCGGATGATGTTCAGGCGATTGAAGGTTGGCACCACGCGTGGCAGCTGGGCGAGCGTCATCAGTGTGCGGCGAGGGTGTACGTGGGCACGTAGGTTTTCCATGTCCACGGGCTCGTGGCCACCGCCGCCGATGACGATGTTGCCGCGTGCCACCTGTCGGAAGTAGACGATTTCCTCTGGCACATCGGTGGCCAAGCCGATCGTTGGGGCAATAGCGTAGGGCACCGGCTCTGTCACGCACATCTGTGGCCCCTTGACCTGCAGCGGCACTGGCTCGCCGAAGGCTGCGCTGATGCGGTCGCCCCATGCGCCGGCAGTGACCAGCACGACGGGCGACGCAAAATTGCGACCATCTGCTGCCTGCACCTGGAAGTCCTCGCCCGCTTTTTCAATGTGGACGATCTCGGTATTCTCAAACACCTGGGCGCCTTCACGCACCGCAGCACGCCCGAAGGCCGGCGCCGCCAGTCGTGGGTTGGCGTGGCCATCGTGCGGGGCGTAGCAGCCGGCCGTGACCTCCGGCCCCAGGAACGGAAAGCGCTCGCGTACCGCCTTGGCCGTCATCATCTGCAGGTCCAGGCCATAGGGCTGGGCATCGCGCGCATAGGCTTCCATACGTTCGGCATGCACCGGGCGGTAGCCCACGCGAAGGTGGCCGCTGAGCAGGAGCTCCACATCCTCGCCTATCAATTCCTTGAGGCGGCCCCAGACATCGCGAGAGCGGTTGGCCAGCGGCAATTGCTCAATGGCGCGGCCCTGCCGACGCACATTGCCGAAGTTGACGCCGCTGGCCTGCTGCCCGATCAGGCCGCGCTCCAGCAGGATCACCGAAACTCCGCGCTTGCGTAGAAAGAATGCGCTGGCCGCCCCCATGAAGCCGCCGCCCACGATGATCACATCTGCTTTCAGTGCGCTCATGCCGCTTTCTCCTCACGCACCGCGATGGACAGCGGCTTGATGGGCGCCTGGCCGCGCAGGCGGCCCACCTGTTCCACCGGTACTCCGGCTGCGCTGGCAATCACCTCGGCGCCCGCATGTCCGCAATACCTGCCCTGGCAACGACCCATGCCCACGCGGCTGAAGGCCTTGGCGCGATTGGCCTCTTGGGCGCGCATATTGCACACCACACGGCGTAGTTCGCCGGCGGTGATGGCTTCACAGCGGCAGACGATGGTCTCGTCAGGCAGCAGCGCGGCTTGGTGCGCGGGCCAGGGGAATGCTTTGGCAAGCCCCTGGCGAAAGCGTTCCATCGTGGCCTGTTGCGCGCGAAGCTGCTGCAGCTGGTCGTTGGCGACCTCCAAGCCGAAGTCCTTCAGCACGGCCATCGCGGCCAGGCGGCCCGAGATCTCGGCGGCGTCGGCGCCCTGCACGCGCATGCCGTCACCCGCCAGGTACACGCCGGGCACAGACGTGCGGCCGTCTTCGCGCACTTCGGGCAGCCATTGGCGCGTCTCGGGGGCGAAGTGAAACGCGCAGCGCGCCAGATCGGCCAATTGGGTTTCGGGCCGCAGGTGGTAGCCCATGGCTACCGCGTCGCACCCGAAGGTGTGGGTGGTGCCACTGGCGTCGCTCACCACCACACCCTGCACACCCGTTTCCGTATCGCCAGTGATTTCCATTGGCGTGATGCCCGTCAGCACCTGTACCCCAGCACGCTTGATGCTGGCCACGAGCGCCACCCCATTGAGCAGCACCGAGGGCCGAGCCAGAAGCTTGGGCAGCGCCGCAAAACGACCTGCCAACGGCGATGTGTCCAGCACGGCCGACACGTGCGCCCCCGCCTTGAGGTACTGTGACGCCACCAGGTAGAGCAAAGGCCCGGTGCCCATGAAGATCACCCGGCGGCCTATCGCGCAGGCCTGGGCTTTCAAGGCGATCTGGGCCGCACCCAGGCTGTAGGTGCCCGCCAGCTGCCAACCCTTCACGGGCATCAGTCGGTCGGTCGCGCCCGCGCAGATCACCAGCGCATCAAAGGGCAGGGTCGAGGCACGCTCGCCGCACGCCACATGCACCTGCTGGTCGGCAATGTTCCAGGCCAGCGTATGGGGTAAATAGTCGATCTGGTCGCGCAGCATATCGAAACTTGCATGCAGCGCCTCTGCGCGCCCGGCTTCGGTGCCGTAGAGCTTGGCGTAGGGGCGTGTGAAGTTGTCGGGCTGGCGGCGGTAGATTTGTCCGCCGTCGCGCTGGTTCTCGTCCACAACCGTGGGGCGCAGACCGGCTGCTGCCAGGGTCTGTGCGCAGCGGACCCCTGCAGGGCCTGCGCCGATGATGACTACGCGCTGTGGTTGGGCCATGTTGCCTCCGGTTGTTGGGTCACGATGTGCATGCCTTCTTCCACTGTGGTGGAGCAGGCGCGCAACCGGTGGCCGTCAGCGGTCCACACCCAGCAGTCCTGGCAGGCACCCATCAGGCAAAATCCCGCGCGTTTTCCATCCCCGAATTCAGACTCGCGCAGGTGCCGCGTGTGGCTGAGCAAGGCGACCATCAGCGTGTCGCCAGCGAGTGCGGCGGCCATCTCCCCGTCGATCACGATACGCACGCGGGCGCGGGCCTCCTCTGCCAGACGGAAAAATCGTTGGCTCATCTCATGTCTCCTATTGCCTGCCGTTGTCCTGGCAGGTCGATGGAATCAGCGGGCTTTCAGCAGAGCGCCTGGGTCACGATGGCGAACATCCCGGGCGCGCCTTCAGGGTGCTGCAGCGGTGCGCCACGCACCATGGTGGTGGGGGCGTCCACGCGCAGCAGGCCGATGCTCTCCAGCCACTCGGCCAGGCCGGAGGAGAAGTCGATGTCTATGCGGGTGAAGCGCCCCGCATTCATGCCGGCCAGGTGGGCAATCAGCGCCTTAGCGCTTTCCGCGTCGGGCGCAACCACGGGGCCGATGACATGGCCGCGGCCAAAGCGGCGCAGGATGGCAAAGCCCTTTTGGGTGCCCTCGTGGTCCAGCACCACGCAGGCGTCCGCCTGTGCGATCAGCTCGTCGATGAGCGCAGCCCGGGGCATACCGCGCGCGTCCCGGTCCAGCTGGTGCAGGGCGGCGGCTTCGTTCAGCCCTGAGGGGCGCAGACGCCAGCCAGCGGGTAGCGCAATGAGCGGGGTGGGCTGTGCCATGCCTTGGTGCTGGCGGATCTCTCCGGTGCGTACAAAGCCCAGCCGCTCGTACAGGCCCCTGCCTTCTGCGGTGGCCTGCAGCAGCACGGTTCGGTCGTCCATGTCTTCCAGTAGCGCACTCATCAGCCGATGGCCGATGCGCCGACCCTGGCAGGCGGGCGACACAATCACCAGGCCGATGGTGGCGTGGTGGTCGCCCCAGAGCCAGCGCTGGGCCGTGGCCACCACCTTGCCATCGCGCTCGGCCACCAGGCCTTCGCTGTGGGCGAACATCTGCTCCCAGTCCACAGGGCGATGGGGCCAGCGCTGCTCTGCCGACAGTGCATGGGCCTGGGGCAAGTCGTCGGCGGTCATCGGGCGCAGCACTACACCGTCGTCGGCGACAGCAGCGTGTAAAGAGGAAACGGCGGGCTTCGGCGGCATAAAAAGCACCTCAAGGCAATGGAAATTGGTGCTTATCTTGGACGACATCGCGGCGTTGCACCAGCACCGAATTGGGGTTTGCCCGCAACTTGCAAGCATCGTCTGCGGACCCCTCTCGTTTTGCAATTTGCTGCCGCTTGGGAGGTCCTTATGGGCACAAATGCTGGGCCTTAGTGCCTAGCATCAACCATCTATTTCCACCTTCCGCCCGGACCTGCGGGCGACACCATTGCCATGCCACTTTTCGACCCTCAATCCATTGCGGTTGCGTCCGGCCATTTCATCGGCGGCCAGCTGGTTTCTGACACTGGGCGCCTTACGGTGTTGCGCCCCTCTGATGGGCAGGCGCACGCCGAACTGCCTGTGGCCGACGCATCAACCGTGGATGCAGCAGTGCAGGATGCATGGCGCGCTTGGCGCACTTCCGACTGGGCGCGCCGCGCTCCCCGGGATCGGGCCCGCGTCCTGCGCCGTTGGGCCGACCTGGTTGAGGCTGATGTGCAGCATATGGCTCCGCTGGAGGCCGTTTGCTCCACCCGTCCTGTGCGCGATGCTGCTGCGTGGGACGTGCCTTTCACCGCCGAGGGCCTGCGCTTCTTTGCCGAATATGCTGACAAGCTGGGCGGCGAGGTGGCCGCTACGCGACACGACCACCTCGGCATGGTGGTGGCTGAGCCCTATGGCGTGGTGGGGGCGATTACGCCCTGGAATTTTCCGCTGGTGATGGTGTCCTGGAAAGTGGGAGCGGCCCTTGCTGCGGGCAACGCCGTGGTGCTCAAACCCTCGGAGATGACACCATTTTCGGCTGTGCGCCTGGCTCAGCTGGCCATCGACGCGGGTGTGCCGCCGGGGATCTTCAACATCGTGCAGGGCGATGGCCGCGCGACGGGCGATGCGCTCACACGCCATGCGCTCATTGCAAAGATGACTTTTACCGGCTCCACGCGCACGGGTGCCGCCATCATGGCCAGTTGTGCGCTGCAGGGGCCTAAACCCGTAACGCTGGAGCTGGGCGGCAAGAGCCCGCAGCTAGTGTTTGACGACGCACCCGATGTGGACCGCCTCGCCGACATTATTGCTGGCGCCATCACCGGGAACGCGGGCCAGGTGTGCGTTGCGGGCTCGCGGCTCATCGTGCAGCGCGGCATTGCCGATGCACTGATGGAACGCTTGGCGCAGCGCTTTGCGGCTCTTCGCCCCGGGGCTACTTGGGATGCGCAGGCCACGCTCTCCCCCATCATCTCTGCACCGCAGGCCGCGCGTATTCTCGACATCGTGGAGCGATCGCGTGTCGCTGGAGCCCAAGTGCGCAGCGGTGGCGGTCTGTTTGAGGGCGGTCCAGGTGGTGCCTATTTCCAACCGACGCTGCTGGAGGGCGTATCAGCCGACAACCCTGCCGTACAGGAGGAGATCTTTGGCCCGGTACTGACGATGCAGACCTTCGACACTGAGGAGGAAGGATTAGCATTGGCTGCGCATGCGCATTACGGTTTGGCTGCAGGCGTACACACGGCTGACATTGGCCGGGCGCTACGTTCCATGCGAGGAATCTCTGCCGGAACGGTTTGGATCAACCGCTATGGGCGCAGCGCCGACTTCGTCATCCCTACAGGGGGGTATCACCAATCGGGCATTGGCAAGGATCTGGGGCGCCAGGCAGTGGAGGCCAATCTGCGCTTCAAAAGCGTGCTGATCGACTTTGCTGCGGCGCACTAATGGTGCGGTTTTGCACCCATGCTGTGCGCACCACACGACATGCCAAACGCCCCCACGCAATGCGCAACTTTGTCGCGTGCAAGGGCCCTATTTCCCAACACGTTCTGCGTTGTGAAGTGCTCCAATCAATTCGACATCACTTTGTCGCAAACAGTAATTTCGAGATGCGATTGGCGACGATCGGCAACCTAACTTTGAAGGAACAGAGACCATGACTTTTCGCCCCAAGTACGTGACTTTCGACTGCTACGGTACGCTCACCCGGTTTCGCATGGCCGAGTTGACGCGCGAGCTGTTTGCTGACCGTATTCCAGCCGAGCGCATGGAGCAGTTCATTGCTGACTTCACCGCCTATCGCTTCGACGAAGTGCTGGGCGACTGGCAGCCCTACGACGTGGTGCTGAAGAATGCGGTGCGTCGTTTGTGCAAGAAATGGAAGATCCAGTACTTCGACACCGATGGTCAGACGTACTACGACGCCGTACCCACGTGGGATCCGCACGCTGATGTGCCAGCCGGCTTGGCCAAAGTGGCCAAGGAGATCCCGCTGGTCATCATCTCCAACGCCATGGATAGCCAGATCCAGAAGAACGTGGCCATGCTGGGCGCGCCCTTTCATCGCGTGTACACCGCCCAGCAGGCCCAGGCTTACAAGCCGCGCCTGAAGGCTTTCGAATACATGCTCGACTCGCTGGGCTGCAACCCAGAGGATGTGTTGCATGTGTCCTCCAGCCTGCGCTACGACCTGATGTCGGCAGACGACATTGGCATCGTCAACAAGGTTTATGTGAACCGCGGCCACGGCCCGGGCAACCCTGCCTACCGTTACACCGAGATCCAGGACATCGGCGGCCTGCCCGGCGTGGTGGGTCTCTGATCGCGCTGCACCGCCATACCCCTCCAATTTTTCCACGGCGTTCATCACCATGAAGCTCGATTCGTATTGGAACGATGGCTTGCCTATCTCGCAGGCGCCCGCTGCGGGCAGTCTGCCGACCAAGGTGGATGTGGCCATCGTGGGCGGCGGCTTCACTGGCCTATCGGCAGCCCTGGCTCTGGCCCGCCGGGGCGCGAGTGTGGTGGTGCTGGAGGCAGGGGCCACGGTGGCCCCCGAAGCCTCGGGCCGTAACGGCGGACATGTGAACAACGGCTTGGCCGTGGACTACGCGGACGTGGCTGCACGGGTGGGTGTGCCCCAGGCGCGAGCCTGGTACCAAGCCTATGACGATGCGGTCGACACCGTGGCCCGGCTGGTAGCCGATGAGGACATCGACTGCGACTTTCTGCGCCACGGCAAGCTCAAGCTGGCTACGCGGCCTCACCAGATGGAATCACTGCAGCGCAGCGCTGAACGGCTGATTGCCGATGGCGTGGACACCGATGTGGAGGTGTTCGATGCCGCCCGCGTGCGCAGCGAAGTGCAAAGCGAGCGTTTTCACGGCGGCCTGTTCTACAAGCGCAGCGCGCAGATGCACATGGGTCGTTTTGCCCAGGGGCTGTCCCATGCTGCACAGCGCCAGGGTGCTGAGATCTACACCGGCACGCGGGTAGACCGCCTGGAGCGCGTGCAGGGGCATGCCCACCGCTTGCATACCAGCCATGGTGTGGTGGCCGCTGATCAGGTGCTGTTGGCCACGGGTGCTTCGCGCCACGGCGGCTACGGCAGCTTCGGCTGGCTGCGGCGGCGCATCGTGCCGATTGGCAGCTTCATCGTGGTGACGGAGCCTTTGGGCGCCGAACGTGCGAATGCACTGCTGCGTGAACGCCGCACCTACACAACCATTGCCAATATCCACCACTACTTTCGCCTCACGCCGGACCATCGCTTGGTGTTCGGGGGGCGCGCGCGTTTTGCCATCTCCAGCCCGCAATCAGACGCCGCCAGCGGGGAGATCCTGCGCGCGGGCCTGGCAGAGACCTTTCCGCAACTGGGCCCGGTTCGTCTCGACTACTGCTGGGGCGGCCTGGTGGATGTGACGCAAGACCGCCTGCCCCAGGCGGGCGAGCGCGACGGCGTCTTCTATTCGATGGGCTACAGCGGCCATGGCACGCAGATGTCTGTGCATATGGGCCAGCGCATGGCTGCGGTAATGGCAGGCGATGCTGACGCCAATCCCTGGAAGAACCGGCGCTGGCCTGCTATCCCGGGGCATTTCGGGCCTCCCTGGTTTCTGCCTGCGGTGGGTCTGTATTTCCGGCTCAAGGACCGGCTGGCCTGAAATTGGGCCTGGCTCGCAGCCAATCTTTTCCTTTCTGACAACACAACCCTGCGATCCATTTTTCAACGAGGAGCATGACCATGAGCGATAGCCACAAAAAATTTGAGCAACTTGTCGGTCCCGGCGAGAGCCTTCGCGTGATGAACTCGCTCAAGCGCGGCGCAACCCGGCGCGACGTGCTGGCCATGTTGACCGCATGCGGCATGCAGGCCACGGTGGCGGGGGGCATTGCCAGCCTGGCCACATCGGCCCATGCGCAGACCCCCAAGCGCGGAGGGCGCATTCGTGTTGCGGGCGCCACGGCCTCGGCCAACGACACGCTGGACCCTGCCAAGCAGTCCAACCAGACGGACTACTCGCGCTGCAACATGCTCTACAACGGGCTCACGTCGCTGGACGCCACGCTTTCGCCCCAGCCGGCGCTGGCCGAATCGTTCAACACGCAGGACGCCAAGACCTGGGTCTTCACCCTGCGCAAGGGCGTGGTGTTCCATGACGGCAAGGCGCTGTCGCCCGCCGACGTGGTGTTCTCGCTCATGCGCCACAAGGACCCGGCCACGGCCTCCAAGGCCAAGGTGCTGGCCGAGCAGATCGACACCGTGCGTGCCAGCGGCCCGAACGAAGTGACCATCGTGCTGTCGGCGCCCAACGCCGACCTGCCCGTGATTCTGGGCACCTCGCACTTCCAGATCGTCAAGGAAGGCACCACCGACTTCACTGCGGGTATCGGCACCGGCCCCTACAAGCTCAAGGAGTTCAAGCCCGGCGTGCGCTCCGTCCATGTTCGCAACGACGCTTACTGGAAGCCCGGCAAGCCCTACCTGGATGAAATCGAGTTCGTGGGCATCGGCGACGAAAACGCCCGTGTCAACGCCCTGCTGTCGGGCGGCATCGACCTGGTGGGCGTCATCAACCCCCGCTCGGTGGCGCGCGTCAAGGGAACGGCGGGTTTTGCCATCATGACCACGCAATCGGGCCAATACACTGATCTCATCATGCGCAAGGATGTGGGCCCTGGCATGAACCCCGACTTTGCCCTGGCGATGAAACATCTGTTCGACCGCGAACAGATGAAAAAGACCATCGCACTGGACCATGCTGTGTTGGGCAACGACCAGCCCATCGACCCCACAAATCGCTTTTACTTCAAAGACCTGCCGCAGCGTCCGTTTGACCTGGACAAGGCCAAATTCCACCTGCAGAAGTCGGGTGTGACCGGGAAGATTCCTGTGGTCACCTCGCCCGCAGCTATGTACTCGGTGGAAATTGCATTGCTGCTACAGCAGGCAGGCCAGCGCATTGGCCTGGATCTGGATGTCAAGCGGATGCCTGCCGATGGCTACTGGTCCAACCATTGGCTGAATAGCCCGGTCGGTTTTGGAAATGTGAACCCGCGACCGAATGCCGACACCATCCTCACGCAGTTTTTCAAGTCAGATGCGACCTGGAACGAATCGCGCTGGAAGAGCACCCAGTTTGACCAACTCCTGCTGGCCGCGCGTTCCGAAGTCGATATCACCAAGCGCAAGCAGATGTATGCGGACATGCAGACCATGATCCACAACGACGCGGGCATCGGCATCCCCATGTTCTTGGCCAGCATCGACGGGCACAGCACCAAGCTCAAGGGCTTGTCGCCGATTCCGATTGGTGGGCTGATGGGCTACATGTTTGCAGAAAACGTGTGGCTGGACGCCTGAGCCACGGCGACGCCTCGCACAAGCCTCTTTGCCCTTGAACGATCCGGTCATGAATGCCCCCCACATCACCTCGAGAAGCCTGCTGGAGCCGCGCGATCATGCGCCGCTGCTGCGGGCCCTTGCACGCGGCGCCACGCGCAGAGATGTGATGGCGATGTTCATGGCTGCCGGCATGCAGGTGGGTGCAGCGGGTGTCATGGCTGGGTTGGCAGCTACTGCTCACGCGAGCACTCCCCGGCGCGGTGGGCGCATCCGTGTGGCGGGTACCACCACCACAGCCTCCGAGACACTGGACCCGGCCAAGCAGGCCAACCAGATGGACTATGCGCGCGGCCACATGCTCTACAACGGGCTGACGGCGCTGGATGGGGCGCTTACCCCCCAGCCCGCGCTGGCCGAGTCCTTTTCCACACAGGACGCGAAGACCTGGGTCTTTACTCTGCGCAAGGGTGTTGAGTTCCACGACGGCAAAGCGCTTTCGTCGGCCGATGTGGTGTTCTCGCTGCTGCGTCACAAAGACCCGGCCACGGGTTCCAAGGTCAAGGCGCTGGCTGAACAAATTGCTTCGGTGCGCGCAACTGGACCTGCTGAAGTGACGCTGGAGCTCGCCGCGCCGAATGTGGACATGCCAGCCATTCTTGGGACTTTCCACTTCCATATCGTCAAAGCGGGCACTACCGATTTCTCCAAAGGCATCGGCACCGGCCCGTTCAAGCTCAAGGAGTTCACGCCAGGCGTGCGCTCCGTGGTGGTGCGGAACGAGCGCTACTGGAAGCCCGACCGGCCCTACCTCGACGAGATCGAATTTACCGGCATTGCTGACGAGAAGGCGCGTGTCAGCGCCTTGCTGCATGGCGATTTCGACCTTGTGGCGGGCATTGATCCGCGCTCGGTCGGGCGCGTAAAGAGCGCCAAGGGTTACGCCATCTTCACCACGCAAGGGTCGCACTACACCAACCTTGTCATGCGCCGAGACACTGGGCCGGGTGCAAACGCCGACTTCGTGCTGGCGATGAAGCACCTGATGCACCGCGAGCAGATGCGCAAGATCGTGGCGCTGGACCATGCGCTGGTCGCCAATGACCAGCCCATCAGCCCTACCAGCCGCTTTCACTTTGATGAGTTGCCGCAGCGTCCTTTCGACCTAGACAAGGCCAAGTTCCACTTGAAGAAATCCGGCGTAACAGGGCCCGTGCAGGTGGTGGCATCTCGCGCGGCCATGTATTCGCTAGACATGGCCCTGATGCTGCAACAGTTTGCGCAGCTGATCGGCCTGGAACTGGATTTGCAGCAGGTGCCGGCCGACGGCTATTGGTCCAAGCATTGGCTCAGCAGCGCGGTGGGCTTTGGAAACATCAACGCCCGCCCCACAGCTGACACCATCCTTACCCAGTTCTTTAAATCAGACTCTGCTTGGAATGAATCACGCTGGAAGTCCGAGCGGTTTGACCAATTGCTGCTGGTTGCCCGCGCCGAACTGGATGTGGGCAAACGCAAGCAGATGTACGCCGATATGCAGACGATGATCCACCACGATGCCGGTGTTGGAATCCCGTTGTTCCTGGCCAGCATTGACGGGCATTCCAGTCGTCTCAAGGGCCTGCAATCCATTCCACTTGGCGGGTTGATGGGCAACGCGTTCGCCGAGCACGTCTGGGTGGACGCCTGATAACCGAATTCCAAGAATATGAGACACGCAAAACCATGAATAACGTCATTTTGTCATTGCTGATCAAACGGATCGCGCTCGCTTGTGTGTCGCTGCTCGTGGTGTCTGCCATCGTGTTTTCGATTACCGCAGTGCTGCCGGGCGATGCGGCGCAGGAGCAGTTGGGCCAGGACGCAACCCCTGAAGCGCTGGCGGCCCTGCGTGCGCAAATGGGACTCAATGTGCCAGCCCCCGAGCGCTACGTGAAGTGGCTGTGGGGCGTGGTGCAGGGCGACCTGGGGCAATCCATCACCACGCGGTTGCCGGTGGCCGAGCTGGTGGCCAGCCGCCTGCCCAACTCGCTGCAGCTGGCCGCAGTCACGGCCCTGTTCTCGGTTCCCATCGCGCTGCTGTTCGGCATCTTGTCGGCAGTGCTGCGGGGTTCGTGGCTTGACCGCATTGCCTCCAGCCTGTCGGTGGCGGTGGTGTCCGTCCCTGAGTTTTTGGTGGCTACGCTGGCGGTGCTGGTGTTCGCCGTGCAGCTGCGCTGGCTGCCAGCGCTCTCGTACGTGAACGATATCGAATCCATGGGACAGATGCTGCGCGCATACGCCATGCCCGTTCTCAGCCTGTGTTGCGTGATCGTGGCGCAGATGATGCGCATGACGCGCGCTGCGGTGATCGACCAACTCGAAGCGCCCTACATCGAGATGGTGCGGCTCAAGGGAGCATCGCCCCTGCGCATGGTGCTCGCCCATGCATTGCCCAACGCGGTAGGGCCTATTGCCAATGCGGTGGCGCTGTCGCTGTCGTACTTGTTGGGGGGGGTGATCGTGATTGAAACCATCTTCAACTATCCGGGAATTGCCAAGTTGATGGTGGACGGGGTGATTCAGCGCGACATGCCGCTGGTGCAGACCTGCGCCATGATTTTTTGTACCGGGTATTTGCTGCTGGTCACGCTCGCTGACGTTTGCGGAATCCTGGCAAACCCGCGTCTGCGCCACCGTTGAAGCCCCAGTCTGGAGAATTTTCTGATGCATTCGCTTCCCCCTTCCCCGACTTCAGGTGCTTCTTCGCTGCCACCTGCCCCCGACCGTGGCCGGACCTTGCGCTGGCTTGCGGGCTTTGGATTCTCCGGCCTGGTTGGGTTGGTGATTCTTGTGTTCTGGTTGCTCACCGCACTGCTGGGACCGTCGTTGCTGCCCCGCCATCTGGTGGACCTACAAGCCTCGGTGGTCTATGCGCCAATTGACTTTCAGCATTGGTTAGGTACGGACTACCTTGGTCGCGACATGCTGGTGCGAGTGGTACAGGGTGCGCGCTACACCGTAGGCGTGGCCTTGGTGGCCACCTTGATTGCGAGCAGCACGGGAACGGTGCTGGCGCTGCTGGCAGCAGCCACGGGATCGTGGGTGGACGCCTTCCTGAGCCGGCTGCTGGACACGCTGACTTCCATTCCCAGCAAGATGTTCGCGCTGGTTCTGGTGGCTGGCTTCGGCTCGTCCATCGGCATGCTGGTGTTTACCGCAGCACTGCTGTATGTGCCCGGAGCCTTCCGAATCGCTCGCTCGCTGGCCGTGAACATCAACGCGCTGGACTACGTGACCGTGGCCCGTACGCGGGGCGAGGGAACGCTGTACATCATGTTGCGCGAGATCTTGCCCAACATCATTGGCCCCATCCTGGCAGACCTTGGGTTGCGCTTTGTGTATGTGGTGCTGCTGCTGGCCAGCCTGAGCTTCTTGGGTCTGGGTATTCAACCTCCCGAAGCCGACTGGGGTTCGCTGGTGCGGGAAAACGTTGACGCGCTAGCCAACGGCGGCGCAGCGGTGATTGCTCCGGCCCTGGCCATCGCCAGCTTGACCATCTCGGTCAATTTGGTCATCGACAACCTGCCGGGCCGTGCGGCCCGCGAACGTCAAGGACATTGAACATGGGCGCTTCAGTCGTTGTGAAAGGCCTGCACATCACCGCAGGCGATCAGACTCTGGTGGACCACCTGAGCTTTGTCATTGAGCCGGGCGAGGTGCTGGCACTCATCGGTGAATCCGGGTCAGGCAAAACCACTACGGCGTTAGCCCTGATGGGCTACGCACGCCATGGCTGCGCGATCACGGGCGGCAGCGTGCGCATTGGCGACACCGATGTGCTGGGTTTGTCACCGGCCGGTCAACGGGCGCTGCGAGGACGCACCGTGTCGTATATCGCGCAGAGTGCGGCGGCATCGTTCAACCCCTCGCGCACCATCATGGACCAGGTGGTGGAGCCCGCGCGCATCCACGGCACCATGCCCCGTGCCGAGGCCGAGGCCAAGGCTGTACAACTTTTCAGCGAGCTGGCGCTGCCCAATCCTGAAACCATCGGCCAGCGTTACCCACACCAAGTGTCTGGCGGGCAGCTGCAGCGACTGATGGCGGCCATGGCACTCATCACCGACCCGGACCTGGTCATCCTGGATGAACCCACCACAGCGCTGGATGTGACTACGCAAATAGAGGTGCTGCGCGCTTTCCGCCGTGTGGTGCGCGAGCGGCGAGCCACGGCCGTGTACGTCAGCCACGATCTGGCTGTGGTGGCGCAGATGGCGGACCACATCCTCGTGCTGCGTGGCGGCCAGATGCAAGAGGTGAACTCCACCGCGCAGATCCTCGCCAAACCTGCGCATGAGTACACCCAGAGCCTGCTGGCAGCCGCACGCCCTGCGCCGCGCGCCACCGGCCATTGCAAGGGCGAGGGTGAGCTACTGCTGGAGGTGCGCGAGCTCTCGGCCGGATACGGCCCTGTGGATTCGAAGGGACAGCCTGCAACGCTGATCCTGGAGGACATCAATTTCAAGCTGTACCGTGGCCAGGCCATCGGTGTGATCGGCGAATCCGGCTCGGGCAAGACCACGCTGGCGCGAGCGGTTGCCGGGCTGATCGCGCCCAGTAAGGGCAGCATGCTTTTCAAAGGCCACACGCTTCAGCCTGACCTACGCCAGCGCAGCAAGGAAGATTTGCGGCAGATCCAGATCGTCTTCCAGATGGCGGACACGGCGTTGAACCCTTCGCAGACCATCGAGCGCATCCTGGCGCGACCGCTGCAGTTCTATAAAGGCATGCAGGGGCCTGCGCTGCAGCGGCGTATCCATGAGCTTCTGGATCTGGTGCGGCTACCGCATTCTGTGGCGCAGCGTCTTCCGGGCGGCCTCTCAGGCGGGCAGAAGCAGCGGGTGAACCTGGCGCGTGCCTTGGCCGCTGAGCCCGACCTGATCCTGTGCGATGAAGTGACATCGGCACTTGACACCGTGGTGGGGGCCGCCGTGCTGGACTTGATGGCAGACCTGCGCCGCGAGCTGGGCGTCTCGTATCTGTTCATCAGCCACGATCTGCACACCGTGCGGGCCGTGTGCGACGAGATCATCGTGATGCAGCATGGCCGCAAGCTCGACCATGTTGTGCGCGCCGACTTTGACCGGGGCCCGCACCATCCGTACTACGAACTCCTGGCCGCCTCGGTGCCCGAGCTACGCCAGGGTTGGTTGGAAGAGCGGGACCTTCAGGTCACCCATGCGGTCGCGCCTGTGGCGCTGGCGGCGTGAGCGCCATGCTGCGAATGAATCTAGGAAGGAGCACCCATTCATGATCCCGATATTCCGCATCGCCGTCCTGCCCGGAGACGGCATCGGCAAAGAAGTCATGCCCGAGGGCCTGCGCGCCATCCAGGCCGCCGCCGCCCGCTTTGGCTTTGAACTGCAGTTGCACGAATTCGAATGGGCCAGCTGCGACTACTACGCCGCCCACGGAAAAATGATGCCCGACGACTGGAAGGCGCAACTGTCGGGCATGGACGCCATCTTCTTCGGTGCCGTGGGCTGGCCCGCCACCGTGCCCGACCATGTGTCGCTGTGGGGATCGCTGCTC
>NZ_JBYCZW010000011.1:0-202230 GCF_057586455.1 Acidovorax sp. SRI_002 | reverse complement strand
CCCGGTACCCATGGATGTGTTTGCGCGCGAACACCAGCTGGGCTTGTTTGCCCAGCCCGCGCTGGCCCTGCCGGAAGGACGCAAGCCATGACCGAGCCGGGCATTCTCTGGGTGGACAGCGACACGCAGCATGCAGCGGCAGCGCGGCATCTGATCGCCATCCGCTACCCCGACTGGCGTGTCGTGAACAGCCCCACACCCGAGGCCGCCCGGGCGCCGCTGGCGTCGCAGGCCTGGGATGCCGTGGTGTTGTGCCTCAAGCCTTCGGTGCAGGACCTGCCCGGCGTGCTGGAGCTGTGCGCGGGCCGTCCGGTGCTGATGTGCATCGACGCCCACCAGGAGGCATTGGCCGCACGCGCGTTTCGCTGCGGGCTGGGTGACTACATGGTGCGCGAGGCAGATGGTGTGGCACACCTGCCGGAGCTTTTGCACCGTCTGGCCGTGCTGCTGCAGGGAGCCCAGGGGCAGGGCCAGCCCGTGCGCATGGTGGACGCCCGCATCTGGCAAGAGGCGCTGACTTTGCTGCAGGAGCAGCGCACGGCTCTGCAGGCCACCCTGGCCAGCATGAGCCAGGGCATCTTCAAGACGGCGCCGGATGGCAGCATCACCGTCTACAACCAGCGTGTACTGGAACTGCTCAACCTGCCCGAATCGCTGATGGCCACGCGGCCCACGCTGGCCGACTTGACCCGCATCCAGGCCGAGCGTGGTGACTTTGGCGAAGGCCACCGCCTGGTGGACCGGCGCGGGCATGACTACGTGGCAGGGGGGGCCGTGGCGCCTGCGCCCGCCGTCTACTGGCGCACCACATCCGATGGCCGTACGTTTGAAGTGCGCACCACCGGGCTGCCCGATGGGGGTCTCGTGCGCACTTTTGCGGATGTCAGCGACTACGTGCGCGTTGAGAACGAGTTGCGTGAGAGCGAGGCGCGCTTTCGATCGCTGAGTGACCTGTCGTCCGACTGGTACTGGGAGCACGACGCCGAAGGGCGCTTTGTGCAGCTGGCGGGCGACCTGAGCGTCAATGGCATCCCGCTGTCCAACGTGATGGGCCGCACGCGCTGGGAGATCGGCGCGCTCAACATGACCGAGACCGACTGGGCTGCGCACCGCGCGGTGCTGCAGGCCCACCAGCCGTTTCGCGACCTGGAGCTGCAGCGTCAGCGGCCCGATGGCACCATGCACTGGATCTCGGTCAGCGGTGTGCCTGTGTTTGACGCGCAGGGCGCCCTGTGGGGCTACCGGGGCGTGGGCCGCGACATTACCGAGCGCAAGCGGGTCGAGAGCCAGATCGAGCAGCTGGCGTTTTACGATGTGCTCACCGGCCTGCCCAACCGCCGCTTGCTGGTGGACCGGCTGCAGCGCGCCACGGCGGCCGTGGCACGCTCAGGCGCGCAAGGGGCTCTGCTGTTCATCGACCTGGACAACTTCAAGGACCTCAACGACACCCTGGGCCACGATACAGGCGATCAGCTGCTGGTGCAGGCGGCCCAGCGTCTGAAGGCTTGCGTGCGCGAGGCTGACACCGTGGCACGGTTTGGCGGCGATGAATTCGTGGTGCTGGTGGAAGGCCTGAGTGCCGATGGCCCGCACGCCAGTGCCGAGGCCGCGCTGGTGGCCAGCCATATCGCCACCACGCTGGGCAAGCCCTACGCGCTGGGCGATACCAGCCACCACAGCACCCCGAGCATCGGTATTGCGCTGTTTGGCCAGCAGACCGTGAGTGTGGACGAGCTGCTCAAGCACGCGGACCTGGCGATGTACCAGGCCAAAGCTGCAGGGCGCAACACCCAGCGCTTCTTCGACCCCGACATGCAGGCCGCAGTGAGCAACCGTGCGGCCCTGGAGGCCGACCTGCGCCGAGGTCTGCAAGACAAGGAACTGGTGCTGTACTACCAGCCCGTGGTGGACGGCAAGGGCCGCCTGCAGGGCGCGGAAGCCCTGGTGCGCTGGAAGCACCCCCGGCGTGGGCTGGTGTCGCCAGCTGAATTCATCCCGCTGGCCGAGCAGACAGGGCTCATCCTGCCGCTGGGGCAATGGGTGTTGCAGGCCGCTTGCGAGCAGCTGGTGGTGTGGTCACGCAGCTCGCTCACGCGACAGTTCTTCCTGTCGGTGAACGTGAGCGTGCGGCAGTTTCGCCAGCCCGATTTTGTGGAGCAGGTGCTGGGCTCGCTGCAGTCCAGCGGGGCCAACCCCGAGCGCCTGAAGCTGGAACTGACGGAAAGCCTGCTGCTGGCCGATGTGGAGGATGTGATCTCGCGCATGGAGTACCTGCGGCGCTATGGTGTGGGCTTCTCGCTGGACGACTTTGGCACCGGCTATTCCTCCCTGAGCTACTTGAAGCGCCTGCCGCTGGACCAGCTCAAGATCGACCAGAGTTTTGTGCGCGACCTGCAGACCGACCCCAACGATGCTGCCATCGTGCGAACCATTCTTGCTCTGGCGCACAGCCTGGATCTGGCCGTGGTGGCCGAAGGCGTGGAGACCACGGGCCAGCTGGAGTTCCTGCAGCGCCATGGCTGCCAGGCTTTCCAGGGCTACCTGTTTGGCCGCCCCATGCCACCAGAGGTTCTGGAGCGGGCGCTGCGGCCTGCGCTGTGACGAGCGACGTATGGCGTGGTGTCTGGATGTGGTTGCAGGGCCCCTGCGCCATGACAAACATCCAGGCTCGCCCGCACGGCACAATCGGTGCATGAAGAAGCAGGTATTGGTCGCCGGTGGCGGCATTGGCGGCTTGGCCGCCGCGTTGGGCGCATCGCGCGCGGGGTGGGATGTGCGGCTGTACGAACGCGCGGCAGCATTCAGCGAAGTGGGCGCCGGCGTGCAGATCGGGCCGAACGTAGTGCGCCGCCTACAGGCCTGGGGCCTGCAGCAGCCGTTGCAGGCAGTAGCCGCGTTCCCCAGCCGCTTGCAGGTGCGCAACGCCGTCAGTGGCAAGGAACTGGCCGTGCTGCCGTTGGGCCCCACGGCGGTGCAGCGCTATGGGGCGGCCTATGCCACCATCCACCGCGCCGACCTGCATGGCCTGCTGCTTTCCGCCGTGACCAAATACACCGACACGCAGTTGCATCTGGAGCACGCCATCGACGGATTCACCGATGCCGAGGGGGTCGTGACTGTTCGCACCAGCCGGGGCAAGGAGGTGGAAGGCGATGCGCTCATTGGTGCCGATGGCCTGTGGAGCCGCACGCGCACCCAGCTGCTCGGTGCCGTGCCGCCCCGCGTGACAGGGCACCTGGCCTACCGCGCGCTGGTGCCGCAGCATGCGCTGCCCGATGCATTGCGCACAGGCCAGGTCACCGCCTGGCTGGGTCCGCGCCTGCATGCTGTGCAGTACCCCGTGCGCCGGGGCGAGCTGCAGAACATCATCGTCATTGTGCAAGGCCCCGCGCCGCACGATCTGGAAAACTGGGACCACGCTGCCAATGCTGCGGGCCTGGAGCACGCCCTGCAAGGCACCTGCACGGCGCTGCAGGATGTCGTGCGCAGCGTAGGTGCCGCCGGTGGCCCCGGCTGGCGCCTGTGGCCGCTGTGCGACCGCCCACCGGTGCGCGCTGCCGACGAGATGGCGCAAGGCCTGGTGGCCCTGCTGGGCGATGCGGCTCACCCCATGCGCCCCTACCTGGCCCAGGGCGCTGGCATGGCCATTGAAGACGCGGCCGAGCTGCAGCGTGCGCTGGCCATGCACGACCTGGACGTGCCGCTGCGCCTTACCCGCTACGCCCTTAACCGCTGGGAGCGAAACGCCCGGGTGCAGGCGCGCTCCATCCGCAACGGCCGCATCTTCCATGCCACCGGGCCTGCGCGCTGGGGCCGCGATCTGTCGCTGCGCCTGCTGGGCGAGCGGTTGCTGGATGTGCCCTGGTTGTACCGGGGCGATGGCTCCAGCGCCAGTTCGTTGTGAGTTCATTGCGGTGGGCGGGGTGGTGGTAACTGCCCGCCCCGAGTCGCCCGGTTCATGACCCTGCAGGGTGGGTGAACAGCGCCGCCAGGTTGTCAGGATATTCCCTATCCGGGGCAACCCCTGCATGCGCTGCGCGGGATGAACTTTGCGCAGTGTGCCACGCTCTATCCCTGTGTGTGCAAAGCCCCGAAAAGGCAACGGATGCGCCAGCGAATTTGCTGTTCAAGCGCACGCCGTGGTGCTACAAAGGGCCAAGCCGGTAGCGATTCCCACTGCAACACCGTGGCACCACCCGAGCCCGCCGGGGGTGCCGCCACAGGAGGTCGTATGGATGCCATCAGCAGTTTCGCCGCGCGTTATGCCCGTAGCCGCGAAGAGGAAATGTCGATTGACGAGTACCTCGCCGAGTGCAAGCGCGATCCCATGGCCTACGCCACGGCCGCCCAGCGCATGCTGGCCGCCATTGGCGAGCCCGAGATGGTGGACACGCGCAATGACCCGCGCATGTCACGGCTTTTTGCCAACAAGGTCATCAAGCGCTACCCGGCCTTTGCCGAGTTCTACGGCATGGAGGACGCCATCGAGCAGGTGGTGAGTTTCTTTCGCCATGCTGCGCAAGGGCTGGAAGAGCGCAAGCAGATTCTTTATCTGCTGGGGCCTGTGGGCGGCGGCAAGAGTTCGATCGCCGAGCGCCTCAAGCACCTGATGCAGAAGGTGCCTTTCTATGCGCTCAAGGGCTCGCCGGTGAACGAATCGCCGCTGGGCCTGTTCGATGCGCTGGAGGACGGCCCGGTTTTGGAGGAACAGTTCGGCATCCCCCGCCGCTACCTGCAGCGTGTGCTCTCGCCGTGGGCGGTCAAGCGGCTCGACGAGTTTGGCGGCGACATCCGCCAGTTCCGCGTGGTCAAGCGCTACCCCAGCATCTTGAAGCAGGTAGGCATTGCCAAGACCGAGCCGGGCGATGAGAACAACCAGGACATCTCCAGCCTGGTGGGCAAGGTGGATATCCGCAAGCTAGAAACCTTTGCGCAGGATGACACCGACGCCTACAGTTACAGCGGAGGCCTCTGCCTGGCCAACCAGGGCCTGCTCGAATTCGTGGAAATGTTCAAGGCACCCATCAAGGTGTTGCACCCGCTGCTCACGGCCACGCAGGAGGGCAACTACAAGGGCACGGAGGGCTTTGGCGCCATTCCGTTTGACGGCGTGGTGCTGGCGCACAGCAACGAGAGCGAGTGGAAGGCATTTCGCAACAACAAGAACAACGAGGCGTTTCTGGACCGCATCTACATCGTCAAGGTGCCGTACTGCCTGCGCGTGAGTGAAGAGACCCGCATCTACGAAAAACTCATCCGCGAGTCGTCGCTGGGCAACGCCGTGTGTGCGCCGGGCACGCTCAAGATGATGGCGCAGTTCGCCATCCTCACGCGGCTGAAGGAGCCCGAGAACTCCAGCATCTTCAGCAAGATGCAGGTGTACGACGGCGAGAGCCTGAAGGACACCGACCCGCGCGCCAAGAGCTACCAGGAGTACCGCGACTACGCAGGCGTGGACGAGGGCATGACGGGTATATCGACCCGCTTTGCGTTCAAAATTTTGTCGAAGGTGTTCAACTTTGACAGTGCCGAAGTGGCCGCCAACCCGGTGCACCTGATGTATGTGCTGGAGCAGCAGATCGAGCGCGAGCAGTTCCCTGCCGAGCTGGAGACCAAGTACACCAGCTACATCAAGGAGTTCCTGTCCCCCCGCTATGCCGAGTTCATTGGCAAGGAGATCCAGACCGCCTACCTGGAGAGCTACAGCGAATACGGCCAGAACATCTTTGACCGCTACGTGACCTACGCCGACTACTGGATCCAGGACAACGAGTACCGCGACACCGACACCGGCGAGGTGTTCGACCGGGGCGCACTCAACGCCGAGCTGGAAAAGATCGAGAAGCCTGCAGGCATTGCCAACCCGAAGGACTTTCGCAACGAGATCGTCAATTTTGTGCTGCGCGCGCGCGCCAACAACCAGGGCCAGAACCCCAGCTGGACCAGCTACGAGAAGCTGCGCCTGGTGATCGAGAAGAAGATGTTCTCCAACACCGAAGAGCTGCTGCCCGTGATCAGCTTCAACGCCAAGGCCAGCGCCGAAGAGGCGCGCAAGCACGAGGACTTTGTCACCCGCATGGTGAACAAGGGCTACACGCCCAAGCAGGTGCGGCTGTTGTGTGAGTGGTACTTGCGTGTGCGCAAGAGCAGCTGATCAAGGGACTGGATTGCCAGCGCAGCCCTGCGGGCGCTGGTTCATGCATGGGGGCAACGGATGGCATTGCAAATCATCGATCGCAGGCTCGCTGGCAAGAACAAGTCGGTGGGCAACCGCGAGCGATTTGTTCGCCGTTACAAGGAACAGATCGCGGACGCGGTGCGCCGTGCTGTCTCGCAGCGCGGCATCCGCGACATGGAGCAGGCCGAGAGCATCACCATACCGCGCAAGGACATCAGCGAGCCCGTGTTCCACCATGGACAGGGCGGCATCCGAGACACGGTGCACCCCGGCAACGCAGAGCATGTGCGCGGCGACCGCATCGAACGGCCCCAGGGTGGAGCGGGCGGGCGCGGCTCGCAGGCCAGCGACAGTGGGGAGGGCGAGGACGACTTCACCTTCACGCTGACCAAGGAAGAGTTCATGCAGCTCTTTTTTGAAGACCTGGCGCTGCCGCACCTGCTGCGCACCCACATCGGCGAGAACCCGCAGTGGAAGTCGCGCCGCGCGGGCTACAGCCAGGATGGAATCCCCAACAACCTAGCTGTGCTGCGCACCATGCGCGGGGCGCTGGGGCGGCGCATTGCGCTGGGTAAGTCGACCCACCGCGAGCTGCTGGCGCTGCAGGCCGAGCTGGACGCCCTGCTGGCGCAGGACGACGGCACGAGCGAAGCGGTGGCCGAGCTGCAGCGCCGCATCGATGCGCTCACGGCGCGCATCGACAAGATTCCCTACCTCGATCCCATCGACCTGCGCTTTCGTGCGCGTACGCCGGTGCCAGTGCCCAGCAGCCAGGCGGTGATGTTCTGCGTGATGGACGTGTCGGGCTCCATGGACGAGACGCGCAAGGACCTGGCCAAGCGGTTCTTCATCCTGCTGTACCTGTTTCTCACGCGGCACTACGAGACCATCGACATCGTGTTCATCCGCCACCACACCCAGGCGGCCGAGGTGAGCGAAGAGCAGTTCTTTCACTCCACCGAGAGCGGCGGCACCGTGGTCAGCAGCGCGCTGGCGCTGCTGGACCAGATCATCCGTGCGCGCTATCCGCAGGGCGACTGGAACATCTACGTGGCCCAGGCCAGTGATGGCGACAACTTCACCAACGACAGTGGCATCTGCCGCAACCTGCTGGTGGACAAGATCCTGCCGCTGGTGCGCTACTTTGCCTATGTGCAGGTGGCAGAAGAGGAGCAGAACCTGTGGGACGAGTACAGCCAGTTGATGCCGCTGTTCTCCCACTTTGCAATGCGCAAGGTCGCCGCACCCGGCGACATCTACCCGGTGTTCCGCGACCTCTTCAAGAAAGAGGGGGTGGCCGCATGAACAACGTTGTGCAGTATCCCGTGCTGGAGCGCCGCGTCAGCGACAACCCCTGGAAGGCCGCCGCCGTGGGTGAGCGCCGCCACCGCGCCGTGCCCGGCCAGCCCCTGCCTGCGGGCGCGCGGCCTGCCGAGCCGTTGCCCGACCCGAGCGACTGGACGTTCGAGCTGATCGAGCGCTACCACGCCGCCATTGCCGCCACGGCAGAGCGCTTTGGCCTCGACACCTACCCCAACCAGCTGGAGATCATCACCGCCGAGCAGATGATGGATGCCTACTCCAGCGTCGGCATGCCGGTGAACTACCGGCACTGGAGCTACGGCAAGGAGTTTCTGGCCACCGAGCGGCGCTACCGGCGCGGGCACATGGGGCTGGCGTATGAGATCGTCATCAACTCCAACCCCTGCATCAGCTACCTGATGGAGGAGAACACCACCGCCATGCAGGCGCTGGTGATTGCGCATGCGGCCTACGGGCACAACAGCTTCTTCAAGGGCAACTACCTGTTTCGCATGTGGACCGACGCGTCCAGCATCATCGACTACCTGGTGTATGCCAAGGACTACGTGGCCCAGTGCGAAGAGCGCTACGGCATGGCCGAAGTGGAGCGGCTCATGGATTCGTGCCACGCGCTGGCCAACTTTGGAGTGGACCGCTACCGCCGCCCCTCCAAGAAGAACCTGGCGCGCGAACGGCTGGAGCGCGCGCAGCGCGAGGCCTATGCCCAGCAGCAGGTGAACGAGCTGTGGCGCACCCTGCCCATGCGTCCCGGCAAGGAGGATGCCACGCAGGAGCACAACCGCTTTCCGCAGGAGCCGCAAGAGAACATCCTGTACTTCATCGAAAAAAACGCGCCCCTGCTGGAACCCTGGCAGCGCGAGATCGTGCGCATCGTGCGCAAGATCGCGCAGTATTTCTACCCGCAGCGCCAGACCCAGGTCATGAACGAAGGCTGGGCCACCTTCTGGCACTACACGCTGCTCAATACGCTGTACGACGAGGGCTACCTGAGCGACGGGGTGATGATCGAATGGCTGGGCTCGCACACCAACGTCATCTACCAGCCGCCCGTGGGGCATCGCGCCTACAGCGGCATCAACCCCTATGCGCTGGGGTTTGCCATGTACCGCGACATCCAGCGCATCTGCCAGAACCCCACGGAGGAGGACCGGCACTGGTTCCCCGACATCGCGGGCACACCCTGGCTGCCCGCGCTGGACCACGCCATGCGCAACTTCAAGGACGAGAGTTTCATCGGCCAGTACCTCAGCCCGCATCTGATGCGCGAGATGCGTCTGTTTGCGCTGCACGACGATGCCAACGAGCGCGAGCTGGTGGTCAGCGAGATCCACGATGAGAACGGCTACCGCCGCCTGCGCCAGATGCTGTCGCAGCAGTACGACCTGGGCACGCGCGAGCCCAACATCCAGGTCTGGAACGTGAACCTGCGCGGCGACCGCAGCCTGACCCTGCGCCACACCCAGTTCCAGGGCCGCCCGCTGGCCGACGACACGCAGGAGGTGCTGCGGCATGTGGCGCGCCTGTGGGGTTTTGGGGTGCAGATCGAGAGTGTGGATGCCGATGGCAACCACCCCGTGCTGCTGCACTCGGTGGCCTCATCGGCCGCGTGAACAACAGGGGCTGAGCGGGGGGGAGGTGGCAGCGCGATGCGCGCCTGCAGACCTGCTGTACGCGCCATGGGCCAGCGCCCATTTCTTGCAGGATGATTGCTATTAAATATATAGCTGTATACGCTTATTGGATAAGCGCTAAGGCCTGTTTTGATTGATATTTTGGAGGCTGCCGACGATGAGGGACCATTGCGCCATTTAGGCGGCGGCAGCGGCCCCACGCAGTGGGCAGTCCGTGGCCACTCGCTCGGCCAGAGTCTGGCGCAGGGCCTGCAGCGCGGCAATGCGTGCGTCGATCTCCTGCAGCTTCACTGCCAGCACCTGGGCCAGCGCTGGGCCGGGGTCGGCGGCGTCCCAGATGGCGGGCAGCCGGTCGCCAATCTCTGCCAGCGTAAAGCCCAGCTGCTGCGCGGTGCGGATGTACTGCACCAGCATCGCCGTTTCGGCCGGGTAGTCGCGGTAGCCATTGGCCAGGCGCCGCGAGCGGATGAGGCCTTGTTGTTCGTAAAAGCGCAGTGCCTCGCGGCTCAGGCCGGAAGCAGTGGCGAGTTCACCGATCAGCATGGGGGGTCCTTGTGGCGTGAAAACAAATGCCACCTCTGGAAGCGGCTTGACCCTGAAGCGTACTTCAGGGCTGAACCTCGGGGCTTCTTTCATCCCCAGGTTGATCCTCATGCCCTTATCTTCAATTTCCACTCCGCGCTACCTGCGTATCGTGCGCGCCAGCGGCTGGTACGACCTGCTGGTGACCTGGCCTTTTGTGCTGCCGTGGACCTTTGCGTGGCTGTATGCCCAGCTGGGCATGTTGGCCGCCGTGCTGGGCCTGCCCGGCACCCTGCACCCGTTGGACACCACCCACATGTTGCTGGCCAACCTGCTGGGGTCGGTGGTGGTTGTGTGGTCGGTGGCGCGCATCGTGGCGCCCACGGTGCTGCTGGGGCGGCTGGATGGCGTGGCGCGGTTTCTGTTTGCGGCCTGGCAGATCTATGCCGTGGCCCATGGCGCCAATGTGATCGTGCTGGGCTTCACGCTGTTTGAGCTGCTGTTTGGTGTGCTGCAGTGGTGGCGCGTCGCGGGCACGTCCCCAACACGGGTCAGTGTGCTGGCACCGGCAGGCACCTGAACGCCAGGGCGCCTGCCGCCAGCATGGCGGCAATGGTCAGCATCACGGCCACGTACGGGTCCGCACCCTGCGCCGCGGCGATGGACGCAGCCACGCCGGTTACCCACTGCATCAGTGCCACGCCCAGAAACAGCGCCATGGTGAATACCGCCATGGCGCGCCCGGTGACGGCGGGTGCGTAGGCCGAACGCACGTCTGAATACTGCAGCACCATGTAGCCCGACAACAGGCCCACCGCGATGGAGCCCGCCACGTCCAGCCACTCGGCGTGGAGCAGGCCGATGGCACCGAAGAGGGTTGCCAGCAGCACCGTGAAGCCCGTGATCCAGCGGCGGCGTTGGCCAGGCCCCGGGTCGAGCCGCCCGAACAATGCCGGTGTGAACAGCGACACCAGCGACGACAACATGGCCACGTTGCCGCTGGCGACCAGCGAATAGCCATGCCGCTCAATGAGCAGCGGCCCCAGCCACAGCCCGCGCAGCGTGAGGAAGGAGGCATACGTTGTCAGCGCCAGCAGCATGATTCCGGCGGTGTGCGGCAGCAAGAACAGCGCGC
Organism: Acidovorax sp. SRI_002; assembly: GCF_057586455.1. Lineage (NCBI taxonomy): Bacteria > Pseudomonadati > Pseudomonadota > Betaproteobacteria > Burkholderiales > Comamonadaceae > Acidovorax > Acidovorax sp. SRI_002. The sequence continues at coordinate 191,441 of NZ_JBYCZW010000011.1, read as the reverse complement.
CAAACCCGCGCACCGCCTGCAGCACCGATTCGCGCGGAGGCGCATTGTGCGTGGGTTGCGCGGGCTCGTGCACCTTCCAGAAGATCAGCAGCCAGGCCAGCGCAGCAAAACCCGCCAGCACCGCAAAACCCATGCGCCAGGACGACAGCTGCACCAGCCACGCCAGCGGCGTGCCCGTGAACAACATGCCCAGCCCACCCACACCCATGGCCACGCCCGAGACCATCGCAAACCGGCTGGCCGGAAAGTAGCGCGCAATGAACACCGTGCACACCAAAAACGCGGGCGCGCAGCCCACGCCGATCAGCACCTGCCCCAGCAGCACCGCGCCATAGCCGGGCGCCAGCGCCGACAGCACCGAGCCCGCAATCGCCAGCGGAAACGCCACCAGCAGCGTGCGCCGCACGCCATAGAGGTCGATGCCGATGCCCATGAAGAGCTGCATGGTGCCGAAGGCGAATGCAAACGCGCCGGCAAACACGCCCAGCGCCTGCGCCGACAGGCCGAACTCTGCCCGCAGGCCCGTGGCCATGATGGCCGTGATGGTGCGAAACGCCTGGCTCAGCGCAAAACCCGTCACCAGTGCCAGCAGCATGGCCCAGGCGGCGCGGAGGGGGAGCAGTGGGGTAGTGGGTGTGGGGGGCGGGGGCACCTGCACGGTGGTGGGTCTCCAAAAAGGGGTGGCAACAGGCTGCCCCGTTCCGAGCGTACATGGACAGGGCGGTGACCGCTGTCTCGCGTGAATCGCAGGGGTTGCCGGGTCCGCCAATCTGCACCAGATGGGAGCGACCGACGGGCGCGTGGGGCAGGCAGTAGGGGCGTTGGGGGAGGGATAAGGGTCATGACGTGCACAAACCTGGGGTCGGGCCAGCAGTTCACCGTTGGGCAAGGGCCGCTGTTGCATCCCGATTTGCGGAGGTACTAAGGGTATGTCCCGAGCCGTCGCCGCAGGCGCTCCAGTCGCCAAGGTGACGTGGCGTTTTGGGGCCAAGCTGCGCGCAATCGGGTGTCAGGTCCGTGCATTGCAACCATGCGTGCCTGTAATGCCGTGTTGGACGGGGCAGTCTGGCCCGTCATCAGGGCGCCACGGAGCGAAGTCAGACTTTAGAGAAGGCTCTCGATGTGGGGATCACCCCAATCGACGGGGCGTGGACCGTGCGGCACTCTCATGGGCATGCCCTGCGCTGGGTGTGGATGGCGGCTGAAACCGTTCCTCGGTTTCGGCTTCTCCCCTGCAGCGGAGTGGTGGCAAGGTTTGTGCTTGGAAGCCCCCAGTGACCCCGGTGGTCGGTGGCCACAAGCAGTTTGCAGGTTGGAGTGTGTGCCGCAATGCACATCGCTACTCAGGAGTGACTGATGAAGAAGATGGTTTCGCTGTGTTCAGGTGCGCTGGCAACGCTGTTGATGTCGGGATGCGCCAGCCAGCCGCCCGTGATGCAGGCCTTTAGCGAGCCAACGGACCGCGGCAGCATGCAGTTCGCCTGCGGCAATGGCGAAAAGGTGGAGATGCAGTTCTACCCCGAGCAAGGCCGCAGCGTGTTGCGGCGCAGCGGCTGGACGGTGGAACTACCCAAACAGGCCTCGGAAACCGGCTACGCCTTCAGCAATGGCCCCACCACTGTGCTCGGCAAGGGCAATGAGCTGACCATCCAGATTGGCCATCTGGCACCGATCTGGTGCCGTAGCAACCGCCCCATGATGGTGGCGGGCGTGCAATAGGCGGGCTGCAGAGCAGGCCACCCCCGCGCCCGGTGGTTTCGGGTTGCGGCATTCTTCAAAAACAACAGCTGCCAGCGCCTATGAACAAGGCGCTGGTGGCTTTTTTTGTGGGTAATTTCTAGATCGCTTTTCCAGGTGGTGGGGTGATGCGGGTCGGCACTCTCACGCTGCCGCTGCGAACGAATTCATGCACCACTGCGCAGCCGCTGCAACTCGGCCTCCGCAACGTCGATGCGCACCGTGCCCTGCGCCACCAGCACCTGCGCAACGCGGTCGATCTCGTCGCCCGCGGCGCCCGCCATCATCGCGATGTTCTGCGCGTGCAGGGCCATGTGCCCCTTCTGGATGCCGGTGGTGGCCAGGGCCTTCATGGCCGAGAAGTTTTGCGCCAGGCCCACGGCCGCAATGATCTGGGCCAGCTCGCGGGCCGACGTGACACCCAGAATCTTGAGCGCTGTCTTGGCCGTGGGGTGCAGCTTGGTGGCGCCGCCCACCAGGCCCACGGCCATGGGCATTTCGATGGAGCCTGCCAGGTCGCCGTCGTTGGTCACCTCCCACGTTGTCAGGCTGGTGTAGCGGCCGCTGCGTGCGGCGTAGGCGTGGGCACCGGCTTCTACCGCGCGCGTGTCGTTGCCGGTGGCCAGCACCACGGCGCTCACGCCGTTCATGATGCCCTTGTTGTGCGTGGCGGCGCGGTAGGGGTCGGCTGCCGCAAAGTGGTAGGCCGCCAGCATGCCGTCGCGCACCGCCTCGCCGCCGATGTCGGCCGTGCGCCACACGCAGCGTGCACGCGCCAGGCGCCGGTCGGCCAGGTTCGACAGGATGCGCAGGTTGGTCTGCCCGCCCGTCCATGCCGCAATCTGCGGCGCAATCTTTTCGGCCATGGTGTTGACGGCATTGGCGCCCATGGCGTCGCGCGTGTCCACGATGAGGTGGGTGATCACCATGGTGCCGCCGCGGGTGTCGATCACCCGCACCTCCAGGTCCCGGAAGCCGCCGCCCAGCTTGACGAGGATGGGGTCGCAGGCATCGCACAGCGTGCGGATGTCTTCCTTGTGCTCCAGGATGCGGATGCGTGCGTGCTGCGGGTCAGACACCTGTGTAAGCTGGATCTGCGCAATCATCTCGGTGCCCGACATGGAGGTAACGAAGCCGCCGTGGTCATAACACTGGCGCGCCGCGTTGCACACCGCGGCCACCACCGACGATTCTTCGGTGGCCATGGGGATCAGCCGGTCTCGGCCGTCGATCTTCATGTTGGTGGCAATGCCCACGGGGATGTTCATCGTGCCGATGACGTTCTCGATGAGGTGGTCGGCCAGTTCGGCAGGCAGGTTGCCGGTGTTCAGCAGGTGGGCCTTGTCGTCGTCGCCAAGGCCCGCAAACTGGGCTACGGCGTCGATGCGTGCGGGAATGGCGAGCTTGTGAAAACCGCCGATGCGGCTGCTGGGGTGTGCGGTGGAAGTCATGGACGTGTTTGGGATAAATGGGTGAACAAGCGGCTCAGCGCGACGCCATCAGCCGGGGCAGGTAGGTGACCAGATCGGGGAAGGCCGCGCAGATGAGCAGGCCGACGAACTGCAGCCCGAAGAACGGCAAGATGCCCCAGTACACGGCGTTCATTCCAATGTGGCTGGGCAGCGTCCCCTTGATGTAGAACAGCGTGTAGCCGAACGGCGGGCTGATGTAGCCCATCTGGATGGTGATGGCGTACAGCACGCCAAACCACAGCTCGTCAAAGCCCAGCAGCCGCACGATGGGCAGGAACACCGGGACCGTGAGCAGGATGATTCCCAGCTCGTCCAGCACCGTGCCCAGGAACACCAGCAACAGCATCATGGCCGCCAGGATGAGCCAGCGGTTCACGTCCAGCCCCTGGATGAACTGCAGCAAAGTGTCCGCCCCGCCCAGGCCGGTGAAGATGGCCACATAGGCCTTGGCGCCCAGCGTGATCCACAGGATCATCGCCGTGGCTTTCAGTGCATCGGTCGCTGCGCCGCGCAGCATGCCGCGCTCCCACCGGCGCTTGATAAGGCTGGGCAGCAGCGCTCCGGCCACGCCTACCGCCGCAGACTCGGTCGGTGTCGCGATGCCGAAGAAGATCGAGCCCAGGATCATCACGATCAGCATGGCGGGTATCACCAGGGCCTTCAGTGCCACCAGCTTTTCGCGCAGCGGTGCCTTGCGGGTGCTGGGGTCCAGGGGCACCCACTCGGGCTTCACCCAGCCCACCACGATGATGTAGGCGATGTACAGCGCGGCCAGGATGAGGCCCGGCACGATGCCTGCAATCAGCATCTGGCCGATGGATATCTGGGCCGTGACGGCGTACACGATGGTCAGCACCGATGGCGGGATCAGGATACCCAGCGTGCCCGACGCGCAGATCGTGCCCAGCGCCAGCTCGGGCTTGTAGCCGCGGCGCAGCATCTCTGGCAGGGCGAGGATGCCCATGGCCGTCACGGCCGCACCCACCACGCCGGTCATGGCCGCCATCACCACGCAGATGATGACGGTGCCGATGGCGAGGCCGCCTTTGAGGCGCCCAAACCACAGCTCCATCGCGCTGTACAGGTCTTCGATGACACCCGAGCGCTGCAGGATGCAGGCCATCAGGATGAACAGCGGGATCGCGAGCAGTGCCTCGGACTTCATCGTGTCGAAGATCTGCAGCACCAGCACGATGACCGCGTTGGGCTCCCACAGCGTCACGGTGAACAGCAGCGACAAACCGCCCAGCACAAAGGCAATGGGCAGACCGGTGAGCATGAACAGCGTGAGGCTGCCGAACATCAGCACCAGGATCATGTTGGAGGTCATGGGTGGGCCTCCGCGGGGGACGCGTCAACGGTTGCTTCGCCAAACAGCGTGCGAAAGAACTCCACCACGGCCTGCAGCAGCATCAGCGCCAGGGCCAGCGGCACGGCGGCCTTCACCGGCCAGATAGGTGGGTTCCAGGCTGAAAAGCTGGTCTCGCGGTAGGTGAAGGCGCTGTAGGCTGCGGGTGCGCTGAAGTACAGCAGGATGGCGCAGAACAGCACGATGATGGGAAAGTTCACCAGGTCCAGCCGCCGCTGCCATGCGGGGCTCAGGCGCTGGCGCGCCACGTCGAGCGCCACATGGCCCTTGAGGTGCAGCAGGTACGGGCCGCCCAGCAGAAAGTAGGGGCCGAACAGCAGCACGGCCAGCTCCATGCCCCACACCGTGGGCGCATTGAACACATAGCGTGCAATGACTTCATAAAGCATGACGGGGACCACGATGGCCATCAACCACACCGTGGCCTGGAAGATCCAGCGGTTGAGTGTGGTGATGGCAGACGTGGAGACAGAGAGCCATGACGGCATGGGGTGACTCCTCAGAACAGTGGGGGCGAGCCCATGCGCACTGGCGCGCACAAAGGGCGCCAGTGCAAGGTCCGCCGCGTGCGATCAGGCCAGCAGGCCCAGTTCTTTCATGAAGGCCACCTGGCTGTCCAGGATCTTGGTGGCGAGGGCGTCGCCCTTGGTGGCGGTGCGCCACGCGGCCATGGCCTTGGGCCGTGCAGCGGCGATGTCGGCTGCGCTGAATCGGATGATCTCGCAGCCCTTGGCCTGGTACTTGGCCAGCACGGTGGCATCGCTCACCAGAATGTGCTGGCGCAGTGCCGCCGAAATCTCGCGCGCGGCCACGGCCAGCGCGGCCTTGAACTCGGCGGGCAGCTTGTCGTGTGCTGCACGGTTGGCCACGTAGCTGGTGGCGGTGGTGGGCTGGTGAAAGCCCGGCACCACTACAAACTTGGCCACCTCGGCCAGGCCGGCTTCAAAGTTGGCCGTCAGGTCGCCCCGATCGGCCATGTCGATCACGCCCTTGTCCAGCGCCGAATACACCTCGCCGGTGGGCAGCGGCGTCACCGACACGCCCATGGCGCCCATCACGGCCGAGGCCAGGCCCACAAAGCGACCCTTCTTGCCCGTGAGGTCGGCGATCTTGCGGATTGGCACCTTGGAGTGCAGCGGCTCTTGGCCGTACACGGTGGGGGCGATGTAGTGCAGGCCTGCGGGCGCATACGCCTGGCGCACCAGGTCAAGCCCGCCACGCTCGTAGAACCAGGCTTCGTATTCGTCGCTCTCGGCAAAGCCGAACGGAATGGTGCTGGTGAAGGCAAACGCGGGGATCTTGCCAGCCTCGTAGCCGTCGAAGGTTTTCATCAGCTCAAACGCGCCGCCGCGCACGGCATCAAACGCCTGTGCAGCGGGAACGATCTGGCCTGCGGCAAACAGGTTGATCTTGAAGCGTCCACCGGTCAGCTCTGCCACGCGGGCCACAAAACGCTCTTCAAACTTTTGCGGCGTGGTGCCGCCGTCCCACAGCGCCTGCATGCGCCAGGTGACGGTGGCCTGCGCGTGACTGGCCAGGGGCGCCGCAGCGCCCACGGCAGCGGCTGCAGCCAGGGTGGATTTGAGGATGTTGCGTCGTTGGACGGCTTTGTCTGCCATGTCTTGTCTCCGGTTGGTTTGGAATGTGTGCACCCATCGCCGTGGGTTTGCTGCCTCGGCCCAATGCGCAGTGTGGGCTGCGGGCGAGTTCGAAAAGTATATGGACAATGCAGCCAGTGGTTGGATACAGTTTGGGCACAGATTACAAAACTGTACCCATCAATAAACGGGTACAGATCAGGAGACAGACCCATGCCCCACCCCGAAGAAGACGCATCGCCCGACAGCAAGGTTGAAGCGCTGGCGCGCCGCATTGCGCAGTCCATCGAACAAGGCACCGTGCTACCCGGCACCCGCCTGCGGTCCATCCGCGATGCAGCCGTCAAAGATGGTGTGGGCCGCAATACGGTGGTGGAGGCCTACAACCGCCTGGCCGCGCGCGGCTATGTGGAAGCGCGGCCCGGCTCGGGCTATTACGTGCGCAAGCCCAGCAGCAGCGTACATGCCCAGGCCCCTGCGCCGCATGTGACCGAGGCGGTGGATGTGGTGTCGCTGCTGCGTGAGCAACTGGAGCAGCACTACGAGGTGCGTGTGGGCGATGGCCGCCCGCCCGCGTCGTGGATGGAGGGGTCCGAGCTGGGCAGCTCGCTGCGCCGCGCGCGCTCGCAAGGGCTGTCGGACATCGAGCATGGCTACGGCACTCCCTGGGGCTACCTGCCACTGCGCGAGACCATCGCGCGCATGCTGGGCGAGCGCACCATCCCGGTCAATCCGCGTCAGGTTTTGCTGACCCAGGGCGCCAACCACGCGCTGGACCTCATCGTGCGGCACCTGCTGGACGCGGGCGATGAGGTGCTGGTGGATTCACCCGGCTACTACCCGCTGTTTGGCAAGCTCAAGCTCGCCAAGGTGGAGATGCTGGGCGTGCCCCGGCTGGCCGATGGCCCCGACCTGGATGCGCTGCAGGCGCTGCTGGAAAAGCACCGGCCCAAGGTGTTCTTCACGCAGTCGCTGGCGCACAACCCCACAGGCGGGTCGATCAGCCTGCCCAAGGCGCACCGCCTGTTGCAGATGGCTGCGGCCTATGGGTTCTTGGTGGTGGAGGACGACCCGTTTGCCGACCTGCAGCCGCCCAACGCCCCGCGCCTGGCAGCGCTGGACCAGCTGGAGCGCGTGATCTACGTGAGCAGCTTTTCCAAAACGCTGTCGGCCGGTCTGCGCGTGGGCTACATCGCCGGGGCGGCGCACCGCATCAATGCGCTGTGTGACCTGAAGATGGTGACGGTGGTGTCCACGTCCGATTTTGTAGAGCGCGTGGTGCACCAGCTGATCTCTGCGGGCCAGTACCGGCGCCATCTGAGCCGTCTCAAGGCCCGGCTGGACGGTGCGTTGGGCCCTGCGCAAAAAGCATTGGCACGCCTGGGCCTCACCGTGCACCCCAGCCCGCCGGGCGGCTATTACCTGTGGGTGGAGTTGCCGCATGGCATCACCGAGCTGGGCCTGGCCCGCAGTGCGGCAGAGCGGGGCATTTTTCTGGCGCCGGGTGCCGTGTTCTTTCCGCAGCGGCAGGGCCAGCAGCAGCCTTTGCAGGCCATGCGGGTGAACGTGGCCTATGCCAACGACCCGCGGTTTTTGCGCTTTCTGCAGGGCGCGCTCAAGGCGGCGTCTTGAAGGCGCGCCGAACCCGGTTCACAAGTCCGTGCGCAGCTTCCAGATCTCGGGGAACAGCACCACGTCGAGCATCTTGCGCAGGTAGCTCACCCCGCCCGTGCCGCCCGTGCCGCGCTTGAAGCCGATCACGCGCTCCACCGTGGTCACGTGGCGGAAGCGCCAGAGGCGGAAGGCGTCTTCGAGGTCGGTCAGCTCCTCGCCCAGCTGGTACAGGTCCCAGTGCTTGTCGGGGTTGCGGTACACGGTGAGCCAGGCCTGCTCCACCGCATCGTTTTCCACATAGGGCTGTGTCCAGTCGCGCTCGGTGTGGCTGGTGGGCACGGCCAGGCCACGCCGCGCCAGCAGGCGCAGGGCCTCGTCGTACAGCGATGGCGCCTCGTACGCGGCCTGCACCTGGGCGAGCAGGTCGGCACGGTGCTCGTGGGGCTTGAGCATGGCCCGGTTCTTGTTGCCCATCGAGAACTCGATGCAGCGGTACTGGTAGCTCTGGAAGCCGCTGGACTGGCCCAGGTACGGGCGCATGGCGCTGTACTCGGGCGGCGTCATGGTGGCCAGCACGTCCCAGGCGTGCACCAGCTGCTCCATGATCTTGCTGACACGCGCCAGCATCTTGAACGCGGGCGGCAGCTCGTCGCGCGCAATGTGGCTGATGGCTGCGCGCAGCTCGTGCAGCATGAGCTTCATCCATAGCTCGCTGGTCTGGTGCTGCACGATGAACAGCATCTCGTCGTGCGCGGGCGACAGCGGCTTTTGCGCGGTGAGGATGGCGTCGAGCTGCAGGTAGTCGCCGTAGCTCATGGACTTGCTGAAGTCGAGCTGGGCGCGCTCTTCGTGCACGATGGATTCGGGCAGGGCAGCAGACGCCGGGTTGTTGCCATCAGCAGGGGTTTGCGAGAAAGGGCACATGGTGGTTTGCCTTTCCGATCAGGTGACGGCGTGCGTCTGGTTGAACTCAGGCTTTTGCCACTCGCCACTCTCCAGCACCTGGCGCAGGTGCTCCACGGCGTTCCACACGTCTTCAAAGCCCAGGTACAGCGGCGTGAAGCCAAACCGCAGGATGTCCTTGTGGCGGCCCGTGCCGCCGTCTCCCTTGCGGAAGTCGCCAATCACGCCGCGCGCAATCAGCGCCTGCACGATGGCGTAGGCACCGCTGTCCTGGCCGTTCACGCCCGCACCTTCGTCACGCGTCAGGCATACCTGCGAGCCGCGCTGGGCATGCGCACGCGGCGTGGCCAGGCCCAGGCCGTGGCCTGCGCAGCGCTCTTCCACCAGCTGGATGAACAGGTCGGTCAGCGCCAGCGACTTGGCGCGCAGCGCGGCCATGCCGCCCAGGCTTTGTGCGGCGGTGAACACATCCAGCCCGCATTGCAGGGCCGACAAACTGATGATGGGCTGCGTGCCACACAGGTAGCGCGTGATGCCCGGCGCTGGCTGGTAGTCGGGCGTGAATGCGAAAGGTGCCGCATGGCCCCACCAGCCGGACAGCGGCTGCCAGAAGCGGCTGGCATGGCGCGGGTGCACCCACACAAAGGCCGGGGCGCCGGGGCCGCCGTTCAAATACTTGTAGCCGCAGCCAATCGAGAAATCCGCGCCTGCGCCGTTCAGATCGACCGGCACCGCGCCCGCGCTGTGCGCCAGGTCCCACACGCACAAAATGCCCTGGGCGTGCGCGGCGGCGGTGATGGCGGCCATGTCGTGCATGGCGCCAGTGCGGTAGTTCACGTGCGTGAGCATCAGCACGGCCACGTCGCCGGTGAGTGCTGCGGCGATCTCTTCAGGCTCCACGAGTACGAGGTCAAGGCCGCGCTCCTTGCACAGGCCTTCGGCAATGTAGAGGTCGGTGGGGAAGTTGCTGCGCTCGCTCACGATGCGCTTGCGGGCGGGGCTGTCTTCGCGCGCAATGTTCAGCGCCGCGCTCAGCACCTTGTAGAGGTTGATGGAGGTGCTGTCGGTGCACACCACTTCATCCTTGCCCGCGCCAATCAGCGGGGCGAGCTGGTTGCCCAGGCGCTGGGGCAGGTCAAACCAGCTGGCGGTGTTCCACGATTTGATGAGGTCCGTGCCCCATTCGCGGGTGACTACATCGGCCACGCGCGCGGCGGCGGCCTTGGGGGCCACACCCAGCGAATTGCCGTCCAGGTAGATCACGCCCGGGGGCAGGGCGAAGTGGCTGCGCAGCGGCGCGAGGGGGTCTTGCGCGTCGAGCGCGCGGCAGTCTTGCAAGGTAGTGGTCATGGTGTTCAGAGTGGTTTGCTTCTGTTTTGATAGCTGCTACCGTATGATGGACGAGCGGTAGATGCCAAAAAAGCTTGAAATTTTTGGGCTACAGCGCCCGCAGCACTGCGCGCACGGGCGACGCGTCGGCCGTGGTCAGCTTGAGCGGCAGGGCGATGAGTTCGTAGTCGCCCTCGGGCACGGCGTCTAGGACCAGGTTTTCGAGTACGCGCAGGCCCCGGCGGCGGATGACCTGGTGGCTCTCCAGTGTCTTGCTGTCGGCCGGGTCGATGCTGGCGGTGTCGATGCCCACCAGCAGCACGCCCAAGTCGGCCAGGCGTTCGATGGTGCCGGGCGCATAGGCGGCCAGCTGGGCATCCCAGCGGTCCACAGGCATGTGTTCATAGGTGCGCACCAGCACGCGCTGCGGTAGGGTGCCGTCCACTGCGTGGGCGATGTGCTCCCAGGAGATGAGCGGACCGCAGTCAATCGCGTGGATCACGCGGCAGGGGCCCAGAAAGGCGTCGAGCGACACGTCACCGATGGTGGCGCCCTGTGCGTCGTAATGCAGCGGCGCATCGGCGTGCGCGCCCACATGGGGCGACATGGTGATCGCGCTCACGTTGACCGGGCAGCCGGGGCCGATGGTGGCGCACCACTGCTGGCTGTAGGCCGTGTCGCCGGGGAATACGGGGCTGCCCGCGTGCACGGGCGGCGAGATGTCCCAAAGCCGGCGGGCGGTGGGGGAGGAGGGCGTTGACATGGGACAAAGTTTGCATGTCCCGAAAAACCCGTGGTGTCGGTTATTTCCAACACCTGGTCGATTTTTTGTTGAAGCCTAAACTACTTTGATGCGGCAGTAGCCCGGCTGCTGGAGGGTGTCACTTCACATGCCGGTGCCTTCCGCCAGCGGCGCCAGCCCGTGCCGCGCACGCGCCTTGTGGCAGGCGTGGTCGCCCGCCGCGAACTCGCGGCAGGGTGCCGGGCGCAGTTCGTAGATGCTGCAGGCCACTTGCTGGCCCACCTGGCCGGTGAGCGCAACGCAGCGGATGGGCACCTGCTCCGTGCCCCGCATGCGGCAGGTGCTGCCGTTCACATCCAGGGCCAGACCGTCGGGCACCGTGCCGCCCATTGCCTGCATCTCGTACACGGCAAAGTCCACACGAAAGCTGGCGCAGCAGGCGCCGCAGCTCAGGCACGGGTGGGTGGAATCGGCGGTGGTCATCGTGGTCGCGTCGTCGGACATGCGGGGCGGGCGGTGGGCCTGCGGCGGGGCCGTCAGGCGCTGTGCGGGAGAGGAATGCTAACGAAAAAGCCCACGCCCCGGCCGTTCAGGCCCGCACCGATCTGCACCTGCCCGCCCATGCGCAGCACCGCCTGCCGCACGATGGCCAGGCCCAGGCCCGAGCCGTTGGCGGCATGGCCCAGGCCCCGGTAGAAGCGCTCGAACACATGCGTTTGCTCGGTGGCCGCGATGCCCGGCCCGTCGTCCTGCACCGATAGGTGCAGCGCCGTGCCCTCGCGCCACAGTGCCACCGCCACGTTGCCGCCGTTGGGCGTGTAGCGCAGCGCGTTGTCGATGAGGTTGTGGGCGATGGATTCGAACGCAGGCTGGTCCAGCCGGGCGGGCAGGGTGTCGGGCGCGTCCAGCGACAGCTCGATCTGCCGTGCCATCGCCTGCGGCGCGGCCTGCGCCAGCGCGCCACGCAGCCACTGCGCCACGTCCAGGTCGCGCGGGGCGGGGCGCTGGGCGTCGTCCAGCGCGGCCAGGTCCAGCAGTTGCTGCGCCAGGTGCGAGGTGCGGGCGATGGCCTGCTCCAGGTGGGCCTGGGCCTGCATGCGTTCCTCTTCGATGGGCGAGCGGGCCATCACATGGGCCTGGGCGGTGATCACGGCCAGCGGCGTGCGGATCTCGTGCGCAGCGTCCTGCACAAAGGCGCGCTCGCGCTTCACCTTCTGGCGCAACTGGGCGAAGAGGTGGTCCAGTGACTGCTCCAGGGGCTTGAGTTCGCGGTGGCGGGCGTTGAAGCCCACAGGCTGCAGGTCGTCCTTGCCGCGCTGGGCAATGAGGCGTGCTAGTCGTTGCAAGGGGCGCAGGCCATTGCGCACCGAGAGCCAGACGGGAAGCAGTACGAACGGCATGGCCAGTAGCAGATAGGGAAGGATGAATCGGCCGTTGTAGGCCAAAAACGCTGAATCCGTGCGTTTGGGCTCAAACACCTGCAAGGCCCACCGGGCGTTGCGGCCCGTATAGATTCGATAAACGCTGCCGCCCGCGCTTGTTTCAATGATCACGCCGACTGCTGTGGGTTGCGCGGAAGGCAATGTCAGGTCCTTTAGCTCAGGCGAGGTATAGACCGGCTGCCCCGCCGCATCGCTGAGTGCATGCAACGTCTTGCCAGGAAAAACACCGCCTTGCCTGCGCCGTATGTACGTCCATGCTTCGGTAGATGCAATAGCTGCGGCCGCTTGCCCGGGGTCTGCAATGTTTTGTAGCGATACGAGCAGCGCATCGCCATACTTTTGAAGCCCTGGGTCATTGGCAATAGCATGCTTGTAGGTGACGAAGATGTAGGCCAGCAGAACCGCCCACACCAGCACAAAGGCCAGCAGTACCGACACCACACTGCGGCGCACCAGCGTGGGCTCGGCCAGCTTGGTCCAGGTAGTTTGCAGATGGCGTGAAAGAGAGAAGGGGCGTGTCATGGCTGCAGCAAATAGCCCACGCCGCGCACGGTGCGGATCAGCTCCGCCCCGATCTTGCGCCGCAGGTTGGACACATGCACTTCGATGGCGCCAAAGTCCACGGGCTCGCCCAGCGGGTCCAGCCGCTGCGAGAGCAGGCTTTTGGACACCACCACGCCCGGCTCGCGCGCCAGCTCCAGCAGCAGCTGGAACTCGCGCGGTGACACATCCAGCACCGTGCCATTGCGCTGCACGGCATGGCGCCGCGGCTCGATCACCAGCTCGCCCAGCACCCAGCGCTCGCTGGCCTGGCGGGCGCTGCGGCGCAGCACGGCGCGGATGCGCGAGAGCAGTTCGGCCGTAGCAAAAGGCTTGACCACGAAATCATCGGCCCCGCCATCCAGCCCGGCCAGCCGGTCTTCCACGGCCGAGCGCGCGGTGATCACGATGATGGGCACCTGCTCGCCCTGCGCCCGCCAGCGTGCCAGCAGGTCGAAGCCGCTGCCGTCGGGCAGCGTCAGGTCCAGCAGCACGCAGTCGATGGTGGTGGCATCGACAGTGGCCGGGGCATCCACCGTGCGGCGCAGCCATTCGCTGGTCAGGCCCTCCACCTTCAGCGCGGACTGCAGCGCACGGCCCAGGTCCAGGTCGTCTTCGATGAGCAGGATGTGCATGGGTGCGATTGTGGCGGGTGCGAAGCCTGCGGGGCGTTGTCTGAAGCGGTGTCTTTGGCTGGCGTTAAGGCTGTGGTTTGCACAATGTCAGCGGGCGCAGCCCAACGTGACTCGCGCACCGACGTTTGAGGGAGAAGAAGAATGAATGGAAGAAGCTGGGGAGGATGCTCTTGTGGGTGATGACCAATCGACGATGAATTTATCGGCCCCTTCTGGGTTGGTGCTGCGGCCGTTTTGTGGCCCATCGGACTTCCCGGCCATGGCCGAGGTGGCCAATGCCAGCTTTGATGCAGACGGGGTGCTCGCACGCCGCGCGCCCGAAGACCTGGCACGCGACTACGCCGCCTTCACCAACTGTGATCCGTATCACGACGCAATCATGGCCGAGCTGGATGGCGAGCTGGTGGGCTATGGCCGGTGCTGGCGGTTTACCCAGGCCGACGGGTTGACGCTGCACGCGCAAATCGGTTTTGTGCCCGGGCGTTGGCGCGGGCGCGGCATTGGCCGTGTGCTGCAAGGTTGGATTGAGCGGCGGCACCACACCGTGGCAGCGCAGCAGCCGGGCGGCCCGCACGTGCACCATGCCTATGTGCAGCAAGGCGAGGAAGCGCGCGCGAAGCTGCTGCAGGCCAGAGGCTATGCGCCGATGCGGTACTTCTTCGAAATGCTGAATACCGAACTGCATGCTGCGCCGGACTTTCCCCTGCCGCAAGGGCTGGAACTGCGGCCCGTTTTTCCAGAGCACTACCGCGCCATCTGGGACGCTCACCACACTGCGTTTGAAGACCACTGGGGCATGGCACCGCCGTTGCCTCGTGACTACGACACTTGGTTGGAGAGCTGGGTTTTCCAGCCCGCGCGCTGGCAGGTGGCGTGGGACGGCAATGAGGTCGCAGGCCAGGTCCGCACGTATATCAACGAGGATGAGAACCACCATCTGTCACGGCGCCGGGGCTACACCGAGTTCATCAGCGTGGGGCGCAAGTGGCGCAGACGCGGTCTTGCAAGGGCATTGATCGCCCGCAGCCTCCGCCTGTTGGCCGACGAAGGGATGGCCGAGTCGGCGCTGGCGGTGGACGGTGAGAACCTGACGGGCGCTAATCGTGTGTATGCGGACTGCGGATTTCAGGTGGTCAAGCGCAACACGATTTACCGCAAGCCGCTGGAGGTGCCCAAGCTGTAGTCGCGGCGTGCGTTGGCTCCGGAATCACCTGTCGCGTGGATGCTGCAGTTCAGCGACACCCAGGGGCACAGGCATAGGTCTTAGGCTGCGCTTAAGCCCTGCCCTCGGACAATCTGGCGCAGAGAGGGCGTCTATGAAGCAAACAATAAACAACAGCCATCGCATTGCCATCTGGGCGACGTGCTTGGCCTCTGCGGCAGGGAGTTCGTCATGGGCGCAGGGTACGCCGGAGGGAACGGGCGGCGCTACGCCATCGCTTGATGGCGTCACGGTCACGGCACGCAGGTCGTTGGAGCAGCGTTTTTTTGCAGCCGGGTCGCTGGTGGTGGTGGACCGCAGCGACATCGAGCAAATGGGCGCGTTCTCGGTGGCCGATGTTCTGCGCCAGCTGCCAGGCGTGCAGGTGACGCCAAGTGCTGACGGCAGCGTGGAGATCCGCATGCGTGGCATGGAGCGCGGTGCCACGCAGTTGCTCATCGATGGCCAGCGCGTGGGCGGCAAGCGCACGCAGCTGCCCATTGACCAGCTGCCGCCCGAGCTGATCGAACGCATCGAGGTGGTGCGCGCGCCAAGCGCAGAGTTCTCGGGCGCCACGGGTGGCACGCTCAACATCGTGTTGCGCCAGGCCACCGTGAAGCGTGAAACCACGCTGCGCCTGACCGACAACCACGTGTGGGGCCGCAATGCGGGGCAGGCGTTTTTCTCGCGCACCGGCCCCTTGGGGCCAACTTCCACGGGCGCCGACGAGCCTCGCGAAGCGGAGGCCAGCCAGCCCTGGTCGTACTTCGTCGCTGCGTCTGCAACAGGCCTGCTTCTGGGTTCAGACACGCACCGCAGCACGCAGCGTGACGGGGCTGACGTGGCGCAGTCCGACACCAGCGCCCGCTACAAGCGCACCGACTACGCGCTGGTGCCGCGCATCAGCGGGAAGCTGGGGGCGGCAGACCAGGTGACGCTGCGGGCAACCCTCAGCAAGGCTGACTTTGGCGGCACAGCCGACAGCGTGGGCAGTGGCGATGGCACATATGCCCTGAACTCGCAGGAGTCGCACCAGTACGACCGTCGCTATCTGCAAGCAGCCGCCGACTGGACACACCGCTTTGCTGCCAGCAAGCTCGAAACCACGCTGACCGCCAGCCGGGCCAGCGACACCGTGGACCGCAGAGGAGATCTGTTGCGCAACATTGGCGCGGGCGGTGCAGTGGTCACCGACAGCTACAGCTTTGTGGACGACCGGCGCGAGGATGTCTGGAGCCTCAGCAGCAAGCTCACCGGCACGGCCGATGCACTGCTGTGGAGTGCCGGGGCGCAATTTGAAGACCGCAAACTCTTCGTCAGCACCACCGCGAGCGGCGCCCTGCCGGTGAACTCGGGCCTGGACGCTGGCATCCGCCGGTGGGTGGTCTGGGGGCAGAACGAATGGGAGCTGCCGGCCAGCACCACGCTCACGCTGGGCCTGCGCGGCGAGCGTGTGGAGCTGAACGGGGGAAGCTCGGCAGTGGCGGGCAGCAAGCAGTGGAACATCCTCCAGCCATCGCTGCACACCCGCACGCCGTTGTCCGACGACCTGCAGTGGCGTGTGAACCTCGCCCGCGTCACCCAGCTGCCGCGCGTGTGGGACTTGGTGGACCGGGTCATCCCCAGTCAGGGCAGCAACAGCCTGGGCAACCCCGACACCATCGGCAACCCCAACCTGCGCCCGCAGGTAGCCTGGACGCTGGACACCGGCTTCGAGCGGCGCCTGACCAACGGCCACGCAGGCCTGAACCTGTTTGTGCGGCAGATGAGCGATGTGCTGGCGCCCACGCTGCAATTGAACGGATCGCGATGGGTAGAGCAACGTGCGAACGTGGGCGACGCGATGGTTTGGGGCCTGGAAGCGGATGCCCGCACGGGGCTCGCTTGGCTGGGCCTGGGACGCGACTGGACGCTGTCGGCCAACGCGAGCCTGCTGCAATCGCGCATGACCAGCGGGCCCAATGAAGGGCGGCGCATCCCCGGGCAGGCACGCTACGTGGCCACGCTGACCGCTGCCAAACCCATGCCGCGCACCGGCGGCTGGTATGGCGGCGCCACGTTGACCATGACCGGGCGTGCCGACCAGGACATCAACTCCACACTCACCGGCCAAAACCGCGCGAACGCCATGCTGGACTTCTACGTGGGGCAGCTGGTACGCGGACTGGGATATTGGCGGCTGGGCGTGTACAACGTGGGCGACGCGCACTTCCGCCGAGATCGCGTGGATGCTTCGGGCGCGGTGCCTGTGGTCAGCCGCAGCAGCATGCAGTGGACGCCGCGTGCGTACCTGACCGTAGGGACGCAGTTTTGAACTCGCTGCGCAACGGTGGTGTAGCGTCCGTCAGCGCTCTCAGTCAGCCGAGTGAGCGAGAAAGGTCAGTATGAAAACAGGAACGAGGTTTGCAGCAGTTTCTAGCCAACTCTCTGTACTTGTGGTCACAGCGTCGCTGTGCTGTGCCATGGTGGCCGACGCAGTCGCCGCACCGTTTGGCTCTGCAAAGCAGGTTGATCAAGGCGCTGCCACGGCAGAACCGGTTTTCACGCGGGCCCGCTTAGTGTCCGTTCAGCCTGATCGGGACGGCCGACTGCTGGTGCGTTTGAAGCTGCTGCCGCGCTCCAAGATTCCGTTCACCACGCAGACGTTCACGGTGCGCGACAGGGAGCTTCTGGCTGACATTCCCGAGGGGGCGTGGGTTAAGTTCACGGCCCGAAATATCGATGGTGAAAATACGCTGACCAGCATTCACGCAGTGCCGGAATGCAAGCGCTTTCAGTCCTGCGACTGATGTAGCGCTGTCACGCCCGACCCTGGTTTCCGGTACAGCGCGTTACTTTGTCTCCGGGCCGTAGAGCCGCCCTTCGGTCAGCGCCTCCAGCGCATGGCTCAGGTTCGTGCGCGCCTGGGCTTCGTGCCGTTGGTAAAGCAGTTCCTTGCCGTAAATGCGCGGCCGGTCAAGAAACCCCTGCAGCACCGCACTGCGCCCCGCCGCATAACGCGGCCAGCGCACAAAAAAGTATTCGCGCCGCACATTGCGTTCGAACTGGCGGTACACCGCGTCGCTCTGGCCGAGGATGGACAGGTCGATGTCGACCACCCACTGTGCATCGCCCGTGAGTGGGCCGGGGGTGTGGCGGGTGTCGAGGATGTGCTGGTGCACGGTTTGCGCCAGCGTGGCGGGTAGGCCCTGGCCCAGGATGAAGCGGCTTGCCCAGTCGGCGCTGCGCTCTTCGTTGTGTTTGCTCCACGGCCAGTAAATGGCATCGTGATACCACAGGGCCAGCGCAACAGCGTGGGGGTTGTCGAGTGCGGCGGGTTGCTGATCCTGCACCGCGTGCCAATGCCGCAGGCAGGCCCAGAGGTGGGTGGTGTCGTGGTAGGCGCGCGGCCAGCGAGCCCAACTGAGCACAAGCCGTCGCCCCTCTTTACGCCACGCCGGTGTATCCCGGCCGAGTGCTTGGCCCAGCGATGCCCAGTGTGCCAGCAGTTCAGCGCTGTGGGCGGGCTGGCGACGCCAAGGCATGGAGAG
Source organism: Acidovorax sp. SRI_002 (assembly GCF_057586455.1). Taxonomy (NCBI): domain Bacteria; kingdom Pseudomonadati; phylum Pseudomonadota; class Betaproteobacteria; order Burkholderiales; family Comamonadaceae; genus Acidovorax; species Acidovorax sp. SRI_002. Next base: position 173,329 of record NZ_JBYCZW010000011.1, on the reverse strand, counting down.
CCAAAAAATCAGGCTATGCGGCCGAGCAGAAGGTACTCCATGAGTGCCTTCTGCACGTGCATCCTGTTTTCTGCCTCATCCCACACCACCGACTGCGGCCCGTCGATCACATCCGCCTCGACTTCCTCGCCCCGGTGCGCAGGCAGGCAGTGCATGAACAGCGCATCAGGCTTGGCGGCGGCCATCATCTCGGCGTCTACGCACCAGTCGGCAAACGCCTTTTTGCGCTCTTCGTTTTCTGCCTCGTAGCCCATGCTGGTCCACACATCGGTAGTGACCAAGTCGGCGCCTTGGCAGGCTTCAAGCGGGTTGCTAAAAAATTGATAGCTGCTTGCGCTTGTCCCACCTGCGCCAGCAGCCAATTTCTCATCAATTTCGTAGCCACGGGGTGTGCTCACATGCACCTTGAAGCCCAGCAGCGCAGCCGCCTGCAGCCAGGTATTGGCCATGTTGTTGCCGTCGCCCACCCAGGCCACCGTCTTGCCCTGGATGGAGCCGCGGTGCTCGATGTAGGTGAAGATGTCCGCCAAGATCTGGCAGGGGTGGTATTCGTTCGTCAGACCATTGATGACCGGCACGCGGGAGTTGGCGGCAAAACGCTCGATCTTGGCCTGCTCGTAGGTCCGGATCATCACTAGGTCCACCATGCGGCTGATGACCTTGGCGCTGTCTTCAATCGGCTCGGCGCGGCCCAGCTGGCTGTCGCCGGTGGTCAGGTGCACCACGCTGCCGCCGAGCTGGTACATGCCGGCCTCGAAGCTCACGCGCGTGCGTGTGCTGGCCTTCTCGAAGATCATCGCCAGCGTGCGGTCTACCAGAGGGTGGTGCTTCTCGTAGGCCTTGAACTTCTTCTTGATGAGCGCGGCACGCTCGAACAGGTAGGTGTATTCGTCGGCGGTGAGGTCGTTGAACTGCAGGTAGTGTTTCATGGGCTTGTGTCTCGGTGCCGGCCGATTACTCGGCCAGGATAGCTTTGACCAGCGGGGTCAGTTTGGCGACGATTTCGTCGGCCTCGGCGGTGGTCAGGATCAGCGGGGGAACCAAACGGATCACGCTGTCGGCCGTCACCGACAGGAGCAGGCCGGCTTCGGCAGCGCGGCCAATCAGTGCGCCGCAGGGCTTGTTCAGTTCGATGCCCAGCATCAGGCCCTGGCCGCGAATTTCCTTCACGCCGGGCAGGCTGCCCAGTTCGCGCTGCAGCGCTGCCCGCAGGTGGTCGCCCACCGTGGCCGCATTTTGCAGCAGGCCTTCTTCTTCCATGATGCGGATGGTCTCGACCCCTGCGCGCATGGCCAGGGGGTTGCCACCAAAAGTGGTGCCGTGGTTGCCGGGCTGCAGTACGTTGGCGGCCTTGGGGCCAGCCACCACCGCGCCAATCGGCACGCCCGAGCCCAGGCCCTTGGCCAGGGGCATCACGTCGGGCACGATGCCTGCCCATTGGTGCGCAAACCACTTGCCGGTGCGACCCACGCCACACTGCACTTCGTCAATCATCATGAGCCAGCCGCGCTCGTCGCACAGCTTGCGCAGCTGCTGCAGATATTCCACGCGCATCGAATTGATGCCACCTTCGCCCTGGATGGTTTCAAAGAACACGGCCACCACATTGGGGTTGCCTTCGGTAGCCTTTTTGATGGCCTCGATGTCGTTCATGGGCACGCGGATGAAACCTTCGACCAGCGGGCCAAAGCCGCTGTGGATCTTGGGGTTGCCCGTGGCCGACATGGTGGCAATCGACCGACCGTGGAAGGCCTTCTCGTACACCACGATCTCGGGCTTGGCGATGCCTTTGTCCACGCCGAACTTGCGCGCGATCTTGAGCGCGGCTTCGTTGGCTTCCAGGCCCGAGTTGCAGAAGAACACGTTCTGCATGCCCGACAGCTCCACCAGCTTGGCGGCCAGTTGCTCTTGCAGCGGCACGTGGTAGTAGTTGGAGGTGTGGATCAGCTTGGTGATCTGGTCTTGCAGCGCGGGCACCAGCTTGGCGTGGTTGTGCCCCAGCGTGTTCACGGCGATGCCACCCAGGCCATCGAGGTATTCCTTGCCGTTCACGTCCCAGACTCGGCAGCCTTGCCCACGGGCCAGCGCGATAGGTACGCGGCCATAGGTGTTCATCACGTGGGGCGAAGCTGCCGGGGTGGTAGCGGTCATGCAGAAATCTCCAGACGGTGCGGTGATGGGTTGGCTTGTGGCCTGTATGAAACCCGAAAAAGCGAAGCACGATTCTAGGGGGAGCCCGGTGCATGGCTGTTGAAGATTGCGCATCACTGCAATGCGGGCACTACCTGAGTTTTGGCCCCTATGTGCAGCCCGACGCAGGGTTTAGGGAGTCAGCTCTTATATAAGAGTTAGAATGTCGCGCTGCGGTGCAGCATGCAGTGATCCTGTGTCTGGCGCGCTCACTACCACTCCAATCCCCGATGGTTTCCCCCTCCTCCAAAGAAGTCTTCATTCAGGGCATCACCCACGATGGGAAAACCTTTCGCCCCAGCGACTGGGCCGAGCGGCTGGCCGGGGTGATGAGCAGTTTCCGCCCCGGCGGAGCGCGCCCTGGTAGCCATCTGAGCTACTCGCCCTGGTGCATTCCCACCACGCTCAATGGCGTGAAATGTGTGGTGGTGCACCGCGACCTGCAGGGCCACGAGCCCATGGCCTGGGATTTCGTCATCAATTTCGCGCGCGACAACAATCTGCAGGTGGCTGAAGCCTGCCTGCTGCCCGATCCCCCGTCCTCCAAGCTCTGAGCCGGCTTGTGGCCTGACCGCTTGCGGACCAGGGGTGTCTTTGTCGGCCTTTGCGCTGGCTCTCTCACGGATTTCAGCATGGGCTGCCGCAAAGCAGGGACCTCACACGTCCGGCCCTTTGGCTCGGTGCTTGCTTCCCGCCCAGAAACGAAAAAACCGCCTGAAGGCGGTTTAATTCGTTTTTCTTTTGCTGGCAGCGCACCCGTTACAAACGGCGAACGGCATATGCCGTTCGGGCTGTTTGCCTGCCGGGGCAGGCGGAGGGGTTGGTTTAGGCGGCTGCCAGTGCCAGGGCTTTCACCTTGGCAGACAGACGGCTCTTGTCGCGAGCAGCCTTGTTCTTGTGGAAGATGCCCTTGTCAGCCACGGTGTCCACCACGGCTTGCATCTTGGCGAACAGTTCGGTCGCCTTGGTCTTGTCGCCAGCCAGAACAGCCTTTTCGACGTTCTTGACAGCGGTACGGTATTTGGAGCGCAGCGAGGTGTTCGCAGCGTTGAGCTTGATGTCCTGACGGACGCGCTTGCGGCCCGACGCCAGGCGCGGGTTCTTTTTCTTGGGTTTAGCGGATGCCATGATTTAGTTCCTTGGGTCTGTGGATGATGCCAGCAAAGCCCGCGATTATAGCCCAAGGCTGTTTGTTCATCGCCATGGTGTTCAAAACCGGCGTAGCGCCATCGCTAGCGTACCCCTGGAACCGGCTCTGCCGGGCCACAGGGTGCGTCCCCCTCTGGGGGAAGGCGCGAAGCGGCTCAGGGGGAATACACTCCCGCCCGTGTCACTGTTCAAAGCCGCCTCCACCGTTTCCCTTTTGACCCTTGCCTCCCGCATCACCGGGCTGGTGCGAGAGCTTCTCATGGCTTCCGTCTTTGGGGTTAGTGCCATGACGGACGCCTTCAATGTGGCATTTCGTATCCCCAATCTGTTCCGGCGGGTGCTGGGCGAGGGCGCCTTCAGCCAGGCTTTTGTCCCGGTGCTGTCCGCCACCCGTGCCCAGGAGGGCGAAGAGAGTGCCCGCGCGCTGATCGACCATGTGGGCACCTTGCTGGCATGGACGCTGGTGCTGCTGTGTATTGCTGGCGTGCTGGGCGCCCCCTGGATGGTGTGGGGCATGGCCAGCGGGCTCAAGCAGTCGCCCCAGGGCTTTGACGCCGCCGTCACCATGACGCGCTGGATGTTCCCGTACATCGGCTTCATGTCGCTGGTGGCGCTGGCGGGGGGCATTCTCAATACCTGGAAGAAGTTTGCAGTGCCGGCGGCGTCGCCGGTGCTGCTCAACATCGCACTGATCCTGTCCATCACGGTGGGCGCACCCTGGTTTTCCCGCCATGGCATCGAGCCCATTTACGCCCAGGCGGCGGGGGTGATGCTGGGTGGCTTGCTGCAACTGGCCATCCAGGTGCCTGCGCTGGTGCGCCTGGGGTTGCTGCCGCGCATTGGGGTGCGCTGGGCGGCCATTCGTGCCGCCTGGTCCGACCCCACCACGCGCAAAGTGGCACGGCTGATGCTGCCCGCGCTGCTGGGGGTGAGCGTGGCGCAGATATCCCTGCTGATCAATACGCAGATTGCCTCGCACCTGCCCACAGGCAGCGTGAGCTGGATCACCTACGCAGACCGCCTGATGGAGCTGCCGACCGCGCTGCTGGGCGTGGCGCTGGGTGTGGTACTGATGCCGCAACTGGCCAGCGCCCGCGCCAAGCAGGACGACGACCAGTACTCGGCCATGCTCGACTGGGGGCTGCGCTTGGTGGTGCTGTTGTCCGTGCCCTGCATGGTGGCCTTGCTGGTCTTTTCAGAGCCGCTGGTGGCGGTGCTGTACCACTATGGGGCCTTTGGCGATCAGGACGTGCGCCAAACCACCCTGGCACTCACGGGTTATGGCGTGGGCCTGGTGGGCATTGTGGCCATCAAGGTGCTGGCGCCGGGCTTCTATGCCAAACATGACATGCGTACCCCCATGCTCATTGCGGTGGCGGTGCTGGTGCTGACCCAGTTGATGAACCTGGTGCTGGTGCGTTACCTGCAGCATGCGGCCCTGACGTTGACCATCGGCATTGGCGCACTCATCAATGCCGGTTGGCTGTTGATCGGTTTGCTGCGGCGCGGCAGCTACCGGCCCCTGCCGGGGTGGGGCAAGTTCGCCCTGCAGGTGATCGCTGCGAGCGCCTTGCTGGCCGTGCTGCTGGTATGGGGTGCGCAGCATTTCGACTGGGTGGAAATGAGGGGGCAAACCCTGCAGCGGATAGGGTTGCTGGCGGCGCTCATGGCTGCTGCTGCCGTGCTGTACTTTGGCGCGCTGTGGGCAGCCGGGCTCAAGCTGCGCCAGTTGCTGCGGCGCTGATTTCACCGAAGGCCACAAATGCCCTGTCAAGAAGGGCTTTCTGTCGCTTGACGCCGCCCGCCCCGGCACTTACAACACCACCATGTCACTGAGCTATTCCGTACCCACCTCGCTGGAGTACTTTGCATCGCTGGTGCAAAGCGATGATCACTTCCCGCTGCTGGAGGCAGCGGCCAGCCTGGCGCAGGACGAATACCCTGAGCTCGACATGCAGCAACTGCTGGGCGACATGGACCAGTTGCTTGCGCGCATCAAGCGCCGCCTGCCTGCCGACGCACCTGCGCTGCAGCGCCTGCGCACGCTCAACCAGTTTTTCTTTGTCGACCTGGGCTTTGGCGGCAACATCAATAACTACTACGACCCTGAAAACAGCTATCTCAACGCCGTGCTGCGAACGCGCCGGGGCATCCCCATCAGCCTGGCCGTGTTGTGGATGGAGCTGGCCCAGGGCCTGGGCCTGCATGCGCGGGGCATTGCATTCCCCGGGCACTTCATGGTCAAGGTGCTGCTGCCCAAAGGACAGGTGGTGCTGGACCCGATCTCGGGCCAGTCGCTCAGCCGCGAAGAGCTTGCCGAACGGCTGGAGCCTTACAAGCGCCGCAACGGCCTGGTGGACGACTACGACGTGCCGCTGGGCCTGTACCTGCAGGCGGCCACACCGCGCGACATCATTGCGCGCATGTTGCGCAATCTGAAAGAGGTGCACCGCACGCAGCACGACTGGCAGCGCTTGATCACCGTGCTCGACCGGCTCATCGTACTGCTGCCTGACGCCTGGGGCGAGCGGCGCGATCGGGGGCTGGCCCATGCCGAGCGGGGCAACACCCTCGAAGCGATGGCCGATCTGGAAGCCTACCTGGCCCACGCCGAAGACGGGCTCGACATCGACCTGATCGCTGACCGGCTGAGCGCGCTGCGCAACGCCAACGGCTGACGCTCAGAACGGCGCGCTGCCTTCTGGCAGTGCCGCCTGCAATTGCGCCACCTGCCGACGCAGTTCGGTGTTCTCTGCCGTCAGTTCTGCCACGCGGGCCCGCAGGGCCTGCAGTTCATCGGCGCCCGCTTCGGAGCCCGGGCTGGCGTCCTTGGCCGCAGGGCTTTCGTCCGATGGCGCTTCTTCGCGTGGCTTGCGCTTGTTGAGTTCGCGCACGCGCTTGGCGGCCTGCTTGAGTTCGTCCTTGCCTGCCACGACGGCTGCCACCTGCTCCTCGGCGGGCAGCGTGGCTACGGCAGCTGCCGCATTGATGGAGATGGTGCCGGACTTCACGGCCGCCACCAGTTCCGGTGCGGCCTGCTTCTGGATTTTTTCGATCATCACCACCTGGCTGCTGCTCAGGCGCGCGGCCTTGGCAATGGCTTCGCGGCTGTCCAGGGGCGAGGGTGCGGGCAGGGCGGCCGCAGCTTCGGGGGTGTCAGGGGTGGTGGTGGCCGCTTCGGTGTCTGTGGACGTCGTTGCGCGGGCCTTGCGGTCGGCCATGATCTCGCGCTTGCGCAGCGCCAGTACACCGCGCTGGAAATCCGATACGCTGCGGCGTCCCAGGTGCTGGTCGATCATCCACAGGTGCACGTCTTCCATCGACTGAAAGCGCGGGTTTTGCACGGTCTGGAACGGCAGGCCATGCTTTTGGCAGATGCCATAGCGGTTGTGGCCGTCCACCAGCACATCGCCCCACAGCACCAGCGCGTCGCGGCAGCCTTCGGCCAGGATGCTGCGCTCCAGCGCCTCGTGTTCGTCGGGGGTCAGGGGTTCGATATAGGCTTTGAGTTCTTCGTTGACGACGATGTTCATGGCAGGGCAGGCAATCGGGAGCGGGGAAGGGGCGCGATTGTAGAGGCCCCGACAAGAGTCCTGGGCCAGGGCGCCGCCCTGGGCACTACTGGTCTCGCGTGCCCCGCAGCGCCAGCCAGCCCGCTACCGCTGTAAAGGCCGCCACCACGGCCACGATGATCCAGAAGCCGTGCCCGTTGTCAGCCAGCGGCACGCCGCCCACGTTCATGCCGAACAGGCCGGCCAGGATGTTGATGGGCAGGGCCAGCACGGTCACCACCGTCAGCACAAAGAGGCTGCGGCTGTTGGCTTCCTGCACGCTGGCTGCGATCTCTTCCTGCAGCAGCTTGATGCGCTCTTGCAGCCCCTGCATGTCGCGCAGCACCACCGAGAACTCTTCCGTGGAGTCGCGCAGCTCCTGCGCATCGTCCGATCCCATCCAGGCCGGTGGATGCTGCAGCAGGCGGAACAACGCCGCAGGCTCGGGCGCCAGCAGCCGCTGCAGGCGCACCAGCAGGCGCCGCAGCACACCCAGGCGTGCGCGTTTGTGGTCCAGGCGCCCGGCCAGCAGCGCGTCTTCCACGTCGTCGATGCGCTGGGTCACGCCGCGCACGATGTCCACCAGACCCGAGGCCTGCGTGCGCATCAGCTCGGCCAGCAGGGCCACGCTGGAGCAGGGCGCATTGCCGCTGCGCACGGCGGTGCGCAGTGCGTCCACCGACCGCAACGGGCGTGTGCGCCCAGTCACCATCAGGTGCGGCGCCACGCTGGTCCACAGGGTGGCGATGTCCGAGGGCTCGAACGCAAAGTCAAAGTGTGCGTCGTTGAGCACCGCGATCAGCGTGTCGTCGTCGCGCTCGATGCGGGTGGACACAGAACGGTCCTTGAGCGCGTCAAAAAAGGCTTCGGGCAGATCGGCATGCCGCTCCATCCAGCGCACGGCCTGCGCGTGGCTGAGGTTGAAATGCAGCCACAGGAACTGCCCTTGCGGTGCGGCTCCTGATGGAATGCTTGCCAGCCACTGCGCCGCCTGCACGGTATCGACCTCGCGCGGCGCGGTGTTTGCGGCGAGCAGGTAGCCGCAGATGAGCCCGGCGGCATCACCCCCATAGTTCAGGCTGTTGCCTGCAGGCGCAGCGTTGGGGCGGTGAGGGGCGGGGGGAGCGGAGGGCACGGGCCTGCATCCTGGCTGCTGCACATGACATGGCCGTGACAGATCACACCCGTGTCACGGTCCTGTCACTTGGCGGTACCACCATGGCGCCATCTTTTTTTGCACCGCCGGACGGCACCATGTTCCACAGCAACACCCTTGACACCCAGGAGCTGATGCAGCGCATCGCCAACGACCTCATCGACAGCTACGACGAAGAGCTGGAGCTGGAGATCGAGGACCGCAATGTGGACGACATCGGCGCGCCGCAGCCCACCGATCGCCTGGCGCGCCAGCAGTATTTCAAGGATCTGTTCCAGTTGCAGGGTGAACTTGTCAAGCTGCAGGACTGGGTGCAGCACAGCCGCCAGAAGGTGGTGATCCTGTTCGAGGGACGCGATGCAGCCGGCAAGGGCGGCGTGATCAAGCGCATCACCCAGCGCCTGAACCCGCGCGTGGCCCGTGTGGCCGCGCTGCCCGCACCGAATGACCGCGAGCGCACCCAGTGGTACTTTCAGCGCTATGTGGCGCACCTGCCTGCGGCCGGCGAGATGGTGCTGTTTGACCGCAGCTGGTACAACCGTGCGGGCGTCGAGCGGGTGATGGGCTTTTGCAGCGACGACGAATACGAAGAGTTCTTCCGCACCGTGCCTGAGTTTGAAAAGATGCTCGTGCGCTCGGGCATCACACTCGTCAAATACTGGTTCTCCATCACCGACGAAGAGCAGCATCTGCGCTTTCTGGGCCGCATCCACGACCCGCTCAAGCAGTGGAAGCTCAGCCCCATGGACCTGGAAAGCCGCGTGCGCTGGGAGGCCTACACGAAGGCCAAAGAGACGATGCTGGAGCGCACCCACATCCCCGAGGCGCCTTGGTGGGTCGTGCAGGCGGTGGACAAGAAAAAGGCCCGCCTCAATTGCATCGCCCACCTGCTGTCGCAACTGCCCTACCAGGACGTGCCCCACCCGACCGTGGTGCTGCCCGAGCGGGTGCGCAACCCCGAATACCTGCGCCAGCCGGTGCCCGCGAGCATGTACGTGCCCGAGGTGTATTGAAGAATTGCTATTAAATTTATAGCTATCTGCGCTTGTCTATCAAGCGCTAGCGGCCAAAATCAGCGCGCCAGCTCCTCTCGCACAGCCGCGACTTGCCGGCGGGAGACCGCCAGCAATTCGGTGGATCCCTGCAGCCGCACCGCCCAGCCTTCGCCTTCTTCGGGGTCGTAGTGTTTCTCCAGTGCACGAACGGCGCGGCGGGCCACGAGCGCATTGCGGTGGATGCGCAGGAAGCGCGGGGCGAACTTGGTTTCTATCTCGCTGAGCGAGCCGTCCATGATGTAGCTGCGGGTGGTGGTGCGCACGGTCACGTACTTCTGCTCGGCCTTGAAGTACAGCACCTCGGCCAGGGGCAGGCGTTCGGTGCGGCCCCGGTCCTGGATCAGCAGGGTTTCGCCTTCGGGCAGGCTGGGCGCCTGGGCGGGTGCGGAAGGGCGTGCGCTGCGCTGCGCCTTGGCCAGTGCCTGCTGCAAGCGTTCGCGGCGTACGGGCTTGGTCAGGTAGTCGGTGGCGTCCAGCTCGAACGCGCTCACGGCGTGGTCGGCGTGGGCCGTCACAAACACCACCGCCGGGGGCTGGGGCAGGGTCTGCAGGGTGTGGGCCAGGGCCAGGCCGTCCTGGCCGGGCATGTGGATGTCGAGCAGTACCAGGTCAAAACCCCGTCCGCCCGTGGGCCCCAGCAGTGCCATGGTTTCGCTCGCGTTGGAGGCCTCGGCCACCGTCATGCGCTGAGCGGGCTGGGCCTGGGCGCAATCGGCCAGCAGGGTCCGCAGGCGGCTGCGCGCAAGGGCTTCATCGTCAACGATCAGGATGTTCATGGTCTCTCAAGGGGCTGTTGTTGTCGTTGGGGCTGTCCACCATGCGGCGCTGGAACGGCGCCGCGCGGCTGCCATGGCGGTTGCCGGGGTTGCCAGAACTGCGGCGCGCGGGCGGTGCTGTGCTGCGCCCACCCCGGGGGCGGGGCTGGGGGGCGGGGGCGGGCAGGGTAATGCGCACCTGGTAGAGGCCATCCTGCACGCCAGCGGTGAACTCGCCCTGCACATCGTGCAACAGCGCCAGCCGCGCACGTACATTGGCCAGCGCAATGCCGTGGCCGCGGGGCGCGGTGTCTTCTCCATTGCCATGGCCGTTCTTGCCTTCCTTGGGGGGAAGGGTGTTGGTGATGCGCACCACCACACGGCTGCCGCGCAGCTCGGTCAGCACGCGGAGCTTGCCACCCCGGTCGCTGGGCTCCACGCCGTGTTTGACGGCGTTTTCCACCAGAGGCTGCAGCAGCAGCGGGGGCAGGCGGGCGCCGTCGGTGCGGGGGTCCAGGTTCCACTGCACCTGCAGGCGTTTGCCAAAGCGCACCTCTTCGATGCCCAGGTAGCGGCGCGCGAGCGTGATTTCTTCGGCCAGCGTGGTCGATTCACCCTGCTCGATGAGGGCGACCCGAAACAGGTCGGACAGGTCTTCCAGCAGCGATTCGGCCTTGGCCGGTTCTTCGCGCACCAGCGCGATGGCGCTGTTGAGCGTGTTGAACAGAAAATGGGGGCGGATGCGTGACTGCAGCTCCGTCAAGCGCGCCGTGGTGGCCGCGGGCGTGCGGCCCCGCGCGCGCAGCACCAGCGCTGCCACCAGCATGGCGGCCAGCAGGGCGCCCGTGGCGGCGCTGGCCAGCCAGGGGGCCGAGGTGGGCTGCGCCACCAGCGCCAGCATGCCGCAGGCATAGGCCCCGGCCAGGGCACCCAGCAGCACGCCCGCCAGGTATTGCTGCACGGTGGTCAGTCGCTGCAGCACGGTCTTGAGGCTGCAGGCCGTGACCAGCCACAGCAGCGTGGCGGGCAGCGCACCGCCCGTCAGCAGTGCCAGGGTGGCCAGCCATTCCACAGGGTTGCCCGCCCCATACATCGCGCCCACGCCCACCACCAGCTCCACGAACAGCACGGCCCGCAGCACCACGCCCACCTGGCAGGCGTCAAACACCAGGGCCCGTCCGCGCGGCGGCTGCCCGCCCGGCCCGGCGCCAGCGGCCGCCCGCACGCTGCGCGCAGACCTTTCTGGCGGGCCAGAATCGGGCAGCGGGGGCTGGGTCGATAAAATTTGCGTGTTTTGCATTGCGGCGCCCGGGTTGTCCGGGTGTCTGAACCTCCGGATTATTGCCCTCCTTATGTCCAAAGCCCAAGCCACCAGCGCTGACTCTGCGCCGTCCCACAACCAGCTCGACACCAAGGCCCAGGCCTGGTCGGCGTTGTTTTCCGAGCCCATGAGCGACCTGGTCAAGCGCTACACCTCCAGCGTGTTCTTCGACAAGCGTCTGTGGCAGGCGGATATTGCAGGCAGCCTGGCACATGCCGAGATGCTCGCCGCGCAGGGCATCATCTCTGCCTCCGACCACGCCTCCATCCAGCGCGGCATGGCCCAGATCACGTCGGAAATCGAGTCCGGCGCGTTCGAATGGAAGCTGGACCTGGAAGACGTGCACCTGAACATCGAAGCCCGCCTGACCCAGCTGGTGGGTGATGCCGGCAAGCGCCTGCACACCGGCCGCAGCCGCAACGACCAGGTGGCCACGGACGTGCGCTTGTGGCTGCGCGGCGAGATTGATTTGATCGGCGACCTGCTGAAAGAGCTGCAGGTGTCGCTGGTGGATGTGGCCGAGCAGAACGTCGAGGTGATCCTGCCCGGCTTCACCCACCTGCAGGTGGCTCAGCCCGTGAGTTTTGGCCACCACATGCTCGCCTATGTGGAAATGTTCAAGCGCGATGCCGAGCGCATGGCCGACGTGCGCCGCCGCACCAACGTGCTGCCCCTGGGCAGCGCGGCCCTGGCCGGCACCACCTACCCGCTGGACCGCGAGCGCGTCGCAAAAACTCTGGGCATGGAGGGCGTGTGCCAGAACAGCCTGGACGCCGTGAGCGACCGCGACTTCGCCATCGAATTCACCGCCGCCGCCAGCCTGTGCATGGTGCACGTGAGCCGCTTGAGCGAAGAACTCATCATCTGGATGAGCCAGAACTTCGGCTTCATCAAGATCGCCGACCGCTTCACCACCGGCAGCTCAATCATGCCGCAGAAGAAGAACCCCGACGTGCCGGAACTGGCGCGCGGCAAGACCGGCCGCGTGGTGGGCCACCTGATGGGCCTGATCACCCTGATGAAAGGCCAGCCCCTGGCCTACAACAAGGACAACCAGGAAGACAAGGAGCCGCTGTTCGACACGGTGGACACGCTCAAGGACACGCTGCGCATCTTTGCCGAGATGGTGGGCGGCCAGCTGAACCCCGCCACGGGCCAAAAAGAAGGCGGCATCACCGTGAACGCCCAGGCCATGGAGCAGGCCGCCCTCAAGGGCTACGCCACGGCCACCGACCTGGCCGACTATCTGGTGAAAAAGGGCCTGCCCTTCCGCGACGCGCACGAAACCGTGGCCCATGCGGTGAAGGCGGCCACCTCGCACGCGTGCGACCTGTCGGAGCTGCCTTTGACGGTGCTGCAGGGCTTTCACCCCGCCATCGAGAAGGATGTGTACGAGTGCCTGAGCCTGCGTGGCTCGCTCAACGCCCGCAATACGCTGGGAGGTACGGCCCCGGCCCAGGTGCGTGCACAGCTTGCGCGCCACCGGGCACGCCTGGCCTGATTTTTGCGGTGCCCATTGCACATCCTTTTGGAGCTTTTGCCATGACCCCATCCCGCCGCAGCCTTTTGTCCCGTCTTTTGCGCACCAGCGCCTTTCTGGGGGCTGCGCTGACCGTGGGGCTCGCGTCGGCGCAGTCGGCCAAGCCCATTCGCCTGCTGGTGGGGTTCCCGCCCGGCGGTGGTTCGGACGCCATTGCGCGCACCTTGTCCGAGAAGCTCAAGGACGAACTGGGCGTGCCAGTGGTGGTGGAGAACCGCCCTGGCGCCGGGGGCCAGATTGCGGCCCAGGCGCTCAAAGCCGCAGTGCCCGATGGGACCACGCTGTTCATCACGCACGACCACACCATCTCCATCCTGCCCCAGGTGGTCAAGAACGCCGGCTTCGACCCGGTGCGCGACTTCGTTCCCGTCGGCGGCTTTGCCACCTTTGTGAATGCATTTGCCGTCTCTGGAGGCACGCCCGCCAAGTCGTTCGGCGACTACGTCAACTGGGTGCGCACGGCGGGCCAGGGCAAGGGGGCCGTGGGTATCCCGGCGCCAGCTTCCACCCCCGAATTCCTGGTCAAGCTGATCGGGCAGAAGTACCAGATCGACCTGGTGTCCGCCCCCTACCGGGGCAGCGCGCCCATGATGGCCGACATGCTGGGCAACCAGATCGGTGCAGGCGTCGCCTCGGTGCAGGATTTCATCGAGAACCACAAGGCGGGCAAGGTGCGCGTGGTGGGCGTGCTCGGCACCAAGCGCCAGGCCGCCATGCCCGATGTGCCCACGTTCGACGAAATGGGCCTCAAGGGCTTTGAAGACCTGCCGTACTACGGCATCTACGCTCCTGCCGGCACGCCGCAGAAGTTCATCACCGAGTTTTCCATCGCCCTGTCCAAGGTGGTGGCGATGCCGGATGTGCGCGAGCACCTGACGGCCATGGGCCTCACGGTGGGCTACATGACACCGCAGCAGCTGGCCACCCGCCAGGCGGCCTACACCGAGGCTTGGACGCGCATCATCAAGACCAGCGGGTTTGTGGCGCAGTAGGCCAGGGCGTGCTTGGTGTGGTCATTCGAGCGGATGCCGCTGCATCCTCCAGTTCCTGAGAACGGTCGAATTGCGGAAATTCAAACTGCGGATTCACGTGCTGCAGATTTCTAAGGCTGGGCCGGGCCTTTGAATTGGTGCGCCGCAAAAGCCGTGACCCGGTCAAAGCGCTCCTCGGGCAGGGTGTCCAGAGTCTGCTGCGGGCGCGGGGCCTGCAGACGTTCATTCTCATCGGCGCAGTGGCTCTTTCATGGCAGTGTCTGTGCCGTCGCGGCGGGCGCCTTTTGGGGCCGTGGCCGAGGCTGCGAAGCGGGCCGGTGCCCGCAGTTCAGTGCGCGCGCGCCCGGCCCGTACCCTGCGACGGCGTGCCTCCGCGCCCGAACTGGTGCCAGGCCCGGCGCAGCTGGGTGTCGGAGCTGAACCCCGCCATCAGCGCCGCCTGCGTCACGTTCTGGCCAGACCGCAGCGCGGCCTCGGCCGTGGCCAGGCGGATGCGCCGCAGGTACTGCAGCGGGGCGATGCCCGCATGTTCCAGAAACAGCCGCGTGAGGTGGCGCGGCGAGGTGTGTGCCACCTCGGCCATCTGCGGCACGCTCCAGTCGGCCTGCGGTTGCTGGCCCACGGCATCCTGCACGCGGTGCAGTGCGGGGTGCATGTGGTTGCGGTGGTGCAGAAACGGCGAGAATTGCGGGTCGTCCGGCCCCCGGCGCAGCCCGATCACCATGGCCTGCGCCACCTGCACCGCCACCGTGGGGCCGCAGATGTCGGAGATGCGGTGGAGCAGCAGGTCGATGCCGGTGGTCACGCCTGCGCTGGTGTAGATGGGGCCATCGGCCACGAACACGCGGTTGGCGGCCACGTCGCAGCGTGGGTCTACCAGGGCCAGCTCGTCCAGGTGCAGGTGGTGCGTGGTGGCGCGCCGGCCGGTCAGCAGCCCTGCATGGGCGGCCAGCACCGCGCCCGCGCACACGGTGACCAGCTCCAGCTGCCCCGCCACCGGGCGCAGGCCGCGCAGCCAGTGCAGCAGGGCTTGGGCTTCGGCGCCGCTCACGTCGATGTGGTGGCCTGCCAGGCCCACCAGCACCACCCACGCGGGGCTGGGCAGTGTGTCAGGCAGCGGCGCCAGCCCGGTGACAGCGACCCCCACGGACGACATCGACTCGGGCGTGGGGCTCACGAAGTGCTGCACAAAGCGCTCTGGTTGGCCCAGGGCGACCAGGGTCTGGTTGGCAATCCGCAGCGCCTCGGCCGGGCCCGCCCAGTCCAGCACCAGGCTGCCAGGCAGCAGGGCGAAGTACACGTGGATGGGGGAAGGTGTGGTGTCCTGCATGACAAGTTCTTGAAAAAGGCGCCGCTCCCAAGGGGGTTTATGGCTCCCTGTTCCACGGGGTGTCCATCTGGCGGGCGGTGCGCTCCGCAAGTGCTGCGCTCGCCAGCCGGGTGACCAGGTGCAGGCTCATGTCAATGCCGGCGCTGATGCCGGCCGACGTGACCAGCGCCCCCCGGTCTACCCAGCGCACATTTTCCCGCACATCCAGGGTGGGAAACTGCGCCCGCAGGTCAGCAATGTCCTCCCAGTGGGTGGTGGCAGGGCCTTCGGTCAGCACGCCTGCGGCTGCCAGGATGAATGCTCCTGTGCACACCGATGCGGTGATCTGCGCACCACGCACCGCCTGGGCCACCCAGGCGCGGGTGTCTGCGCAGGCCGCGGCGGCGTCCACCACGCCGCCGGGCACGATGAGCACATCGGGCGCGGTGGCGCTGGTGAAGTCCGCGTCCGGCAGCACGCGCAGACCAGCGCGGGCCCGCACGGGGGCCAGGCTGCGGGCCACGCACTGCACGGCAAATGGCGCGGGTGCGCCAGGCTGCAGGCGCTGCGCCATGCGCACGGCGGTGGTGAACACTTCGTAGGGGCCGCCCAGGTCCAGGGCTTCCACCTCGTCAAAAACGAGGATGGCGACTTGCAGGGGCTTTGGGGGTTTGATGGCAGATGGCGTGGTCATGGTGTGGTGCGGGGAGGGTGGTGGGCAAACACATAACGCGGATAGGTGCCGTGCGCAGTCGTTGCGGCGTTCAGGTCAATATCGACGGTGCAAAAGGGTTGTTCTGCCGTGGTGCGGGCGAGCAGGGCGCCATCGGGGCTGATGACCCAGCCCGCGCCGCCATAGGTGCCTGCGGCGTGGTCCGCGCGGTTGGACGACAGGCTGTAGGCGCCAGTGCGCACGGCGGCCACGGTGCCCACGGCCAGCCATTTGTCCGTGGTGGCGGCCGCTGTGGCGCGCGGCGACAGGATGGCCTGCAGCCCACCCAGCGCCGCATAGTGGGCATAGGTGTCCAGCGCCCAGAGTTCGGTGCAAATATTCAGGCCGAAGGCCAGCGGCCCGGCGTTGAAACGGGGAAATGCTGCATCACCGCGCTCAAACCACTGGGCCTCCCAGCCACCCGGTTCATCGGGCAGGTGGAACTTGCGCCGCAGGGGCGCGTAGCCGGTCTGCGCGGACCAGAGAAAGCCCTCGTTCAGGCGCTGCCCGCCCGCAGTGACCGGGCGCGCGCCCACCACCCAGTCGGCGCCCAGCTCGGGCAGGCGGGCTGCCCAGGCGTCGCTGAGTGCGACGGCGGCGCCCCAGCGTGCAGGATCGGCGGGGAGCGATTCCCACACCGGCTCGACAAAGGCGAACTCGGGCAGCAGCACCAGCTTGGATTGCGCGCTGCGGGTGTGGGCGCACAGTGCTACCCACGCAGCTTCGAGCAGATGGGGTTGGTAGGGCAATTCGCAGACAGTGGCGCGCATGGTGTTCTCCGGCGGTCAGGCTGCGGCCGCTTCCAGGGCGTCCAGGGCTTCCCGCACGGTGCGCAGGGTGGCAAAGCGGCCCTGCAGCACCGTGGCAGTGCGGGTCTTGATGTCGGCGGCTGCAAGCGTCTGGCCGTCGGGTTGCACCATGTCCCAGGTCAAGGTGGCGTCGGTCACATAGTCCACCTCCCAGCCCAGGTCCGAGGCGTGGCGCGTGGTGGTTTCGCAGCATTGTTCGGTGCGGATGCCGCTGATGATGAGGCGCTGGATGCCATGGCGCGTCAGCCACACGTCCAGTCCCGTGCCCACCAGCGCGCTGTGGCGCGACTTGGTGAAGGTGGCGGCCGCCTCGAAGGGCGCCAGGCCGTCGAGTGCGCGCACCTGGCCTGACACCTGCGAAAACGCATTCTCGGGCACTTCGGGGCCTTCGCTGTGGAACACCCGCACCACCGGCACGCCGCGCGCCACGCAGCCTTCGATCAGGGCGTTCTGGGCCTGCAGATAGGCGGGCAGGTCGTGCGTGGTGAAGTAAGGGCGGTGGCGAAAGGACTCCTGGACGTCAATCACAATCAGACATGTTTTCATGGTGTGCTTCTTTCGATGGATGGTTTGAAGCCTTTATTTTTATTGCGCTAAGGCGTGGAGTCCGCGCCAGACGGGACAGGTTTCGATCAATTTACGCCATCGGTGGAGGTCTTGGTGAGGTTTCACAGGGAATGGTGGGCAAGCGGGCCATGGGGTTGTCTGGAAAAAGGCGATTAACGCTTTATGGGTAATGTTTTGTAGCTATCAAATTGATAGTTTTGCGCGGTGAGCCGCATAAGCTGTTATGGTGATTAGGGTTTTCCCTAAATTTTTTTGCCCTCTACAGCCCACCCACTACACGACTCCCCGCCATGGCCAGACGCTCCCGCTTGTTTTCCCTGTCAGCGCTGACGCGGGCCTACCAGCGCAACCTGAAGGCCTTTGCCCGGGTGGCGCGCCCTGTGCGCGCCAAGGCCCCGGCTGCGCCGCGCCGGGTGGTGCCTGCGCCAGCCGTGCCAGCCCGGCGCGCGGCCAGCAAGCCCGTGCCCGCTCGCGGAGAGTGGGTCGGTGGCATTGCACCCGGGCCTGCGGGCGCGCGGCGCTACCACCTCTACATCCCGCCAGGGCTGGCGCTGAAAGCAGACGAGAAACTGCCCTTGCTGGTCATGCTGCATGGCTGCGGCCAGACGGGGGGCGATCTGGCTGCCGCCACGCGCATGAACCGGCTGGCCGCGCGCGAGCGTTTTCTGGTGCTGTACCCCGAGCAGGAGCGCATGGCCAACGCCCATGGTTGCTGGAACTGGTTTGAGCGCCGCAACGGCAAGGCCCAGGCCGAAGCAGCCACGCTGCTGGCTGCGGTGGACAAGGTGGCGCGCCGCTACCCGGTGGACCTGGCCCGTGTGGCCGTGGCGGGCTTGTCGGCCGGTGCCAGCATGGCCGTGCTGATGGCCGCGCTCTATCCCCAGCGGTTCTGTGCCGTGGCCATGCATTCTGGGGTGGCACCGGGCACGGCCGAATCGGCCGCCACGGCGCTGGCCGCCATGCACGGGCGGCGCGCTGCGCACCTGCCAGAGCCCCTGGGTGTCTCCCTCAACCAGGGCGCAACCCCTTCCGTGCTGCCGCTGCCGCCCCTGCTGGTGCTGCATGGCGATGCCGATGGTGTGGTCTCGGTGCGTAACGCGGCGGCCACGGCCCTGCTGTGGGCGGACGCGCTGGGCGCGCGGGCCGGAGCCTTGCGCACCTTGCAGCGTGGTCAGCGCCATGCCATGCGGGTGACCGAATTCAAGACCCGGGGCCGCACCGTGGTGGCACTGCGCGAAGTGGCGGGGCTGGCCCACGCCTGGAGCGGCGGCGTGGCGCAATTGCCGTTCAGCGATCCGGCCGGGCCGAATGCCTCGGCCCTGGTGTGGGCCTTTGTGGCGCGGCAGTTTGCAAAAAAATGAATAAAAATAGGCTCTAGCGCTTATCTGTCAAGCGCGAGCAGCTATTACATTTGTAGTGAATGTGGTGTTTGATGCTGCCGGTGGCAGCATCCATGGCCGGCTACACCAGCCGCGCTGCCACCAGTTCCTTCTTGAGGTAGGCATAAAACAGCGGGGCCGCTACCAGCCCGGCGGGGCCAAACACGGCCTCGGCCACGAACATCACGCTCAGCAGCTCCCACACGCCCATCTGCGTGCGGCGGCCCACCACCTTGGCGTTGATCACGTATTCGGCCTTGTGGATCAGGATCAGAAAGCCCAGGCAGGCGGCCGCCGCCAGCGGCGACACCGACAGCCCCACGATGGTGATGACCACGTTGCACACCAGGTTGCCCACGATGGGCACGAGCCCGGCAATGAACGTGAACGTGATCAGCACGGGCGTGTAGGGCAGCTCCAGATTCCACAGCGGCAGCACAAACAGCAGGAACAGCGCGGTGAGCAGGGTGTTGAACGCCGCAATCCAGAACTGCGCGGCCACGATCTGCCGGAACGCCTCGCCAAACAGCGTGATGCGCAGCTTGAGCTGCTGGGCCAGCGGGCCGCGCGCGAGGGCTGGTGGGCGCACGGCCGCCAGCGCGCCGATGAGCAGGCCCACATAGGCAAACAGCAGCCCTGCCAGCCAGGCGCGCCCGGCCATGGCCAGCGCGCCGGCCTTGGCGCCCAGGTAGTTGGCGATGATGCGCTGGATTTCAGCCGCGCCCTCGGGCAGGTGGGCCGCCATGTCGGCAGGCAGCTTCAGCCGCAGCTCCAGCACCGTGCGCGCCATGTAGTTGAGCAGCTCACGGTATTGCTGCGGGGCATCGACCAGATAACCCCGCGAGTGCGTCAGTCCGGCGGCCAGCAGCGCCAGCGGCAGCAGCATGACCAGACCTGCCGCCACCACCTGCGCCACCCGCAGGCTGCGGGCGGAAGGTGTGGACTGGCGCTGCACCCGTCCCAGGCCCTGGGCAAACCAGCGCGTGAGGGCTCGCGTGAGCAGAAAGCCCAGGCACACGCACAACAGGCCCGGCAGCAGGCCGCGCCACATCACCAGCAGCAGCACGGCCGCCACCAACAGGTAGCTGGCCACCACAACGCCCCGGGTCAGGGCGCGCGGTGGCAGCGTGGTGGGCTCGGGCGGTGCGGGGGCGACGGGGGCAGAAGGGGGGCGCTGCGCCATGCGCTGAAACTGGTCGTGTGCGGTGGGGTTGAATGAACGCGGGCGGGGGCGATCAGGCCACCACCACGGCGGCGCCTTCGGCGCGCGCAGCGATCGTGCCAATCGTGTACACCTGCTCGCCCGCAGCACGCAGTGTGGCGGCTGTGGCCTCAGCGTTGGCGGCATCCACCACCACCACCATGCCAATGCCGTTGTTGAAGGTGCGGTTCATCTCGATGTCGTCGATGCCGGCGGTCTTTTGCAGCCAGGCAAACAGCTCGGTCTGGGGCCAGCTGCCCTTGGTCAGATGGGCGGCCGTGCCTTCGGGCAGCACGCGGGGGATGTTCTCCAGCAGGCCGCCACCGGTGATGTGGGCCAGGGCCTTGATCGGATGGACCGCCAGCGCAGCCAGCACGTTCTTCACGTACAGGCGGGTGGGTTCCATGATGGCCTGCTTGAAGGGCTTGCCGTCCAGCGTGGCGGGCAGGGTGCCAGCGGCTTCGGCGCGGTCGATGCACTTGCGCACCAGGCTGAAACCGTTGGAATGCACACCATGGCTGGCCAGACCCAGCACCACGTCGCCGGGCTTGACGTCCTTGCCGGTCAGGATCTTGGACTTTTCGACCGCGCCCACGGCAAAGCCGGCCAGATCGTATTCACCGGCAGGGTACATGCCGGGCATTTCGGCCGTTTCGCCGCCGATCAGCGCGCAGCCGCTCAGTTCGCAGCCCTTGGCGATGCCGCCCACCACGGCCGCAGCCGTGTCCACATCGAGCTTGCCGCAGGCGAAGTAGTCCAGGAAGAACAGGGGCTCGGCGCCTTGCACCAGCACGTCGTTCACGCTCATGGCCACCAGGTCGATGCCCACGGTGTCGTGCATGTTCCATTCAAACGCCAGCTTGAGCTTGGTGCCCACGCCGTCGGTGCCGGAGACCAGCACCGGCTCCTTGTAGCGCTTGGGCACTTCGAACAGCGCGCCAAAGCCGCCAATACCCGCCAGCACACCTTCGCGCATGGTCTTCTTGGCCAGGGGTTTGATGCGTTCGACCAGGGCATCGCCCGCGTCGATGTCAACGCCAGCGTCTTTGTAGGACAGGGGGGTGGGGGAGGTGGCAGAGGTGCTCATAGGGGTGCTCAAGGCAGGGACGGCACGGAACAGCGTGCGCAGCAGACTAAAATTTGCCCAGATTTTACGGGTTGCGCACCCAGTGCCACCCGCTCACCCCTTCACACCGCCCTGTTTTGTCCTTCAAGCCCATGCTGTTTCATGCCCCAACCCTCTGCCTGCGTGCCTGTGGGCGGCAGCCATGATGAAGCAACTGGCACTGGACATCGGCCTGGCCACAGGGCCCACGCTGGCCCGGTTTTATGCAGGCCCCAATGAAGCCGCCCTGCAACATCTGCGCTTGGCCGCCGGCGAGGGCAGCAGCGAGGCCACCCGCTCCCCCGTGCCCACCTACCTGTGGGGCGAGCCCGGCAGTGGCAAGACCCATTTGCTCCAGGCCGTGCGCCAGGCCCTGCGCGAGCAGGGCTCCAGCGTAGGCTGGCTCGACCCGGCCGTCGCCGAACCCCCTGATTTCGACGAAAACTGGGCAGCCGTGCTCATGGACGACGTGCACCTGTACAGCACAGCCCAGCAGGCCACCGCGTTCAATTGGTTCGTCAACGCCATCAGCCCCGCCAGCGGCAGCCAGCGCTGGGTGCTGGCTGCTGGCAACCTGCCCCCGGCAGACCTGCCCTTGCGCGACGACCTGCGCAGCCGCCTGGGTTGGGGCCATGTGTTCCAGTTGCAGCTGCTGGGCGAGGCCGAGCGCCGCGCCGTGCTGCGCCAGGAGGCCGACGCACGTGGCGTGTTCCTGGGCGACGAAGTCATGGACTACATGCTCAACCGCTTCTCGCGCGACCTGGGCAGCCTCATGCAGCTCTTGGACCAGCTGGATGCCTTTGCCTTGCGCACCCAGCGCGCCATCACGATTCCCTTGCTCAAGACAATGTTGGAATCGGAATAACGCCGTGCCCCCACGTCTTTTTTTACGTGTGAACCTGAATGACTTCTGAACCCCGCCGCTTGCGGCTTGCGCTGTTTGACCTGGACCACACGCTGCTGCCGCTCGACTCTGATTACGAGTGGGGCGAATTCACCATCCGCATCGGCTGGAACGACCCCGTGGAGTTCGCGCGCCGCAACGACGAGTTCTACGCCCACTACCAGGCTGGCACGCTCGATGTGCACGACTACGTGCGTTTTGCGACCGAGGCCGTGCGCCTGCGCGGGCCCGAGGCGGCGGCGGCCGCGCACCAGCAGTTCATGCGCGAGGTCATCACCCCGGCCATCAAACCAATGGCGCTCCACCTCATCCGCCAGCACCAGGCTGCAGGCGACGAGGTGCTGATCGTCACTGCCACGAACGAATTTGTGACCACGCCCATCGCGCAGGCGCTGGGCGTGTCGCAACTTCTGGCCGTGCAACTGGTGCGCGACGCCAGCGGCTGGTACACCGGCGAGATCGACGGCATTCCCACCATGCGCGAAGGCAAGGTGCGCCGCATGGAACAATGGCTGGCCGAGCGGCAACTGGCCTGGGGAGATGTCGAAAGCACGTTCTACAGCGACTCGATGAACGACGTGCCCCTGCTGGAGAAGGTGAACCACCCGGTGGCCACCAACCCCGACCCGCGCCTGCGCGCCCTGGCCCAGGAGCGCGGCTGGCGCATACTGGACCTGTTTGCGGCCGATGCCGAAACGCCTGCACCACCAGCTGAATGATGAGCGCCTTGCAGCCCCCACCAGCCGCCGTTTCGTGCCCGACCCCCTGAAACCTTTCACTCCATGATCAAGAAGTTCCTAGACAAACTGATGGGCAAATCGACGCCCGGCACCTCGGGCGGCAAGCCCCACTTCGGCAAGCGCGAGGAGGTGCCCGCCTCGGTGCACGGCATCAACCCCGAGCTGGTGGACCGTCGTGCTGCCGAGGTGGTTGCCACGCTCAAGCAAGCAGGTTTTGAGGCCTACATCGTCGGCGGCGCCGTGCGCGACCTGCTGCTGGGCCTGCGCCCCAAGGACTTTGACGTGGCCACCAACGCCACGCCCGAGCAGGTCAAGGGGCTGTTCCGCCGCGCCTTCATCATCGGCAAGCGCTTTCGCATCGTGCACGTGGTGCACGGCCGGGGGCGTGAGCATGAAGTGATCGAGGTCTCCACCTTCCGCGCTTACCTAGACAACGCCGCTGCAGGCCAGGTGGCGGGCAACGAAAAGACCAGCAAGGCCCAGCTGTCGGGCATGCAGCACGCTGTGGATGCCAGCGGACGCGTGCTGCGCGACAACGTCTGGGGCCCGCAGGACGAAGACGCCACGCGCCGCGACTTCACCGTGAACGCCATGTACTACGACCCGGTGAGCCAGATCGTGGTCGACTACCACAAGGGCCTGCAGGACGCCAAGAAGAAGACACTGCGCATGATTGGCGACCCCGCCACGCGTTACCGCGAAGACCCGGTGCGCATCATCCGTGCCGTGCGCTTTGCAGCCAAGCTCAGCGGCCTGGGTTTCAGCATCGAGGCCAAGTCGGCAGCCCCGCTGGTGCAGTCGCAGGCGCTGCTGGCCGAGGTGCCGCAGAGCCGCATGTTCGACGAAATGCTCAAGCTGCTGCAAACCGGCCACGCCATTGCCACCATTGAACAGTTGCGCAAGCTGGGCATGGCCAAGGGCATCTACCCGCTGTTGGACGTGGCCGTGGAGCGCGCCGATACGCCGTTTGTCAAAGCCGCCCTGGTGGACACCGACCGCCGCGTCAACGAAGGCAAGCCCGTCGCCCCGAGCTTCCTCCTGGCCTGCGTGCTGTGGGAAGACGTGCGCAATGGCTGGCAGACGCGCCTGAACCAGCGCCAGCACCCGCTTCCCGCGCTGCAGGAGGCCATCGACGAGGTGTTCGACAAGCGCATTGGTGATGTGTCCGGCCGGGGCAAACTGGCCGCCGACATGCGCGAGATCTGGGTCATGCAACCGCGTTTTGAAAAGCGCGTGGGCAACACACCGTTTGGCATGGTGATGCAGCCGCGCTTTCGCGCCGGTTTCGACTTCATGCGCTTGCGCGCCGATGTGGGTGAAGTGGAAGAAGCGCTGGCCGAGTGGTGGCAGGACTTCCAGACCGCCGACGATGAGCGCCGTGATGACCTGATGGACCAGGCAAAAGAAGAACAGAAAGCCCGCCAGAAAGCGCAGCCCGTGGTCAAGCGCGTGCCCCGCGCTGCACCCGCCGCCGATCCGCGCGGCTTGCCCCAAGGGTCAGACGCCGGACCTGTCGACAGCGACGCTGAGTTCCCCTCCGAAGGTGGTGCCCCCAAGAAGCGCCGCCGCCGCCGTCGCAAGCCCGGTGGTGCGGGAGGCGGCGAAGGCGCAGCCCCTGCGGCGGCGGGCGAGTGAATCTGCCGGACCTCGGCGACGAGCGCGAACGGCCCGCCCTGGTCTACGTGGGCCTGGGCGCCAATCTCGGCGAGCGTGAGACGGCCTTGCGCAATGCTTTGGCGGCAATCGACCAGTTGCCAGGCACCCGGGTCACACGCGTGTCGCCGCTCTACGGCAGCGCGCCGGTCGATGCCGGTGGGCCCGACTACCTCAATGCCGTGGCCGAGCTGACCACGGCACTGGCCCCGCAGCCCCTGCTGCAGGCCCTGCAATCCATCGAACAAGCCGCTGGCCGCCAGCGCCCCTACCGCAACGCCCCGCGCACGCTGGACCTGGACATCCTGTGGTTTGGCGGCCAGGCCATCGACACCCCCGAGCTCACTGTGCCCCACCCTCGGATGGCCGAGCGCGCGTTTGTGCTGCGCCCCCTGGCCGAACTTGCGCCCGAGCGCGTGGACGCCGCAGCATTGCAGGCCGTGGCATCGCAGGACATCCACCGGCTGGAAGGCCCGGGTTGGGCGGACGCTGTGGTGGGTGGATAAATTGCTCCTGAATCAGGAGCTGCTAGCGCTTATTGGATCAGCGCTAGAGGCCAAAAACACTTAAAAATCCTTCCCCGTGCGACTGATTCACCCGCACCGGATGAAACTGGCGCGGCCCAACGCCAGTGCCACCGTGGAACCGGCTCTGCCGGGCCACCGGTGGCGTCCCCTTTGGGGGATGACGCGCAGCGTCTCAGGGGGTCAATCGACTCTTGCCCCGGACGCCTTCACCACCTGCTGGTACTTCGCGCGTTCGCTGGCCATGAAGCTGTCGAACTGCTGCGGTGTGGTGGGTACGGGTTCGGCCAGCAAGGCGCCAAAGCGGGTCTTGGTTTCTGGCGCATTGAGGGCGGCTACAAAGGCCTTGTTCAGCTTGTCGATGATGGGCTTGGGCGTGGCTGCGGGTGCCACCAGGCCCCACCAGGTGTCGATGGAAAAGCCCTTGAAAGTAGCAGACAGGGGTGGCACGCCCGGCAGCGAGGGCGAGGCGTCCAGCGAGGTCACGGCCAGGGCCTTGAGCTTGCCGGCACGGATATTGGGCGCGGCGGCCGCCAGGTTGTCGATGTTGAAGTCCACCTCGCCCGCGAGCAGTGCCAGCTGCGCGGGGTTGGCGCCGCGGTAGGGGATGTGCAGCGCAAAGATGCCCGCGCGCTGCTTGAACATCTCACCTGCCAAGTGGCCCGCGCTGCCATTGCCGCCGCTGCCGTAGTTGAGCTTGGCGGGGTTGGCCTTGGCGTAGGCGATCAGGTCGGCCAGGGTGTTGATCTTGAGCTGCTCGGCTTTGGCGGCGTTGATGACCAGCACGTTAGGAACACGCACCATCTGCGTGATGCCCGCGAAGTCCTTGCCCGCGTCGTAGGGCATCTTGGCGTACAGCCAGGGGTTCACTGCATGCGTGGCCGTGGCGGCGATGCCGATGGTCAGGCCATCGGGTGCGGCTTTTGCAATGGCGTCGGCACCGATGTTGCCGCCGGCACCGCCCTTGTTTTCAATGATCACGGTGCCCAGCGAGTCGCGCACGCGCTCGGCCAGTGCACGCGCCGTCACGTCGATGGGCCCACCGGGTGCGTAGGGCACGACCAGACGGATGGGCTGGCCGGAGTCCTGCGCAAGCGCGACCGAGGCCGCGAAGGGGGATGAAAAAGCCGCTGCAACAGCGGCACTGGCGATGAGGTGGTTTCTGCGGTTCATGGTGCCATTGTGCAAAAAATAATAAGACTGCTTACGAAAACTGGTGGACGGCAGCTGTGGAGGGTGCCTGTGGAGGGCTGTCACAGCGTGCGCAACGTGTTTTCTGCCAGCCCCAGATCTTCCACCAGCATGCCCAGCTCGTGCGACGAGCGGATGTCCAGTTTCAGGAAGATGGCAGAGCGGTGCGTGTCCACCGTGCGCGGGTCGATAGGCCGCTCCGGGTCGCGCTGGGCCAGCGCGCGGGCCACCTCCTTGCTGCTGATGCCGGTGGCCAGCAGGCGCGCCACCTCTTGCTGGCGCGGGCTCAGCGTGTTCCAGCGCTCCCGTAAGGTGTTGCGCCGCTGTGCGCGCTGTGCGTCTTCCAGCGACAGGTTCGCGGCCCGAAGCACGGCGGCCAGCAGGGTTTGCTCGTCGCAGGGTTTTTCGAGCCAGTCCACGGCCCCTTGCTTGACGGCGGTGACGGCGGAGGCCAGTTCGCCATGGGCGGACAGGAACACGGTCTTGAGCACGGCATTGCGCTCGCGCAGGGCATCGAACACCTGCAGGCCGCTCATGCCGTCCATGCGCAGGTCCAGCAGCACGCAGCCCGGGTGGGCGAGGTCGGCGCGGGCCAGGAACTCGGGGCCGCTGGCAAACGTGCGGGGCGCATGGCCACCGGCCAGCAGCAGGGCGGCCAGGGAGTTGCGCACGCCCTCGTCGTCGTCCACGACGTAGACATTCGCGGGAACTGTGGTGTTGACGGTGACGGGAGTGGTCGGATGGCTGTCGGTCATGGTGGGGGCAAGAAAATGCGGGGCAACCGGATTTCAAACACGGCGCCGCCGCCGTCGCGGTTGCGCGCCAGCAGCTCGCCGCCCATGCTTTCGACAATGGAGCGGCAGATGTTCAGGCCCAGCCCCAGGCCGTCGGAACGGGTGGTGAAGAAGGGCTCGAACAGGCGTTCGGCGATCTCCGGTGGCAGGCCAGGCCCCCGGTCCAGCACTTCGAGGCAGGCAAACCGGGTATCGGCCGTGGTGCGCAGCAATAGTTCGTGCGCCTCGGGCGGCGTGGCATCTGCGCGCATCGCCTGCATGGCCTGCAAGGCGTTGAGACCCAGGTTCAGCACCACCTGTTCGAGCAGCACGCGGTCGGCATTCACGCGCAGCGGGCCGTGGGCCAGGTCCAGCCGCACCGCCACCCCGTGCCGTCGCGCCTCGGCGCGCAGGAGCAGGCCCAGGGACTGGTCCACGGCGGCATTGAGGTCGCAGGGCTCGCGGGCCTCGGGGTGCTGGCGCACCCAGCGGCGGATGCGGCCGACGATGTCGGCGGCGCGCAGGGCCTGGCTGGAGAGTGCGGTGAGGCTGTCGTTCAGCAGCTCGGTTTTGCCCTGCGCCGCCAGGGAGCGCGCTGCGGCGGCGTAGTTGACCAGGGCGGCCAGTGGCTGGTTCAGCTCGTGCGCCAGCGTAGAGGCCATCTCGCCCACGGTGATCACACGCTGCACGCGCTGCAGCTGGGCCTCGCGCTGCTGCTGCTGTTCTTCGGCGCGTTTTTGGGCGGTGATGTCCACCACCGAACTCATCCAGCCGATGTGCTGGCCGTTGCCGTCGATGAGACGTGCGGTGTAGAACATGGTGTACACGTCGGAGCCGTTGCGGTGCCGCAGCCGGTTTTCGTTGCCCTGGGGCGCGGCTTTGCCGGCCAGGGCGGTGTCGCTGTCGTTCCAGTGCCGGTCCAGGTCGTCCGGGTGCCAGTAGGGGTAGGGCGGCAGGCAGCCGATCAGCTCGTCTGCGCTGTAGCCCACCATGTCGCACATGGCGGCGTTCACGTAGACGATACGGCCTTCGAGGTCGCGCGCGCGCATGCCCACCAGCAGCGAGTCTTCCATCGACTGGCGAAATGCCTGCGCCTGCTGCAGTGCATGGGTGCGCTCCTGGACGCGCTGCTCCAGCTCGATGCGGGCCTGCCGGTTCTCTTGCAGGCGCCGTTCGCGCAACTGCCAGTACAGGGCGCCGAGCACCAGCAGGCCCGACGCCAGGCTCGCCAGTGCCCAGGCCTGTTGGCGCGCCAGGGCGACGGCCTTGCTGTCGGCCGTGAGGGTCAGCGTCCAGCCCAGGTCGGGCAGGCGCTCTTCAAGGGCCAGATAGCGCTTGCCGGTGCCGGGCACGAGGATCTCGGTGCCTGGCTGGCCGTCGCGCTGGAGCGTTTTCCAGGGCACGGGCTGGGGTGTCCAGCGTGCGCCATACTGCTCGTCGAATTGCACCTGCTGCACGTCCTGCTCGGGCAGTGGGCGCGTGGTCTGGTACAGCCAGGGGAGGACAGAGCCGAGGAAGATAATGCCGCGCTCATCGGTCACGAAGACCGGGTCGCGCAGTTGCGCCCAGGTGTCCACGATGGGCTGCATCCACACCTTCACGGCCACGACGCCGATCACCCGGCCGTTTTCCACCACGGGTGCCGATGCAAAAAGCCCAGGTTCGCCGGTGGTCTTGCCCACGCCGTAAAACCGCCCCGGCTGCCCTTGCAGTGCATCGCGGAAATACGGGCGATTGCCGTAGTTCTGGTTCACGAAGCTGGTGGGGGTGTCCCAGTTGCTGGAGGCTACCGTGAGCCCGTCGGTGTTCATCACATACAGCGTGTCCGAGCCTGCATTGGCATTGATGGTCTGCAGGTAGGCATTGGCAGCGCTGCGCAGCGGTTGTGCGCCGGGGTTGTGCAGCAACTCGGCAATCAGCGGCTGCTGCGCCGCCGTGAAGGGCAGATAGCTGTAGCGGGTGGCCACGCCGCGCAGTGCCAGGGCCTGCACCTCGCCCGAGCGGCGCAGGTTGTCCCACTGGTTGTCGAGTTCGCTCTGGGTTGCCCATTCTCCCGCGCCCAGCACCAGGAGCACCGCCAGCCCCACCACGGCCGCCATGGGGCCCGTGCCGCGCACTGCGGCGCGCCATCGCGAAATCCGCCCTGGTGGGAGCGCAGTGCCGGGAGGCGGCAGCGCCAGCGGCGCACGGGGTGCAGCGGGCTCAGCCGGGGTGGTTGGCATGTGCGCCCCGGTCAGCCGCCGTGCTTGTCCGCCTCGGAGGTGAAGGCATCCGCATAGAACTCTTCTGCGGGCAGGCCGCGCTGTGCACTGTAGGCATCGCGGGCCGAGTCCACCACGATGGGCGCCCCGCAGGCATACACCTGGTGGCCCGAGAGGTCGGCAAAGTCGTCCATCACCGCCTGGTGCACAAAGCCGGTGCGGCCAGTCCAACCGTCTTCGGGCATGGCATCGGACACTACGGGCACGTAGGTGAGGTGGGGCATTTCGGCCGCACGCGCCAGCACCCAGTCATGCAGGTACAGGTCGCCCGGCCGGCGGCCGCCCCAATACAGCGCGGTCGGGCGTGTGATGCCCTTGAACTGCATGTGCTCGATCAGCGCCTTGATGGGCGCAAAGCCCGTGCCCGAGGCCAGCAGCACGATGGGCTTGTCGGAGTCCTCGCGCAGGAAAAAACTGCCAAACGGGCCTTCCACCCGCAGGATTTCCTTTTCCTTCATCGCGCCGAACACATGGTCGGTGAACTTGCCGCCCGGCATGTGGCGGATGTGCAGCTCCACGCCCGGCGCTTCAGCCTGCGTGTGGGGCGCGTTGGCCATCGAGTAGGCCCGGCGGGCGCCATCCCGCAGGATGAATTCGATGTACTGGCCCGCGTGGTAGCGGAAGGTATCGGCGGCGGGCAGCTGCAGGCGCACCTGCATCACGTCGTGGGATTTTTTTTCCAGGGTAGATACGCGCACCGGCATCTTCTTGATCGGATACGCGCTTTCGTCAGTGACCTGGCGTGATTCGAGCACCACGTCGGTCAGCGGTTGCGCGCAGCAGGTCAGCACCAAGCCTGCAGCCTCTTCATCGGCCGTGAGTGCCTTGGACTGGTGTTCGCCGTGGTGCACGGCGCCGCTGATCTTCTTGCACTTGCACGAACCACAGGCGCCGTCCTTGCAGCCGTAGGGCAGGCCCACGCCGCTGCGGATGGCGGCGGACAGGATGGCCTCGCCCGCATTGGCACTGAAAGCGCGGCCGCTGGGCTGCACGGTGATCTGGAACGCTGCGGGAGTTGCAGCCTCTGCGCTGGTCATGTGTGGGTATCCTTGGAATCGTCTTCGATCAAACTATCGGCCCAGCAAAAGCCAAGCAAACGGACCCAATTTTGCCTTCAATACAAAGCCCCCTTGGCGCCCTCCCTGCGCGCTTTCGCCGTGAACGCCTCCTGATCGTGGGTTGCGGTGATGTAGGTCAACGCATCCTGCGCGATCTGCAATCAGGCCCCGGCGCAGCACGCATGCGGGTGATGGCGCTCACGTCCAGCCCCTCGCGGGTCGCGGGGCTGCGCGCCCTGGGAGCCAGGCCCATCCTGGGCAATTTGGACGATGCGCCTTCGCTGCGCAGGCTTGCCGGGCTGGCCACCCGGGTGTTGCACCTGGCGCCCCCTCCGGGCGAAGGGGCCGGAGGAAATGCCTGGTGGCTGGACCCCCGCACCGTGGCCTTGGCCCGCGCGCTGCGGCTGCGAAGCCTGCCGGTGTCCTTGGTGTATGCATCGACGAGTGGGGTGTACGGCGATTGCCAAGGGGCCCTGGTGCCTGAGACGCGGGCCGTGGCTCCCGGCACCCCGCGGGCGCAGCGCCGCGTGAACGCAGAAACTGCGGTACGCCACCTGGGCCGTGCCGGTGTGCAGGCCAGCGTGCTGCGCATTCCGGGTATCTACGCACCTGACCGTGAAGGCGGCACGCCCGAGGCCCGTCTGCGCCGAGGCACGCCGGTGCTGGTGGCCGAAGACGATGTGTTTACCAACCACATCCATGCCGATGACCTGGCGCGTGCCTGTGTGGCCGCCATGTGGAAAGGGCGGCCACAGCGCACTTACAACGTGAGCGACGCCACCCACCTGAAGATGGGCGACTACTTTGACCTGGCCGCCGACCTGTACGGCCTGCCGCGCCCCCCGCGTGTGCCCCGCACTGCAGCGCAGGAGCAGTTGTCGCTGATGCTGCTGAGCTTCATGAGCGAGTCACGCCGGCTCGACAACCAGCGCATGGTGCGGGAACTGGGGTTGCGGCTGCGCTACTCCAGCGTGGCCGAGGGGCTGAGCGGGCAGCCGCAGCGTTAGGGCCTGCTGGTGCGCGCCCGTGGCATCAGCAGGGCGCCTGGCCGCCGTTTGAGCGGCAGACCCCACCGGGCCCGGGAAACCGCCCCGGACCTGTGCGGGGGTAGGTGTTGCCCAGGTTGTCGGTGCAGCGAAAGTCGCCACATTGGGTGAGGCGTGGTGGGGGTTGTGGGGTACCTGCCTGGGGAAACGGATCGGGGTAGAGAGGGCGGTGCCTGGAGGGAGGAACCACCACCACACGCGGCTGGTTGGCACGTGCCTTTTCGACCTCGGCATAGCCCTGGGGGCCCAGGCAGTCCAGGTCCACCTGCCTCTGGGCCGCTTCGAGCCGCAGTTCCTGCTCATAGGTCGAGCGCGACAGGCCTGCAGCCACCATGTCGAAATTGCGCCGCGAACGTGCACATTCCGGGGAGCGGGCGTAGTCCTGCGGTTGTGGGGCTGCGGCAGCGGCCTGCGCAGCGCGTGCCCGGTCGCGCTCGGCGTTGCGGCGGGCCTCGGTCTCTGCGGCGGTGGCCTCGGCCTGCAGCCGCTGTTGCTTGCGCTCCAGCGCCTCAGCGGCCTGTTCGCGTTCCAGTTGGAGTTCTTCCGGCGTTTTGCGCGCTTCCACTTCGCGCGCCGCCGCTCCGCCCGTACAGGCCCCATCGGTATAGGTCACCTTGCCGGTGCGGGTGTCGGTGCAGCGCACCACTTGTGCGTGGGCCACGGTGCCCAGCCAGGCTGCGCACACACAGAGGAAGAGGGCGAGATGGCGGTTGCGGAGGCTCATGGTCTGCGGCCAAGGTGGGCAAAAGCGTGGCGGTGGGAGCCCTGGTCAACCCCTGTCAGGGCTTGTCGGGGCTGTTGGACTGTTGGCGGGAGCGCCAGTCGTGGGGGTCAAACGAGTAGCTGCCTGGCGCAACACGGCCTGGAGGGGGTTGGCGATTGCGGCGATCGTCTGCGGCGCGGCGGTCGCGCTCAGCCTGCTCGCGTAGGGCCTGGTCACGGTCGCGCTGACGGCGGTCGAGCTCGCGGGCCTGCTGTTCGCGGCGATCGCGCTCGCGTTCCCGGGCCTGCCGGTCGCGCTCGGCACGTTCCCGTTCGCGTTCACGTTCTCGCCAGTCGTTACGGTTGCGGTCTCGCTCCCAGCGATCGTCCCGATCGCGTCCGCCGTAGTAGATAACGGCTGGGGGCGCCGAATACGCGGGGTACACCGGCGGGGCGTTGTTGTAGATGTAACCCGGCTGCTCATAAACACGGTACGGAGTGGGTTCGTAGTACGGGTCACCCTGCACCGTGGCGCAGCCGGTCACCGCGGCGCCCAGGACCGTGGCAGAAATAAGGCGGGCAAGTGTGTTTGTCATGGTGGTCAGACCCTGGCAGGGAGTGGCCGTTCCACCCTGCTCGTAAAGCCCCCGAAAAGCACCCCGGCGGAGTGTTACAAATTTCGGAGGCTGGCGCGTTGAAGCCGCTTTCAATGTAGCGCGTGGCCCCCCGTTTTGGTTGACCTGCCTGTCGATGTGCGCGGTAGGACGGCGCCTATTGTCCCATCCGTCGGGACCGGGCGCTGCCGTGGAGAAACTTCAAAAACAATAGCTATAAACCATTGCCCGATTAGCGGAAGCGGCCAATTTTTTACCCAATATCTGACCGTGGGGGCGGGGCGCCTGCTCCGCGACAGGCCGCCCTGCCTTTAAGGCTTGGGCAGCACCCGGCGGATGGTTTCGGCCAGGTCTTCCGCCACAAACTTGGCGACGTACCCATCGGCTCCGACGCTGCGCACGTGGTCTTCATTGGCCGAGCCCGACAGCGAGGAGTGAATGACCACGGGCAACCCATGAAACCGCGCGTCCTGCTTGATGTTGCGTGTCAGGGTAAACCCGTCCATTTCCGGCATTTCCAGGTCGGTCAGTACCATGGCGACGCGGTCCAAGACCGTTTTTCCCTCGGCTTCGGCGCTTTTCGCGATGGCGTTGAGACGGTCCCAGGCTTCCTTGCCGGACTTCACCATTTCATACGGGGCGTTGAGCACTTTGAGCTCTTGCTCGATGAGCGAGCGGGCCACGAACGAGTCGTCGGCCGCCAGGATGATGCAGCCGGGCTTGAGCTTGAGCTTGGCCCCAACCTTTTCTTCGGTGACCTCGTGGCCGTCCGAGGGCGAGATCATCTGAAGGATGGCCTCCACGTCCAGCACCTGGGCCAGGCGGGATTCATCCGTGTTGCCGTCCAGGCGGGCAATGCTGGTGACCAGCTTGCCAGCGGCGCCGCTGGTTTCGGCCGAGAGCACCTGTTTCCAGTCCAGTCGCACGATGTCTTCCACCGACTCGACGGCAAACGCCTGCGTGGTGCGCGCGTATTCGGTCACCAGCATGATGTTCAGGCCCGTCTGGGGCTTGCAGCCCACGATGGACGGCAGGTCCAGCACCGGAATCACCTGCCCGCGCAGGTTGACCACGCCCAGCGAATGGGCCGTGGTGCCCGCGATCGGCGTGATGCTGGGCATGGCCACGATCTCGCGGATCTTGAACACGTTGATGCCAAACAGCTCTGACTTGCCCAGAGCACTGTCGGTGCCCAGGCGAAACAGCAGCAGTTCGAACTTGTTGGTGCTGGTGAGGTTGGTCCGCTCGTCGATGTCCTGCTGCACTGCTTTCATGATGGGTCCTTCGCGCAGAAAAGAAGAAGATACGCGCGTTTACAAATTCTAGGATCAGAACGGGGTGCGCAGTGCGCTAAATGTTCAGGCAATACCCGAATAGTGCACTGCCGCATCCTTGCGTGGCAGCGCTGTCACACGTTGGAGTCGGGTTGCGGGCTCAAGCCGGGGCTGGCAGGGCCACCGGCCCAAAGTGCAATACCGTGGGGAAAGGGTCGTAGAAGTGGTGCAGGAGCTGTTTCCAGTCCTGGTACCGGGCCGACTGGCGAAAGCCGATCTCATGGTCTTCCAGGGTGACCCAGCGCACCAGCAGCACGTAGTCCTGCGGGCGCTCCAGACAATGGCCCAGTTCGTGTGACAGGTAACCGGGCATCGAGGCAATGATCTGCTGCGCCTGGGCAAAGGCGTGCTCGAAGGTCGCGTTCTGGCCGGGGCGGATGGTGAGGTGGGCGATTTCGAGAACCATGGTGGGCTTGGGCGTGCTGTGCGCTTGGGAAGTGCCTGTTTCTACCGCAAGACTGCCGGGTTACCGTATGCAGCCTGTTGTTCTGTGCCCACCCACACCGGGAGGCGGGAGGCTCAGGCAACGCTGCTCTGGGGAATCACAGAGGCCTTCAAACTGTCGGCCAGGCGGCCTAGCAGTGCGAGCATGGGTGCATCCGAGGCATCGCAGGCCAGACCCAGGTGGCGCGAGAACGCCAGGGGGCCATCGAGGGGGCGCGTGACCGAGCGGCGAGCATGCGCCGCGTGGGACTGTGGCACCACCGCCACGCCCAGGCCGCTGTCCACCATGTGCAGCAACAGCTCTTCGCGTGCGGCGCTGGCCTGAACCTCCAGGGCGATGCCGCGCTCGGCCAGCAGGCGGATGAACGACTGGTGCAGCGGGCAGTAGGGCCATTCAAGAAGCGGCACCCCTTGCAGGTCCGCCAGACCGAATTTCTTCTTGAAGCGCAGGGGATGCTGCTCGGGCAACAGCATCACATAGGGCTCGCGCCACAACGACACAAACGTGTCGCCGGGCGGTTTGCAGTGCTCCGCCACCAGGCGCAGCCGGGCCTCCTGCGCTGTGGCCGTGAGTCGGACCAGCGTGTTGGGCAGGAGGTCGGCAATCTGCGCAAACAGCGGCGCGGCTGGGCCCACCATCAGGTCGTCCTGCAGGAACACGCCCAGCGTTTCGCGGGGCGCATCGCGAAAGTCGCGCACCATGGCGCTGGATTGCGCCAGCAGGCTGCAGGCGCGCGGGTACAGGCGGTGGGCGGCGGGGGTGGGCGCCAGACCCTGGCGGCTTCGCTCGAACAGCACGGTGTCCAGCGCGTCCTCCAGCCCCTTGATGGCCATGCTGATGGACGGCTGCGCCACAAAGCAGCGGCGCGCCGCCGTGGTTACGGAGCGTTCTTCGTAGGCCGCTACGAAGTAGCCGAGGGCGCGCAGGTCAAACAGCATGGGGTTTCAGGGGCCGGGGCCACAGTCAGGTAGGGGTGATCGTGGTGACGGTTTCGCGAAAGTAGTCGAGCTGGCCGTTTTGCGAGTGGCTCAGGATCCAGGTCAGCGACTCCACTTCGCGCTGTTGTACTCCATAAAAGAAGCGTTGGCTTAGCTGGGTCATCACCCAGTCGTCGCCCAGCGGCTGGCTGTGGGTGTGAACGATTTGCGTGCCTTGCGGAAAGATCTCCGTGCCCAGGCGCTGCAGCACCGTCAGCAGATCGGCCTGGTTGCGGGCGACCTGCCAGCTCGTGTCTGCATCATCGCGGTAGTGGTCGATGCGGAAATCCAGGTCATCGGCAACGCTACCGAGCAGCGTGGGGACATCGCCTTTTTCAAAGGCGGCCAGTACGCGGTCGATGGGGAAGTTTGTGGTGAGGTTGGTCGTCATGTGCGCTCTCCAGTCGGGGGTTAAAAGGGCCAGAAGCAGGCTCTTGGGGGGCGACTTTAGGCAGCCGGCGCTGCCTGCACAACGATGGAATTTGTGGGTCTGAACGATAAAAAAATGATGGATAAAAAGTGGCAGCGATATCCCTGCGAAGGAAGGCGCCGAAGGCAGTCACCCACGGACTGTTCCCCTCTCATTCCGTGACGCCGGGCAGCTGGCTCAGATAGCGGTGCAGCGCGGCAATGGTCTGGCGCACCTTGGCGGGCTGGGCGTCGCGCTGGGGTGTCATGGCCCAGATGTCCAGGGTGCCAAACGACCAGTCGGGCAGCAGCCGCACCAGCCGCCCGGCCTGCAGCGCATCGTGCGAATCCATGCTGCCCACCAGCGCCAGGCCCAGCCCGGCCTCGCACATCTGCTGGATCGACAGCTGGTTGTTGCTGGCAATGCGCGGCTCCACCCGCAGGGCCCGGGGATCGCCCGTGGGGCTGTGCAGGTCGATCAGCAGGCCGCCGTTTTCGCGCGCAAAGCCCAGCCAGCTGTGCGAGAGCAGTGCGTCCGGGTGCTGTGGCACGCCGTGGGCAGCCACCCAGCCGGGCGCCGCGCACAGGTACCACTGCATGCCTCCCAGGCGCCGTGCTGCCCAGGTAGAGTCCTGCAGGCGCCCGTAGCGCACGGCCAGATCGATGCGGGCATTGATGAGGTCAATGGGCGAATCGTCTACCAGCAGGCGCAGGCGCAGCGCCGGGTGGGCGGCCAGCAGCTCGCCCAGCGCTGGGGCAATGTGGCGTGCAAACCCGACGGTAGCCGACAGCCGCAGCTCGCCACTGGGGGCATCGCGCGAAGCGGCCAGCTCGGCCCGCGCCTGGTCGGCTGCGGCACACATGGCGGCGCAGCGCGCGTGGTAGCGCTGGCCTGCTTCAGTGAGTGCCAGCTTGCGCGTGGAGCGGTGAAGCAGGGTCACACCGCCATCGCTTTCCAGCTTGCGCACCTGCTGGCTCACGGCGGAAGTGCTCATGCCCAAGGCGCGGGCGGCGCCGCTCATCGAGCCGTGCTGCACCACGGCGGCAAACACCGCCATGCGTTTGAGGTCTTCCATATCAGGTCTTCTCGTCAATCCCCACTGGGCTGTTGTCCGCCTCCATGCCTTGGAACTGGCGCGACCAAGGCCAGTGCCCCCTCGCAAGGGCCGCCAGGCTGCTTGTGCGGCGCTTCGCTGGAGTGCGCTGGGGGTTCCCCATCCCGCATGGCGCAGCCATGCGAGAGAGGGGGAAGGCGCAAAGCGACTCAGGGTGTGATTCATCCATTGTGAAGTTGAGCTTCAAAGAGAAGGCCAATTTAGCCATCTACCGCCCGC
The DNA here is from genome assembly GCF_057586455.1 of Acidovorax sp. SRI_002. Lineage (NCBI taxonomy): Bacteria > Pseudomonadati > Pseudomonadota > Betaproteobacteria > Burkholderiales > Comamonadaceae > Acidovorax > Acidovorax sp. SRI_002. The sequence continues at coordinate 136,574 of NZ_JBYCZW010000011.1, read as the reverse complement.
TTTGACAATCTCCTATTCTCACTACATCGCAACTTCGACCCAAGGACATCGATATGAACATCGCCCTGATTGGCGCCACCGGCTTTGTTGGCGCTGCCGTGCTGAATGAACTGCTGCAACGCGGCCACCGCGTGACGGTACTGGCCCGCAACCCCGCCAAGCTCGCCGCGCGCGAAGGCCTCGCGGTAGTGGCGGCCGACGCGCAAGACGCCGCCCAGGTCGCCAAGGCCGCTGCCGGCCACGATGCTGTGGTCAGCGCCTATAACCCCGGCTGGGAGAACCCCAACATCCACGACGAGTTCCTGAAAGGTACCCGCGCCATCATCGACGGCACCAAAGCGGCTGGTGTGCGCCGCTTTCTGATGGTGGGTGGCGCTGGCAGCCTGTTTGTGGCGCCCGGCGTGCAGCTGGTGGATACGCCCCAGTTCCCCGCCGAATGGAAGCAGGGCGCCCTGGCCGCGCGCGAGGCGCTGAACTGGATTCGCACCGAAAACACGCTGGACTGGACCTTCCTCTCGCCGCCCATCCTGCTGCAGCCTGGCGAACGCACGGGCCAATACCGCCTGGGCGACGAAGCGCCGCTGATGAATGGCGAGCAACCCGGCAGCATCAGCGTGGCCGACCTGTCTGTTGCCATCGTGGACGAGCTGGAGACGCCGCGCCACGTGCAAAAGCGCTTTACGGTGGCGAACTGAGTTTTTCTTTTCATCGGGACGATGCAGCGTTTCTCGGGCGCTGCCTTTTTTCTGTCAGACAAAAACAGCCATGTCGATCAGCGTGTGGCCCAGCACCACGGGCCACAGGGTTCTCCAGTACAGGAACCAACGGCACATCACACAATGCGCAAAGAAGGCTGCAATCACGCCGTGCCTGCCGTGCTCCCAGTGCGCCAGCGCGAAGATGGCCGATACCGCGAGTGTGAACAGTAGCTCTGAAGGGCGTTGGCGTGCACTCGAATACCAGAGCCATGGCAGCCCAATGAAAAAGATGCTTTCCACCAGCCCTGCGCTGACCGCTGCGTAGGTCTGCACCGCCGCGCCCGCCAGGCCCCGGGGGGAAAACTGCGCCAGCTGGAAGCTGCCGGGTGACGGTCCGAGCGTCCGCCACGACAGGTTCCGCGCCACCAGAAAAACCAGCCCCGCGGTGACACACACCATCAGGCTCTGCCATGCAAGGGGCCAAAGGTTCTTTTCTGGCGGTACGAGTCCGTAGTGTTGGGGGCGCAGCGCTGCTTTGTGGGCAAGAAGGCCAAGCAAGACTGCAGGAAGCACTACCCACTGAATCCCGTCAACCGCCCAAAAGAGCAGTGCCCCTCCGCGCCCCACGACAGGCAGGTAAAAGCCGTTGAGTTGCCAGACGGCCAACACCGGTAGCAGGGCCCAGCCCACGAGCACCTGCTGGCGGGTGTTGAGAGTAACCGGCCGTTTCTGTGTTGAGATCAAGCGCCCCTCCGGGATCAAGGTTTTTGGTGATCCCGTTCAGACGTCACGGTAAGCGCTGGCCGAAGCGGGGAAGTCCTATCTTCTCGATAAATAGACGCGCCATTTGTATCGTTCATCTCCCCGGTGTGAAATAGTCCGCGATTGGTCTCCCGCAGCGATTCAGCTGGACTGTCTGTGAAGAGCCTTCATCCCACAAACCACCGCATCGGCACCAGCACGATGGACGGGAACAGCACCATCAGGAACATCATCGCGAACTGCGCGCCCATGAAGGGGAGCACGCCCCGGGTGACTTCGTCCATGCGCATGCGTCCCACCCCCGCCACCACGTTCAGCACCGTGCCCACCGGCGGAGTGATCAAGCCGATGGCGTTGTTCATGATGAACAGCACGCCGAAGTAGACCGGGTCGATGCCTGCGGCTTTGACCACCGGCATCAGCATGGGCGCCAGGATCAGGATGGTGGGCGTCATGTCCATGGCGGTGCCCACAGCCATCACCAGCAGCATGATGGCCATCATCAGCAGGATGGGGTTGTCCATGAAGGGCTTCAGCAGGGCCACCAGCTGACGGGGGATGTCGGCCACGGTGATGAGCCAGGCGCTGACCATCGCGGCGGCCACCAGGAACATGATCACGGCCGTCGTTTTGGCAGCGCTCACGAACACGGCGGTCAGCTGGCGCCAGTGCAGCTCGCGGTACACCACCGTGGCCACGAAGAGCGCATAGACGGCGGCCACGGCGGCGGCTTCGGTAGGGGTGAACACGCCCATCTTCAGGCCCACGATCACGATCACCGGGAGGAACAGTGCCCAGGTCGATTCCCTGAGCGCCTGCAGCTTTTCGGCGGTGGATGCCTTGGGCGGTGGCGTGACGTTTTCGCGCTGGGAGACCCAGTACCAGGTGATGGCAATCGCCACTCCCATCAGCAGCCCCGGCACAATGCCGGCCAGGAACAGCTTGCTGATCGACACGTTGGCCGCCACGCCAAACACCACGAAGCCGATGGACGGCGGAATGACCGGCGCGATGATGCCCGCCGAAGCGATGAGCCCGCCCGCTCGTGCCTTGTCGTGCCCGGCCTTCACCATCATGGGCAGCAGCAGGGCCGCCAGCGCCGCCGTGTCGGCCACGGCGGAGCCTGACAGCGCCGCCAGCATGCAGGCCGCCAGGATGGCAACGAAACCCAGCCCGCCCCGCTTGTGCCCCACCAGCGTGAGCGCGAGCTTGACGATGCGCTGCGACAGACCACCCACGTTCATGATCTCGCCCGCCAGCATGAAGAAGGGCACGGCCAGCAGCGGAAAGCTGTCGGCGCCGTTGATCACGTTCTGCGCCAGGATTTGCGCGTCAAACAGGTTCAGGTGCCACATCAGGGCGACGCCGGACACCAGCAGCGCGTAGGCAATCGGCACGCCGATGGCCATGGCGGCCAGCAGGGAGCCGAGGAAGATAAAAACGGTCATGGGAGAGCGCTCCAGGTCATTGCGGTGTTGGGTTCACTGGCGCGAGGCCGTGGGCGCTGGGGCTGTGTGCGGCACTTGGCTGCCCACGGCGGCCAGTTCTTCGGATTCGGCGATGTGCAGCAGCTCGTTGTTGGGCATCTGCCCCGACACAATCCGCCACAGATCCAGCGCCAGCAGCAGCCCCGCCGCCACGGCAAACACCACGCCCGACGCATAGAAGATGGCCATGGACGCGCCCGTGACCGGTGCATCCACATCCCAGTTGATGCGCGCCTGCGCCAGCGCGCCGCTGAAGAGCAGCCAGGTGCACCAGATCATCAGCGCGTAGCTGATGGCGAGGCAGATGCGCTGGCCCAGCGGCGGCAGGCGTGCCAGCAGAAAGTCCGTGCCCAGGTGGCCCCGCTCGCGCACCGCCACGATGGCGCCCAGGAAGGTGATCCACACAAACAGCCAGCGCGACACCTCCTCGCTGATGGCGATGCCGGAGTTGAACGCGTAGCGCAGCACCACGTTGCCAAACACCATCACCACCATCACCGCCAGCGCCAGGGCAATGAGCAGGTTGATCCAGCGGCAGCAGCGGTCGATGAAGGCATTGAGCATGGGGTTGTCTCCTGTTTTTCTTTTGACTCAGAGCGCTGTGCCCTGCAGCAGCCCGCGCTGCGCCAGGTTGACCATGAAGGCGCGAAGGCCAAAGCGCCAGGGCGCCGCTGCCTCGCTGTGCGCCACGCGGTTGTGCAGGCCACCCAGCCACGCGCTCTGGATGGACACCAGGTCGCCCAGGTGGTGGGTGAAGCCACCGCCTGGCTGGTCGCGGTCTTCAATGGGCGCGAACAGCGTGCCCAGAAACAGCATGAAGCCGTCCGGGTACTGGTGCGCGGCCAGGGTCTGCGCCACCAGGTCGCTGGGGTCGCGGCTGATGCTGGCCATGGTGTTGATGCCGCGCAACTCATAGCCATCCACCCCTGCAACGCTCAGGTGCACGGTTTCGCTGCGCACCTTGTCCATCCCGAAGCTGGCGTCGAACAGGCGGATGAACGGGCCTAACGCGCACGAGGCGTTGTTGTCCTTGGCCTTGCCCAGCAGCAGGGCGCTGCGGCCCTCGATGTCCCGCAGGTTCACGTCGTTGCCCAGCGTGGCGCCCACGATCTGGCCCCGGCTATTCACCGCCAGCACCACCTCGGGCTCGGGGTTGTTCCAGGCCGAATCGGAGCGGATGCCGATGTCGTCCCCGCAGCCGACGGACGCCAGCACCGGCGCCTTGGTGAACACCTCGGCATCGGGGCCAATACCCACCTCCAGATACTGCGACCACAGGCCTTTCTCTTGCAACAACGTTTTGAGTTCCATGGCCTCGGGCGAACCAGGGCGGATGTCGGCAAGGTTCTCGCCGATCAACTCGATGACCTGGCTTCGCAAGGCTTGCGCACGGCTGGCGTCGCCCCGGGCCTGTTCTTCGATCACGCGCTCGATCAGGCTGGCCGCAAACGTGACGCCCGCCGCCTTGACCACCTGCAGGTCGCACGGCGCCAGCAGCCAGGGGCGGCTCTTGTCGCGCGTTCCGGGCAGGCTGTTGGCCAGCAGGTCATCCACGCTGCACAGGTACTGGCCGGTGGCTGCACGCACCGCCTCGGCGGGCGCCAGCGTGTCGAGCAGCGTGCTCATGGTGGGGTAGTGCGCGCTGAGGTCGAACACGCCTTCGGGCCTCAGGGCCACCACAGCCGGGCCCGCAACGGCGCCTTGGAGTGCCCACACCCGGCCCACCAGCGTGCCCTGCAGGCCGTCGTCGGGAAGCACTTGCAATGCGGTCTGGGGCGAACGGGCCCGTTCGGCAACTGCCGTCGCCGTCATGTTGTTCATGGAGAGTCCTTCGAAAAAATCCGGGTGTGGCGCTGGTGGCCCGCCCGCTCGTTGTCAGTGGTTGTGGCGTGGTGTCTTTTCGGAAATGCGCTGGAATGCCAGCGCGAAGTCCAGCGTCGCGCCATCGGCCAGCTGCCCCGTCTTCTCGCGGTACAGCGCTTCCCAGGGGGACTGGCTCGCGGGCACGGGTGGGTCGGGCAGTTCACGCTTTCGGCGGGCGATTTCCTCGGGCGCGACCAGCGCATCGCAGCGCCCGGTGTTGAGGTCGATGCGGACCGTGTCGCCGCTTTGCAGCCAGGAGAGGCCCCCACCCACGGCGCTCTCGGGCGATGCGTTGAGGATGGACGGGCTGTCTGCCGTGCCCGACTGGCGCCCGTCACCCAGTGTGGGCAGGGTGTTGATGCCGCGCCGGATCAGCGCATCGGGCGGCTGCATGTTGACCACCTCGGCCGAACCCGGCCAGCCGATGGGCCCGGCGCCGCGCATGACCAGGATGCAACCCTCGTCGATGTCGAGCGCTGGGTCGTTGATGCGTGCGTGGTAGTCGTCCGCGCCTTCAAAAACCACGGCACGGGCTTCGAAGATGCCCTCGCGGCCCGGCTGGCTCAGGTAGCGCTCGCGAAACGCGGGCGATATCACCGAGGTTTTCATGATGCCGAAGTCAAACAGGTTGCCGCTGAGCACCAGGAACCCAGCTTTTTCCATCAGCGGCGCGCTGAAGGGGCGAATCACTTCACGGTCGCGCGCTTCGTGGCCCTGCAGGTTGTCGCCGATGGTTTTGCCCGTCACGCTGGCGCAGTCGTTGTGCAGGCGGCCCGCTTGCTGCAGCTCCCACATCAGCGCAGGCACACCGCCCGCGCGAAAGAACCGTTCGCCCAGGAACTGGCCTGCAGGCTGCATGTTCAGCAGCAGGGGCAGGTCGTAGGCGTGGTCCGTCCAGTCCTGGGCCTCCAGTACCACGCCTGCATGGCGCGCCATGGCCATCACGTGCACCTGCGCATTGCTGGAGCCCCCGGCCACACTGATGACCGACAGCGCGTTCAAGAAGCTCTCGCGCGTCAGGATGCGCGAGGGGCGCAGGTCTTCATAGGCCATATCAACAATGCGCCGCCCGGTTTCGTACGCCATCTGACCGCGTTCTCGGTACGGTGCAGGAATGGCCGCGCAGCCGGGCAGCGACAGGCCCAGCGCTTCGGCCACCGCGTTCATGGTGGATGCCGTGCCCATGGTGTTGCAGTGGCCCGCCGACGGTGCGCTGCTGCAGGCGCGCTGCAGAAACTCTTCTTCATCAATCTTGCCCGCTGCCAGCTGGCGGCGGCTGCGCCAGATGACGGTGCCCGAACCCACCAGTTGCCCGTCGTGCCAGCCGTCGAGCATCGGCCCGCCCGAGAGCACGATGGCCGGAATGTCCACCGTGGACGCGGCCATGATGCCCGCCGGTGTGGTCTTGTCGCAGCCCGTGGTCAGCACCACCGCGTCGATGGGGTAGCCGTACAGGATCTCCACCAGCCCCAGGTAGGCCAGGTTGCGGTCCAGCGCGGCCGTGGGCCGGCGGCAGTTTTCAAAGATGGGGTGCACTGGGAACTCCATCGGAATCCCGCCCGCATCGCGGATGCCGTCGCGCACGCGGCGCGCCAGGTCCAGGTGGATGCGGTTGCAGGGCGACAGGTCGCTGCCCGTCTGCGCGATGCCGATGATGGGCCGGCCCGAGCGCAGTTCCTCGGGCGTGAGCCCGTAGTTCATGAAGCGTTCGAGGTACATCGCGGTCATGTCCGAGCGCTCGGGGGCGGCAAACCAGTCGCGGGAGCGGAAGGGGCGGCGGGGTGTTTTGGTCATGGGGTCGGGACGTCGCAAAAGGAGGGGCGGGGCGCAGCTGCAACCAGCTGCGCCCCGGGAGGCGAATCGCTTACTTCCCGCCCCGCGCCTTCGCCAGCTCGCCCATCATTTCGCTGGTGGTCTCTTCACCAAACTCCTTGCCGTACTTGGCCAGCACGGGCTGCAGCTTGGTGCGCAGCTTGGCCTGCTCGGCAGCAGGCAGCTCGGTGATCTGCATGCCGGCCTTCTTCAGCTCGCCCAGGGCGGTTTCGCTGAAGGCGCGGATGGTCTTGCGCTCGAACAGCGTGGCCTCGCGGGCAGCCTCCTGCACGATCTTGCGTTCGTCGGCCGAGAGGCCGTCCCAGGTCTTCTTGGAAATGAGTAGCACCCAGGCGCTGTACATGTGGCGCGACAGCACCAGATGCTTTTGCACCTCATAGAACTTGCTGGCCAGAATGGTGGCGGGCGGGTTTTCCTGGCCGTCCACGGCCTTTTGTTCCATGGCGGTGTACAGCTCGGTGAACGGCATGGGCGTGGCGTTGGTGCCCAGCGCGTTGAAGGTGTCGAGGAACAAGGGGCTCTGGATCACGCGCAGCTTCAGGCCCGCCAGATCGTCGGCCGTGTTGATGGGTCGGCGCGAGTTGGTCACGTGGCGAAAACCGTTCTCCCAAAAGCCCAGGCCGATCAGGCCCTTGTCTGGCAGCATGGCCAGCAGCTTCTGGCCGAAGGGGCCGTCAAGCAAGGCGTCGGCTTCGGCCTCGGTGTTGAAGGTGAGCGGCAGGTTCAGCACGCCAAAGGGCTTGATCAGCGACATCAGCGTGGACGAATCGGGAATCGTCATCTCCAGCGTGCCGCCGCGCAGGGCCGAGGTCATGCTGACATCGTTGCCCAGCGCACCGCTGGCGAACAGCTTGGCGTTCATCTTGCCGCCGCTCTTGGCCTGCAGGCGCTCGGCAAAGTGGCGCACGGCCTGGGCCTGCGGGTGGTCGTCGCTCAGGCCAATGCCGACCTTGAAGGTGTGTTCCTTGACTTGGGCCGCGACGGGGGCGGCAAAGGCGGCCAGCAGCGTGGCAGCAAATGCCAAGGATTTAGCGAGGGAATTGAAATGCATGGTGTCTTGTCTCCGTTGGAATGGCGGGACCCCGTTGGCGAGGCCTTCGGCGTATGCAGCTTTGTGGGGCAAGCCGTCATGGACGCAAGGCGAAGGTTAGATTTCGCGTCCTGCCGGGTCCACTGAATGTTTTGCGACAATCCATTCCAAACGCTTATGAGTCCAGACGAATTTCCGGGTAAACCCTTGTCTTTGGCGCAGGCCTGTGCGCGGCTGCGCTTTCGGCATTTGCAGTTTCTCGACATCCTGGGCCGCACGCGCAACCTGCGGCTGACAGCCGAGCAGATGCACGTCACGCAGCCTGCGGCCACCAAGATCCTCATGGACATCGAGGAGATCCTGGAGGCGCGCCTGTTCGACCGCCTCTCGCGCGGTATGCGGCCCAATGAGTTGGGGCTTTTTACGCTGCGCTACGCCAGCGCGGCGCTCGATGGGCAGCGCAAGTTTGTGGACGAGTTCAACGCACTCAAGCAGGGCGGCCACGGCCATGTGACGGTGGGCGCGATCACCGGCTCGGCAGCGCATGTGCTGGTGGCGTCGGTGGTGGAGCTCCAGCGCTTGCGGCCCCTGCTGGTCATCAAGATCCTGGAGCAGAGCAGCGACCAGCTCATCGCCTGGCTGGCCGAACGCAAGATCGACCTGATGATTGGCCGCTTCACCACCGAGGACCAGCGCAGCCAGTTCCACTACGAGCACCTGTCCGCCGAGCCGCTGCATGTGGTGGGTGGGCAGCACCACCCGCTGCGCGGCGCCACCGACCTGTCGCTCACCGAGCTGGCGCACTGGCCGTGGATTCTGTACCCCGCCTCCACGGCCGTGCGCAAGGTGTCGGACGACCTGTTCGGCGGCGCCGGCCTGGCGCTCACGGCGGGGGTGGTAGAGACACCGTCCTTCCTGTTTGCGCTGGAGCTGATGAACACCACCCACATGATGTCGCTGCAGCCCGCCGCGCTGATCCAGAAATATGTGGACCGAGGCCTGCTCTCCCGCATCCCCGTCGAGCTGCCCGACCGCATGCCCAGCTACGGCCTCATCACCCGGCTGGGCGAGCCGCCCACTCCTTCGGCACAGGCCTTTATCGATGTGCTGCGCGAGGCGGCGGGCGTGGCGCCGGACGCTTTGGGGGAGTGACCAGGCCTGCGCTATGCACGGCCTTTTTCGATAACCAATGGTTATTGGAAATTAGGGCGGCCAAGCCCTGCCGTTATGCTCTGCGCCCCTTCCCGCCATCCAGACCTTTTTCTCCATGACCGACGCACCCGACACGCCCGACACCATCCAGGAGCCCCGCTGCTGGAGCGATGGGCGCTGGACGGCGCAGGTCATCAAGAACGAAGACGACGATGGCTGGGCGGTGTCCATGACGCTGAAGGGCGAGGCCGAACCCGCACTGGTGGGCCCCTGGACCATGGGGCGCGACAAGAAGAACCCCAAACCGCTGGATGTGTCCGCCTTCCACACCCTGGTCAAGACCGCGAGCGAGGTGGTGCGCCGCCATGAGCAGCAGCTGCACGCGCAGTTGAACAAGAGCGTGCACATCACCGCCGCCGACGGCCAGCGCCTGCGCGTGGCGCTGGCCATCGTGCCCGACGAGGAAGGCGCCACGGCCACGCTGAGCGCCGAGGATGCACTGGGCCAGGAAATCGCCCGCGTGCCTGCGCCGCCCACCTTCCGCCTGACGGCCGCCAGCGCCACCGTCTGGGCGGACGGGGGCTTTGCGCGGCCCCGTTGACCTCGGCGCCCAGCGCTTTTGCACGCCCCCGACAAGGTACCGAAGAGTTTCTTGCAGCCCTGCGCGCTGCCAGGTGCTGCGCGCAGGGCGACGTTTGGGTAGATTGGAGGGCATGGCCCAGTGGCCCGTCGGAGTCCTGCCGTGCGTTCCTCATTTCCACCCCTGCTGCCATTGCCTTCCCCGTCCGAGGGCTTGTTCCCGCCACCACCGCGAGCCGGCTGTGCTGGAGCCGCCCTGCTGGCCTGCTGCGCGCTGTTGCCCCTGCCGGCCCTGGCGCAGCAGGGGGCTGGCGCGCCGCAGCCCTTCGCCAGGGCCCAGGAGCTTGCGGTCTCCGCTACCCCCGAGCCGCGCCGCATCTTCATCGACGGCGCACGCGCGGCCAGCGACGTCGGGCTGGCCTCGGTGGGTGTGCAATGGCCCTGGGCCTGGCGCCGTGATTTTTTGGGCGGCGAACTGACGGGGCACTGGGATACCCACATCGCGCACTGGCGCGTGCCGCCCGGCACCGCCGTGCCGGGCGGGCGCCGCCACTGGACGCAGCTGGCGGTGGTGCCGACACTGCGTTGGCGATTCGACGGCGGGCGGTCCGCCTGGTTCATGGAAGGCGGCATCGGCCTGTCGGCGCTGGACGGGCACTACGCCACCAGGCACAAGGCCTTCAGCACCCGTTTCAACTTTGCCGACCACCAGGGCGTGGGCTTCAACTTTGGCGCCCGCCGCCAGCACGAACTGATGCTGATCGTGCGCCACATTTCCAACGGTGGCATCCGCAAGCCCAACCCGGGCGAAGACTTTGTGCAGGTACGCTACAGCCGGTCTTTTGAATGATCCGGCTTCCATCAACTTGAACCGTTCGCTGAGCGCCGTTCAAGCGCCGCGCCTGGCTTGGGCAGGCTCAGCCAGAACGGGTGAACGGGATCGGCGCCGGGGGGCAATCGCATTGGCGACGGCGCGAATGTCACCAAGCTCCTAGAATCTCCCTGCCGGCCCTGGATCCACTCCAGGGCCGGCAGCGTTCTCAGGGCGGGGCGGAATTCCCCACCGGCGGTATTTGAGGGCTGAAAAGCCAACAAGAGCCCGCGAGCGCCTGTGGTGCCGTTCTTTGGAACAGGCCCGCAGGGTCAGCAGATCTGGTGCGAAACCAGAGCCGACGGTCACAGTCCGGATGAAAGAGATCGCGAAACTAGGGATGTCCTGCATAACCCTCGCGAGTCGGTGGTAGTGCGGATTGGGATGGGCCACAAGGCGACTTTTTGCAGCCAATAGCGCGGCTATTGGTAAGAAAAGCAACGCAGCGGACCGCCCGAGACCGCGCTATCACGGACCGCAGGGAGTTATGCAGGACATCCCTAGAGCACCCGCCATGGGTGGCTGGGCCCTTGGCGTTTGCCTGCGTGTTTTTTGCCCGCTCGCAAGCGCCGTGAGGCCTGCGCCGCCCTGTGCAGGCGCCGTGTTCGCGCGCGCCCTGATTCTGGTCTGACCTGTTTTGAGGAACCCATGAATCAGTCTTCTGCTACTTCTCCCGTCTCTCCCCTCGCGCCTGTGGCCGCACACCGTGGCGCCCGCGTGGCCATTATCAGTGCCAGCTGGCACCAGGACATCGTGCACCAGGCGCGTGACGCGGCCCTGGCCGAGTTCGACCGCCACGGCCTGCCACCCGCGCAGGTGGCGCTGTTCGATGTGCCCGGTGCGTTCGAGATCCCGCTGTTGGCCCGCAAGCTCGCGCGCAGCGGGCGCTACGACGCCATCGTGGCCTGCGCGCTGGTGGTCAACGGCGGCATCTACCGCCACGAGTTCGTCACCACCGCTGTCATCGACGGCCTGATGCGCGTGCAGCTCGACACCGAGGTGCCCGTGATGTCGGCTGTGCTCACCCCGCGCGACTTTCACGACCACGAGGACCATGTGCGCTTCTTCCGCGAGCATTTCGTGAAGAAGGGCACCGAGGTGGCCCAGGCCTGCCTGCAGACCATGGCCTACCTGCGCAAGCTGGCCTCGCCCACGTTGGCCTCCGTGCAGCAGGCTTCGCCGGTGCTGGCAGAAGCCTGAGTCGATGGTTTTTAGATTGCTATCTTTTAAATAGCTTTTAGCGCTTGATGGTAAAGCGCTAGGGATGTCCTGCATAACCCTCGCGAAGCGGTGGTAGTGCGGATCGGGATGGGGCGCAAGGCGTCTTTTGGCAGCCAATAGCCGGGCTATTGGCAAGAAAAGCAACGCAGCGAACCGCCCGAGGCCGCGCTATCACAGACCGCAGGGAGTTATGCAGGTCATCCCTAGAGGCCGATTTGGCCTGAAATTTCTGCGCCGCCTCAGCCAGCGGCCAGACGGGGCTGGTGCGGCCCGGGCACTGGCAAGTGGGCGCGTGTGGGAGCGCTGGCTTCAGAGTCCGCCAGTCGGAACACCGCCACCGCCTGCACCAGCTGCTGCGCCTGCACCTTCAGGCTGTCGGCAGCTGCCGCGCTCTGTTCGACCAGCGCCGCGTTCTGCTGCGTGGCCTGGTCCATTTCGGTGATGGCGTCCCCCACCTGGGCCACGCCTGCACTTTGCTCACTGCTCGCGGCGCTGATCTCGCCCACGATGTCCGTCACACGGCGGATGGCGCTGACCACCTCGCTCATCGTGGCGCCCGCCTTGTCTACCAGCGTGGTGCCCAGCTCTACGCGCTCCACGCTGGCGTGGATCAGGGTCTTGATCTCCTTGGCGGCCTCTGCGCTGCGCTGGGCCAGGTTGCGCACCTCGCTGGCAACCACCGCAAAGCCCCGGCCCTGCTCGCCCGCGCGGGCTGCTTCCACGGCGGCGTTCAGCGCGAGGATGTTGGTCTGGAAGGCGATGCCGTCGATCACGCTGATGATGTCGGCAATCTTCTTGCTGCTGTCGTTGATGCCCTTCATGGTCGTCACCACCTCGGCCACCACATCACCGCCCTGCACGGCCACGGTGCTGGCGCTCACGGCCAGCTGGTTGGCGGTGCGCGCGTTTTCGGCATTGGCCTGCACCGTGGAGCTCAACTCCTCCATCGACGCCGAGGTTTCTTCCAGCGCGCTGGCCTGCTGCTCGGTGCGGGCGCTCAGGTCGTTGTTGCCCTGTGCGATTTCGGTACTGGCGGCGGCCACGCTGTCGGCGTTGTTGCGCACATTGCTCACCACGTGTGACAGGCTGATCTGCATGTCGTGCAGGGCATTCAGCAGCAGGGCGATTTCGTCCTTGCCCTGCACTTGCCGTGCCACGGTGAGGTCGCCGCTGGCCACGGCCTGCGACACGCGCACCGCGTTGTCCAGCGGGTTCACTACGGTGCGGCTGAAGGCAATGGCGCCCGCAATGCCCAGGGCGCACACCACCAGCATCACCACCAGGCTGATGGTGGTGGCGCGCTGCGCAGCTTTGGCGGCGCGCTCGGCCACTTCGCTGCTGGCCTTGGCGATCAGGCCACCGGCCTGGTCCAGCAGCTGCGAGGGCTCGCGGTCCATGCCCGCCACGGCCTTGTCGCCCGCCTGCGGGTCGTGGTCTGCGGCCTTGAAGGCCTCAAACCCCTTTCGGTAGGCCGCGCCCATGCGCTCGTGGGCCTGGGAAAACTGCTGCACGCGTTCACGGCCTTCGCCGGGGGGCAGAGCGACCACGAGCTTTTGCGCCTCGTCCTTGATGGCCTTTTCCTGTTTTTCAAACGCGGCCCAGTAGCGCGTGAGCTGGGCTGGGTCCTTGCCGCGCAGCAGTACGTTCTTCCATTCCTGCACCTGCACCTTGAAGTTGTTGAGCATGTCCGCCGCCATGCGCTCGTGCTCGAAGCTCTGGGCCACGGTGGTCTGGTAGGTGTCGAGCGCCTGGTTCAGGCGGCTGATGCCAAACAGCGCCGCCGCAAACAGCAAAAGCAGCGACACGGTAAAGGCCAGGGGGAGCTTGAGGCTGAGCTTCATGGGGAACTCCTGTGGGGTCCACGATTCGCCGCTGGGGCGGGGCAAAGTGCATGCGGCCCAGTCGGACTTCCCCGTACGTTGCGGCGGTTGTCCCACTGCGCCTCTCGTCTCGGTCAACCGGCGCGTGCTGTGCGCCGTGCCGGAGAGATTCCCGCTGCCATTATGGAGAGATGTGTAAATTTTTGTACATGTCTTTTTTACCAAGGTGCGAACACATGTAGGCGCCGAGAGTACCAAGATTTGTTATCAAATTGATAGCTGTTAGCGCTTATTGGATAGGCGCTAGAACCTGATTTGGTTCAGATGGTGCAGACAAAAAAGCCTTGCCGGTCAGGGCAAGGCTGTTCAATGGCGGGGGCGTTGCGCAGCTCGGTGCAGCGTGGGTCTGGCTACAAAACCCCGCTGGCCCGCAGCGCCGCAATGCGCGCCGAGTCCAGCCCCATCTCGCGCAGCACTTCGTCGGTGTGCTGGCCCAGTGCCGGTGGCGCGTTGCGCAGCACGGGTGGCGTGGCCGACAGGCGCAGCGGGCTGGCCACGCCGGTGATCTGCTGCACCTTGTCGGTGGCGGCCTCGCCGTCCTTCCAGCGCGGCAGCGTCACGGCCAGGCCACGGGCCTGCACCTGCGCGTCGTCAAACGCCTGGGCGATGGTGTTGATGGGGCCGCAGGGCACGGCCTTGTCTTCCAGCAGCGTGATCCAGTCGGCCGTGGTGCGCGTACGCGTCACGGCCTCCATGGCGGGGATCAGGTCGGTGCGGTTTTGCACGCGCAGCGTGTTGGTGGCATAGCGCGGGTCGCTGGCCCACTGGGGCTGCTCGGCGGCTGCGCAAAAGCGCTGGAACTGGCCGTCGTTGCCAATGGCCAGCAGCATGTTGCCGTCGGCGGTGGGGAAGTCCTGGTAGGGTGCGAGGCTTGGGTGGCTGTTGCCCATGCGCCCGGGCGCCTTGCCGGTGGCAAGGAACCCCGATGCCTGGTTGGCCAGCACGGCCATGCCCACGTCGAGCAGCGCCATGTCGATGTGCTGGCCCTGGCCCGTGCCATTGGTGGCGTTGTCGCGCACATGCAGCGCGGCCAGGATGGCGTTGCTGGCATACAGGCCGGTGAACAGGTCGATCACGGCCACGCCCACGCGCATGGGGCCGCCGCCGGGCTGGTTGTCGGCCTGGCCGGTGATGCTCATCAGGCCCGTCATGGCCTGCACCATGAGGTCGTAGCCCGCGCGCTCGGCGTAGGGTCCGTCCTGCCCGAAGCCGGTGACGGAGCAGTAGATGAGGCGCGGGTTGAGCGCGCGCAGGCTCTCATGGTCCAGGCCATATTGCTTGAGGCCGCCAACCTTGAAGTTCTCCACCACGATGTCGGCCTCTTGCGCCATCTGCTTGATGAGCGCCTGGCCGTCGGGCGAGGCCATGTCGATGGTCACCGAGCGCTTGTTGCGGTTGCAGGCGGTGTAGTAGCTGGCCTGGTTGGTGTCATTGCCCTCGGCGTCTTTCAAGAAGGGCGGGCCCCACTGGCGCGTGTCGTCGCCCACGCCGGGGCGCTCCACCTTCACCACATCTGCACCCAGGTCGGCCAGTACCTGAGTGCACCACGGCCCGGCCAGCACGCGGGAGAGGTCGAGCACCTTGATGCCCGCGAGGGCGCCTGGGGAGGAGGGGGATGTGGTCATGAAGGTACTATAAGTTTGATAGCTGGTAGCGCATATCCATCAAGCGCTAGAGGCCTAAAACGCTTGAAACATGTGTAGAGGAGCCCCGTTTTAACTCCCTCTCCCCTCGCGGGAGAGGGTGGGGGAGAGGGGGCGAACAGGCACAGCGCACGCCACTACCCCCTCTCCCCCGGCCCCTCTCCCGCGAGGGGAGAGGGGAGTTCTCACCACCGCATTGGATGGAGGGGAGGCCGGGCCTCAGTTGGCAAACGCCGCAATGCCCGTCTGCGCACGGCCCAGAATCAGCGCATGCACATCGTGCGTGCCTTCATACGTGTTCACCACCTCCAGGTTCACCAGGTGGCGGGCCACGCCAAACTCGTCGCTGATGCCGTTGCCGCCCATCATGTCGCGCGCCAGGCGGGCAATGTCCAGCGCCTTGCCGCAGCTGTTGCGCTTGATGATGGAGGTGCCTTCCACGCTGGCCGTGCCCGCGTCCTTCATGCGGCCAAACTGCAGGCAGGCCTGCAGGCCGATGGCGATTTCGGTCTGCATGTCGGCCAGCTTCTTCTGGATGAGCTGGTTGGCGGCCAGGGGGCGGCCAAACTGCTTGCGGTCCAGCGTGTACTGGCGGGCGGTGTGCCAGCAGAACTCGGCCGCACCCAGGGCGCCCCAGGCGATGCCGTAGCGCGCGCTGTTCAGGCAGGTGAAGGGGCCCTTGAGGCCTTGCACTTCAGGGAAGGCGTTTTCTTCGGGCACGAACACGTCGTCCATCACGATCTCGCCGGTGATGGAGGCGCGCAGGCCCACCTTGCCGTGGATGGCGGGGGCTGTCAGGCCCTTCATGCCCTTTTCGAGCACAAAGCCGCGGATGGGGCCCACGGCGCCGCCTTCGGACACTTCCTTGGCCCAGACCACGAACACGTCGGCCACGGGGCTGTTGGTGATCCACATCTTGCTGCCCTTGAGCTTGTAGCCGCCATCGACCTTGTAGGCGCGCGTGGCCATGCTGCCGGGGTCGGAGCCGTGGTCGGGCTCGGTCAGGCCAAAGCAGCCGATCCACTCGCCGCTGGCGAGCTTGGGCAGGTACTTCTGGCGCTGGGCTTCGCTGCCGAATTCATAAATGGGCACCATCACCAGCGACGACTGCACGCTGGCCATCGAGCGGTAGCCCGAATCCACGCGTTCCACCTCGCGGGCGATCAGGCCGTAGGCCACGTACGACAGGCCGGGGCCGCCGTATTGCTCGGGGATGGTGGGGCCCAAGAGGCCCACTTCGCCCATCTCGCGGAAGATGCTCACGTCCATCTTTTCGTGGCGGAAGGCGTCCAGCACGCGGGGTGCCAGCTTGTCCTGGCAATACGCGGCGGCGGCGTCGCGGATGGCGCGCTCGTCGTCGGTCAGTTGCTGGCTCAGGAGGAAAGGGTCATCCCATTGAAAAGCGGCGTGGGCCATGTGTGTCTCCAGGTCGGAAAGGGGGGGAAGAAAAAAACGAATCTGGAACGCATCGTAGGCCTTGGGGTGGTGGCCCGCAAGCGAGTTCTTTTCATCCAGACATGCGTTTATGGAATGTATGGAATACTGGTGGCTAGATAAGCCAAGGCGTGGCTGGTCACTTAAAAATTCCTCTTCATCATGCGCCGCAACATTCCATCGACCCAGGCCCTGGCCTGTTTTGAAGTGGCCGCCCGCCACGAGAGCTACACCCGCGCCGCACAGGAGCTGTCGCTCACCCAAAGCGCCGTCTCGCGCCAGATCCAGGCGCTGGAAGAGTTTTTGGGCGTCGCACTGTTTCGCCGCACGCGCCACGGCGTGGTGCTGACGCCTGCGGGCGCGCACTATGGCCGCCAGGTGGCGCGCTGGCTGCAGGGCCTGGAGCGCGATACGCTGGACGTGATGGCCCACCAGGGCGAGGGCGGCACCCTCACGCTGGCCGCGGTGCCCACCTTTGCCACGCGCTGGCTCATCCCCCGCCTGCCGCACCTGGCGCAGGCGCATCCCGATATCGTGGTGCACATCGACACGCAGACACGCCCCTTCTTGTTTGCCGACACCACCTTCGATGCCGCCTTGTATGCCGGCACGCCCGAGCAGGTCGCCAACTGGCCCGGCGTACAGGCGCAACTGCTGATGCACGAAGACGTGGTGCCCGTGTGCAGCCCGCGCCTGCTCGAATCGGCCGCGCCCCGGGGCCGGGGCCGCGCCCACCAGCCCGTGGCCGCCGAGGCGCTGGCCGAGCTGCCGCTGCTGCAGCAAAGCACACGCCCCTACGGCTGGCGCCAGTGGTTCGATGCCATGGGGGTGGAGGCACCGCACGCGCTGGATGGCCCGCGCTACGAGCTGTTCTCCATGCTGGCCGTGGCCGCCACGCATGGCATGGGCGTGGCGCTGATGCCGCCTTTGTTGATCGAGGCCGAACTGGCCAGCGGCGAGCTGGTGGTGGCCTGCAACCGCCCGCTGCGTGGCGAGCGTGCCTACTACCTCATCAGCCCCGCGCAAGCCCAGCCGCCGGTGTTGGGGGCGTTTGCACGGTGGCTGCAGGGTATGGCAGCGGCGGCAGGCGGAGTGCCGCCGGTCGCCGGGGCAGACGGCAAGGGATGACGCGCTTGCATCCGCCCAGGGGCTGAACTAATCTGGTGGCGCTGGAGTCTGTCTGCACATACCGATCCGGGAGTGACCCCATGACCACCTACCATGCCCCGCATTTCGACCCCACCGTGGACGAGATCGAGACCCTCAAACAACTCGAAATGGGCCAAGTCATTACGTTGCCCCATGCGCTCAAGGACCACGTGTCTGGCCGCCTGCTCGAATGGGGCTTCATCACCAAAGGCTCCGGCGGCGAACTGGCCATTACGCCCAGCGGTCGGCAACTGATTCGCCGACAGGACAACTAGTGTGGTGTTGCACGCTATCCGGCACTTAAAACCGCGTCTTTTCGAACAGGGCTGCGTTGCAAATCCGCGCGATACCTACGGGTATCGCTGTGGTTTGCGCCTTGCCTTGGCCAAAAAGTCCATCGGTTTTCAATGTGCCGTCAAGCATGCAACAACACACTAGCCCCACGGCGCCGCAGAGCGCCACCGATGGCAAGGTCCTGCCGCACTGCTCCACAGTGCCGGGGCTTTCGCCAATCCTCGCGCAGTTGGCGGGGTATTGCAGCCCGCAAATTTCGCCGTGCAGCATTGGCCCTATCCTGCCTCTTTCGCTTTCCTTTCTTCACGAGGAGCTTCTGTGCGCGCACCGTCCCTGATTCGCAAAGCACTGTGTGTTGCCACCCTGGCGGCATGTGGGCTGCTGTTGCAAGGCTGCAGCACTGTCAAGCTGGCCTACAACCAGGTGCCGCACCTGGCCTACTGGCAGCTGAACAGCTACCTCGGCCTGTCAGAAACCCAGACCGAGCGCGTGCGCGACGAACTGGGCGACCTGCACCAGTGGCACCGTGACACCATGCTGCCCCGGCATGCCGAGCTGCTGCAAAAAGTACAGCAACAACTGCCATCCGCCATATCGCCCGGCCAGGCCTGCCGCACCTACGACGCAGTGCGCACCCAGATCGACAAGGTCATCGCCCAGGCCGAACCCAAACTGGCCTGGCTGGCCGCCCAGCTCACCGACACCCAGATCCGCAACCTGCAAAAGAAGCAGGCCGACAGCAACGCCGACTGGAAGAAGGAATGGGTAGATATCACGCCCGACAAGCTGCGAGAGCAGCGCTTCAAGCAGCTCTTGTCCCGCGCCGAAGGCTTCTACGGCGCCTTGGACGAACCGCAAAAATCCGCACTGCGCACCTTCATCGCCCAGTCGTCGTTTGACCCACAGCGCACCTATGCCGAACGCCTGCGCCGCCAGAAAGACCTGGTGCAGGTGCTGCAGAAAATCGCCGAAGACCGCACCAACACCGACCAGGCCCGGAGCCTGCTGCGCGGTTACCTCGCACGTTTTCAAACATCGCCCGACGCGGCCTACCAGCGTTATGCGCAGGCGCTGGTGGAAGAGGGCTGCGAAGGCTTCTCTAACGTGCACAACGCGATGACGGCTGCGCAGCGGTTGAAAGCAGTGCAGTCGGTAAAGGGGTATGAGCAGGACTTTCTGGTGCTGGCGGCGCAGTGAGCGTGGAAGTTAGAAATACGAACAAGAGATGAACAAAAGGCCGCGTTGCCCCTGAAGCCGCTCAGGGTCGCCTGTGACGCCCGACCATGTCCCGCGTGTGGCATCGAGGTCGCCCGCGCCAATTGCTGTCATGCTCAGCCCCCATTCCCTCAGGTACTTACTTGTATGCGTTTCAGCGGCTATTGCACTTTGGTCATCGCGATAACCGTGGCAGGTTTCGCTATCGCTCAGCCTGCGAATCCGGCGGACAACCACACCTCGTGCACTGCAGAAAAGGCGGACGTCGAAAAACGCATGGAAGTCGCGCGATCCAAGGGGCAGATGCTGCTACGTAGGCAACTGGCTGACCAACTGGCGGCGCTGCAATCGAGCTGTCAGCCGCTCGCGGTTGATCAGGGCCACACGGCGAATATTGAAACGCTGGAGAAGGAAGTCCGAGCGCTCAGGGCAGAGCTTGAAGCTGCCGAGGAGCAGTTGCGCAAGCTGAAAAGCGAAGCAAATCGCTAGACGGTGAATGGACTGCAGGAGCCGCGCCAGGGGCCGCAGACTCGGCGTCACGCTGCGGGTTGAGAGATTTCCATGCCAGATGGCAGCCGTAAAAATGAACCCGGGGTGTGGGGCTAGTTGGGCTCTGTGTGCCGGTGACTGTAGCCTCGCAGACCACCCCAAAGTAACGCGCTGAAAATGGCACTTTAGAAGATGGAAGCCCCTGTGAATCAACCTGTTGCCCATGCCGAGCTGATCGCCACTTTCAAAAGGGCGCAGGCTGACGCCGCCCACAAGCAGGGACTCATCAAGGCTGTCGGCGCCAAGGGCCCAAAAGCCATTCAGGCGGCTGTTGATACGGCAGCCAAAGCAGCGAAGCGCAGGGATTCGTATGCGGAAAAGCTCGCTGCGCTGGGGGTGGTTCTCGAGGATTGAGCGGGGTACGGCGATGGCATCTGCCCGACAAGGCGAGCCGTGTCCATGACCCATTCGCCCGACGGACCGAGCAAGCTGGAGATCGGTGACACCTGCATCGACATCTGGCCGCAGGAGCGGCGCATGCTGGCCAACCAGCTTCTGGGAGACGCTGTGCAGTACAGCAACATCCAGACTGGGCAAGACCTCAACTTGCTTGCGCACCAGGTGTGGGGAGATCTAAAGCAATTGAGGCGGGACCTGGGAGGCTGACCGTCATGGGGTCCTGCAATCGGTGACACCTACTGCAGGAGAGGTAAGCCACGCATATGCAGTTGAAGCTTGTGGGTAGGTTGCTTCAAAGCAGCATCTATTTGATCTCAAGCACGCACAGGCAAATGTCTACTTGGCAAGCAAGGAAGGTGCGCTGAAACCGATTTGCCGAAGCCATCTGGCGAATTGCATGCCAGGTTCATGGAGTTCGTAAACACTACCATTTGTTGGGATATTTCGGAGAAAACCGTGTACTACCAAGGTCTGAACTTGCTCGTCTGGCCTTGCCACACCAAGGCTTCTAAGGACAGAAGTCCAACTATCAATCGCTTTTCCATGCCTGCTGCCATGCTGAGCAAGCGCCAACATGGAAAAGATGGTTTCCTCTCCGGCATGACTTAAGAATAGGCCTTTGACTGGAAATTCAAACTGTTGATGATCTGAGGGAGTCCACGGCCAAAGAACGGGCTGATCGTCATACAACACAAGAGGCGTTGATGCATGCGAAGGCTGCGTCAATCGAATACCGAAATGATGTGCTTTCACACCCGTGTCTTGCTTGTGGTAGTCGAATTTCTCTCGGGGCGGTGGTGCTTTCAGCTTCGTAATTTCCGCCTGAGCTTCTTCCAGCTCATTTTTTAGCGCAGCGATAGTTGCCTCTCGTTTTTCTCCTGCTTTCTGGAGGTTCTCGAGTGATTGAGCTGTTTCCGCTTTCTCTTGTTGCCATTCAGCTCTTTGCTTGATCATGATGGCCCGCATTTCCAGGGCCTCTTGTACTGAAAGCGTCCTGGTTTCTGCGACTTGGAAAAGTGCTTCTCGGTTGAGGTTGCTCATTTTCTCGTGATCTGTAGCAATCTTCCGCAGCGCGGGCGGCAAAACATAAATCCAGAACAGTGCGGCTGCAAGCGGTATGGTTGTTCCGTGCAAGAGCCAATGCCACCATTCCGTCATGAGCTTTGTATCGATGTAAACGATCTTGTCCCTCCATCCGCCGTCGCCAACCAGCACAAGCAACAGTCGGAAATTCCAGATCGCCCAAGCGATAGCAAACGCACTTACAAGCGGGTTGCCAAAGCGTTCTCTCACGGTTTGAAAAATACCCAGCACGAAGTTCTTTGCGTCGTCCATTGCATCCCTCTGTGGTTTGCCAATTCTAGGCATTGAGGAAACGCTCCAATGGCATCATTGACTGAGTACGAAAGGAAGGTAAACGATGGAACCCGCACAACTGCAAGAGCTTGCAAAATTGATCGCTCTGGAAGTGAGTCTGCCTCAGTGGGCTGCATATTTGACGCTATTGGTCTCAGCAGTGTTCGGGGTCTACGTTATTGCCTATCAGAAGAAGCGCGGCGAGTCTAAGGCATTGCAGGCTGACTTTGAGATGCTGAAAATTCAGCTCGTGGAAAACACAAAAGCCTCTGAGGCAGTTCGACAAGCGCTTGCTGGCAGGGTTTGGATTCAGCAGCAGCAGTGGGCGAGACGCGAAGGGCACTACTTGGAATTGCTAGCCGCGATCTCGCTGATGGTGAACGTAGGTGACGATTTTTCAACTGCAGCGCGGGATCTGGAAAAATCCTATGACGAGAATTCAAAACAATACGGCAAGGCTGCAGAACTCCTGAAGAGGTTGGAAGAGGCGCGAGTCGACCTGCGACGGCTGGCCGGGTCTTGTGCGCTGTTCCTGTCCGATGAGGCAGTTGCTGCCGTGAATCAACTTATTGAAACCAAGTTTTCTATTGCCAAGGAAGCAGGGAACCTTGTGGAGTACGGAGAGTTTTGGACAGATGCCGCAAGGCAGGCGTATGCCAGAGTTTTGAGTCAGGCCAAACACGAGCTCGCTGAGATCAAGGGCGGTATAGCCGCCCCCCAGTAGGGTTTCCGCATTCCTCGCACACACGGGACCATCCCGTGTAAATGGAAACCGGCAACCGCAAGACACGAAAATCAGTACCCAGCGCCAAGAAGGGCCGCACAGCCGCGCCCGTGAAGGTCATCGACTGGGTTGGGGTTGAGAGGGCTTACTGCGGAACTCGCCAATCCACGCGCGATATCGGCAAGGCATTCGGCATCTCGCACACCATGGTGGCCAAGCACGCCGCCGCCAAGGGCTGGGCCCGGCCTTCCAAGGACCAGATTCCAAACCCGCCCCCCAGAAAAGGGACGACTGAACTGGAGCCACGCCAGGAGCGATTCGTTCAGGAGTACCTGATCGACCTCAACGGCACCCAGGCATACATGCGCGCCGAGCCGGGGACGACCGAGAAGAGCGCTCGCACCCAGGCATCCCGCATGTTGGCAAAGGTCAACGTGCAGAAAAGGATAGCGGCCGAGCGCTCAAAGACAGCGACAAAGCTCGAACTGACCTGCGAGCGCGTCCTGGCTGGGTACACCAAGCTGGCTTTCTTCGACATGCGCCAGGCCTACCACGACAGCGGTGCACTGAAGCTGCCCCACGAGCTCGACGAAGACACTGCAGCAGCCATTGCGGGCTATGAGACCGTGGAGATGGATGGCGGGGGCACCTATGACGTGGAGATCACCGAGCAGCCCATGCAGGTCACGTTCCAGAACTCTCATTTCCAGCAGGCGCTGGAGATGCGCAAGGCTGGCGTGCGTATCAACGACGCGACGATGGTGCGGTACTCCAACCTTTCGGACAAGAGCACCGTAGTCCAGCACGACCGCGCGCTGCAGGCCCGGCGCAGCGCCTTGGTGAAGCAGTTCGCCATGGCTGCCATGGCGGGAGACGAGGAAGGGAAATCAGAGGCCCGCGAGGCCATCGCCAGTTTCAACGAGAAGAACCCGAACCGCCGCATCCAGGCCATCCAGCTAGCGCAGAGCGTGCACCAACGCGAGAAGCGAATCCGGGGGGCGAAAGAGGGCGTCTACCTACCGAGTAAGCGGCGGGATTCCATGGAGGCAGGTAGGTTTGCAAATGAGCAATGAACACGGATCACTGTTGCCACCACGGCATGTATAAGACCTCCGCGCCCATAGACCGCGTGAGCAGAAGATGGTGGTCGCGTAGATCACTGAGGACAGCTTGGCCTGTGGGAAGGGTCGTGGACCAAGAGCCAGCGCCACGTCGCAGATCTTGTGCTTCCAGTGAGCCCTCCTCTACGTGCGCTCCGCCTAAATGGTGACAGACCGTCTGCATCAGCTCTGCTCTGTCAATGATGGCATCACCGCAATGCACCACTTCCTCAAACCAGTTCTTGAGGGGCAATACGGGGTAGGACCCGTCCGAGGATGGGCTTGTGATTGGCCTTGGACGCGGCTCCCCTGGAACAAACTCCATATTGAACGAAACCGTCCAGGTGCCATGACTACGAAGCTGCTGTTGCTCCGCCTTTGTCATACCCAGGCCCTGAAAAGACGGTAAGGATATTCGCTCCTTGATTCCAAGTTGTTTGCAGAGCGATATGGACTTCTTCGTGTCATAGAACAGCACCCGCATCGCAACCGCTAGGTCTAGAGAAGCTTCGAAATCACCCGAGTCGTAGTTTGCGCAAGCCCGCTGAATACGTCGGATCTGCTCTGAAAGCCGTGCTTGTTGATTTCCACGCAGAAGTGACCCACTAACCCCCGGGATTTCCATCCAAACCTGACCCACGTACTAACCCTAGCCTGCTGCTTTGTTGAGCAGCAGGAGACCAGGAGTGATAGACGTGGCAACACTGAGTGTCATCAGGCGCTGGGCCCTGCGAGAGCAGCTGTCCATCAGGGAGATCGCCCGCCGCACGGGCCTCTCGCGCAACACCATCCGCAAGTACCTGCGCGCAGGCGAGGCCGAGCCGCACTACGCCAAGCGGGTCAGTCCTTCCAAGCTCGACCCCTTCGCATCGAAGCTCTCGGGCTGGCTCAAGACCGAGGCGGGGCGCTCACGCAAGCAGCGGCGCACCGTCAAGCAGATGTACATCGATCTGCAGGCGCTCGGTTACGGCGGCTCCTACAACCGCGTAGCGGCCTTCGCCCGGATCTGGCAAGAGCAGCGCCTCGTGGCGCAGCAGACCACCGGGCGCGGCACCTTCGTTCCCCTGGCCTTCGGTCCGGGTGAGGCCTTCCAGTTCGACTGGAGCGAGGACTGGGCTGTTCTCGCCGGCGTGCGCACCAAGCTGCAGGTAGCCCACTTCAAGCTCAGCCACAGCCGAGCGTTCTACCTGCGCGCCTATCCCTTGCAGACGCATGAGATGCTGTTCGATGCCCACAACCATGCGTTCGTAGTCCTGGGCGGTGTACCCCGCCGTGGCATCTACGACAACATGCGCACCGCCGTAGACCGGGTGCGCCGTGGCAAGGAGCGCGACGTCAATGCGCGCTTTGCGGCCATGGTCAGCCACTTCCTGTTCGAGGCCGAGTTCTGCAATCCCGCGTCGGGCTGGGAGAAGGGCCAAGTGGAGAAGAACGTGCGCGATGCCCGCCATCGCCTGTGGCAGGTCGTGCCGCCATTCCCTGGCCTTGTGGAGCTCAATGATTGGCTTCAGGAGCGTTGTGTGGCCCTGTGGCACGAGATCGAGCACGGCAAGCTGCCGGGTACCGTTGCGGATGTCTGGGCCGCGGAGCGGGCTGCCTTGATGCCGGTACCGCGTCCCTTCGATGGCTTTGTTGAGCACACGAAGCGAGTCTCTCCCACCTGCCTGATCCACTTCGAGCGCAACCGCTACAGCGTGCCGGCGCCATTCGCCAACCGACCCGTGAGCCTGCGGGTCTACGCGGATCGCTTGGTGGTCGCGGCCGAAGGCCAGATCGTCTGTGAACACCAGCGGCTGATCGAGCGTAACCACCATGGTGCGGGACAGACAGTGTACGACTGGCGCCACTACCTGGCGGTGCTGCAGCGTAAGCCCGGGGCCTTGCGCAATGGCGCGCCGTTCCTGGAACTGCCAGCGGCCTTCAAGCGACTGCAGGCCACCTTGCTCAAGCAACCCGGCGGCGACCGGGAGATGGTGGAGGTACTGGCACTGGTGCTGCACCACGATGAACAGGCTGTGCTCGCTGCAGTGGAGTTGGCACTGGAGTCAGGGGCTGCCAGCAAGACGCACATCCTGAGCGTGCTGCACCGCTTGCTGGACGGCAAGCCCGCTCCAGCACCGGTCACATGCCGCAGGCCCTCAAGCTGGCGGTGGAACCCCAAGCCAATGTGCGTCGTTACGACCAATTGAGGGAGGTGCGCTATGCGTCATGACCCTGCCATCGCTTCTATCGTGATCATGCTGCGCGAGCTCAAGATGCACGGCATGGCCCAGGCTGTCGCTGAGCTGGCCGAGCAAGGTGCACCGGCCTTTGATGCAGCACAGCCCATCCTGTCCCAACTGCTCAAGGCCGAGACCGCCGAGCGGGAGGTGCGCTCGGTGGCCTACCAATTGAAGGTGGCCAGGTTCCCGGCGTACAGGGACCTGGCTGGGTTTGACTTCGGCCACAGTGAGGTGAACGAGGCGCTGGTGCGCCAGCTGCACCGCTGTGAATTCTTGGAGGACGCCAACAACGTGGTGCTGGTGGGTGGACCGGGGACGGGCAAGACCCACATCGCCACAGCCCTCGGGGTGCAAGCCATCGAGCACCATCACCGCAGGGTGCGGTTCTTCTCCACGGTGGAACTGGTCAATGCGTTGGAGGAGGAGAAGGCCAACGGCAAGCCCGGACAGTTGGCCCACCGGTTGGCCTATGCCGATCTGGTGATTCTGGACGAGCTGGGCTACCTGCCATTCAGTGCCTCTGGAGGAGCCTTGCTGTTCCACCTGCTGTCCAAACTGTACGAGCGCACGAGCGTCGTGATCACCACCAACCTGAGCTTCAGCGAGTGGGCCAATGTGTTCGGAGATGCGAAGATGACCACGGCACTGCTGGACCGGCTCACGCATCACTGCCATATTCTGGAAACCGGCAACGACAGCTACAGGTTCAAGAACAGCTCCGCACAGCAACCACCACAGACCACCAAGAAGGAGAAGGCGACCAAGAACTTATCCACAACGTGAGCGTGAAGTTCACGAACCAGGGTGGGTCAGATCGAGATGGAAATGGTGGGTTAGGTTTGCGTGGAAATCAACAATCCGATACCTCTATCGGGCTGCCATTGAATTTGCCTTGCTCTGGCTTCGTGCCATCCATTGGCACGCAGCCATAGAGGCGGCACAGGTGCAGGTCGTCGGCCTGGGCTCTGGTCAGAACCAGCTTTTGCGGAAGCGCGGCACCGTGCGCGCGTCAGTGTGCGCGGAATGCGTTTGTCGCGCGGCGGTGGATGTCTGCCATGCCTGGGCGGCAGGGTGGGAGGTCTACGATGTCCTGAGCTGCCATGCGGGGATTCTGTCGCAAAAAAAAGCTCGCAATCAGACTGCTAAATCGCGCACCACCTGCTGCGGATGGGGCCACGCAGCACCGTCGAGCAGGCCAAACAAAAAAGACCCCGAGGCTGACGCCTGGAGGTCTTTGTTTGTCATTTGCGGAACGTCACGGCGAACAAACGCGGAACATGCTGCAAATAACATAGCTAAAAAGCTATGGTGCCCGGGGCCGGAATCGAACCGGCACGCCTTGCGGCGGGGGATTTTGAGTCCCCTGCGTCTACCAATTTCACCACCCGGGCTGGAATTCGTGAAGCCCCAAATTATGGCACAGTAGGGCGCATGAAATATCCGACGATTGAAGATGCAGTGGGTAACACCCCTCTGGTCGCTTTGCAGCGCATTGGGGCCAAGGACAACGCGGCGCGCGGCAATGTGGTGCTGGGCAAGCTGGAGGGCAACAACCCTGCCGGGTCAGTCAAGGACAGGCCCGCGCTGTCGATGATCCGCCGGGCCGAGGAGCGTGGCGACATCCGCCCCGGCGACACGCTGATCGAGGCCACGTCGGGCAACACCGGCATTGCGCTGGCGATGGCGGCGGCCATCAAGGGTTACCGCATGGTGCTCGTGATGCCCGAAGACTTGTCCATCGAACGCGCACAGACCATGAAGGCCTTTGGTGCCGAACTTGTGCTCACGCCCAAGAGCGGCGGCATGGAGCACGCACGCGACCTGGCCGAGGCCATGCAAAAGCGCGGCGAGGGCAAGGTGCTCGACCAGTTCGGCAACCCCGACAACCCACGCATCCACTACGAAACCACCGGCCCGGAGATCTGGGAGCAGACGGGCGGGCGCATCACGCACTTTGTGAGCGCCATGGGGACCACGGGCACCATCACCGGCGTGTCGCGTTTCCTCAAAGAGAAGAACCCTGCCATCCAGATCATTGGAGCGCAGCCCGAAGAGGGTTCGCGCATCCCGGGCATCCGCAAGTGGCCGCAAGAGTACCTGCCCAAGATCTATGACCCGAGCACGGTGGACGAGCTGGTCTATGTGAACCAGGACAGCGCCGAAGACATGTGCCGCCGCCTCGCGCGCGAAGAGGGCATCTTTGCAGGCATCTCGGCCGCAGGCGCGTGCTGGGTGGCGCAGCAGATTGCGGCGCGCGACAGCAATGCCACCATCGTGTTCATCGTGTGCGACCGGGGTGACCGGTATCTGTCTACCGGTGTGTTCCCTGCGTGACAGGCGGCCGCCGGCTGCCGGGTTCGAAGGTTTTAATGAAATTGGCTGCTAGCGCTTGATGGATAAGCGCTAGCAGCTATAAAAATAATAGCTTTACTATGCACTACGAAGTCCGCCACTGCACCCACTGCGGTACCGCGCTACAGCCCATCACCCTGGCCGAAGACGGAGGCGACAAGGAGCGGCTGCGCTGCCCCGCCTGCGGCTGGACCCACTGGAACAACCCCACGCCAGTGCTGGCAGCGATTGTCGAGATCGACGGCAAGGTGCTGCTGGCGCGCAACGCGGCCTGGCCGGGCAAGATGTTCGCGCTGATCACCGGCTTCATGGAGGCAGGCGAGTCGCCCCAGGAAGGCATTGCGCGCGAGGTGAAGGAGGAAACCAACCTCGACGTGCAGTCCACCACCCTGGTGGGCGCCTATGAGTTCCTGCGCATGAACCAGATCATCATTGCCTACCATGTGGTGGCCACGGGGCAGGTTCAGTTATCGCCCGAGCTGGTGGATTACCGGCTGTACGATCTGGCAGACCTCAAATGCTGGCCGGCGGGCACGGGCTACGCGCTGGCCGACTGGCTGCGCACCAAGGGGCACGAGCCGGTGTTTTTTACCGCTGAAGAAAATGCAGAACGGCGGCGCGGCCTGGACGAACAACCGCCGCAGCCGCCAAAGGATTGATGACCATGGACATTCACAAAGAAATCGACACCCGGGGCCTGAACTGCCCCTTGCCCATCCTCAAGGCCAAGAAGGCACTGTCCGACATGGCCAGCGGCCAGTTGCTGAAGGTGGTGGCCACCGATGGCGGGTCGCTGCGGGATTTTCAGGCGTTTGCCAAGCAGACGGGCAACGAGCTGGTGGAGCAGCAGACGGTGGGCGAGGAATACATCCACATCCTGCGTCGGCGCTGACGGCATCGCGCCGGTCTCAAGGTCTTCGGGATGTCAAAGTCTTTCGACAAACTCTTTTGGCATGACGGCAATTTGACGGATGTTTCGTTCTCCGTAGATGCCAAAGGCAAATCTACAGTTCAGCTGCAGGCACTTTTCTACAAGGACGAGCAGGCGCCGCAGAGGCAGCCGTATCAAATCAGGTGCGAAGCAGTGTCCCGCTTTCAATGCACGCTGGACAGTGACGAACTCAAGCGAAACATGTTCGCGGGCAATATCTCAAACGGGTATCTGAAGGGCGATACCCTCTGGATCTACTTCACGGACGGCCTGCTGGAATTGCGGGCGCTGCGCTTTCGCCTGATGAAGTCTTGAGGCCATGCCGTGACAGCGCCTGGCGCTGACAGCCGAGGCAGGCCTTCTGTCTCGGCTGCCTTGGATCAGAGCGCCAAGGTCTTCAGATATTCCCGGAACTGCGCGCCCACCTGCGGGTGCTGCAAAGCCAGTTCCACCGTCGCTTCCAGAAACCCTTCCTTGCTGCCGCAGTCGTAGCGCTTGCCTTCGTACTGGAAGGCGTACACGGCTTCGTGCTGCATCAGGCGGGCGATACCGTCGGTGAGCTGGATCTCGCCGCCCACGCCGCGTGGCTGGTTGCGGATCTCGTCGAACACGCCGGGCGTGAGGATGTAGCGGCCGGCCACGCCCATGCGAGAGGGGGCTACGTCGGCCTTGGGCTTTTCGACGATGCGTTCAATGCGGATCAGCGGGCCGCCAGCGGGCTCGCCGGCCACGATGCCGTATTTGTGGACCTGGTCTTCCGGCACTTCCTGCACCGCGATGACCGAGCGGCCTTGCTGGCGGAAGGCGGTGGCCATCTGGGCCAGCACGGGCTGGCCGCCTGGGGGGCCCACCATCAGGTCGTCGGCCAGCAGCACGGCAAAGGGCTCCTTGCCCACCAGCGGCTCGGCGCACAGCACGGCGTGGCCCAGGCCCAGCGAGCGGGGCTGGCGCACGAACGCGCAGTCCATGTCGTCGGGCTGGATGGAGCGTACCAGCGCCAGCAGTTCCTTCTTGCCGGCGGCTTCGAGTTCGGCCTCCAGCTCATACGCCGTGTCGAAATGGTCTTCGATGGCGCGCTTGCTGCGGCCGGTCACGAAGATCATGTGGCGGATGCCAGCGGCATAAGCCTCTTCCACAGCATACTGAATCAGCGGCTTGTCAACCACGGGCAGCATTTCCTTCGGAGACGCCTTGGTGGCGGGCAGAAAACGGGTGCCCAGGCCAGCGACGGGAAATACGGCTTTGCGAACGGTGGTGGCAACAGTCATGAGACTCCTTGAGTGAAGACAGGGATTCGGGGTGTTGTGGTCGTCGTGGATATGCAAGTGTCAGGCCAGAGCTGCCCGGCCCTTCACTTTTGTTCTGTCAGCCCAGGCGACCCAGCTGGTCGCGCAGGCGGGTCAGCGTGGCGCCGAAGTCAGCGATGCGCTTCTTTTCCTGGTCGATCACGGCCGGTGGGGCCTTGGCCACAAAGGCTTCGTTCGAGAGCTTGTTGTTGGCCTTGGCGACTTCGCCTTCGATGCGGGCGATTTCCTTGGACAAGCGGGTCTTCTCGGCGGCCACGTCAATCTCCATGTACAGCGCCAGCCGTGCTTCGCCCACCACGGCCACAGGCGCTGCCTGCGCGGCAGCGGCCCAGGCGGCTTCGTCGTCAAACACCTTGACCTCGCTGAGCTTGGCCAGGGCCTGCAGCACCGGGCCTACACAGCGCATGAAGTCGGTGTCGCCCACGGTGTACAGCGGCAGGCGGGTGGACGGGGACACGTTCATTTCGCCACGCAATGCGCGGCAAGCGTCCACCAGGCCCTTCACGCGGCCCATGTGGGCAATCGCGGCCTCGTCGATCTTCTCGGGCTGGGCCTGGGGGTAGCGCGCAATGCTGACCGACTCGCCCGGGATGCCTGCCACAGGCGCCACCACCTGCCACAGGGCTTCGGTGATGAACGGGATGATGGGGTGCGCCAGGCGCAGGATGGCTTCGAGCGTGCGGATCAGCGTGCGGCGCGTGGCGCGTTGCTGCGCTTCGGTGCCGTTCTGGATCTGCACCTTGGCGATTTCCAGGTACCAGTCGCAGTACTCGTTCCAGACAAAGTCGTAGATCGTGTTGGCCACGTTGTCCAGGCGATATTCCTCAAAGCCCTTGGCGACTTCGGCCTCGGTCTTTTGCAGCAGCGAGCTGATCCAGCGGTCGGCCTGGCTGAACTGCATGTAGCCGTGGGCAGGGCCACCGGGCTGGCACTCTTCCTTGGTGTGCTCCTTCAGGCCGCAGTCCTGGCCTTCGCAGTTCATAAGCACAAAGCGGCTGGCGTTCCAGAGCTTGTTGCAGAAGTTGCGGTAGCCCTCGCAGCGCTTGCTGTCGAAGTTGATGCTGCGGCCCAGCGATGCGAGCGCGGCAAACGTAAAGCGCAGCGCATCGGCGCCATAGGCCGGGATGCCTTCGGGGAATTCCTTTTGCGTGTTCTTGCGCACGGTGGGTGCGGTCTCAGGCTTGCGCAGGCCGGTGGTGCGCTTGTCGAGCAGCGGCTCCAGGGCAATGCCGTCGATCAGGTCCACCGGGTCGAGCACGTTGCCTTCGGACTTGGACATCTTCTTGCCCTGCGCGTCGCGCACCAGGCCGTGGATGTACACGTGCTTGAACGGCACGCGGCCCGTGAAGTGCGTGGTCATCATGATCATCCGGGCAACCCAGAAGAAGATGATGTCGTAGCCCGTGACCAGCACGGTGCTGGGCAGGTACAGGTTGAAGTCGTCGGTTTCGGCGGTGCCTTGGTTCGGCCAGCCCATGGTGCTGAAGGGCACGAGCGCGGACGAGTACCAGGTGTCCAGCACGTCTTCATCGCGGCGCAGCGTCTTGCCCGGGGCCTTGGCCTGGGCTTCGGCTTCGTCGCGGGCCACGATCACGTTGCCGTCTTCGTCGTACCACGCCGGGATCTGGTGGCCCCACCACAGCTGGCGGCTGATGCACCAGTCCTGGATGTTGTTCATCCACTGGTTGTAGGTGTTCACCCAGTTCTCGGGCACAAAGGTCACTTCACCGCTGGCCACGGCGTCGATGGCCTTTTGCGCAATGCTCTTGCCGGTGGCGTCGCCTTCGCCCACCTTGCTCATCGCCACGAACCACTGGTCGGTCAGCATGGGCTCGATCACCTGTCCGGTGCGGGTGCAAATCGGCACCATGAGCTTGTGCTTCTTCACCTCGACCAGCGCGCCGATGGCTTCGAGGTCAGCCACCACGGCCTTGCGGGCCACGAAGCGGTCCATGCCCTGGTACTTGGCAGGCGCGTTCTCGTTGATGGTGGCCTGCAGCGTCAGCACCACGATCATGGGCAGCTTGTGGCGCTGGCCCACGGCGTAGTCGTTCTGGTCGTGCGCAGGCGTCACCTTGACCACGCCCGTGCCGAATTCCTTGTCCACGTACTCGTCGGCGATCACCGGAATCTGGCGGTCGCACAGCGGCAGGTTGACCATCTTGCCGATGAGGTGCGTGTAGCGCGCATCCTCGGGGTGCACCATCAGCGCCACGTCGCCCAGCATGGTCTCAGGCCGGGTGGTGGCCACCGTCAGGCTGCCCGATCCATCGGCCAGCGGGTAGGCGATGTGCCAGAGCGAGCCGTCTTTTTCTTCGCTCTCGACTTCCAGGTCGGACACGGCGGACTGCAGCTTCGGGTCCCAGTTCACCAGGCGCTTGCCACGGTAGATCAGGCCCTGCTCGTACAGCTTCACGAAGGTGTCGGTGACCACGGCGCTCAGCTTGTCGTCCATGGTGAAGTATTCGCGGCCCCAGTCCACGCTGTCGCCCATGCGGCGCATCTGCGTGGTGATGGTGTTGCCAGACTTTTCCTTCCACTCCCACACCTTGCTCACAAAGTTCTTGCGCGCCTCGGGCGGGGTAGGGCCCATGTCGTAGCGGCTGATGCCCTGCTCTTGCAGCTGGCGTTCCACGACGATCTGCGTGGCGATGCCGGCGTGGTCAGTGCCCGGCACCCACACGGTGTTGAAGCCACGCATGCGGTGGTAGCGCGTGAGGCTGTCCATGATCGTCTGGTTGAACGCATGGCCCATGTGCAGCGTGCCTGTCACGTTGGGCGGGGGCAGCTGGATGGAAAAGGCGGGCTCGCCCGCCTGGGGCTGGCCCGTGCCACGGTGGCCTGCGGTGCCATACCCGCGCTTTTCCCATTCAGGGCCCCAGTGGGCTTCCAGCGCGGCGGGTTCAAAGGACTTGGACAGGCTGTCGAGGCCGGGTTGTGCTTGGGGCGTGCTCATGGGGTTTGGCAGAAGGAAGAGGCAGGCACAGGGCGTGCCTCAACGGTCAAGAGGGTGGACCGGGCATTTTACGGGAGCGCCAGCCGGTCTTCCCCTGCGCTCGCATCCCACCGGCATTCCGTCTGTCGGGCATTTCTCGCCAATTGTTACCTTGTCGCTCGACCTGCCCGCCGTGGCGTCTTGATAATCCCGCCCGGTGGAGCGAGAGGGCCCCTGGAGAGGGGGCGGGCTCCACGCATTGCCCGGGTCAAAAACATACAACCAATCGTTCCCATCCATGCATCTTCCATCCGCACTCCGCGCGGGCCTTGCCAAGGTCTTTGTCTACGCGCTGCTGGCGCTTTTTCTCATCCCGGCGTTGACCTATGGGTTCACCGTCTACGCGCAGCGCGACCAGGACGCGAACTTTGTGGCCGGCATCAGCCAGCGCATCGACGCTGAAAAGGGCATGCCGCCCGCCGAGAAGCAGGCGCGCAAGGATTACTACCGCAGCAATCCGCCGTCCACCATTTGCAGCAGCCAAGACCCCGAGGCGCAGGACTACCGCGAAGCCCTGTGCGAGCGCTATTCCGACGTGTGGCAGTTCCACATGGCGCGAGCAGTGTCGTTCTGGACCCTGGTGGCCAGTGGCGTGCTGCTGGTGGCGGTGCTGGGCCTGGGCGCGCTGGCCTTTGCCGACCGCACGCTGCAGTACACCAGCTTTGTCGCGGGCTGGCGCCTGACCACCTGGGCCAGTGCCGCCGCGCTGGTGGTGCAGGGGGCGATGGCGGTGTGGCTGTCGTTCTGGGTCACGGCGTTCTTCTTTCACAAGTATTCGCCCAAGCTCATCATCGTCGTGGGGCTGGCCGTGGCGGTGGGTGTGTTTGTGGCGGTGGCGGGCATCTTCAAGCGCGTGCAGTCTGACAACCATGCCGTGGGCGAGCTGGTGTCCGAAGACGATGCGCCCCTGCTGTGGAAGCGCATCCGCCACATGGCCCAGCGCCTGAAGACCGAGCCTCCGCAGAACATCGTGGCGGGCATCGACGCCAACTTTTTCGTGACCGAGGCGCCGCTCACGGTGGGCAACCACACGCTCACGGGCCGCACGCTGTTTGTCAGCCTGCCCCTGCTGCGCATCCTCGACCAGGCCGAGGCCGACGCGGTGTTTGGCCACGAACTGGCCCACCTGCGCGGCGGCGACACCCAGAGCAGCGCCCGGCTGGGCCCGAAGCTGGTGCAGTTTGACCACTACCGCCATGCGATCCGCAGCGGGGGGCTCTCGGCCGTGGTGTCGCCAGTGCTGGACCTGTACCGCACCATCTTCGAAATTGCCCTGGCGCGCGACAGCCGCGAGCGCGAGTTCAAGGCCGACCGCATCGCTGCCAAGCTCATCTCGCCAGCGGCCATTGCGCAGTCGCTGGTCAAGATCGCGGCCTACGCGCAATACCGTTTCAAGATCGAGGACGAGCTGTTTGGGCGCAACGAGCGGCACGACACCACCACGCTGGGCATCGCCCGCTTTGTGGCCCAGGGGCTGGCGCCCTATGCGGCGTCCAGCGATTTTGTGGATGCGATGAAGACGGCCAATGTGCCGCACCCCTTTGACTCGCACCCCGCCATGCCCGAGCGCCTGCGCAACGTGGGCATGGCACTGAAAGAGCGGGACTACGGTGCCATCGCCGTGCGCGCGCCCGCTGCCACCTGGGTGCAGGAGATATTGACGGCGGACGCGATCGAGCAGCGCCTGTGGAGTGACTATGAACAGCAGTTTGCGCAAGACCATGAACGAAGCCTGGCCTACCGCTACGAGCCCGCCACCGACGAAGAGCGCGCGCTGGTGCTGCGCTACTTTCCACCCGTGGTGTTTGCGCTCAAGGGGGAGAACACGGTGGAGGTCAGCATCGACGGCATCCGCACCTCGGCCGACGAGACCACGGTGTTCTGGGACGCCATCAAGGCGCTGGAATTCAAGGAAAGCAGCTTCGGCAATGCACTGGTCGTGACGCACCCCGAGAAGAACGCCCTGGGCCTGGGCGCCAAGACCAGCAAGATCAAGCTGTCCGGCCTCACCAAGGAAAAGGACCAGTTCAACGCCGTGGTGGGGGCCTACTGGCAGCGCCACCAGATCATGCGCGCGCAGCAGCAACAGCCTCAAGAAGGGTGATTGCTACCGCTGGAGTGGTTGGTGGAATTTTGCTACTAAATAAATAGCTGTTAGCGCTTGTTGGTAAAGCGCTGGAGGCTATTTTTACCTGTATTTTTATCGCTGACGCCACGTTGCACGTTGGGTGTGCAACGTGGCGGCGCCAAAGGCTTGTCAGCCTTTGACGAACTCTGGCCGGTCGTTCTGCTGCGGCTTGAGCGGTTCCACCGCCTTGCCTTCAGCGCGCTCCTTGCGCCACTGCTCCTTGCGCGCCGTCCACTCGTTCAGGCGGGCGTGGGCCACGGTGCTGTCCTTGGCCATCTTTTCCTCGTCGGCCAGTTGGGCCGACAGCTCCAGGCGGATGCCGTTGGGGTCAAAGAAATAGATGCTGTGGAAGATGTGGTGGTCCGTTACGCCCAGCACCTCGATGCCGTGGGCTTCCAGGCGCTTCTTGGTGTTCTCCAGCTCCTGTACCGTGTCCACCCGAAAGGCAATGTGGTTGACCCACAGCGGCGTGTTGGGCGAGGGCTCTGCCTTCACGTCGTCGCCCAGGTCGAAGAAGGCGATGAAAGAGCCGTCCTTGAGGCGAAAGAAGAAGTGCGTGTAGGGGCAGTATTCGCCCGTGCTCGGCACGTAATCGCTCTGGATGATGTGGTACAGCGGCAGGCCCAGGATGTCCTCATAGAACTGGCGCGTTTCTTCAGCGTCACGAGCCTTGTAGGCGTAGTGGTGCAGCTGCTGGATGGGCGCGGGCGGGGGCAGGGTGGCCAGATCAGGTTTCAGGATGGCGTTCATGCAGAGTCTCCTCAAATCGGTTTTGCGATTCTACTATTCGTAATTGATTTACGTTAAGTTAATTTTTTGACAGCCGGGATTGCGGTACATTCCGCAGTCGTCCTTCTTTGCCCCTGAGGTATTCGTCCGATGCGCCTGTAAGCCCCTCAAGCCTTTCCTTCCTGCTTGCCCTTTGCCGGGCCGGGCGGTTGTATGTCTTGTCTGGAGTGCTTTTGCATGGCGACACCTTCAATGCCGGGCGATTCCGCCCATCGCAGTCGCGGCGCTGCTGCAGCCTCGACGGCTGCCTTCCCTCCTCGGCCCTCTATTGCCGCGCCCCGCAGTGCGGCTTCGTCTGCGGGTCCCGTTGTCCTTCAGTTCCACGACGTCACATTCAGCTTGCCTGACGGGCAGGCACTGTGGGCACGCCCGCTGAATGTGGCCCTGGGCCAAGGCGTGACCGGCTTGGTGGGCGCCAACGGCGTTGGCAAAAGCGTTTTCTTGCAGCTTGCGCAGCGCATGCTCCAGCCTGCAAGCGGTGTGGTGGCGGGTAGCCCGTCGCTGCACGCGGTGGCGCAGGAGGTCGGTGCAGCCCCTTCGGCCACCGTCGCCGATATTGCGGGCCTGGGCCCGGTTCTGGGTGCACTCGACCGACTGGAAGCGGGCCGGGGCACGCCCGACGATCTGCTTTTGGCCGACGGGCGGTGGGACCTGCCCTCGCAATGGCAGCAGGCGCTGCACGCGCTGGGGTTGGGCCACCTGCCGCCGGGACACGCGGCGCAGCACCTTAGCGGTGGCGAGCGCATGCGCGTGGCGCTGGCGGGGGCATTCCTGTCGGGCGCCGATCTGCTGGTGCTGGATGAGCCCACCAACCACCTGGACCGGCCGGGTCGGCGCTGGTTGATGGAGTCGCTGGCGCAGTGGCGCGGTGGCGTGCTGGTGGCCAGCCACGACCGCGAATTGCTGGGCATGGCGAACAACATGGTTGCGTTGTCTGCAGCGGGGCTGCAGCGCTACGGCGGAAACTGGTCCGTGTACCAGGCACAGCGCCAGGCCGAGGCTGCTGCTGCCCAGGCCGCGCTGGACCACGCGCGCACCGAGCGCGAGCGGGGCATGCGGGCGCTGCAGCGCGAGCACGATGCCCAGCAGAGCCGCGCCGCGCGGGGGCGCGAGGCCGGCCGCACTGCCAACCAGGCATCCGTCCTGCTGGACCGCAAGAAGAACAACGCCCAGGCCCACGCGGGTCGCGAGCACGAGCGGCAGCAGCAGGAGCGCCTGCGGCTGAACGATGCGGTGCGCGAGGCCGCTCAGCGTGTTCCTGCAGGGGGCGCTACGGCGCTGGTGCTGCCCCAAAGCGCCGTGCCTGCGGGCAAGCAGGTGCTGGCGTTCGAACAGGTCCATGTGCCGCATGCGCCGCCCGGCTTTCCTCCGCTCCATGGAGTCTGGAACGGGCCCATCCGCATCGCCATCACTGGGCCCAACGGCTGCGGCAAAAGCAGCCTGCTGCGCACCATTGCCAACCCTGCGTTGGCCACTGCGGGGCGGGTGTTGCGGGGTGTGCGGGCCGCCTGGCTGGACCAGCACAACGCCGACCTGCTTCCACCCCAGCACGGTGTGTTGGCGCGCCTGCAGGCGCTCGGCACACCCCTGCCCGAAGCGGCGCTGCGCACGCACCTGGCCCAGCTGGGCTTGGGTGCGGACAAAGTGCAGCGGCCTGCGGGCGTGCTCAGCGGTGGAGAGCGCATCAAGGCCGCCCTGGCCTGCGCCCTGTGGTCGGGCGAGCCCGCGCAAATGCTGCTGCTCGATGAGCCCACCAACCATCTCGATGTGGATGCCATCGAAGCGCTGCAGTCCGCCTTGCAAGCCTTCACGGGCGCGCTGGCCGTGGTGTCGCACGACGTCACCTTCCTGCGTGCGCTTGGGCCTCATGTGGTGTGGTCCTGGCAGCCGCAAGGCTGGAACCTGGATGCCACGCTGGACGCCGCCTGACACGCGCGGCGAAGTGCGCGTGCATGAAAAAGCCACCCGCTGCGTGAACGCAGGGGTGGCCCGTGGGTTTGGCGCGCAGCAGCCGCCCTTCAGGGGCGAGCAGCCCGCGTGCCTGCCGATGGTGGATTACTGCTTCACAGCTTCGATCTGCACCACCAGGCGCACGTTCTTGGGGAAGCCCCATTCCACGCCGTAGTTCATGCCCCACTGGGTGCGGTCGATGGTGGTTTCAAAGTC
Organism: Acidovorax sp. SRI_002; assembly: GCF_057586455.1. Lineage (NCBI taxonomy): Bacteria > Pseudomonadati > Pseudomonadota > Betaproteobacteria > Burkholderiales > Comamonadaceae > Acidovorax > Acidovorax sp. SRI_002. The sequence goes on along the minus strand of NZ_JBYCZW010000011.1, from coordinate 98,445 downwards.
GCCACCGCACACTTCGCGCTTGAGCATGGGGCTGTCGTAGCAGTTGAACTGCGTGGCCTTGAGGGTGACGGGCGCGGTCTTGCCCAGCAGCGTGAGCTGGCCGGTCACTTCGCTGACCTTGTCGCCGTTGAAGCTGAACTTGTCGGACACGAACTTGATCGTGGGGTGCTTGGCGGCGTCAAACAGGTCGGCGCTTTGCAGGTGCTTGTCAAAGGGAGGCGTGCCGGTGTTCACCGAGGTGGTGTCGATGGTGATGTCCACCTTGCCGGTCTTGGCGGCGCGGTCAAATTCCACAGTGCCTTGCTTCTTGTCGAAGCGGCCACGGTTGGTGGATGCGCCGAAGTGACCGATCTCGAACGTCACGAAGGTGTGCGTGGGGTCGATGGCGTAGTTGGCGGCCTGGGCAGCGCCAGCGGTCATTGCGGTGGCAGCGGCCACGGCGAGCAGGGAGAAGAGGGACTTGCGCATGGAAAAGACTCCTTGAAAAGAGGAACTACGAAACGAACCAGGGGAAAGTGGGGTGAAAGGGGCGGGGCTGCCGTTGGCAACCGGTCAAAGCTTGTTCACGCCCGTCAGTGCGAGCTTGAACTTCACGGTCACGTCGTCGGCCACCATCGAGGTGTCGGCCCACTCGTTCTCGCCAATCTTGAAAGCCAGCCGCTTGATGGGCAGCGTGCCGGTGGCCGTGGTGGTGGGGCCGCTCTGGGTCAACGTCACCGGCACTACCACGTTCTGCGCGGTGCCCTTGATGGTGAGCTTGCCCGCCACCTCAAACTTGCCGCCGCCCAGCGCCTTGATGGCCGTGGATTCGAACTGCGCCTGCGGGAACTTGGGCACGTTGAACCAGGTGGGCTTGGGCAGCTCGGCATCGGTTTCGCGCGAGCCCAGCGTGGCGCTGCCGGTGTCTACGGTGAAGGCGATCTTGCTCGTGGCCAGCTTGGCGGGGTCAAACGCCACCTGGGCGCTGAACTTCTTGAAATGGCCATCCAGCGGCACGCCCATCTGGCGCGCGGTGAACTGCACCTCGCTCTGGGCGGGGACCAGTTGCTGCTGGGCCAGTGCGGCCTGCGCGCTCAAGGCTACGGCGGCCACCAGGAGGGTGCGAGACAGGTGGGAAGACAGGTTCATGCAAAAAACTCCGTTCAAAAGACAGAAAGTGAAAACCAGATCCATGATCTGGAGGGCGGTGCGTTGCCCCGCCATGCACGCGACTCAGGGGTGTTTCATCTGCCCGGCAGCATGCGGGCGATGAGCCCATCGCGGTCCACGATCTGGTGCTTGAGCGCGCCTGCGATGTGCAGCAGCACCAGGCCCGCCATCGCAAAGGCGGTGTATTGGTGCCAGGGTTTGATCGCCTCGGCCAGCTCCTTGCTCACGGGCACGAAGTCGGGCAACTGCCAAAGGCCCAGAAACACGATGGGAAAGCCTGCTGCCGAGCTGTAGGCCCAGCCAATCAACGGCACGGCGAAAAACAGCGTGTACAGCAGCCCGTGCGTGGCGTGGTGCGCCAGCTTTTGCCAGCCCGGCATGGCGTTTTCGATGGCTGGCGGCAGCGCGGGAGGGCGGTGCGTGGCGCGCCACAGCAGGCGCAGCACCGACAGCACGAGGATGGTGACCCCCGCCCACTTGTGCCAGTTGTAGAGCTTGAGCCGCTGCGGCGAGAACGGCAGCCCGGTCATGTAAATACCCACGCCAAACAGGCCGATCAGTGCCAGGCCCAGCACCCAGTGCAAAAGCATGGCGGTGCGCGTATAGCGGCGGGGCGGGGCGTCTGCAGCGGTGCGGGTGGCGGTGGCTGAAGCAGTCATGAAGAGAGGAAACGGGGGGCTGTTGGACGGAGCGCCGGGCGGGGTCGCCAGCCCGTTCGGGGCTGACATCCGTCAAGCGATGGGGCAGTGTAGGAAGCCGTTGCCGCATTCGGCTTCAGGCAGATTGATGCTTCAATTCAAAAAAAATGAATTGATAAGGCCTGAGCGCTCAAAGTTCCCCAATGCTGTGCACGTTGCACCAGCGTGTATCCGATGGGGTGTGAGGGCGGCGGATTCACCAGGGATGCCCTGGTTCGGTGCGGCCCAGAGCGCTGCGGCCCGGGCTTTTTTACGCAAAGGGCTGCGCCTGGAAGGCGCAGCCTTGCAAAGAAGGCCGTTTACCGGCCGAGCGCGGCCTTCTTCCAGGCCTCGGCGGCGGCGCTGTCGTCGCCGCGTTTTTCTGCCAGCTCGGCCAGATGGCGCCAGGCGCTGGCCCGCAGGCTGGTGTCGCCCAGTTGCTGCGCCGCCTGTGTGAGCAACTGCTGGGCCTTGCCCCACAGCTGGCGCTTGAGGCAGGCCATGCCCGCCAGGTACTGCAGGCGTGCGTCGCGGGGATTTCCCTGGTAGGCCGATTCGATGCGCGCCAGCCAGGGGGCGTCGAGGTCGTCCAGCCCGGCTTCGAGTGCGCGCACCAGCTTCAGCGCATGGTGTTCGGCCAGCGCGTCGGGCAGGTCCACCATGCGGTCCCACACGGGCAGCAGCCAGGCGCGTACCTGCGTCGCGTCGCCGCCCAGGGCTGCCAGCCGCTGCGCGGCGTGGATGGCCAGCTCGGGCATGCTGCGCTCGGACGATTCCAGCGACATCCAGGTCTGCTGCAGCTGCGCGGTGTCGTGTGCGCTGTTGATGAGTTCAATGGCCAGGCCCCGCACGATGCTCTGGGCCGCAGCGGGCGAGAAGGCGCGGTGCTTGCCCAGCAGGCGTGCGGTGTCCAGCGCCTCCTGCGTCTGGCGTGCCAGGCGCGTGGCCTTGAGCTTGATGCGCAGCGACAGCGTGCGCCGGGCGGCACCCTGCGGCAGGGCGGCCAGGCGGTCGAGCGCAGCGTTGGCATCGCGGTCGTCCAGCGACCAGCGGGCGGCACGCATCTGGGCGCCCTCGCGCATTTCCTGCTCGTTCACGGTGCCGCGCAGCGGTGCCTCTTGCAGGGCGTCCTGCAGATGGCTTTCGCGCGTGGCGCTGTCTTGCAGCGCGTGCGAGGCCTCGGCCGCAATCATGTGGGCCAGGGCGCGCAACTGGCGGCCGTGGGGCACGGCCTCGCCAGCGGTGGCCAGCGCGTTTTCTTGCGACAGCGCAGCCACCGCGGCCTTGCGCGAGCGGATGAAGCGCCCGCCCAGCATGTGCGTCAGGGCGTCCAGCAAGGCCGCATGCATGGCGCGCTCCTTTTGCTGCACGCGCCAGCGCCGGGCCTGGTGGGGCAGCTCCAGCAGCGCCGCCAGGGCGCGCAGCGCGGCGTACACGGTGACAAACCCGCCCACCAGCAACAGCACGACCAGGTTCAGCGACAGGTCGATGCGGTACGGCGGCCAGTACAGGGTGACGGTGCCCTGGTTGTTGCCCGCAAACAGCGCGGCGGCCACGGCCACGCCAAACAACGCCAAAAGCCAGAGTGCTGCACGCATGCGTACCGCTCCCTTACCGGCCGGCTGCAGCTGTTGCCAGCGCAGAGAGCGTTTCGTCCAGGCGCGGCTGCTCGGCCGCTTTCATGCTGGCCTGGGCGGTCTGCAGCGTGCTGGCAGCGTTCTGCGTGCGGCGCGATGCCGGGTCAAAGTATTTGTTGAGCGCAGCGTTGGCGGCGGCCAGGTCGGCGCGGGCCGATTCGAACTGGCGCGCCAGCACGCCCAGGCGGGCGTTGAGCAGCTTGAGCTTGAGGTTCTCGCGCAGGAAGAAGGTCTGCTCGGGCGCCAGCAAGATGGCCTCGGGCTGGTCGATGCGGCTCACGCGCACCAGGCCCCGGGCCTCGTCGCGCACCACTTCCCAGCTGCGCTGCAAGGCTGCCTGCCACCAGGCCAGGTCGCCCTGGTTGAGCGGTGGCGTGTTTGTGGGCGCGGGTGTGGCTGCCAGGCGGCGTGTGGCGGCGGCCTGGGCCACGGCGTTCAGCACGGGCAGCTCGTCCACCTGGCGCACCAGGTCGTCCAGGCGCGCCAGCAGGCCGGCGGTGTCGGTCACGGTGGCGCGGGTCAGGCGGTCCAGGTCGCGGCCAATGGCGCGCTGCACGGGCGCCAGGCGGGGCTGGGCGGCGCGTTCGATGCGCTGGTTGGCGCTTTTGAGCGCGGCCACCAGGGGCTCCAGGCTGCCGGTGAGCTGCGCTTGTTGCTGCGCCAGGCGGATGGCCGATTCGATGTCCACCACCAGGTTCTCGTCGCGCGAGCGCGACAGGCTTTGCATGAGTTCTTCGAGCTGGCTGCGCTGCAGCGCCACTTCGCTCACCCGCGCTTCTGCCACCGACAGGCGCGCGGCTGTCTCGCGCACCAGTTCTTCGGCCTGGCGGGCCATGGTGCGGGCCTCGATGGCCTGCGCGCCCGAGTCTGCGGACTGACGGGCCAGTTGCTCTTGAATGGCGCTGAGCTTTTGCCACAGCATGCCGCTGCTGACCAGCGCGGCAGCGGCCACCGCGCCCAGGAGCAGCGTGACGGCGCCACCCCGGCCCGGGGTAGGTGCTGGAGGTGCGCCCACGGATGCCGCGGCAGGTACCGCCATGGGCGCTGCGGTGGGTGCGGGGGGCAGATCGTTGGGGGGCACGGAACTCATGCGGCCGATTCTATCGAGGCCACCACATCCTCCAGCGCCGGACGGCATTCCCGCACGGTGCCAAAGCCCGCTGCGCGGGCCGCTTCGGCGATGCGCGGGTGGGTGGCCAGCGCGTGCGCGGCGCCCCAGTGCTGGCCGGGCAGGGCTTCGGCCAGGTGGGCTACGGCTTCAGAGCTGCTCAGCAGCCAGATGGAGCCATCGCACGCCGCCTGTTGCGCCAGCGCCACCTCGTGCGCTGAAAAATGCGGTGCGCCGCGTTGGTAGGCCACCACAAACTCCACCGTGCCGCCCGCTGCCTCGATCTGGCGCGCCAGCCAGTCGCGGCCGTTGCCTAGGCTTTCATGCACACCCTGGGGCGTGGAGGACCTCCCTCGCACGATCAGCACGCAGTCGCCGGGCCGGATCTGCCCAGAGACCTGCTGCCACAGCGCTTCCGAGTCGAACTGGGGGGCATCCGGTGCCGGGCCGTCGATGCAGCCAGGCGGCACACCGGCCTGCTCCAGCGCACGCGCCGTGCCGGGGCCCGGAGCCCATGCTCTTGTTTTGATAGCTGCTAGCGCTTGTCCATCAAGCGCTAGGGCCTCATTTGGCTCAAAAAAATGAAACACCGCATTGCCACTGACAAACATCAGGGCCCGGTACTGCGCAAGCCGCGCATGCGCCTGGGTGAGTGCTTGCTCTGCCGCTGCGTCACGGCAGGGGCCGATGGCGATGAGCGGCAGGGCCACGGCATCCACACCACGCGCGCCCAGCAGCTTGACCCAGTGCGCAGCCTCGCGGGCGGGCCGCGTGACGATCACCCGGGGCATGGCATGCGCGTTCAAACCAGGGGTTCGGCGCCCCGGGCACCACCGGCACGCAGGCGCTGCGCAATCGCGTCGCCCAGCGCTTCGGCCTGCGCCAGCGTGGAGACGGCGGCGTTGGCCGCTGCGCGCACCAGGGGGGCCTGCGCGTCCACGTCGCCCCAGGCGGCATCGAGCTGCAGCACGCCATCGGTGAACGTGCCGTGCGCGGCCAGCGGCATGGAGCAGCTGCCGCCCATGGCGCGGCTCACGGCGCGCTCTGCGGCCACGGTCAGCCAAGTGGGCTGGTGGGCCAGCGGGGCCAGTGCTGCGATCAGGTCTTGCCGGTCGCTGCGCACTTCAATGCCCAAGGCACCCTGGCCCGCTGCGGGCAGCATGGCCGTGGGCGCAAACGTGGCGCGGATGCGGGATTCCAGCCCCAGGCGCTGCAGGCCCGCAGCCGCCAGCACGATGGCGTCGTACTGGCCTTCGTCCAGCTTGCGCAGGCGGGTGTCGAGGTTGCCACGCAGGGGTTCGATCTTGAGGTCGGGCCGCAGGGCCTGCAGCAGCACCTGGCGGCGCAGACTGGAGGTGCCCACCACCGCGCCCTGGGGCAGGGCATCAATGTTCGGGTAGTTGGGCGAGACAAACGCATCGCGCGGGTCTTCGCGCTCCATCACGCAGGCCAGGGCAAAACCCTCGGGCAGCTCCATGGGCACGTCCTTGAGCGAATGCACGGCAATGTGCGCGCGGCCTTCTTCCAGCGCCACCTCCAGCTCTTTCACAAACAGGCCCTTGCCGCCCACCTTGCTGAGCGAGCGGTCCAGGATCTGGTCGCCCTTGGTGGTCATGCCCAGCAGCTCCACCGTGTGGCCCTGTGCGCGCAAAAGAGCCTGTACATGCTCGGCCTGCCACAGCGCCAGGCGGCTCTCTCGGGTGGCAATGACGATGGAAAGGGGGGAATGGGCGAGGCTCAAGTTCGTAACCTGTTTGTAATCATTCAGGGGCGGGCGATGCTAGCATGCGCCCGCACTGGGGCCGGTGCGCCCCGGGGGACGCGGGGGGCAGGCGGCGCCAGGTCACCTACCCACCTCCGGAGACCCACGCACCATGAAACGATCCGACAAGGACCAGCCCCTGATTGACGACATCCGCCTGCTCGGCCGCATTCTGGGCGATGTGATCCGGGACCAGGAGGGCGTGGCCGCCTACGAATTGGTCGAGCAGGTGCGCAAGCTTTCGGTGGCCTTCCGCCGCGATGCCGACCAGGAGGCCGACCGCGCGCTCAAGAAGCTGCTCAAGTCCCTGTCGGGCGACCAGACGGTGAGCGTGATCCGCGCCTTCACCTACTTCAGTCACCTGGCCAACCTGGCCGAAGACCGCCACCACATCCGCCGCCGCGCCGTGCACGAACGCGCGGGCGACACGCAAGAGGGCAGCATCGAAGTCGCCCTGTCGCGACTGCGCTGGGCTGGCATTGCGCCCAAGACCATCTCGCAGACGCTGGCAGGCAGCTACGTGGCCCCCGTGCTCACCGCCCACCCCACCGAGGTGCAGCGCAAGAGCATTCTGGATGCCGAGCGCGACATCGCCCAGTTGCTGGCCACGCGCGACGACATCCAGGTGCGCGCCCAGCTCTACAACAGCGCCAAAGACGCACTCACCCCCCGCGAGCTGGCCGCCAACGAAGCCCTGCTGCGGGCCCGCGTGGCGCAGTTGTGGCAGACGCGCCTGCTGCGCTACAGCAAGCTCACGGTGGCTGACGAGATCGAAAACGCGCTTTCTTATTACGAAGCCACCTTTCTGCGTGAGATCCCCAAGATCTATGCGGACCTGGAAAACGAGCTGGGCCAGTACCCTGTGCACAGCTTCTTGCGCATGGGCCAGTGGATTGGTGGCGACCGTGACGGCAATCCCAACGTCACCGCGCAGACCTTGCAATATGCCCTGAGCCGCCAGGCCGAAGTGGCACTGCGCCACTACCTGACCGAGGTGCATTACCTGGGCGGCGAGCTGTCGCTGTCGGCCCGCTTGGTGCAGGTGTCGGCCGAGATGGAGGCCCTGGCCCAGCGCTCGCCCGACACCAACGAACACCGCGTGGACGAGCCCTACCGCCGCGCCCTCACCGGCATCTACGCGCGCCTGGCTGCGTCGCTCAAGGACCTGACCGGTGGTGAGGCCGCCCGCCATGCCGTGGCCCCACAAAACGCCTACGCCAGCGCCGAAGAGTTCCTGGCCGACCTGCGCGTGATCGAAGCTTCATTGAAGTCGCACCACGGCGAAGCCCTGGCCGCAGAGCGCCTGCACCCGCTGATCCGCGCCGTGCAGGTGTTCGGCTTCCATCTGGCCACGGTGGATCTGCGCCAAAGCTCCGACAAACACGAAGAAGTGGTGGCCGAGCTGCTGGCCAAGGCCCGTATCGAGCCCAACTATGCGGGCCTGCAGGAGGCCGCCAAGCGTGCCCTGCTGATCAAGCTGCTGAACGACGCACGCCCGCTGCGCGTGGTGGGTGCCGAATACTCTGCCCATGCCAAGGGCGAGCTGGCCATCTTCGAAACCGCCCGCGTCATGCGCGAGCGCTTCGGCCACGAGGCTATCCGCCACTACATCATCAGCCACACCGAAACCGTGAGCGACCTGCTCGAAGTGCTGCTGCTGCAAAAGGAAGTGGGCTTGATGAATGGAACCTTGGACACCGAGTCCAAGAACCACCTCATCGTGGTGCCGCTGTTCGAAACCATTGAAGACCTGCGCAACGCCGCGCCCATCATGCGCGAGTTCTATGCACTGCCCGGCGTGGCGGCGCTGGTGCAGCGCAGCGGTGGCGAGCAGGACATCATGCTCGGCTACAGCGACAGCAACAAAGACGGCGGCATCTTCACCAGCAACTGGGAGCTGTACCGCGCAGAGATCGCCCTCGTCGAACTCTTCGACGAACTCGCCACCAGCCACGGCATCCAGCTGCGCATGTTCCACGGCCGGGGCGGCACTGTGGGCCGGGGCGGCGGCCCCAGCTACCAGGCCATCCTGGCGCAACCCCCCGGCACTGTGCGCGGCCAGATCCGCCTGACGGAGCAGGGCGAAGTCATCGCCTCCAAATACGCCAACCCCGAGATCGGCCGCCGCAACCTCGAAACCCTGGTGGCCGCCACGCTCGAAGCCACGCTGCTGCAGCCCACCAAGCCCGCCACCAAGGCGTTTCTGGACGCCGCCGCGCAGCTCTCGCTGGCCAGCATGGGCAGCTACCGCGCGCTGGTGTACGAGACGCCCGGCTTCACCGAGTATTTCTTCAACTCCACGCCCATCCGCGAGATCGCCGAGCTCAACATCGGCTCCCGTCCCGCCAGCCGCAAGGCCAGCCAGAAGATCGAAGACCTGCGCGCCATCCCCTGGGGCTTCAGCTGGGGCCAGTGCCGCCTTACGCTGCCCGGCTGGTACGGCTTTGGCTCGGCGGTGGACGCCTTTGTGAACACCGAGGGCAAAGACCCCAAGACCCAGCTGGCCCTGCTGCAAAAGATGTACCGCCAATGGCCGTTCTTCCGCACCCTGCTGTCCAACATGGACATGGTGCTGGCCAAAAGCGATCTGGCCCTGGCCTCACGCTACAGCGAACTCGTCACCGACGCCCGCCTGCGCAAAAAGGTGTTCACCAGCATCGAGGCCGAATGGCACCGCACGGCAGAGGCCCTGACCCGCATCACCGGCGACAAACAGCGCCTCACGCACAACACGGCCCTGGCCCGCTCCATCAAGCACCGCTTTCCGTACATCGACCCGCTGCACCACCTGCAGGTCGAGCTGGTTCGCCGCTGGCGCGCAGGGCAGGGGGATGAACGGGTGCAGACGGGGATTCACATTTCCATTAATGGGATTGCTGCGGGGTTGCGGAATACCGGCTGAGTGGCGGACAGCGCAGCGCGATTCGAACCTGCGCATCGCGGCCTGTTTTGATCGCAGGCACCCATAACAAAAAGGGCTCCCGAAGGGAGCCCGATCTGCCTGCCCGCCCCTGCGGTTCAGTTAACACTCCCCATGGCAGCGCCACCCGCAAATGCAAAGTGCCACCACCATGGGAAGTCCCGCAACTGCTTCAACCAAACTCAAGCAGTTGGTCTACCAGTTACATGGCGCTGAATTCGCCCGAAGGGATCTTGCCGGTGCGCAGGGCTTCCGCAGCCTGGGCACGCACGGCAGCGCGGTCAGCGGTGGAGGTGTAGGTCACCACACGCGAACCAGCAGGTTCCTGGCTGCGGGTCTGGGCGACGGTTGCGGCTTCAGCGGCCACTTCAGCGCGGGTGCGGTTCGTTTCGAACTTCAGGGCGAATTGCGAGCTGTCGGCTTCGTCAGCATGGGCGCCAAAGGAAGCGAAAGCGGCAACAGCAGCGACGGAGAGGAAACGGGCGGTCTTGTTCATGATGAAAATCCTTGAAGGTTAAAAAGCGTCTCAAAAAAGCCGGGTCAAAAACCATTCCTGAACCGGGTTCGGTGAGTCGCCTTGCGGGTTCGGCTCATCGATGGGATGAACTGTACGCCGATGGTGTTCACGGAAAAACTACCTGGTCGCGAACTAACTGTTCCAGTATTGGAAACAATCTTTGAGGCCGCCTTGACCTCCTGGGCCACGCCGGTGCGCCGTGATGGCGAGCGATATGGGTGGCGTGGGTGAGGTGGGGGCTGAGATGGCATCGCCCCGCAGCGTGGCGGGGGAGGCATCTGCCGGTTTGCGGCAGATGCCGGGTATCAGTCCCCCAGCAATTCGCCCACGGCCTTCAGGTCTTCGACCCGGTCGCACACGGCCTTCACGGCCATCATCACCGGGATGCCCAGCAGCAGGCCCCACAGGCCCCACAGCCAGCCCCAGGCGAGTACGCTGACGAACACGGCCACGGGGCTCATGCTGCTGGTGCGGCTGGTGAGCCAAGGGGTGAGCAGGTTGCCCACCAGGGTGTGGATGACCAGCGATGCACCGCCGATGGCCAGGGCCATGTCCAGGGTGCCGAACTGCAGGAAGGCCACCAGGGCCGATGCGCCGGTGACCAGGGCCGAGCCGATGTAGGGCGCGAGGTTGAGCACTCCGGCCGCCACACCCCACACGGCGGCGTTCTCCAGGCCCAGGGCCCAGTAGGCAAGGCCGGTGGCCACGCCCACCAGCACGCTGGTGAACACCTGCACCATCAGGTAGCGCTGGATCTGGTTGGTGATGTCTTCCAGCACGTGGATGGTGACCTTGCGCCGCTCCAGGCTGGTGCCCGCGATGCGCAGCAGCTTGTTGCGGAAGAGGTTGCCCGATGCCAGCGCAAAGTAGGTAAGGAACACCACCACCGTGAGCTGCCCCAGCGCGGACATGAGCCCCATGGTGCCGCTCCACAGGTAGTCGCGGATGTTGAAGGGCGGGCGCTCTACCACCACGCGCTGCACGCCGCGCCGAGGTGGGCTGGCGGTGGCGCTGTTTTCGTTGGCGGCCTGTTCGATCTGCGTGGCGGCCTTTTGCATGGTGTCGAGCGGGCTGCTGGCGCCGGTGCGCGCCTTGAGGCTGTCGCGCACCTTCTTGGCGGCCACGGGCAGCGAGTCCACCAGTTGCGCGGCGCCGTCGCTCAGCGACCAGGCGGCGCTGGCCAGGCTCAGAACGATGGCGATCAACAGCACACCGGCCCCCAGCCAGCGGGGCACGTAGCAGCGCCGCAAGACTTCCACCAAGGGCCGCAGCGCCGTGGTGAGCAGCAGGCTGAGCATGATGGGGATGAACACGGCGCTGGCCCAGTGCAGCAGGGCCACGCTGGCAAACAGCGCCAGCAGCGCGAGCGAGAGGTTGCGCACGTCCACGGGCATGTGGAGCATGAGCGGGCCGGGGAGGGATGCGGTGGCTGCGGGCGCGCCGCTTGGTGGTTGCGCAGGCGGTGGGGGGCTGTCGGGGGTTGACCGGGATTGGGCGGGTGGGGCCGCTTCGTCCGCTTGGGCCACTTGGGCCACTGGTGCGGGGCTGTCCGCCACAGGCGCGTGGGGGGGCAAAGTCGGGGCTGCGTCAGCGGCGGGGCTGTCTGGCTGTGGGGGCTCGGCAGCGGAGGCGGGCGGGGATGCAGGGGTGGGCTCGGTCATCATGCGCGGATTGTGATGGGACTCGGGCCTGCTGGGTTGTAGGTCGGGCTGACATGCAGCGTGTCGGCGGGGGGATGTGGCGATTCGGAAGCTCTGGCGGGTGGTTTGCCCGGCGACCCGCCAGCGGTGCCTGTGTGGCAGGGTTCGGCGCCCTGCCCGTTGGCATCAGCACAGCGGCAGCGGGCGCTTCTTGTTGAGAGCATCCACCGTGCCCAGCAGCTGCTGCCAGTAGGTGGGCAGTGATGACCACGAGGCGCCGATGGCCAGGTTGGTGGCATAGACCATGCCGGTGTTCAGGCGGGGCCGGTGGGCGTGCTTCACGGCAGCCTGCATGTCGGTGCAGGTGCTGGCGGTGTGGACCAGCATGGCCTGGGCGGTGTTGTCCTTGGCGTAGACCCAGGTGCTGGCGGGCTGGGGGTCTGTGGCCTGGTAGGCGGCGGCATTGCCAGCGTAGGTGACCAGCGTGTCGGCCACACCCGCATAGGCCGCTACGGGGTAGGTGCCTGGGTTGCCGATCACCGTGGGTGCGTTGGGCGGCGTGGCGCCTTTGCTCATGCCCGAGGCCCGGGCCTTGGCGTAGTTGTAGACGTCCTGAAAGTACGCCAGCCGTGCGCTGTCGGTGGCCATGCCGTCCAGGAAGAAGCCGTCGAGCTGGTCGGGGTAGAGGCGGATGTAGTTGTCGATGGTGGCCTTCACGTCGGCCACCGAGCGCGACCCGCCGCTGCCCGAGGTGGCCACGTAGGCGACGACTTTGTTGGTGGTGCCCGCCACGGCCTTGAAGTCTTTGATGGCCGTGAGCAGGTCGTCGTCAACCTCGGAGTCCGCGGTCAGCACGCCGTCGCTGGCGCTGGCCACGGCGGTGATCTGCACGTCCGGGTAGCTGGCTGCGCCGCTGGTGAGGGTGGCCCAGGGCGATGAGGTGCCGCTGGCGCTGAAATACGCGGGCACCAGCACCTGCAGGTTTTTGTGGGTGGGGCGCACGTAGTACGTGAGGCTGTCGCCCGCCGTGTTGGCGCTGCTGGTGGCCGTGGCGCTGACCTGGAAGGTGGCGCTGGGCGGCAGGCTGCTCACGGTGAGCGTGGTGCTGGCCACGCTGGCCACGGTGGTGGGCGCCACGGGAGAGAAGGTGGCGGCTGCGGAGGGGTTGACGGTAAAGGTGACCACCGTGCCGTTGGGGGCTGCGCCGCCGTTGACGGTAACGTCGGCCGCCAGCGGCTCGGATGCGCCGGGTTCGAGCACGTTCTCGGTGGGCTGCACGAAATGCAGCGTGACGGGCGCGCTCGCGGGTGGCGGTGGGGCTGTCGTGTTGTTGTCCTTTTCCGTGGCGCCGCCGCAGCCCGCCAGAGCCGCAGTGAGGGCCATCAATGACGCGAGGCGGTGGGTGCGGGTTGTGGTGAGCATGGTCTTCACGGAGGGTTGGTATGAATGGGTTGATTGTGAAGGCTTGCGCCAGCAGCTCCAAGGGCTGAAACGGCCGCTTTGGCCGGGAAAAACGGCCTTGTTGCGCCGATTACCGCAGGCGGTCGCCAGTACCATGGCCCACATGCCATCTTTCCTTCACCGCATTCCGGCCGCCGCAGCAGCCTTGCTGTGCGCAGCGCTGCTGGTCGGCTGCGGCACGCTGGACGTGCCGCGTGCCGACAACTACCCCGCCACCGGCCAGAAGAAAGCCCGCGCCGTGCACCACTGGGATGTGCTGGCGGGCGATGTGGCCGGGCGCGTGGCCGAAAAGATCGCATCCTGGCCCGAGGGCGAATACCCGCTGTACGTCACGGTGGCAGACAACTCCAGTTTCAACCAGAGCTTTCTCAAGTTGCTCAAGGTGCACCTGCTGAACCGGGGCGTGGCGGTGTCCACGGTACCCACGGCGGTGGAGCTGGAGGTGCAGACGCAACTGGTGCAGCACGGGTCTGGCTCACCGCGCGGCTTGCCCGTGCCCATGGCCGGCACCATCATCGGCACTGGCGTGGGCGTGTGGCGCGACTGGGCGGTGCACTATTCCGACCGCACCCTGTTGCCGGGTGTGGCCACGGCCCTGGGCGTGGGGGCAGGGGTGGCGCTGGACATGGCCCAGCTCTACACCCAGGGCGCCGCCGCAGGCGGACCCACGCGCACCGAGGTGCTGATCACATCCACGCTCAAGTCGCGCGACCGGTACCTGGCCGGAACGGCCGATCTGTATTACATCGAGGGGGCCGATGCAGTGCTGTATCAGCCCGAGCGGCCGCCCGCGCCTGCACCGATGACGCCCGTCAAGACCTGGCGGGTGGTGGCGCCATGAAGGGCTTGTGGACGCCGCAACAAGTTCCCCGGGGCGCACGCGCCGCCAGCTGGTGGGCGGCTGCCGCCCTTGCGCTGGCGGGCCTGCAGGGCTGCGAGACCACCAACCCCATGCACAGCTACTACTACGGTGACCGGGCGGGCGGAATATCGCGCTCCAACCTCATCGAGCTGAATGAACGCGCCACCGATGCGCTGCTGCAGACCGCACCGCTGGATGCCAACCAGCCCGTGCTGGTGGCCACGCTGGTCAATGTGGACCGGCTCACTGAATCGTCGCGGCTGGGCCGCATCTTCTCGGAGCAGATCGCGGGCCGCATGGTGCACCGGGGTCTGAAGGTGACCGAGGTGAAACTGCGCGAGAACCTGCTGCTGCAGCGCGACCAGGGTGAGCTGCTGCTGTCGCGCGAAGTGCGCGAGGTGAGCCAGTCGCAGAACGCGCAGGCCGTGGTGGTGGGCACGTATGCGGTTTCCACGTCGGTGGTGTACATCAGCCTCAAGCTGGTGAACCCGGTAGGCAACACCGTGGTGGCGGCGCACAACTATGCCGTGCCAATGGATGAAAACGTGCGCGCGCTGCTGGCTGGGAGATAGATGACATCCCCCTGAGCGGCTTCGCCGCTTCCCCCTTCTCTCGCGCTACGCGCGGGAAGGGGGACGCCGCCAGCGCGGCGGGGCGGCCCTTGCGCGGCGGCCCTGGCGGGTGCAGCGCCCATTTTTTCGGTCGGGGTGGGAATCAGGCTAGCGCGCCCGTTTGGTCGGTGCAAAAAGCTAATGCTTTGATATCCATCTCAGTGCAGCATCAGTGCGCCAGCCGTCTTGCTTTTACCGGCGCGGGCGGGTGGATTGCACAGGCCGCAGGTGAAGTGGCGGTTCTCATACAGCTCGGTCACGAACTGGCCGCTGCACTGGCTGCACTTGGTGCGCGTCAGCATGCCGGCGTCCACAAATTTCACCAGGCGCCAGGCGCGCGTGAAGGAGAGCAGGGGTTCGATCTCGGCCGTGGCGACCTGTTCGTTGTACAGGCGGTAGGCTTTGGTCAGCAGCTCCACCGAATCCAGGTTCACGCCCTTGGACAGGTATTCGTAGATGTTCAGGAACAGTGAGCTGTGGATGTTCTCTTGCCAGGTCAGGAACCAGTCGGTGGAGAAGGGCAGCTGGCCTTTCGAGGGTGACTTGCCCGCGATCTCTTTGTACAGCCGGATCAGGCGTTCATACGACAGCGTGGTTTCCGATTCAAGCACCTGCATGCGGGCGCCCATCTGGATCAGCATGGCCGCGCGTTCGATCTGCTTGGATTCGTTCAGCACGCTCTTGGCGGGGGCTTTGGCAGCGGGTGCGTTGGTGGACATGGCGGGCTTTCGGTGGAGACTGGGGGAAGAGGGCTGCGGGCAAATGCGTCAGAGCACTTCCGACACGCGGCTGGCCATCAGGATGTTGGCGTGCAGCGTGTTGGTGGCTTCGTTGCCCACCTTCTTGGCCGAGTGGTTGGTGAGCAAGCTCCACACCAGGTTGTCGTCCACGCGGAAGCTGCAAAGAAGCGTGTTGCGGGAGGCCAGTTTCATCACTTGCGCTGGCGACAGCGATGCCAGAATGTCGGCAGACTCTTCGTTCATGCCCAAGCGGAACACGGCTTCGGCCTTGTCCTGACGGATCAGGGTTTGGGCCAACATCAGGTAGGTGAGGTTGGCTTCGCGGATTTCAGCGAGGATTTGTTCGTTGGTCATGGCAGCTTCCTTTTTTCCAGTACCGGGTCTTGCGTTGCCTGCTGATTGCAGGTTTTGCGTGATCCGTTGAAATGGATTGTGAAACCGCCCCAATCAGAAATTAAGTCGGGGTTTGGCTGTGCCGCGTGTCTGGTTCTGCGGTGGGCCGTGTAGGAATTTGCCCTACACGCACATCAGGTGCAGGCTGGCATTTCAGGCGATGGCCGCTGCTGTGGCAGTTGGCCCCGGTTGCCCACTTCTGTTCATGGTTTTGATAGCACCCTCAAAACCATCTTTTTTGCACTTTTACAACCTGCGCTGCCGTGCTGGACGCTGGATCAGCCTTTTTCGACCGGGCGCGTGGGGTCTGAACACCACTCGCTCCAGCTGCCAGCAAACAATGCCGTCGGGCCGAGGCCGGCTATCTCCATGCCCAGCAGATTGGGCACGGCGCTCACGCCGCTGCCGCACTGGTGCACCACGGTGGCGGGGTCGCGGCCGCCCAGCAGCGCTACAAATTCAGCGCGCAGCACGTCAGCAGGCTTGAAGCGGCCATCCGCGCCGATGTTTTCGGCAAATGGGCGGTTCAGCGCGCCCGGAATGTGGCCCGCCACGGGGTCCAGAGGCTCCACTTCGCCCCGGTAGCGGGCACCTGCACGGGCGTCGATCACGGTCTGGCCGGGCTGCTGCAGGCGCGCAAGCACCTCGCTGGCCGTGGCCAGCTGGCGCAAGGGGGCGCCCAGCTGGAAGTTGGTCTGGAAGTGCGCGGGCTCTTCGCCGCTGTTCACCGCCCCACCGGCGGCCTGCCAGGCTTGCAGCCCACCGTCGAGCACGGCCACGGCATCGTGCCCCGCCCACTTGAGCATCCACCACAGGCGGCCACAGTAGTTGGCGCCCTGGCGGTCGTACACCACGGCCTGCATGCCGTTGGCAAAACCCACGCTGGACAGCCACATGGCAAAACGCTCGCGGCTGGGCAGGGGGTGGCGCCCACCGGATGCCGGCTGGTCGGCTTCCTGGGCGGTCAGCGTGCCGTGAGCGCCGGGGGCACCGTGTTTGGCGCTGAGGTCGTTGTCAAGGTTGGCGTACACCGCGCCGGGGATGTGCGCCTGTGCGTACTGCTGGGCACCGGCCGTGGGTTGCATCAGTTCGAAGCTGCAGTCAAACACCATCAGCGGCGCACCGCTGGCGATCAGGGATTGCAGGTCGGGGGCAGAGATGAGCGTGGTGTAGGTGGTCATCGGCAGAAAATGGGCAAAGTGACGGAGTGCGTCGAAAGGGGCTCCATTGTGGCCATCCCGGTGGCGCGTGTCCTCGTGTGGCCGTATCTGTTTTTGTATCCGTCAGTGTTCTTCGGCAGGTGCCCCGGGCGCAGCCCGCGCGCGCAGGATGGTGGCCACAATGCCGCTGCCCACGATGAGGGCCATGCCGAACCAGCCGATGGGCGGGATCTTGTCGCCAAACAGCAGCACGCTGTAGACGGCGGCAAACACGATGCCCGAATACTGCAGGTTGGCCACCACCAGCGTGCCGCGCTGGGTCTTGGCGCTGGCGTAAGCCTTGGTCATGCACAGCTGGCCGCCCGCAGCCAGCACACCGATGGGCAGCAGCCACAGCGCCTGCCAGCCCGGCCAGTCCGACACGCCGGTAAACAGCATGGCCCCGCCCCCCGCCACCGCAGAGCCCACGGCAAAGTAGAAAACAGTGCGCGATTCGGGCTCGCCCAGGCGCGACAGCGCCACCACTTGCATGTAGGCAAATGCGGCGGTCAGGCCGGACATCAGGCCGATCATCCCGGCAAAGGCCTGGTTCTGGTCCAGGCTGGGGCGCAGCATCAGCACCACGCCCACGAATCCGGTGAGTACGGTGAGAATCAGCGGCCCTTGCAGGGCGGGCCGTGGCGATGCCGCAGAAGGGCGCCAGGCCAGCAGCGTGCCGCCGACCAGGAAGGCGGCGATCCACACGCTGCTCATGTAGTTGAGCGTCATGGCCGTGGCCAGCGGCAGGTGGGCAATGGCGTAGAACCATGCGCCCAGCGACGCCACTCCCACCAGGCTGCGCCAGGCGTGCATGCCGGGGTATTTCGTGGCCAGCGTCACTTTTTGAGAGCGTGCCAGCAGCCACAGGATGGCCATGCCGATCAGGCCCCGGTAGCACACCAGTTCGGCCGAGTTGAAGAAGTCCGATGCGATCTTGACGCACACCCCCATGCTGGCAAACAAGAACGCGGCCAACACCATCCAGAGGGCTTGCATCGTGACGTGATCCTGTGAAAGGCCGCGCGCCGCACGTGGGGCATAGGATTGCACGGCTTGAAATAAAAATAGCTGCCAGCGCTTGCGGATCAAGCGGTGGCAGCTATTGTAATGAGAGCGGTCAGGGTAGTCGTCGCGAATGGATAGCGTTTACCTCGCTGTTCGAGACTTCACGGATCGACGGCACAGACTCAGGTTGGGGCCTCTCAAAACTGGCGGTGCTCAGGCCAGTGCCCCCGCGCGAGGGCCGCCAAGCCGCGGATGCGGCACTTCGCTTGCGTACGCCGGGGGGCGTCCCCCGTGGGGGAAGACGCGAAGTGGCTCAGGGGGGGCTTCCCATGACTTGGCGGTACCACTCGTGGAAGTGCTGCATGCCATCTTCCATAGGGCTCTGGTAGGGGCCGACCTCGTTGTCGCCGCGCGCCAGCAGGGCCTTGCGGCCTGCGTCCATGCGCTCGCCGATTTCGTCGTCCTCGATGCAGGTCTCCATGTAGGCGGCCTTCTGCGCCTCGACGAATTCGCGCTCGAAGGCGGCGATCTCCTCCGGGTAGTAGAACTCCACCATGTTCAGCGTCTTGGTGGGGCTGATGGGGTGCAGCGTGGACACGGTGAGTACATGCGGGTACCACTCGATCATGATGTGCGGGTACAGCGTGAGCCAGATGGCGCCGTACTTCGGCGGCTTGCCTTCGCGGTAGTCCAGCAGCGCCTTGTGCCAGCGCTCGTACACCGGGCTGCCGGCTTTGCCCAGGCGGTTGGCCACACCCACGGTTTGTACGGAGTAGTTCTTGCCGAACTCCCAGCGCAGGTCGTCACACGTCACAAAGCTGCCCAGGCCCGGATGGAAGGGGCCAACGTGGTAGTCCTCCAGATAGACCTCGATGAAGGTCTTCCAGTTGTAGTTGCACTCGTGCAGCTCCACATGGTCGAGCACGTAGCCGTCAAAGTCCAGGTCGGCACGCGGGCCCATCTGGGCCAGGTCGGCGGCCACATCGTAGCCGTTGTCTTCAAACAGCAGGCCGTTCCACTCGCGCAGCTTGTAGTTGTTGAGGTTCAGGCACGGGTCATGCGCAAAGTGGGGTGCGCCCAGCAGCTCGCCCTGGGGGCTGTACGTCCAGCGGTGCAATGGGCACACGATGTTGCCGCCCGCGCTGCCCTTTTGCTGGGTGTTCAGCGAGCCTTTGCCCTTGAGCATGACGGCCTGGCGGTGGCGGCACACGTTGGACACCAGCTCAATGCCGCCTTGGGCGTTGCGCACCAAGGCGCGGCCCTCGCCCTCCTGGGGCAGTGCGTAGTAGTCGCCCGTGTTGGGCACCGCCAATTGGTGCCCCACATAGCGGGGCCCGCGCTGGAAGATGGTGTCCAGCTCGCGCTGGAACAGCGCATCGTCAAAGTAGCTTGAAACTGGTAGTTGGCTTGCGGCCTGCTGCAGTTGAAGACTTAAATCAGACATGGGTGACCTGACCTAAAGACTCCCCACAGGGAGAAAGTGCGGGAGGTGCGCCGGGGAATGCGCATCTGGAAAAAAGGAAACCGGCTAGGGTGGCTAGCCGGCTCGACTGGAATGGGATTATAGGCGGTGGGGTTATTCCCGCACCCCCGCTACGTGAATAGAAAACATCGCTTTCTGAAAATAGAGCGGCGTCACGCATCGGACCGCGTCTCACACGAAGGGCGTACCGGTGCGCCTAAAATCATCGGTTTTTCACCCGCGCTCTGCCGCCCCCTCCATGCCCAAGGCCCCTGCAACCCCCGCTCCTCCCGCCGAACCCGCCAGCTACGAGGCGGCCCTGGAAGAGCTGGAGCAACTCGTGGCCCGCATCGAGTCGGGCCAGTTGCCGCTGGACCAGATGCTGGCCGGCTACCAGCGCGGCGCCACGTTGCTGGCGTTTTGCCGCCAGCGGCTCGAAGCCGTGCAGGACCAGATCAAGGTGCTGGATGAAGGGCAACTGCAACCATGGAACCAGGAATGAGCGCGGTGCCAATGAATTTCGAGAGCCAGCCGCTGGACATGAACCTCTGGAGCCAGAACCACCTGGCCCGGGTGGAGCAGGCCCTGTCGCAATGGGTGGGCGATGGCGCACCCGCCGGGCTGGGCGACGCCATGCGTTATGCCGTGCTCGATGGCGGCAAGCGGCTGCGGCCCCTGCTGGTGCTGGCGGCCTATGAGGCGGTCTGCAGTGGCGCACCGGCCTCTGCGGTGGTTGACGATGCCGCGCTGCGCGCTGGCCTGGACGAGGCGGCCCTGCGGGCCGCGTGCTCGGTGGAACTCATTCACGCCTACTCGCTGGTGCACGACGACATGCCCTGCATGGACAACGACGTGCTGCGCCGTGGCAAGCCCACCGTGCATGTGCAGTTTGGCGAGGCCCAGGCGCTGTTGGCGGGCGATGCCTTGCAGGCCTTTGCATTTGAGCTGCTCACGCCCGACAACACCCTCATCCCCGCCGCCACGCAGGCCACGCTGTGCAGGCTGCTGGCGCGGGCCGCCGGATCGGCCGGCATGGCGGGCGGGCAGGCCATCGACCTGGCCAGCGTGGGTGTGGCGTTGACCGAAGACCAGTTGCGCCAGATGCACCGGCTCAAGACCGGCGCGCTGCTGCAGGGCAGTGTGCTCGTGGGGGCGGCGTGCGGCCACGCCGTGGGCGCGGCCTACCAGGCGCTGTCCGACTACGGGGCCGCCATGGGCCTTGCGTTCCAGGTGGTGGATGACATCCTGGACGTGGTGGCCGATTCGGCCACGCTGGGCAAGACGGCCGGCAAGGATGCTGCGGCCGACAAGCCCACCTATGTGTCTTTGCTGGGGCTAGCGCGGGCGCAGGCCTATGCCCAGGAGCTGCTGGCCGAGGCCCATGCGGCCCTGGCCCGCAGTGGCCTGCCCGATACCCGCGCGCTGGCGGCCCTGGCGGACATGGTGGTGCGACGCTCGCATTGAGCCTGGCCCGATGATCCGTGCTGCACCCTGTTCATGCCCGTTGCAGTGAAATCAATGCCAAATTGGCCTCCAGCGCTTTCCTGTAAAGCGCTGGCAGCTATGAAAAGAATAGTAAATGTCCACGATGTCCTTTCCCCTGCTGCAGACCATCAATGACCCGGCCGACCTGCGCCAGCTTTCGCGCGCAGATCTCAAGGCCCTGGCGACCGAGTTGCGCGGGTTCGTGATCGAAAGTGTTGCGCGCACGGGTGGGCACCTCAGCTCCAACCTGGGCACGGTGGAACTGACGATCGCGCTGCACCACGTCTTCAACACCCCCGAAGACCGCCTGGTGTGGGACGTGGGCCACCAGACCTATCCGCACAAGATCCTGACCGGCCGCCGCGACCGCATGCACACGTTGCGCCAGTTGGGCGGCATCTCGGGCTTTCCGCAGCGGGCCGAGAGCATTTACGACACCTTTGGCACGGCGCATTCGAGCACCAGCATCTCGGCCGCGCTGGGCATGGCGCTGGCCGCCAAGCGCAAGGGCGAAAACCGCCACGCCGTGGCGATCATCGGCGATGGCGCCATGAGTGCGGGCATGGCGTTCGAGGCGCTGAACAACGGCGGTGTGGCCGATGCCAACCTGCTCGTGGTGCTGAACGACAACGACATGAGCATCAGCCCGCCTGTGGGCGCGCTCAATCGCTACCTCGCTCAGCTCATGAGCGGGCAGTTCTACGCCGCTGCCAAGAACGTGGGCAAGACCGTGCTGCGGCCCGTGCCGCCCTTGCTGGAGCTGGCCAAGCGCTTTGAGCAGCAGGCCAAGGGCATGGTGGTGCCTGCCACGCTGTTCGAGAAGTTCGGCTTCAACTACATCGGCCCCATCGATGGACACGACCTCGATTCGCTGATCCCCACGCTGGAGAACATCAAGGGCCTCAAAGGCCCGCAGTTCCTGCACGTGGTCACCAAAAAGGGCCAGGGCTACAAGCTGGCCGAGGCCGACCCCGTGGCCTACCATGGCCCCGGCAAGTTCGACCCCTCCGTGGGCCTCACCAAGCCCGCCACGCCGCCCAAGCAGACGTTCACGCAGGTGTTTGGCCAGTGGCTGTGCGACATGGCCGCACACGACTCTCGCCTGGTGGGCATCACGCCCGCCATGCGCGAGGGCTCGGGCATGGTGGAGTTTGAAAAACGTTTTCCGGACCGCTACTACGACGTGGGCATTGCCGAGCAGCATGCCGTAACCTTTGCCGCCGGCATGGCCTGCGAAGGCGTCAAGCCGGTGGTGGCGATTTACTCCACCTTCTTGCAGCGCGGCTATGACCAACTGATCCACGACGTGGCCCTGCAAAACCTGCCCGTGGTGTTTGCGCTGGACCGCGCGGGCCTGGTGGGCGCAGACGGTGCCACGCATGCAGGCGCGTACGACATCCCATTTGTGCGCTGTATTCCCAACATGAGCATGGCCTGCCCGGCTGACGAGCGCGAATGCCGCCAACTGCTCAGCAGCGCCTTCGAGCAGGACCACCCCGTGGCCGTGCGTTACCCGCGTGGCAGCGGCGCCGGTGTGGCACCGCTGGCGGCGTTGGATGGCCTGCCTTTTGGCAAAGGCGAGATCCGTCGCGAGCGCCAGGGCACCGATGCCAAGGCGCCGCGCATCGCGATCCTGTCGTTTGGCACGTTGCTGTACCCCGCGCTGGAAGCGGCCGAGGCTCTGGACGCCACGGTGGTCAACATGCGCTGGGCCAAACCCATCGACGAGGCCTTGTTGCGCGAGGTGGCCGAGCGCCACGATGGACTGGTCACGCTGGAAGAGGGCGCGATCATGGGCGGTGCGGGCAGCGCCGTGACCGAGGCGCTCAACAGCATGGGCATCGTGCGGCCCGTGCTGCAGCTGGGCCTGCCGGACGTGTTCATCGAGCATGGCGACCCGGCCAAGCTGCTTGCTTTGCAGGGACTCGATGCCGAGGGAATCCGCCTTGCGATCGAGCGGCGGTTTTTGCCCGCGCTGCAGTCTGTGCGGGCTGCCTGATCTGCCAGGGTGGTCTGCCGCAGTCCCGTTTTGCAGCGGGGTGTGTGCGGCTGTCCCCAAGATGCTTGCAGAAGCCTGAAGCCATGTGCAAGGGCAGGGATTTTCGCGGGAAAACCCGCAAAAGTCTGAGGGGGCATGTTTCTACAATGAACCCGGCTCAAACAAGTCCTTGACGGCGCCGTGCACAACGCGTGCGCCCAAGTTTCGCAATCACTATATCGGAGAGAACCTCATGGATCGTCGTTCAATCATCAAGCAGGCTGGCATCGCTGGCGTGCTGGCTGCAGGCGTTGCGCCTGCTGTCCACGCCCAGGCTGCCATTCGTTGGCGTCTGGCTTCCAGCTTCCCCAAGTCGCTGGACACCATCTATGGCGGCGCTGATGTGTTCTCCAAGGCCGTCAAGGCCATGTCGGGTGGCAAGTTTGAAATCTCCGTGCACGCTGGTGGCGAGTTGATGCCCCCCTTTGGCGTGATGGACGGCGTGCAGCAGGGCACCGTGGAGATGTGCCACACCGTGCCTTACTACTTCTACGGCAAGAACCCTGCCTTCGCGCTGGGTTCGGCAGTGCCCTTCGGCTTCAATGCCCGCCAGATGAATGCCTGGATGCTGCATGGCAATGGCCGCAAGCTGATGAACGAGTTCTACGCGAACTACAACGCGATCAGCTTCGCTGGCGGCAACACCGGCACCCAGATGGGTGGCTGGTTCCGCAAGGAGATCAAGTCGCCGGATGATTTCAAGGGCATGAAGATGCGCCTGGGCGGTGGTCTGGTCGGTGAAGTGATGCAGAAGCTGGGCGCTGTGCCCCAGAGCATCCCTGGCGGCGAAATCTACCAGGCCCTCGAAAAGGGCACGCTGGACGCTGCTGAATGGGTGGGTCCGTACGACGACCAGAAGCTGGGCTTCAACAAGGTGGCTCCGTTCTACTACTACCCCGGCTGGTGGGAAGGTGGCCCGGAAGTGGACTTCTTCGTCAACCAGAAGGCCTTCGACGGCCTGTCTGCCGAGAACAAGGCCATCATCGAAGCCGCAACCAACGTGGCCCACATCGACATGCTGGCCAAGTACGACGCGCTGAACCCCACGGCCCTCAAGCAACTGGTGGCTGCCAAGACCAAGGTGCTGCCGTTCTCGCAAGCCGTGATGGACGCTTCGTTCAAGGCCTCCATGGAAGTCTTCGCTGCCAACGACGCGAAAAGCCCCGAGTGGAAGAAGATCTACGCCGACATGCGTGCATTCCAGCGCGACCAGGTGCTCTGGTTCCGTTTTGCCGAAGCCCGCTACGACTCGTTCATGTCTTCGCAGAAGCTCTGATCCCGAGTGGCTCTGGAATGGCGGCGCAAGCTGCCATGCCAAGGTCTGCAAAACCCGTCCTCTCCCGGACGGGTTTTTTTTCGTCCCTGTGTTTTGTGAGGCGGCACCTTGCTGTGGCCATGCGGCCCCCTCAACCGCATGAACGTGGGCGAGGTCCCAAGCCCCCAAGCCCCCAAGCCCCCAAGCCCCCAAGCCCAGCCCGACCAGGCTGCTTGACTCTCGATGCCTTGGAGTGCGCGGCCGGTGCCTGTTTCCTGCTGAAGCCTCTCGATTCGTGAAGAGGCTTCCTTGGGGCTGTTCGCCACCAAGAAAGGGGGTAGGGGATCAAGAGTCTCGTCTGCTTGCGCGATGTGCCAAAGTCGATGCCCCACCGCTACCTCCATGATCCATGGCGCACCGGACCCCCTCCGCGTCTGCTCCATAAAAAAACCTCCGCAGAGGTTTCCCATCTGCGGAGGTTTGAGGACCAGGGCGCGGGGCCCGGGTCAGACTGAATCACGGTCGTCTTGCAAGCGGTGTGCTCACTTCTTGTCGGTGGACATGGAGTCTTGCAGTGCCTTCAGGGGGTCGTCTGCTGCAGGAGCAGGCGCGGGGTCCGCAGCGCCTGCCATGCCGGCAGTCGGATCGGCCGCTTCGGCGCTAGCGTCGGGCATGGCGGCTTCCATTTCCATGCGGACCTTGTCGAGGTCATAGACCTGCTTCTCGTCGAGCCCGCTGGAGACAATGCCCGGGAAGGCGATCACCAGAGCCACCATCAGCAGCTGGATGCACAGGAAGGGAATGGCACCCCAGTAGATCTGGGGGGTGGTGACCGGCGCAATCATCTTCTTGGTGACCTTGTCCATGTACTCCTTCGCCGGGGCCACGCTGCGCAGGTAGAACAGCGCAAAGCCGAACGGCGGGTGCATGAACGACGTCTGCATGTTGATGGCCAGCAGCACGCCAAACCAGATCAGGTCAATGCCCAGCTTGTCGGCCACGGGGGCCAGCAGGGGCACGACGATGAAGGACAGTTCAAAGAAGTCCAGGAAGAACGCCAGGAAGAACACCATGACGTTCACGACGATCAGGAAGCCCAGCTGGCCCCCTGGCAAGCCGGTCATCAGGTGCTCCACCCACAGCGGGCCGTCCACGCCCTGGAAGGTCAGGCCGAATATCGTGGCGCCCACCAGGATGAACACCACAAAACACGACAGCTTGGTGGTGGTGGTGACAGCCTGGCGCAGCAGCGACATCGTGAGGCGGCCGCGGAGGACGGCCATGATGCCGGCGCCCAGTGCGCCCATGGCGCCGCCTTCGGTGGGGGTTGCAACGCCCAGGAAGATGGTGCCCAGCACCAGGAAGATCAGCAGCAGCGGAGGGATCAGCACGAAGGTCACGCGTTCTGCTGCCCGCGAGAGCAGGCCCATCCGGGTGATCTTGTTGATGCTGGCAGCCACGAAGGCCAGTGCCACGCCAAAACACATGGACACCACGATGGTTTCGTCCAGCGCCACGCGGTCCACGGCTTCACCGGACCACCAGGTGTGCAGGGCAGGCATGTTCTTGGCCACATAGATGGATGCCGCCACGCAGATGCCGGTCAGCACCAGCAGCGAAGTCACACCGCTCTTGCCATTGTCGTCCCGCAGCGTGCGCGCTTCGGGCGGGATGGCGGGCACCCACTGGGGCTTGAAGATGGCCAGCAGAATCACGTAGAGCGCATAGAAGCCGGTGAGCATCAGGCCGGGCACGAAGGCGCCCTTGTACATGTCGCCCACGCTGCGGCCCATCTGGTCGGCAATGATGATGAGCACCAGAGAGGGGGGAATGATCTGCGCCAGCGTGCCGGAGGCCGCAATCACCCCCGCAGCCAGTCGCCGGTCATAGCCATAGCGCAGCATGATGGGCAGCGAGATCAGGCCCATCGAGATCACCGATGCAGCCACCACGCCCGTGGTGGCTGCCAGCAGCGCACCCACGAAGATCACGGCCAGTGCCAGGCCGCCACGGATGGGGCCGAACAGCTGTCCGATGGTGTCGAGCAGGTCCTCCGCCATCCCGCTTCGCTCCAGTATGAGCCCCATGAGCGTGAAGAACGGAATGGCCAGCAGGGTGTCGTTCTGCATGATGCCGAAGATGCGCAGCGGCACGGCTTGCAGCAGGGCTTCGGGCAGCACGTTCAATTCAATGCCGATGAAGGCGAAGAAAAGTCCGCAGGCGCCCAGGCTGAAGGCGACCGGGAAGCCCACCAGCAAAAAGCAGATGAGCCCCGCGAACATGATGGGTGCGAGGTTATGGGCGAGAAATTCCATGGTGTGTGCTCCGCTCAGGCGGCCTCGCTCTTGTTCTTGCCGTTGCCCTTGGCGGCTTCGGCCAGGTTGCGGATGGATTCGGCCAGTTCTTCTTCAGCCGTTTTTTCAATCTTCTTGACCGTGGGGTCTTCGATGAGGCCCTGCAGGAACCCCAGGCGCTTGATGAGTTCGGAGATGCCTTGCAACCACAGCAGGGTGAAGCCCAGCGGCATCATCAGGTACACAGGCCAACGGATCAGCCCGCCAGCGTTGTTCGACATTTCGCCCGACGCGAGGGCGCGGGTGAAGAAGGGAATGCCATACCAGAGCACCGCCAGGCACATGGGCGTGAGGAAGACGATGTAGCCGAACACGTCGATCCAGATCTGGGTGCGCTTGGAAAAGCGGCTGGAGATCACGTCCACCTTCACGTGTTCGCCCTGGAGCAGCGTGTATCCGGCGGCCAGCAGGAACGACGCGGCAAACAGGTACCACTGGATTTCCAGAAAACCGTTGGAGCTGATGTTGAACGCTTTGCGGACCACGGCGTTCACACCGCTGATGACTGTGGAGGCCAGGATGAGCCAAACCACATATTTACCGACCTGGGTGTTAAGCCAGTCGATCCCCCTTGATAACTTCAGTAGAGCCTGCATGGTGTCTCCAATAAAAAGGCTTTGCGTGCGATATGCCGACCCACGCGCCGGTAAGCGCAACGATTCGACAAACTTTTACAACGGCGCGATTCTACGGAGCACTGTAGGCCCAGGCTGACGGCAGCGTGACGGTGTTATCCCGCAGCCGGTACTCATTCTGTAGCTATAAAAAAAGTAGCAATTAGGGTTTCTTCCTAGGCTCGGAAGTGCGCTTTTTGCGGGTGAACTGCCACCACGGCAGCACCGTGTTCATGGCCTGCACCTCGCCGCACTGCCAGGGGCTGTAGCCCGGCAAGGTGGCCATCTGGGCCAGCCATGCGGGGGTTTGCAGCAAGTTGCGCAGGGCCAGCGTGGCGGGTTGGTCCAGGCTGGCTTTCAGGCAGGCCAGGTGGTAGCGCTCGTGCACCAGCGGCACAAAATCCAGCCCACGCGCCCGGGCTGCCACTTCAATACCCATGCCCACATCGGCCGCGCCCGCAGCCACGGCCTGGGCAATGGCGGTGTGAGACGGTTCGTTGAGCGCATAGCCACGAATGGCCTGGGCCTCCACGCCGGCCTGGGCCAGCAGGTCGTCGAGCAGCACGCGGGTGCCGGTGCCCAGTGGCCGGTTGAGAAATCGGGCGCTGGTGCGGGCCACGTCGGCCAGACTGCCCAGCCCAAGCGGGTTGCCCGGTACCACGATGAGGCCCTGGGTGCGCTGGGCAAAGCCGATGATCTTGTGCAACCCGGGCTGCAGCAGGGGCTTGTAGGTGCGCGCAGTCAATGAATCGGCTGCGGGGTGCTCCACCGTGTGAAAACCCGCCAGCGTGCAACGCCCCTCATTCAGCGCACGGATCGCATCCACACTGCCGGTGAAGCGGATATCGAGGTGTAGCGCGCCCGCATCGGCCTGCGCGGCGGCGTGGGTGCGCAGCGCCACCAGCGCATCGTCATGGCTGGCGTACAGGGTGAGTACGTGGGCGTTGGGGTCAAAGGCCACGGCAAACGCGCGCTCCAGGTCGGCATGCAGCGCGGCGATCTGCGGGGCCAGCCGCGCCTGGGCCTGGCGCTCGGCCCACAGCAGCTTGGTGCCGAACTCGCTGAGCTGCGCCGACTGCCCCTTGCCCCAGATGATCAGCTCGCCGCCCAATTGCTCCTCCCAGCGCTTGAGGGCGCCCCAGACATGGCGGTAGGACAGGTCCAGCGCGCGCGCCGCGCCCGAGATGGAGCCCTGCTCGGCCACGGCCTGCAGCAGTTCGGGCAGTGGGTTGCGGATCAGCGCATTGCCTGCATCGCGGCTGAGCGTGTAGTGAAGTTGGACCCTATGCACGGACGTTCATATCGCTGGATATTGGTGAGGTGCCTACGATAGCTGAACCCGATCACAAGGCCCCATGTCCACCCTCACCGAAAGCGCGAGCACAGCGCTGCAACTCACCCTCTCCTCCGACCCCGTCCTGTGGACCATCGTGGGCCGCTCCTTGTCCGTCAGCGCCACCGCATGCCTGATCGCCTGTGGCGTGGGCCTGGTGCTGGGCGCCTGGCTCGGCGTCGCCCGCTTTGCCGGGCGCGGTGCCGTGCTGGCGGTACTCAACACCTTGCTGGCGGTACCGTCGGTGGTGGTGGGGCTCGTGGTGTACCTGGTGCTGTCACGCAGCGGGCCCCTGGGCTCGCTGGGCTGGCTGTTCAGCTTCAAGGCCATGGTACTGGCGCAGGCCATTTTGGTGCTGCCGGTGGTCACTGCGCTCACACGCCAGACGGTGGAAGACGCCGAGCGCGCGCATGGCGAGCAGTTGCGGTCGATGGGCGCGGGCCCGCTGCTGCGCGCCCTGCTGTTGGCCTGGGACGAGCGTTATGCGCTGCTCACGGTGCTGCTGGCCTCGTTTGGCCGTGCGATCTCCGAGGTGGGTGCGGTGATGATCGTGGGCGGCAACATCGACGGCTTCACGCGTGTGATGACCACCGCCATTGCGCTGGAGACCAGCAAGGGTGACCTGCCCCTGGCGCTGGCGCTGGGCATCATCCTGCTGGCCGTGGTGCTGGCGCTCAACGTGCTGATCGCGCTGGTGCGCCGCTGGCGCGAACGGGTGGATGGCTCTGCGTCCAGCACGCCGGTGGGGGTGGCCGCGTGAACGCGCCGTTGGCCCCTTCGTGGGTGGATCTGCGCCAGGTGTCCGTGCGCTACGGCCGCGTGCAGGCGCTGGACCTGGTCTCGCTGTGCATCGCGCCCGGCGAGCGTGTGGCACTGGTGGGCGCCAATGGCAGTGGCAAAAGCACGCTGCTGCGCGTGCTGCACGGCTTGGCGGATGCGGCGGGCGGAGGCTTTCAGTGCGATGCCACCTTGCAGCAGGCCATGCTGTTCCAGCGCCCGCACATGCTGCGCACCAGCGCGCAGAACAACGTGGCGCTGGCGCTGTGGCTGCGCGGCACGCGCTGGCGCGATGCGCGGCTTCAGGCCCTCACGGCACTGCAGCGCGTGGGCCTGGCCGACATCGCCGCGCAGAACGCGCGCACCCTATCGGGCGGGCAGCAGCAGCGTGTGGCGCTGGCCCGCGCCTGGGCGCTGCGGCCCGATGTGCTGCTGCTGGACGAACCCACCGCCAGCCTCGATCCCCATGCCAAGCGCGAGGTTGAGGCCCTGATGGCCGACTTTGCCGCCAGCCACAGCGCAGCAGGCCCGGCCCACCCCGTGACCATGGTCTTCAGCAGCCACAACCTGGGCCAGGTCAAGCGTCTGGCCAGCCGCGTGATCTATCTGGAGCACGGCCGCCTGGTGGCCGACCTGCCCGTGCACGACTTTTTCAACGGCCCCTTGCCGGAGGCCGCCCGTCTGTTTGTCAAAGGAGAACTGGTATGACAAGAATTGACCCCCACGCTCCCCACTTCGTGGGGTCGCTGCCCCGCCAGGGGGCTTTTTCATCTTGGGGCGGCCCGGTGATGAAAAATTTCAAGCCTTTTTATGGCCTAGCGCTTATCCATAAAGCGCTAGCAGCTATCATATTTGTAGTATCCGGCCCGGTGCTTGCGCAGAGCATCACCATGGCGTCCACCACATCTACGGAGCAGTCCGGGCTGTTCGGCCACCTGATGCCTGAATTCAAGAAGGCCAGTGGGTTGGACGTGAAAGTGGTGGCGCTGGGCACCGGCCAGGCGCTCGATATGGCGCGCCGCGGCGATGCCGACGTGCTGTTTGTGCACGACCAGGTGGCCGAAGAAAAGTTTGTGGCCGATGGCTGGGGCGTGAAGCGCTACCCGGTGATGTACAACGACTTCATCCTCATCGGTCCCAAGAACGACCCGGTAGGCACCAAAGGCAAGGACATCGTGCAGGCCCTGCAGAAGCTGTCGGCCGCCAATGGCAACTTCATCTCGCGCGGCGACAAGAGCGGCACCCACGCGGCCGAGCTGCGCTACTGGAAGCTCGCCGGTGCCGATGCCGCAAATACCTCAAAAGGCAGCGGCTACAAGGAGTGTGGCTGCGGCATGGGCCCTGCGCTCAACATTGCGGCATCGAGCGGGGCCTATGTGCTGGCCGACCGTGGCACCTGGCTCAACTTCAAGAACCGCGCGGACCTGGCCATTCTGGTGGAGGGCGACACCAAGCTCTTCAACCAATACGGTGTGATGGTGGTGAACCCCGCCAAGCACCCGCATGTGAAGACGCAAGACGCGCAGAAGTTTGTGGACTGGGTGGTGTCGCCCGCCGGCCAGCAGGCCATTGCGGGCTACAAGATCGGCGGCGAGCAGCTGTTCTTCCCGAACGCAGCGCAGTGAGCGGCCTCCATGGCAACCCGTTCACAGGCAGCCGTAGCCGCTGCGGCCACCGGTCTGGCCTTGGCCCTGGCCGGTTGTGCGGTGGCGCCCGCCAAGGCTCCCATGGCTGACGCTGCTCCCGTGCAGGTGTATGCCGCTGGCAGCCTGCGCGAGGCTTTCACTGAGATCGCGCGCGACCACGAGGCCCGCACGGGCCAGAAGGTGGCGCTGACCTTCGGCGCCTCAGGCCTGTTGCGCGAGCGCATCGAAAAGGGCGAGCCCGCACAGGTCTTTGCTTCGGCCGACACCGACCACCCGCAGCGCCTGGCGGCCCGGGGCGGTTGGCAAGCGCCTGTGGTGTTCACGCGCAATGCGCTGTGTGCGCTGACCAGCGAGCAGATCAGCGCCACCCCTGACACCTTGCTGGCCACTATGCTGCGCAGCGATGTGCGCGTGGGCACATCCACGCCCAAGGCCGACCCGTCGGGCGACTACGCTTGGGCGCTGTTTCGCCAAGCCGACAAGATTCAGCCGGGTGCCTACGCGCAGCTGGATGCCAAGGCCCTGAAGCTCACGGGTGGCGCGGATTCGCCCAAGCCGCCTGCAGGCCGCGGCACCTATGCCTGGGTGATGGACCAGCGCCAGGCCGATGTGTTTTTGACCTACTGCACCAACGCGGTAGCGGCCCAGGCCGAGGTGCCGCGCCTGCGCGTGGTGCAGCTGCCTGCAGCGCTGCAGGTGGGCGCTGCGTATGGCCTGACCGTACGCGCCGACGCGCCCGCTGCGGCGCAGGTGTTTGCCAGTGCGCTGCGCCAACCGGCCGCCCAGGCCGTGCTGCAGCGGATGGGGTTTGGGCAACCCTGACCGAGTTGCAGTCCGTTGACGTGCTGCGGGCTTGCACACCCGCGGCTCCCCACCTGGTGGGGAGCCGCGGCGTGTTTTTTGCAGCGCTCAGTCGTCATCGCGGTGGTGGCTGCTGCGCCAGATGGCCCGCACCAGCCACAGGCCACACACCACGGCACCAAAGAACCCCAGGAAGCCAAACGCTGGTAGGCCAAACAGCGTAGGCCCACCCTTCACGGTCATCACGATGGACGAGCCGATGATCAGCGCCGCAATCACCAGCGCCATGGCCAGCCGGTTGGCCGACCGGTCGATCTGATCGCCCACACGCTTAAGGTGCGCCAGCTCGATGCCCACCTGCAGGTGCCCGCGCCGCGCATTGCGCAGCAGCCGCCCGATGTCGTCGGGCAACTGCTCCACCGTGGCCAGTGCACGCCGCAGGGTGCTCCACGCGCGCCCGGCCAGCACCTTGGGCTCGTAGCGCTCGCGCACCACTTGCTTGAGCAGCGGCAGGGCTTCGGTGGCCATATGAAAGTCCGGGTCCAGGTTGCGTCCCATGCCTTCGAGCGAGATGAAGGCCTTGATGAGCAGCGCCAGGTCGGATGGCAGGCCCAGGTGGTGCTCGCGCAGGATGGCCGTCACGTCGGCCAGCATCTGGCCCAGGCTCAGCTGTGCCAGCGGCACGCCGTGGTACTGGTCCACAAAGGCCTCGATCTCGGTTTCGAGCTGGCCCAGGTTCAGTCCCTGCGCGTCGCCCGTCCAGTCCAGCAGCACGTCGGCCACGGCCTGAGGCTGGTGTTCGACCAGGCCCAGCAGCAGCTGCAGCAGCTCGTCGCGCCGGCGCTGCGACAGGCGGCCCACCATGCCAAAGTCAATGAAGGCAATGCGGTTGCCGGGCAGGTAGAACACGTTACCGGGGTGCGGATCGGCGTGGAAAACGCCGTCCTTCACGATCATCTGCAGCACGGCCTGCGCGCCCCGCTGCGCCAGCACGGTGCGGTCAAACCCGGCCTCGGGCGTCAGCGCCGCCAGGGCTCCGCCGGGTGTGCCGTCAATGAAGTCCTGCACGTTGATGCGCTCGCGCGTGTAGGCCCAGTGCACGCGCGGGATCACGATGTGGGGCAGCGCGGCCATGTTGGTGGCAATGCGCTCGGCCTGGCGGCATTCGCCGGCCAGGTCCAGCTCGCGGCGCAATGAGCGCGCGAACTCGCGCACCAGTTGCTGGGGCCGGTAGGGCTTGAGCGCGGGCAGCTCGGCCTCGGCCAGCGCGGCCAGGCGCTGCAGCAGGCGCAGGTCGGCCTGGATGGTGTCCGCAATGCCGGGGCGGCGGATCTTGACGATGACTTCGCTGCCGTCCTGCAGGCGCGCGCGGTGCACTTGCGCAATCGATGCGGCGGCCAGCGGTGTCGTGTCAAACCAGGCAAAGACGGCTTCGGGATCGGCGCCCAGGTCTTCGCGCAGTTGCGGGCGCAGCGCATCGATGGGCACAGCGGGCACCTGGCTGTGCAGTTTCTCGAATTCTGCAATCCACTCCGGGCCAAACAGGTCAGCCCGGCCCGCGAGGATCTGGCCAAACTTGACGAACGCGGGGCCCAGCTCTTCGAGCGCCAGGCGCACCTGCACGGGCGGCTCCACGCGGGCCAGGTCTGCTGCGTGGGTCCAGTTCAGTGCCTGGCCCGCGCGCTCCAGCCGGTCGGCCAGGCCCAGGCGGCGCACGGTGTCGCCAAACCCGTGGCGCACCATCACGCCCAGGATTTCCTTCAGGCGCCCCAGGTCGCGGGCAGTGTCCAGGGTCTCGATCAGCATGGGGCGATGATAGGTTCAGAAGTTCAGGGTGGGTTTGTTCACCATCAGGTAGAACACCACGGCCATGGCCACAAAGGCCGGGTAGCCCAGTGCCTCCCACCAGCGGGCGTAGCGCCAGTACAAGGGCGGCAGCACGCCGCCGCCTTGTGCGGACTGCGCCGCCTCTGCAGTCTCTTTCGCCATGTCGCGCATGCGCAGCTGCAGCCACACCACAGGCAGCCAGCAGGCACCGGCCACCAGGTACAGCGCCATAGACACCGCGAGCCACGGCGTGCTCCAGGGCAGGCCCGCCATCGCAGCCATGGCCAGCCCCGTGGCGGGCTGGAGGAACACCGTGGGCGTGGTGAACCACCAGTCAGCCCGCACCACCAGGCGCGTGACCACCGCCTGCGCCTGCACATTGCCGCTGCGGTTGGTAAAGAACATGTAGAACGCCGAGCCCAGCCCTGTGCCCACCAGCAGCACGCTGGAGATGATGTGCAGCCATTTGAGGGTGAGGTACAGGCTCATGGCTTGGGTGGTGTCGTCGTCGCGTCTTGCAGCAGCACAAGCAGGATGGCGGCGATGGGCAGGTTTTTAGTCAGCGGGCCCAGCGGGTGCAGCCACCAGGACGGATCAACGAAAGTGGCCAACAGCGTCATGACCCCCATGAGCAGCAGCGCCGCCAAGTAGACGGCCCTGCGGGGGCGCCAGGCCATCCACAGGCCGATGACGGCGTCGGCGGTGGCACCCGCAAGGATCAGAAAGTGAGCCAGTCCTGGGGTACTCCAGGCTGGGGGCAGGCTGACCAGCAGTGCGCGGCTTTGTCCATTCAACTCCACCACGCTGACGATGGCCGTGGCCAGCCACACAAACACCAGGCTCCAGCGCAGCAAGGCATAGGTGGCAGGGGTCATGGCTCCTCCACGATGTCCGTCACCATGCCCCACTTCGCAAACTCGGGTGCAAAGGCCGACAGCGGCAGCAGGCTGGTGCTGGTGTGTGCGCCGGTGGGCAAGGGTTGTCCAACAGCCAGTTGGCGCGCCAGCAGGATGGCGGCCATGCAGGGGATCTCGGGGCCATGGTCGTGGTCGGCTGCAATGTGCCAGGCGCGGCGGCGGGGCTGGCCTTGCGCACCGGTGCCCGCCACGCGCACCACCATGCCGCCCAGTGGCGTGCCCAGAAAGTCCAGCGCGCCGCCCGCGTGGTGTATCAGCCAGGCCAGCTTTTCGGGGTGGGGCAGCACGCCCCAATGGCGCAGCGCTGCAAGGGTGGCGAAGGCTCTCTGTGCCAGGCCCACCTCCAGCGCTGCGCGGAAGGTGACGCGGTCGCGGGCTTTGTAATGGGCCGGGAAAATTTCCAGATCCGGGATGTCGCAGACCGCCCCCAGGCGCGGTTGCAGCCGCTGGAACTGGACCGGCGTGGGCTGCGCCCAGCCCCGTTTCGGCTGCCAGCGGCCGTCTTGCCACACATCGATGGCCAGGCCACAGTAGCTCAGCACGGCCGCCAGCGTGGCCTGTCCGCGTGGCGCGCGTTGCGCGGGGGCGATGCAGATGTCGATGCTGTCAATGCACTGCCAGTCCGCGCACAGGTGGTCGATGACGGCCGAGGACAGCGCGGGCACGGTGCTGGCGCCAGCGATGGCGGTGCGTCCGGCGGCGGTAAACGCGGCCTGCATGGCAGCTGGAAAGTCGCACACAAAACGGCGGCCATCGGCCAGGTCGATGTAGTGCGCGCCCGCCTCAGCGGCGGCCTGGGCCACGCTGTAACCCTGCGCCTGAAAAGGCCCCGCAGTGTGGATGACCAGATCCACGCCCCATTCGCGCAAGGTGGCAGCAAGGCCCGGGGCCTGGTGGTCGAGGGCCACGCCCTGGACGCCGTGGCCCAGTGTGTTCGCCAAGGCCTGGGCGCGGGATGCGTCGCGGCCCGCCACCAGCAGGGCGATGTGGTGGCGCGTGGCCGCGTCGCCTGCCAGCGCGCGGCAGATGCGTGCGCCAAAGTTGCCGTACCCGCCCAGGACCAGTGTTTTGAGTGTTGCCATGGGTTCAGAGTCCGGGGGCGGGCGGGAGTGCTGAAAACGGTGTGGAACCCGCCGGGCGCAGCAAGGCCTGCAGCGCTGCGCGCTGGGGCTGCATGTGGGTGTGGTGCCAGTCGGGTACGTGGGCTGCTGGAATGGGTTTGCTGAACACGTAGCCCTGGATGCAGTGCAGCCCAATGGCGGCCAGCGTCTGCAGCTCCTCCACGGTCTCCACGCCTTCCACCACCACAGACAGGCCGAACTCGCCGGCCAGCGCGCTGATATGCCGCAGCAGCATCTGCCGCCGGCTGTCCTGCGGCAGCTTTCGCACAAAGAGCCGGTCGCATTTGATGCCTGCAATCGGCAGGTCGGCCAGCATGCCCAGCGACGAGTAGCCGGCGCCAAAGTCGTCCATCCACACCACAACACCCATGGCGCTGAGTGTGTGGATGGCTGCCACCATCTCCGTGCCCAGCGCAATGATGGCGTGTTCGGTCATTTCGAGTTTGAGGGTGCGCGGCGGCAGGCCGCGCAGGGCCAGTTCTTCACGCAGCCACGGGGCAAAGCGGTCGTCCAGCAGCGTGATGGGGGCCACGTTCACGCTGATGGTCGTGCCGTTCAGGCCCTGGGCTTGCCAGGCCTTGGCACTGTCGAGTGCGTTGCGCAGGATCATCCGGTCCACTTCGGGCGTCTTGCCCTGCAGCTCGCACACCAGCAGGAAGGTTTCAGGATTGATGGCGCCCAGGGTCTTGTCGGTCATGCGCAGCAGGGCTTCGAACTGCACGCCACGCTGCTGAAAATCGACGATGGGCTGAAAGTGCAGCGCCAGGTTTTCCGGGTGCAGAAGCCGGTGCAAATGGTCCGCAATGAGCGACAGCTGCATGTCGCGCTGGGCGTTTTGCGCCGTGGCCGATGACCGCATCATCGACAGCCCGCGTCGCAAGAGCTGCTGGCGGCCAGCGTCCGAGCGCATGTTGCTCATCTGTTCCAACGCTACGGCAATGGCAAAGACCAGCACGGTGACCAGCAGCGCAATGCCGTCGGACTCACCGCTCGGGTCGCCCAGGTGCAGTGCAAAGGTGTTGACCAGCATCCAGTGCAGCACCAGGATGGCGGCGCCGCACAGAACCTTGTCTTCCCAGGTTTGTGCGCGGTAGCGGGGCGTGAGCATGCTGAGCTTGGCCGAGCGGTGCCGGATTGCGGTGCACGCCGCAAGGGCCACGGCCGTGGCCATGGACGCCATGATCGCCAGCACATTGACCTGCGAAAAACTCTGCACGTGGCCCCAGGTGATCGCAAAGTGCCCCGTCAGCATGCCAGCCGCCAGCCACACACCGGCCACCACAATGCGCGCCTTGCTGGCGCTGGTGCTGAGTGTCGGAATGGTGAGTCGCGCACTCACCGCCATGATCAGCAGGCCACTGAGGGCGGGCACCAGCTCCAGCACGTGGTGCGCCAGCTCGGCATACATGAACAGACCCACCACATCCAGGGCCCAGACAATGCAGCCAATGCACAGGGCAGCTTGCGAGGCGCTGATGCGGCGGCTCGATGGATCGACCGAAAACGCCGTGTGTTCGACCAGACGCTGGCACACATGCACCACCAGCGACGCGAAGATCCAGAACAGCAGGCTTTGGAGCAGCGGCGGAAACCCCACTGCAAACGCCATGGTGGCGTCGTGCCAGATTGAAACCATTTCCACCCCTTGTTCCCACCCTTGTTTTTTGACGGTCATCATACGACCGATGGGAGGCCGTGGTGGCCACTGGGTTCGCCTGTGGGGCCTTCGGAGGG
The DNA here is from genome assembly GCF_057586455.1 of Acidovorax sp. SRI_002. Lineage (NCBI taxonomy): Bacteria > Pseudomonadati > Pseudomonadota > Betaproteobacteria > Burkholderiales > Comamonadaceae > Acidovorax > Acidovorax sp. SRI_002. Next base: position 61,400 of record NZ_JBYCZW010000011.1, on the reverse strand, counting down.
AGGCCCGGATTGCGCTGCCCATCAGTTCACGATGGCAATGCCCTTCACCTGTGCAAATACGGGTTGGCCGGGCGCCAGCGCCAGCGCCTGGGCCGAGCGTTGCGTGACCCGCGCCAGCAGCCGTATGGTGCCTGCATCCAGGGCCACCATCATTTGCCCGGGGCTGTCTTCGCCCAGCGCCACCACCGTGGCTGGAAGCACATTGAGGATGCTGGTGTCGCAGGGTGCGGTGAGTGCCAGGCTTACATCACGCGCCTGCACCCGCAGCCGGATGGGCTCGCCCGTGGCGTGTGCCCTGGGGCTGACCAGCATCAGGTGCCCACCGCTGAATGCCACGGTCGTGATGTGGTCCTGCGGGTCGTGCTGTTGCACCGTGCCTTCGATCACCGTGGCGGCAGTGTCGCCATGGGCCAGGGGCAGGTCCAGCCGCACGATCAGTTCGTTGGTGCGGCCCTGGGCCAGTACACGGCCCTCACGCAACAGCACCATGTGCTCGGCCAGACTTGCCACCTCGTCGATGGCGTGGCTCACATACAGCATGGGGATGTCGAGGGTGTGTTGTAACCGTTCCAGATAGGGCAGGACCTCTGCCTTGCGCTGGGCGTCCAGCGCAGCCAGGGGCTCGTCCATCAGCAGCAGGCGGGGGCTGGTGGCCAGCGCACGGGCGATGGCCACGCGCTGGCGCTCGCCGCCCGACAAGGCCTGGGGCTTGCGGTCCATCAGGGGGGCGATGCCCAGCAAGTCCACCGCCTGCTCCAGCGCCACCTTGCGGCGTGCGGGGGGCGTGCGCTTCAGGCCGTAGTCGATGTTTCCACGCACGCTCAGGTGGTCGAACAGACTGGCCTCCTGGAACACATAGCCCAGGCCCCGCTCGTGTGTGGCGCGCCAGATGGTCTGTGCATCGTCCTGCCACACCTCGCCGTTGACCTCCACACGCCCAGGTTGCGCGCGCTCCAGACCGGCAATCGTGCGAAGGCAGGTGGTCTTGCCGCAGCCCGAGGGGCCGAAGAGGGCGGTCACACCCCGGCCGGGCAATTGCAGGTCCACATTCAGCGTAAACCCGGGGCGGGTCAGCGTCAGTTGCGCGGTGATCTGTGCCGAAGATGCAGTGGTGGTCATCACTGCACCATCGACAAGGTTTTGCGGCGGGTGAGGTTCAGCCCCAGCAGCACTACAAACGAAAACAGCACCATGCCGCCCGCCAGCCAGTGCGCCTGGGTGTATTCCAGCGCCTCGACGTGGTCGTAAATCTGCACAGACACCACGCGCGTGACACCCGGGATGTTGCCGCCCAGCATGAGCACCACACCAAACTCGCCCACCGTGTGCGCAAAGCTCAGGATCGCGGCGGTGATGAGCCCGGGGCGCGCTAGCGGCAGCGCTACGGTGAAGAAACGGTCCAGCGGCCCTGCGCCCAGCGTGGCCGCAGCCTCCAGCGGGCGCCGGCCGATGGCTTCAAAAGCGTGCTGCAGAGGCTGCACCGCAAAAGGCAGCGAATAGATGAGCGAGCCCACCACCAACCCCCAGAAGGTAAAGGGCAGGGTGCCGAGCCCCAACCACTGCGTGAACTGCCCCAGGGGGCCGTTGGGGCCGAGCGTGACCAGCAGGTAAAAGCCGATCACCGTGGGCGGCAGCACCAGCGGCAGCGCCACCACGGCCGACACCGGGCCGCGCCAGCGCGACGGCGTGTGCGCCAGCCACCAGGCCAGCGGCGTGCACAGCACCAGCAGCAGCACCATGGTGGTGCCCGCTAGCCGCAGCGTGAGGCCGATGGCAGCCAGATCAGCGCTGGAAAATGGCATGAAGATGGGCGATCCGTCGATGGGGCTATAGGCGGTCAGAAACTATAGCCGTACGATTGAATGATTGCGCGTGCATTGCTGCCGCGAAGGTAGGTCAGCAGTGCGCTGGCCGCGGCGCTGTCCTTGCCTGGCATCAGCAGCACGGCATCTTGCCGGATGGGTTCGTGCAGGCTCGCCGGCACCTGCCAGGCCGAGCCACTGCGGATCTTCCCATCGGCCATCACCTGCGACAGCGCCACAAAGCCCAGTTGTGCATTGCCGGTGGAGACAAACTGGAAGGTCTGGGCGATGTTCTCGCCTTGCACCAGGCGCGGCTGCAGGGCCGTCGCCACGCCCAGCTTTTCCATCACCTGCAGGGCCGCCGCGCCATAGGGCGCCAGCTTGGGGTTGGCAATGGCCAGGTGCTTGAAATCACCCGACTTGAGCACATCGCCCTTGGCATCCACGGTGCCGGGTTGTGCGCTCCACAGCACCAGCGTGCCGATGGCATAGGTAAAGCGCGAGTGGGCTACGGCCTTGCCCTCGCGCTCCAGCCGGGCAGGCGTGGTGTCGTCGGCCGACAGCAGCACCTGAAACGGCGCCCCGTGGGTGATCTGCGCGTAAAACTTGCCGGTGGCACCGAACGAGAGCTCGGCCTTGTGGCCCGTGTCGGCCTCAAAAGCTGCGGCGATCTTCTGCATGGGTGCCGTGAAATTGGCGGCCACCGCGACCGAGACGGTGTCGGCATGTGCCACCCCTAGCATGGCCCATGCAACACCAGCACGGGCGAGGGTGCGGATCATGGATGCGGCGAGGTGGGGCATGGTGGCTGGCGCAAAAGCGCTATTCGTTTATGGAATAGCGAGAGTATAGGCAAGGTCGTGCGTTTTCCCTGCCTGCCTCTGTCTATCCATCACGCGCGACGACCCGCGCCACCAGCTTGCGGGCCAGCGGCGCTGCCAGCATGACCGCCGGGAAGGCGAACAGCCACCCCGTGAGCCACGCGCCCGCCCAGAGGCCTAGAAACCCCTGGTCCACCTGCGCGGCTCGAAAGGTGGAGATGCCGGACACCAGCAGCGACATCACGCCCGACAGGATGAAGCTGAACAGCACGGGGCCGTAGCGGGCGGGGATCATGCAGCCACCGCCTCAGCGGGTTGGTGTGCCGCCACACCGCCCAGGCGCTGCAAGGTCTCGGCGAAATGCCGCCCAAACATGCGGGCGGTCTTGGTATCGCCTGGCACAAACGCATCCGCTGCCGCCCCATGGCCTGCCTGCGCCATCAGGCCCGACCAGGATCCCAGCCGGTTGGCTGCTTCGTCATACGGAACCCCGGTGTGCTGCTCGGGCAGGATGGGGTTGCCCACCCACACCATGCCGTGCTGCATGGCAAACACCCACATCGACAGCAGTGTGGACTGCTTGTCGCCCGCTGGCAGCGACGACACGGTGAAGCCCGCCGCGAGCTTGTTCTTGAGCTGCTGCGTTTTCCACAGACGGCCGGTGGCGTCCATGAAGGTCTTGAACGGACCGGAGACTCCGCCCAGGTAGGTGGGCGAGCCCAGGATGAAGCCGTCGTAGTGCAACAGGCAGTCGGGTGCATGGGCCAGGTCTTCGGCTTGGCGTAACTCGGCATGGATGCCGGAAACGCCCTGGGCGCCCTCCAGAACGTGGCGGGCGATGTGTGCGGTGTGCCCGTGGGCGCTGTGATAAATGATGGCGATGGTTTTCATGGCATGGGTTCCAAACAAGTGATTTCGAGGGGAAAAATGCGCAGAACCGTCATCGAGAAATCAGTGCGATGGCGAGCGCAGACAGGTACAGGCCGAAGCCAAAGACGGTGTGGTTGGCCAAGCTGCGCAGGCAGTTCTTGAGCGGCGTGGGCGTGCGCGATGCCGCAAAGCCCGAGCCCATGGCGGGCTGCATCACCAGCAGCGGCGCCGCCACGGTGCAGACGCCCACGGCCAACGCGGGCAGCAGGGTGGGGCTGCGTACCCAGTCGGCGCCCTGGAGGCCGACCAGCACGGTGGCAAACGCCATGCCCACGGCGTAGTGCGTGAGCCAGCCCCAGGCCAATTCCCCCCGGATGGGCACCGCCTTGGCGATGGCGGCATGGGCAAACTGGCCCCGAAACAGATGGCCCACCCAGCGGCCGATGAAGGCGAAGTTGAGGGTGGGGACGCCCAGATGCTTGAGCAGCAAAAGCCATGCGTCCATGACGGCGGTGGCGCCGATGCCGATCAGCATCGCGAGGGGAAATTCTTGCAGTGGGAGTGTCATCAAAGCACCTCGAAAAGTTGACGGAAGGAGGTTTTGAAGGGAATATAGAAGTTCAAGTCAACTTGAAGTCAAGGGGTTTTTTGATGGACATTGCCGAAGTCGCCAAACGCTCCGGGCTGCGGGCCTCCACGCTGCGGTATTACGAGGAAAAGGGGTTGATCCACTCTGTAGGCCAACCTGGCGAGCGCCGTCGTTTTGCGCCGGGCGTGCTGGACCAGCTGGCGCTGATTGCGCTAGGACAATCGGCCGGGTTCTCGCTGGACGACATCCGTGCCATGTTTTTGCCCAGCGGCGAGCCCAGCATTGACCGGCAACTGCTGTCGGCCAAGGCCGATGAACTCGATGCCATGGTCAAACGCCTCAAGGCCATGAGCAACGGTCTGCGGCATGCGGCAGCCTGCCCGGCCGAGAGCCATGCGCAGTGCCCCTCCTTTCAGCGGCTGCTGAAGGCAGCAGCGACTGGCGCGCTGGAGCGCCAGCAGAAGCTGGCAAAGCCTGTCACGGGGCTGCGCCGCAAGGCGGCGTGAAGGGAGAGCTCAGGCATCATCCGCGCATGCCTGTTTCTCTTTCTCTCACGGATGCGCTGGGCCATGCCCTGGCCGACAAACGCATCGACATCCTGCGCCAGATTGGCACCTGCGGCTCCATCTCGCAGGCCGCGCGTGCCGTGGGCGTGAGCTACAAGGCCGCGTGGCAGGCGGTGGACACGCTGACCAATCTGGCGGGCACGCCGCTGGTGGCACGCGCGGTGGGTGGGGCAGGGGGCGGCGGTGCGCAGCTGACCGAGGCGGGGCACCAGCTGCTGGCTGCGGCCGACGCGATGGCGCAGGCGCGGGGCGCTGTGCTGTCGCGCTGGCAGGCCACGCCCCATGCGGGCCCTGCGCTGGCGCGGCTGGCGGTGCGCACCAGCATGCGCAACCAGTTGCCATGTGTGGTGGAGCGGCTGGTGGTGCAGGGGCAGATCGTGGCGGTGCACCTGCGGTTGGGTAATGCGGGCGATGGCGACGGTGCCGCAATGGGCGTGCCTGCAGCACTGGCCGCGCGCATCACCCGCGAGAGTGCGGAGCTGCTGGGCCTGCAGCCAGGGCTTGCCGTGCAGACGCTGTGCAAGGCCACGGCCGTGCGCGTGGAGCGGGGTGGTCGTTTGGCATCAGCGTCCGGGTCTGCGGTGGCCGATGCACCCGGCATCCACCGCCTGCCCGCAAAAGCCACGCGCGTGGTGCGGGGCGAGTCGGGCGATGAGGTGTCTGCCGAGCTGTCGGGTGGCTTGCAGATGGTGGGTTTTGCGGCGCCCGGCAGTGGCCTGCGCGCGGGCAGCCCGGTCGTGCTGGTGGTGGAAGACAACGCCGTGGTCCTGGCCTTGGCCGAGGTCTGAGACTGGGCCCGTTGTGGGAATTGGGCTATACATTTTATAGCTATTGGCGCTTGCTGGGTAAGCGCTAGCGGCCAATTTAATGCAAATATCTGCTACGCCTTGTTGGCAGGTGCCGCAGCCGCCGATCACAGCCCCTTGGGATGGCCCAGTTTGCGGTACACCGTGGCGCGGCTGATGCCGAGCACCCGGGCCGCTTCTGCCACATTGCCACGGGCGTCTTGCACGGCTTGGCGAATCAGGGCGGTTTCAGCCTCGCGCAGCGGTGCGGCCGTGGGCGGGGCGCCCGCCAGCGCCTGGGACAGGGTGGCAACAGGCTGGCTGGCGCCACGGGTGTTTTCTGGCCGTTGCGCTAGCGCCTGCAGGCGCAGGCCCGACCACAGGGGCAAATCGATCGGCTGCGCCGGGTGCCGCCGCGCAGCATCGAACAACATGGCCCACGGCATGGCCAGCAGGTCGCTGGCGTGGGTGGGCGCACCCGGGGTGCGCAGTGGCTGGGGCACCAGTTGGCGGGCCATGCTGTTGCAGCCCACCACAAATCCATCGCCGTCCAGTGCCAGCAGGCCGTCGCCCTCGCTGCCCAGCGGGCCGCCGGGCCAGTTCACGCGCAGCAGCAGGGCATGGGGCAATTGCAGCAGCAAGGCGTCTTCCATGGCGCGGGCCGATCGGGCCACCAGGTGGCGCAGCTCGGGCCGCTCGGGCACATCCACGCCGGTCAGGTCCAGCATGCCCACACACTGGCCCTGCGGGTCGAACAGCGGTGCGCCTGCACAGCTGTAGCTGGCGTTGTCATCAAAGAAGTGTTCGCCCCGGTGCAGCCACACCGGCTGTAGTTCGGCCAGCGCAGCGCCGATGGCTGTGGTGCCCACTGCCGCTTCCGACAGGTCGATGCCCACGCGGCCAATGGCGCTGGCGCGCGGGTCGCCCGGGTCGCAATGGCCTTGCACGTCCACCACGATGCCGCGTGCGTCCGTCAGCATGGCGAAGTAGTGCATGCCCGCAATCGCGCGGGTGAGCTGTTGCAGCACGGGCCGTGCCGCGCGCAGCAGGTGGTGGTTTTGCTCCTGGCTACGGCGCAACGCCGTGGCGCTGACGGCGTCAAATGCCACACGGTGGGTGGGGTTGAGCCCCTGGGCCAGGCAGCGTTGCCACGACCGTGCAATCCATGGCTCCACCTCGGCCCGCAGGGGCGCTGCGCCATCCGCCAGCAAGCTTTGGCGCGCCTGTGCAATCAGTGCGTGGCGGTGGGCGGGGGAGGTGGGCGCGGAGGACAGCATGGTGAACCGAATCCTTGAGCTGCGCATGATGCGCTGGTGTGCGCTGCAACATGTTTCATTTTGAGAATATCCGGCCGGGGCTGCCGGAAATCTAGGGTTGTCCCTAGGGATGGGTGGTGGGGCGCGGCAGAAGATGCGCGAAGAACGTGTTGACGATCTCCCAGGGGTCGCGCAGCGGTCTTGGCGGGATGGGATGCTAGGCGCGGTGCGCAGTGGATAGCTCGGCTATCCACAAGCGCCGCAACGCAGCAGACCGCCCGCCAAGACCAATGCCCGAAGGGTTGGAGCGAAATCGGGCGATTGGACGCTCCGGCTGCTTGGATGGGCATGAGCCCATGCGGCGCACCCGAAGCATCCACTCATCCCGATTGCGCTCCAACGCGATCCCCTGCGAGATCGTCAACACGTTCTTGTCCAGCCAAAACCTATTCAGGAGACAGCCAGATGCAAGTCCAGTTCACGGTCAACGGGCGCGCTGCCAGTGTTGACGTCCCCCCCAATACCCTGCTTGTCCATGCGTTGCGAGAGCACCTGTTGCTCACCGGCACCCATGTGGGTTGTGACACCAGCCAGTGCGGGGCGTGTACGGTGCATGTGAATGGCAGGGCCGTCAAATCCTGCGCCATGCTGGCGGTGCAGGCCCAGGGGGCCGAGGTGACCACCATCGAAGGCATGGCCACCCCCGACGGCACCATGCACCCCATGCAGGCCGCGTTCAAGGAATGCCACGGCCTGCAATGCGGCTTCTGCACCCCGGGCATGGTGATGAGTGCGGTGGACCTGTGCAAGAACCACCCCAACGCCAGCGAAGGCGAGATCCGCGAGCTGCTCGAAGGGAACATCTGCCGCTGCACGGGCTACCAGAACATCGTGCGCGCAGTGCAGGTTGGCCAAAAGGCCATGGCTTCAGCGTAAACACAAAGGAGAAGAACCATGGGTGCATCCGACTTTTCCAAGCTGCCGCACATCGGCGAATCGCTCAAGCGCAAGGAAGACTACCGCTTCCTGACCGGCGCGGGCCAGTACACCGACGACGTGGTGCTGGCGGCGCAAAGCCATGCGGTGTTTGTGCGCTCGCCGCACGCACACGCCAAGATCAACAGCATCAATGTGGAAGCGGCCAAGGCCGCGCCGGGCGTGCTGGGCGTGTTCACCGGTGCCGATGTGGCGGCCGACAACATCAACGGCCTGCCTTGCGGCTGGCTCATCACCAGCACCGACGGTCAGCCCATGAAGGAGCCGCCGCACCCCATCCTGGCGCAGGGCAAGGTGCGCTATGTGGGCGACCACGTGGCCATCGTCGTGGCGCTGACGCAGCAGCAGGCGCGTGATGCGGCCGAGCTGGTGGAGGTGGATTACGACGTGTTGCCCGCTGTGGTCAGTGTGGCCGATGCCGCAGCAGGCACCGTGGCGGGCGCAGGGCTGCATGACGCCGCGCCGGACAACCATTGCTACAAATGGGCCATTGGTGACAAGGGCGCGGTGGACGCCGCATTTGCCAACGCCGCGCACGTGACGAAGCTGGATCTGGTCAACAACCGCCTCATCCCCAACGCGATGGAGCCCCGCGCCGCCATTGGCTCGTACAGCCGCGCCAACGACGAATACACGCTGTACGTCAGCAACCAGAACCCGCACGTCGAGCGGCTGCTGATGACCGCCTTTGTGATGGGCCTGCCCGAGCACAAGGTGCGCGTGATTGCGCCCGATGTGGGGGGCGGCTTTGGCTCCAAGATCTTCTTGTATGCCGAGGACGTGTGCCTGACCTGGGCGGCCAAGAAGCTCAACCGCAACATCAAGTGGGTGGCCGATCGCAGTGAGTCTTTTGTGTCGGACGCGCATGGCCGCGACCATGTGAGCCATGCCGAAATGGCGATGGACAAAGACGGCAAGTTCCTGGCCATGCGCGTGCACACCGACGCCAACATGGGCGCCTACCTCAGCACCTTTGCCAGCGCAGTGCCCACCATCCTGTATGCCACCTTGCTGGCAGGCCAGTACACAACGCCGCAGATCTATGTGGAGGTGGATGCCTGGTTCACCAACACCGCGCCGGTCGATGCCTACCGGGGCGCGGGCCGGCCCGAGGCCACCTACCTGCTGGAACGGCTGGTGTCGCGCTGTGGCTGGGAGATGGGCCTGGGCCAGGACGAAATCCGCAAACGTAACTTCATCACCAGCTGGCCCTACCAGACGCCCGTGGCACTGCAGTACGACGTGGGCGATTACCACGCGTGCATGACGCAGGCGCAGGAGCTGGCCGACGTGGCGGGCTTTGCGGCGCGCAAGGCGGCCAGCGAGGCCAAGGGCTTGAAGCGTGGCATCGGCTACAGCAGCTACATCGAAGCGTGTGGGATTGCGCCGTCCAACATCGCGGGCGCCCTGGGCGCGCGCGCAGGTCTGTTTGAATGCGGCGAAGTGCGTGTACATCCCACGGGCAGCGTGACGGTGTTCACCGGCTCGCACAGCCACGGCCAGGGGCACGAGACCACCTTTGCGCAGGTGGTGGCCGCGCGCCTGGGCATCCCGGTGGAAAACGTGGACATCGTGCACGGCGACACGGGGCGCGTGCCCTTTGGCATGGGCACCTATGGTTCGCGCTCCATCAGCGTGGGCGGCGCGGCCATCATGAAGGCGCTGGACAAGATCGAGGCCAAGGCCAAGAAGATTGCGGCGCATTTGATGGAGGCCAGCGACGCCGACATCGACTTCAGCGGCGGCGAGTTCACCGTGCGCGGCACGGACAAGAAGATCCCGTTCGGCCAGGTGGCACTCACGGCCTATGTGCCGCACAACTACCCGCTCGACAAGCTCGAACCGGGGCTCAACGAAACCGCGTTCTACGACCCGACCAACTTCACCTTCCCTGCAGGAACCTACATCTGCGAAGTGGAGGTGGACCCGGCAACAGGCAGCACCCGCGTAGACAAGTTCACGGCCGTGGACGACTTCGGCACCATCATCAACCCCATGATCGTGGAGGGCCAGGTGCACGGAGGCCTGGTGCAGGGCATCGGCCAGGCGCTGATGGAAAACTGCGTGTACGACCGCGAGACGGGCCAGCTGCTGACCGGCAGCTTCATGGACTACGCCATGCCGCGCGCCGACGACTTCCCCGAGTTCAAGCTGGGCCATGTGTGCACCCCCTGCACGCACAACCCGCTGGGGACCAAAGGCTGCGGCGAGGCGGGGGCGATTGGCTCGCCACCGGCGGTGATCAATGCGGTGCTGGATGCACTGCGCCCGCTGGGGGTTAAAGAGTTCGACATGCCCGCATCGCCACACCGTGTGTGGGAAGCGATTCAGAGTGCCAAAGCCTGAGGAGAACCAGCATGTACGCATTCACCTTTGAAAATCCCTCCTCCACCGCCGCCGCTGCACAGCTCATCGCCCAGGGCGGCAAGCTGCTGGCCGGTGGCCAAAGCCTGCTGCCATCGATGCGGCTGCGCCTGGCCAACCCCGAGAAGATCGTTGACCTCAACAACATCCCCGAGCTGGCGGGCATCCGCCGCGAGGGCAACGCGCTGGTCATCGGCGCCATGACGCGCCACATGGACGTGGCCAACAGCGCCGATGTCAAGGCCGCCATCCCCGCGCTGGCCGACTTGGCCGCGCACATCGGCGACCGGCAGGTGCGCGCACGCGGCACGCTGGGTGGTTCGGTGGCCAACAACGACCCAGCGGCGTGCTACCCCAGCGCCGTGCTGGGCCTGGGCGCCACAGTCATCACCAACCAGCGCGAGATTGCGGCCGACGACTTTTTTGTGGGCATGTACACCACGGCGCTGGAAGAGGGCGAGATCATCACCGCCATCCGCTTTCCGATTCCGAAGCGCGCTGCGTACCTCAAGTTCAAGCAGGCGGCCTCGCGCTTCTCGCTGGTGGGCGTGTTTGTGGCGCAGACCGATGCCGGCGTGCGCGTGGCCATCACCGGCGCGGCCAGCAGTGTGTTCCGCCACGCGGGGCTGGAAGCAGCGCTGAACCAGAGTTTTACGCCAGCATCGGCGGCGGCGGTGAAGATCGATGCAAGCGATCTCAACGCTGACATCCACGCCAGTGCGGCCTATCGCGCCAACCTCATCAGCGTGCAGACCCAAAGAGCAGTAGCGCAAATCCTGGGCTGATGGGGGATAGCACCCGCGCCCTGCATACTGCATCCAGGGGCGGGTGTTTGAATGAAATTGGCCTCTAGCGCTTTTCTATCAAGCACTATTAGCTATAGAAACTATAGTAATGAACGTTTCCCCTCCCGTGCCCATGACCGCGCCTGCGCTGTCCTCCATCGACGCCCTGGTGTCGGCCTTGCAGGGCGTGGGCTATTTTGCCGACCGGCGGCTGGCCACGGCCGTGTTCCTGGCGCTCAAGCTGCAGCGCCCGCTGCTGCTGGAGGGCGAGCCCGGCGTGGGAAAGACGGCGCTGGCCCAGGCGCTTGCCAAGGTGCTGGAACGCAGCCTGATCCGCCTGCAGTGCTACGACGGGCTGGAGCAGCGCGAGGCGCTGTATGAATGGAACTACGCGGCCCAGCTCTTGCACATGCGCGCAGCGGAAGGCAAAGGCAGCGCCGACATGGCGCAGGTGGAGCGCGAGGTCTACCAGGACCGCTACCTCATCCGACGCCCTTTGCTGCAGGCGCTGCAGGCGCCAGAACCCGGCGCCGTGCTACTGATCGACGAGGTGGACCGTGCCGACGAGCCCTTTGAGGCGTTTTTGCTCGAATACCTGGGCGAGTACCAGGTCAGCATCCCCGAGATCGGCACCGTGCGCGCCACGGCCACGCCGGTCACCATCCTCACCAGCAACCGCACGCGGGATCTGCACGACGCCGTCAAACGCCGCTGCCTGTACCACTGGCTGGACTACCCCGAGCGCGAGCGCGAACTGGCCATCGTGCGTGCGCAGGTGCCGGATGCCAGCGCCGCCTTGGCCATCCAGGTGGCGGATTTTGTGGGCCGCCTGCGCAGCCAGCCATTTGCCAATGCCTTCCAGCGCGCGCCGGGCATCGCAGAGAGCGTGGAGTGGGCAAAGGCGCTGGTCGCGCTCGACACCATCGTAGTGGACCCCGAAGTGGTGTCCGACACCGCAGGCATCTTGTTCAAGCAGCGCGAGGACGTGGCGGCGCTCACGCGCGACATGGCGGTGCAGCTGCTGCAACCCGCTGAGGCCGATGCCTGAGGGCTCAACCGTGGCAGAGGTCAAAACGATCTCCCAGCTGGGCGATGCCCGCACGGGCAAGCTCGCCGACAACCTGAGCGGTTTTGGCCGCACCCTGCGCCGCGCCGGCGTGCGCGTGGACGCCTCCCGCATGGCGCTGGCCCAGCAGGCGGTGATGCTGGTGGGCCTGCGGCGTGAGGATTTCAGTGCCGCACTGGAGGCCGTGCTGGTCAGTCGCGAGCAGGACCGTTTGGTCTTCCGCGAGTTGTTCGACGCGTACTTTCGCAATCCGAACGTGGCGCAGAAGCTGCTGGCGCAGATGCTGCCCAGCGCTGAGTCCAAGGCCGAGCCCGCCAAACGCCGCCCGCGCGTGAGCGAGGCGCTCGCCCCCGTGCGCGCCGCCCGCAATACCCCCCCGCCGCGCGAGGACGAGAAAATCGATTTCGACGCCGCCATGACGGCCAGTGACCTGCAGCGCCTGCGGCAGGCCGACTTCAACCAGCTCTCGGCCAGCGAATACCTGCTGGTGGAGCGCATGGCGCGCGAGGTGCCCTTGTCCCTGCCGCGCTACGCCGCCCGCCGCACCCGCCCCGGTGTGCGCGGCAGCCGCCCGCACTGGCCCGGCGCCATGCACCACGCGGCCCGCAACGGGGGCGAGGTGCTGCGCATCCCGCTGCTGCAGCGGCGCCAGCAACCGCTGCCGCTGCTGGTGCTGGTGGATGTGTCGGGCTCCATGGAGCGTTACGCGCGGCTGCTGCTGGCGTTTTTGCATGCCGCCACGGCACCGCGCCACACCGGCGATGCGGTGCGCCGCGATGTGTTTGCGTTTGGCACCGGGCTGACCGACCTCACGCCCGCCTTTCGCTTGGCCGATACCGACGCGATGCTGCAGGTGGCCAGCCATTCCATCAATGATTTTGCGGGGGGCACCCGCATGGGCGACAGCCTGGCCCAGCTGCGTTTGCAGCATGCCCGGAGGCTGGTGGGGCGGCGCACCCTGGTGCTGCTGATCAGCGACGGGCTGGACACCGGCACGCCCGAGGTGCTGGCGCAGGAACTGGGCTGGCTGCGCCGCCATTGCGGACGCCTGCTGTGGCTCAACCCCTTGCTGCGTTTTGAAGGCTATGCACCCACGGCACGCGGCGCCTCCGAACTGCACCGCCAGGCCCACGGCATGGTGGCCGTGCACAACCTGAGCCGCTTGCAGGATCTGGCGGCCAGCCTGGCGGCCGTGCTGCGGCAGTGACCGATTTCAGAGATAACCAGACAACACCAGACAACACAAGGAACCCACCATGGAAATGCAAGCCAGCCGCACCCTCGCCGTGAGCCAGCAGCAGGCTTGGGAAGCGCTCAACGATCCTGAGGTGCTCAAGCTGTGCATCCCCGGCTGCGACAAGGTCGAGGCGACCGGTGACAACCAATACGCGGTCGCCATGGCGCTCAAGATCGGCCCCGTGTCGGCCAAGTTTGCGGGCAAGATCACGCTGTCGGACATCGTGCCGCCGGAGAGCTACACCATAGCCTTCGACGGATCGGGTGGTGTGGCGGGTTTTGGCAAGGGCAATGCGCAGGTCAAACTGGTGCCTTTGCCCGCGGATGCCGCTGGGCAGGAAAGCTGCGAGCTGCACTACACCGTGCATGCCACGGTGGGCGGCAAGATCGCTCAGCTGGGACAGCGGCTCATCGACGGCGCGGCCAAGAGCATGGCAGAGGATTTTTTCAAGCGCTTTGACAACGAAATGCAAAGCCGCCATCCGCGCGCGCCGGCAGACGATGGTGCGGCATCCTCCGAAGCGCCCACCGAGCCTGGGGCACTGGCGGCGTCGGCGGGGGAGGATATTCCCCCCAGCGGCATTCCGGTTTGGGTGTGGGTGGTGGGCGCGGCGGCGCTGGTGCTGATAGCCTGGGCAATCAATTGACTCCCCCTGAGCCGCTTCGCGTCTTCCCCCTGAGGGGGACGCCTCCGGTGGACCGGCAAAGCCGGATCCACAGTGGCGCTGGCCTGGGCGCCGCGCGGTTTCAGACGCAGCGGGCGTAGATGGGAATATCTGAATAAGCGGTAGAAATGAATTGGTGACGGAACGATGGAAAACCTGGATGTGATGGTGTTGCGCACGCTGCAGGGCTGGCGGGCCGCCGGGCGGCGGGCGTTGCTGGCGACGGTGGTGCGCACGTGGGGCTCTTCACCCCGGCCGGTGGGCTCCATCATGGCGCTGTGCGAAGACGGTTCGGTGGTGGGGTCTGTGTCGGGCGGGTGCATTGAGGACGATCTGATTGACCGCCACACCCGGGCCTATGCGCAGGGCGCGCCCACGGCGAATGCGGTCGGAGACAAGGATCACCGTATTCCCAGCGGCCCGCCGACGTTTGTGAAATACGGCGTCACCGCAGACGAGGCGCACCGCTTCGGCTTGCCCTGTGGCGGAACGCTGGAGCTGCTGCTGGAGTACGACCCGGCCCCGGACAGCCTGGCAACACTGATCACCGCGCTGGAGGCTGGGCGCCTGATGCAGCGCAGCGTGCGCTTGGTCGACGGCGCGGTCACGCTAACGCCTGCGGCAGCGCCCACCGAGCTGGTGGTGGATGCTGAGCGGCTTACCAACACCTTTGGCCCCGAGTACCGCATGCTGCTGATCGGCGCGGGCCAGCTGGCGGAATACCTGGCCACCATGGCGCTGTTCAACGGGTTTGCGGTCACGGTGTGCGACCCGCGCGAGGAATATCGGGGCAGCTGGAACGTGCCTGCCGCCACGGTGGTGAGTGACATGCCCGACGACGTGGTGCTGGCCTTCAAGCCCGACCGGCGCAGTTGCGTGGTGGCCCTCACGCACGACCCCAAGCTCGACGACCTGGCGCTGCTGGAGGCGCTGAATACCGACGCGTTTTATGTGGGCGGCATCGGCTCGCGCCGCAACAACGAGGCGCGCCGCGCCCGCATGATCGAACACTTCGACCAGACCGAGGAGAGCCTGGCCCGCCTGCGCGGACCGATCGGCATCTACATCGGCAGCAAGACACCACCCGAGATTGCGGTGAGCGTGATGGCCGAAATTTTGGCCGTCAAAAACGGTGTCACCCTGCCGCGCGACATGGAAGTGGCCCAGGCCAAGAATGACCGGGAGCTGGCGCACAACGACCCCGGCGCGCTGGTGTGTGGGGTGCGCGCCGCGTAGTGCTAAAGCGGCCTGGACCGCCGCTGCAACTGCTGCCGCACATGGTGCAGCAGGCCATCACAGGCGTCTTCCACCAGGTCCAGCACCTCCTCAAAACCAGCGGCCCCGCCGTAGTACGGATCGGGCACCACGGGGCTGTCGAACCGTTGGCAGAACTCTGTCATACGGCGCAACTTGCGGGCGTGTTCGGGTGGGCAAAGGTCTTGCGCAAGGGCCAGGTTGTCCCAGTCCATCGCCAGAACCAGATCGTGGCGTTCAAAGTCGTTGGCCAGCATCTGCCGAGCGCGCAGATCCGACAGGTCGTAGCCCCGTTGCGCTGCGTGGCGTTGCGTCCGCTCGTCCGGTGCCTTGCCGGGGTGGTAGTTGTGGGTGCCTGCCGAGTCCACACGCACCTGGCTGGCCAAACCACTGTGAACCACCTTGTGCCGGAACACGCCGTGGGCCGTGGGGCTGCGGCAGATGTTGCCCATGCACACAAAAAGCACCGAGTAGGTAGCGACGCGGTCAGGCATCTCTGTGATCCCGACGATGTTCAGGCGGACATCACCACCGGGCCACCCTTGGCAATGCCGCGCTGGTACGCGGGGCGGGCCTCCATGCGCTGCTTGTAGGCCAGAAGGTTGGGGCACGCACCGGCCTTGCTGGCACGTGAGAGGGCTGCCTCCACCGCAAAGCTCATCTGAAAATCGGCCATGGTGAGGTGCTCGCCCGCAAACCAGCGGTGCGTGCCCAGGTGCTGCTCCATGAAGTCGAGCGCGGTGTTCACATTGGGGTCGATCAATTTCTCCTGCACCGTGCCGCACAGTGCCTTGGCGATGGGCTTGACGAAGAAGGGCATCGGCTGCGTGGGGATTGTCATGAACACCAGCTTCATCACCAGCCAGTTCATCAGCGAGCCTTCGGCGTAGTGCATCCAGAAGCGGCACTGGCGGTACTCTGGCGTGCGCGGCGCCGGTTGCAGGTGGGCCAGGTCGCCGCCCGCCTGGGCACCGTAGGTTTCCACCAGGTATTCGATGATCGCGCCCGACTCGGCGATGACCTCTTTGCCGTCTGTGATCACCGGTGATTTGCCCAGCGGGTGGATCTTCTTGAGTTCGGGCGGGGCCAGCTTGGTGGCCTTGTCGCGCTGGTAGATTTTCAGCTCGTAGGGAACACCCAGTTCTTCGAGCAGCCAGAGAACGCGCTGCGAGCG
This sequence comes from Acidovorax sp. SRI_002, assembly GCF_057586455.1. Classification (NCBI taxonomy): domain Bacteria; kingdom Pseudomonadati; phylum Pseudomonadota; class Betaproteobacteria; order Burkholderiales; family Comamonadaceae; genus Acidovorax; species Acidovorax sp. SRI_002. The sequence continues at coordinate 45,171 of NZ_JBYCZW010000011.1, read as the reverse complement.
CGAGGTTTCGAGGTGGTGGACGGTGATCATGGGTGAATATTGGCACAGGTTGCCGGAGCAAGGCGCCACCAGCTGGGGGTGTGAAAGCCCCAGAAAGCAAGAAAGCCCTCTGGCGAGGGCTTTCTTGCAAGGAACCAACCGCAGTCGGCCCGTGGCGATCTGGCGATCAGCCGCCCTTCTTGGAGCGCTTGCCAGGGTTCTTCTTGCTGCGGGTTGCCACACCGCGTTCCAGGCTCACGCGCTGGCCACGGCCGGGAGTGGCCAGGGTGTAGCCGGGCACGGGCGTAGGGCGGGGGGTGCGCTTGCGGTCTGCTTCGGTGACGATCTTGTTGCCCATGGTAGGTCTCTGAGTTGGTGGAAAAAGGAGAGATTTTAGGCCACAGCCGGGTTGCCGGGCTTTCAAAGGTGTTTGGCAGGTGTTTTGTGGGTGCTCAGGCCGCCACAAAACCTGCGGCCACACCCGCCGCCACACCTGCGCCGTGGTCGGTGGACAGCGCTTGTGTGCAATGGCGGGGCAACTCAAAACCCCGCGCGGCATCCTGAATGGCCATCGTACGGATCACGGGGGGCTTGGCCCACACGCCACCGAAGATGGTGGCAAAGGCCACATCGGCCGCATCCCTCCCCACACCAAACCGCAGCAGGCCCATGGGGATCGCCGTGCCAGACGGGTCAAAGATGTACCAGCGGTCGCCCAGGTACACCTCCACATAGGCATGAAAGTCGGGGGGGCCCAGGGCCGGGTCAGCGCCGTAGTCGGTTCCGGTGGTGAAGCGGGCCGGGATGTTGATGGCGCGGCACAAGGCAATCATGAGGTGGGCGAAGTCACGGCACACGCCCACCTGCTCCACCAGCGTGTCCACCGCAGAGGTGTTGGAGTTGGAAGTGTTGGAGGTGAACGCCACGTGCCGCTGCACCCAGTCGCAGATCGCCTGCACGCGGCTGTGCCCTTGCCACAGCGCACCAAACTCGTTCGTCGCCAGGCGCAGCAGCCGGTCGGACTGGCAATACCGGCTGGGGTAGATGTAGCCCATTACCTCTTGCGGCAGGCGCCGCACCGGTACTTCTGCCAATTGGGAGGGGTCGATGCGGTAGTGGTTGATATCGACCGTGGCTGAATACGACAGCTCCAGCGTGCCGGGCTCGCCATGCAGCCGTAGATAGCGGTTTCCAGTGGCTGGGTCGGTATGAATGTGGTGGGCAATGGGCTGGTTGATGACCAAGCGCTCTGCGCTTACCGACTGGTTGGGTGTCTGCGCCGCGTGAATGTTGAAGACAAAATCGGCACCATACTGGTCCACCTCGTAGCTCAGATCAATCTGCAGCTCCATGCGTACGCGGTCATGGCTTGGCTGGTCTGCAGGGACTGTGCCGACTTGCTGGGCGGGGTGGGGGGCAGGCCAGGTGGCAGCGTTGCGGGTATTTGACTGCGGGGGAGGGCTTTGGGTGTTTGCCATGGGCATGTCCTTCGTGCGCCGCGTTCCGGGGCATCCGGCACAGCAGCGTGGCTTGAGGATAGTCCTTTCCCCCGCGCCCGATGTAGGCGAACGACCCGCCGCCGTGCCCGCCCGCTACCCATTCGCGGGAAGCCGCCAGGTCACCCCGTCAGGCGGGTATGGAAAGACGCGCCAGGGCCTCGACGTTGCCACTGCGATCTGCCCGGAGAATCAGTCCTTCGCCCGAGCTGGTGTTGGTATTTGCCAGGTCGGACAGCACAAACATGTGGGTGAACCACACTTCGAAACGACCGGGCTGGGACGACGCTGTGGCCAGCGCTGTACGCAGTTCACGCAGGTGGGCCGCGCCGGTGGTCTCCGGGCTACCCCGGGGCGACCCGAGTGCCGCCCAGACCTGCGGCGTACCAAAGGCGAGGGTGGCACTGTCCACGCAGCGACACCAGGGGCTTGATAAAACCTTGCCAGGTTGGAGTTGGCGCTGCTGAAACCACGCCCCCACGCTGCGTGCCTGTGCGCGGCCTTCTTCGCTCAGATTGCGCTGGGTGCTGCAGTCACCCAGGCGGAATCCTGGGGGGTCAAACGTGCCGGGGGCCAGCGAGTGGCGGATGGCTGCCACCACCCCGCCCTTGCGCAACAAGGCTTCGGCATCCGCGTCTTGCGCCGCCCAGCCGCGCAGGCTGGCCAAGGCCAGCCCGGCGCCCAGCACCGCACGGCGGGCAATGCGGGGCTCAGGCGGCAGGCTGGAAGGCATAGCCATTGCCAGAAGCCGCCATGCGGCCAAACGCCGGGAACGGGAAGTGGAAGCCGCCCAGCATGGCATTGCTGGCGGTGATGCGCTGGAACACATCGCGCCGCACCTTGCGCGCAGCCTCGGCGTCCATGTCAAAGGTCACAGCCCAGTCGGGATTGCGTGCGAACAGTGCAGGCACATTGGTCAGGTCTGCCACGTAGAAGAACTTCTGGCCCGACGAGGTCAGCTCGAACAGCGTATGGCCCGGCGTGTGGCCATAGGCCGCCACAGACTTGATGCCCGGCGCCACTTCCGCATCGGCCGCAAACTGCACCAGCGTGTCTGCGGGCATGGTGGCAAAGGTGCGGCGCACGTTATCGAATGCACCCTTCATGCCAGCGGGCGCAGCGGCCATGCGGGCGTCGTCCATCCAGAACGCGTGTTCGGCGGCGGGCACCATCACCTTGGCCTTGGGGAAAACCAACTCACCGGCCTTGTTGCGGATGCCGTTGATGTGGTCGCCGTGGTAGTGGCTGATCAGCACGGTGTCGATGTCGGCTGCCTGCATCCCCGCCGCGCGCAGGCTGTCGAGCAGCTTGCCGGTGGTGGCGCCACCAAACTCGCCCAAGCCGGTGTCGATGAGGATCTTGCGCGCGCCTGCCACCACCAGAAAGGGTGTGTAGGGCACGTCGATGTAGTCGGTGGGCAGTCCTTGCGATGCCAGCAGCGCACGCACCTCGGTCAGCGGCGCGTTCTTCACAAATTCCTCTCCCAGCGGGCGGCGCGTGATGCCATCGTTCAGCGCAATCACCTCCACATCGCCCACCTTCATGCGGCGAAAGCCGGGGCTGGGCAAGGTGGGGGTTCCGAAGTTGGGCGCGTTCTGGGCCCACACGGGGACAAACGAGCCCGCTGCGTAAACGGTGGTGGCCAGGCTTGCACCCAGGAAGTGGCGGCGTGACAGCATGAAACTCTCCGGTCTTGAGTTGAACTGAGGAGTCGCAACTGTAGCGATGCCCGAGAGATTGCCGCTTGCCGACGCGCTAACCTGTTCGCAATGTGGGGCTTTTGCTGGTAATTGGGGCTATGGAGGCTATTCGATCGCGAAGGCGTCGCGCAACGCACCGCAAAAGTCAGCATTTCCGCTGATTGTCAAGGTGATCGTGGTCCGGGGTGGGGCGGGGTTGCCTGGCACCGCACGCAGTTGCCCGGCGGTGTCATCAAACGTCAGCACCAGCGGTGTGCTGACCTCCTGCACGCCCTGCAGGTCGCAGTGCCATATGCCCCCATCTTCCGACGGGCCACAGGCATCGGGCCAATGCTGGTGCGCCCAGACGAGCACGGCGCTGATCTCGGTCTGCAATGCGGGAATCTGCGCGGGCTGCACGCTCGCCATGGCGTCAAACGTACCTACGCCGTCCGCGTCTTCGCTGTAGTCAAAATCCAGGTAGTTCAGGTTCATGGTGTCCGTTAAAGAGATGTCATGTCCAGGTACGGCCCAGCGCCTGGGCGGCTTCGCCCAGGCGGGTCACCTGCTGTAGCGCCTGCGCCAGCGGCATGCGTGCCGCCGGTGCTTGCAGGGCCACGGCGCAGCGTACCTGCCGCCGCCCGCTGCCCAGCACAGGCACAGCCACACAAACGAGACCGTCCACAAACTCTTCGGCATCTGTGGCGTAACCCTGCCGCAGGATCTGCTCCAGCTCGGCCTCCAGGGCGGTGCGGTCGGTCAAAGTGGTGGCCGTGTGGCGGGTCAGCGGCAGTCCGTCCAGGATCGCCGCCCGGCGCGCGGCTGACAGGTGGGCCAGAAACAGCTTGCCGCTGGCCGAGCAGTGGATGGGCACGCGCGTGCCGGGCCGCAGCTCCATGCGCAGCGGAAAGGCCGACTCCACGCGGTCCAGGTAGATCACCTCGGCGCCGCTGAGCGCCGTGAGGTTGCAGCTCTCGCCAATATCGGCCACCAGCTGGCGCAGCACCGCATGGCGCACGCCATGCTGGGTGCCCGCGCTGAGCGTGCTTTCGGCCAGGCGCAGCAGGCGGGGTGCGGGGGTGTAGCGGCGCCCATCGGGCTCGCGCGCCAGCAGGCCACCGCTTTCGAGCTGGCCCAGCATGCGGTGCACGCTGGGTTTGGGCCAGCCTGTGGCCTCGATGGCGTCCGCCAGGCTGAACGGGCGACCATGGGCGCACATGATTTCCAGCAGTTCAAACAGACGCAGGCTGGGGGATGAGTTGGTCATAAATCCCGGAATTCGAGACGAATCCATAAAACATTTCGGGATTATTGAGCATTGTGGCTAAGCTGCAAACCAACATTTCACGGGGTGCTCATGGCGGCGACTTTTCGGAACGCGGTACTCACAGGCGCTTGTGGTGGCCTGGGCCAGGCCCTGGCGCGGGAGCTGATCGGCCAGGGCGCCGCCGTGGCGCTGGTGGGGCTTCACTTGCCCACGTTGCAGGCACTGGCTGCGCTGGCGCCTGGGCGCTGCGCGGTGTACACGCCCGATGTGTCCGACAGCACGGCGATGCAGGCCATGGCGGCCGACTGGATGGCGCGCTCGGGCGCGGTGCCCGACCTCGTCATTGCCAACGCGGGCGTGGCAGGCGGCTTTGACACTGCCGAAGCCGACGACCTCGCGGTGCTGCGCCGTATGCTGGAGATCAACCTGCTGGGCGCGGCCACCACCTTTCAGCCGTTTGTGAAAGCCATGCGCGCTCAGCGGCGCGGCGCCCTGGTGGGTGTGGCCAGCATTGCGGGCTGGCGCGGCATGCCGGGCAACGGTGCCTATTGCGCGAGCAAGGGCGGGCTCATCCGCTACCTGGAGAGCCTGCGTGCCGAGCTGCGCGGCGAATCCATTGTGGTCAGCACGGTGAGCCCTGGCTACCTTCGCACCGCGCTCACGGCGGGCAATCGTTTTGCCATGCCGGGCCTGATGGAGCCCGAAGCCGCTGCCCGGGCTCTGCTGGCGGGCGTCGCGCAAGGTCGTACCCACATCGTGCTGCCCGCGCGCATCGGCTGGTTGGCCCGCTTGCTGAACCTGTTGCCCGACGCCCTGCACGACCGACTTCTGCTGGGCCAGCCGCGCAAGCCGCGCGTGGGCGAGGCGGGGGCCACGGCCATTCCGGGCCTGCCGTTGCCTACAGAGACGCCGATACACAACGAAAGCAAAAACGCATGACAACGGAGACAACACCCACTGTGGCAGATACCCGCACCCAGATCGCTCTGATAGGCGCAGGCCCCAGTGGCCTGGCGGCTGCGCGCAACCTGCAAAAGCTGGGCGTGCCCTTCCAGGGCTTTGAGGCACACACCGACGTGGGCGGCCTGTGGAACATCGAGAACCCGCGCAGCACGGTGTATGAGTCCGCGCACCTCATCTCCAGCAAACACACCACGGAGTTCACCGAATTCCCCATGCGACCCGAGGTGGCCGACTACCCCAGCCAACGCGAGATGCGGCAGTACTTCATGGACTTTGCCGCGCACTTTAGTTTGCGCCCGCACTACTGGTTTGGTACCCGCGTGCTGAAGGTCGAGCCCGTGGGCGAGGGCGCAGCGCCGCTGTGGCGCGTCACCTGGAGCCAGCACGGCGGACCCGCGCAGACCGCAGAGTTCAAGGGCGTGGTGATTGCCAATGGCACGCTGGCCGAGCCCAACATGCCGCGCTTTGAAGGCCAGTTTGATGGCGAACTGCTGCACACCAGCGCCTACAAAAGCGCCGAGCTGTTCAAGGGCAAACGCGTGTTGGTGGTGGGCGCGGGCAACTCGGGCTGCGACATAGCCGTGGATGCGGTGCATTACGCGCGCAGCGTGGATCTGTCGGTGCGGCGCGGCTACTACTTCGTCCCCAAATACGTGTTCGGCCAGCCCGCCGACACGCTGGGGGGAAAGTTCAAGATGCCGCCCTGGCTCAAGCAGAAGATCGACAGCGTGGTGCTGCAGTGGTTCACCGGCGACCCGGCGCGGTTTGGCCTGCCCAAGCCCGATTACAAGATGTACGAATCGCACCCCGTGGTCAACTCGCTGGTGCTGCACCACCTGGGTCACGGCGACATTCATGTGAAGCCCGATATTGCGCGCCTGCAGGGCCACACCGTGTTTTTCAAGGACGGTAGCGCGCAAGACTACGACCTCGTGCTCTGCGCCACCGGCTACAAGCTGCACTACCCTTTTATCGACCACAGCCTGCTCAACTGGAACGGCATGGCGCCGCAGCTGTACCTCAACATCCTGTCGCCGCGCTTCGACAATCTGGCGGTGATGGGGATGATCGAGGCCAGCGGCATCGGCTGGCAGGGCCGTTACGAGCAAGCGGAGCTGGTAGCGCGCTTTTTCAAGGCGCAGTCAGAAGGATCACCGCGCGCCGAGGCCCTGCGCCAGGCCAAGGCCGGGCCTCCACCCGATCTGTCGGGTGGCTTCAAGTACCTGAAGCTCGAACGCATGGCGTACTACGTGCACAAGGACACCTACCGCAACGCGGTGCGGGCAGCGGCCGCTGCCCTGGCATGAAAGCCCCCCTGAGGCGCTGCGCGCCTTCCCCCCGCTCTCGCAGCGCTGCGCACTGCGGGCAAGGGGACGACGCCCTCGCTGCGGGGCGGCCCTTGCTCGGCGTCCCGCGCTGTCGCTGCGACAGTCTCGTGCGTTGCGCGTTGCGCAATACGCGGTGAAGAACTGAACTCAAAGGTTATCTATGCTGCCCGTCGACGAAATACGCCTCAACTTCAACCCTGCATCGCTCGTGGCGCTCAATGTAGTGCTGGGTTTTCTCATGTTCGGCATTGCGCTCGATACGCGCGTGGCCGACTTCAAGCGCGTGCTGCGCATGCCCGGAGCCATGGCAGTGGGCATTGCGGCGCAGTTCATCGTGCTGCCTGCCGTGACCTTTGCGCTCACGCTGCTGCTCCAGCCCGGCCCCAGCATTGCGCTGGGCATGATCCTGGTGGCCTGCTGCCCGCCGGGCAATGTGAGCAACATCCTCACGCACCGCGCCGGGGGCAATGTGGCGCTGTCGGTGTCGATGACGGCGATCTCCAACGCGCTCGCGATTGTGCTTATGCCGCTCAACTTCGCGTTCTGGGGCGGTTTGCACCCCACGGCGGCACCGTTGTTGCGCAGCATTGCGCTCGACCCGCTGGAGATGGCGGGGCACATCGTCGCCATCATCGGGCTGCCGTTTGCACTGGGCATTCTGTGTGCGGAGAAGCTGCCGCGTTTCACGCAGCGGGTGAACAAGCCCGTGCGCATCCTCAGCTTTGTCTGCCTGATCGGTTTCATCGTCGGGGCCGTGGCGGGCAACTGGCGCTACTTCCTCGACTACGTGGGGCTGGTGCTGCTGGCCGTGGTATTGCATGACGCGCTGGCCTTTGGCACCGGCTACGCCTGCGCGCGGCTCAGCGGCTTGTCGGACTACGACCGGCGCGCGGTGAGCATTGAGGTGGGCATCCGCAACGCGGGCCTGGGCCTGGTGCTGATCTTCAGTTTTTTTGGAGGACTGGGGGGCATGGCCGTGGTGGCGGGTGTCTGGGGCTTTTGGGACATCATTGCCGGCCTGGCGCTGGCGGGATGGTGGGGCCGCAGACCTGCGGTGGTGCCGCTGGGGGCTTCGGCCAAGGAGCACGGCGCATGACGGCTTCTTCATTGGCAACGCGCCACATCCTGGTGACCGGGGCCGACGGTTTTCTGGGCCAGGGTGTAGTGGCCGCCCTTGCGCGCGAGGGTGTGCACACGCTGGTGGCGGCCGATGTGCGCGAGGTGCCTGCCGAGCGCCGCCTGCCTGACGTGATCTATCTGGTGCAGGACGTGCGTGACCCCGCGCTGGCGCAGACGCTCGCCGACCATGCCATCGACAGCGTGGTGCACCTGGCCTCCATCGTCACGCCGGGCAAAGGATCCAACCGCGAATTCGAATACTCCGTGGATGTGCTGGGCAGCCAGAATGTGCTCAACGCTTGCGTGGCCACGGGGGTGAAACATATTGTGGTCAGCTCCAGCGGCGCGGCCTATGGTTACCACGTCGACAACCCGGCCTGGCTGCGGGAGACCGATGCGCTGCGCGGCAATGAGGTTTTTGCCTATGCCCACCACAAGCGGCTGGTGGAAGAGATGCTCGCGCAGTACCGCGCGGACCACCCCGCGCTGGCGCAGACGGTGCTGCGCATCGGCACCATCCTGGGCGAGCGGGTGGACAACCAGATCACCGCGCTGTTCGACAAACGCCGCCTGCTGGCCATCCGTGGCAGCGAGAGCCCGTTTGTTTTCATCTGGGACGAGGACGTGACCGGCGCCATCCTGCATGCGTTGCGCACGCAGCGCGCTGGCTGTTTCAACCTGGCGGGCGATGGTGCGCTGCCACTGCGCGAGATCGCCCGGCGCCTGGGTAAACCGGTGCTGGAGTTGCCTGCGGGCCTGCTGCGTGCAGCTCTGGCGGTGGGCACCGCGCTGGGCCTGAGCCGCTACGGGCCCGAGCAGCTGGATTTTCTGCGTTACCGCCCCGTGCTGCTCAATGCCGCGCTCAAGGAGGTGCTGGGCTACGTGCCCGGCAAGACCAGCGCAGAGGCGTTCGAAGCCTTTGTGGCTGCCCGGGCGCGCCAAGGGCGGCCGGTGGCTGCGGCGGTGGCTGCATGACGGCGCTGGCACTGAGCCGTGGCGACTTGCTGCGCGCGCTGGCCGTGGTGGTCATCTGGGGGCTGAACTTTGTGGTGATGAAGCTGGGCTTGCAGGGGCTCAGCCCCATGCTGCTGGGTGCCCTGCGTTTCACTGCGGCATCCTTGCCGTTTCTGCTGTTCGTGCCCCGCCCATCGATGCCCTGGCGCTTTGTGGTGGGCTACGGGCTGGCGCAGGGGCTGGGGCAGTTCGGCTTTCTGTTCCTGGGTCTGCAGCTGGGCATGACGGCGGGCATGGCCTCGGTGGTCATGCAGACGCAGGCGTTTTTTACGCTGCTGCTGGCTGCACCGCTGCTGGGTGAGCGCGCCCAACCCTGGCAGTGGTGGGGTCTGCTGCTGGCGTTTGGCGGGCTCATGACCATTGGTCTTGCCCATGGAGAAGGGCCCGGGCAGATGACGCTGGCCGGTTTTGTGCTCACCCTCGGCGCGGCCTTCATGTGGGCGGTGTCCAACCTGGTGGCACGCCGCGCTGCGCAGGCAGGGGCTTACGCGCCGTTTCCGTTCATCGTGTGGAGCAGCGTGGTGCCCATCGTTCCGTTCTTTGCGCTGGCGGTGTGGACCGAAGGCGCCAGCGGTGTCGTGGCGCAATTGCAGGCGGTGGACGGCAGGGCTTTGCTCGCAGTGCTTTACCTCGCATTGCTGGCCACCTTGCTGGCCTACACGCTGTGGACGCAGCTGCTGCAACGCCACGCGGCCGGGCGGGTGACGCCGTTTTCGCTGCTGGTGCCAGTGGTAGGGCTGTGGGCTGCGTATGCGTTTTTGGGCGAAACGCCCTTGCCGCTGCAGTGGGCGGGCGCAGCGGCTGTGTTGTGTGGCCTGGTGGTCAACCAGACCGGTGGCTGGCTGTGGGCACGGTGGCGGCGCAAAGCCGAGACCCACTCGACCGCTCTCTAGAATCCTGGACCGGCGCAGGCTTGTACGGAATGTCCTGCGCAACAAACCCAAGGAAGCAGGATGTCTGAGAACGTGGTGTTGCAGGTGGAGGGGCTGTGTTTTGCCTATCCCGAATGTGGGGTGCTCAACCAGTGGTCGGTGGCGCTGCCTGCAGGCCTGGCGCTGGTGCGTGGCGACGAAAGCAGTGGCAAGACCACGCTGCTGCGCCTGCTTGCGGGTGAACTCACGGCACAGGCCGGGCGCATCACGCTGCAGGGTGTGAGCCTGGGCGACGCGCCCAAGGCCTTTGCGCGCATGGTGTTCTGGGTTGATCCCCGTGCTGGCGACCTTGACAAACTCACCGCCCGTGGCTGGCTGGACAGCCTGCCCGCGCACTACCCGCTGTGGGATGCGGCAGCGCTGGCCACGCACATTGAAGGCTTCACGCTGCACGAGCATCTGGACAAGCCGTTCTACGCGCTGTCCACCGGCAGCAAGCGCAAGGTGCTCATGGCCGGGGCGCTGGCCTCGGGCGCGCCGCTGACCTTGATCGACGAGCCTGTGGGCGGGCTGGACAAGCCGTCGGCCACCTACCTGGGCCGCGCCCTGGCGCAGGTGGTGGGCCAGCCCGGGCGCGTGGTGGTCGTGGCGCACTACGAGGCTTTGCCAGGCGTGCCCTGGGGCACGGTGGTGGAACTGAACAGTTGAGTGGTGTCCGGGGCACCGAGCGCCTGCGCCTTCCGCCCCCGCTTGTTTTAGACTGGGCCGCTATCGGGTGTTTTCCCGTTCTCTGAAGGACTGTTCCATGGACGCGCTTCTTTTTGCCCCGGTGGCGGTTGCCATTGCGCTCACGCCCGGCCCCAACAATTTCTGTGGCCTCAACAACGGCATTCGCGCGGGGATTGGTGCGGCCATGGTGGCGACGCTGGGGCGGGTGGCTGCGTTCGCGATTTTCCTGACGGTGTCTGCGGTGGGCTTGGGGGCCATGCTGCTGGCGTCCGAGGCGGCCTTCACGGCCGTGAAGTGGGTAGGGGCCTGCTACCTGTTCTGGCTGGGCTGGCGCGCGTGGCGCAGCCGCGAGTTCAGCGGGCTGGATGTGGTGGATGGCGCAGACGGAGGTGCGGTCAAAGCGGGCGGTGCACCGGTGCGCCTGCAGTCGCTCATCGCGCAGGAGTTCTTGCTGGGCATCACCAATCCCAAGGCCATCATCCTGTTTGCAGCGGTCTTTCCGCAGTTCATCGACCCCGGCCAGCCGGCCCTGCGCCAGTTTGTGGTGCTGGGGGCGGTGTACCTGGGGGCTGAGTTTGTCTCCACGGCGGTGTATGCGGCGGGGGGCCGGCAGATCCGCCGGTTTATCCGCACCTCACGGGGTGTGGTGCGTCTCAACAAGGCCACCGGCGGGTTCTTCATGGGGGCGGGTGGCCTGCTGCTGGCCACCAATCGGTAACTCGGGGACTACATCGCCTTGAAAAGGTGCGCGTAAAGGCGGCTCACGGGCAGCTTCTCGGTCCGGCCCGCCAGCTCCAGATGCAGCTTGCCCGCCTCGTCGCGCGTCACCGTGGTGATGGCGCTGGCGCGCACCAGGGTGCTGCGATGGATCTGCCAGAACACCTGCGTATCAAGCTGGCTCGTCAGCTCCTTGAGCGGCGTGCGGATCAGGTACTCGCGCGCCGCAGTCAGCACCCGCACGTATTTGTCGGCCGCTTCAAAGTACAGCACGTCGGCCACCGGCACCATGTGGATCTGGCTGCCGCTGCTGGCCTGGATGAGGGTGAGGGGGGCGGTGCTGCTTGGTGCCGCTGCAGCGGATGGCGAGGCAATGCCGGGCGCTGCCAGCAGGTGGCGCAGCTGCTCCATGGTTGCTTCTAAATTGATAGCTGGTTGCGCTTTATTCATAAGCGCTATCTGCAGTTTTTGCACTGTTTTTTGCAGCCGGGCCGCCTGCACGGGCTTGAGCAGGTAGTCCACAGCCTGGGCTTCAAACGCTTGCACGGCGTACTGGTCGTAGGCCGTCACGAATACGAGTGCGGGAAACGGTTTGTCGTCGGGCCAGGCGTCGGCCAGTTCCACGGCGGCATCCAGCCCGCTCTGGCCCGGCATGCGGATGTCAAAGAAGAGCACGTCGGGGAGCAGTGCCAGCGCCTGCCTGACGGCCGACAGGCCGTCGCCCACGGTCGCGGCGATCTGCAGCGCGGGCCAGGCGCGGGCCAGCTCCTGCTGCAGTGCGGCAGCCAGCAGGTGTTCATCCTCGGCAATCAGGGCGCGGGGGGCGGGCTGGTTCATGGGCTTGGAGCGGATTTCAAAGGAAAAACGACGCTAGCGCTTGTCCCACCTGCGCTAGCAGCTATCAAATCAAGAGTGCCTGATGCGCCGTGCAAGGTGGCCAGGCGTTCGCGCACCTGGGTCAGACCAAAGCTTTGACCGGGGCCCGGCGTGGGCAGGGTGCCGGGCAGGCCCACGCCGGTGTCGTTGACCTCGATCACCAGCAGCGGGCCATTGGCGCCCGGGCGCGTGCTGGCACGCACGGTGATGTGGCCGCCTTCCACCTGGGGCTCCAGGCCGTGGCGTATGGCGTTTTCCACCAGGGGCTGCAGCAGCAGTGGCGGCACGGGCACTTCCCGCAGTGCCTCGGGCAGGTCCAGCGTGTAGGCCATGCGCGGGCCCATGCGCACCGCCATCAGCTCCAGGTAGTCGCGCAGGCGGTCAAACTCGTTGGACAGCGGGTGCTGGGTGCTGCGCGACGCGGTGAGCGTGGCGCGCAGGTAGGCAATCATGCGGTCCAGCATCTCTTGCGCACGCGCGGGGTCTGTGCCGATCAGCACGCGCAGGTTGGCCAGCGTGTTGAACAGCATGTGCGGTTCGAGCTGGGTTTCCAGCAGCTTCAGGCGGGCCTCGCTCGCGTGCATGCGCGCCTCGGCCATCTTGTCCTCCAGATACGCCGATTTGTGGATGGCGTAGAAGTAGTAGCTGCCCACCAGCCCGGCAATGGCCGTGATGAGAATGGATGTGCGCTGGTCAGACCCGGTAGTGGACGTGCCCGGTGGGTAGAAGTGAAAGTAGTACACGCACAAGGCGTTGGCCAGCGCCGTGCCTGCCACGTACCCCACAACGATGCCCCCCGCCACCAGCGCCATGCCTTGCCACCCATGCGGCCAGCCCGTTTCGGCGGCAGACGGTATCAATTCGCGCCCCAGGTCGATCACGGCCCAGGTGAAGGTGCCGATCAGTATCGAATACACCACCGGCGGCCCGTAGGGCTTGTCGGGCATGAACGCATATTGGATAGTCGCAACGACCAGGGTGAAGGCGAGCACCTGAAGGAAGTGCCGCAGCTTGCTGATGCCGTTGAAGGGGCGTCGCAGCATCATGGCCGGTGCTGATCTTGCTGCTTTTGGGCTTGTTCGCGCTGCAGGGCTTCGCGCTCGCGCTGCACCATGCGTTCGCGCAGGCCGTCGCCACTGCCCAGCAGGAACACCGACACCCCATGCAGCATCAGCCCCAGGCCCCAGCCCAGCAGTGGATAGATCGACCAGGGGCGCGTACCGAATGCGTAGCGCGACATGGCAAAGAGCAGCGCGTTCACCAGCACGAACGCTGCAGCGTGCACGTACCAACCCAGCTTGGCGCTGGCGCGCCGGCGGGCCAGCGTTTCGATTTCTTCGGGGCTAAGAGGGGCGGTCATGGCGGGGCGGTCGGGGGTGAAAAGCTCGGGGCGCTGCAGGGATTCTAGGGGCGGGCTACGCCGGGCAGGTGTGGCGCGCCACCGTGGCCACAGCCTGGGCGTCCAGCGTCAGCCCCATGTGGTTCACGCCGGGCACCAGGGTCACGGGCACAGGCTTGCCCGACTGGGCAAACAGATCGGCAAAGCGGTCGGCGTAAAAAAGCTCATCGTCCTGCCCGGCCACGATGCAGACCGTGCCCCGGGCATTGCGGATGTCGGCCTGGTAGTCGTCGTGGGGGCGAAAGTTGGTGGCCACCGTGTACGAATAGCGGGGCGTGAGCAGCTCGCGGGCTACGTCGTTGAGGGCAAAGCTCAGCACGGGCAGGTGGTTCCACCGGGTGATGCCGATCTGATTGAGCAGCGTGATGGCAACCATGCGGGGCAGGCCCACCGACACCCAGCCGCCGCTGTCAGGCCGCGATGTGGGGGCGTTGTGGTGCAAAAAAGGCGAAAGCAGCACATAGCGGTCGAACAGGTCCTGCCGCGCGCTGCCCGCAAAACGCAGCGCAAACCCGCCGCCTGCCGAAAACCCCATCAGCGTTTGCGGGCCAGCGTGCGGCACGGCGCGCAGAAAGTCCTCGATGTCGTCTTCCATCTGGCCGATGTACGCGGCATGGCCCCTGGGGCCGGACGCGCCGTGCCCCCGCATGTCCAGGGATGCCACGGCATAGCCCTCAGCCGCCAGCGCCTGTGCCAGCACGTGGTTGGACTGCCCGCGTGCGGAAGACCCATGCACCAATACCACCCGGCGCTGTGGTGTGGCTGCTGTTGCCGGACTGGGGCTGTAGCCATGCCACGCCAGTGAAGTGCCGTCGCGCGCTGTGTAGCGCTGGACTGGTGGAACACCGCTGTAGTCCACACCCTTGAACGGATTGTTGATGCTGGACAGCGGCGGGATGTCGTGGGGGCCGCCCCAGGCGATGGCGGCAGCAAGTCCGGCAAGCCCCAGGGTCAGCAAGGCGGCAGCGATGAACAAGGGGTACCGGCTGCGGGGCCGCAATCTGGAGGTTTGCGTCATGGTGGCGAGCAGGCCGAGGGTGGCGGCAGAGATGAGGAGCATGGGGGCGTGTGACGCAGGATGGCCGCGTTAGGGCACTGGTTGAAAGGGGTGCAAGGGTTGCAGGTGCTGGGCGAAGAACGCCACGATGCGTGCATCCACCTCGGGCAGCACCTTGCGGTCAAAGCCGGGCGGGTCGCCCAGCAGCGCGGTCTGCACGTCGCTCAGCAGGTGCAGCGGTGGCATGGGCGACAGCATGGCGCCGTGGCTGGCGTCCGGCAGGTGGGCTACGTGGGTGCAGCAGTCCTGGCAGGCCGTGAGCACGGCGTCACTGTGAAAGCGCGGTACCTGGTTCACATCCATGCCCGCAGTCACCAGCCCCAGCGCGATGCTTGGGGTGGCAAGGGTGGCCATGTCAAAGTCGGCTGCAAAGGGCACGCTGGCCACGGCGGCTTGTATGCGGGGGTCCTGGTGTGTGTAGGCGGTGTCATCGCCAAAGCGGTGCCGTATCACGGTCAGTGCAAACCACTTCTTCAGGCCATCCAGCAGGTTGCCGTGCAAACGGGTGATGAACCCGACACAGGAGGAAAAATCATCGGCAATGTGGGCCTCGCAGTGCTGACGAAAGCGAGCGGGCGACCACGCGCCGCCCGCCAGCGTCAACGCCGTGTGGCCACCGGCGGAACCACCGAAGACCCCCACCTTGTCCAGGGTGAGCAACGGGGCCAGGCGGTTGTCTTGGGCCACGGCGTCGATGGCGCGGGAGACCTCGGCGGGGCGGCGCTTCCAGCTCTCGGGGCCGGGAGTGGATGGGTCTTTGGAGTTGTCTCCCGCATGTTCGGGCAATGCCACGACAAAACCTGCGGCCACCATTGCACGCGCAAGGTCGGTGTGGACCCACGGATTGCCGCCCGAACCGTGTGTGATGACGATCAGGCGGCCGTTGCCCCGCACGGGGCTGCCTTGCCAGGCCAGCTGCAGCTGGAAGGGGCCGCGCTGCACGGGTTCGTCGGCACTGCTGCTGGGGTAGAACACCGTGATGGGGCCATCCCCCAGCAAGCCGGGCAATTCCATCAGCCCCGTGCCCGCCTGGGAGTCGGTGACCGCACCCCATGTCGCCAGTGTCAGCAGGGTCAGGGTCAGTCGTCGGAGCATCTTCATGGGATTTCTTTCGTGCGGAAGGAGGGTGTAGACGGGTTCAAGGACGTTGCCCCTGCTGCGCCAGACGGTCGCGTTCGGCCTGCACCATGCGCTCATGCAGCCCGCCGCCAGCGATCAGGAACACCACCGCCCCATGCACCACCAGGCCGATGCCCCATCCCAGGGCGGGGTACACCGCCCAGTGCCGCCCGCTGGCGGCCGACAAGGTGATCAGCAGCAGGTTGACCAGCAGATAGACGCCGGCGTGCATGTACCAGCCGAGTTTGGCCCCGGCGCGCTTGCGGGCCAGGCGTTCCATGGGGTCTTGGGTGGGGTGGATGTAGTGCATGGTGATGTCTCCAGACAAGGTGAGTCAGTTCGATGGGAGGGCAGGGTTCTGGCGGGGCTCAGGCGCCCACGGGGGATGCGCCGTAGACCACGCTTTGCTGCGCCAGGCGCCACATCCGCAGGGCCCGGGCGGCGAACAGGCCGTTGAACACCCCATAAAGGGCCGAGATCTGCAGCGCGAAGGTGCCGTCCCGTGCCAGGGTGGGTTGCATGGCCAGCTCCACCCCTACGAAATACTTGGTCAGGAAGATGCCAACGATCAGCGCGAGCGGCATGGCGCTGCCCGGAATGTAAAAACTGCGCGAAGAGGCGCTGTAGAGCGTGCCGGTGGGCGCCGTGGGCTGGAACCACAGGGCCAGCGCCGTGGTCGCCGTGGCGGCTGCCAGCCAGAGACCCACCGCCTGAACGCCGGAGGAGGCCGAACCGCCGAATGCCGACAGCAGGCCTGCCACCGAAAAGGCGGCCATGCCCAGCGGCATGAGCTGGGTTCGCAGCAGGCTGGCGCTGCGGTCGCGCAGCTGGCTGGCGCCCAGCCCCACCAGGCCGGCCAGCATGCCCCAAACCCAGTAGGGGGTGTGACTGATGACCTGGAGCATTGCTTGGGGTTGGTGAACAATCAAATTGAGCAGCATGGGGATCTCCTGAGTGGAAAGGGCAGATGGAGAGGGAACGGCAGGGTCAGATCACGCCCAGTGCCGACCAGAGCGAATGGCCGAGAAAGCGATCAGGCAGCAGAGTGAAGCCACCGGCCACCACGCAGGCGCCGATGTAGACGCGCTGCATCGTCTTGCGATGCCCGTCGATGTTGCGCCGGGCCAGGAAGACAAAAGACAGCACCAGCATCCCCAGCGTGACCGGTATCAGCAGGTGGATCAGCCCGAAGCTGCCCCAGCGCGGGCCCGGACCCCCACTGATGAAAATGGCCGACACGGCTGTGGCCACCATCAGGGTTACCCAGGCATACCCGGCGGCGCGGTGCAGGCGCGGGCGTTGGGTGGCACCCTTGCGGGCCCACAGGGCGATGGGGCCGATGGCGGTCGCGGCGAGCGCTGCGGCGAGGTGGATGGCGATGACGGGGGTGAGTTGCATGGTGTGGCTCCGGGCTCGTTCTTCAATGGAGCGGACTGTGCCGACACCGCCCCGTCGCTGCCAGCGGCTTGCGACGAAATGCGCCAGGGCCGCCGCGAAATGCAGGAGCGCGGCGTGACTTGCAGGGCATTTTTGGTGGTCGGCCCGTTGGTGGATGCGTCTTCCCTACGAATTGCTTTGACCCCAAGGTTTACTTTTCTTCGCACAGCGTTCAAAGCAACGCGTGAACTGAGCCTCTACGATCCGGTACGGTTGACAGTGCTGACACCCGCCCAGCACGCACCCCGAGAACACGAATCAAGACCGCCATGAACCCTCAAGAAGTCAACGCGCCCCCGCCATCGGCCATTCCTCCCGCTCCCCCCGGCAAACCGCCACGCCGATCCCGATGGGTAGGAAGCCTGCTGGCGCTGGTGTTGGTGGGGCTGGTAGGAGGGGCGGCGTGGTATCTCATCCAGCGGGCCAATGGTGAATCCAGCGGCGGTCCGGGCTTTCCGGGGGGCGGGCGCCCCATGGTCACGGTGGGAGATGCCGTGGTGCGCAAGGCTGAACTGCCGGTGATCATCGATGCGCTGGGCACCGTGATCCCCGCCACCACGGTCACGCTGCGGCCCCAGGTGTCGGGCATGCTGACCCAGGTGCTGTTCACCGAGGGGCAGATGGTCAAAAAAGGGCAGTTGCTGGCGCAGATCGACCCCCGCCCCTTCGAGCAGGCGCTGATGCAGGCCCAGGGCACCCGCCAGCGCGACGAGGCGCAGCTGGAGAACGCGCGCCTCACGCTGGAGCGCTACCGCACATTGCTGTCGCAAGACTCCATCGCCCGCCAGGACGTGGACACGCAGGCCGCGCTGGTCAAACAGCTCGAAGGCACGGTGATGACCGACAAGGCCCAGGAGGGCACGGCGCGCCTGAACCTGGACTACACACGCATCACCGCGCCCGCGTCGGGGCGCATCGGTCTTCGCACCGTGGATGCGGGCAACTACGTGACCTCGGGCGACACGGCGGGCCTGGCCACCATCACGCAGGTGGCACCCATCGACGTGCAGTTCTCCGTGCCGCAGGACCGCGTGGCTGACATCCAGGCAGCGCAGGGCGCAGCGGACGCCCTGGCCGTGACGGCGCTGGACCGCACGCGCAAGGCCGAACTCGACAAGGGCCGGTTTTCGACGCTGGACAATCAGGTGGACACCACCACCGGCACCGTCAAGGCCAAGGCGCGGTTCGAGAACGCGGCGGGTGCCCTGTTTCCCAACCAGTTTGTGAACGTGCAACTGCTGCTGCGCAACGTGCCTGCGCTGGTGGTGCCGGTGACTGCCGTGCGCACTGGCGCCAATGGCGACTACGTCTATGTCATCAACGAAGACCGCACGGTGTCGCTGCGCAAGGTCAAGCGCGGTCAGGCCACGGTGGGGCTGATGGCGATCACCGAAGGCCTGAAGGAAGGCGAACGTGTGGTGACCGAGGGCGGGGACCGCTTGCAGGATGGCATGGCCGTGCAGCTGCCGGGTGCGCAGGCCGCCCGTGCACCGCGTGCGGGGGCCAGCGGGCCGCGAGGGGAGCGTGGAGAAGGTGGCCAGCGCCGCCAGCGTCCTCCTCAGAATCCCTGAGCGCGACACGACAACATGAGTCCTTCACGTCCATTCATTGAAAGGCCCGTGGCCACTGCGCTGCTGATGATTGCCATCGTGCTGGCAGGGCTGGTGGGTTTCCGCTTTCTGCCGCTGTCGGCCTTGCCCGAGGTGGATTACCCCACCATCCAGGTGCAGACCCTGTACCCGGGTGCCAGCCCCGAGGTCATGAGCCGCACGGTGAGTGCGCCGCTGGAGCGCCAGTTTGGCCAGATGCCTGGGCTCACGCGCATGGCGTCCACCAGCGCCTCGGGGGTGTCCATCATCACGCTGCAGTTTGGCCTGGGGCTGGCGCTGGATGTGGCCGAGCAGGAGGTGCAGGCGGCCATCAACGCGGGCAATTCGCTGCTGCCTGCAGACCTGCCCGCACCGCCGGTCTACGCCAAGGTGAACCCTGCCGACGCGCCGGTGCTCACGCTGGCCATCAGCTCTGACACGCTGCCGCTCACCGAAGTGCAGAATCTGGTGAACACGCGCCTGGCGCAGAAGATCAGCCAGGTTTCCGGTGTGGGGCTGGTGTCGCTGGCGGGTGGGCAGCGGCCTGCCGTGCGCATCCAGGCCGACACCAAGGCGCTGGCGTCGTACGGCATTGGCCTCGATACCCTGCGCACGGCCATCACGTCGGCCAACGCCAACAGTGCCAAGGGCAGTTTTGACGGCCCGCAGCGCTCGTACACCATCAATGCCAACGACCAGTTGCTGACGGTGGACGACTACAAGAACCTCATCGTGTCGTGGCGCAACGGCGCGCCGGTGCGCATGCTGGAGGTGGCGCGTGTGGTGGAGAGTGCGGAGAACAACCGGCTGGGCGCGTGGGCGGGGGTCAACGACCCCCTCCGCGCCGCGCCGGGCCGCCCCAAGCAAGCGGACGTCCCCCCGGGGGGCAGCGAACCACACGAAGTGGGGAGCGTGGGGGCTTCCATCACTCCAGCGATCATCCTCAACGTGCAGCGCCAGCCGGGCGCCAACGTGATCGCCACGGTGGACAACATCAAGAAGCTGCTGCCCGAGCTGCAGGCGGGCCTGCCCGCATCGCTCAAGGTGCAGGTGCTGTCGGACCGCACCACGGGCATCCGGGGCTCGGTCCACCATGTGGAGCTGGAACTGGTGCTGGCCGTGCTCATGGTGGTGCTGGTGATCTTCTTCTTTCTGCACAGCCTGCGCGCCACGGTGATTGCCAGCCTGGCCGTGCCCATTTCGCTCATTGGCACCTGCGGCGTGATGTACCTGCTGGGCTACAGCCTCAACAACCTGAGCCTGATGGCGCTGACGATTGCCACCGGCTTTGTGGTGGACGATGCCATCGTGATGATCGAGAACATCGCGCGCTATCTGGAGGAGGGCGAGCCGCCGTTCCAGGCGGCGCTCAAGGGCGCGACGCAGATTGGCTTCACCATCATCTCGCTCACGGTGTCGCTGATCGCGGTGCTGATCCCGCTGCTCTTCATGAGCGATGTGGTCGGCCGGCTCTTTCGCGAGTTCGCGGTCACGCTGGCCATCACCATTCTCATCTCGGGCGTGGTGTCGCTCACCCTCGTGCCCATGATGGCTGCGCGCTGGCTGCGCGCCGAGCCCGCTGGGGGCCCGAAGGGCGTGGCGGGCCGTATCAACAGGGGTTTCGAGCGGGTGATTGGCGGCTATGACCGCTGGCTGCAGTGGGTGTTGCGCCACCAGGGCGCCACGCTGGTGGTGGCGGTGATGACGCTGGCCCTCACGGCGCTCTTGTATGTGGTCATCCCGAAGGGGCTTTTTCCCACGCAGGACACCGGGCAACTGCAGGCGCGCGTCGAGGCGTCGCAGGATGTCTCGTACGCCCGCATGAGTGAACTCCAGCAAGCCGCCGTACGCGCCATCTTGCAAGACCCCGACGTGTTGTCGCTCAGCTCGTTTGTGGGTGTGGATGCGGCCAACAACACCATGCTCAACGCCGGGCGCATGCTGATCAATCTCAAGCCTGACCGCGACGGGCAGGAAGCCATCATGCAGCGGCTGCGTGAGCGTGTGCGGTCGGTGGCGGGTGTCACGCTGTACCTGCAGCCCACGCAGGATCTGACGATCGATGCGGAAACCGGCCCCACCGAGTACCGCGTGTCGATTGGCGGTGTGGATGCCGCGCAGGTCAACGACTGGACCCGCAAGCTCGCCGAGCGACTGCAGCGCGAGCCCAAGGTGCGCAACGCCACGACCGATGCGGGCGCGCAGGGCCTGTCGGCCTTTGTGGACATTGACCGCAACACGGCATCCCGCCTGTCGGTCACGGCCAGCAGCGTGGACGACACGCTCTACAGCGCGTTTGGCCAGCGCATCGTGTCCACCATCTTCACCGAGACCAACCAGTACCGCGTGATCCTGGAAGCCCAGCAGGAAGGCATGAACACGCCTGAGGCTCTGGGCACCTTGCAGCTGCGCACAGGCTCCGGCACGCCCACGCCGCTGGCGGCTGTGGCCACCATCCGCGAGCAACTGGCGCCGCTGCAGATCACGCGCGTGGCCCAGTACCCGGCGGCAACGCTGGGGTTTGACAAGGCCGAGGGCGTGTCCTTGGGCAGTGCGGTGGACGCCATCCGCGCTGCCGCGAAGGAAATCGGGATGCCGCAGGGCTTGTCGATGGAGTTCCTGGGGGCTGCCGGGGCTTACGAAAAATCGCTATCCAGCCAGCTGTGGCTCATCCTGGCGGCCATGGTGTGCGTGTACATCGTGCTCGGCGTGCTGTACGAGAGCTATATCCACCCGGTCACGATCCTCTCCACCCTGCCTTCCGCCGGGGTGGGGGCGCTGCTGGCGCTCATGGTGTCGGGCAACGACCTGGGGGTGATCGGCATCATCGGCATCATCCTGCTGATCGGCATCGTCAAGAAGAACGCGATCATGATGATCGACTTCGCCATCGACGCCGAGCGCCACCAGGGCATGGGGCCGCAGCAGGCCATCCACCAGGCCGCGCTGCTGCGCTTTCGCCCCATCCTCATGACCACGCTGGCAGCGCTGTTTGCCGCGCTGCCGCTGATGCTGGGCTGGGGCGAGGGCGCGGAACTGCGCCGGCCCCTGGGGCTGGCGATTTTTGGCGGCCTGATCCTGAGCCAGATGCTCACCCTTTTCACCACGCCGGTGATCTATCTGGCGTTTGACCGGCTGGGCCGCCGCTGGACGGGCCGGGGCACGGCGGCGGCGCCGGTCCAGGCCGGGGAGGTGTCGTGAATCTCTCGCGCCCCTTCGTCGAGCGGCCGGTCGCCACCGTGCTGCTGACCATTGGCGTGGCCCTGGCGGGGATCGCCGCATTTTTTGTGCTGCCCGTATCGCCTTTGCCGCAGGTGGACTATCCGGCCATTTCGGTCTCGGCCAGCCTGGCGGGCGCCAGCCCCGAAACCATGGCCACCAGCGTGGCCACCCCTCTGGAGCGGCGGCTGGGGGTGATTGCCGGGGTCAACGAAATGACCTCGACCAGCTCCAACGGATCGGCGCGTGTGAGCCTGCAGTTCGACCTGAACCGCAACATCGACGCGGCCGCGCGCGAGGTGCAGGCCGCCATCAACGCGGCGCGGGCCGACCTGCCCGCCACGCTGCGCAGCAACCCCACGTACCGAAAGCGCAACTCGGCGGCATCACCCGTCATCATTCTGGCGCTGACATCCAAGACGCGCACGCCGGGTGAGATCTACGATGCCGTCTCCAACGTGGTGAGCCAGCGCCTGTCGCAGGTGGACGGTGTGGGCGAGGTGGAGATTGGCGGCGGCTCGCTGCCCGCCGTGCGGGTGGAGCTGCTGCCCTTTGCGCTCAACCGCTACGGCATCAGCACCGAAGACGTGCGCGCTGCCATCCAGGCCTCCAACGCCAACCGGCCCAAGGGCGCCATCGAGGGCGACGGGCGCCGCCTGCAGATCTACACGCCATCGCCAGCGCGCAAGGCGGCAGAGTACGAATCGCTCATCGTCGCCTGGCGCAACAATGCCGCCGTGCGGCTGGGGGATGTGGCGCGCGTGGTGGACGGGGTGGAAAACCGCCGCACCGTGGGGCTGTTCAACGGCGACCCCGCCATCATCGTGCTGGTCACGCGCCAGCCGGGTGCCAACATCATCGAAACGGTGGATGCCGTGCGCGCGCTGTTGCCCGACCTGCAGGCCCAGCTGCCGCAGGACATCCAGGTGGCCGTGGCGTCGGACAGCACCAACTCCATCCGCTCCTCCCTGCATGAAATCGAGCTGACCCTGATGGTCTCCATCGCCCTCGTGGTGCTGGTGGTGGGCCTCTTCCTGCGCAAGGCGCGGGCCACGGTGATCCCGGCGGTGGCCACTGTGGTGTCGCTGCTGGGAACCTTCGGCGTGATGTACTTCCTGGGCTTCAGCCTCAACAACCTGAGCCTGATGGCGCTGACCGTGGCCACAGGTTTTGTGGTGGACGATGCCATCGTGGTGCTGGAAAACACCATGCGCCACATCGAGGCCGGCATGGACCGCATGCAGGCCGCGCTGCAGGGTGCGCGGGAGGTGGGCTTCACCGTGCTGTCCATCAGCCTGTCGCTGGTGGCGGTGTTCATTCCGCTGCTGTTCATGGACGGCCAGGTGGGGCGGCTGTTCCGCGAATTCGCCATCACGTTGTCAGCGGCGGTGATGATTTCGCTGGTGATCTCGCTCACCACCACGCCCATGATGTGTGCGTGGCTGCTGCGGGCGCACGACCCGGCCAGCGACAAGCCCCCGTCGCGCCTGGCGCGGTGGGCAGAGCGCGGCTACCAGGGCGTGCTGCGCGGGTATGGACACAGCCTGGACTGGGCCCTGGCCAGCAAAGGCCTGGTGGTGCTCATCCTGCTGGCGGTGATCGGGCTCAACGTGTACTTGTTCGCGAAGATCCCTAAAGGGTACTTCCCCGAGCAGGACAACGGCCAGCTCAACGCGGGCCTCAGGGCCGACCAGAGCATTTCGTCCGAAGCCCTGGCGCGCAAGCTGCGCCAGGCCGTGGAGATCATCCGCAAGGACCCAGCGGTGGACACCGTCGTCGGCTTCTCGGGTGGCAGCCGGGCCGGGGGTGGGTTCATGTTTGTGAACCTCAAACCGTTGAAGCAGCGCACGGACAGCACACCGGCCGTCATTGCGCGGCTGCGGCCGCAGCTCAACCAGATCACCGGCCTCAGGGTGTTTCTGAACCCCGTGCAGGACCTGCGCATGGGCGGGCGCTCCAGCAACTCCACCTACCAGTACACGCTCAAGAGCGACACCATGGCGGACCTCAAGCAATGGGCGGGCAAGCTGGCCGACCGGCTCAAGGACGAAAGCCTGCTCAAGGACGTGGACACCGACCAGGCGGAGAACGGCGTGGAGACCTATGTGGAGGTGGACCGCGACAGCGCTTCGCGCCTGGGCGTGAGCGCCTCGGCCATCGACAACGCGCTGTACAACGCCTTCGGCCAGCGTTCGGTGGCCACCATCTATGGCGAACTCAACCAGTACGCCGTCATCATGGAGTGGGCGCCGGAGTACACCCGGGGCCCGCCGGCCCTGAAAGATATCTACGTGGCCAGCAACCCGACCGGTGCCACGGGGACGGCCGCCAACCCGGGCCAGCGCGGTGCGTCCACGGGCAATGTCATCAGCACTGCGGCATCGACCATGGTGCCGCTGAGCGCCGTGGCGCGCGTGGTGGAGCGGGCGTCACCCACGTCCATCAGCCACCAGGATGGCGAGCTGGCCACTACCATCTCGTTCAACATCGACCCCGGAACCTCGCTCGCGCAGGCGCGCCAGGTCATCGAGCAGGCCGAGGCCGACATTGCCATGCCCACCAACGTGCGCGGCAGCTTCCAGGGCACGGCGCTCAGCGCCCAGCAGTCGCAGGGGCAACAGCTGTTCCTGATCCTCACCGCCATCGTGGTGATCTACATCGTGCTGGGTGTTCTGTATGAAAGCCTGATCCACCCGATTACGGTGCTCACCACGCTGCCGTCGGCGGGGGTGGGCGCCGTGCTGGCGCTGCTGCTGTTCAACATGCAGTTCACCATCATTGCGCTCATCGGCGTGTTCCTGCTGATCGGCATCGTCAAGAAGAACGCGATCATGATCATCGACTTTGCGCTGGACGCCGAGCGCGCGCGCGGGCTCACGGCCCTGGAGGCCGTGCGCGAAGCCTGCCTGCTGCGGTTTCGCCCCATCCTGATGACCACGATGGCTGCTGCGCTGGGTGCACTGCCGCTGGCCATCGGCTTCGGCCAGGGCTCGGAGCTGCGCCAGCCGCTGGGCGTGGCGATCATCGGCGGGCTCATCGCGAGCCAGTTGCTCACCTTGCTGACGACGCCGGTGGTGTATGTGCTGCTCGACAAGCTGCGCAAGCCCGCACCCAACGAACAACAACTCAGCCGCGCCGGATCCCCCGGTGCCGCTGTCTGATTACGCACCATGACCCGTCCCTTCATCCCCCTCGTACCGGGTGCACGCGCCGCACGCTGGGCCAGCCTCGGGCTCGCGCTGACGCTGCTGTCTGCCTGCTCCGTCACTCCGCCGTACCAGCGCCCCGAGATGCCTGTGCCGGCCACGTTCAAGGAGGCGGGCGCCACCTGGGCGCCAGCCGCGCCTGCCGACGCGCTGGACCGTGGACCCTGGTGGGAGCTGTTCGGAGACGCCGAGCTGAACCGGCTGGCGGAGCAGGTGCAGCTATCCAACCAGAACATTGCCGCCGCAGTGGCTGCCTATGCCCAGGCGCAGGCCGTGGTGCGGCAGCAGCGCGCGGGGCTGCTGCCTTCCGTCAGCCTGTCGGGCGGTGCCACGCGTTCGGGTGGCGAGGGCGCCAGCCGGTCCGGCACCACGACCCAAGCCTCGTTGGGGGTGGACTGGGCCCCGGACCTCTGGGGGCGGCTCGAAAGCGGCGTCAACAATGCCCAGGCCAGTGCGCAAGCCAGCGAGGCCGACCTTGCGTCGGCCCGCCTGTCCGCCGTGGGCAGCCTGGCCTCTGCCTATTTCCAGTTGCGCGAGGCCGATGCGGAAATCGGGCTGCTGCAGGCCACGGTGGAGGGTTACGAGCGCAGCCTGCAGATCGCCAGGAATCGTTATTCCGCCGGAGTGGTGGCCCAGACCGATGTGCTGCAGGCGCAGACCCAACTGGCAAACGCGCGGGCCGACCTGGCCACCGCGCGCCAGAACCGGGCGCGGTTCGAGCACGCGCTGGCGGTGCTGACGGGGCAGGCGCCCTCCGACTTTGTCGTGCCCAGTGCGCCGTGGGTGGCCCAAGTGCCCGAGGTGCCACCAGGCGTCCCCTCAACCCTGCTGCAGCGCCGCCCCGACATCGCGTCGGCAGAGCGGGCCGTGGCCGCTGCCAACGCGCAGATCGGCATCCAGCGCGCGGCGTACTTTCCCAGCCTGAGCCTGGGCGCCACCCTCGGCAGCGGTGGCAGCAGCGTGGCGGATCTGTTCAAGGCGTCGGGCACTGTGTGGTCGCTGGGGCTGTCCATTGCACAGACTGTGTTTGATGCAGGTGCCACCGCCGCCCGCGTGGAGGAGGCGCAGGCTGCACGCGATGCCCGTGTGGCCGTCTACCGCCAGACCGTGCTGACGGCCTTCCAGAGCGTGGAAGACCAGCTCACCGTGCTGCGCACCCTGCGAGAACAGGAGCCCTTGCGGCGCGAGGCCGTATCGGCCGCCGAGCGCACGGCGCAGCAACTGCTCAACCGCTATCGCGAAGGGCAGGTGGGCTACACCGAGGTGGTGACCGCGCAAGTGTCAGCGCTGTCTGCCCAGCGCGCCCTGCTGCAGCTGCAGGTCAACCGCCAGCTGGCCGTGGTGGCGCTGGTGCAGGCGCTGGGGGGCGGGTGGCAGGCGCGGTGGCAGCCCCCCGCCTGAAGGCTGCGCGGGGCTGCTCGGCATATACTCCTGTTTTGATAGCTGCTAGCGCTTGATAGATAAGCGGTAGAGCCTTGTTTGATTCAAATTTTCTCAAGGAGTGTGCGTGGACGTTGTATTGCTGGTCAAGGCTGCCATCATGGGCGTGGTCGAAGGCCTGACGGAGTTCCTGCCCATTTCTTCCACGGGGCACCTGATCCTGGCGGGCTCTCTGCTGGGATTTGATGATGCCAAGGCCAAGGTGTTTGACATTGCCATCCAGACCGGTGCCATCTTTGCGGTGATCCTGGTGTATTGGCAGAAGATCCGCGCCACGCTGGTGGCCTTGCCCACGCAGCGGCAGGCGCAGCGGTTTGTACTCAATGTGCTCATCGGGTTTTTGCCCGCAGTGGTGCTGGGCCTGTTGTTTGGCAAAGCCATCAAGGCCCATCTGTTTACCCCTGTGGTGGTGGCCAGCACCTTCATCATTGGGGGCTTCATCATTTTGTGGGCAGAGCGCCGATCTCCTGCGGCCACCCGCATCCAGTCGGTGGATGACATGACGCCGCTGGACGCCCTCAAGGTGGGCCTGGTGCAGTGTCTCGCCATGGTGCCGGGCACCAGCCGCAGCGGCTCCACCATCATCGGGGGCATGCTGCTGGGCCTGTCGCGCAAGGCAGCCACCGATTTTTCGTTCTTTCTGGCCATTCCCACGCTCATTGGCGCGGGGGTGTACAGCCTGTACAAGGAGCGCGCGCTGCTGTCGGTGGCCGATCTGCCCATGTTCATCACCGGGCTGGTCTTTTCTTTCCTGAGCGCCTGGCTGTGTGTGCGCTGGTTGTTGCGCTACATCAGTACCCATAGCTTTGTACCGTTTGCGTACTACCGCATCGTGTTTGGCATCGTTGTTCTGGTGACAGCATGGACTGGATGGGTGCAGTGGGCGGACTGATAATCCACCCATGAGCCGTTTTGCCCCCATTGCACCCCTGGTTTCTTGTGCTTCGTTGCTGGCCTGCCTGTGCTCCTGGCCGGCGGCGCACGCAGCGGATGCGCCTGCGGCCGAAGAGCCGCCCAAACCGTTGTTCAACTACGCGCTGGGCGCCATCGTGGGCTCCAGCCCGGACTACGCGGGCGGTGATGGGCGCAAGAACAGCTTGCGGCCCGCATGGGCCATCGAATATGGACGTTTCAGGCTCAGTACCTCGCGTGGCAGCGCCTTCATGGGACATGGGCTGGGTCCGCGCGAATCGGGTGCCAGCGCCACGCTGGCGCAGGGAGATCAATTCAACCTGAGCGCCTCGCTGCGCATCGACAAAGGCCGTGACGGCTCGGACGCACCGATCCTGGTGGGGTTGCCCTCGGTCCGGTCCACGCTGCGCGCGCGGGTGAGCGCTGGGTATGCGCTGACGCCACGGTGGTCTGTGGGCGCCGGGCTTTCGCAGGACATTCTGGGGCGCGACGGCGGCGCGCAGTTGTCCACCAGCGTGGGCTATACCTGGCCCGTGACCGAGCAGACCAAAGTCACTTTCGGCGCAGGCGCGAGCTTTGGGGATCGCACCTATCTGCGCGGTCATTTTGGCGTGCCTGCGGGTGGTTCCGGGGCCTTGCCTGCCTTTGATCCGGGCGCAGGCCTGTACAGCGTGGATGCCGGTGTGGAGGTCATGTCGGCCATCAATCGCCACTGGGTGATTCTGGGTGCGGCGCGTGTATCGCAGCTCAAGGGCGACGCCCGCCGCAGCCCGCTCACCGTCGAGCCCACAGGGTATTCCGTGTCCGTCGGCCTGGCATATCGTTGCTGCCGCTAGTCCACTGAAACCGAGAAATCGGCTGTGCGTGAGGGCGGCCCTGCCAGGCCCTCACCTTTCGGGCCGGGGTGGCAGCAGGCAGCATCGCTGCGTTGCGGGCCTTGCCAAGGCGGCCAGCCTTGGCAAGGCCCGCGCCTTGCGCTGCACCCGCTGCCACCTCGGCGCACAGCCGATTACTCGGTTTCAGTGGACTAGCGTGCAACACCGTGCGGGAGCTGGCCTTTTGCGAAAGGCCCGTGGGGCCTGCGGGGGCACCATGGGCCGAAAGTGATAAGCTGGTGCTGACACACTGTTACCTGTAGCAGGGCGATGCAAAGCGGCCACCGTGAAGAAGGTGCAGCGTTGGATCGCCCCCTCTGTCGATGACCATCTCCCCGCCGGGGCTATCGCCGCATGATGCAAGACGAGCCTGAGTTGTCGCAGCCCCCCACAGCCTTCCATCAGGATTCCTGGTCCAAGGCTGAATTGCTGGATCTGATCACACGCAGCGCGGGTGCCACCATGGCCGTGATCGACCGCAGTCTGACCATGATCTATGTCAACGAGGAATACGCCCGCTGGTTCGGCGCCGTGCCCCAGCAGTTGGTGGGGAAAACCCTGGTCGAGGTGTATGGCGAGAGCGACTGCGCCCGATTCATGCCCTTCGTCGAGCGTGTGCTGCGGGGCGAGCGGGTGCAGTACCAGCGCCTTCTGCGCACACCGTATGGCATTGATGAATGGCGCACCATCTGCCTGACCCCCTGGCACAACCGGCAGGGGCTGGTGGACGGCTTCATCACCACGGCGCTCGACGTTCATGAACTGCAGGTCACCATGAATGCGCTGCGCGCTGCCAACCAGCGGCTTTCCTCGCACATGGAAAACAGCCCGCTTGCGGTGCTGGAGATGGACCATAACCTTAGGCTCCTGCACTGTTCGCAGCGCGCTGTGCAGCTCATGGGCTGGCTGCAGGTGGCGGGGCTGGAGGGGCGGTTGCTGACGGAACTTGTGGATCCTTCACTTCAGGACGATGGGCTTCAGAGTGCGCTACAGCGCCTGCAGTCGGGGCAGGAGTCCCAGAACCGCGCGGAGACCTGCTTTGTGCGGGAGGACGGTAGCGAAGTGCATTGCGAGTGGTTCAACTCCGCACTGACCGACGCCCAGGGGCAGGTCACATCGATCATGGCGCTGGTCCAGGATGTCTCGGCCAAGATCCAGATCGCCCGCCAGCAGCACTATTTGGCCAACCACGATTCACTCACGGGCCTGCTCAATCGTGCAGCTTTTCAGAGCCGTCTGGAGCAGTCCCTGACGCAGGCGCGATGCAATGCCGGGTCTGTGGCCTTGCTGTTCATCGACCTCGATGGGTTCAAGGGGGTGAACGACGCCGAAGGCCATCGCGCAGGTGATGAAGTGCTGCGCATTGTGGCCCAGCGCATTGCCAGCACGGTGCGTGCGGGCGACACCATGGCACGCCTGGGTGGCGACGAATTCCTGGTCATGCTCGACCGCGATGTCACCCGCGATGTGACCGACACCATCGGCCACCGCATCATCGAGGCATTGCACCAGCCCATGGCTGTGGAAGGGCGCGATCTTTTCATCGGCGCCAGCATTGGCGTGGCCGTGTATCCCCCGCTGGAGGGGGATATCGACGCCCTGATGAACCGCGCCGACCAGGCGATGTACTCGGCCAAACGCGCGGGCAAAGGCCGGCTCCATTACGCTGAAGCGGCCTCTTCCTGAGCGCTGGAGCTCTTGTCCGTGAGGGCTTCTCTCAGGATCTGCATTCCTTATTTCTGTGGCAGCCGGACGCTCTGCTGAAAGTGGAAGAAGTTCCCGGGGTCGTACTGGGCCTTGACCTGCTGAAGCTGCGGGTATGCAGGGCCCCAATAGGCCTGGGCAAAGTCCTGCAGGCTTGCGTCGGGATAGTTCTGGTACACGTGGCCGTTCAGGAAGGGTTTGACCAGGTTCATGAACCCATCGAGCCAGGCTTCCATCTGGGCCCGCTCGGTGTCATTGGTCCAGAACACGTCCACCACGAGGTCCGCATCCACGTGGCGGTGGATGAAAGCGCTGTCGGCCACCGGATAGCGGTTGATGGCGCCGCCATAGGGTTCCAGATAAGCCAGCGACCAGGGGTTGGGCGAGGTCTTGAAGTAATCGATGATGCGTTGCCAGTCGGCTGTTGACAGCGGAGTGCTGATGTAGCCGCAGGCCTTGGTCTCCGCCACGCCGTCGGGCAGGTTGTCTGGCAAGGTGTAGGGGTGGTCTTCCAGCCAGATGTTCATGTCGGGGTAGGTGCCCGTCTTGTCCACCAGCAGCTGTGCGCTTGGTACTGCCATGAGGCGTGCAATGGCCTTCATGCCCTCATCGCGCGTGCCGCAGAACATGCCTTGCACCATGTAGACCGGCGTACTGTTCTGGTAGCCCAGATTCATCATGTAGCCCAGGGCATCGGGTGCGCCGGTTTTCATGTAGTGGGCTTGCATCGTCGTCAGGACTTCGGCGGCATGCGCGGCGTCCCAGCTGATGGCCCAGGCCCAGACCTGGTCCAGCCGGTGCATGCGGTAGGTGACCTGCAACAGCACACCAAAGTTGCCGCCCGTGCCACCCCGCATGGCCCAGTAGAGGCCTGGATTTTCCTGCGCGCTGGCAGTGACGATGGTGCCGTTGGCCAGCGCCACCCGGAACGATTCCACCAGATCGCTCTGGATGCCGAAGGCCCGCGACGTATAGCCGTAGCCGCCACCCTGCACGAAACCCCCTACGCACACACTGCCACACGCTCCCGTGGGTACATGCCAGCCGGTATGGTTCATGGCGCCGTTGAAATGGTCGAAATCGGTGCCCGGCAGCACATGCACGCGTTCGCGGGGTGGGTCCAGCACCACGCCTTTCAGGTCGCTCAGGTCCACCACCATGCCGCTGTTGACGGAGTAGCCTGCCGTGCTGTGCCCGCCGCAGCGCACGGCCACCCACACGTTGTAGGTGCGGGCCACGGCAAGGCATTCGAGCACGTCGTGTTCGCACGCGCAGTAGACGATGATCTCCGGATAAGCCTGAAACGCGGGGTTGGACTCTTGCCGTGCAGCGTTGTAGTCGGGGCTGGATGGCAGCACGATGCGGCCCACCAGCTTGGCCTCCAGCGCAGCCACGGCGTCCCAGGTCAGGGTTGCGCCCGGTGCGTTTGGTGCGGCCTGGCGTGTAGCCAGCGACTGAAAATGCGCAATGCGGGCGTCCTTGGCAATGCGGGCGGGACTTTTGCGATGGGCCATGGTGAACAATCCTTGGGTGGTAACGCGAAGCCCCGTGTTTAACGGAAGCCAGGCCGTTTGACCAGTTCGGAATGGCCCTTGGGGCTCAGCCGCAGGGTGCGGTGTGCACTGGTAGCGCTCAGGCCGACGACAGCGCCAGGTCCCCGGTGTTGCGGCGAAGGCAGAATTTCCCCCCTTGCTTGCCGCTGTACATTGCCGCATCCGCCAGCTTCAGCAGGCCCAGTGCGTCGTTGCTGTCATCCGGTGCAATCGCGTAGCCGATGGTCAAGCCCACTTCCACCTGTAGATCGCCCAGCGAGAAAGGGGTGCGAAAAGCTTCCAGCAGTTTGAGCCCCAGCTCCTGGGCTTGCTGGCTGCTGCCAAGGTGGCCTGCCATCACCACAAATTCATCGCCGCCCAGGCGCGCTACCACGTCACTCTGGCGCACATGGCCTTGCAGCCGACGGGTCACGGCGATCAGCAGTTCATCGCCCACATCGTGGCCGTGCCGGTCGTTGACGGGCTTGAAACCATCGAGGTCCATCACGTACACGGCCAGCAGGCTGTTGGGGCCACTATGGGGCAGGGCGGAGGCCAGGGCAATGCTCAGGCCACGCCGATTGGGCAAGCCGGTCAAGGGGTCGGTATGGGCCAGCGAGTGCATCGCGTCGCGCTCGCGGTTGGCATCCAGCGCCTCCAGCCGCAATGCCTTGGTGCGCAGGCCCAGCACGCGCATGAAGAGCAGCATGTCCAGCGTTGCACCAAACTGGAAGGAATGTAAGGTCCAGAAATTCACCGGCACCCAGCCGTTGATGACGCCGATGACGATTGCGGTCGCAATGAAGTAGACCAACCAGGCCAGCAGCAGGCTGGTGCCAACCCCATCACCCCGGATCGCACGGCGTGCCGCACCCGGGATGCCCATCAGGGCGGGTACCAGGCCCAGGATGCTCACAATGGCTGCAATGGCGCGGGTGGAGATGGCATCCAGTCCGTATGCCAGTGCAAGGAGCACACACAGTGCCGCTCCACAGCGCATGAAGCGCAGAAAGCGTTTGTTGGAGTCGGGCTCCGACAGGGCCTGTCCGATGAAGAGGAACGAACCACAGGTGGCGAGCAAGGCAGAGAGCCCTCCCATGTGGACTTCATGCCAGAGGCTGTCGCTCCAGAGGAACTGTCGGCCCACGCCGAACAGGTGCATCGAAAACAGCAGGCTGCCGGATGTGAGCAATGCGTAGTAGATGAACAGGGGCTCGCGCAGGCTCAGCCACTGGCCCACGCTGTACACAAGCAGGCACAGGGCCAACCCGGTCAATACGCCCTGCAGCATTTGCTCGTTGACCGCCTTGCTGAGCATGGCCGCAGGCTTGTAGAACGAGATTGGCAGGATCATCGCTCCCCGGGTCTGGATGCGCACCAGCAGTTCGTACTGCAACCCGGGCCTCAGATTCAGCGTGAGCGCGTGGGATCGGCTTTGCAATGGACGGTGCGCGTAAGGGTGCAGGCTGCCCAGGGTTGCTTGCTGGACCACATAGCCGCTGGTCGTGAGGTAGACGCCGATGTGGTTCAGGTCGGAGTGGTTGATATCCAGGATCCACTGGGCGTCAGACGTCGAGGCCACTTCGAACGGGATGCGCAGCCAGACTGCATCGGGCCTCACCCCCAACGTGGCGCCCACGCTGGGGGGCGGGGTGAACTTATCGGACTGCGCCAGTACATCTTCCACTGAAAGCTGAAGGCTGGGATCGCTCAGTAGCGTGACGGCTGGCCACGCATCGATGGCTCCCTGCTCGTCGTTCAGCAGCAAGGGGGAGCTACCTGCCCACGCCCAGGGGCAGACCATCAACGCCCAGAGCAGAGCCAGCCAAGGGAGGTGGTGGGGCCGGGGCCAGTTCGGCGTGGGGTGACGGCGGGGCATAGTCGGGCTGGTTCAGTATAGGCAAGGCGCCTCGGTGCAGGAGGCCTGTGTCATGGTGCAAGCGCCAGTTCGCCACTGTTGCGCAGGATGGAGCTTTTGCCCCCTTGCTTGCCGGCATACATGGCTGCATCGGCACGACGGATCAACCCATGGGGGTCGTCGCTGTCCAGGGGGGCCAGGGCATAGCCGATGGTCAGCCCCACCTTCAGGTTCAGGTCGCCCAGGGAGAACGGCGCATCGAAAGCGTGCAGCAGGGATCGGCCCAGCTCTTCGGCATGGTGCGGACTTTCGAGATGGCAGGCCATGACGATGAATTCATCCCCGCCCAGCCTTGCTACCAGGTCGGTCTGCTGGCGGACACTGGCTTGCAGCCGCTTGCCCACAGCCACCAGCAGGTCGTCGCCCACATCGTGGCCATGTGAGTCATTGATGGGCTTGAACCCGTCCAGATCGATCAGGTACACCGCGACCAGATGGCTTGGTGAGCTGGAAGACAGCGCAAGTTGCAGCGCATGCTGCAGCCCACGCCGGTTGCTCAGACCTGTCAGTGGGTCGCTGTGCGCCAGCGAATGCATGATGTCGCGCTCGCGCAGCGCCTCCTGTGCTTTCATCCGCATGGCTCTGGCGCGCAGCCCCATGACGCGCAAGAACAGCAGCATGTCCAGCGTGGCGCCGAACTGGAATGAGTGCAGCGTCCAGAAGTTCGCGGGCACCCAGCCCTGCACCAGGCACACCATGAGTGCGGCAGCCACACCGTAGGCAATCCAGGCCGCCAGCAGGGTGGTGCCGATGGGGTCTTTTTGCCGCACCCGCGTGATGGCAGCAGGCACGCTGATGAGAGAAGGCAGGGGGCCTACCAGACTCATGAAGGCGATGGCGATGGCGATGCTCAGCCAGCCCAGCGTGACGGCAACGCAGACCACTGCTGTGATCGCTGCACCTGCGCGCATGGCGCGTGCGTACCGGCTTTGCGGGTTGTCTGCCAGTGCGGCACTCAGGAACAGGAACGAGCCCGCCAGGGCAATCAACCCAGCGGCCAGTCCTGCATACCGGCTCATCCACAGATTGCCCGGCCATAAAAACTGGTCGCCAATGCCGAAGAACTGCAGCGAAAAACCCGCGCTGCCCAGCACCACCAGTGCATAAAAGCCGAACAAGTGCTCGCGCTGCGTGAACCACTGGATCAGGCTGTACGCCAGCAGGCACAACGCCAGCCCGTTGAGCAGACCCTGCAACATCTGCTCGCGCAGGGCCTGGTGCATCTGGTAGGGCATTTCGCCGACCGTGATGGGCAGGATCAGTGGTCCGGTGGCTTGCACCCGTATCAGCAGGTCGTAAGCCTGTCCGGCCTGCAGGTCGAATGCCATCGCTGGCGTGCGGCTGGATAGCTGCATCTGATCACGCTGGCTGGTGCGAACCTGCTGGAGCACCCGGCCGCCACGGACCAGGTAAATCTCGGCCTGCAGCGAGCTGTAGCCGATATCCACCATCCAGGGGGCGCGCGGTGTCTTGGGCGCGACGATGGGAATGTGCAGCCACATGGCTGCCTTGTGCACACCCAGCGAGCCACCGCGCCGGGCAGGCGCCTTGAACTCATCCAGGCGGCCCAGCATGTCCTGCACCGAAAGCTGGTACGTGGGATCGGCCTTGAGCGTGATGGCTTCCCAGGCATTCATCTGCGGCCGATCCTGCGTCAGCACCAGAGGCGCGTTCGCCTGCACGCCCGCAGGCAGAGCCATGAGGACGAGCAGCCAAAGCAGGCTGGACGCCACGCCGCAGCGCGCACGACCAAGCCGGGTGATCTTCAGGAGGGCGCAGACCAGCGGGGACATTGGCGTGGGAACAACGGCTATGTGGGTTGCTGCGCCTGGGCGGGGTGTGCGGCAGGGGCCTGGGCGGCCAGGCCCGCGCTCCAGCTGCCGCGCGTCGTCAGCCGGTCTTCGATCCGGTTGATCCAACCCGGCGCGTGGGGGTCATCGCTCCAGCTGTGCACCACCTCGTCCACCTGGTTGAGCAACTCGGTGGGCAGTTGGAGGGGGCGGGTCTGGCTCATCAGCACGCGGCTCATGAAGTGGTAGCCCAGGATGCGCGTGAGTGTCCTCACGATCGAGAACCGGGGCAGCACCAGGCGCAGCACGGTGTCGATGGCACGGGCGAGCAGCAACATCCCCCAGAACAGCAGCGCCGATGGCCACGGCACAGGCTGGGTCAGGCCCAGGTCGCTGGCTGTGTCGCGCCCGCACAGGTAGCGGGTCATGAGTTCGGGAAAGGGTTTCACAATGTTCCAGGGCAGCGAGTTCTCCATGGTCTGCATCAACGCCCGGCCCAGGGCAGGGCGGGGGTCCGGTGTGACTGGTTCGGCGCGGCCCCGGGCCTGCATGCGCGCCATCAGGGCCTGGCCCTGGTCCATGGTGTCCACCATCAAGGCCCGGTCGATGCCCAGGATGTGGCCCACCACGTTCCAGGCGTGCAGGTAGGCCTCTTCGTCGGCCGTGCGCAACCTCAGCCCCAAGCGGCGCAAGCTGCGCAAAAACACATAGCCAAACGTTAGCAAGGTGTAGGCCAGCTCTTCCTGGTTGCAGGGCAGTCCATCGCCTTTCAGGTTCCAGCCGCGGGCGTACAGCGTCTGGAACATGGCCTGACGCCCGCCCCCGCTGGGCAGGGCTTGTGCCGCCACCTGCCCGCTGCCCCCGGCCAGCAGCTGTTTGACGGCACTTTGCGGGCTGCCGTGCAGGATCAGGTTGCGGATAGTGGCGTGGATCAGCCGCACCTTGAGCACCTGCGCCACGCCCGCGCCGCGCTGGCTGAGGCCACCGCGCAGCATCACGGGGAAGATCATCGCCGCCGTTGAGCGTATGCGGTACTCGGCGTTCTGCTCCAGCTGGCCCGAGGTGTGCAGCACGCTGGAGAGGTCGGGGATCACATAACACTCGGGCAGGCTGGCGCAAAACAGCAGGATGCACGACAGCGCCCCATGTTCCATGAACAGCTTCTCGGCACGCTCGATCTTTTTCGCATCGGCCCACGACGGCAGCACTTGCGCGGTCTGCACGTAGTGGTTCAGCGCCCGGGCCATGGCTGCATCCACCCCGTCACCTTGGGCAGTCCAGCCCACCAGGCTCTTGTTGTCCGTCCATTGGCCGAACAGGCGGTTCACGGTGTCGATGCGCGCCCATTGCGGCGCATCCACCGCGACGTCCCCTTCAGGCCAGTCGCCCAGGATGTCGGCGATGGTCTGGTCGGCCAGGGGGTCGGCGTGGTGCTGCATGCTCGCCAGTTCGGCGTCCGAGATGGCGTTGGAGTGTGACGTGTTCTGGTTCATACGCTGGCCTTTGCGGGGGCTGCCCAGCGCTGGTACCCGGCCAGCGCGCACAACAAGGGGATGCCCATCGCAAACGGCGCAATGGAGCGGATTTCCACCGGATTGCCCAGGATCATCTGAAACACCATATTGCTCCCATACAGTGCCAGCGGAACCAGGGCATGGTGGCGCAAGAACGGGCTGGATGGCTGCAGGGCCTGTTTGCGAACCGACATGCGGAAACCGAAGATGATGACGAAGGACACGAACACCCAGCCAAAAAACCCCTGCACCGTCTCCCCAAACCATGCGCCATCGGTCTTGGTCATGATCCAGGCCTTGAGGGTGTACACCATGTAAGGGTCGGCGCCCAGATCAAACGCCGTGACGATCATCGCTGCCAGAAATGACAGCATGGCGGCATTGCCCAGGCCCCGCGCGCCGTCCACCGCGCTTTGCCAGACGATGAGGTTGCAGATCACATACCCCGCATAGGTCAGCGAAAACCACATCAGCGGGATGACCAGGGGCACGTCCCCCAGACGGGGACCCAGCACGTCGGTGTAGGTGTACTGGCCAAAGAACCAGCCGCGCGAGGAGCCCATCTGCTCGGCAAACCAGCCAAAACTCACGGCAATCAGCACAAACTGCAGCGCTGGCCGCGCGCCCAGCAAATGGGTGGCACTGGCCCAGCAGCAGGCAAACATCACGACCGAGGCAATCACCAGGGCAATGGTGGTGTCGTTGTGGGTGCGGACTGCGAGGATGACCAGATAGACGGCCAGCAGCACATAGCTGAGCACAGGCAATCGCGAGGCAAAGTGAGGCAGGGTGGGCATGGGGGTGTATCACACTGTAACAACTCCCCCAGTGTAGGGGATTGCTCCACTCCGGGCGAACCTTGTTTGCCCTGATCGAAGGCCGTCTTGGCGGGGCTTTTCGGCGCTATTCGGGGCATTGCAGGAGGTATTGGGTGCTATGCCGCCCCAAACCCCGCAGCCCCCCAACACTGCGGGTGGGTCGTCAGTGCTTGACCGGGTTCAGCGCCGCCAGATTGAGCAGCGCCGCCTCAATGGCCGCCGCCGTGGCCATGGGTTGCTCCATCGGAAACAGGTGGCTGCCGTCCAGCATCATGGTGCGGCCCTGGGTGATGCGCAGCGTCATCGCCATGCCCACCTGCCGCATCTCGTCCGAATCGCGCCCGCCGATGAAGGCGGCCGGGCACTGCAGGGGGTGGGTGCTGAGCAGCCGTCCCAGGTTGTGCGGCAGCGTGTTGTAGATGGCGGTTTCCACCGCGCGGTCAAAGCCCAGCACGCGCTTGCCGTCGTGGTCCACCAGGCCGTGGGTGATGTAGTCGCCCAGCACTTCGGGGTCCCAGTGCGCAAAGGCCTTCTTCTTGCGAAAGTGTTCCAGCGCCTCTTCGTTGCTGGCCCAGCTGAAGCGCCGCTGCCGACTGACCTTGCCCGGCGAGATGGAACCCACGACCTGCGTGCGCTTGGCCACATCGACCGCGTTGGCCTTCCATCCGCCCAGCAGGGGCGAATCGATCAACAGCACACCGCGCACCAGGTGGGGGTGGCGGGCGGCGGCCATCACGCTCAAAAAGCCGCCCAGCGAATGCCCCACCAGAAATACAGGCTGGCCCAGGCGCTCCACCTGCGGCGTGGCGAAGTCTGCCAGCTGCTGCACCAGATGGGGCCAGTTGTTGGTCACCGGGTACTTGGGGTCGTGGCCGTAGCGTTCCACCGCGCTGACCTCAATCCCCCGGGCCTTGAGGTGCTGGAAGAGCACGCGGTACGTGCTGGCCGGGAAGCTGTTGGCGTGCGAGAAAACGATGGGGAGCATGGGGATACCGGCGGGGCAGGGCGAACCCCGCCGTCAGAGAAATCAGATGAGCTTGTCGGTGTGGTTGGTGATCTTCTTGAGCGGCTTGCTGCGGGCTGGGTTCACCATGATGGGCACGGTCGTGGCGCCACCCCCCCAGGCCGGGTCTTCGATGCTGTCGAACACCTGGCGCAGCTTCTGGCCCCAGCTGTCGTGCAGCATGCGGAAGTAGGGGTTGTTCTCGTCGATGCAGACCACCTTGGAGGTCGAGAAGCTGTCGGCCTCGTACACCACCAGGTCCAGCGGCAGGCCCACCGACAGGTTGGACTTGAGCGTGCTGTCCATGGACACCAGCGCGCACTTGGCGGCTTCGTCCAGCGGGGTTTCGGGGGTGAGCACCCGGTCGAGCACGGGCTTGCCGTATTTGGATTCGCCGACCTGGAAGTACGGTGTCTCGGACGTGGCCTCGATGAAGTTGCCAGCCGAATACACCTGGAACAGGCGCATGCCCTCACCCTTGATCTGGCCGCCGAACACCATGGACACATTGAAGTCCACGCCCGAGCGCTTGAGTGCTGCGCCGTCGCGTTCGTGCACATGGCGCACCGCAGCACCGAGCACGCGGGCCGCGTCGAACATGCTCTTGGCGTTCCAGATCGAGATCGTCTCGCCCGAGTCACCGTCCTTGAGCTGCTCGGTCTGCAGGATCTCGCGCACCGACTGTGAAATGGACAGGTTGCCTGCCGATAACAGCACCATGAAGCGGTCGCCCGCCTTCTCATAGACCATCATCTTGCGGAAAGAGCTGATCTGGTCCAGGCCGGCATTGGTGCGCGAATCGGACAGGAAAACCAGCCCGGCGTTGAGTTTGATGGCGACGCAATACGTCATGGAAGAAGTGGGGTCGTTGTAAGAGGGGAACCCGCGAGTTTAGTCCGGCGTGGGAAGGCACCCCTGGGCAGAGTGCGGGCCAGTCATCGCGTGTGCCGTAGCCGGTATCCTGTATTGATAGCAACCAACGCTTGGTGGACAAGCGCTGGAGGCCATTTTTACTCAAGAATTGGCAGATCCCAACCTTTTGCATTCACCCGAAGTTCCGGCGGCAGCCAAGGCAACTGCCGCCCCGGGGGTAAAGGGCTATTGCTTGCGGGCCAGGCGGTGTGTGCCCGTCGCTCCTATCATCCGCCGCTTCACCTGGAGGGGCCTTGCCGTGTTGAACCCACTGATCTTGTCTGGAACCCGCCGCGCCTGCGCGCTGGCCTTGGCGGCATTGCTGGCGGCCTGTGGCGGGGGCAGCGCGCAAGACCCCGGCGATGGCGGCAACACTCCGGAGCCACCTCCCGCACCGGCGCGTTCCGGCCAGCTTGAATCCGCCGCCTTGCTTGGCACCGTGCCGGCCGCTGATATCGCTGCAGCGCTGGCCGCCAAGGAGTCGCTGGCCCAGGACGTGGTGCCGCGCTACAGCGTCACTTCTTACCGGATCGAGTACCTCACCACCGATGCCGACGGCAAAGAGGTGCGCGCCTCGGGGCTGGTCAGCGTTCCGCAAAAGCCAGCGGGCGCCAAAAGCCC
This sequence comes from Acidovorax sp. SRI_002, assembly GCF_057586455.1. Classification (NCBI taxonomy): domain Bacteria; kingdom Pseudomonadati; phylum Pseudomonadota; class Betaproteobacteria; order Burkholderiales; family Comamonadaceae; genus Acidovorax; species Acidovorax sp. SRI_002. The sequence continues at coordinate 5,067 of NZ_JBYCZW010000011.1, read as the reverse complement.
GGTGCTCAGTTACCAGCATGGCACCCTCTTTCGCGATGCCGAGGCGCCCAGCAACAACGCGGTTGCGTCCGAGGTGGCGGTGGTGCTCGCGTCACTGGGCTATATCGTGCTGGCGCCCGACTACGTGGGCTTTGGCGCTTCCAAGGGCACGCCCCACCCCTACCTGCTGGCGGCGCCGTCCGCAGCCGCCACGGTGGATTTTCTGACCGCCACCCGCACCTGGCGCGGCCAGGCCAACGTGGCGGACAACGGGCAGCTCTTTCTGACCGGCTACTCCGAAGGCGGCTACGTCACCATGGCCACACACCGCGCGCTGCAAGCAAGCGCTTCGCCCCACCTGCAACAGCTGCGCATGGTGGTGCCGGGCGCGGGGCCTTACAACGTGCAGACCACCATGGATGGCCTGGTGGACCTGGTGCGGCAAGAACAGCCGGTGATCGGCGCGCTCATCAACCCGGGCTTCCTGCGTTACCTGGGCGGCAGCGTGCAGCGTGAGGTGCGCCGCCTGCTGCTGCGCGCGCTGATCCCGGGCGATGCCGATGTGGCCTACGACACACGTTTCATCGACCACTTCCTGGCCGACGACGTGTTGGCCCTGGCCAGCGCCAGCAACGTCTACGACTGGAAACCCAATGTGCCAATGCGCCTGTACCACGGCCGCGATGACCGCACCGTGCCCTACGCCAGCTCGGTCAGCACCGTGCGCGCGATGCAAAGTCGCGGCGCGGGCGATCTGGTCAGCCTGACTGAATGCCGCGCACAACCGGTGGCCGGGCACCTGCCCTGTGTGCCGCCGTTCATCACCTTCATGCTGGGGCAGCTGGCGCCGGTGGCGCAGGATCTTTAAGCCGGGCAGGTGGCGGGGCTCGCCTTGGTGGGGAGTGCTACCCGCTGGGTTGCGTGGCTGCGTCAGCCCGCCATCTTCTTGAGCTGGTACAGCGCATCCAGCGCCTCGCGCGGGCTCAACGCGTCGGGGTTGATGCCTGCCAGCGCAGCTTCCAGCGGGCTGGCGCCCGCACTCTCAGGCACCTCGGGCGCAGCGAACAGGTCCACCTGCAATTCATCTTCGCCCGCCCGCTCTTCCAGCGCCGCCAGCGCATGCCTTGCATGGTGCAGCACGGGCGAGGGCATGCCCGCCAGCTTGGCCACCTGAATCCCGTAGCTGCGACTGGCCGGGCCGGGCTGGATCTCGTGCAGGAAGACGATGTCGGTGCCGCTCTCGGTGGCGCTCACATGCATGTTGATCGCGTGGCGCGCCTTGGCGGGCAGCTCCGTCAGCTCGAAATAGTGCGTGGCAAACAGCGTGAAGGCGCGGGTCTTGTCGTGCAGGTGCGTGGCAATCCCGCTGGCCAGCGCCAGGCCGTCGAACGTGCTGGTGCCCCGGCCGATCTCGTCCATCAGCACCAGGCTGTGGGGCGTGGCGGCGTGCAATATCTGCGCGGCCTCGGTCATCTCCAGCATGAAGGTCGATTGCGCATTGGCCAGGTCGTCCGCCGCGCCGATGCGGGTGTGGATGGCGTCGATGGGCCCCAGGCGGCAGCTCGCGGCGGGCACATGGCTGCCCATGCTGGCCAGCAGCACGATCAGCGCGACCTGGCGCATGTAGGTTGATTTACCGCCCATGTTGGGGCCGGTGATGACCTGCATGCGCGTGTTGGCGTTCAGGCGCGTATGGTTGGCGATGAAGCTGCCGCTGGATGTCTCAGCCAGACGGGCTTCGACCACGGGGTGGCGGCCGCCCTCGATCTCGATGCACGGCTCGGGCACGAACTGCGGCGCGCACCAGTTCAGCGTGAGCGAGCGTTCGGCCAGTGTGCACAGCACATCCAGCGTGGCCAGCGCCTGGGCCAGGCGGGTGAGGGCGGGCACGTGGGGTTGGAGCTGGTCGAGGATCTGTTCGTACAGCCACTTCTCGCGGGCCAGGGCACGCTCGTTGGCGGACAGGGCCTTGTCCTCGAAGGTTTTCAGCTCGGGTGTGATGAAGCGCTCGGCGTTCTTCAGCGTCTGGCGGCGGCGGTAGTCGTCGGGTACGCGGTCGAGGTGGCTGCCGGTCACTTCAATATAGAAGCCGTGCACCTTGTTGAATTGCACGCGCAGGTTGGGGATGCCGGTGCGCGCCTTCTCGCGGGTTTCCAGATCCAGCAGGAAGGCGTCGCAGTTGGTCTGGATGGCGCGCAACTCGTCCAGCTCGGTGTCGAAGCCGTTGGCGATCACACCGCCGTCGCGCACCAGGGCGGCGGGCTCTTCGGCAATGGCGGCCTGTAGCAGACCGGTGCAGCCCTCTGGCGGCTGCAGGTAGCCGAAAATTTGAATCAAATAGGGCTCTAGCGCTTGTCCATTCAGCGCTAGTAGCTCTGCTTTTTGTAGCGTTTTGCCCAGGCCCACAAGTTCACGTGGGCGCACCTGGCGCAGCGCGATGCGGGCAGTGATGCGCTCCACATCGCTCACCCCTTTGAGTTCGCCGCGCAGCAAGGCCCACGGGCCACTGCCGCCCCCAGCGCCGCCCGCACCGCGCAGGGCGGTGGTGGCCGACAGGCGTTGGCGTGCCTCGGTGCGGTCGCGGCGTGGCTCCAGCAGCCAGGTCTTGAGCAGGCGGCTGCCCATGCCGGTCATGCAGGTGTCGAGCAGCGAAAACAGCGTGGGAGTATCGTCGCCACGCAAAGTCTTCACCAGTTCCAGGTTGCGCCGCGTGGTGGCGGGCAGGTCGATGAGGTCGTCGTTGCGCTGCACCTGCACGCTGTGCACGTGGGTGAGCGTGCGGCCCTGCGTGTGCTCGGCATAGGTCAGCAGCCCGGCGGCGGCGGCGTGCGATTCGCCCAGGTCTTGCGCGCCCCAGGCCTGCAGGCTGGCGGCGCCCAGGTTTTCAAGCAGCTTGCGTTCGCCCAAGGCGCTGTCAAATTGCCAGTCGGGCCGGGGGCTCATGGGGCAGGTGAAGGCGCCACCCTGGCGCAGCACCTGCAGTTGTTGCTCAAAGCGCTCTGTCACGCCCGCGCTGTAGATCAGCTCGCTGGGCGCCACGCGCGCCAGCCAGGCGCCCAGTTCGTCCTGCGCACATTCGGCCAGGAAGACGCGGCCCTGCGTCACGCTCAGCCAGGCCAGTCCACAGCGCGCACGCGGCGCCTGGTGCACGGCCATCAGCAGCGATTCGGATTTGTCGGACAGCAGCTCCGTGTCGGTCAGCGTGCCGGGCGTGACCACGCGCACCACCTTGCGCTCCACGGGGCCCTTGCTGGCGCCCACCTCGCCCACCTGCTCGGCAATGGCCACCGACTCGCCCATCTTGATGAGGCGCGCCAGGTAGTTCTCCAGTGCATGGAAGGGCACACCCGCCATCACCACCGGCTGGCCGCCCGACTGGCCGCGCTGCGTGAGCGTGATGTCGAGCAGCCGCGCGGCCTTCTCGGCGTCTTGCCAGAAGACCTCGTAGAAGTCGCCCATGCGGTAGAACAGGAGCGTTTCAGGGTACCCGGCCTTGAGGGCGAGGTACTGCTGCATCATGGGGGTGTGGTGTTCGAGCGTGTCGGACATGCTGGGGGCCGAGAAATGAGGCGTGGACTGTAGCAGTTCGCTCCACGGGCCTGCACTGCATGCGGCAGGGGGCGGAGCCCGTTGGCCCAGGCGGATACGGTGATCGCCGTGCTGCACGGAGGGCTCCGGGTTTTCCCTTGGGCAAATGCCACAGGTTTTTATTGTTCGTTACGTTTTGACATACTCTTGCCTGTATGCTGGCACATTGGCTGTGACCCTCGGCCCCGCCTTGCGCAGGCGGGATTCCTATCCACCGCAGGCTTCAAAGGTTTCAGAGCGACCGTGATCTCGTCCGAACTGTTGACCGATCTCCTTGCCCCCGTTGGCGAGGGCCACATAGAGCCGATGGCGCAGGCGCGTCTGCAGGCGCTGGTCGATGCCGTTCCGGTGGCCTTGATGGAGTTCCGGCTGCAGCACGGCCGTCTGCTGCTGCTGGCCGCCAACGCTGCCGCACGCCGCATGCCCGGCCTGGGGGCGGTGCGCAACCCCGGAGCGGATGCCTGCGAGGTGTTTGACCTGCTGGCGGGCACCCCCCTCATGGACCAACTGCAAGGCGTGGCCCGCGTGGGTGCGCCGCTCGAATGCCGCCAGGTGGTGCGCGAGCCGGGTCGGCTGCTGCTGGCCTGGGATCTGTCAGCGCGCCGTGTGACCAGCGACTGCATCGTGGTCACCGTGCGCGATGCCACCGAGGCCGAAACCCTGCGTGCCGCGCTGGCAGCGTCCGAACGCGCCCTGGAAGAAGTGCGCCGCGAACTGCGCGAACAGACCGAGGTCTTCAACACCATGGAGAGCCTGGCCCGCACGGGCCATTGGCGCCGCATCGAAGACCCGGGCGAAACGGTGCTGCTGTGGTCGCCCGGCCTGTGCGACATCGCTGGCTTCGAACAGCAGGAATGGGTGGACCCCGAGCGCGCCGTGAGCGGCATCCTGCCCGAGGACCGCCATGTGTTCGACAAGGCCCGCATGCCAGGTGCCGGCCTGGATGTGGAATACCGCTGGCGCCGGCCCGATGGCGAAGTGCGGTGGATGCGGTCGCGCGTGCAGCGCACGTTGCCGCGCGACGGGGTGCAGGTGGTGATGGGCGTGGTGCAGGACGTGACGGACGAGCACCGCGCGGCCGAACAGTTGCGCGAGCAGCTGCTGTTCATCCAGCGCATTGCCAGCCGCATCCCGGGCTTCATCTACGAGTACCGACTGCATGCGGATGGCGGCACCAGCGTGCAGTACATCAGCGATGCGGTGCGTGACTTCATGGGGGTGGAGCCGAGCCAGGTGACCGCCGACCACGGCGTGCTCATGCACCGCGTGTTGCCCGAAGACCTGCCTCAGGTGCAGCGCTCGGCGATCACGTCGGTGCGCAGGCTGGTGCCCTGGCAGTGTGAGTACCGTGTGCGCATGCCCGACGGCAGCGTGCGCTGGCACATGACCAATGCCATTCCGCACCGCGAGCCCGATGGCTCGGTGGTGTCCCATGGCTTCACCATGGACATCACAGACCGCAAGCGCGCAGAACAAGAAATCGAGCGCCTGGCCTTCTTC
>NZ_JBYCZW010000010.1:0-207103 GCF_057586455.1 Acidovorax sp. SRI_002 | reverse complement strand
ATAGGCATAGGCATAGGCATAGGCATAGGCATAGGCATAGGCATAGGCATAGGCATAGGCATATGGCTGGCAACACGACGGCTGCACCAAGGCCGCTTAGTCTGGCCCCGGGGGCGGGTGTGGCGAACCGCAGTCACTTACCCGTGAGCAGCTTGATGCGCTTGTCCTGGGCCTGCCGTGGCATCGCCTGGGAGAGGCCGGCGTGATCAGCGTGGTGTAGACCCGGGAGGGAAGGCTTCGAGCAATCCGTAAATCTGCCAATGGCTGGTAAGCCGACGTGCGGCAATACTGGCGTCGATGCTTGGTGCCTCGCAGATCGATTCCTCACAGCTGAGCGCCTTGGGCGAGAGCCAACTGCGTGAACTTGCGACCAGGCTGCTGGAGCAGGTGCCGCGCAGCGAGCAAGAGATCGACTGGCGTGACGCAAAGATCGAGAAGCTCGCCTACGAGATGGCGCAGTTGCGGCGCATGAAGTTCAGTGCCAGCAGCGAGCAGCTCAATGCGCAGCAGAAGGCGTTGTTCGACGAGTCGGTGGATGGCGACATTGCGGCGCTCGAAGCCGAGCTCGAAACACTCAAGACACCACCGCCTGTCGACAAGAAGCAAGCACATCCAAAGCGCGTGGCGCTCCTGCAAGATCTGCCTCACGTCGAGATCAACCACGAACCGGCCTGTACGACGTGCGTCTGCGGTTGTGCATTGCAACGTGTGGGAGACGATGTGACTCAGAAGCTCGACTACACACCCGGGGCATTCACCGTGCACAACCATGTGCGAGGCAAGTGGGCGTGCCGCGGCTGTCGTACGCTGACACAGGCCCCCGTTCCTGCCGAGATCATCGACAAGGGCATTCCCACTGGCGGCCTGTTGGCGCATGTGCTGGTGGCCAAGCACTCGGATCATCTGCCGCTTTACCGGCAAGACGCGATCTTCGGTCGTGCTGGTCTGGCCATCCCGCGCTCGACACTGGCGGCATGGGTTGGCGTATGCGGCGTTCGCCTGCAGCCGTTGGTGGATGCACTGAAGCTTCATGTGTTGGCCTGCCCTGTGGTCCACGCAGACGAGACGCCGGTGGCGATGCTGGCCCCTGGCAAGGGCAAGACGCATCGCGCCTACCTCTGGGCCTATGCAGCAGGGGCCTTCGAGCCACTACGGGCGGGTGGTCTACGACTTCACAATCAGCCGCGCTGGCGAGCACGCCAGGCAATTCCTGGGGGACTGGAGGGGCAGCTTGGTCTGTGACGACTACGGCGGGTACAAGGCGCTGCGGGAACGCGGGGTCACCGAAGCGGGTTGCGTGGCGCACGCGCGTCGGTACTTCGTCGATCTGGTGAAGACCGACAAGAGCATGATCGCCGCGGCAGCGGTGGAGTTCATCGGCCAGCCGTACGGCATCGAACGCGAAGTGCAAGGCATGACCCCTGCACAGCGGCTCGAACAGCGCCAATTGCGTGCGCGGCCGATCACGCTGGCGTTGCACGCCTGGCTTACCGCTCAGCGCACGAAGGTTGTGGATGGCGGTGCAACGGCCGGGCGACCGACTACAGGCTCAAGCGCTGGGTGGCCTTGACGCGGTACCTGGACGATCCGGCGCTGCCCATCGACAACAACCATGATGAGCAGCAGATCAGGACCTGGGCCTCGGTACGGCGCAACTGGCTGTTCGCCGGGACGCTATTAGCTGGCCAGCGTGTGGCCGCGATCACCAGCTTGGTCCAATCGGCAAAGCTTAACGGTCACGATCCTTACGCCTATCTGAAGGACGTGCTCACGCGCCTGCCAACTCACAAAGCGCGCGACATCGACCAACTGCTGCCCCACATCTGGCGGCCAGAAAACACTGAGGCTGGACTGCTTGCGCTTTCCCCCCCCGCACTAGCGGCGAACGCAATTGGCTTACTCAAACCTACCGAAGGCCATTGTGTGTAGCGATCAGGAGCTCAAGGACTTGCTCATATAGACTGTGACTCCGCCCATGAACGGCTCCTTACGGTCAATGGAAAAGCCATGTTGTAGATACAAATCTACGTTTGACTCGAACAAGCTATTTGTAAAGAGTCGTAGCCCTTGAAGTCCCAGTGCAAACGCCGTTTCCTGCGCTCGCTCTAAAAGAACTCGAGCGTATCCTCGGCGCTGGAACGCCGGTGCGACTGCAAGGTTTTGGATCAGCAACCATTCCGATTCGGGGATCATTTCGATCAGAGCCGCGAGTTTGCGGTTGACCTCCAACAGATCAACCAGATGCTCCCTGACCGCCACTTCGTAGTCGGCCTTCATTGGGAGAGGCTCACGCCCGATCACCGGTACCCACTTTGCGTATGCGGCGCGCGTCAACAGCCCTACGGCGTCTGCATCCTCCAGTGTCGCACGTAGGAATTGAGTGGTCATGGCTCAAGAGTCTATTCGGAAGCTTGCTTCCGGTATCTACGTGTCAAGTGCGTGTTCGCGGGCCCCTTAGCGTCATGGCCCCGCCATCGCTTCCATCGTGATCATGCTGCGCGAGCTCAAGATGCACGGCATGGCCCAGGCAGTTGCGGAGCTGGCCGAGCAAGGTGCACCGGCCTTTGATGCAGCACAGCCCATCCTGTCCCAGCTGCTCAAGGCCGAGACCGCCGAGCGGGAGGTGCGCTCGGTGGCCTACCAATTGAAGGTGGCCAGGTTCCCGGCGTACCGGGACCTGGCTGGGTTTAACTTCGGCCACAGTGAGGTGAACGAGGCGCTGGTGCGCCAGCTGCACCGCTGTGAATTCTTGGAGGACGCCAACAACGTGGTGCTGTTGGGTGGACCGGGGACGGGCAAGACCCACATCGCCACAGCCCTCGGGGTGCAAGCCATCGAGCACCATCACCGCAGGGTGCGGCTCTTCTCCACGGTGGAACTGGTCAATGCGTTGGAGGAGGAGAAGGCCAACGGCAAGCCCGGACAGTTGGCCCACCGGTTGGCCTATGCCGATCTGGTGATCCTGGATGAGCTGGGCTACCTGCCATTCAGTGCCTCTGGAGGAGCCTTGCTGTTCCACCTGCTGTCCAAGCTGTACGAGCGCACGAGCGTCGTGATCACCACCAACCTGAGCTTTAGCGAGTGGGCCAATGTGTTCGGCGATGCCAAGATGACCACGGCGCTGCTGGACCGGCTCACGCATCACTGCCATATTCTGGAAACTGGTAACGACAGCTACCGGTTCAAGAACAGCTCCGCACAGCAACCACCACAGACCACCAAGAAGGAGAAGGCGACCAAGAACTTATCCACAACGTGAGCGTGAAGCTCACGAATCAGGGTGGGTCAGATCGAGATGGAAATGGTGGCTTACGGTTGCATGGAAATCAACACGCCGTGCCAAGCGCTGCACACGCAACCAGCGGTGCACCATGTTCGGATGCAGGCCATGACTCAAGGCCACGCCGCGTACTGAGGCCACGGGCTCACGGGTCTGAGCCAGAACCGACGCCTTGAAGGCCATGCCGTACTTGCACCGCAGCCGGCGCTCTGCATCGATCAATCGTTCCATCGTCTCCACGATCTCCTTCGTGGGAACGACCTCGATTACCCCTATCGATTCAAGATAGGTTCACCGGACGCATACCGATAAGCGGATGGACGCACTAGACAGTTTTTTTCCGCACAAATCTAAGTGAGCGGACCAAACAAACCTGAAGCTAACTCGGTGCTAATTACGACTCAAGCGCAACAGGTAGAAAATACGGCTTCTCATTTACCAATGGAAATACTTCAACTGCCTCAAAGCAACTGAGGGGTACAGGGTTATCAGTACAGACTGCAACACTGAAACCTTCATTCAAGTCGAATTGTTTGAAGTGCCGTCGCCCAATATGATTGCCGCCGGACGAGACTATCCGGCCGGTTGACATATCGAAGTAGACCGAATCAACTGCCGAGAAAATACCGAGTCCATAAGCCTTAACAAACGCTTCCTTTAAAGTCCAACTTCTGATAAAGACTTGTGATGAAAGTGGCGGCGGGCGAGGGTGGCGATGCAAACCCATCATTCGTACTTGACTAGTGTGCGAGGGTAACGCTCGGTCAAAAGACTCAACATCAACACCTATTTTGCCATCGAGGTTTAATCCGAGCAAAATGAGTCCTGAGGCATGCGACAGATTGAAATCGAAGCCGCTAGGCATTATATTAGGTGCCTCTAGCTCCGGCTTGCCTAAAGCACCAGAAGAAAAACGCCACTCAGAAGGACTGCGATTGCCAAGTTTGGATAACGACGTACGAACCAGCGCGCGGCTGACTAAGTAACGCAATCGATCATCTTGATTGACCAACCGGTGAAATCTATGCCTCTCGGCTGCATCTAGAAGATGAAAGTATTGACGAAGAACATCATGGCCTTCAAGCTTTCTATAAAAACACAGGCGCAGCGCAACAGCGATGTCCAAAATAGATGCCTAAGAGGGTGAACAATCTCTAATAATATCAAGTCCTTCCTCGAGAAGGTTAATGGGAATGTTCAATGCTGGCAAAAACTTAAGTACTTCGTCTTTCGGACCGCATGTTTCTGATATCACCTTCTCGGAAAGTAAGCGTATGCGCATTAGTTCCGCCTGTGCCGGCTCGGTAAACTTAATGCCTTTCATCAACCCCTTTCCAACAACAGTGGCTTTGCCATTGAGCGTTGAAGCAACGATATTCCGCAAGCAATCATCAAGACGTTGAGCGCGCTGCTCGATACCTGACTGAAAATGGCCATCACCCCAATAGCGCAACGCCGCACTCGCGCCAACAAACGCTAGGTTATTGCCTCTAAAGGTACCAGTGTGCTCACCCGGATCCCATAAATCAAACTGAGGTTTAATTAAATTTATCGCCATCGGCAGGCCAGATCCGCTTATAGACTTAGATAGGCAGATAATGTCTGGCGCGATGCCTAGGGATTCGAAACTAAAAAAACTGCCAGTTCGGCCACAGCCAGCCTGTATATCGTCGACAATAACTAAAGCACCAATATCAGCTGCAAGTTGTGCAATCGCTTGCAACCAGCTTGCGCTTGCGACGTTAAGTCCTCCTTCGCCTTGTACGGTTTCAACTATAAATGCTGCAGGAAGATCAAAGCCACTGCTAGAATCCTCGAAGTAGCTTCTTGCAAGGGCTGCCGTATCAAAACTGGGACCCGCATAACCGTCGAAAGGAAGGCGGATCACATCATTGAGCGATACCCCCGCGACCTTCCGCTTTGATTTATTTCCGGTGAGCGAAAGAGCACCCAAAGATAATCCATGATATGCATTGGTGAAAGCTACAATCCCGCTCCGGCCAGTGATTTTACGGGCGAGCTTGATAGCAGCCTCAACAGCATTGGCGCCGGTCGGCCCAGTGAACTGTGTTTTGTATGTAAGCTTACGCGGCTTTAAGATTATTCGATCAAAATCGCGTAGAAATGCAACTTTAGCAGTTGTTACTAGGTCGAGCGACTGAAGAATGCCGTCTTTCCTAATGTGGTCAACTATATCGCCCATGATCTGGGGATCATTATGCCCGTAGTTTAGAGACCCGGCAGAAGATAAGAAATCTAAGTACTTTCCCCCTGCGGAATCAAACATCAGACTCCCACTAGCTTTCGAAAATACTATTGGGGTAGAGCGGCAGTATATTCGTACTTCGGACTCGTTGCTTGATATGACCGAGAGATCGGGATGCTGCCGCGATGATTCTTGGCTGCTAAGCGGCTTTTCCAGTATTGCTGTCATAATTTTATCTAAAATGACTAAATTAGCGCTTCGAGGGGCTCTGGATGTCCTAAAAACCGAAGTGGGCTTGCGGACTTGCCATATGCTCCAGAGGCAAACACTACGACTAGGTCATCATGCTCAAGGCTTGGGAGCGTGCCGGTGAAGATCGTGTCAAGTGGTGTGCACAGTGGACCAACTAAGCGAACTTGATCGGTGGAACCGTCGCGACCATTAACTGCAATTGGATAGTTTTTCCGAATCACTTGGCCGAAATTGCCAGATGCGGCCAAATGATGGTGCATTCCGCCATCAAGAACAGCGAAATTTTCTCCACGCGAAGTCTTGCGATCGAGTACCTTGCAAACGTACACGCCTGCCTCGCCCACAATGTAACGACCCAGCTCGATAACAATGTGTGCGCTTGGAAATTCTCGACTTTGAAGTTCGGCGAGAGTATTCAGGCCTGAGATAACTCGATCAATGTCGAGTGGCCGATCTTGATCCGTATACGGAATCCCAAACCCACCCCCCAAATTAAAGATCTTGACAGGTGACGGAGCAAACTGAGCCCATTCACGTGCGCATTCGTAACTTAGTTTTTGAGCTTCGAGAATAGCTTCAGCGCGCAAATTTTGAGAGCCTGCAAAGAGATGGAAGCCTTCAAACGCAAGGTCACGATTGCGGATCTCTGTCAACATTTCAGGAACCAACTCGGAATCTATTCCAAATGGCTTTGCACCCCCGCTCATCTGCATGCCTGCAGAGCGCAACTCAAAGGGCAGGTTGGCGCGAACTGCGACACGCGCTCTGACGCCGAACTCGTTGCTGGCCTTCTCAAGAGTCCTCAACTCTCTAAACGACTCTACATTTACCAAGACACCAGCAGCAACTGCACTGCGAAGTTCCAATTCACTTTTTCCAGGTCCGGCAAAACTGATATCTTCAGCGGCAACACCGCTGTCAAGTGCAATTCTCATCTCATTAGAAGATGCAACGTCTAAGCCCTCGACAAAGCTGCCTACATAGTTTACCAAAGCTGGCATCGGATTGGCCTTAATTGCATAGTGCAGCTTAATACGCTCATCAAGTAGCGACTTCAACAACAAAAGCCTCTTCGAGATCTGAGTTCGATCGTATAAATAGCAGGGCGTTCCCCCTACTGCCCCAACTACACGTGATAGTGGCAAACCACCGATAGCGAATTCGCCTCCCGCGGTTCTAGGCCAAGAGCCAATTAAAGGTGAGTTGCCATGAACTGTCATATAGCCTCTACTGAGTTACCTTGTCTTTTCGCGTACTGTTCAGCAAGTATCAAGCGGTCGATTTTTCCGTTCGCGTTTCTGGGAAGCGCACTGTCACATATAACGATCTCAGTGGGGCGCATGTATGGCGGCAGATCGCTAGCGAGGAGAGATCGAAACCCTTCAAGAGAAAAATCCTGCTCTGACCTGGGCCAACAAAACAGTACGATTGATTGACCAAGTAACGCATCCGGTACGCCAATTGCAGCAGCTTCATATACCAGCTTTGTCTCGTAGGCAACTTCTTCGATCTCTGTTGGGCTTATTCGATATCCAGACGATTTAATCATATCATCGCGTCGGCCTATGAAATATATGAATCCCTCTTCGTCTTTCTTCACCAAGTCGCCAGAAAAGACTGCAAATTCAGGAAGCGGTAGCTCATCGCCAGTGCGCGGCAGCGGTCGAAACCTCTCACCCGTACGTATAGGGTCACCCCAATATCCAAGTGCTACAGTCGAACCTCTATGGACTAATTCGCCAGGCTCGTGTGGATCGCATGGAGCACCGTCCGGACGAAGGATGAGAATTTCCTGATCGGGTATTGCTTTGCCTATAGAATGTGGGCGCCTGTCTATTTCTTCGGGGGCTAAATATGTGGATCTAAAAGCTTCCGTCAGCCCGTACATTAGGAACGGCTTTGCATTAGGAACCTTTGATCGTAAAGCCATGAGGGTTTCTAACGGCATTTTCCCTCCGGTATTGGCAAAATAGCGGAGATTATCTGATACTGACGCAGGCCAGATTGCTTTTGATAGTTGAATCCAAAGCGGCGCTACTGCAGTGAAGCCAGTTATTCTATGAGACGCAAGAGCTGCGATTACAGTTTCTGGTAATAAATAATCGATGAGTACCGAACATGCTCCGACTGTAAAGGCTGTGGTAATCTGCGAGAAGCCTGCATCAAATGAAAGTGGAAGGGCTGCTAGTAATCGATCATCTTTGTTGTTTTCAAGGTAAGTGGCAACGCTTCTCGCCCCGGTAACTAAGTTGCGATGACTGATCACAACTCCTTTAGGCGATCCTGTACTTCCAGATGTATAAAGTATTCCCGCCATATCGATATCGAGCTGACCATTGCCCTGCGGGTGATCAGAACTTGCAACGAATTGGCTCCAAAGCATGACGTTAAAATCGGAGTTTGAGAGCGCGTTTGGAGTATTAGCTCCGACTACAATGACGTGCTTAACACTTGACATCCCATGAATGTGGGGTTCTAGTGTTTCAAAACGTTCTCTTGATGTCACCAGCACTTGCATATCGCAGTCTGCGGCGATATGCGCAACTTGGCGCGGTCTGGATGCTGGATTAATAGGAACAAACGTCAACCCGGCCTTGCTGCATCCAAAGGGGGCAATAGCCGACTCGATGCATTTCGACAAATAGATTCCAACCCGAGCTCCTCTTGGGAGGCCAATCGAATGGAGGCCATTCGCAAAAGAAGTTTGTAGGTCAGCAACTTGTTGATAATTCAGAGTTGTACGACCAAATGTTAAAGCCGGAGCGTCTGGTCTTACAGATTCCTGCAGTTCTACCAGTTCATGTAAAAGGCGTGGATGGTGCATATCAATCAACCCTGTCAACCAGAAAAAATTTCTTTGAATGGCTTAAGAGGCCACATATGCTGTGTACTTGCTCATGAAGTCGCCTGAACGACAATCCTTCGACATACCCATGTGCAGCAGCGACTTGGAGTGCTTCACGAACTACCACTCGCGCCATACTTGAAATCGTGTCAAGGTATTCAAGATGCTGACACCATAGACTGGAAATGCTTAGCTTTTCGCACATAAGCGATAGCAAGGTACTTTGCGTCGCAATTTCAGAAAGCCGTAGGGCAACAGCTTGATGTAAACCTATGGGCTTGCCGGCGGACATCCGGGTCTGCGAATACAGCATAGATTCTTTAGCTGCCGATTGGCAGGCGCCCACTACCAAGCCTGCTAATGTAGAATAATATGCGTTGCAAAGAACTTGCATAGTTGACTTCGATAAATCGAGCGTCTCTAAAGGACTTTTCTTTGAAAAACTGCATATCCGTCCTCCATGAAGGTTCTGGAGCTTAAGCCCCTCAGCCCAACTTCCACGAACCTCATGAGCTTCTGGCTGCCAGGTATAGAGTTGTCCTGCAGACCAATCAATTCCATGTAAAAAGGGTTTGGTGGGCTCGCAGTCAGTAATGAGGTGCCAGATTGCAGGGAAGTTTGGATCTTCGTAGGATTCTAGGAAGGCGACTGGCAAAAGTGAATGACCTACCAAGCCAAATGCAGCATCATGAAGTCCCGCCCAACCGGCTCCAGCATCCACTTGACCAAATTCTTTACCAATATTGAACAGCAAAGCACAGGCATCTGAAGTATTTAGGGTGGATAGCGTACTTCGTACTTCCAGGCCTCGAATACTGGTAGCTCGCTGTTCTACGGAGATCTGCGAGAGCCTCTGGGCAAGCGACTTCGAGTGACTAATCAGTGAAACTAGATCATCAGACGCGGTAATTTCGAATAGATCTGTGTCGCGGAACATCATTTAAGCTCCGAAAAACTTCGCGTAGCCCAGCGAGCAGTCATTATTCTCTGCATATCACCAGTACCTTCCAAAATGTCGAATCCCTTCGCGTCACGGACAAACTTTTCGAAGCGGTTCCCGCGGCATGCTATTTGTAACGGAAAAGTACTCGCAAGCCATTCTGCAATCGTGATTGCCAAGTGGGATGAATATGCTTTTGCCATTGAAGCTTCACCCGATACCGACCTGCCTGAGTCGTAGTTATAGGCTACGCGTAAAAGCAGCAGCCTAGCGGCATCCAGCCGAGCGCGAAATGCCGCTAGCTGTTCCAACGCGGCAGGTTTTTTGAATACCGATATGCCGCATTGGCCTTTTCTAATCAGGCTGAGACTTTCGCTAAGTATTCCAGCACATGACCCAATCATTACGGCAGCAAGCCCTGGTCTCATAAAGTCCCAAGCGCTCTGTGCGCCAGCTAAAGCATCAATAAGAGGCCCTCTATGACCGTTAAATCCCAGCAGCCTATCGGCCGCAACGTGACAGCCTTCAAGTCTCAAAGATGCCAACTTGCTAGCGCGCAAGCCCAGCATGTCTTCACACCGCTCCACACTGAAACCAACATCATCGCGATTTACTAAAAACGCGCGTACGCCAAAACGTCCTTTGGCTGGGTCCAATGTTGCGAAAACCACAAACCACTCAGCGCGATCCCCGTTAGTAATAAAACACTTTTCGCCGGTTAAAACATACTCGCCACCCGATGTTCTAACTGCCGCCGTTTTCATTGCAACCGCATCGGATCCAGCGTGCGGTTCGGTTATAGCAAACGCCCCCCAAGCCGCTTGCTCAGTCAAAAACCGCTGGAAGAATTTCCTCTTCTGAACATCTGTACCAAGTGAATTGACTGGTGGCCCTGACAAACCAGGCCCAGGCATTCCAATGGGCAGGCCTGGACAATGTCTTGCAACGTGTTCAAAGACGGTTACTCTTCGAAGCGCAGTTGCGGTGATTGGAGATCCGCCAAAAGAAACAGGAACGTTGATTCTGTTTAATACACCGCAATTGTAATTTTGCCATACGTCTTTGTTGAGGCTTCCAGATTCGTCCGCTTCCTCTGCGAGCGTTGAAGCGTCGTGCATGAAAGCCTCGAGAGCGCGCCAGTCGTCAGGCGCATCCAGCTGAACTCTGCTGAGCAGAGCCTGTTGTTGCGAGTTCATTTTTCTAACAACTATTTAGTGTTCGGCAGTAAATCCTGTTGTGCTAATTTTTTGTAAACGAGCAACATTGACTGTACTTCGACTCCGTCGATCGTCATGCCGCTGATGTCGCAGTCGCTAATCTCAACATCTATTAGAGAGCAGTGTTGCAAGCGTGCACGATCTAGACGCACTTCCTTAAAACTTGACTGCTCGAAGGTCACATAATTAAAGTTGGAGTCTGCTAGCGAAACTTCGCTAAACCTACTGGTTGACAAATTTGCATCATTTGCATCGATTGCGTTCTGGCAATCGTGAAGTTTAAGTGCTTTCAATCAAAACTCCTTAATTAATGGATAAATTTTGAGGTGGGGCTAGGCTAAATATTTTAAGTGCGGTAAAGCAGTGAGCTGTTAAAACAAGAGCTGCTATGCTAAAACCAAATGCCGTGCCCCACCAAAGACCAACTGCACCCAGATCGAAAACAAATGCCAGAACATACTGGCCTCCGATTCCGCAAAATATGTAACCAATCAACGCCTGAACCAGTAGAGCCCGAGTTAGGCCAATACTTCGTAGTATGGCCGCAGCAATGACAATAACCCCTTCCGCTGCAAGCGCGATGCTCCCGGGAAGCACAAATTGCTTAAGCTTTGTCAACTGAGGCTCTATGAATGCGCTGTTACCCAGTACGAGAGATCCAGCTTCAGCCGCGAAGACGTTTAGAAGCGTAGCCGCCACTAACCCATAGCACACAGCGAATCCCAATGCACCAACGGCGGCTGCATTTCGGTGCATAAAGTTTCCGCGAGCGTTTTCAATTGAAACTGTTTGTGCGGCTGCTTGGGATATGCCAAGGGGGATAATTAAGCCTGCGGCAAGCCACAGCACGACGGCAGAATGCAGTGGCACGGACTCAATCCACCACCGTCCCATAGCTAAAGTGCTGGATAAACGAAACGAGCTGTCCATTAAAACTACGACACCGATAGGCCAGCCATATCGCCAAAATTCGCGCCAAGTAGATTTGACAGTTTCAGCCTGTTGGATTGATGTGGTGGTGCTAAAGGGTCTCTTTATTGATGGGAGACTAAGCCACGCCGCAAAGACCATCAGCCAACTCACAATCGCCATCATCGCCAGGATGGAGCTCACAATGAATATTGAATCCTGACGACTCAGCGCCGCGATCGACTTTCCGCTCAGCCCAGCTACGATGGAACCAATAATCGCAATAGAAGCAATTCGGCCTGACATATGATTTAACGATGCGTGGACTCGGTAAACAACAAATAAAAGTGCTGGTATCGTCCCGATCGCGGTGAAGGGTCCAAACCATTGGACTGCCGCAACTACTTGGCTATTAAAGCCTAGGCCGTTGGCGATCGGACCGGCGAATAGTCCTATCAACCCCGTGACGATTCCCATCAACACTGCGCCCGAAAAACCGGTGTGGATGGTGTGGCAGTAAACGTGTTGGTTTTCTTGGCCGAGCGCCCTACCACCTAAAAAATACAAGACTTGCAAAACGCTCGAGGTGACGACAAAAAAAGCGGTATTTGCAAATGTGACGATCGAGTAGCTTGAGAAGGTATTGGGGCCTTGCGCAGCGACCAAACGAGCAATATATATACTCATAAGTACAGGTGCTAGCATGGTGAGGGAAAGTTTCAGTCCGAGCACGACGATGTCGTTAAGCAATCGTAGCTGTATTGATTTCATCTCTGTTTTCAACCTGTATTTTCCAGATGGATGCGCTGATTGTTCCTGACAAACTAACGTTCCAACTTAGCCACAGCTGTCCATGTAGCATGGTGTTCCATTTGAGTTCAGCCAAAAGGCCTGCCAATAGAGTGGGACCAGCAGCCGCTTGAGGATCGCCGTCAAGTGGATCTATGCAGCGAATCTCGAGCGCATTGTTTATCAAGGTGGTTCGGATGATTGAATCTGCCACTGGATCAATTGAGGCTGACAGCCAACCCCCCAATGCACTGACCTTAAGTTTAGATCGATCGAGTAGATGTTGAATCGTGCGGCATGCGGCACTTACGATCTTGTCGCGTACCTCCGAGATTTGAAAGTTTGGATTCTCAGCGTATATAAAGGCGTCGAATCCTACGCAAACTGTATCGATAAGTTGGAGGCCAGGGTGATTGCCGTATGCAAACTCTAAGGCTGCCGCCCCGTCCGAGAGCGGAATGAAACCCCAACTTCTGGGGTATGGTTGTGGCCACCTCTCCGAAGCGACGAACCAAAAGCGTTCGTCTGCCATCCCACTGGGCATAAGCTGAAGCGCGATGTCAAGGGCCGTACCCTGGGCCTGACTTATGCAAAAGTGTGGTTTTGAGCTGATGCCCACTTGTACTGCAATATTGGCCACGGATGATCTAAATAAATTTTCGTCGACCGAGTTTGTTGCATATACAAGGGTAGAGATTTTCTCCGAGGTCTCATTAGAATTAGGTGCGAGCCGAGCAACTGCTTTCTGAGCAAGCGAAAGTTGCGTTTCCCCGTCTAATAACTGTGCATGTGTGCTGGGGATCGAATCATCAGTCTTACTCCTAGTATAAAAAGCTCTATTCAGCGATGAAAACATTGAGACGCAAGCGTCTTCATAGGTAAATGCGGCTCCATGCGGATCGAGACGTTGCACTCTTGGCTGCCTCGTCCCAAAAGGTGTGCTCACACCGAGCACACATGCTGCATTTACAAGCGTCCAGCCAGGTTCAATTCCTGGCATTTAGCTTGGCTTCAACAAAGCGTTTTAGACTTCCGAAACTCTCGAATACGTCTGCGCTAAGCTCTTCAATATCAAATGAAACACTGTACTCTTGCTCAACTGCTGATAATAGCTCTACAACGTTGAACGACTCTAAACCTAGCTCGTTGAGGCTTGTATTTTCGTTTATGGAGGAGCTTGGTGCTGATGATCCTAAGGCCTTGAGAAGGATTGCTTTTAATTGCTCTCCGAGCTGGTCGTCCTGAACTGAAATAGTATTTGAAGCTGAATTCATGTTTATGACATTAATCTAGAATCTAAGGTTACAGTGGTGCAAGCTCAAGCTCGCTATCAAAACGTGATCTTAAGAGTGAAAGATTTTCATTGAACTCCTCAATATTCCGACCGGAAAATACAAAAAAAGCGATATAGTCGCTACAGTGAGCCGCGCATGATATTAAATCTCCCTGTTCGAACTCTATTCGTTGATATTTGATCCAAGGCTCATTGAAACTCTTCGCTGATGCAATTCGTACGATTTCCGCCGGATTAGCTGTCCGGAATGCAATCATTCCGATTGAATCGGGCGTTATCTTTTTTGGCATTACGTCATCTGCAGTTGCACCAATTGAAAGCATCACAGCTGTTCGGCCAAAGTTCACTCCTGAGTGCGCTTCGTGCATCTGAAGCGCACCTCCGCCGGCAGGGCGCGCCGCGATTTCGCAGAATACAGCTTCCCCTTCCGGCGTGACGAAACACTCTAAGTGAGTGACGCCGTTTTGTAACTCTAGCGCGGAAATGACCGACTTCGAGTAATCTTCGAGTAAATCTCTTAGTGCGCTGGGTCCCAATATCATTCGTGCTAATGGGGCCCCCGTACTAAAGTCGATACATCCTAATCCCGGTAAATAGTGCGCAACTGAAGTGTAGATCACGCTTCCATCGCAGACGGTTGCGTCGACCTGATACATCTCGCCTTGCACAAATTCTTCGGCTTCGAATTCGGCAAGTTTTGTTGCCTTTTCCTCGTACCAAGAACGGAGTTCGTTGTGAGTCCGCACAAAGGTAACGTCAGCAGAGCCGACACCATCAATTGGTTTCAGCACTATATGACGATGACGTTCAAGCAGGGTCTCAACGGCATGTCGTTCGGTACAGCGAGCAAAGTTTGGAACTTTAACGCCCCTGCCTTTTAGTGCTTCTTTCATCGCGATTTTGTCCCGGTAGCGTGGAACTTGCTCTGTGCGTAATCCGGGCAGGTCAAAAACTGAGCGCAAGTGTCCAGCGAATTCCATCAGTCGCTCGTCAATGGTCGCGATAGCGGTAAAAGACTGTTTAGCATGCAGCTCCCGAACAAGCTTCTCGACAGAATCTGTGTCGTGCCATCGTACAGTCAGTACTTCATACGCGGTTTCTTTAAAGCAGTTTGAGATCGCTGCATTTGCTAGAACTGTTACCGGCCCCGGCACGCTATCTAATATTGAACGTCCATTTAGATCAGTGTATGCGTAATCTTGCCCGGCGGCTAAAAATAACAATCTACTCATTTCATTCTCACACAGTTGAATTGGTGTTAGGCATCCAAGTAGTTCCGCTTAATGCGGCACTGGGATAGCAAAGTGCCCTTATAGCGCCTGCGTGGCCCGACTGAGACGCCGTCCAGGCCACGATTCGGAGAGGTGTGTTCTGCCGCTTACTCTCTCTCAGTGCTGCATCAAGTGAGAAAAACAAGGATGCCGATGAATAGTGGACGTCGTTACTTCTGTTACCCTGCAACGTTAGCGGGGAAAGTTCAGGAATGCCCGTCAATATGCTCGCAAGGCTTCGTATCTTTGGATGATAGTTGTCTCCAATCAGAAGCAATCCAGGCTCATCTGTCGCGACCTCGCTTATACAGCCCTTAATATTATCCAGCAAGAAGCTCTGCTGTTCTTCGACTGGGGACTTCCACAACCTTTCATCAAAACCGCTAACCGATGTGCTTATCGCCTCAATGTCGGCGATTGCCGCATTGCCAGGCGGCCCAAAGAGACTGGCGGCCGCGCAGTCCGCATAGGTTACTAAGTCCGGAATATGGCGATAGAATGGGGAAAGCCACTTGTCCCCGGCGACAAGGCAAGTTAGGTTTTTACTAGATTTTCCCAAACTTGGTTCGTTCACTGCTAGCTGCATAAGGGTTGCTATACCCGCAGTACCCATTTGACCAAACGTTCTTGCAATGCGTGCGCCTGGAACGTGTTCGTGACAAACTCGAAGACAGGTTGAGGATAGAATTTGTTGGTCAAGTGTGCATTGCGTGACAAAAACATTCAAAATGTCAGACTTGATGCTTGGTTGCTGCTCTAAAAGAACGCCAACCGCATCAGACAGCAATTGGCTGCAGCGATGAGTTTCGTCTGCCGTGGGCGCGGCGTAGGCAGCGAGCAGATTGGTGGAGTGCGTGGCTATGTCAGGTGGCATTGACACCCGGCCCGCATCAGCCAATAAGTGCCTGTATGCCTCTTTTATTTCAGGCCCTTGACAAGAATCGTGGTTTCTAAGTGGAGCAGTCCACGTTGTCAAAGACTGAATAACGCCAATAGGTTGCATTCTTTATATTAGATGGGCAGAAGGTTGATTGATGCGAATGCGCCGATATTCGAAGTCCCAACTGCTAGTAACTTTCGGCCGAGCTGAAGCTGTGTAAAACCCCGATCAGCTAAGTTCATGGCCAAATCTGCGCAACATGCGTGGCCTTTTAAACCTATGTTGTCATAGAATATTTGGTTTCGTGAAAGATTGAGAGCTGCAGATGCTTCTTCCCACGCTTCCATGTCAGCGTTGGTAGGAAGAATTTCATCGATCGCCGTTAGTGGGATATTGCTTTCGGCAACGTGTGCCTCTAGGTGTCCCACTGTATGTCTGCCAAGGAAGTGACCCATCATTGCTGCCAAGATTGGAGTTGAAGGTCCTTCGTGAAGTTGGGTGTAGCTTTTAAAGCTAAAGTGTCCCAGGATGCATTTCAGATCGTCTCGACCTACCAATATTGCGGATGCTCCATCGCTTTGTATGCACGACGCGCCTCGCAATCTGTACGGGGCCCCACCGAAGACCCTATCGGAGGTCACGATCAGAGCAGTTTTGTCCGACCTATCATTTTGAAGACATTTTACTGCTGAGTCGACTGCTGAGATGACGGATGCACATGCGAGATGAGAAATAGAATAAGCTAGCGAGGGCCTTAGGTTCCAGCGATGACATAGTGTTGTAAGGACAGAACCAGGGGGCGCTGGAATGCTAAACGGCTGAGTGTGTGCATGGATCAAATATCCCACTTTCGCCTGCCAATTTGGTGGCGCGTCTAGGTTTTCTAAGGCATTTTCAATGAGGTCGACATCGGATTCGCCGTTTGCCGCATAGAAGAGGCGGCATCCGTTTTTCTTCAAATTATCAATATCTTTGAGCGGCACTTTCTGCTCGACCGCCCATTGATCTATTTCTATCGCAGCACCTGGAAGAAATGCGGCGGCGCTGGCGATGCCTATCTGATGGGGTCTTGAGTTCATCTATTGGGCTGTTGGCGGCGAGTTGTAGGTAGCACATATTGACGGATACAGTGCTGTGAATTCGCTTGCGGTTATGTCGAAGAGCAGCCTGTCGAAAGTATTCCCGTCGGTCACGTGCCGAGATCTTTGACGCCCCATTGCGCGCATTCCAAGCCGTTGAATCATCTGAATGGAGAGCTCATTGCCATCCACCGCCCACGCGTTTATCACAGTTCGGTTAAATTTCAGGAAACCATCGGCCACAATTGAAAGGAACGCTGCTGGTGTTACGTTCGGCAGTTTTGTCTTGTATGATCCTCTTAGCCCCCAAACTTCTGCACTTCCCATTTCGTTACGATAATCGTTTAGGCAAACAAGGCCCAAATATTCTGTCGATCCGGGTAGTGTGAATAGTCGTGCGTAACACCGCTGCCCAATCAGCATTAACAGTAGCTCGCGCGCACCCATTTCCTGCCGGCCGTTGCCTAAATCTAACCATTTCTTTGTCCGCCTATGCGCTATCCATTCGCTTATCATTTCGGCATGACGTCCTTCAACATGATGCAGATCTACGGCTGGCAGCGAAGTGCCAGGTATCAAACTACCCGACAGCGCCCCATAAGACAAATTAATTGAGTTTAATGACATTTTAGAGAAAATCCACCAAAGGCGCCGCCTACGCCGCTAGTCAGTACCATATGGTATCCCGGCGTGTTCAGCAGGTCCGAGTCTGCGATATTTATCGCGATGTCTGATCCAAAAACGTGCCCTGTTCGTGGAAAGTTGGCTGAGAATAGTTTGTGAGGCGGAATGCGTAAAGCTTTTAACGCTTGGTTCCAGGCCGGCAGGTTCACGTTGTGTGGAAGGATGCTGGTAAAGTCTTCGGGTCTTATACCGGTTTTCTTCGCAATGTTTCGAATTAACGTGATTAGGGCCCATAGGTAATTCGGATCGTTTTCATATTCGCCGCTCGGCAGAATGCCTTGCGTTGGCTTGGCGTGGTTATAAGTATGAATCGCTGCGACAGGGCTTCCACGTCCGCGTTGTAACATAATTGCCGATGCGCCATCCGACTGGATTCCAGCGTCGCCGATAGGCCGTAGCGCTTCGCGATTTAGTGTGTCGGCGCAGAGAATTACCGCAGCGTGTATCTCCGGTCGGCTTTGGAACAATACGTTCGCTGTATATAGCGCATGTACTGATGAGA
The DNA here is from genome assembly GCF_057586455.1 of Acidovorax sp. SRI_002. Classification (NCBI taxonomy): domain Bacteria; kingdom Pseudomonadati; phylum Pseudomonadota; class Betaproteobacteria; order Burkholderiales; family Comamonadaceae; genus Acidovorax; species Acidovorax sp. SRI_002. The sequence goes on along the minus strand of NZ_JBYCZW010000010.1, from coordinate 188,955 downwards.
CGCACTGTTGCTGGCCTATCGAAAAGCCAAGCGCCCTATTCGCTCCGATGCGATGCTTGATTTCGCCGACAAACGAAAGTGGTGCGGGCAACGTATTTGTTGGCGAAGTATGGCACACGATCAGAAGATCAATTGCTGAGGGTTTCAGATCGGCTTGTTTTAGTAATGACGAAACGGCTAGGCTGGCCAAGTCCAGTTGGCTAGTTTCCTGAGAGCGCCATACGTTCAAAGATCCGTTGCGTCGGAGAGCATCAGCAAGCCCCTCGGTTTGTTGATGACTTTCGCACCACGCATATATTGTTTCTCTGATGTCTCCCAAGGCATAGGCCGTTGTCGTCAGGCCGAACATGATGCCTTGTCATGCCATACCTTCCTAGAGAGCGTATGGTTGTTCCTATTGGCCAAGCCTGACTTAGATCCCTCGCTAAAAATCAGTGCACGCATATTACTTATATCTTTTAGCTCTATCATTTCGATGCCGGTGAATATTTCAACTTACAGGCGATTGCATGGCAGACCGATTGACTGCTAAATTCTGCCCGAGACAACACATGATCGCTATCAAAGTTCCTTGACCATCGTAATTTTTTTGTAATCGATTGAAACGTTTAGTTTGTGTTGATAAAATATGCTATGAAGCACTGGGAGCTGGGCTAAGGCGGCTTTGACCGCATCGTCCAGTACTTCCGGGAACCTCCAAAAACCTCCCCCAGCCCGAGACCACCCCTGGCGACGCGACAATCACCGCATGCAAACCCAAAGCGCCAACGCGCAGCGCCATCAAGCTGGATCTCTTCGCCGATGCTGCGCGCAAGCAAGAGATCGAGACCTTGGGCGATCCGCTGCAGGTCATTGCCCCGTACATCGACTTTGACCACCTCACGCAGGTCATTGATGAACTGCTGCCCAGAGGGGATGCTAAGCGGGGCGGGCGCCCGCCGTACCCCACTGCGGTCATGGTGCGCATCCTGGTCTTGACGTTTCTCTACAACCTCAGCGACGAGCAGATGGCGTACCAACTGCTCGATCGCATGAGCTACCAGCGCTTTTGCCTGCTCGCCGACAGCGCCAACGGTCCTGATCGAAACACCCTGTGGCACTACCAGCAGCGCCTGGGCGTCGAGGGCGTGACGGCTCTGTTTCGAACGGTAGACGCCCAACTGTTGCAGCGCGGCTACGTTGCACGGTGCGGTCAGATCATCGACGCCACCTTGGTGCTCGCACCCATCCAGCACTTCACCAAAGAAGACAGGGCTCAGCTGGAGCAGGCAATATCCCTGCCGACTGGAACGAGGCCAAGCGGAGGCAGAAATACCTGGATGCCACCCACACCAAGAAACACGGCAAGGGCTGCCACGGTTACAAGCTGAACAACAGTGTGGACGTCTAACACAAGTTAATCCGCAAGATCACCCCCGGCACGGCCAGCGAGCACGACAGCACGCATTTTGATGAAGTGCTCGATGAGCACACCAGCAGCCGCGATGCCTATGCCGACAGGGGGCTTCCCCAGCGCCCAGCGCAGCCAGATGCTCAAGGCCCTCGGCTATCGAGCGCACATCCAGCGCAAGGCCAAGGCGGGCCAAGCTCTGAGCGAATGCCAAAAGGGGTGCAAGAAGTGCATAGCCAAGACCCGAGCCCCGGTGGAGCACCCGTGTGCGCAGATGCGCCACATGCGGGGCAAGCTCATTCGTACCATTGGTCAGGCCCGCGCTACAGCGGCGATGACCATGATGGCGGCCTGCTACAACATCAACCGCTTGGCCAAGTTCCTGGATGACGGGGTGGATGTGTTCTACAAGTACAAGGGCATGCCATCAAAGACCGAGGTGCGCCAGCAAAGGGCCGGTGCGTAGGAAATGGGGGCAGAAATGCCCTCAAAGAGGCGAATTTGCCGAAAAAATGGGCAGGCCTGCCGGTCTCAAGAGGCTTGCCTAGGGGCGGCGTTGAAAACAGGGCTTTTAGAGGTTCCCTTTCGCCAGCACTCCGCCCAATCGCCGACGCTCGGTTGACCGTATTTTGCTGATCAGCGCTTGCAGGGTGGTATAGCCGGGCCGGATGATTTTGTGCTTGTTGAGCCAAACGATCAGCTCGGTGGCCATGAATCCCGGCGTCATGTCGGGCCGCGCGGTCGTGTGGCTTGCTCCCCTAGCCGGAGCAAGAAGTCTGCCGCCCACAGTTGTTATGCAAAAAGTCGGCGATTCGCTCGCGTTGCGTGTAATGCTCATTTTTAGGGAGAGGTTTGCGCTCGAACGCCTCACCATGGAAATAGCGGCTCAGCACAAAGGCGCACTCGTCCTCGAACTTGCTTCAGTCTAAGCGTAAGAATACATTTTTTGGCCTTGAAGTAGCCAATCTTCAAGAGGTAGTAGATCTGCGGGCAGGCCGGGACGGCTGCTGGCGAGCGCCAGTTCTACTTCCATCAATGCCAAGCACTCCAGTCGCTGCGCATCGTCGAAGTCCAACAGGCCATACAGGGCTTTCTGCTCGGCGTCGGACAGGACAGCCAGTCAGTCGTTTGCTCGTCATCGTTGCGAGATTGGCGCCAGACCAACCGATTCGAGCGAGCGTTTCGATCAACGTGGTGGGCTTGACGCCGTAGTTTCAGCATAGAACCGCCTTGGGCATGCCGCCCTTCAATGCATCGATAGTCGTGTCCAATTTCTCTCCGGAAATCGCGGGCGGTCGACCGCCAAGCCGACCGCGCCGCTTGGCTGCGGCCCGGCCCGCGACAACGCACTCGCGGATGAGTGCGCGCTCATCTTGCGCAAGTGCACCGAACAAGTGAAGCAATGATTCGCCTGATGCCGTTGTGGTATCCATACCTTCGGTGAGTGAACGGATGGCGACCTGCAGTTCCCGCAATGTATTGACGATGGTGTGCAAGTGCGGCAGCGAGCGGCCGAGCCGATCCAGTTTCCAGACAACGAGGACATCGCGAAGTTGCACGAACTCCAGCGCATTGGTCAGCTCAGGGCGATGATCCTTGGCGTCGGACGCGTGATCCTCGAATGAATGGCGAACATCAATGCCCGCCGTCGGCAGCGCGTCGCGTCGCAGATTCGTGGTCTGCCGATCGGCAGTCGGAAGATACGCGCAGGCAGCCGATCAACATGTAGATGGGCGATTCTACGAGCCATATACTAACTACTAACGAAGTACACCTAGGCGCCACCAAGAGCACGGAATCCGCACCGTCACATATACTGGCAAATATCGTGCGAGAGCGTGCAACACTCCTCATCAACTTTAGCTTTCGTGCACGCCTGACGGTGCAAGTTGTTGTTGAAAGCCACGTTTCAGCTCCCGGAGCAACCTATGTGCTCACCGCGACAACTTCATCAATGACCACTGCCGACACCGCAACCGATGCTACCGAAACCACACTCGCGCCATCCAATGCGCGCGGACTGATGTACTTCGTGCTAGCGATCGCGCTAACCGGCATCGGTTTGCTGCTCTCCGGGCAGGGCGACGCGCGGACTTGGATTGTCGGCCAGATCATGCTCGCGCCGGCGTTTGTCCTCTGTTTTGTCTTGTTGCATGAATGCGGCCACCGCACCTTGTTCGCCAGCGCTTAGATGACCCGAGCCGCAGCGATCGTGTCAGCCTTCATGGCGCTGGTTCCGCCGACCAGTTTGCGTCATGTGCATGCCGACCATCACACCCGGATCGGGTGGCAAGACCGCGACCTAACCACCATGGCATTGGTGCTGCGCCGGCTGGCGCTGGGAACGATGGATAATCAATGGTGCTTGGCGCAGCGGCTGGCCTTTGTTCTCCGTCATGTACCGTTTACAAAATTACTGGGACACAGCGCGCCTGGCGCGCTATTTCAACCCGGCGGCTATGCGCCGAATCCGCCTCGAAAACGCCGCCTTCCTGCTGGCCTATTGCACACTGCTTGCATGGCTCGGCTCCGGCGTTGTTTTGCGACTGGGTGGCGTCGGCTTGTTGCTGGCGCTGGCATGTGAGGACTTGCTTCTGCTTAGCCAGCACACCCACATGCCGAGCCGGCTCGCCGGAGTGGAGCGCGTCGCCCCGTTTTCCGGACTTCAGCAGCAGGACAGCACGCGTTCGCTACGCTTGCCCGCTTGGCTGTCGTGGCTGTTGCTGCGTATCGGCGCGCTTGAATTGCATCATATGCATGTGCGCGTTCCCGGATACCGTTTGCGGGCCTTCCACCAAACGACGCCGAACGAAGTCCACTGCGGGACTTGGCTATGTGCCGTTAAGCGCCTGTCGGGCGTCGATTCCCTATTCGGTGCTCGCGAGCGTACCGGGATGATGCTATGAACGCGCAGCCGATGCCGCCCGCGTTGGCCTGCGCCGTTTTCGTTTCGCTGGCGCTGTCCGTTGCGGGCATCGCCCATGTCACATGGTTGCGCAGTTCATGGTCGCGCCGCTATGCGGTACCGCTGGACGGCGGCGTTACTTGGCGCGGCCGATCCATCTTCGGCGCCAACAAGACCTGGCGCGGGCTGATGGTGATGCCGCTGGCCGCTGCGCTGGCCTTCGGGTTGGCCGCGCTCCTGCGCGATTTTTTGCCCACTTGGTTGGCAGCCGGCATCTGGATCCGTCCGGCTCCCCAGCTTGCCTTGGTGGGCCTACTGTGCGGCTTGGCATTCATGCTCGCAGAATTGCCCAACTCCTTTCTCAAGCGCCAGTTCGGGATCAATCCCGGGCAGGCGGCGCGCCACCCACTGCTGCGCGCCTGGTGCCTTTTGATCGACCGTATCGATTCGACTATGGGCGCCCTGATCGCGCTGAACTTGCTGTTGCCGTTACCTGTAATGGCTTGGGTCTGGGTACCGCTATTCGGTATCAGCCTGCATTGGGCGTTTAGCTACGCGATGTACTTGTTGAAACTGAAGCCGAGGCCATCGTGATGCCGGCGATTGCCCTTGCCGGCCTGATTCCTCTGGCGGACGCTCACGATGCCAGCGTGCATGGAGGCAAAGCCGCCTCCTTGGCGCGCATGCTGGCCCATGGATTTCGGGTGCCGGCCGGCGTGGTCGTCACAGACGAGCTGTTTCAGTCCCACCTGCGGCAAATCGAATCGGATGACGCGCAGCAAATTGGCGCACAGATTTGCTCCCGCCCGCTCGCGCCCGCGTTGCGCGTTGCACTCGGTGCGTGTGTCGACGGCGCCGCCTTGTATGCAGTGCGCAGCTCGGCCGTCGGCGAGGATTCGGCGAGCCATTCGTGGGCAGGACAGCTCGATACCGTGCTCGGGGTGGCCGATGGCGGCATGCTGGAAGATGCGCTGCGCACCGTGTGGGCATCGGCTTGGTCCGCTCGCAGTTTGGCGTACCAAGCGCGCCGGCAAGTCCGGTTGACCCGAATGGGTGTGATCGTCCAGCGCCAAGTCAACGCCCGCCATGCCGGCGTATTGTTTACCCATGCGCCAGCCGGCTGCGGCGAACTGCCGGTGATGCTGGTCGAGTACTGCGCTGGCTTGGGCGACTCGTTGGTGTCGGGCGCGATCGACCCAGCTCGGGTCATGGTCGCGCGCGACGGCGGCGCCATCGTCGAGCATGTCATGCCGGACGATGCGCCCACACCTTTGAGCGTACATGAAATCAACAATCTCGCGAGCCAGGCTGCGAGCCTGGAGACCCTGTTCGGCTGTCCGCTTGATATCGAATGGGCTATCGACCAAGCCGGTGAACTGTGGCTGTTGCAGGCTCGTCCGATCAGCACTCCTGTGGCAGCGACCAACGATGGGCGTGGCGCGCTTTGGAGCAACGCCAATATTGCAGAGAACTTTCCAGAGCCAGTGTCGCCACTGCTGTATTCGGTGGTGCGCGCCGGATACACTGCTTACTTCCGCAATCTGGGACTGGGCTTCGGCATCTCGCCGACCCGCATCGCGGCGATGCAACCGGTGCTGGAGAATCTGGTAGGTGTGCACGGTGGCCGTCTATACTACAAACTGAGCAATATTCACGCTTTGCTGCAACTGGCTCCGGCGGGCCTGTGGTTGGCGCGCGCCTTCAATACCTTCGTCGGGGCCGCCGAGGTTCCCGCGCCGCGCCATCCGTTGCCCGACCAAAGATGGCTCGACCGTGTCGCTGAAGCGGTCCGTATCCCATTTAAGACAGCCTGGCAATATCTGCACGTCCAGTCACGCGTGGCCCGTTTCGAGCGCAACGTCACCCAATTTTGCGAGCGCACACGTCGGCCCACGCTGGCCCACATGACGCCGGCGGCCCTAGTCGAGGCGCTGGACGGCTTCTTGGAAATACGCCTGCGCCGCTGGAACGACGCCGCACTGGCCGATACCGGTGCCATGGTCTGCTATGCCTTGCTGCAACGCACCTTGCGCATGGCTTGGCCGCAAGCCGGCGAGAGCGTGCACAACAATCTCTTGGTCGGGTTGCCCGGGCTTGCCAGCCATGAGCCTGTGGAGCGGTTGTGGGACTTGTCGCGCATAGTACGCGCCGATGCCAGCCTGTACCGGCTGTTCGAGCACGCAGATGTGGCGACGATCGAAGCTACTCTGGCCATCGACCCCAAATTGGCCTCATTTCGTGCCCAGTTCGACGATTACCTGGAGCGGTGGGGCTTTCGCAGTTCCGGCGAGCTGATGCTGACCTATCCGAGCGCGGAAGAAAACCCGCGCCAAGCGCTGAACCTGCTCAAGACCTACGTCGACCTGGACTCCGATTCTCCGGCGCAGCTGTTGGCGCGCCAGGTGAACGCGCGCCTGACAGCGACCCGCGCCGCTTGCCTGCATCTGAGCCCGTTGGCCTTAGTACGTGCCTTGCCGCTCGTTGGGCGCGCAGGGCGCTTTCGATTGCTGCTGGCAGCCACGCAAGGCGCGATTGGCCTGCGCGAACGGGTCCGCATGCAACAGGCGCGCCTGTATGTGCATTTGCGCTACATCGTGCTCGCTTGCGGGCGTCATCTTGTCGCGTGCGGGCACCTTGATGCGCCCGAGGATGCGTTCATGTTGAGCATGGACGAATTAAAGGACCTGCTGGCGGGACAATCGATGTTTCCCTACTCGGCTGGCCAGTGGGTGCGCCAGCGAAGCGAGGCACACGCGCAATTGGCGCGTATGAGCCCACCCGACAGCTTCTCCTTGGCCGAAGGCGCTTACCTGGCATATAGCGTCGCCCCGTCCGCGTCGGGCACTGGACCGTCTGAGGGCGAGCCGCTGCAAGGCACGGGCGCTTGCGGCGGGCGCATCAGCGCAACCGCCGCTGTACTGGCCGACGCGACCGAAGTGGGGCTAATGCGCGAAGGCGATATCGTCGTGACCCGCCAGACCGACCCCGGCTGGGCCTGCGTCTTTTTCCTGGCGCGCGGCCTCGTGGTCGAGCGCGGCGGCATGTTGTCGCATGGCGCGATTATCGCGCGCGAATTTGGCATTCCGGCGGTCGTGGGCGTACGCGCCGCCACCACTCGCATACGCAGCGGCGACCGCTTGATACTCGATGGAGACCGCGGTGTCGTCCAGATCCTGGCCTGAAGACTTACGAGCTTGGCTGGCCACGCGCCTGCTGCGCACTCGCATCGTGGTTCTGTGGCTGGCCCTGTCGGGCAGCATGCTGGCGGTGGCGCCCTGGCGCGGTCCGGCACGTACGGCGACCGGCGCGTTGCTGGTCGCGTTGTTAATTGCTCAGTTCCGGCTATGGGATGACTTGGCCGATCGCTCATACGATGCTCACCATCACACGCAGCGGGTGTTGACTACGAGCGCACACGGCACTCACTTCGGCCTGCTTTGCGTGGGCGTTGCGCTTCCGGTCCTGGGGCTGTTGTTGACTTTGGGCGAGCCCGGTCGGCCGGTCGCCTACATGCTGCTGTGTGCGGCCGTGGCGTGTTTGTACCTGGCCAGCCCGGCTTGGCCGCGTTTGCTGCGTGCGCAGCTAGTGTTGCTCAAGTACCCGTTCTGCGTCTGGCTGGCGGCATCCGGACTCTCGCTCGCGGCCGGTATGGCCTTGTGGCTGGCGCTTGCGGCGTACGAACTTCTCACCGATAAGGCACTACAGACCGGAAAATACTGGCGTGCATTGGCTGCGATCGAATGCCTTTCCTTGTTTGCGCTGGCTGCGCGCGGTGTCGCTCTTTTTACCTATTGACCCCATGAACCTTGCCGACATGCCCACGACCGACGCTTTCGAGTCGTGCACCTGCTACCTGTGCGGTGTGGAGGCGGCCGATCCGCTGGTGATCGGCAAGGATGACCTGACCGGCAAACCGGGCCGCTTTACATTCGTGCAGTGTCGGCAATACGGACTGGCGTATCAATGTCCGCGTCTGACGTTGGAATGGGCCAAATGCTATTACGGTGATGAATACATCGCCCACCGCAAGAAGACCGACTGGGGTTGGCTCACGCCGTTCTACGAACGCGCGATGCGCAAGCACGATCTGGTCAAGCTGGCCACTACTGACCGCGCCGCGCGGCTCTCGCCCGGACAGGCTATGCTCGATATCGGCTGTGGTGCAGGCACCTTCCTGCTCGAACTTACAGAGCGCGACCAGGTAGCCGCCACCGGGGTCGATTTCAAAGACCTGTCCCATTTGCCGGCGGTTCAGTAGATCGACTTTCGCTGTGGTTTCTTGGCCGAGCAAACCTTGCTCGAGCGTGGTTACTCGCTCATCACCATGTGGCATTTCCTCGAACACGATTACAACCCGAATGCGACCCTGGCCCGCTGCCGCGACTTACTGGGAGCCGATGTCCGACTGGTGATCGAGGTGCCGCGTCTGCACAGCCTCAGCTATCAGCCGTATCGCGAGCACTGGCCGGGGCTGCAAGCGCACCAGCATCCGCGCTCTACAGCCGCTCAAGCTTGTTGGTAATGGCGAAAAAGCATGGCCTGGTGGTGGAGGAACATCTGCCGTGGGGCGCGTTCCCATCCTATTTCTATCTGTTTGCCGGGTTTGCCTTCAAGCTGCTGCGCGGACGCGGGCTCAACCTCGACCGCGCGATCCTGCCGTACTTCCTGGGCCAGATCTTGCTGTCCCCGGTGCTCCTATTCGAGAGCCGCCTCAATCGGGCGATGCAAACCATCATATGTCGCCGCGCGCCGTAACCATTCAGCTCGTGTTTGTGCTGCGCGCGGTCGTCACGCTGCTGTTGATCACTGCCTGCGCGTTGAGGATGCTGCTGGTCGCGTGCCTGACCGGCTTCGCGCTGCGCCGTTACCACAGCGAGCGCATTCTTGTGCCCATGGGTCAGCTGGTGCTGAGGCTGTGGGGCATTCGTTTGCGAGTGCACCGGCCACTTCCATTTCCGGCCGGGCAAGCCGTCTACATTGCCAACCATACCTCGACATTGGACATGTTCGTGCTGATCGCGCTCGGCATGCTGAATACGCGCTTCTTCCTCAGCGGATATCTGCGCAAGTTGGTCCCGCTGGGCATCATCGGCTATCTGACCGGGATATTCTGGACCATGCTACAAACGCTCCCGGAACAGCGCCGCAGTGGTGAGTCGGTGTTCCTCAGTCCCGAAGGGGCGCGCATCTCGAACGGGCAGATGGGCCATTTCAACAAGGGCGCTTTTCATCTGGCAACCAGCCTACAGGCGCCGATGGTGCCACTGTTCATCGTGATTCCTGCCACTATCGATCCAAGGCTCGGTTTTCATGCCCGTGCCATCGAGATCGACATCTATGTACGAGCGCCGACCTCGACCAGTGACTGGCGTATCGACGACCTTACGGAAAAATCCAGCTCACGTGCGCAATTTGTATGTGCACTGGAACACTGCCTTTCGCAACAGCCGAGAATAGGAATGCCGTGAACACATTGCAGGATTCGCAAATGATATTGGATGCGCAATTGAGCGCCGACATCTATCCGGCATCGGCGCCGGCGTTGTCGATACGCCGCGTGTTTGTGACCGGCGCCACGGGCTTTCTTGGCGCGCAAGTGCTCGGCGAATTGCTACGCGCGACCGACTGGCACATCGTTTGCTTGGTACGCGCGGACGACCACGCCCATGCCGAGCGGCGCATGGCCGACGCAGTGCGCCGCGCCCGCCTGAGCGAGGCGGAAACGCAGGCGGCGAGGGGGCGCGTAAGCTGCATGCGCGGCAATGTCGCCGAGCCGAATTACGGTTTGAGCGAGGCGCGGTTCGACGCGCTGGCCGCCGACGTCGATGCAGTGATCCATGGCGCGGCAGAAGTGAGCTGGATAAAGCCCTATATGCGCCTGCGTGGCAGCCATGTGAGCGGCACGCTCAACGCGATCCGGCTTGCCTGCCGGTTGCGTGGCAAGGCGTTGTATGTGGTGTCGACGCTGGCCGTGTGCTATGTGCCGAACGGACCGGATGCTGTCGATGAGAGCACTGACATGGCGCCGTACGTGGGCAGCATGTCACTCGGGTACGCCCAGGCAAAATGTGTCGCCGAATCCCTGTTGCGCGCTGCTGCAGCGCGCGGACTGGCCGTGGGCATACTTCGCTCGGGCCTAATCTGCGGCCACAGCCGGAGCGGCGAATCGAACCAGCAAGACTTGATTTCGCGGGCGATACGCGGCAGTACCCAGAGCAATATCGCCGCCGATATCGACTGGCAAATTGATTGCGTGCCGGTCGATACGGCCGCGCAGGTACTGTGCGCGATGGCCACTTCCGGGTTCGTACACGGTGCCGCGCCGGGCGTGGTGCGCGTCTTGCATTTGCAGCACGATGCGCCGCGCAGCTGGCGCGAGCTGGTTCTGTCGCTACGCCTGCGTGGCTATCCGCTGCAACTGGTGCCGCTGGACGACTGGCTTGCACAGGTGGAAAACATGGGCAAGCACGACGCATCCGACCTGCGCGTGTTGCGTCCATTTTTCCTGGCGCGGCCGCAGAGTCTAGGCGGGCGCCGCCAGCTCGAATTGTTCCTGGAGCCGACCCGTAGCCGCATCCATTCACGTGCGTCTCAACAATGGTTGGAGCAACAAGTCATCACGATACCGAGGCTGGACGCGCGCTTGCTCAATCGCTACTTCGCCAATTATTTGGAGACCGCCTTCCTGCCGCCGAGCGAGCTGCCAGCTGTGGCTGAACCGGGCACGGCGCGACTGCACGCCATGCTGGAGGGGACGCTGCGCGCCGCGCCCGGCCAGGCAGGCTTGAAGCTGAACAACTTCAGTGCTACGCCGATGGGCGGCGACACCAGCATCCTGAGCGAGCTGGCGGCCATCCGCAGCGGCGGGCGCACCGGCCTGTGGCACTGTCAGGGAGATTTGGAGACAGCCTCGGGCGCGGGCGCGACGATTCTGAACGCTGTGCTCAAGCTCAAGCCCGCCGACGGCGAACAGGATGCGCTGATGCTCGCCACCGCAGCGCTGTGCAGCGCCGACCTGGCGCTTGCGTTCGGCGAACATTTACACCGCATGCCATACCAACGCTCGGTGGCGCGCGAGCGCGCCATCGGACTGATGCACGACGCGCGCATCGCGCGCCACATGCCAGCCACACTCGCCATCTTGCCCGATGCGCAAGACGGCATCAGCGGCATGCTGTACGCCTACCTGCACGACGCGCAACTCTCGGACGAGCACACGCATAGTGTGCCGTGGAGCGCGGCACGTCTCGATGCGGCGGTACGCGGCCTGGGCGACATCCATGCAGTATGGCTGGGGCGAGAGCAGGAATTGCTGGCAACTGGCTGGATTGCCTACCAGGCTTGCGGACCCGACTTACTGGCGATGCAGTCACTCTGGCGCGCGCTGGCCGAGTATGTGGGCGGGCGCCTCGCGCAGCTGTTGGGGCGCGACACTGGAAGCGCGCAGCTTGGGTGGATCGACAGCATGGCGCAATGGCTGCCGACTACATTCGACATGCCACGTACCCTGATACACCACGATTTCAATCCCCGGAACCTAGCGTTTTGGTCGACCGCGGGCGGGTTAGAACTGTGCGCCTACGACTGGGAGCTGGCCACGGTAGGGCTGCCCCAATACGATCTTGCCGAATTGTTGTGCCACGTGCTGCCAGAACAGGAAAAGGGACCGATTGCCGCAGGTGCAATGGAAGAGCATCGGCTGGCCTTGCAGGCAGCATCGGGGCAGCAACTGTGCCCGACAGAATGGCGCGCGGGGATGGCGATTGCCTTGCGCTGCTTCATCATCTGCCGCTTGCCAATGTACCTGATCATCAACCGCTTCCGGCCACAATCGTTTTTGCTTCGGGTGGTGCGCAATGCTTGGTGGCTGACCGATTGGCTCGAAAACGGTGTGGGCTGTAACCAATAAAAGGCTACTGTTGATTTCGGCGGTTTCCACCGATAAAATGCCGCCCCGGGGTACGCTTTCGCAGAGGTCACACCGGGTGCTTGCTTTCGGTGGATGAACGCAATGACATTCAGCGTCTGGTGCGAGGCCCTTTGGCTGGAGTCTGCGTACCACGCGCATGATCAACAACATGCGCGTGTTAGTTTCGAACTCGCGCGGCGCTTTAGCTGCTGCCAATGAACGGCGTTAAGGCAGCGGGTGCCGCCCCAATATTTCATAAAGCCGGGCTCAACCGACCTACGGGCTACCGTCTGCCAGTGCAACGTCCAGCGGCACGCGCAGCCCGGTCTTCAAGCTGGCCAGCGCGACCGATGCTCTGAACCGCTTGATGTTGTCATCCCCCTCAAACAACCGCCGCGTCAGCGCGTCATAGTCGTCCATCGACGCCACGGTGACCACCAGAAGATAGTCGGCCTCGCCCGCCACGCTGTAGCACTGCTGCACGGCGTCTTCGCCGGCAATGCGCGCGCGCAGCGGGGCGGTGCGGTCGGCGCGCTCGTTTTCCAGGTGCACCTCCAGCACGATGGTCAGCGGTTTGCCCACTTTCACCGGGTCCAGCACGGCTACGTTGGCGCGGATCACGCCGCTGTCTTTCAGCCGCTGAATGCGCCGCTGCACAGCGGGTGCCGACAGGTTGACTGCCTGCGCAATCACACGCTGCGGCGTGATGTTGTCGGTCTGCAGGATGTCCAGGATGGCGATATCAAAGCGGTCGAGTGCTGGGATGGATGGCATGGGGCGCCTTGTGATCGTGAGCGAAAGTTGCACTCAGGCCCTGAAATTAGAGCAAAAGGCACACGTGGGCGTTTGTCCGCGAACCTCAATGCGGACACTCAATGCCCCGGGCAGAGGGCATCCAGCGGGGTTGCCGTCCCGCCCACCGCCACCTTCCGCGCATGGGTATATATCATCGCTGTCGAAACTTCTAAATGCCCCAACAACTCTTGCACGGTTCGGATCTCGGTGCCTGCTTTCAGCAAATGAGAGGCGCAGGGTGTGAACGGAAACCGGTTTGCAAATTCGCGCCAGCGGTATCACTTTCTTCAGCGCTCGCTGCACGCGGTATTCACACAACTGGTGGCGCCGCTCTACGCCGCTTCGCGGATCGAAGGACAGCGTGGGTGACGGAAACATCCAGAACCAAGCCCACGAATATCCTACCTTGGGGCATTATCGGGTCTGGATGGCTCGCGCTTGCTGATCGAGCATCTGCTGCAGGCCGAGACCACGGATCGGGCGATGCGATCGGTTCAGTACCAGATGGCATCGGCGCGCTTCCCCGTGCACCGCGATCTGGCGAGCTTCGACTTCGCTGCCTCGGTGGTCGACCAGAAGCTGATCCAACAGCTGGCGACGCTGGAGTTCACCGAAGCCGCCCACAACGCCGTGCTGGTTGGCGGACCGGGCACGGGCAAGACGCATCTGGCGACTGCGCTGGGCGTCTCAGGCATCACGCGCCAAGGCAAGCGTGTGCGGTTCTACTCGACGGTCGACCTGGTCAATGCGCTGGAGCAGGAGAAGGCTCAAGGCAAGGCTGGGCGCATCGCCAATGGCCTGTTGCGCATGGACTTGGTGATGCTGGACTAGTTGGGCTACCTGCCGTTCAGTCAAGCCAGCGGAGCGCTGCTGTTCCACCTGCTCTCCAAGCTGTACGAACACACGAGCGTGGTGATCACCACCAACCTGGACTTCGGAGCCTGTCAGAAGTTTTGTGTGTGAGGCATAGCATGTCAACAAGGAGCATGAATGCCACGCAAGACGAAGACAACCGCAGCAGCGGACAAGGCGGCGCAGCCACAATTCTCAGCCGCAGCGCTTGAGCAACTGATCCCCGGGCCGGTGACGCCAGCCGAGCTTGAGGGCATCTTCCAGCAGTTCAAGAAGGCCGTATTGGAGCGCGCACTGGGCGCCGAGATGAGTCACCACCTGGGCTACGCGCCCGGTCAGGCCAAACCCGAAGGGGCTGCCACCAATCACCGCAATGGCAGGAGCGCCAAGACCGTTCTCACCGATGTCGGCGCTTTGCGCATCGACGTCCCCCGCGATCGCGAGGGCATAGTCCCTCCATTTCGACTGCATGAACTTATGAAGAAACGTTACAACAGGGGGGAGATGCAGGCAAGAAAATTGTTACCTGAACACCCTTGTCTTCGTCTTGGTGAAGAAAGATGCTTAGTGAGAGCGATGCTTGTTATTGCGGAACCTGCAGCTTGGGATCCTTTGCAGCGGTTGCAGTCTGTCATGCTTCCATCGTGACCGACCGATCACTGCGGCAAAGCGGCCGATCGCAGAGCTTGATACATATAAGATCTTCAGTGCTATGAGATAGGAATGATTAGCCGATTCAACTTTGAATTGATTCGGTGCCATAGAGGAGAGTAAATGAGTGTGGATATGTACCGACGCCAGGTAGCCCAGGTTCGGGACGGCATTGCAAAAGCAATGGAACAAAAGGCAAGAGAGGTGCAAAAGGCTGCCGACGCAGGTAAAAAATCTCTTAGCGCACGATCTGCTGCGAGCAAAACCAGCACTACCTCAACCCTTCAAAGTAAATTGCGCGAGGCAAGTCTATATGCTGAAGAGCAAGCAAAACATGAGCGTGAGGTGGCTAAGCTAGAGAAGAAGATCGCGGACGAGCAGAAAAAGCTTGGGGCGGCTCAAGGGCGGTTGGACAGCGAAGAGACGAAAGCGCTGAAAAAAAGAAATGAGGAGCAAAAGCGCCAGCAGGCTGCTCAGCAGATGCAGTTGCGAACGATGAAATCGAGTCTGATGCAGCACGAGGTACTTCATCGCGAGACCATTGCACGCGTTGATCTGTTAAGTGCATTGCCCGAGCAAATCGTGGTCGCGTTCTTCGCTACTGATCCGGCAACAGCGTCCGACCGCAGGCTTCTTTTGGACGAAGAGGTACGAGAGATTCAGCAAAAAATCCGTCTCTCAGATCACCGCGATGCCGTCAAACTAGAGTCACGCTGGGCTTTGCGGTCTGGAGACATTCTTCAGTACATGAATGAGCTGGGACCTACTGTTGTCCACTTTAGTGGGCATGGCACGAACCAAGACGAGTTGGTTCTGCAGGACCGTAACGGTGATGCAGTCTTCGTTTCTCTAGCAAGCCTAGTGGGTACATTTGAGCTTTTTGACTCTGTTCGGCTGGTGTTCTTTAACACATGCCATTCGTACAACCAAGCAGCCGCCTGCACTCAATACGTAGATGCTGCCATCGGTATGAATCAGGAAATTGGCGACACAGCAGCACGTGTATTTGCCTCACAGTTCTATTCCGCTATTGGTTTTGGCAAGTCAATTCCCAATGCGTTCAGGCAAGCTAAAAATGCTTTGATGCTCGAGGGAATACCAGAAGAGTCGACGCCGGAACTCCATCTGCGTAGCGGGATTGAGGAGTCTGATTTAATCTTGGTCAAGCCCAAGGTCTGAGGGCGTTTATCGAAGCCGGACCGTGGGTATGTACTTTCCCTGGTCCCAGTCGTACAGCTGAATGGCACCGATTCCGTTGAGCCGGTGGCCAAGCGCCATCGCAAAAACGGAGGGCGCCTTGATGAAGAGGTGAATGCAGCTCAACTGATGCTGACCACGGAACTCGGCCAACTTCACCTTGGCTTCGTGCACTGCCCGGTTCAGGGTAGCGATGTCCGAGACAACGGAACTGGAGGTCAGCGACAGCTTTGGCGATGTGTCCAGGCCGAATGCCTCAGCCTGAGCGTCGACATCCGCATTCGAGCCGTTAGGGAAGCTGATGGAGACCACCCCCTCCAGCCCAGTCGAGGTGAAAGCACTCTCATAGTCAGCAAAGAACTGCTCTTTTGCCTGCGTGTGAACCGACGTGTCAAAGAACTGGCCGTTGTGTTCCATTGTGAGCGTGAAGTTGCATGTTGCCGAGAAGGTGTGCCCCAACAGGCAAGCCGTCGACATACGATGCTTGGCTGTGAGGCTAATACCGCGGCGCGGCCGACTGGTCAGCACGAACTTCCCCATTTCCGCCAGACTGCGCTGTAGTTGCTCCCAAGCCGTTTGACCAGCAGTTCCTCTGTTGGGGCCGTTGAAGGCCGACACGTCCAGGCCAATGGGGCCGAGAGCAAAGCCCAGATCTGATAGCTGCAAGGCGGATGGCTTGGCTCGCCAACGTTCTGCCACCCCTGGCACGCTGTCCATGAGGGCTTGTTCGATGTCCTTACGATAGACAACGCCCTTCACTGACTGGGCCACGAGCTCCTTGCATTTAGCACGGAAGGCGTCCTCCTCTTGGCGACGCAGGTCCAGTTCAGGGAGGTATTTGCCCATGGTCGCACCAAAGCCAGCCCCAACCTGGGCGTCACTGTATTGAACGAAGGCCACGCGCTCCAGAACGAACGTGGCAAGCTCCGACGTCTGACCCAGCTTGACAATGGAATCCACGATATCCGCTGCAGCAGCGATGCGGATAGAGGAGTCTTGATTCAGGGCCTCAGCGGGGCCACGGTAGCGCGCAAGCTTGTTGAACAGCGGCGCGAACTCAGCGACAAAGCCGCCACACAGAAGCACAAACTGCACATACTCGTCCTGAGCTGTATCGTGCAATTCCTTGAAGTGGGCGACCTCACTCCAGAACTCTACTTTGCTGAGCTGATGTCGCTTAGCCTCGTACGTGATGCAGTAAGTCCCGCCGCCGGGTCGGAAGTAGCGGAACTCAATGTCACCAAGAAGCTCGCTGACTGCATGGCTGAAGGCGGTCTCTGCCAGAAGGCGTGGAATGCTCTCCAGCAGGTAGGCGTCTTGGTACTCGAATCCGCTTCGAGCGACCACGCCGCCAAGTGCCTGCGGCTGGAAAAGTGGTGAATTCATCTGCAGCTTTCGAACACAAGAGTTGAGCGGCCGAATCTTCCGTCTGGAAGGTAGGTGTGCGCACTACCCTCGAGTTGCCCAGATGTGTTCAGCTTCAATATCAACAAGACCACGAAGTTCGCTTGCACTTGGCGGTTGGTGACGATGTCTAACATTGAGCCGTGATCTGTCGAGCTCGGTTGCACTGAGAAACTCGGATGTGAATGCCATTCGCCCAGGTAGTTGAACCGCCGGAAGTCGTTGCCCTGCTTGGCGCAGAAGCGCTTGATCGAGGCTGCGACGCCAGAAAGGCTCCGCACGAAGCTTGCGACGGTTCCAGGCCGCTGCACGGTGACCATCCGGACTGCGAACTGGTCAATGCCCACATGCTCACCCAGAAGCACGCCGCCGCATTCTCGTACCCCCGCGTGCGTCAAAGCTCGGATTAGCGTGGTTTGCACATCAGCTGGCAGTATCAGCTGCAACACCAGGGCTGCCCTCCATCGCCGACTGCAACACCTCGAGGATTTGCGCGTCTTCAGGACAAAGCAACTGCACCTTCTCGGGCGTGAGCAGGGTGGCCGAGCAATCGATGGGTATCGTGTCGAATGGCTGCTTGAACTCCCAGAACTTGCGGTAGCCCATCAAGTAAGCTGCGACCGGATATTCAGACTGTTCTCCGGCGCACAGCGTGTCGATGGCGAATTGCGTCATTGAGGCGGCTAGGGCCGACACATCTGCATCGCTACCGACGAGCACCTGACCATCAACGGCCGTGGCATAGCGCCGAGCATCATGCGCTTCTTGGCCTGGCACGGGTTCGAGCTGCGCCATGTAGGCGTGAATGCATGCGCGTATGGACGCCGCGTCTCCATCCAGGCCTGGCCGACTGCGCGCCATTTGACTGCCAAAACCACCCGCAAAGACTTCCCCCCAGACCATGGGCAACTTCGCCGACTTGCATAGTGCCGACAGCGTCAGGAATGCGTGGGGATTGGCAGTTGCATCAATCACGAGGCTGCATTCGGTCAGAGCGTCGTACAACCGTGCCATGACCCCGGGGTTCTCTTGTGCGCCGATGTTCAATTGAGTGGCTTCCACCATCACGCCCGGAGCCACCAACTCAATGTCGCGCTTGAGTGCATCTACTTTGTTGAAGCCCACAGACCGCCAATCCAGAGCGTTGCGCACAAGGTTCGCAGCACCCAAAATGTCCTCGTCCACCAAGGTGAATCTCCTAGCACCTGCACGCGCCATGGATACTGCAATCTTTCCTCCCAGAGACCCAGCACCCACGATAGCGACATGAGCGTCTGCGAGCGGGCGAAAGCTGTCGGGCAGTCGGCCACCCTTGTCGTTGGAAAAATCTAGCAGGTGATACTCCGTGAGGCGCTCGGAAGCATCCACCTGAAACGCTCGGAGCTTATTCGTAGGGCTGTGCACCACGATGAAGTATTCGTGAGCAAGGTTGGCATCGCGCGCACCGATGGGCCAGAGTTCTCCGAGTTGGGCCCTTAACGCCTGCAGATTGAGATCAACCGAGTGCAGAGCTTCACCCTGAGCAATGACAAGCCAACCGGCTTGAACACAGGCGCCTGGCCAGCCACTAGCAGGCACTTCCGCCACCTGCATTTTTGATACGTCGCCGATGCAGGTTGGAACTGCGACCCGGACGCCGTCTAATGAGGAGAGATGTATTTCGAGTGGATACAGGCCAGGGGCAGCGCGTGCTCGCAGCAGTTCCTGAAACCCGGTCGACAGGACGAAGCGGTACGGTTTGAACCGCGCTTCTTGCGCTGCGTTCTGTTCGTGGCGCGACAGCGGCGCCTTGAGCCGTCGAGGTGAGGTGTAGCTGATGAGCTCGCTCCAAAGGAGCTTATGTGCGCTGCGAACCAGATCGGCACCAGTAAATGTCGAAACCCAGTTGTCTGGGCCGTACTCCAGACATAGCACCCCATCGCCACCAAACTGGTGCCGGCTCACCCGATTCTCAGCATGCCGTGGACGGATGAAGGCGGGCACGTCAGGGAACAGGGATGGATACACCAGTACCCCATCGAAGATCCAGTCGCCAACCCTGAACTGAACGTACGCACACAGGTTCCCAGTTCGGGTCTTACCCCAGCCGTTCAGTTTGAAGGTGTCAATTTCGGATGGGAGAGCCTGCAGAAGGCGCGCCTCGCGCACCATCCGACTGGGCTGGGCCTGCAACGGCGACATCATGCGAACCCGCTCGGCTTGTTGGGGACTGCGGCCACTGCCGGGAACGAAAGCCCCACACCGACAACCGGGCGCACCAGCGACGACGCGGCAGAGCGGGAAGAGGCAGCTGCGGGGAAGCAGGACCCCAGGACCTCGCGCCACTTCTTTAGTGCCTTGTCGTCGTCCGTCTCGTTCTTGGCATCCCGGGCCAGCTTTGCATGCTCCTTGACCTTGTCATAGAAGGTTTGAAACTCGTCGGCCGTCACATGAGAGAACACGTTGTTGCCGGCCACCCCTGGGTCTTCCAAGAACGGCACCAGGCCTGCCGCGGCGTAGCCAGCGTAATCGTCGCGAATGGACTCCAGCAGATCCACAAATAATGTCTCGTAGTTGGATTGTGTCGTGCTCATGAACTTCGAAACCACGCACTCCAGGATGAACCCCTTCGGGCGGCGCAGGTCGGCGAGATTGACGCGGCGCCACCACTTGAAGAGCTTAACCAGCGGCTTGAAACGGCCGCCCGTGCGACTGTTCTCGTCAATCGTCCACTGTGTATGCGCAGGAGGGTTGGTGGTCAGCCATTGGCCGAGCTGTTTGTCCGGGATAAGGTAAGACAGCCCGTTCTCGATGATGGGCACCACGTCCATATCAACCGTGGACAGCGTTACGGCGATAGAGCGGCGGTTGACATTGACGTTTTTGTAGCCTGCGTCGCGCAGAGCCTTCTCCAGGGTGGTGAGTACGTCGTCGGGGTCATCGTCCTTGCTGTGCTTCGTCACCACGATGATGTCCACGTCGGGACGCTGAAGTACGCCGTCGATTTTCTGGGGACGGATCGCGGTGTCCCGCTTGTACGAACCAGACAGGAAGTCGGTCTTATGAACCTTGGCGAACTCATCATCCGATTTCAGGGCGGCACGCAGCGTCGTATGTGCGCTGGAACAGGCGTTAACGGTGGAGGTCGAGGGCTCAATCTCGTAGAGGAGGTCTGTAAATTGCTTTTGTGTAGTCATTGGTGCACCCGTAGGTTGGCATTGCGAACGCGATGACGTTGTGGCAAAGTCTGTTGTCCAGACGGAACAACGGTCATCAACCTTGCCAATACAATGTGCCCCGTTAAACGCTTGAGCCGTGTTGTCTGGCTGGACAACAGTATATCGAAATCATCTTTGCCTGCAAGAGGGCTACCGCTTTTCTATGTCCATTGATTCTTGAGTCGACAACATCTGACATCCGCCAATTCGTATTGGCTGCACACTGGGAATCTGGCCCCTACTTTGAATTCAGGAAAACACATGCCACAAACCGGCCTGGGAACGGCGCTACGCGAGCTCCGAGAACGGCGCACCCTCTCATTGCGGGAGTTGGGCCAACTGGCAACCATCGACCACGCCTACGTTCATCGACTGGAAAGCGGAGAGAAGGCAAGCCCATCACAAGAGCTGCTCGAAAAGCTCTTGAAAGTCTTGAAGCCAAGTGACCGAGACGCCGAAGTCATCTCCTGGCTGGTGGAACACCCTGATACAGATGTCGACTTGGTGAGGTATGTTCTGGCCGACGACTCTATTGCCACGGACATATTCACGGCGGCAGCTGGCGTTCGTCATCGCGGCACAGCCCGGCCGGACCCCGCCACCTTAATCGCTCGAATCAGGAGAGCTTTTGAAGAGGACGACGAATAGATGGATGAAGCAGACGTCTTGCAACGAGCTCGAGCCTTTGTGGCGGGCGTCGATACCTCCAACATTCAGACTGATCTCTCCACGTATCTGGTGGCCGCCAATGCCAAGGTCATCAAAGAAGAGATGGGAAAGGGGGAGTCAGGCTCCACCATCACAACACCCAAAGGCAAGCACATCATCCATGTGAACTCGCTGGAGAGCGAGAGACGGCAGCGGTTCACCGTGTGCCATGAGCTTGCCCATATCGTGCTTGGACTGCCATCAACTCATGACGAAGTTCCGTCCTGGTCGTTCTCAAAGCGGGACTCTAATGAGGTGATGTGCGATCTGTTCGCTGCCGAGCTGCTGATGCCGTACCAGCAGTGGTTGAACAAGGTGCCCGATGGCGATCCTTCGCTCGAGGTCATTGAATTCATGGCTGCTGAGTTCCAGACCTCATTTCCTGCCGCAGCATCCCGCTACGCGAATCTTGCGAGCATTCCCTGCGCGTTCGTCACTATGGACAGGGGTATGGTTAGGTATGCCGCTCGGTCCACAACCCTGCGCCACGCAAACGCCCGCATTCCTGCTCGGACGCCGGTTCCACCTGGTTCGGTGGCGTACGACATAAGGGCGGGCGGTGTTAGTGGAACCCGTGTGGATGAGGTCGCTCAGAACGTATGGTTTGAGAACTGGGAGAAGGGTCTCGACATGTTCGAGCTATCCAGGCACTACCAACCCACCGACACTACGCTATCCCTCTTATGGTTTGACGAAGAGGATCTGCCAGAAGTCGAGGTCACCCGCTTCGGCGTACGCCTTGTGGATGACGGTGGTCTTGCCGAACTGACCGGAGAGCTTCCCTGGCCGAGTGGGAAAAAGCGTCGGTAGATAGCTCTGTGTTGAATGATGTTCTAACGAAGGACTTAGAGCGATGCTGAACTTTCCTCAGCGGGTACGCGACAACATCCTTCCGCTCTCCGAAAATCAGACGCTCGCCGAGGCTTTCGATGAGTGGAGATTTGCCGAGGAAACAATTGACCATGAGCAGCGCGGCGAAGTTTGCCAACTGTGCGAACAAGAGGATCTTCGATACCACTTCCTCATTGAGAACGAGCTGAACGGGAATCAGCTCTGGGTGGGCTCCCAGTGCATCCTGAGGTTCGAAGTGGGTGTGTTCGAAAAGGGCCGAAAGCTCTCGCCGAAGGATGCGAAAAGAAAGATCAATCGCATCTTTCAGCAGATGCGTTTCGACGTCTGCATCAAGGCGTTGGAGCGCGTGGTGGCGGCTGAGAACAATGAAATTCTCACGAATGCATGGGCTTACTATCGCAAGAACGGAAATCTCACTCCCAAATATGCGTTCGTGGTTCTGTGGCGCTTGCAGGTACACAAGATCGACCACAGTCCAACCTTCTTCAAAATATCGTTGAAGACTGCCCGCCATAAGGCGAACCTGGCTGACATGGATCCTTCGCGGGTCCACCTCATCTGGCCGGCGCTTACATCCGGTCAGCGCGTGATTGCCCAGAAATTCGGACACACACCGCCGCCAGCGCGAGAAACCGCCGCCTCTTCATAAACCAATCCGGATAGATTGTTAGTCGAATTCCGGGCTGCTTGGCGCTCGCTCAATCCTTGTCATCAACGAATCCGAATGCATCCGGTGTCTTACCCACTCTGAAGTCCGAGACCGATTTCAGGTAGTCGAGGAGTTCGGTCTTCTCAACAGGCGCGGAGATTACCTTGGGCATGATTCTGGCAGTCAGTTCGGTTGCGCGGCTCGCGTCAGGCATCTGGGCGCTCAGCCGCACGCAGCCATTCGCTAAGAACCGAGGTCGGCATAGACAGGAACACATCCTGAAGAGCCACGACTCGCCGCAGGAATTCGCCGTTGTCAGAGGCTTCGCGTTCCTCGCCCTCACTGAATAGCAAAGTCAGCAGCGTACCGAGCGGCTGGTGGTCATAGAACGGAGTACTGTCCTTGGCCTTGCAGATCCCCGCGACGATTTCGGAGATTTCCAGCGCCTGCTCGGGATCGGCCTCGGCAAGACGACTGAGCCATTCGTCTACGCGAGCCGGCAGATTGTCGCCTCCCTCTGTGCCCATATTGCCGTAAACGTAGAGGGCACGGAACAGGCTCAGCGGTACTCGCGGTGTCGGCGTTTGGCGCTGGAACAGCGAACTCATGCGACGCATCAGCGAGGGTTGCGCCACCAAATGACTGGCGGCCGCGGTCAGTCCGGCAAAGCAGTCTGAAGCGAACTGGGCGGTACCGGCGTTTGCGACCCAAACTGAGATGGCGCCATCCCAGGCCGACTCCTCCGCGCGCTCGGCTAACTTTTTCAGCAAAACCTGCAACGGAATCTGCCCCTCAAGCACCGCCAGCGCAGACAGGCGTCCCCAAGGCTTGAGCACGACCGGCAGCTGCGATTTCTCCATGCGGTCGAGATACTGCTTCGCGCGCGCGAACAGCTTCCCCGTGGCGTAGTACAGCGTCGGCGCCGCATACTTCCACACGCGTTGGTCCTCATCAGTGAACGCCGCATCAAACAGTTCCCAACCCAGTTCGGTCTTCGTCTGGATGTACGCGAGATCCTGGATGATTGCGGCCCGCACAGCGGGATGGCAGTCCTGAGCCAGGCGCTTGAGCGCTGGGACCATGAGCGGTGGCAGTTCCCGCTCAGCCGCGAGAAGGTTCTTCGCCAGCGAGAGCAGCCCCTCGGCAAGTTCCCCGCGTGAACTGTTGATGGCCGTGGAGATCAGGTCGTCATCCTGGCGCTCACCGCAAGCCGGATCCTCTGCCTTGACGTGAGCAGGCGCCATGAACAACACGCGGGCCACGTCGGCGTCTTCTGTGACTTGCGATGCGCAGCCAGCCAGAGCCGTTGCGCCTTCGCGGCTTCCGGCCCAGTGTTGCGGATGCCGCTCCAGCTCTGAGAGCAGCAATTCCAGAATTTCCGGGCGTTCAAGATCCTCCTCGGCCTTCCATGCGGCGTTCTGAACGTTGCCATACCGGTATAGAAGGTAGTTGGCAGCGCCGCCGAACATCGCGGATTTGGAGCGTTCGGGCAGATCAACCCAGCGCTTTACGAGCAATCCGAGGAAGCGGCGCGGCGCATTGCTTGCGACGGCACTCAGAAGTGCATTGACCGATTCGAAGCCACCACTGAATCCACGGAATGCCCGTGGGCCGTCACCGAGGGATTGGCTGCTGATCACCAATGTGACCAGGGCATCGTCGCTGAGAGCGACCACCTGGTCCGCAGAGTACGGTGCACTGACGAAGCCGCTGGATGAGTAGATTTCGGGCTGTTCAACAGGAGGCGGCAACTCGACCGCCATCCGCGCGATGGTTGCTTTCACGGCCTCGGAGCGCAGCAGCACCGGGATCCGACTCATCAGGCCATAGCGTTCGGCCTCCACCCAGGGCTTAGCATCGTCTTCATGCTCAGCCAGGCGGCGGAAGATGTGCCGCTCAACAAGTTCCAGCGCGTCTTCAAGATAGGGGGCCGTCGCAGAGATCAAACGTCCCAACTCATAGCGATCTGTCAGAGCCGCGCGACGATCATCGGCGAAGAACTGCTTGGCAGCTTCGGCATTCCGCTCGGGAGACTCGGTCATCGCCAGCGTCCCGATGTAGCGAAGTGCTCCACAGTCGTTCAGGCAGATACCGAGACCGTTGGACTGCCACCAGGCGTCGTGGGCCTTCGCGCGACGCAGGATCGCAGCCTCCACGCATTGCACCAACCTCGCAATGGACGATACATGCCGCAGTTGATGGTTCGAGTGCGTGACCGAGTAGCTAGTCTCATCGCGCAGCTCATCGTTGGGGCCGTCAGCCACTTCGCCAGGCGCGGCACGAGGTCCGAGGGCCAAAGTCCTGCTCCACGTTTCTAGGGTGGACACGGCCAAGCCCAGCAGCACATCAGAATCGACCAGACGCTGGATCAGATCCTTTCCCACCTGGAAACGCGACTCGTCGAACTGAAGCTTCTCCTCAATCTCGCGGTCCCGTGCGGGATGCCGCGGCACTTCGCCGGTGATATAGCGCCAGAGGAGTGCGTCGCCCCGAGGATCGTGTCGGGCCCATCGCAGCAGGATATTGCCGAGTAGGTCGTAGTCCGTGGCCGGGGTTTCAATTAGTGATTCAAGGAGCGGCTGGGCATCCACCTTCTCCAGATGCGCAAAGCCACGCACTGCGAAGCCAAAGTGCGCGCGCAGGTTCTTGTCCTTTGCGTGGCTGGATGCTGCGAAGCGTGTCCAGAAGGCAAAGACGCCTTCAGGGTCGTCATTCGCCCAGCTCTGTAGCTTCAAGAAGTGAAGCCCCAGCCAGTTGGCGTCGCCCTCGCTTTCCAGCATGGGCACCAAGTTGCGCATCCAAAAGTAGTGCCACGCGACTTCTCGACCGCCATCGTAAATCGACCGAAAGTGCTCTTGATGCCTGCGAAAGAGGTGCCTGATGAGGCTCCAGTCATCATCGTCCGGGTCGCATACGGCGTAGGACTCAGCGATCAGACGCTTGATGTGGAATGCGACGTCACTGTCGAAGACGGCTCGCAACTGCCCGCCGAAGCTTGACCTGTCGCTCAGCCGGAGGTGAATGAAGAACGCGCGGATCGCCGGCCGAATGAACGGGACCGGCTGCAAGGACCGGATGAACGCCAGCAGATTCAGTCCACGACGGACGGCGTCCCGCACAGCCAGCGCATCAAGCAACGTCTGGTGGCCGAACCCGACGTCACCCCGATCGCTTTCGAACAGCACATTGGCACTTCGCAGGCGTCGCAGTACGTCGTCATCAGCTATCACCCTGCTGCGTCGCAGCTGATGACGGCGCTGGGTCAACATTTCCTTGGCCATCGTCTCAATAGCGACCATCGCCGGGGTGCCCAGATCTGGGTCTCCAGCGACCAAGACGTCGAGATAGTTGTCGGTCAGTTCCTGTGCGCTGGACACGTTCTTGCGTGTGGACTTGGACGCGATATCGGTAAAGAGAGCAAGATTGCGCGGATTGCGTACCAGTTCCTGTGTCACTGCATCGAGCCCAGCCGTATTCACGCCCAGCTCGCGCAGTAACGGATCGACCACAGCGTCCCAGTCAAGCAGACCGATCTCGACCGTTTGATCCCAGCGTCTGTCGGCCAGCTTTCGGTTGTATTGCAGATCGAAGCTGCGGCATGCCACCACCACGCAGACGTTCGGAATCGCCCTCAGACGATCAATGAGGTTCAGGAAAAAGGTGAGGCCTTGCGTCTCGCGGTTCAATGAGAGCACATCCAGAGAGTCCACGACGACAATGACACGCTTCCACTGCGACATAGCCGACACTAGTGCCGGGATGTCAGGGTCCAAACCGAGGGCCACCCGGCCATCATGATCAGTGGCATCAGCGAAATCTCGTGCCTGCAGGAAGAGCGTTGCTATATCGGTGCGCGCTTCCAGGAGATCGACGAGATGCAAAAGCACGCAGGTCTTTCCTGCACCCGGCCCATCGGTCAGCAAGATGCTGCCGCTGGTGGCCGTGGCCTTCATCAAGTCCGTGACCGCCTTGCGCTCGACACGCTTGCCGGAAATCTCGCGTCGCCATTCTCGACCAATCTTCGACATGCCCTTGAGCTTGCCCTCGATCTCGACTTGAGCACGTGGGGGCGCGATGGCGCAACCCTTGTCTTGGAGGAGTTGGAGCAACTCGCTCCGCGTGATTCGATGTTTCTCTGCAACCAGTGACGGATCGGCGGTGCGTGCACCTAACCCATCGAGCACAGTCCATAACGCGTTGTAGGCGTCGGTAACTCGTGTGACATGCTGGCCGAGATCCAGCTTGAGATGTTCCTCGAAGTCCCCCAGCCCACGGGTCAAATCGAACCTGATCCGTCTGAGCAAGGCATGGATGTCGTGCGTGCCTTTCCCGAGCGCGCTTTTCCACGCCGCCTCCAGCTTGGCCAGCTCCGGCTTCAGCGTCTTCGGAAAGCCACTTTGGAATGCCGCAAGGTCCGGCGTTTGCTGTGCGCGCTCGACCATCCGCGCCAGATCCCCAAAATCCGCACGGGAGTAGAACCGAACGTTCGCGTTCGGTTCTGCCATCAAATGCTCAGCCGCCTTTCTGAGATCGTCTTCAATCTCGGCGACCTTCCAGGCCGTGAAGCCGGGCTCGTTCTTCTTGCACTGGCAGCAGGTCTCTTGACCTGTAATCCAGCCAAGAATGAGGTCATCGACCGGCGCTGGAATGCCCCCGGAGATGACACGTGTCGAGTCGAGTTCCATCCAGTTCAGGGTCGGGTCCTTGATCATTCGAATCGCCCAGTCCATGGCGACACAGACTTGGTAGATATCGCCGCGACTGGAGCGCGTGCCTGCAAGACTCATGCTGGTTCTCCCAAGTGCTATTGATACGTGTTCTTCAAGATGTACTTGCCATGGACTCTAGGGGATCCGGCGGCACTCGACGATAACCTCGACACCGCGTGCAAGACCACGGCCGAGTGCCAGGCGCAGGTGGCCAAGATTCAGGGGGTGGTCAAAGGGGACGCCACCAGCGCCTTGTCCAAATCGCAAGACACGTTCTACTGGTTCGGTCGCATCAACATGGCATCGACGGTGGTGAATGCCGAGCAGGGCATCATCCCCAAGGCCCAGGCGGGTCGCATCGCGCGCGGTGTTGAGCTGTCGATCACCCAGGCCACCACACCCGGTGGCAAGCGCCCCACCGACGTGCTGCAGGTCGAAAAAATTATCACGGATGCAGTGGGCCCGGAGGCAACGCTGATCCACACCGGGCGCAGCCGCCAGGACATCCACTCCACCTTGAATGCCGCGCAGCTGCGCCTGGAAATGCTGGACTTTGCCGATGCGCTGGACCAGGTGCGCGCACGGCTCATCAACACGGCGCAGGCCCACACCGCTACCTTTGTGCCCGCATACACCAATGGCGTGCAGGCCATGCCCATCAGCTATGGGCACTACCTGATGGCCTGGGCCGACTCGTTCGCGCGCGATTCGGCGCGCATTCGCGAGGCCTATGCCCGCATCAACCTCAGCCCCATGGGCACGGCGGTGCTGTCCAACTCCAGCTGGGGCATCAACCGGCAGCGCCTGGCGCAGTTGCTGGGTTTTGACGGGCTCATCGTGAACTCGCTGGACGCGGGGCAGATCAGCACGTACGACATTCCCATCGAGGCCACATCCATCGCCAGCTCCACCGCCATCCGCGTGGGCGCATTCATGCAGGACGTGCACACCCAGTACCACCAGACCCGGCCCTGGTTGCTATTGGCCAGCGGCAAGACCTACACCAGCAGCGCCATGCCCCAGAAAGCGAACCCGGGCATCATCCAGAACACCCGCGCCAAGGCCAGCGATGTGGTGGCTTCGGCCCAGGCATCGCTGTGGCGCGCCCATAACGTCACGCCCGGCATGATCGACTACAAGAACACCTGGAGCCCCGGTAGTGCCAAGACCTTTGTGCAAGGCGTGGAGATGCTGCAGCAGTTTGCCGATGTGCTGGACGCGCTGCGGATCGACCCCGCACGCGCACTGGACGAACTCGAATCCGAGTGGACCACCTCGATGGAATTGGCCGAGGCGTTGCAACGCAGCCATGGCGTGCCGTTCCGGGTGGGTCACCACTTTGCGTCGGACGTGGTGGTGTTTGCCAAGGCGCGCAACATCCGCCCCAAGGATTTTCCGTACGCCGAAGCCGTGCGCATCTACCGCGAAGCGGGCAAGAAATACGACCTCAAGGACCAGCGCCTGCCGCTGGGTGAAGCCGCATTCCGCCGCGCTTTGTCGCCCGCAGACATGGTGACCACACGCACCGGCACAGGCGGGCCGCAGCCGCAGGAGGTCACGCGCATGGCGACCGTTGCCAAGGACACTCTGGCCAAAGACCGCGTGTGGTCGGGCGAAGCGCGGCAGCGGCTGCTGGCGGCTGAGGCTGCGTTGAATGCGGCTTTTGAGGGCGTGAAGTCCTTGCCCTGAGCGGGCACCTCGGAGACAAAAGAGAGGCGCTGCGAGCGCCGCCCTTGAAGCTCTTGGGATCGCAAACGTGCTCGAGCGGCTGAGCCGCCCGCCGATACTTCAACCGACTGTTACTTGGGGGTTAGTGGGTCACTTCTACGCGGAAATCAACAGTCAGTCCTGCCTTCTCGCGGACTCAGCTGCCATCTCCGCTAGGAATGGGCCCTCTTGAGTCCTTGGGCGCTCTATCAGGAAATCGTCGCGGTTCTTCCCGGCAATCCAGGCGGGCGCTCTACCTCGTCCTGTCCAAGTCGCGCCGCTTTTTTCGTCACGATATTTTTGGGCTACCTTTTTGACGACGGGCTTCCAAGGGAAGACTTGCTGGGCAGTGAATCCAAACTCAGCCACCAGCTCGTGTACTTTCCTCAGCGCATCCTCAGATGCCTCTTTCCGGGCCTCTGAAATCGCGGCATCCAGCTGCGTTCGTTGTGCCAAAAGTTCCTTCAGTGTTGTTGTCATCGCTTTGAGTTTTTCGCGGAATCCCGCCTGTGGCTGAATTATCCTGTCTCCGCTTTGGAATGTGTTCGATGGGAAGGTCAACGTCAAGGCTGTTGGCGGCAGCGTCAAACTGAGCAGAAGGGGGTGCGGATAAAAACTTGGAATGGTTTTATCCGCACCCCCAGCTGGTCAAGATTGCATCGGCACCAACACCTATGGATCAAATTTGATGGGTCAGGCATCCAACGCCCTGATATGCCGGGAAGTACAAAATCGTTGCGGGTTGAAAACTCTTCTGCTTTCAATTCAGAGCAGGCGCCACCGCGAGTTGACCAAGTAGATCTGAATGGCGGCGCTTCAAGGACTGAAATGTAGCAATCGTTTGCCTCTCGAATTCCTCTGGCCACTCGACCGTTGACCGCCAGTTATATTTCTCCTGCTGATCCTTCCATCGCTTATGGCGCACTGCCCACGAGTTGCAGTGATCCAGAAAAATCACGAACGTATCAGGGAAAATTGCACCCTCAATTAAGTGAGCCTTAGCTTTTATTAGATTCTTGATGTACTCGTTTCTTGGCAAAAAGTCGGCCTCCGCCCAGTACAACCAAATGCGAAGCTCTTCCTCAGGAAGCTCTTCGTCATCCAAGAAAACATACTCTCGACCCAAACACTCCAAAAGATCCCGAAACGTCCTTCGCCCCTCATAAAGAGAAGCTGCGAGAGGCCCGTAGAACTCTTCAATTTGTCGTTCGATAAACTTCAGCTGCGATTGCAGTTGATGATTGCGCCGGTCTTTACGCAATGACAGTTGGTGGGTGACAAGCCAACCAGTTACCGCCCCCACGCTACCGATCGCAATAGAGATAAAATCCATCATAACACCCTCCTTCTCAGCACCGAATTCAGATCAGTCGATTAATAGGGAATTGAGCACCTCTGCCATGCGCTTCAGCACTAGATGGAGGCAACTTCGTCAGCCCGCATTCCAAAACTGAAGCGTTTGGTCAACATTGCTGACGCACTTAAACCCTCTAAGGTCGCCGATGGACTCCTAGCTATTAATGCACTGAGTATTCCAAAAATACGTTGATTGCTCGAATTCGCATCACTAGGACTGTCGATCCGGCTTCCTAAATCAGCGACTAATTCCGAAAGCTTCTCGTATCGGTTTAGGATTCCCGAAGTCGAAAACCACTCTTCGTGCGCCTGTAAGTTAGCGGTTGCTACCGCCACCAATGCCATCAACTCATGGAAATTCCCACTATTCAGCCTTTCTGCCTCCTCGGGTGGCAAACTAGCCTTTAAGACTTGGTACACATTCATAAAGCGAAGTAGCCTCCGGGGGGAATCGCCTGCCCAGCAAGCAAGCTCAACCATAAAATCCTCTTCAAGCTTGCTGAGACGAACATGTGGCACTTCGAGTCGTGGTATCGAGCTATTCATTTTGCGCCGGCCGTCATTGATCTTTAAATCGCCAAAGGCATCTGCATCAAGCACGATATCAGCTGGGCTTTCATCGCTTCCGAAATCTAAAGAGCCATTCTCACGCTCATCGGCAGATTTTTTTGCTTCAAAATCCGCAAGTGCGTTGCTCTGGTAGCTCAGCCTGTCTGCCACAAACTTGCGGCTACTCTGAGCGGTCATGTCCCTCACCCAGTACGGTATCTGAAATATTTTCTCAAGATAATCATGAGCGGTTGCTCCTGCGGCGTCATTGCTGTCCTCATCTGATCGCATCAAGAGCGTCGGATAGTTAGTCCTGAGCGCGCGGGACACCCATCTAACGTCCACGGCGACGTAAACCACGAAGAGCTTGAAGGATAGAAGCAGGTGTACTGCCTGCAGAACATCCGCAACAGTCTCGGGCTGGCAACGGTCCAAGTCATCGATATACAGGACGATTCGATTTAGTGGCGGCAAATTCTCCATTTCTTGTACCCTGATGCTCGCACGCAGCTTTTCCGCCTCCTCCAATGTCAGCAGATCGTCTTCGCCGGACTTTGCGGATTCAAGCAATGCTTCAACCCTGAGTTTATAGGCGGCCCTTTCACTCGCTAACGAGGCTTCTTTTTCCGGGCGTTCAGATGACGTAGCGCTCGCAATGAGGTCCGAGAGTTCCTCGAAGTCTTTTCTAATGGACGCCACGAGTCCGAGATGTTTCGCGTAGTCCTTATTGGCAGCTCGAGCTCGCACAAAGCTAAGCAGCCTGCCTCTCCCAGTACCAGCGTTGTAATCGCGTGCAGCCTCACTAAGTTTTTCAGTGCTCAGCGCAAGCCTTGCGCGCCCCTCCGCGACTTCTGCAGCTAGTCGGGCTAATTCGTCCTGTTCCTTCTTCACGGCATCGGAAGGCGCTTCAAGCGCCTTTTTGGCAGCCTCGTCAAATTTATCGCGGAAACTCTGAAGTGATTCGAGCCCCTTTTTGACCCTGCGACTTGCGATCGTAAAAACGGACGCCAACGCAGTGACTAGGCTAGACGTTGTTATGAGGGATTGACTCCAGATCTGCCTGAAATCCTCACTCTTTATAACAAGGCTGCTGAGAAAATGAAGGCCAGCGAATAGGAGCCCAACACCAAGGCTCGCGCCCAAAAAGGCTGCCACGCTCCGCCACGACCCCAGTTGGCTGCGCAGTCCAGTGGCAATCAAGTTTGCGCGCCCACGCTGCTCTTCCAACTGCTGAACTGCATCGCTCAGTGCTTTGCCGTCCTCGATCAATCCGGGAATCCCCAGCTGTTCCGCTGCCTTCTTTAGTTGCCCCTCCTCTTTCTCGTCTAGCAAAGCCCAAAAGTGCTTTTTGACGGCAGACCAATAGATATCTGGGGAGGTCTCAAGACTAGCCTTTTTTGTCAGAAGCTTGCGCTCTGCCTCAGCGACCGTCCTCGCGGCAATGTCTTGCTCTCTGCGCCGCTGAATGAGACGTTCTGCCGATTCGATCGTGAGTTGGCGCGCAGTGGTAAGTTGTTCGAACAAGGCCTCCGAAGACGCCCGTGAACTCTTGTTCGTTGCATTATCGAGCTCGGTGAAGATGTGGTCGACCAGGCTGGCCCACAGGTTCGTGTCCATGTAGTGCCAAGCGTTGAAGCGAATCTGCACTACGTCGCTCAGCAGTTCTCTAGGACCTGTTGCTTTGCTGGCTTCCTCACTGAGCCGTTGAATGTGCTCATGAACCAGGCGCAAGAAGAACGATTTCCCAGCACCCCAATCGCCAAACACGCCAACAGCCAATGGCGGAACGAAGTGCCTGGACAAAGTCAGCGCGGCGAAGGCCAGAGCTTCGCGCTCCACTCCCAGAGAATCTCTCTGGCCGGAGCTCCAAGCGTTATCGTTTCCGACGACTGCAACCGATGTACGACTGACCTGCTCCAACATATCGACCCCACCCCGGGCACCTAAAGCCTTCTCCCAGAACGAAGCGAGATGAGGACTGGTGTCTGAAACAGACCTGAGCAGACTCTGCCGCAAGTCCGCAAGTGAGAGGCCGACATCCTTCAGTCGGTCCAGAACAACACCTTCGTCCAATGTTAGTAGGGCTGCAGCCAATAGATGAAGTGCAAGTCCATCTTGGAGCTCTTCCTGCGACGCCAAACCACGTGCTCGCTCGAAGACGCGGTCTACATTTTCTGTGGTCTCTAACCTGCCTGTAGCGGATCCTGGCGACTGCTCTGCAAGGTACCTCTGGCGAAGGCTCACAATGGACTTCTTGAATTCCAGAGAGACTCTATGTAGGGCTGCCACCGCTACGCTCTCATGCGCGCTCAGCGCGACTCCTTCTGGCCACGCATCCAGGTCTAGCGCAGCCAGTAAAAGCCGTGTTGTGGAGAGTGGTCCAGCAATGTTCCGTTTTCTATAGTCCGCTTGCCCAACAATCCACGTTGTAGCTGGTGTAAGACGAAGATCAGAACCATCCGCTCGGATGCGCGCCTGACCTTCCGCATTGGTCGGCGAAACGCCCTCATCGCCTGAAAACGGCTCATCCACATCGGCCGGATCAAGCGCCGAGCCAGCCAAACGCTGCAGCGCCGAGGGTACACCGGGTGGATGATGCGACACATCGGAGACGCTGGCCACCTCGGCTTCTTCAGGCATGAGAGATAGCAGGCTGGTGACCTCTTCGGGCTCCAGTGGGAAATTCGCACCTTGAGTCATGCTCAAGTACAGATTTCCCTCCAAGAACGAACGCTGATCAATCACCTGCCGTCTAGGCACTACTCTGGCCATCCAGAACATCACGCGGACGGGAACACGCCAGATCCTGCGGCCGTTTGGCAGGGGCTCTGACCGCAAGTGGCCGCTTACAACCCCATAGCCGCGCAGCCCACCAGCCTTTCCTGACTCCCAGAAGAGCACCAAGTCACCGATGCTCGTATTGCTTGCCCACCTCGAGATGCGCCAGTCGACGGCTCGATCCGTGCGAAGTTTGCGAAGCCATTCCGCATCTCTAGATGGCTTGTATTGATAGAGCCATGCGTGCCGCCCACTGGATTGCTCCATGTGTCCATCCTCCCTCTAACGTTCTTTTAGTTCACTCTCAAGAACAGAGTATCAGAGAGCTCCCTCAAAGTTTCCATATATTTAGCTCCCGGCCCCTGACGCTTTCAGGCAGTTTCTTTCTTGACACCCCAATCTCTCGCCTTGAAGCATAGCTTCTGGCAAAGCTCAAAACGTCGCATGCGTTACCGCATTTCAGGAGATAGGTGCGTCAAAAGGTACTGCTCCCGCACTTCACCATTCAACCCAGATATAGCTCCGATACTGCTCATCCCGTGCTTGCAGCGACCCAGCATGCGTGCGACACTGGATAGAGGAGGGAATAACGATGCTATACCCCATCATCTACGTGCGCGGCTACGCCATGACGAAGGGTGAACGAGACGACACGGCCAGCGATCCCTTCTGCGGCTTTAATGTTGGGTCGACCGTTTTTCGGGCAACGCCCAACAAGACATCGAAGGCGGATAAATTTGTCTTTGAGTCACCCGTACTTCGTTTGGTGACCGATTTCGGATACCGGCACGTGTACGAGAATGGCGCGGACATCATGGACCCAGACTGGTCACCTCCACGCGACTCTGCAGGTAAGCCGCGTAATGGGATCCCTCCGCAGTCCATCGTGGTCTATCGCTACTACGATGACGGCTCAAGTTTGCTTGGTACCGGACAAGCGAGCGATATCACAACATATGCCAATGGCTTAAGCGAACTGATCCTTCGCGTGAAGTCTTTGGTGTGCGACTGGAAAGCAGCCGACGGGGAACAGGTTGCACCGGAGAATTTCCGCGTGTACTTGGTCGCTCATTCCATGGGTGGACTTGTATGCCGTACGTTCCTGCAAAACCCTCAGTTTGGCAGTGAAGAAGCGCGGAAAGCGGTAGATAAGCTGTTTACCTTTGCCACTCCACACAACGGCATAGACGTGGCCGGCTTCAACGTGCCTCAGTGGTTGTCAAAGAATGAGGCAAACACGTTCAACCGGGAGGAGATGGCTCGCTACTTGGCCATTCAGGATGTCGCACAAGCCAATAACGGAAGAGTCGATCTGATTCCCGAGGACGTGTTGCCCGCTGAGCGCATTTTTACCATGGTGGGATCCAACCGTGGCGACTATGAAGTGGCCATGGGAGCAGTTCGCGCATTCGTTGGCCACGGGAGCGATGGGTTGGTACGGATCGCCAATGCCACGTTATGGGGTGTAGATCGTTCAACTGGGCGCCTTACGCGCCCCGCAGCGGCTGCCTACTGCTACAGGTCCCATTCAGGTCCCTTCGGCATCGTCAACTCCGAAGAGGCATATCAGAACCTGAGCCGCTTCCTGTTCGGCGACATCAGGGTTGATATTTGGCTGGAAGTCACATCGGTCACTCTGCCAAATGAGCTTCAAGACAACAAGAAGGGAAATGTTGAGGCGCTTTACCAGTTTGAACTTCAGGCTTCACCACGCGGCAAACGCTGGTATCTCACTCGTCGTACTTCGGAAGAGGACTCACCAGCTTGCCGAACGCATAGCGAGCTGAGCAATCCCAAGACTGCACGCGACAACAACATGTATATGTCGACGGTGTTTCTGATGAATCGAGCGCGGGTAAACATGGAGAAGCCAGGATTAGCCTATGCAATGACGCTGGGGGTTCGCGTACCTGACTACCAAGTGGAGCGTCGGTTCTGGGCTGATCAGCACTATGAAGGCGGTCATCTTTTCAGGGATACCGCTATTGTTGAAATGGTACCGCCAAGCCAAGGGGATGACGATTGGACAGTGAAATATGGCTGGATGAGCAAAGCTGATGGCATCGCTACCAAGCCTCTGAAATACAAGGTGTTGAAGGACGAAGGCAGCGTGGCCGTTGACATTCCATTCGCAGACAACAACGCCCCCGGAATCAAGGGAAAAATCAAGCTCGTTGTCAGTGCTTGGAACTGATGGCCCTGTGCTGTTGTTGAGGAGTTGCAATGCCCAATGGTGCAGACATCCTATGGTTCAAAAGCCAGTTCCAAGATCGAATTGAAGCGGCGATCTCGGGAACCCCGCTTTCGGTGGATTTCCTTGCGGCACTTGCGTGTCAAGAAACGGGTGAGGTGTGGCCACTGCTGCGAAGGAAGAATCTCCCCGTTGATCGAGTGCTCGCACTATGTGTCGGAGATACGCTGGATTCAGACAAGGGCAGATCTGCCTTTCCTCGCACTAAAGCGGATCTGACCGCCGCGCCGAGGGGGCAAGAGATGTTCGATATCGCGCGCAAGTGCCTGGTCGACATGGCCGCGCATGTACCCGCATATGCCGCAGCAGCGAGGCGACCGAACAAGTTTTGTCATGGGTTTGGCTTGTTCCAGCGCGACCTGCAGTTTTTCCTGGATGACCCGGACTTCTTCCTGGAACGCCGCTTTGAGAGTTTCGAGGCAACGCTTGACCACTGCCTTAGAGAGTTGCGAAGAGCCTTGAAGAAGCTCGGATTCGAGGACCGTACGGCTTTGAGCGATCACGAACTTGCGGCAGTGGGCATCGTCTACAACACAGGTGGCTTCAAACCCAACAAGGGACTTCAGCAGGGGCATTTCAACGGGACGCAGTTCTACGGCGAAGCGCTACTGGACTTTATCCGGATGGCCCATACGGTGGCCCACCCTGGAGGCACGGCGTTGTTGCCTCAGCCCATTCCGGGCGAGGCGACAGTGGCTCAGCCTGCCCAGGTCATCGCGAGCGGACCGGCTATGCGTGTCGATACGCGTGAAGGAATGTTGCGGCTTCGGCGTGAACCACATGTCAGTGAGCCGGCCCAGGCAAATGTAGTCGCCCACCTACCCGACGGCCATGCGGTGCGTGCGCTGAGCGGAAAGAAGATTGGCGGTTTCATCGAAGTCGAAACGAGCTTGAGCGGCGCGCTGCTGCGAGGATTTGTTTCTGCGAAATTTTTGAAAGCCGACGAGGAAGCGTCTGGAATTTTGGAGATTCGTCCTTTAGCGACACTGCCAGCTAAGGGCATCGTTGCGGTGAGCATGCCGCGTAAGCCTGGCACCATCACACGGCGGACCGGTCTTGCCAATGCTCACTCCCTGAATGAAAAGGGTCAGCCCGGACGGTCTGGCAAGACTGCTGAGGAACTGAGAGCTGAGCTAGCTGCCATCGGCGATTGGTTAGCGGTGGACGATGCGGAACACCTACGCTACCAGCCGCGGAGCGGCTTGACCTTCTGCAACATTTACGCGCATGACTATTGCCACCTTGCCGGCGTCTTCCTGCCGCGAGTATGGTGGTCATCGCCGGCTCTGCTAAAGCTAGCCGAAGGCAAGGAAGTCACACCAATGATCGGCGACACCATCTTTGAGGTGAGAGCAAACGATCTGTTTCGCTGGCTGCGTGACTTTGGCCCACAGTTTGGCTGGCGCCGCACTGGCACGTTGACCAAGCTGCAGAACGAGGTCAACCAAGGCGCACTTGGTGTGATTGTGGCCCGCCGAAAAGAGGACGGGCGCTCCGGCCACATTGCGATGGTGGTGCCGGAGACCGTGGAACAGCAGGCGCGACGCAGCGCTGCTGGGGAGATTTCTGCGCCATTGCAAAGCCAAGCCGGCGCGCGCAATTTTCGATACGGTCACGGTAAAGCGAACTGGTGGAATGGCGAAGAGTTCGCCGAGAGTGCTTTCTGGATTCACGCTTGAAGCAAGCCATCGCATTAAGTCCACCGCCTCCAGAACGTCCGCCAGAAGCTTGCCCCCTGGAATCACCGACATGCATGTGCGGGAATGTTCCGCAGAAATCCGTCTGGCGCTTTCATGGACCCGGGTGGACTCAAGCAAGCGTCACGGCGCTTGATTCCCGACACTTAGTTTGAACTCGATGTAGTGGGCATTAGCCTTGTCCAGATTTTCATTCGACAACTGGGAGTACGTAACGTGATTGTTTGTGGTACCAACGTGAGCTTTTGGGTTCTCTGCTTCGGAACCTTTTTTGCTATACAGCTAGCCTCGCTTTCTTATTGCAAGAGGATTGTTTCTAAAAGGGGAGCAAAACTTGAGGATGAGATTAAACTCGTAGATGATCACATACGCTTTCCAGAGAGTGCCACCGAGGGATCTAAGTCGGTGCTTGCCACCCTATCCTCTGAAATCGTGACCCGCGGGAATTCGAGCCTTTCGTTGGTCGCAACGTTTACTGAGTATCACTACATCGCGTTGATTGCGTCCCTGGCTTCGGCGACCCTGGGTGGTGTATCTACTTTCGCGATTAGCTCAATTGGCTGGAATCATTCAACGCCAGCGCTCCAAGGCTTCTTTTTAGGATGTGCAGGTTCGCTTTCGTTTTGGCTTACTGCCATTCAAGTTTTCAAGTTCCAGGACACGATTGCAAAACACGAGGCGATCTACACCACTTGTGCCAACCTACTGAGTGAGCTTCGACTGAACGTACTGTGTTTGCCATGCGTGGGGGACGGCGCCAAGAAGCTTGATGAATGCGAACTCCTCGGGGTCTTTGGGAAGAAGATTGCGGATCTCCGAGGCATCGGCATATCGTTCGATGGAAGCCCTATCAGTATGGCCAAGTTTGACTCGCCGCGCTAATTACGATACGAGGGACGACGAGCCTGCAGGGATCAAAAGTGCTCGGGAGTGCATCCGAAACTAGGAGAAGGAAGACGAGAGGTTTGACAGGCTAGTTCTTTGGAAATGAGTAGCCACCAGTAGGCGTACCCAAGAATGAGGAGCGGCGTAAGCGCTCCCTTGCAGCCGCTTCGAGCGACTCGCACATTCCGAATACCCCTGGCTTTGCCGGGGATGGCACTGCCTCTTTGGACTGTCCTACATTTTGCGGACGAAACTGCCGCCCCTCGTGGTATGGTCATGTCCAAAGCATGGGGGGAGCAAGATGAGCAAATTGGTTGTCCACGCCATCGTGATTGCCTTGGTAGCACTGACGGGATGCAGCGCCAACTATCACTCGATCTACCGACACGAACAGGTCGACAAGAGTCCCAGTATCACGTTGATTGATGCCAAGCAGAGAGCCATCCTCGCAGCGAAACACGAGCTCGCAGACAAGTCTAATGTGACTCGGTTCTGCGCTGAGCCAAGTCCGGATGTGTTCGCCGTCATCGCGCAGGCGCTATCGGGAGGAGCCAGCTTCGGACAAAGCGGCGACCCGAAGACCATCCAGGCTGCGCTCAATGCCGCCTTCAGCAGTTCCGAGCAAGGCTCTACTATTCCCCGAACACAGACCACCAACACGTTGCGCGAGGTCATGTTCCGAACGTGCGAACGATATCTGAGTGGCGGCATCTCCGATGTCGAACTTTCGATCCAGGCTGTCAGGGACCAGAGGTTGATCGTCTCTATCCTTGCGATTGAGGGGCTAACGGGTGCTGTTTCGGCCAAGCCCGTAGTCATCGGAACGTCGGCGAGTGGTAGCAGCGGTGCGTCCGGTGCAGATGCGGCCGTCCGTCTGGACGACCAGAGCAAGTTGATTGGAAAAAGGTCAGAGGCGGTCACGCAAAAGCAGACGGCGTTTGATGACTTGAACGGCGGTGCGAACAAGGACTGCGAGGCCATCGCCAAAGCAGTGGCAGACAAGAAGGAAGCCAACCTGTCGCAAGCGCTCAAGGACAAGAAGTCGAAATGCGAAACCGCCACTTTGGAGCTGGAGGTCGCCAA
This sequence comes from Acidovorax sp. SRI_002, assembly GCF_057586455.1. Lineage (NCBI taxonomy): Bacteria > Pseudomonadati > Pseudomonadota > Betaproteobacteria > Burkholderiales > Comamonadaceae > Acidovorax > Acidovorax sp. SRI_002. The sequence continues at coordinate 149,431 of NZ_JBYCZW010000010.1, read as the reverse complement.
GAAAGTGAAAGCAGAGGCTGACGCGCACTACAAGGCACTGGTAGCGATTTCAAGTGGTAGTGGTATCCCAGTTACGGCCGGAGGAACGCTGATGACGCCTATTGCGGGCGGGGGCTTGGATAGCGTAGCGCGTTCAGATATCGGCGAAGTGGCCGCTGCGGTAAAGGAGATCGTGGCGGGAACATTCAACCAGGATGAATACCTTTTCCTATGCCTGAAGGTGCTGCAGGGCGCACCTGAGAAGCTTGGAGGAGCGACCGCAAACTGCTTGGACTATATCAAGTCACAAGTGGAGCTGGAGCGAGCCAAGAACGTCAATGCCATCGCCAAAATTCAGGCCGCCACGGCGGAGATAGAGAAACGGACGGAGCCCCTGTTCGACAGTTTCTGGGCGCTCGTGAGCACCGGTGATCAAGTGGACGCAGGCAAACTTGCCGCAGTGCAAGCGAGCATCCGGACTAGAGACTGGCCGAAGTGCTTTGCTGGTGCCACAACGAAGGCCGAATATCGAAGCTGCTTCTACAGCAACGCCGTTGTCACCGGAGTGAAGCAAGATCTAGCAAGGGGAAAGAGCAATGGCTGATCGCGACTACAGGATACTTGTGGCGAAGGATCGGGACGGAATCGCTGCACTCGCAGTGCCAGACTGGACCGTCCTTGAGAGCACCGTGCGTGAGTTCAACAGCCTTGACACGCATCATGATCTCTTCTTTGGAGATCTTGGGCGCGTTGTAGTTGATCGCTCGGGGGTTGTGGCTTTGGCGTACAAGAAAGTTTAATGCCGAGCCGTGTGCACTTAGGCGCCGATTGAAGTGACCACGCTTCGGTGGTCACTGGGTGAAGCCGCAGCAGTGAGGACGAAGACGACGTAAAGAACAATAATCTGATGCTCGGATCCGCACGCATACTGCTGTGAATCGTCCCGGTTTTGAACTGACCCCCAGAAGTTGGACAAACTTCAAGGGGTTACATGAAGAAGTACAAAACGGAGTTCAAGCTGGAAGTGGTCCGAAGCTTCCTGGCAGCAGGCTTGGCGCGCAGCACGTTCTACTACCAATGCCAGGCGAGCCAGCGCGCCGACCAGCAAAGCGCCTTGGAGGCCAGGATCCGCACTATCTATGACGAGCACAAAGGACGCTACGGCTACCGGCTGAGACACACCGCCTGATTGGCGGCGAAGCAACCGTCCAACTTCTGGGGGTCAGTTCATTTTTGAGGAGGCTCAACACTCTGAGCGGATTGAGCCATGAAGAAGACGAACAAGTTCTCGCCCGAGGTGCGTGAGCGCGCAGTGAGAATGGTGCAGGAGCAGCGCGGGGAGTACCCATCAGCAACCCATGGAGTTCAGCCTTGTTCTGGTACGCCAGATCCGCAATGGATGCGGGCAGGCAAGGTGCGAGGCAGCTTCACGGGCTGCATCTTGGCCATCAGCTCAATGCGCCCCAGCGTGATGTCAGAGAAGAACTTCAGCCCGGTGAGAGTGGCGTTGAGCGACACGGGGGATGAGCCCGTGGCCGCTACATCGGCGGCATCGTTCTTGCCGCGTTTGCCGGACAACCGGTAGGACGCCACGAACATGGGCGCCATCAGGCGCACGGTGTGGCCGAACCTCTGGAATTCGCGAGCGCAGTGGTGAGCGCCAGAGCACGCTCCCATACTAATGCGCCATGTTGGCAGCGCGGCGATGAGTTCGATCAGCTTGGCACGCTGGGACGCAAAAGTACCGGTTTGCCTGTGGCATCAACGCCATGCATAGCAAAGACATTCTTTGCCAGATTGATTCCGATGGTGACAATGTCAGTCATGGACTTCCCCTTACAACAAGCGAGTGAGTTGATGAGAGATCGGACTTCCCATCGTGGCACCTGGATGCCTTATCCCACAACTGCACGGTTCACTCGGGACGGGGAAGTCCATTTCATTCGTTAGGCGTCAACATAACCGAACGAGGACACTCAATGTCACCACCCGCGCAGTTGAGCAAGAGGGGTTCAGAAAGACTGGCTCGCCGGATGGAGGCAGCTCAGGCAGAGGCTAATAGGCAGCGGTGGGAAAAGTGGAAAGCGATCGCAGGCTGGATTGCTGCCATCGGCATTCCTCTGGGGCTGGGCGTCGGCGGCTGGTTCATAAGCCTCGCACTTAAGGAACGAGAATCCCAGGCCAAGTTCATTGAGCTATCGGTATCCATCCTCTCCTCGGAGCCAAAACCTCTAGACGACTACAGAGCCCTAAGGCGATGGGCAGTCGACACACTCGCCAAGTACTCTGAAGTTCAATTGCCAGATCTGGCCAAGTCAGGGCTAGCCAATTCTCTACAGTTGACGGGGAAGGGGCTAGCAGCTGAAGTTGGCACTACTCTCACGACTCTTGATAGTCGTCGCGGGCCAGGCCTTCCAATCGAAATGAGCTTTGGCAACCTGGTCACCGACGCACTACGCGCGGCCTTCGTCGGATCACCGGCCGCTGACTTTGCAGTAGTTACCTCCAACTCTTTCCGCGGCAAGAAGCTATACCAACCAGGGACAAAGCTCACTCGAGGAGACTTCCTCATCGAGATGCCATTTTCGAACACCGTTACGCTCATCGCAATCAGTGGCGATCAACTTCGTACCGCGATAGAAGAAACCGCAAATCAGAGCGGTGGCGGTGGCATCCCTCAAGTTTCTGGCCTGTCGCTTAAGTATTCGGAAAGCAACGGAAAGTTCAGAGTTGAGTCATTGAGTATCGGGGGCACTGAGATCTCACCAAACCAGAAGTACCGTGTTGCAACCACGGATTTTGATGCGTCGGGGCACATAAGAGTCTTCAAAGACATGGAGCGCATCAAACATCCAAGTGCAGGTCGTCACATATACGACATCGTCCTACTCCACATGTATGACGAGCGCACGGTTGCGCCCTCGATCGAAGGCCGAATCACTAGGGTAGCCAAACCTTGACGCCTAACCCCTCGTATATGGACTCCCCCGCAACAGCAAGAGCCTGACTGATTGGGGACCAGTGGGTAAAAAACCTGCAGTCGTATATCCGGCAAGCGTGCAGCACGCACGGGCAAGAATCCATCGACTGGTGCTGCTCTGAAGATTCCTGCGAGCACGGTGCCCAAGTTTGTGGCGGGTGCGAAGTTCAAGGCCGTGGTGGATCCCAAGGCTGCCAAGCGCAAGGCGGACAAGGCCGGCAAGTAAGCGCGGCGCTCTCGGTCACCGCCAAAGCAAACCGCCACGGGCCTGGACCTCTGACGGTTTTTGTTTTTGAGACCCTGGCCGATGGGCTTTCGATTGATGGCAGGCAGATGGATCGAAACAGCTGTCAGACGATCTTCCACCCCATCGCTCGGCTGAGTTGCACCGCAGCAGCCTTGGTGGGCACGGCGTCCATCCAGAAGGAGGGATCGTCCAGTACACGGATGACCCATTGTGGCTCACCTGTCTCGGTAGTGTTATCGATGATCACCTCTAGCTTGGTCTCCAGTGCATAGCGGATGGCAGTGGCATAGCTGACAGGCGCTTCCTTCTTGAACTCCTTCGCCCATGGCGTTTGTTCGAGGGTTTCCTGCGTCCAGGTAGGTTTGGTGGTCATGGTGCGGAATCTTACGAGGTGGGGGTGTCGATTTGGTGCTCTGGGTGGGAGGCAGGGGCATCCCGTACCATCAGGACCATGAATACATTTTCCAATGCCTTTCGCGCTGAAATCGTTCGCATGGCGCGCAAGGAGCTCAAACCTGAACTCCAGGGTATGCGCAAGGCGATCACCGGCCATCGCTCCGAGATCGCGGCACTGAAGCGGGAAGTGAAGAGCCTCACCTCGCAGCTGAAGTCGGCTCAGCGCCAGACCAAGGTTGGGAGCGTGGCTGCGCCATCTGATCAACCCATAGTTTCGAAACGCGCCGCGCGCGAGGATTTCGTGTTCGCGCCGGAGATGCTGACCCAGATGCGCCAAGCACTGGGCGCTACCCAACTTCAGATGGCAGCCTTGTTGGCCGTCTCTCCACTCTCGTACTCGCGGTGGGAGAAGGGGCAGGCCCAGCCCCGGACCAAACAGCTGGCAAAGATTGAGGAACTGGTGAACATGGGGCCAGCCAAGGCTGCGAAGAAGATACGCCAGGCTACGAAGGCCTGAGGTCCAGCAGCGCTGCATGCGCGGTGGGCCGCCACGAAGGACCTAGGCGAAGCTGCCTTTCTGGATTTGCAAAAGCGTTGCTTGGACCAACGCCAGCCCTTCGGGTTCTTGCAGGACATCCCACGGGCGGCGGTTTCCGAAAGCGGGGAGTGGCGCCGCTAGCCACTCCTGCAGCCAAGCCTCAGCGTTGAATCCTTCAGGATTGCCAGACTCCATCACGATCTGCCGGACCAGGTCCGTCAGAACTTGTGGGGGGTGCATGTCGTTGGGGTGGGCCATGTCGCATTCTGGTCTTGTGCCCCGGCACTCGCAACCATCGGGATGGGCGTCCACATGAAGACGCCACCTGCGTGTTTGCCTACCACGCGCGTGTTAGATAACATGGCCGTGTTACTGCCATTGCCGCCATGCCCTCTCCCAAGACATCCCAGCGAACTGCACAAGCAGTGCAGCGCGTGGCTGGGCTGTTCGAATCCAAGGGCTGGAAGATTCAGGCCAGTCAACCCGGCAGCACCGGGCCGGACCTCGTCGTTCGGCGGCGGGGTAAGCGCTACGGGGCGGTACTCAAAGCCACATCCGAGGGGCGGGCGGACCGGGTGATTCCGCTGTTGTCCCAAGCCGTGCTTGAGGCTCGGGCATATGCCCTTCAGTCGCGTGGATCCATAAGCGACATCAACCTTCAGGTCTTTGCGCAGCAATTGCTCTCAGCGCACGGAGAAATGGTGACTGGGCCAAATACGTGAACGTATCTACCGTAGATGCTTTTTTGGCTGCGGCGGAACATCTCAGCCTGAATGGCAATTGGGTGCAATGCGATTTGCTTGCAGCATGGCTACAAGCTGCGGAGCCGCTCAATCAGTTTCTCGGCTACTGATGTAGTTATGCCTGTCTTGCCATCCACAAGGAACAATGAGGGATTGAATGGCCGGAAAAGCCATGAGCGGTCGTCCAGCGCTAGCCACGGAAAGATTGCACGGTCATTCGCTCGCAACCATGCGCTGCACTCTGCTTCGCGCTCATAGCTCAGCATTGAACTTGGGACGTCTGCGAGACTACTAAACTTTTCAGTTACACCGACAATTCGGTGAGCGACGTTCGACGAGAACTGCGAGCGTAAGTCATCGAGCGGCACATTGAGGCGCCAAGTGCTTGTGATCACGACATCGCAATCTGAAACTTGGTGCAACACTTTCTCAAAAGCGGGTAGGCAACAAAAGTGCAGGGATTCGTGGCAATGCTCTGGGTGCAATACCCCGTCGAAATCCAAAAACAATGTGCGCAACGGGCATCCCCATCTTCTTAGCCGTTGGTTGAGCGATCGGATAATGTTTACGGATACCACATCCACAACCCGATCAAAGACTACCCTTTTGCTTCAGTGGGACAACTCCGGATCGATTTGTCGATGGCATCTTGAGCACACGGCTGTCTCGACCACCCGAGGAGAAGGGCTCGACAGGAAACTCAACAAGACAGCTTAGGCAACCCAATTCCGCGAGAGAAGTATCGAACTGCGAATGCGCGTAGTGTTTCCCAGACGCTGTCTCATACACAAAGGCTTTGTAGCGGGGTGACTCTGGCTCCTCTGCCTCCCAAATAGCGGCAAGTTCATCGAGCATCCAGACACCTGTCTTGTTTATTTCTCCTGGTGTCATGACCCGGGCCGATGCAACGAAGTGCTCATGCTTGGTGCAGAAATTCACCAGCTCAGTGACATCGTGAACCGAACTGAGCATGCAAGTAGTTCGACCATTGAAAACTGGAACAGCTAACTCCACCAGAACGTACAACGTTCTATCTTCCAACGTACTGATTGGAATGGGCAGGCCCTGGGTGCTTTCAATGACGCCCTTGACCGAGGCATAAACGGAAATCATGTAAAAACTATCAAATGAACACTATAGATTGTAGTCCTATGGTGTTCATTTGACGGTAATCGGGAGATGTCCTCCCGACGTGCTCCTTCAAACCACCTGCCGATAGCGCTCAGGTCGGTTCGTACTGCGCGCGGGCTTACACAAGAGGACTTTGGCGTTGTCTCCAGCCGCACATACATGAGCGGGCTGGAGAGGGGGGTAAAGAATCCCACATTGAAGAAAGTCGATGAGATCGCTTCCGTGATGGAAGTGCATCCACTCACGCTCTTGACTTTGGCCTACTCAGATTCGATCGAAGGAAAAGATGTGCGCGAACTCCTCCAAGTGGTTCAGCAGCAGTTGACGGATCTACGAAAAAAAGGCATTTAGAAGGCGCAATAGTGCGCCCGCAAAACTGTTGACGACGACGTGCCTCCTGACCCGATGCCACTCACCCACAATCACCTTGTAGTGGGTAGTTTCCAATGTGGATCACCGTTCATTGGCCGCTGAAACCTACTTCCAAGCTTGAAGGGTCGTTGTCCAGGGAATACGAGTCTGGAAATCTGTTGCGATCGTCTTTCTCGAAGATCAGCAATTGAACTCATCCAGTAGTCGGCACCGCCCCATCAGGCGCGATCGGGATAAGGACCGCAAAGCAAGCTTGAGCACCACATTGCCCTGTACGGCGGCTCACGGGCTTAGTTTGGAGGGGCAAGTTGGGCACACAAAACGGGCCATCCGGTAAAAGTACTATCGCCGAAAGTACTCGACGGATCCTAGGAGAGAATTTTCTTCAAATACCATTGACACGTTCTATAACGCCATGCGGCATCGCCATGGCCACACAGCACGCCACGCCCGCCACACACAGCAGTAACTGCGCATGCACCGGGCGCAGGCCAAACGGGCGGCTGCGGTCCAGTGCCAAGGGGACCAAAGGTGCGAACGCAGTCGCTGGTGAAGCAGCAGCACCCAACGCAGCACCCTCTGCCGAAGGTGACGACGACGCAGGCGCCGCAGCCGCAGCTACATCCATCAACACCATCGGCGCCCGCTGGCGCATGCGCAGCGCCAACATCAGCATGCCCGCGCCACACACCAGCCCCATCAGCACATAGGTCTGGCGCCAACCAATGGCTTCGATGCCGTGCTGCACGATGGGCGGCCACAGCGCACCCGCGATGTAGTTGCCACTGGCGCAGATCGCCACCGCAATGCCGCGCCGCTTGTTCCACCACAGCGCCGTGTCGGCCATCAACGGCGCAAACGTGGCCGAACTGCCCACCAGCCCCATCAGCCCATGGGCCAGCCCAAAGATCCAGATGCTGCCCGACAGCCCCGCCCACACAAAGCCGCCACACACCGCCACCGCCCCCACGCACAGCACCGGCATCAGCCCATGGCGGTCCGCCATCCGCCCCGTCCACAGCCCGCCCAGCCCCAGGCACACCATCATCAGCGTGTAGGGCAGCGATGCGTCCGCGCGGCCTACGCCGAACTCGGCCTGCACGGCGGGCAGCACCACCGACACCACATACATGCTGCTGTTGCCCAGCACGACCAGGCCCAGGGTGGTCAGCAGGCGCCAGGCGGCAGTGGGGGAATCGATAAGGGATGCCGGGGCGGCGGTTGAGGGGGACGAAGAGGTGTTCGGCATGCGGGGCAATTTACCCCACGGGGCTGCACGGGGGCGGGCGGGGGGGAGCGCCTGAGTCGGCGGGTTGTGGCGCTGCATGACGCGGGTCGATATGGTTTTGATAGCTGCTAGCGCTTTGTAGATATGCGCTAGAGGCCAATTCAGCTTGATATTTCTGTTGCGAAACTTGCAGCACATCAGTGGCCCAGCGCACCGGCTGAATCCAACGACTTAGGTATTCAAAGGTTGCTCCCTGCCCGGTCACCACCTACAGTGCATTAACAAATGCACACATGCTTGAGCATGCGGGCGACAACGACGACAAATCCGGGAGGCAACAGACGGCATGGCGACATTGATACCAGCACTGGGCACATGCGTGTCGCGCACGACAGGTGGCGAGCGACGTATGGCAGAGGGCGAAGTGGTGTTTGCCTGGAGCTACGGCGTGGTGCTGTTGTATGCGGCGGCTACCAGAGCGACACAGAGGTTGGTTTTGGCGCGCAACGCAATACCGGGGCAGTAGACGATTTCTCAATTACCCTCTTTGGTGAAAATCGGCCTTGGCGCGCGTAGCGCGAAGTTGCCACTGACCCCAGCACCTATGCCTCAAAGTATTCAATCCAACTTCTACATGCTGCACCCCTATGAGGAGCAGTTGTGGCGCTTAGGGGCTTTGGCTGAGCGGTACTTTGCAGAAGACCCCAACACCAGCTTGCTCAAGCTGAGGCAGTTCTCAGAAATCTTGGCGCAATCTCTGGCCGCCCGGGTGGGGCTTCTGACGAATCCTGTCGAAACCCAGTATGAACTGATCCGGCGCCTGCACAACGAGGGCGCGTTGCCCAGAGAGGTCAAGCAGGTTTTCGACCAAATCCGCGTCAACGGCAACGCCGCGAACCATGCTTTGGCAGGCAATCATGCAGGAGCCCTGTCCACACTCAAGCTGTGCTGGCAACTCGCGCTGTGGTTCCATCGCACGTTCAAAGATGCCAACTACCGATCTGGCCCCTTTGTTCCGCCTCAGCCCCCTGTCAACGAAGCCGCAGAGCTGCAAGCCGAACTGGCACGGCTGAAGCAAGCGGTCGCAAGCTACCAAGCCCAACATGAGCAAACGGGTGCAGAGCTTGCGCAGACCCGAACACAGCTATCGTCGTTGAGTGAAGAGCGTGCCGTTTGGGAGCAGTTGGCCACAGAGGCTGATGCAGCCAAAGCCCGTCTGGCAGACCAACTATCTGCCCTGCAAGCCGCCGCTGTGTCTGCTCCCGCAACGCAATACGCTTCCTTGGTGCAGTCTGCCAACGTGGCTGCCACCAAAGTCCAGCTGGACGAGGCCGAAACCCGCCGCATCATCGACGCCCAGCTGCGCCAAGCTGGGTGGGAGGCCGACAGCGACACCCTGCGCTACAGCAAAGGGGCCCGCCCCGTGCGTGGCCGCAACATTGCCATCGCTGAATGGCCCTGTGACGGCTACTCCGCCGACTACGTGCTTTTTCAGGGGCTTACGCCGATCGCGGTGGTCGAGGCCAAGCGGAAGAACATCGATGTGTCAGGGGCCCTGCAGCAAGCCAAGCGCTACAGCCGCACCTTCACTGCGGGTGCGGAGGTACAACTCCACGATCGCAACTGGGGTGCGCAGTCTGAATACCGCATTCCATTCGTCTTCTCTGCCAACGGGCGCCCCTACTTGCGCCAGTTGTCTACCAAAAGCGGCATCTGGTTCTGCGACTTGCGCCACCCAGAAAACCGCAGCCAGGCGCTCGATGGTTGGTACAGCCCCGATGGGCTCAAGCATCTGCTGGCGGCAGATGAGGTCAAAGCCCACCAGCAGCTGGACAACGCCGAGTTCAACTTCGGATTTCCGCTGCGCCTGTATCAGCAAAAAGCCATCCGCGAGACCGAGAAACGCATCAGCCAGGGCCAGCGCGACATCCTGTTGGCCATGGCCACAGGCACTGGCAAAACCAAAACCTGCATTGCGCTCATCTACCGCCTGCTCAAAGCGCAGCGCTTCAAGCGCATCCTGTTTTTGGTGGACCGATCGGCATTGGGCGAGCAAGCGGCCAACGCCTTCAAAGACACCCGCATGGAGCGGCTGCAAACCTTTGCCGAAGCCTTTGGCATCAAAGAGCTGGATGCCCAGGCACCAGACGCTGACACCGCCGTCCACATTGCCACTGTGCAGGGCATGATGCGGCGCGTGCTGTTTCCTGCCGATGGCGTGGCACCACCTACGGTAGACCAATACGACTGCGTGGTGATCGACGAATGCCATCGCGGCTACACGCTGGATCGCGAGCTGTCCGACACCGAACTCAGCTTTCGCGGCTTTGAAGACTACATCTCCAAGTACCGCCGGGTGCTCGACTACTTTGATGCCGTCAAGATTGGCCTGACCGCCACCCCCGCCCTGCACACCACCGAGATCTTTGGTGCCCCGGTGTTCACCTACAGCTACCGCGAGGCCGTGGTGGATGGCTTCCTGGTGGACTACGAACCGCCCATTCAGATCTACACCGAGCTTTCTAAAGGCGGCATGCACTGGAAGGCGGGCGAAGAGGTCAAGGTCTACGACGCGCAGCGCAACCAGATCGAGCTTTTCAAAGCCCCCGACGCCATCGACCTCAACGTCGAAGACTTCAACCGCAAGGTCATCACCCGATCTTTCAATGAGGTGGTGTGCAATCACCTCGCCCAAGAGATCGACCCCACGGGCAAGCGCAAAACCCTCATCTTCTGCGTCAACACCGACCACGCCGACTTGGTGGTGGATGTGCTGAAAGCCGCTTTTGAAGTCCAGTACGGCAGCGTAGAGGACGACGCCGTCATCAAAATTACCGGCAATGCCGACAAGCCGCTGGAGCTGATTCGCCGCTTCAAAAACGAACGCCTGCCCAATGTGGCCGTGACGGTGGACCTGCTCACCACCGGGATAGACGTGCCTGAAATCTGCAACCTGGTCTTCCTGCGCCAGGTCAACAGCCGCATCTTGTTTGACCAGATGCTGGGCCGCGCTACCCGCCTGTGCGACTTTGACGGCGACCCCAAAGACAGCTTCCGCGTGTTTGACGCGGTGCGTATTTTTGAAACCATCGGCAACATGACCGCCATGCGCCCCGTGGTGGTCAACCTCAGCATCAGCTTTGCGCAGCTGGAGCAAGAAATGGTGGCCGTGCAAGACCCCGCCGCCCGCGAACTGGTGCGTGAACAGTTCCTGGCCAAGCTGCAAGTCAAAAAGCGCCACCTCGACGCTGGGGCCACGCAAGACTTTGAAACCAAGGCAGGCATGACGCCCGATGCCTTCATCCAAAAGCTGCGCACCCTGTCGGTGGATGAAATCGCCAACTGGTTCATTCAAAACCCAAGGCTGGGCGAAATACTCGACCGCAAGCGCGAAGGGCGTGGAGAGCCTGTTTTTGTCTCCGACCACCCCGATGCCCTCGCAGGCATCGAGCGCGGCTACGGCACCGCCCGCAAGCCCGAAGACTATTTGAAGGAGTTCAAGGACTTCATCACCAGCCACGGCAACGAGTTGCCCGCACTCATCACCGTGCTCACCCGCCCGCGCGACCTCACGCGCAAGCAGCTCAAAGAACTGGTGCTGGCGCTCGACCAGGCTGGCTTTACCGAAACCCGCCTAGCCACCGCCTGGCGCGAGCTCAGCAACCAGGACATTGCCGCTCGCATTATTGGCTACATCCGCCAGGCTGCCATGGGCGATGCCCTGCTGCCCTACGCCGAGCGCGTAGACCATGCCCTGCAAGACCTGCTGGCCAAACCGTTGGCAGGCAAGCCCTGGACGCAGCCCCAGCGCGACTGGCTCAAACGCATTGCCGCGCAAACCAAGGCCAACATGTTGGTAGACCGCGAAGCCCTGGACGACCCAGACCTTATATTCAAGCGCGACGGCGGGGGCTTTACCCGCCTGGACAAACTCTTCAACGGCCAGCTCCAGCCCGTGCTGGAAGCCTTTAACGATGCACTGTGGGCCGACGACCAAAAGTCCGCCTGATCGCTATTCCCCCATTCCCCTACATGACTGCAATCAACCCAGCGGCGTCAGACATCGTCGCCAAGCTTTGGAACCTGTGCAACCTGCTGCGCGACGACGGAGTGACCTACCACCAGTACGTGAGCGAGCTCACCTACCTGTTGTTCTTGCGCATGATGCAAGAGACCGGCCAGGAAGATGGCTTGGTCATCTACAAGTCCCCCAAGAAAGGCGAGCCCGCTGAAAGAATGGAAGGCACCCGCTGGGCCGACCTGATGGCCGCATCGGCCCCCGACCGGCTGGACATGTACAAAGAACTGCTACTGGACTACGGCTTGCACGGCAGTGGCAGCGTGCAGCAGATTTACGCCAACGCCAGCACCTTCATCACCAAGCCCGCCACCTTGTCCAAGCTGGTGGTAGAGATCGACAAGCTCGACTGGTACAGCGTTCAGCGCGACGACCTGGGCGACCTGTACGAAGGCCTGCTGGAGCGCAACGCCAGCGAAAAGAAAAGCGGCGCAGGCCAGTACTTCACCCCCCGCGATTTGATCGACAGCATCGTGGCTGTGATGCAGCCCACGCTGGACGACGTGATCCAGGACCCCGCCTCGGGCACCGGCGGCTTCTTGATTGCTGCCAACAACTACCTGCGCGACAAGTACCCGGTGGATGACCGCACCGAAGCCCAGCAGCGCAAATACCGCCACAGCACCTTTTACGGCATGGAGCTGGTGCAAGACACCCACCGCCTGGCCCTCATGAACATGCTGCTGCACGGCATTGAAGGCGGCATACAGTTTGGCGACACCCTGGGCGAAGAGGGCACCCACCTGCCCCAGGCCACGCTCAACCTCAGCAACCCGCCCTTTGGCACCAAAAAAGGCGGCGGCCTGCCCACCCGCACCGACTTCACCTACCCCACCACCAACAAGCAATTCTGCTTTTTGCAGCACATCTACCGCAACCTGGCCCCCGGTGGCCGCGCCGCTGTGGTGCTGCCCGACAACGTGCTGTTTGAAAGCAACGTGGGCGCAGACATACGCCGCGACCTGATGGACAAGTGCAACCTGCACACCATATTGCGCCTGCCCACCGGCATCTTCTACGCCCAGGGCGTCAAGACCAACGTGCTGTTCTTCACCCGTGGCACCACCGACAAGGGCAACACCAAAGAAGTGTGGGTGTACGACATGCGCGCCAACATGCCCCAGTTTGGCAAGCGCACCCCCTTCACCCGCGACTACTTTCGTACCGCGCCCGATGCGCCAAGCAGCACGCCCCGCGACAAGTTTGAAGACGTGTTTGGCAACGACCCCTGCGGTGGCCCCGCAGCCTTGGCGCAGCGCGTGGACACGGGCGAAGCAGGCCGCTGGCGCAAGTTCACCCGCGAGCACATCAAGGCCCGTGGCGACAACCTGGACATCAGCTGGCTCAAAGACGACAACGCCGAAACGGCTGAAGCCCAGCGTGACGAACCCGCACTGGTAGCCCGCCTGGTGATGCGTGAGCTGAGCGGTGCCATGGCCGACCTGCGCAGCCTGCTGGAAGAGCTGGGCGAAGACCCCGACGCGGCGCTGGACGACCTGCTGGCCGACGACGCCACGGCCGACGAGGCCCAGCCATGAGCCAACTGGTTACCGCAGCGGCAGCAGACGGCCTGCCCACCAACCTGCACGCCGAGCTGCGCACCCTGATCGCCAGCAGCCGCCAGCGCCTGGCCGGTGCGGTCAATGCCGAACTCACCCGCCTGTACTGGGCGGTGGGCCAACGCCTGGCCACCGAAGTGCTGGGCGGCGAACGTGCCCAGTACGGTAGCCAGCTGCTGGAGCAACTGGGCCAACAGCTCTCGCAAGAGTTTGGCCGGGGTTTTGAAGCCCGCAACCTGCGCCGCATGGTCAAGTTTGCGCAGGCATTCCCCAGTGCAGAGATTGTGTCGACACTGTCGACCAAATTGAGCTGGAGCCACATGGTCGCCATCGTTGCGCTCAAAAACCCGCAAGCCCGCCAGTTTTACGCCCAGCAAGCCGCGCAAGACAGCTGGAGCGTGCGCGAGCTGACCCACCAGATCGAGCGCAAGGCGTTTGAACGCACCGAGCTGGCGGCACTGCAAGCCCCGCTCCCCGTTTTCCCCGTTCAGGCTGAGCCTGTGGAAGCCCCGAGCCTTCCCGCCCAAGTCTTCAAAGACCCGTACTTCCTCGACTTTCTGGGCCTGCGCCAGGGCCATGACGAGGCCGACCTGGAAGCCGCCATCCTGCGCCAGCTCGAAGCGTTCATCCTGGAGCTGGGCCGGGGCTTTGCGTTTGTAGAGCGGCAAAAACGCATGGTCATCGACGGGGAGGACTTCTACCTCGACCTGCTTTTCTACCACCGCCGCCTGCGCCGCCTGGTGGCCATCGAGCTGAAGCTGGGCCGCTTCAAGGCCGCGCACAAAGGCCAGATGGAGCTGTATTTGAAATGGCTGGACCAGCACGAACGCCAGAGCGGGGAGGAGGCCCCCATCGGCCTCATCCTGTGCGCCGAATCCAGCCGCGAACAGGTGGAGCTGCTGCAAATGCACAAAGACGGCATCACCGTGGCCGAATACTGGACCGAGCTGCCACCCAAGGCCGAGTTGGAACAGCACCTGCATCAAGCCCTTCTGGAAGCGCGCGAGCGGCTGGCGCGGCGGGGGGTGTTGTTGGGAGGGGGTGAGGATGAGTGATATTCCGTCCACTTGGCAATGGTCAACGATAGGCGATGTATCCGCATATATCCAGCGAGGTAAGTCGCCGAAGTACATCGATAAAAGTGATTTGCCCGTCATTAACCAGAAGTGCATCCGCTGGGAAGAGCTCCAGCTTCAGCATCTGAAATACATACATCCCGATCAATTCAGCGCATGGGATGAAGCGCGGTTCATCAAGGCAGGCGACGTTCTCTGGAACAGCACGGGCACTGGAACGGTTGGGCGTGCCTACCATGTGAAGGAGGCCGATCGCACGCCCCCTAAGGTGGTGGATTCGCATGTCACCATAGTGCGGGCAGCACCGGAATTGGATGCACGCTATTTGTTCAATTGGATTAAAGGCCCTGCGGTTCAAAGCAAGATCGAGGAAATGTGCGATGGCACAACCAATCAGATCGAACTGAGTAGAACAGCCATAGCCGCAACGGCTATTCCGATTGCGCCACGCGAAGAGCAAACCCGCATCGCCAACCAACTCGACACCCTGCTCACTCGCATCCAGTCCTGCAACGACCGCTTCGACGCCATCCCCGCCTTGCTCAAGCGGTTTCGGCAGGCGATATGCGCAGCGGCCACCATAGGCCCATGGGAGCCCTCCACAATTGGAGCCATCAGCGTAGACCTTCGCTACGGCACGTCAAAAAAATGCGACTACATCCCCACGGGAACTGGTGTGCTGCGCATTCCGAATATTGCCGATCAAGGCCGTATTGATGTCACGGATCTAAAGCGTGCCGAGTTCGATGCCAATGAGCTTCAGAAGTTGGCATTGATGGAAGGGGATCTGCTGGTCATCCGTTCGAACGGAAGTGTCGAATTGGTGGGCAAGACGGGCTTGGTAACAGAAAAGGAATCAGGCCTTCTATTTGCAGGCTACCTCATGCGGCTGAGAGTTGATCGCACGATGGCTGTCCCTGCGTTCATTCAACTTTGTTTATCCGCTCCATTGCAAAGGGAATACATCGAGCGGACCGCTAAATCCACAAGCGGAGTGAACAACCTCAATGCTGAGGAGTTGCGGTCGTTGCCGCTGCTGTTGCCGCCGCTGAGTGAGCAAACCGAAATCGTTCGCCGTGCGAAGGCCCTGCTTGCCCTGGCCGACCGTATCGAAGCCCGCGCCAACGCAGCCCGAACCCAAGCCCAACGCTTGAGCCCTTTGGTGCTGGCCAAGGCCTTTCGTGGTGAGCTGGTGCAACAAGACCCGCAAGACGAGCCCGCCAGCGCGCTGCTTGAACGCATCGTCTCGCAGCGCACTGCGCCAACCGCAAAGAAGCAACCAAAGACCCCGCGCCAAACTCGCGCCTCTCGCGCCCCCAAGGAAGCCGCAGCCGTGACCAAAAGCCGCCAAGACGAAGACGTAAAAGGCAAGCCCTACCTTGCAGACCACCTGCGCCGCTTGGGTGCGCCCACCACCGCAGAGGCGCTGTTCAGAGCGTCTGAACTGCCAATAGCCGATTTCTACAAACAACTGGCCTGGGAGGTAGCGCAAGGCCATATTGCAGACGGTGGCACCACATTGGAGGCACGCCATGCGGTTGGATAAGGTTTACATCGACGGCTTCAAGAATTTGAAGCAGTTGGAGGTGGACTTTGACGAGACCAAGCTCACCACAGTGCTCATTGGTCAAAACGGAGCGGGCAAGTCCAACCTGATTGAGGCACTGGCGCAGGTATTTGCGCATGTTGATCTGCGCAGCGCACCACTGCGCTTTAAGTTCCGCGTGACTTACCGGATACAGGCTCGAAAGGCCAAACCAGGTGAGCTGACTCAGGTGGTATTGAGCAACATGCCTGATGAGGCGGCGATTCTCATCGATGGCAAATCTGTGTCTCGGGCGGAGTTTGAACGCAACAAGTCTGAATGGTTTCCGGACTTGGTGCTTGGCTACTGCTCAGGAACTGAAAAGCGGCTTGAACAAGTGTTCGACCGTCACCAGAGTAATTACTACAAGGCTGTTGCGCGCAACAATGATGAAGAAGCGTGCTATCAGGCGCTTCTGGTACGTCGGCTTTTTTACTGCCGTCATGTTCATGGGGTGATGGCCCTGCTGGCGCAATTTGCCTTCCCGGATCAAGCAGCGGATGTGTTGCTCAAAGATATTGTTCGCATTACCGGGTTTCACTCTGCATTGGCGGTGTTTCGGGAGCCATGGTATGCAAAGGGTGGACGCAGCAAGAAGCAAGAGGATGCTGAGAACTTTTGGGGCGCTGATGGTCCCGCCGGAAGAGCCGCACGGCTGCTGCGGTCCATGGCTTTTCATCCCTTTGGACTGACGGGTAACGCTGTTGACGACTATCGCGACAAGCGCCAGGAAGAAGCGCAGTTCGCCACGTTCTTGCCGAACCAATCCGTCATTCCGCTTTTGCGAGAGGCCTACAGCGATGACGCTGATATGTTCTACGCGTTGGAGTCCTTGGACGTTTCTGATCTAGTGCGAAGTTTGAATGTGTGGGTGACACGGGATAACGATGCCAGCGGAGACATCGAGTACAGCGACCTTTCAGACGGCGAGCGTCAACTGCTCATGGTGATGGGCTTGTTGCGTATCGCTCGGGGCAAGCGAGTGCTCTTTTTGCTGGATGAGCCGGACACTCACTTGAATCCGCATTGGCAGCTCAGGTACTTGCGCCTCATTGAGCAATGGACTGGTACTGCGGCGGATGCGGAGAACTGCCACATTTTGTTGACTTCGCATAACCCGCTAACTATCGCGGGTCTGGAACGGAGTGAGGTTCGCGTTCTGCATACTGACAAGGCAACGAATCAAGTATTGGCTTCACCACCATTCGTTGACCCCAAAGGTTTAGGTATTGGCGGGGTGCTTACAGATATTTTTGGCATGCCGAGCACTTTGGACGAGCCGACCCAAGTACTTATCGACAAACGCAATAAGTTGGCCCGGCTTAAGCAGTTGAGTACGGCTCAGGCCCAGCAACTGGAGAGGATCAGCGAAGAATTGAGCAAGCTTGGCTTCATGTACGAAGAGCGAGACGAGCTATATCGAGAGTTCTTGCGCAAGTTGGATGATGTTGAATTGGCAGATACAGAACCTCTCACCCCCGAACAGCTGGCGCAGCGCGATGAAACCACTCGTGAGTTGGTTGAGCAACTTCTGAAAAGCGATGATCTACGTTTATAGGAATTGGGCACTGATCCCGCAGCAGATCAAAGACGACCTCAAGCAAGCTGCTGCCGATCTAGACGCCATTGAGGGCGTGGAGGCCCGTAAGGCTTACATCAAGGCAAATCAAGCTAGGTGGTCTGCGGTACGTGATTATTTGGGCCAAATGTCTCACCGTAAGTGTTGGTACTCTGAGGCGCCGGAGAGCGTATCGCGCTACCAAGTCGACCACTTCCGACCTCATGGTCGAGCAAAGCAAGCATTGAGAGATCTTTGCGATGGATATTCTTGGTTGGCATTTGACATCGAGAATTTCCGGTTGGCTGGCATGCTGTGCAATACGTTGAATCAGGAGTATTCCGAGGAAACGGTGGGCAAGGGAGACTGGTTTCCGCTCCTTGATCCGGAAAAGCGGGCTCATTTGAAAAATCGAGACTGCAGTGTGGAAACCCCTTTACTTCTGGACCCATCAGACCCGGACGATCCAAGCAAACTTCTGTTCAAGGACGACGGAACTGTTTGGCCGAACGATGAGTTGTCGGAAGAGGATCAAAAGTACGTAACGCTCGCGATCGAATGCTTAGGGCTGAGGCAGAGCCAACTCAATCGTGCGCGCAAGCGGGTTTGGGTCGCTTGCAACAAGCGCGCGAGACAATACAGCCGTATTGCCGCTAAGCCAAGGGGGCAACGAACGCAGGAGGAGGCGGAAATGCTTCAAGAACTAGCGGGCGAGTTGATAGCTATGGGCAAGTCCAACAGCCCATTCGCGGCGGTTGCCCGTACCTGCCTGATCGCAAACCGATTGGCTAGGTTCATCGTCGCGGACGAACTGCTGCACTTAGCTGATCAAGAGTAGAGGCATGAGCGACATCAAACTCTTCCGCCTCACCAACGGCACCGCCACCGAGCTGCAAGGCAGCGCCTCCGATCTGGAAAAGCCCCTGCAAACGCTGATTGAAGCCAACCTGCAGCCCTTGCTCAACATTCGCTTTATCGCCACCGAGCATTCCACCGGCAAAACGCACGGCGGGCGCATTGATTCGTTGGGCTTGGATGAAAACAACTGCCCCGTGATCCTGGAATACAAGCGGTCGGTGGGCGAGAACGTCATCAACCAGGGCCTGTTCTACCTGGACTGGCTGCTGGACCATAAGGCCGAGTTCAAGCTGCTCGTGCTGGACAAGCTGGGCGCTGCTGCCGCCGATGCCATTGACTGGAGCGCGCCCCGCGTGGTGTGCATTGCGGCGGACTTCACCAAGTACGACGGCCACGCGGTGCAGCAGATTGGCCGCAACATTGAGCTGATTCGCTACCGGCAGTTTGGCGGCGACCTGCTGCTGCTGGAATCGGTCAATGCGGGCAGCGACGCGGGCAGCAAGGCCACCACGGCCAAACCGCCCAAGGCCACGCTCAGCAAGCCCGATATGGCGGCTACTGTGGCGGCCACGGCGGTGCCTGCTGTGGCCGACCTCATCGGCACCAAAGGCACGGGGCCTGACAAGTCGTTTGCCGAGCTGCTGGTGAATTTGCCAGAGCCCATGCAGTTGCTGCTGGCTTCGTTAGAGGGCTACACGCTGTCGCTGGGCGACGATGTGCAGCGCAAAGAACTGCGCTTGTACCTGGCCTTCAAGCGCCTCAAAAACTTTGCCACGGTGGTGTTGCACCGCAAAAACTGCCTGGTGCTGTACCTGCATGTAGACCCCGCCACCGCCTTGCCGGTGCTGCCCAACGCGCGCGACGTGACGAACATCGGGCACTGGGGCACAGGCAACCTGGAAGTGACGCTCTCGACCCAGGCTGATCTGGATGCGGCGAAGCCGTTCATCATGGCGGCGTATGAGGGGCGGGGCGCTGCGGGGCAATGATTTGCTTCTGTTTTGATAGCTGGTTGCGCTTGTCTATCAAGCGCTAGCGGCTAATTTCATCCCAAGCCCGTGTGTTTCTCGCTACCTATTGAGCGAATCGGCTCCTATCCTCGGCCTCTGCCACCTCACCTTTACCGCCGGCAACGGGCCTGGGCGCGCTAGACGCGCGGTCGGTCTACGACAGCCAGGGCTGCAACGTTCTCCCTCTCACCCGACAAGTTTGTGCTGCTGGGTGGGCTGTGGCGGGCCTTGAAACGCATTTGGATGGTTTGCTGTTGAGCCGTATTTTCGGAAATACGCCTCATTTTTTGATTCGTATCGCGCAAAATACGCGTCATGCCTTCTTCTCCAAAGCCCGCATCCCCTCGCTATATCTGGCAGCACCGCGCATGGCCGCAGCTCACGTTGGATGCCGCCGCGCTGGCCCCCGCGTTGGAGCAAGCCCGGCTGGAGCAGGGGCGGTTGCTGGGGCTGCTGAGCGCCATTGGGTTGGAGCAGGCCAACGTGGTGCAGCGCGAGTTGTGGGTGCAAGAGGCGCTGGCCACGGCCGCCATTGAGGGCGAGCAGCTCAATGTCGAATCGCTGCGCTCGTCGGTGGCGCACCGGCTGGCGTTGGCCGATGCGCCGGGGGCGGACCGGTCTGCCGACGGCTTGGTGCAGGTAATGCAAGACGCCTTGACCAACCACGGTGCCGTGTTGGATTTGGACCGGCTGTGCCGCTGGCAGTCGGCGCTGTTTCCGGGTGGCACGTCGGGCATCACACGCATTGCGGTGGGGCGGGTGCGCGACCATGCCGATGCCATGCAGATCGTGAGCGGCGCCTTGGGGCGCGAGGTGGTGCATTACGAGGCGTCGCCCTCTGCGCAGGTCACTGCCGAGATGGAGCGCTTTTTGGCCTGGTTTGAAGATATGCGCCCCGCTGGCACCGCCACTGCAGGCGTGGCCACAACGGGCTCCGCAAATGGCATTGCCCGCGCGGCGCTGGTGCATTTGTGGTTTGAGTCGATCCACCCTTTTGAGGATGGCAATGGCCGCCTGGGTCGCGCTTTGGCCGACATGGCGCTGGCGCAAGACATGGTGGCGCAAGACCCCCAGGCCAGCCCGGCGCTGGTGCGGGTGTATGGCCTGGCGCACCAGATGCTGAAAACCCGCGCTGCCTATTACGACGCGCTGAACCATGTGCAGCGCTTGCGCGGTGTGGCACCGGATGCCGATGCGATAGACGCCACGCTCTGGGTGCAGTGGTTTGTGCAAGCGTTTACCCGCGCCTGCGTGGCCAGCCAAGCCGTGGTGCGGGATGCGGCCGACAAAGCACAGTTTCGCCTGCGGGCGGCGCAGTGCCAGACCAATGAGCGCCAGCGCAAGGTGCTGGAGCGCCTGCTGGAGGCAGGGCACGTAGGCACGGGTGGCGGATTTCTGGGTGGCATGACCAATGAGAAGTACGCCAAGATCACCGGCGCATCCAAAGCCACCGCCACGCGCGACCTGAGCGATCTGCTGGCCTACGGCTTGCTGCGCGTAGAGGGGGTGGGCAAGGCCACGCGCTACGCGGTGAACGTGCCGGGCTGGGAGCAGCCTGCGCTGAAGTCCTGAGAAGCTGAGTGCCGGGGGCATTCCTGGAATTGGTCGTTGTTCCGGAATTTCGGACTGCCGCAGACCCCAGGCACTCTGCGTTTGGCAAGGTGAGTCTGGAGCTCTGAAAGTGCCTTGTCAGGCACCCTTGGCTCAGATCTTGATGAACTGCGTGCTCGACAGCGCGCCAAACGGCAGCTCTGACAACCGCCCGCCCACGGCCAGCGTGCCCAGGTCTACCGGGAAGTAGCCGATGGCGTCCAGCACCTTGCGCACTTCGGCCTTGGCGGCGGCATCGTCGCCCGCATAGAACATGGCGCGCTGGCCGCCAGACACTTGGGGCTGCGCCAGCACGTTCACGTCCAGGTGGTTGAACGCCTTGACCACGCGGGCGCCCGGCACGAATTCGCTGAACACTTCGCTGGACGAGCGCCCGCCCAGGTCGATGGCCTTGATGCCGTAGGCCGCCAGCGGGTTGGTGGGGTCTTGGGCGTCGGGCGAGTTGGGGTCCAGAAACGCCACAGGGTTGGTGCCGTCGATGACGATGCGGCCGTTCCACGCGGGCAGGCCGCCCAGGGCCTGGCCCAGGTCTTCCCAGCGGACGGCGATGAGCACGATGTCTGCGGCGGCAGCTTCTGCCACAGTGCCCGCCTTGATGGTGGGGCCCAGTTCGGCCACCAGCGCGGCCAATGATTCCGGACCGCGCCGGGTGGAGAGGGTGGCCGACAGGCCTTTGCTGGCCAATGCGCGCGCCACGTTAGAGCCGAGTGCGCCTGAGCCGATGATGCCGATGTTCATGGTGTTTTCCTTGGTCAATGAGTGAAGTGGGTGGTGGGAAAGGGAACAGGGAGAGGAAAGTGGCAAGGGGTAAAACGAAAGCGTTTCTGCCTGCAGGTGGCGCGGGTGGAGGGGGTTAGCCCAGCCGCCCGGCCTGGCGCAGTTGCGTGGCAATGCGCCGGATTTCTGTGGTGCCCTGCCGCAGTGCTGCCTGGCTGGTGTGCACGGAGTAAGTCCCCATGACCAGCTCATGCGGGTGCGGCACGGCAGAGCCCAGCACGAAGCTGGTGGCTTCGGTGGCCACAAAGTCGATGCTTTGGTGGGTGGGCTCAAACGCCACCAGCTCGCCTGCCGCAATGGGTTCGCCCGCCGTCAGTGCGCCAGTGGCCACTGCCGCCCACGCCACGGTGTGGCCTGGGGGCGGGGTGTAGGTCCAGAGTTCGCCCTGGGCCAACTGCACGGCCAGATAGGTCATCCCCTCGGGCGCCGCAACGGGGCTGTGCGCTGCGCCGTACTCGCCCAGCAGCACCCGCACCGGGCCCACCTGGGGCACCAGTTCGGGGGCCAGGTACTGGCTGTGGGCGGGGGCGTTCTCCAGCGCGGCGGGCAGGGCCACCCACAGCTGAAAGCCCCGGCCCGGTGTGTCGCCCACGGGGGCGCCGGTGTGCCACACGCCGTTGCCCGCCCGCATCCATTCCACACCGCCCGCAGGCAGCAGGCCCGCTTGGCCGGTGCTGTCTTCGTAGCGCACATCGCCTTCCGACAAGAACGTGACGGTCGCGATGCCCGAGTGGGGGTGCACGCCAAAGCCCTGTGGGGCTGCACCGGGCTGAAAGTGGACCAGGTCCAAAAAGATGAAGGGCTTGAGCACCTGGCCCAGGTCCCCGGGGCTCATGAGACGGGTGATGGGGCCGTGCGCGGTGCCACGGGTGCGGTGGGCGATGGCGCGGGGGGCTGTGGCGGGTGCAGACATCAAGAGAACCTTGGAGGTGTTGAACTGATGCCTGTAGCTTAAAAATTCATCGATTGATTGACTAGATGGTGCAATATGATTGAACTCGTCCATTAATTGAATGAATGAGCACGACCATGCTGGATCTGAACGACGTGGCCATCTTTGTGCAGGTGGTGCGCTGTGGCAGCTTTGCCGAGGCCGCGCGCCGCCTGGGCGTGCCGCCCAACACCCTGAGCCGCCGGGTGCAGCAGCTGGAAGCGCAGCTGGGCACCCGGCTGATGCAGCGCTCTACCCGCCATCTCACGCTTACCAGCGCGGGCCAGGTGTTTCTGGAGCGCTGCAGCGGCGCGGTAGAGGGGCTGATGGATGCGGGCGAGGAGTTGCTGGCGGTGAACCAGGAGCCCAGTGGCCTGGTGCGGGTGGCGGCACCGGCCGATTTTTTTGATTTCTTTGCGATGGAGTGGCTGACCGAGTTTCTGACAGCGCACCCCAAGGTGCGGGTGGACTTTGTACTGAGCGACGGGCGCGCCGACCTGATTGCAGACCGGATTGATGTGGCCCTTCGGGGCGGCATCCTGGAGGACTCAAGCCTCTTTGCCCGCAAGGTGCTGGATGCGGGCAACGACGGCCTGGTGGCCAGCCCGGCCTACGTGGCCCGCCAGGGCGTGCCGGACACGCTGCAAGACCTGGCAGACCACGACTGCCTGGTGTTCAGCCACCCCAGCGGCAAGGCCACCTGGCGCGTGACGGGACCGGATGGAGCGCAGGCCGAGGTGCAGGTGGCGGGCCGTTTCAGTGGCAACACGGCGCAGGCCCTGCGCAAGGCCGCGCTGGCGGGCTTGGGCATTGCACTGCTGCCCTCCACGCTAACCCAGCGCGATCTGCGCGCTGGCCTGCTGGTGCCCGTGCTCCCGCAGTACCACCGGCAGGGCCACGGCGTGCACATGGTCTACCCCAGCCGGCGCTACCTGCCCTTGGCGGTGTCTGCCTTCATGGACCTGGTGATCAGCAAGATGGGCGCGATGCAAGAACTGCCGCCGCAGACCTGCGGCTGATGCAGCATGAATCCGCTGGAGCCGTTCACGCTGAGCCTGCTGAAGCGCTGCGCGAGGCTGCGACAGGCTCCGTCTGCGCACGCTCCTGCCCGCTATGCTCCCCTACCCACTAAACACGAACAAGACACACGGTGACCGCCATGCACGACATCATCTGCCCCCACTGCAACAAGGCCTTCAAGGTGGACGAGACCGGCTACGCCGACATCCTCAAGCAGGTGCGCGACGCAGATTTCCATGCGCAGTTGCACGAGCGGCTGGAGCTGGCCGAGCAGGACAAACGCAATGCGGTGGCGCTGGCGCAGGCCCAGGTGGCCAATGAGCTGCAGAAGTCGGCAGCGGCCAAAGATGCCGAGATTCAGGCCCTGAAGGCGCAGCTGGGCGCGGGCGCGGTGGAGCGTGACCTGGCGGTGGCGCAGGCCCTGGGCGCGGTGGAGAAGCAGCGCGACGCGCTGGCCAATGAGCTGGAGCGTGCGCGGCAGGCGCAGCAGGCAGCGGACCAGTTGGCCCAAGCACGGCTGGCGCAGCAGCTGCAGGGCGTGGCCGCCCAAAAGGACGCCGAGATACAGCAGCTCAAATCACAGCTGGACGCTGCCGAGGTGGCGCGCAGGCTGGCGGTGTCCGAGGCAGTCACCGTGGTGGCGCGAGAGCGCGACGAACTCAAGAACGACCTGAACCTGGTGGTGGTGAAAAAGCAGCTGGAGGAAAACGCCATCAAGGAGCAGTACGCCTTGCAGCTGCGCGACCGTGACGGCGAGATTGCGCGGCTGCGGGACATGAAGGCGCGCCTGTCGACCAAGATGGTGGGC
Source organism: Acidovorax sp. SRI_002 (assembly GCF_057586455.1). Taxonomy (NCBI): domain Bacteria; kingdom Pseudomonadati; phylum Pseudomonadota; class Betaproteobacteria; order Burkholderiales; family Comamonadaceae; genus Acidovorax; species Acidovorax sp. SRI_002. The sequence continues at coordinate 124,946 of NZ_JBYCZW010000010.1, read as the reverse complement.
GAGACGCTGGAACAGCACTGCGAGACGGAGTTCAACCGCATCCGCGCCACGGCGTTTCCCCGCGCCTACTTTGAGAAGGACAACGACGCGCGCAGCGGCAGCAAGGGCGACTACATCTTTCGCGATGCGGACGAGGCGGGCAACGAGATCGTCTCGATCATGTTCGAGATGAAGAACGAGAGCGACGAGACGGCCACGAAGAAGCGCAATGAAGATTTCTTGAAAGAGCTGGACAAGGACCGCACTGAAAAGGGCTGCGAGTACGCGGTGCTGGTGTCGCTGCTGGAGCCTGAGAGCGAGCTGTACAACACCGGCATCGTGGACATGTTCTACCGCTACCCCAAGATGTACGTGGTGCGCCCGCAGTTCTTTATCCCCATCATCACGCTGCTGCGCAACGCTGCGATGAAGTCGCTGCAGTACAAGTCGGAGCTGGCGCTGGTGAAGGCGCAGAACCTGGACATCACCAAGTTCGAATCGCAACTGGAGGAGTTCAAGGGCGCGTTTGGGCGCAACTGGCGCCTGGCGTCAGATGGGTTTGAGGAGGCCGTGCGGCGCATTGACGAGGCCATCAAGGACCTGGAGAAGACCAAGGAGGCGCTGCACAAGTCGGCCAACAATTTGCGCCTGGCCAACGACAAGGCCGAAGACCTCACGATCAAGAAGCTCACACGCGGCAACCCGACGATGGCGGCCAAGTTTGCAGAGCTCAAGCAGGTGGGGCTTTTGGACGGGGAGTAATGTGGAGCAAGGCGGGAGCTGAGATCGCAACCCAGTAGAAACAATGCTCGTGTTTCTCAAACCAGCCGCCGCCCTCTCCCACGATGGGCGACGCGCACGGGCACCAGGCTCATACCGTCACCGAAGCCCCCGTCGCATAAAACTGCCCACCCGCCACGTAATGCAGCGTGCGCAGCGCATCGGGCGCGGTGTCGAACTTCCAGTGCCCGTTGCGGAACACGCGCTCGTCCGCCCAGGCGGCCACCACCTCGCCGATGAACAGGTCGTAGGTCTGCTGGTTGTGGGGCTCGGGGATGACGCGGCACAGCAGCCAGGCGGCGCAGCCCTGTACCAGCGGGGTGGCATGGCCAGGGGCGTGGAACAGCTCCACGCCGTGCTGCTGCAGTTTGTGGGGGTGGGTCTTGGCGCTGTCGGTGCCAAGGGCTACGGTCATCGCCGCCATGGGCAGGGTGGGCAACTGCAATGCGAACTCGCCACTGGCTTCCACCAGCTCGCGCGTGCGCGTCGCTTTGTCGAGCACCACTGTCACCTTGGGCGGTGCAAAGTCCAGCGCACAGGCCCACGATGCGGCCATCACGTTGTGCAGGCCTGCATGCTCTGCCGACACCAGCACCGTGGGGCCGTGGTTGAGCAGGCGGTAGGCTTTGTCGAGGGGGACGGGGGCGATGTGGGGGCTCAGGGGCGAATGTTGTGGTCCGGGGTTGCTCATGATTTCATAGCTGGTGGCGCTTGTTGGATAAGCGGTAGATGGCATTTTGATCTGAAACCAGACTGCCGTGTGTGGCCGTGTCGCCAGCGTGCGCGCCGGGTGGGTGCAGGGCCGGTAACATCCCCGGGCCTATCAACCACTGCCCCCGGGGGCACTACGGAGACAAGAAGCTATGTTCAGTCATGTGATGGTCGGTGTGAACGATCTGGAGGTGTCCCGGAAGTTCTACGACGCGCTGCTCGGCACCATCGGTGTGCCCCCGGGTGTCGCCAACAAAAACCGGTATTTCTACCGGGGCCCCACCGGCACCTTCTGCATCAGCACCCCCATCAATGGCGAGCCCGCCACCTTTGCCAATGGCGGCACCATCGGCTTTGCCATGCAGTCGCCCGAGCAGGCCGATGCTTTCCACGCGGCCGGTGTGGCCAACGGTGGCACCACCTGCGAAGACCCACCGGGCTACCGTGAAGGCCCTGGCGGCAAGCTCTACCTGGCATACCTGCGCGACCCGGACGGCAACAAGATCTGCGCGTTGCACCGCCCACCCAAGCCAGCGGCGTGACGGCCGGGCCGACCGGCTCAGCGCATCGGTTTTCTGATCTTCAAGCGGGCGTGTGTGCGCCGGGCCGACGCACGGCGCGCACCTTGCCGCTGCCGCCACCACCGCAGTAGAACAGCCCGGCCCCATCCGATTCGAGCCCGCTCACACCCACGCCTTGCGGCATATCGAGCTGCTGCAGCACGGCGCCGCTCGTGGGGTCGATGTGGCGCAGGGTGCTTTCTTCGCCCTCCCAGGTGCCGTGCCACAACTCGCCGTCCACCCAGGTCACACCGGTCACAAACCGGTTGGATTCGATGGTGCGGCGGATCGCACCCGTGGACGGGTCGATCTGGTGGATCTTGCGGTCACGGTACTGGCCTACCCACAGGCTGCCTTCGGCCCAGGTCAGGCCTGAATCGTTGCCGCCGCCCGGTGCGGGGATGGTGGCCACCACCTGGCCCGTGGCGGGGTCGATCTTGTCGATGCGTGATTCGGCGATCTGGTACAGGTGCGTGCCGTCAAACGCGGTGCCTGCGTCGCACACCACGTTGAGCGTGCGGGTGGTGGCGCCGCTGGCCGGGTCAAAACCCACCAGGTGTTCGCCCGTGGCGGCCCACACCCGCTGGCCATCGTGCGTCACGCCGTGGATGGTGCTGGCGCCGCCAAACGGGCCGTATTCGCGCACCACCTCGGCGGGCTGGCGGGCCGCAATGGGCAGGTGTTTGGTGGACGGCGGGGTGCCCGCCATGTCGCTGCTGCAGGCGGTGTCGTGGGTGGCGGTAGGGGTGGCTGTGGTCATCGCGGTAGCTCCTAAGGGTAGGTACCCGGTGCACGGCAAGGGCGCTGTGCGTTGGGCGGTGAAGCCACTTTAGGCAATCGGCTGCGCGGTGGGGAGTAACAAGATCGTCGTGAATCCCACCAGGGGCGCGGCCAGCCAGCGGCGTGCGCGCCCCTGGCCGATGGCGCGCACGCGGCCGGTAGCTTCCAGTTCAGCCAGCGCGCGCTGCACGGTGCGCTGGCTGTCGCCCAGGGCCAGCGCCAGGGCGGATGTGGACCATGCCGCGCCGTCGGCCAGCAGCGCCACCAGCGCGCCTTGCTCGCCCTCCACCGGCGGGGCCAGCACGGCCACAGTGCGTCCGCCGTGGGGCCGGAGCACAAAGCCGCGCGGCGTGGCCTCCACCCCGGCCAGCGGAGCGATGAGGGCGCGCAGGCGGCCGATTTCCACCCGCAGGCGGGCGCGGTGGGTTTCGTCGGGGTGGCGGGTGCGGAACACGTTGGCGATCAAGGCTTCGCGGTCCACGCCGCCCGGCCACGCGGTAGCCAGCGCGCGCACCAGCGCAAACAGCACAGGGCGGCGTGCCAGCGGGTGCCACACCTCGCCCGCGCGCACGCCGTGGCGACAGGCGTCCACGACCCACAGCGTGGGGGACGCCAGCAGCGCGGCCACGTCGTCCAGCCGCAGCGTGTGCTCGGCGCCATTCGCAAGGCAGCGCGCAGCGGGCTGTTGGAGCAACGCATGGGCCTGTGCCACCTCGGTCAGCAGCGCGGGCACGCCGGATTGGGCGGCAGCCTGTTGCGCGCGTTGCAGGGCGGTGCGCGCTGCGCCGATGTGCAGTGACCGCAGGGCCAGCTCTGCGGCGGCAAGTTCGGCCACCGCGACAAGGGAAGGGGGCAGTCGCGTTGTGGCGTCGGTGGTGGGAGCGCCTGCCAGCGCAGCCGATGCTTCGTCCAGCTTGCCCAGCAGGATCAGCGTGCGCGCTGCCACCAACCGTGCCTGCAGCGCATTGGCGATGTCGTCGTGGGCCTGCAGCGTAGCCCCTGCCGACATCAGCGCCTGCGCTCGCCCGCCCAGGTCGCGTTGGGCCAGGGCCACTTCAGCCTCGGCCACCACACAGCGGGCGCGGGCCACGGGCTCGCGCGTGCCAAAGCCGCGTGCGGCGCGGCGCAGCAGATCGCGGGCGCGCGGGTGCTCGCCCAGCTGGGCCATGGCAATGCCGCGCAGGGCCAGGGCCGGTGGGTCGTCGCGCAGGGCCACGCGCTGCAGGGCGGCCAGGGCGTCGCCTGCGGCCAGCGCGCGGGCGGCGGCGGAGATCAGCGAATCCATGGCGACAGACTACCGCAGCGTGCTGCTGCGATGGCACGCCAGCATGCGTGGGGGATACTTGGCCGCTTCGCTGTGCCGCCCGCCGGGTGGTGCAAATCCCCCCAAAAGACCCAAGGACCCGCCATTGAAATCCGCCAGCGCCACCACTTTTGACGAGGCCTACTACCAGCGCTTTTACTTCGACAAAAAAACGAGCGTGGTGGACCCGGCGCACATGGAGCGCCTGGGCACCTTTGTGTGCAGCTACCTCAAGTACCTGCGCGTGCCGGTGTCGCGCGTGCTGGACGTGGGTTGTGGCATTGGCCTGTGGAAGGGCATCGTGGCGCAGCATTTTCCGCAGGCCAGCTACCAGGGCGTGGAGTTCAGCCCCTACCTGTGCGAGCGTTTTGGGTGGCAGCAGGGCTCGGTGGTGGACTATGTGGCTGATAAGCCGTTTGACCTGGTCATCTGCCAGGGCGTGCTGCCCTACCTGAGCCCGCCGGACCTGAAGGCTGCGCTGCTCAACCTGGGCCGTTTGACCCAAGGCGCGCTCTATGTCGAGGCCGTGTCGCGCGAGGATTTTGAGCGCGACATCATCGACGAAGAGATCACCGACAACCGCGTGTTCCGCCACCGTGCCGAGCTGTACCGGCGCGGCCTGCGCGAAGGCGCCATCGAACTGGGTGGCGGCGTGTGGCTCAGCCGCCGGGCCGAGTTGCCGCTGTTTGCGCTGGAGCAGGCGGGCGGGCAGTGACGGCGACCCCTGTGCCGCCGCCCCAGCCTCAGGCGGTGCCGCACCCGCCCCATGCGGTATCGCGCCTGCGCACCGAGCGCCTGGCCCGCAGCGCCAAGCCCTTCCTGGCCCGGGGCGGCCCCAAGGGCGAGCGCTGCGCGGGCTGCCGCCTGGTGCCCAGCCACTGCATCTGCGCACTGCGCCCCGTGCTGCCCACGCGCGCGGGCATGTGCCTGCTGATGGCCGACATCGAGCCGCTCAAGCCCAGTAATACCGGCTGGCTGATTGCCGATGTGGTGGCCGACACCTACGCGTTTGGCTGGGCGCGCACCGAGGTGCACCCCGACCTGCTGGCGCTGCTGGCTGACCCCCAGTGGCAGCCGTATGTGGTGTTTCCGGGTGAGTTTGTGGAGCCTGGGCGCGTAGTCACGCAGGTGGGCCGCACCGAGCCGACGGGCAAGCGCCCGCTGTTCATCCTGCTCGATGCCACCTGGCCCGAGGCGCGCAAGATGTTCCGCAAGAGCCCGTACCTGGACCGCCTGCCCGTGCTGAGCCTGCAGCCCGAGCAGCTCTCACGCTACCACCTGCGCCGCTCCACGCGCACGGACCATTTCTGCACTTCCGAGGTGGGCGCGCTGTGCCTGGAGCTGGCGGGCGAGCTGCAGGCCGCACAGGCGCTGGAGGCGTACCTGGACGTGTTCACCCACCACTACCTGCAGGCCAAGCACCAGCTGCCGCCGGACGTGAACGGGGCGGCGCACGCACGGCTCCGGCTTCTAGCGCAGGGCCGCGGCTGAGAGTCTGAGAGTCTGAGAGTCTTTTATCTATGCTCGCCTTGCACGCCGAAACGCCCCGGCTCGCCGTTGCAAATGCTCGCCATAGCCCGAGCTATGGCTGTGCTTTGCGCCTAGATCCGAGACGTTTTTGCGCGCCTTTCGGGCTCGGCAAAAAAACTCTCAGCCTCTGAGCCATCGCCCCTCGGACTGCCGGGCCGCGTGCGTGCATGACCTGTTGCCCAAAAAGCATGCGCTGTTACCGCGTTGTTACAAGCGCTGCACCTGGCCCCCCGCAAAATTCGGCGCTGGCGCCACCACCTCTGGCGCGGCCCGTCTGTCCGGGAGGGGCAGGGGCCTGCACACCCAAAGCCAACCCGTTGGAGAACCATGAAAAACAAGATCCCCCTGTTGCTCGTCGCAACCCTCAGCCTGGCTGTCGCATCGCTGGCCCATGCCGGCAAGGCCGAGCGCGACTTTTTTGCTGCCGAGGTGGCCCCCGCGCTGAAAACCGCCGCCAGCACCCTCAAGCAATCGTGCGGCTGCGATGTGAAGATGGATGTGAAGCAGGACAGCTTTCAGACCGTGGACCACCTGCGCCAGGTGCGCTACGCGGCCGGCACCATCGTGGACAACGCCCCGCGCTACTGCAACGATGCCCCTTCCAAGGCCGCGGTGTGCCAACTCAAGACCCTGGAATTTGCCCGCACCGGCACCACCGCTTTCAAGTTTGCCGCAGGCAAGGGTGCGATCACTCTCGATGAAAGCTCGTACCCCAGCTGGGACATGCTGGCCGCCGAGCTGGACAAATAAGCGCAGACTCCTAGATCCAAGCCCAAGCAGCGCCCCGACACCACTGTGCGTGGTGCGGGGCGTTGGTGTTTGTAGGCGCCGTGAGGTGCCTGGAACAGGGTGCGGCAGTTGCGAACGAATCGCCGTTCTACGTGCCGGATAGCGTGCAATACCTCACTAGCGTGGGGGGGCACCCGCTGCCACGCGGCTTTGTACCGCCTTGGTGATGCCGTCTGGTTCCAGATACGGGCTGCAGGTCTGGTACAGCGCAAACTTCTTTTCTGCCGACGTACCAACCAGTTCGGCCGACACTTCGGGCGCCGATTTCTTGAGCGCGTCGATGTGGAAGTCGCCCTCGCCCGGGTGCAGCTCCACCGCTGCTTCCAGCATGGCCGCCGCAGCGGCGCGCATGCCTTCTTGCCGGGCTTTTGCCACGCTGAGCGACAGGCCGTTGAACACATTGCCGCAGCGGATCAGGTCGATGGCGACCGCCTTGCGTGCATCGGCCTGCGCAGGTGTTTCCATGCCGTGCGTGCCATCCAGGTAGGCCCACACGTCCAGGGGTGGGGTGCCGGGCGCACACGCCCCCTGGTAGGTGCCGAAAAAGGCCTTCTTCATCATCTGCCGGCCCGCCGAAGTCTGCATGCCGCTGTCGATGACAAGCCGCTCGCCATCGGCGTGCACGGTGAACTGGTACAGGTGCGCGGCGCTGGCGCCTGCGGCCTGGGCAGGGGCGACGCAATGGGCCTTCCAGGTCTCATGGCCGGGCATGGGTTGGTCAGACTCGCTGACCGTGCAGTCCATGCCGCGCTGCTGCATGGCGTTCTTCCAGGCGGGGGCCGTCAGGCTTGCCATGTGCTGCGCTGTCACGCACACCACGGCGGTGCTGCCCAAGGAGTCCGCATAGGCACCCTCGCGGAACCCGGCAGCCGCCGCAGGCTGCGAAACCGCAACGCCCCCGATCAGAAGCCCCACCAACGCAGCAGCGCGCGGGGCGGTGGCGGGGGGCGCAATGGCGAAGGGCATGGGGGGGTCTCCGGGCGGCAGCGCCTGGTACGGCGCAAGAAAAAGAGAAGGCGGTGGAACGGCGGCGTGCCTGGGGGCGGCCCGTCATCACACTGAAAAGCCGTCGGATTGTCGTTCAAGGCCCTGGGCACGCCGTCCTCTTGTGGCCTTGCAACGACAATGGACCATTCCCCCTCTACCGCACTGACCCGATGAAAGCTCCCCCCCGCCTGCAGTCCCTCATTGAGGAAGGCCTGATCGACACCGTGGTCCGGCAGCTCATGAGCGGCAAGGAGGCCATGGTCTATGTGGTGCGCTGTGGTGATGAAACGCGCTGCGCCAAGATCTACAAAGAGGCCAACAACCGCAGCTTTCGGCAGGCGGTGGACTACACCGAAAACCGCAAGGTCAAGAACTCACGCTCGGCCCGCGCCATGGCCAAGGGCAGCAAGTTTGGCCGGCAAGAACAAGAGGCCGCCTGGCAAAGCGCCGAGGTCGATGCGCTCTACCGCCTGGCCGCTGCCGGCGTGCGCGTGCCGCAGCCCTACAACTTTCATGACGGCGTGCTGCTCATGGAGCTGGTGACCGACGCCCACGGTGACGCCGCCCCGCGCCTGAACGATGTGAGCTTTACGCCCGAAGACGCGCGCACCCACCACGCCACGCTGGTGGCCGAGGTGGTGCGCATGCTGTGTGCGGGCGTGGTGCATGGTGACTTGTCGGAGTTCAACATCCTGCTGGCCCACCTGCCGGGCGCAGAAGGTGGAGAAGCCGGCCACGATGGCCCCGTCATCATCGACCTGCCCCAGGCCGTGGACGCTGCGGGCAACAACCACGCCCAGCGCATGCTGCTGCGCGACGTCGCCAACCTGCGCGACTTCTTCGGCCAGTTTGCCCCCGAGCTGCGCGCCACCCAATACGGCCCCGAGATCTGGAGCCTGTACCAGAGCGGGCTGCTGAGCAACGAGACGCCGCTCACCGGCATCTATGCGCCCACGCATGCCGATGTGGACATGCAGGCCGTGCTGCGCGAGATTGACGACGCACGCGATGAAGATGCAGCGCGCAGGCTGCGCATGGCGGCGGGCTGAGATTTCTTCACCGCGCTGCGCTGTGGCACCATCGCGCCCCTTTTTCTCTGCAGTTCGCTCGCCATGCCTTCCTTCCAAATCCGCAACTTCTGCCCTGGCGACGAACCCGCGTTGCGCGCCGTGTTTCATGCCTCGGTGCATGGCCTGGCTTGCAAGGACTACACCGGCGAACAGCTGGCCGCCTGGGCGCCGTTGCACCATGACGCTGCGCAGTGGGCCGAGCGCATGCGGGCCAACCAGCCCTTCATCGCGCAAGCAATAGACGGCGGGGCGATAGCTGGGTTTGCCGATCTGCAGGCCAGCGGCACCATCGACATGTTTTTTGTGGCCCCGGCGTTTGCAGGCCAGGGCGTGGCCCGGGCGCTGATGGCACACCTCCACGCGCAGGCGGTGCAGTGCGGCATCACCCGCTTGAACGCCCACGTGAGCCTGACCGCCGAGCCTTTTTTCGCCGCGCAGGGCTTCGCGGTGGAAGCGCGCCAGCAGGTGGAGCGTGCGGGCGTGGTGCTGCACAACGCCCGCATGGCCAAGGCGCTGAAGAAGTGACTCCTGATTTGATAGCTGGTTACGCTTGCCTATCAAGCGCTAGATGCTAATTTGCCATGTGATTCAGCCACCAGGCTGTGTCTTTGCCCCCGCAGGTGCCTTACAGTAGCCGCCCCGCAGCAGACAAACCCACCCACACCGGCCCACGATGGCTGACACCCCATGACCAAAGACCTGGCCCGACAGAACGAACTCAAACCCATGGCGCTGTGCGAGCCCTGCCAGGGCATCCAGCGCAACTGGCGCAAGGCGCCGGGCCACGCCGAGCTGGTGCAGCGCGGCAACCGCAAGGAAGACCGCGAGACGGGCTCCGTCACCATCACCCGCTATGTGTGCGACCGCTGCGGCACGGCGTGGGAGTATGAGAACGACAAGGGCAACCAGAAGGCAGGCTGGTCGGTGGTGGGGCGATAAGCAATCGCATCTCCATGGAGAGAGGTCAGCGCTTGTTGGATAAGCGCCAGCGGTCATTTTGGGTTCCAACCCATGGCTGGGAACGGCTTGCAGGGCTGTGCGAACGGATACACAGCCATGGCCCACAAATGGGGCACCTTTTCATCTCGTGCGTGTCACACAGGCCTATCAAGGAGATAGCCTCATGCTGCACCGCAGACGATTTCTGAGAACCACCGGCAGCGGCCTGGCCCTGGGCGGCGCCGCGTTGCTGCTGGCAGGGCGTGCCGCGTGGGCCCAGCCCAGCTACACCGTGCCGCTCGCGCAGCTGCAGGAGATGGTGGCCACGAAGTTCCCGCGCAGTGTGCCGGTGCAAGGCCTGTTCGATCTCACCCTGCAACCCCCGCGCCTGCGCCTGCTGCCTGAGGTCAATCGCCTGGGCGCCGTCATGGCGGTGGACGCGGCGGGCGCTGCGCTGCGGCGCAGCCACGCGGGCACGTTCGATGTGGAGTTTGCGTTGCGCTATGAAGCCAGTGACCGCACGCTGCGCGCCCACCAGATCCGGCTGGGGCGGCTGGATTTCCCCACGCTCAAACCGGCCGTCACCGAACTGATCAATGCCTATGCCCCCGTGCTGGCCGAACAATCCCTGCGCGAAGTCACCTTGCACCAGCTGCGCCCGCAGGACACGGCCATGTTCGACGGCTTGGGGCTGCAGCCCGGGCCCATCACGGTGACGGCCAAGGGGCTCACCGTGGCGTTTGTGGGCAAGCAGCCATGACGCCCGCTGGGCACGGCCGCCTTCCATCGCCGCAGCGCCGGGGTTAACTCCCTTTCCCCTCGTGGGAGCGGGTGGGGGAGACGGGGCTTCGGGGGCGCCGCGCTTGTTCTCCCTCTCCCCGCCCTCTCCCACCAAGGCTGGGCCGAGAGTGGCGCAGGTTGCGCAGGTCAGTCTCGCGCAGGGGCTTGCGCTCAATCGCCCCGCACCCGCTGCGCAAACCCGCGCAGCGCGAACTGCTCCACCACAAAATCCACAAACACCCGCGTGCGCGCTGGCAGCAGCTTTTTGCTGGGGTAGTACAGCGATGTCGGCCCTGCATCCGCCCACCAGCCCGGCAGCACCCGCACCAGATCGCCGCGTGCCAGCCAGGGCTGCGCGAACGGCATGGGCAGCACGGCCAGGCCCAGGCCCATCAGCGCGGCCTGGCACATGGCCTCGGGGTCGTCGAACACGATGCGAGGGCGGAACACTGCCGCTGCAGCGTCGCCCGCCTTGTTGCGCAGCGTGGTCACCGGCACGCGCCCCGTGCGGATGGCGCGGCGCGCAATGCCGTCCCACTGCGCCAGGTCTGCCGGGTGGCGCGGCGCCTTGCGGCCCTGCAGCAGCGCGGGGGCGGCCACCACCACCAGGTGGATCGGCCCCAGCGTGCGCGCCACCATGTCGGGGTTCAGGTTCAGGCCGCCGCCAATGCCGGCGTCAAAACCCTCGCCGATCAGATCCACCTGGCGGTTCTCAAAGCGCCAGTCGGGCTGGATGGCCGGGTAACGCTGCAAAAACTCGGTGAGCAGCGGCACGATGTAGGCACGGCCAAAAGCCTGGCCCATGCTCACCTTGAGCGTGCCCGCAGGCTGCTGCTCGGCCTCGGCCGCGTGGTCCACCGCATCGGCCAGCGCGGTCAGCGGCGGGCTGATCTGCGCCAGCAGGCGCTGCCCGCCTTCGGTGAGCATGAGGCGCCGCGTGCTGCGCTGGAACAGCCGCACGCCCAGGCCTGCCTCCAGCCGCGCGACGTTCTTGCTCACGGCGGCAGGCGTCAGGCCCATGAGCCGCGCGGCGGCCGAGAAGCTGCCGCACTCGGCGGATTTGACGAACGATTCGAGGTGGCTCAGGGGTTGCATGGTTTGCATTTTCAACTGGAGGTTGAAATAGATCCAGCCTATTCATGGCTACCCGCAAAGCAATGTTTTTCTGAAACTGCAGGTGTTCCTGGTTCCGTGAAGAACCTTTTCAACCATCTGATTTTTTAGGAAAAAACCATGTCTTCTGTGCCCGATACATCCGTCCCCACCACGCTGCCTGCCAGCGCGTCACGCCTGCTGGCGGGCAAGGTTGCCTTTGTCACCGGCGGCGCGCGTGGCATCGGCGCCGCCATCGTCCAGCGCCTGGCGCGCGACGGAGCGGCCGTGGCCTTCACCTACAGCAGCTCCGAAGCCCCGGCGCAGGCGCTGGTGGCTGCCATTGAAGCGGGCGGTGGCAAGGCCCTGGCGCTGCGTGCCGACAGTGCAGACGCCGCCGCCCTCACGCAAGCCATCGACAGCGCTGCACGAACGCTGGGCCGCCTGGACATCCTCGTCAATAACGCAGGCGTGGCGGTGGCGGGTGAGCTGGACAGCTATGCGCTGGCCGACTTTGACCACACGCTCAACGTGAACGTGCGCGCGGTGTTTGTGGCCACGCAGGCTGCCGTGCGCCACATGGGCCAGGGCGGTGCCTATGGCCGCGTCATCACCATCGGCAGCACCAACTCCGACCGTGTGCCATGGGCAGGCTTCAGCGTCTATGGCATGAGCAAGGCCGCCATCGTGGGCCTCACCAAAGGCCTGGCGCGCGACCTGGGGCCGCGTGGCATCACGGTGAACAACGTGCAACCCGGCCCAGTCAACACCGACATGAACCCCGCCGACGGCCCCCTGGCCAGCAACATGCACGGCATGATGGCGCTCGGCCGCCATGCCCACCCCGACGAGATCGCGGGCATGGTGGCCTATCTGGCGGGGCCGGAGTCGGGGATGGTGACCGGGGCCAGCCTGCTCATCGATGGCGGGTTTGCTGCCTGAGCCAAGGTAGCTCGGGGCTCTTTGGGCTTTGTGCGGGTGGGAGGCGTTGCGCGCGCGGGTTGCGCCCAGGGCGATATAGTGGCCCACCCTTCCACCTGGGACCCTTTTGTGAACCTCACCCTCCGCACTTTGCGCAATGCCTGCGCCCCTGCAGCAGCGTTCGCCGCGCTGACGGTCAGCGTCTCCCTGCACGCCGCCACGCCCGCCGAGTTGGGCTATGTGGGCGAATACCGGGGGCGTTCTGTGGACACCATCACGCAACTGGCGCTGCTGGACGACAACACCTTTTGTTTTGCGGTGACGGGTGGGGTGCTGGACATGCTGATGGCGGGCCGCTGGAAGGCGGAAGGCAGCGGAGTCCGGCTACAGCAGGTGCGGCAGGACCAGACCTTGTTCCCGGCCTACGCCCGCAAGGTGGCAGCGCTGGGCGCCATGGTGGAGTTCGACTTCCACGGCCCCACGCTGTCCAGTGCCCGCGCGCCGGTGTTTGCGGTGTCGGCGGATGACAAGGCCCCGGCCACGCTGCGCCCGCTGTTTGGCCCGGACCACAGCAGCTGGTCTGAAAACTACCCGCTGCCCCCACTGCCTGCAGAGGCCGTGCGCTACTTTTACCTGGGCGACGTGGTGGAGGAAGCCCCGGGAAAGCCAGCGGTCGTGAAGGTGGTGCAGTACCGGCTGGACGGTGCCAATTCAGTGCGTGTGGGGTTTGATCCGCTGCAGGCCTTGCCGCTGATGAGCCAGCGGGCCGAGCTGAAAGGAGACATGCTGTTTCTGTCGGGCAGCCGTCTGGGCAAACGCCGGGCGCTGGACCCTGAAGTGGTGCAAACAGTGCGTACGGGTTGCATAGCCCCCGCGCTGAATTCTGGCGCCCCGCGCCCTGCGCCGAAACCAGGCGAGACCCCGCCCCTGGAGCCCCTGAGAACGTTTACCGTCAGCCCGTCGGCCATTCAGGGCCCGCCATTCTTCGAAGCCAAAAGCAACTGAGCTGTGGTGGGCCGCCGTCGGCTCGGATGAGGGCCGCCTCAGGCTGAAATCGCTGGGCCTCCGGGCGCACGCAGTGGGGTCTCGATCTGCATCTTGGCCAGCCGCAGCGCCTTGCGCATGTAGCCGCGCCACAGCACGTTGGCCAGCAGCCAGAGCACCGGTGCGGCCCACTTCGAGCGGGGGTGGAATGCATGGCGCCAGCGCACGGTGGTCTGCGTGCCACCCGCCTGCGGGTCAAACCACCAGGCCCCGTTGGCGCCGGTGGCCAGCCAGCGCAGTGCCCCCGTGAAGCCGCTGACGGTGTAGCTGAAGTACTGCGCCGGGTGGTAGTGCTTGAGCCGTTCTTCGGCCACGCTGCCGTCGGACAGCGCCACGGTGCGCGTCTGCCCCGGCGTGTCCCAGGCGCCCGTCTGGTCGCGCGTGCCGATCACTGCGGGCAAAGGCCCGTAGCCGGTGAACAGGGCGCGCGGGTCAATGGGCGCGATGTGCTGGAACGCCAGTGCCGGGGAGGCCTTGATGTGTGTCTGGACCGTGGCAGAGAAGGTGGTCATGGGTGAATCCGGTGCGTTGCTTCCGCCTCTCGGGCAGTCCAGTCACTGTAGGGCGTGCGACCACACCGATAAATACCCTTCTCCGCAACGGACTGTTTGCCAAATGACCCGCAATCGCCCCTTTCACGGGCGAAAACGCTGTGCGCCGACGCGGCGGGCGCACACGGCAGCCATCGGCGGCTTGCGCCCGTTCAGGTGGCCGATGCTTTGCGCCGCCGGGGCTTTGGAGCCGGGCTCCGCAGCTCCTGCACGCTCAGTCCGAACGCCGGGTTGTCGGCCAGCATCTCCACCGCCAGATCGATAAAGGCGCGCGCGCGGGCTGGCTGCGCCGCCCGGCTGCCGTAGTACACGTACAGGCCCAGGTGCTGGGGCACGAATTCGGTCAGCACGGGCACCAGTTGCCCGCTGCGCACCAGTGGCGCCGCCGTCACGCCGACAAGCTGGCCGATGGCGTGGCCGCCCAGCACGGCGCGCGCTTCCAGCTCGATGTCGTTGACGCAGAACGCTGGCGGTATGGCATGGGCCACGATGTCATCGCCTACCTGAAACTCCCACGGCATGGGCTTGCCGGTGGTGGGGTGGCGAAACCCGCTGCAGCGGTGCTGTGCCAGGTCTTCGATGCGGGTGGGTGTGCCATGGCGGGCCAAGTAGTCCGGCGTGGCGCACACCACCAGCTGCAGCGCCATCAGGCGCCGCGCAATCACTCCGCCCTCGGGCGGGTAGCCCGAGCGGAAACCCACGTCCACCCGGTCCTCCACCCAGTTGCCGATGCGGTCGTCCAGCTGTACATCGGGCTCCACCAGCGGGTAGCGGCGGCAGAACACGTCGAGCACGGGCCAGACCACCTCCAGCATGATGGAGCGTGGTGCCACGATGCGCAGCGGCCCCGCAATCTCCTCGCGCCCGCGCCGCGCGCCGTGTACCGCCCGCTGCAGGGTCGCGAGGCCCGGCTGCGCGGCCTCCAGAAACTGGCGCCCCTCCTCGGTCAGGCTCAGGCTGCGCGTGGTGCGGTGGAACAGCCGCACGCCCAGGTGCGATTCGAGCTGCCCCAGCGCCAGGCTGGCGGCCTGCGGGGTGATGCCCTGGGCCGAGGCCGCCTGCCGCAGGCTGCCCAGTTCGGCGGCCTTGGCAAACGTGGCAATGGCACGCAGTTCATTGATGGCCATGGTGTCCGTTCCGAGGTATTGGCAAGTTTTACTTGTGAATGAAGTCAGCAATTATGGGCTAGTGCGATGGCAATGGTCTGCCTACAGTTCACCTCCATGGCCGCGCCGCTGCATCTCAGCGTGCTGCGTTTGCCAGAACCCCGCTTTCAATCCCTTTCAAGGACTTCCGCCATGACGGCTTCGACTGCTCTCCCTTCCTCCTTCCCCCGCGTCTGGATGATTACCGGCGCCTCGCGCGGCATTGGCGCCCGCATTGCCGAGGCGGCGCTCGCCCAGGGCGACGCCGTGGTCGCCACGGCCCGCGATGCCGCGTCGATTGAAAGGCGCCTGGGCCCCAGCGACGCACTGTTGCCTGTGGCGCTCGACGTGACCGACGAAGCCCAGGCACGCCACGCTGTGGGCGCCGCGCTGGAGCGCTTTGGCCGCATCGACGTGCTGGTCAACAACGCGGGCTACGGCCTGCTGGGCGCTGTCGAGGAATCCACCGCCGACGAAGTGCTGCGACTGTTCGACACCAACGTGTTCGGCCTGCTGCATGTGACCCGGGCCGTGCTGCCCGCCATGCGCGCGCGCCGCGCAGGGCACGTGATCAACATCTCGTCGCTGGGTGGCGTGCGCTCCAGTGCCGGTTTTGGCGTGTACTGCGCCACCAAGTTCGCGGTGGAAGGCCTGACCGAGGCGCTGCACGCCGAACTGGCACCGCTGGGCATCCATGCCACGGCGGTGCAGCCCGGGTACTTCCGCACCGAGTTCCTTGATGGTGCCTCGCTGGCCGTGGCGCCAAGTGTGCTGGACGACTACGCCGCCAGCGCGGGCGCCGTGCGCGAGGCTGCGCGCCGCATCAACCTGAACCAGCCCGGCGACCCCCTGCGCCTGGCCCAGGCCGTGATGAAGCTGGTGGCCAGCCCCACGCCGCCGCTGCGCCTGCCACTGGGCACCGACACGCTGCAGACCATTGCCGACACGCATGCCTTCGTGGCGCAAGAGACCGCGCAGTGGCGGGCCGTAGCGGCGTCCACGGATTTTCCGGTGCAGGAGCGTGAGGAGGCCCAGGCGCTGTCTGCTGGATAAAAGCTCCTGATTTAATAGCTGTTAGTGCTTGTGGGATAAGCGCTGTAGGCTATTTTTGCTCTCAATCAATGGCGATGGTGTGGTTGGATGGAATGGCGGATGCCCTGCCAGCCGGCCACCCCTGCAATGGTGTGCAGGGCCTCACACCGGCCGCGCAAACTCCATCACCCAGTTGACTTCCCAGGTGGCCCCACCGTCGTCCGAAAAAGCCTGCTGCCAGCGCGGTGCGCCGGTGTGCATCTGCGACCACTCGAAGCGCACGTGCACGGGGCGGCCCTCGAAGTTCTCCTGGCCTTCGAAGATGCCCACGCCATCGCGAAACCCGCCCACCACGGGCGGATGCAGCAGCCCGGTGGCCGCGTCCACGCCGCCGGTGGTGTTGTCCAGCCAGTAGATGCTCCAGCGCTGTGCCTCAGGGCTGAACACGCGCAGCGCCATGCCCACAAAGCCGGGCTTCCAGGTGGTGGGGATGAAGTCGTCGTAGTTGCCGATGCCGCCGGGCAGCGGCCGCGCGGTGCCGGTGGCGTCGAACACCTCCCAGTCGTTGCAGCCCTGAAGCCGGTGCACCAGGCGCGTGTTGCGGATGTGCCAGGAGCCCATGAGGAAGTCGAAGTCGCGGGCGGCGTGGTGGCCGGTGGCCGGGGTTGTGGTGGTGTCTTGCATGGTGTTCGGTGATGGGGTTGCGTGAGGGGAGAGGGATCAGAACGACGATCAGGGCGACGCCATGGCCTCGTTGGGATGAACCCAGCCGGGCAGCGCGCGCAGGGAGTCCAGCCAGCGCGACACATGGGGGAAGTCCTCTTTGGCCAGGCCCGCCTCGGGCAGCCAGAAGAGATACGCAGAGCAGGCGAGGTCTGCGATGGTGGGGCCGGAGGGCACCAGGAACGCCGAGCTTGCGAGTGTTTCGTTCAGCGTGGCAAGGTCTGCCATGGCGCGTGCGCGCAGGTAGGCCAGAACCTCGGCGGGCTGTGGCACCCACCGCAGTGCAAAGCGCAGGTTGGGCACGCTGAAGCCAATGCGGTTCGTCTCCCAGAAAAGCCATTCCAGGATGGCGCTCCCTTCCGCCGCAGCGCCACAGAACGCGCGGGTGCGCTGCGCCATATGGAGCAGGATGGCATTGGATTGGCAATAGGCGGTGCCGCCATCGACGAGGACCGGCACTTCACCGAAGTGGCTGGCTGCCACAAAGTCCGCCGGGCGCTCGGCCCGGGGCGTATCGAGCGCAATGGGCTGGTAGCGGTGCGGGGTGGCAGTCAGTAAAAGCAGCGACCGAACCTTGTACGAATGGCCGGAACCTGCTGCGCCGTACAGCAGCGGGGAGGCGGGTGTGGACATGGGCTCTTCTCCTTTCCGATCAGGCATGCAGCGCCGAGCGCGCCGTGGGCTGCAGCCGGTGCGCCTCGGGCGACCGGGTCAGCCAGGGAGCAAGCCCCGGGGCTACGTCCCGCGCCCAGGCGCCGCTGTTGGCAAAGGACTGCAGCGCCGCTGCATCGCCAAACAGCGCCAGCCCCAGCAGCACATGCTCGCCCGCGCGCACCGGCAGGCGGGGAAAGGTGTTGGGGCTGGCTTCGGTGCTGTACCACGCCACCTGGCGCGCACCGCCGCGCTGCAGCGCGGGGGCCATGCGGCGGCGGCAATAGTCCAGCAAGGCCGGGGTGGCGGGCTCGTGCAGAGAGAACACCGTGGCGTCCAGCACACCCGCCGCAGTGCCTGTGGCGCCCGGCGCGGGCCGGGCGTGTTGCGGCAACGTGGACGCCGCCCCGGGCCACGCGGGGCGCAGCAGCAGCACGTTGTCAGAGTCGATCATGGTGGCGTTGGCGGCAGCGCGGTGCGCCGCCCACACGGGGCCGCCATAGAAGGCTTCGAGCGCGCGGTGGCGTGCGTCCATGTCGGCAAAGCCGCGCAGCCAGACAAACAGGTCGGGCTGATCGAGGTCGCGGAACTGGCCCAGCACGCGCATGCCATGGGCCTCCTGTGTTTCAACGAACTCGCGGTCGAAGAGGTCGATCAGTGCGTCGCGCTGCCCTGGGTGCAGGGTGTATTGGCGCAGTTCGACGATGGGGTGGTGGTCGGCGGTGGGCATGCGGGCTCCGGGTTCGTGGGGGTAAGACAAGCTCATGATCGGAGTCTGCGCCGCAATACCTGCCAACCCATGGCAGGTATTTGCGCTATCTTTCGCCTTCACCCTAGTACCCCCAGTACCCCACACAACCGCCTGCCCATGCGCGCCAGCCGCCTGCTTTCCCTTCAGATGCTGCTCGAAACCCAGGGCCGCATGAGTGCGCAGGCGCTGGCCGAGGCACTGGAGGTCTCCGTGCGCACGCTGTACCGCGATGTGGACCAGCTCAGTGCGGCCGGTGTGCCCATCTATGCCGAGCGCGGGCGCAACGGTGGCTTTGCGCTGCTGCCAGGCTGGAAGACCACGCTCACCGGGCTCACGCCTTCCGAGGCGCAGGCCGTGTTCTTGAGCGGCCTGCCCGGGCCCGCGCAGGACCTGGGGCTGGGCGGCGATGTGGAGGGCGCGCGGCTGAAGCTTTTGTCGTCGCTGCCCGCTTCGTGGCGCGAAGACGCCCAACGCGTGAGCACCCGCCTGCACCTGGACCCGGTGGACTGGTACCGCGAGAGCGACCCCACGCCCCACCTGCCCACCGTGGCCGCTGCGGTGTGGAGCGGTCACCAGATCGCGATGCGCTACGAGAGCTGGGCCGACACGGTGGAGCGTACGGTGAGCCCGCTGGGGCTGGTGCTCAAGGCGGGTGTCTGGTACCTGGTGGCAGGGCCTGCGGGTACGACAGAAGGCGGACCGCGCACCTACCGCGTGTCGAACATCCGGGCTGCCACGGCGCTGGCCACACCCGTGCGCCGCCCGGCGCAGTTTGACCTGGCCAGCTATTGGGCGCAGTCGATCCAGCGTTTTGAAGCAGGGATCTACACCGGCGAGGCGGCGTTGCTGGCCACACCGGCCGGGCTCAAGGGCCTGCGCGCGCTCAGCAGCGCCGTGGCCCGCGCGGTGGCTGCGGCCCCGCCGCCCCGCCGCAAGGACGGGCGCGTGGCCGTCACCATTCCCATGGAGTCGGTGGAACACGCCTGCGGGCAACTCATGCGGCTGTCTCCGCAGGTGGAGGTGCTGCGGCCTGTGGCGTTGCGCCGCGCGCTCATGGAGCGGGTGGCGGCCACGGCGCGCCTGTATGGGTTGCCGTGATCTGGGTTGTGGGGGGTGCTATTAAATTTGCAGCTGTTTGCACAATGTAGATAAGCGCTAGGGCCTAAAAATCTTCTAAAACTGAGCAGGCACTTCAACGCAGACCGTGCCCTGCCACTGCAGCCGCCCTGCCGGTTGGGTGGTGTTGGGGGTGTCACATGCGCGACACGTGCCCCCACTACCTTCGACAGGCTTTAACAATGGCCTGCGGTGATGCAAACAGTGATGGTGGTGTCGGGGGCGTCCGAGCGGTTCTGGAACCAGACCCCCTTTCGTTCGTATTTGTTCAATGCGTTTTCGCTGCTGCTGCCCTCGGGGGAGCAGTTTGTGATCCGGGCGATGGAAGACGCTGTCACGCGCCTGCCCGAAGGGGCACCTTTGCAGGAAGAGGTGGCCCAGTTCGTGCGCGAGGAGCGCGCCCACCAGCGCGCGCACCGCTTGTACAACGCGCAGTTGGCGGCCCAGGGCTACAACGCCATGGCCCTGGAGGCGCGCATCGGGCGCGCCGTGCAGGGCCTGGAGCAGGCGCTGGCCTGGAAGGAGCGCCTGGCCCTGGCGGCGGCGCTGGAATACCTGACAGCGCTGATCTCGCGCCAGGCACTGCGCGGCGAGGGTTGGCTGGTTCACAACGCGTCCCGCCAGTCCAGCCTGTGGCGCTGGCACTGCGAAGAAGAGGTGGCGCACCATGGCGTGGCGCTGCGCCTTCTCAATGAGGTGGGCCAGGTGGGCTATGGGCGCCGTTTGGGGCTGTATGTGCTGGCGTCCCTGATATTGCTGGGCGATGTGGCGCGCCACACCTGGGACTTCTTTCAGACCGATCGCGCGCAGGGCCGGTTGACCTGGGGTGGTGGTGCCCGGTCTGCGGCGGGGTTTGTGCTGCGGCAGGGCATGGGCCTGGCCCGCATGGCGGTGGGGTGGCTGGGCTACGGGCTGCCGCTGCACCGCCTGGTGCCTGCGCCGCACGCGGGCCGAAACGCAGAGAAGACCCGCATCGAAGTGCGCCCGCTGAAGGCCCGCGACATTCCCCGCCTGCTGGTGCTGGAGCACCGGAAGTGGAGCGACGACCAGGCCGCCAGCGCGCAGGCCATGGCGCAACGCATCGCGGCCCACCCGCAGCTGTGCATGGGGGCGTTCTGCCCGCGCACGGGCGAGGCGCTGGCCTCGCTGTTCCTCAAGCCCATTTCAGCGGCACAGTTGCAAAGCGCCCGCACCTGGGCCGATTGCGCGGAGGTTGGAAGCCAGGACGGGGCACAGCCCAGCCGTGACCTGTTTGGCATCAGTCTGAGCAGCGTCAGCCCGCAAGGGGTGGAGGCGATCTTTGCGTTCTTCTGGCCGCGTGCGCTGAAGGCTGGCTGGCGCCAGATTTACCTGGGCTCGCCCGTGCCGGGCCTGGCCCGCTGGCGCAGGAGCGAGACCCATGCCCCGGTGGAGTCGTATGTCTACGCCACCCGCCGGGGCATGCCGCAAGACCCGCAGCTGCGCTACTACTGGCAAAAGGGCTTCAAGACCATCGTGGCCTGCAAGCCAGACTACTTTCCGCATGCCGCGTCGCTGGACTACGGGGTGGTGGTGCGGGGGCGCATCCCGTTGTCGTCCCTGGCGCCGCTGTGGCGCCATGTGCCGCTGCCCTGGTTGCGGGGGATGCAACGCTGCATGGCCAGGGTGCTGTGATGGCAGACCATGAAAGCGCGTGGGAGCCGCTGGGCGCGCAGGTAGCTTCCGTGGCCGAGGCCGTCGGCCGCCGCGAGCCCTGTGTGTTGCGCCAGCGCGCGGCCCATTGGCCCGCAGTGGCGCAGTGGACCTGGGAGCGCCTGGGGGCGCTGGCCCCCGACCTGCCCGTGCGGCTGGTGCAGGGCAACCGCGAGCTGGGCGCCACCGTGTTCCAGCCTTCCACTCTGGGCGCTTATCTCCAGTCCCTGCAAGGCCCCGCCACCGCCGGTGAGGCGCCGCTGTACCTCAAGGAGTTCAACCTTCTGGGTGCCTTTCCCACGCTGCGCGCCGATGTGCGTCCGCAGGAGCTGTTTCCGCCGGGGGCACTGCACGATGCCCAGACCTGGATCGGCCCCGCAGAGGCCAGAACGGGCTTGCACCACGACTACCTCGACAACCTTGCCGTGCAACTGGTGGGGCGCAAGCGCTTTTATCTGCTGCGCCCCGGGGCGGTGGAGCGGCTGGGTGCCGTTGCCGCCAAGCATGACCGCTGGGCGGCCCTGGCTTCACTGAATGCTGATGCCGTGGTGGACCGAGGTGTGGTTGCAGGCGACGCCTGGGTGGTGGACCTGGAGCCCGGGGACGTGCTCTATGTGCCCGCGCGCTGGTGGCATGAAGTGGTGAACCACACCCCCAGCGTGTTGCTGAGCGGGTTTTTTGGCACCCGCACGACGGTGTACGCGCAGTGGGTGTGGCGCCAGGCTGTGCAGGGTGCACATCTTGCAGGCCTGTGGCGGCGTGGGCACTGCACCTGCCATCCGGCGCGGGTCTAAATCCCCCGCTCCACCATGTCCAGCAGCCGCTGCCCCAGCCCGTCCAGTAGGGGCTGCGGCGTGCCGCGCAGTGGCCCGTCGATGCTGAGCAGCGCCATACCGTGCACGGTGGACCATGCCAGGTACTCCGCGCCGGGGCGGCGCTCGGCTGGCAGGGCGCCAGCGGTGACCAGGTCATCCAGCGCGGCGCTCAGGTGCTGAAAAGGATTCAGGCCCGTGGCGCCGCCCATGGCCGGGTCGGGATGGGTCTGCACGGTGAAGCGGCCTCCGAACGCGGTGCGGAACAGGCCCGTTTCGGCATGCGCAAACCGCATGTAGCCTGCGCCCACGGCGCGCACCTTGGCGTGGGCCTGTTCGGTGCGGGTGCCGGTGGAGGGTACCTGGGCCAGTTCGGCCTCCATGAAGTGCGCGGCAGCGGCCACGGCGGCGGCGCGCACGGCGGCCAGCAAATCGTCGCGGTTGGCAAAGTGGCGATAGGCCGCGTTGGGCGCCACCCCCGCGCGGCGTGTGGCCTCGCGCAGCACCACAGCGTCGGGGCCACCCTGTCGGGCCAGCTCGACACCGGCGTCCAGCAGCGCGCGCCGCAGGTCGCCATGGCGGTAGGTGGCGCGCGGGGCGGGGCCTGCGCTGGCAGTCTTGGCAGTGCTAGCGGCGAGGGCGTTGCGATTGGTTACGGGCATGGCGGACTTGGATGTGGACACTGTCCATTATCTTTGCTATTGTTTGTGGACGGTGTTCACAATGAGGTGGACACTTTCTTTTTATGACCCTCCCAGGCCTTCATGCGATGAACGGCCTGGTTTGCAAGGAGACCCCATGAAAGTCGAGTCCTACCTGATGTTTGAAGGCCGTTGCGAGGAAGCGCTGGACTTCTACCGCAGCGCCCTGGGCGCCAAGGTCGGCACCCTCATGCGCTACAAGGACAACCCCGAGCCCGCAGCAGGACAGGGTTGCGCCGACGGCAGCGGCCCAGGCCCCACGCCCGAGATGGTCATGCACGCCGAATTCACCGTGGGCGAGACGACGCTGATGGCATCGGACGGCATGGGGTCGGGCAAGGCCAGCTTCCAGGGCATCTCGCTGGCGCTGAGCCCCGCGAGCGAAGCGGAGGCCCAGCGCCTGTTCAATGCGCTGGCCGACGGTGGCCAGGTGCAGATGCCGCTGGCCAAGACCTTCTTCTCGCAGGCCTTCGGCATGGTGGCCGACCGCTTCGGCGTGCCGTGGATGGTGGTGGCGCCCGAATGAGCGAAGCGCACCAGAGCCCCAACACAGGTACGGTCATGCTTGCCCTCTATGGACACCCTTTCTCGTCGTACACCCAGAAGGTGCTGACCGCGCTGTATGAAAACGGGACTCCCTTTGAATTGCGCAATCTCGACCCCGCTGCGCCGGGCAACCATGCGCCCGAATGGCTGCGCCGCTGGCCGTTGGCAAAGTTTCCGCTTCTGGTGGATGGCGATCACACGGTGGTGGAGAGCAGCATCGTGATCGAGCACCTGCAGATGGCCCACCCGGGGCCCGTGCAGCTGATACCGGACGACCCTGCAGCGGCGTTGCAGGTGCGGTTCATGGACCGCTTCTTTGACCTGCACGTGATGGCGCCCGTCCAGCACGCGGTGAACGCTGCGTTGACTGGCGACCCCGCCAAGCGCGTTGACGGCGTGGCCTGGGCCGCTGACAAGCTGGAGAAGGCCTATGCATGGCTGGAAGGCGAATGGGCCCGCCGCACCTGGGCTGCGGGCGACGGCTTCACGATGGCCGACTGCGCAGCAGCGCCCGCGCTGTTCTATGCCGATTGGACGCACCCCATTGCCGCCAGCTACCCCCTGCTGCGCGCCTACCGCGCGCGACTGCTGGCGCGACCCTCATTTGCGCAAGCCGTGGAGGGCGGCCGCCCCTACCGCCACTACTTTCCGCTCGGGGCGCCAGACCGTGATTGACGGGATCGCCCCCCCAAGCTGACTGAATTGCCAAACCCCAACCACCAAGGAGACCGAAATGATGAATGCCGAACCCCACGCCATGCACCGCTGGCTGCAGCAGCTGATTGGCGACTGGACCAGCGACGCCAACTGCGACGCTCCACCCGGCGAGTCCGGCGCCCCCGCTCAAGAGCAATCCACTGGCTCCGAGCATGTGCGCGCCCTGGGCGACCTGTGGGTGCTGTGCGAAGGCACGGGCACCATGCCCGGCGGGGGCGAAGCCCACATGCTGATGACGCTGGGCTACGACCCCGAGAAGAGCGTGTTTCGCGGCACCTGGGTGGGCTCGATGATGACCCACATGTTCGTGTACGAAGGCACGCTCGATGCCGACCAGAAGGTGCTGACCCTGGAGACCGAAGGCCCGAGCTTCAAGGACGACGGCAAGACCGCCCGCTACCGCGACGTGATCACGCTGGTGAGCGCAAACGAACGCACCTTGACATCGTTCGGGCTGCAGCCGGATGGCAGCTGGTCGCAGATGATGCAGGCAACGTACCGGCGCAAGTGATGGGGGCGGGCCCCGGTCCGCGTCCGCCGAACGAATACGTGGCGCCCACAGGCGGGCGCATCCCTTGGTCAACCTCACAGGAGTCAAGCTATGTCCTACATCGATGGTTTCGTGATCGCGGTCCCCACCGCCAACAAGCAGAAGTTCATTGAGCACGCGCGCCATTTCGACGCGATGTTCATCGAGCTGGGCGCGATCCGTGTGATCGAAGGTTGGGGCGACGACGTCCCCGACGGCAAAGTCACCGATTTCCGCCGCGCGGTCCAGGCCACGGCCGAGGAGACGGTGGCCTTTTCGTGGGTCGAATGGCCCGACAAAGCCACGCGCGACGCGGGCATGAAGAAGATGATGGAAGACCCGCGCATGGACCCGTCCCAACCCGGCAACCCTCCCATGCCCTTTGATGGCAAACGCATGATCTTCGGCGGCTTCGAGCAGGTGGTGGAGGTGAAGGCTTGAACAGCCGTCGAAACTGATAGCAATCGGTGCTTGGTGGACAAGCGCCAGGGCCGGACTTGGCTAGGGATGTCCTGCACGACCCGCCCGAGGCCGTGCCATCACAGACCGCAGGGAGTTATGCAGGTCATCCTTATGTGTTCTGTAAGAGCACGCGGTGCAAAGCCCCCACTGTCCTGCCCGCCGCATCGCACTGTTCCACCCACAGCACTTCTGCTCAGGCACCATAGGCTCCATATTCCACAGGCATACCGCCCGATCGTGGCGGTGCACAACATGAGGAGCCCCCGTATGTCGTCGCCCACACCTGCTGCAGCAAGCACCGCTCTGGTGCCCATCGTGCGCGCCCAGCTGCTCGGTCCGCAGTGGCCCACGCTCGACCCGTTTCTTTTCTGCGCCCACCACGACGATGCCTACCCGGCAGGCAACGCAGCGTTCGGCCCCGCCGTGCCGATTGAAGACCGCCAGATCGGCAGCGACTTCAGCGGCAAGGACGGCTGGAGCATGTACCACGGCGACACCGTGCCGGGCTTTCCGGGCCACCCGCACCGGGGTTTTGAGACGGTGACGCTGGTGCGCAAGGGCCTCATCGACCATTCCGACTCGCTGGGCGCGGCCGCGCGTTTTGGCGGCGGCGACGTGCAGTGGGTCACCGCTGGCAAGGGCATCGTGCATTCCGAAATGTTCCCGCTGCTCAACGCCACGGAGCCCAACCCTCTGGAGCTGTTCCAGATCTGGTTGAACCTTCCTGCCAAGAACAAGATGGTGGCACCGCACTTCACCATGCTGTGGAACGAGCGCATCCCGCGCCTGGTGCACCACGACACTGCAGGCCGCGCCACCACGGTGACGGTGGTGGCCGGTGCGCTGCCCGGCGCGCCCGATCCGCTGTCGCCGCCGCCCGAATCCTGGGCCTCCCAGCCCGAAGGCGAAGTCGCCATCTGGACGCTGCACCTGGAGCCCGGTGCTGAATGGACACTGCCTGCGGCGAAGGGTGAGACCACGCAGCGCATGCTGTACTTCTTTGTGGGCGACAGCCTGCGCGTCGGCCCGCAAGACGTGGACCGCCACGCCGCGCTGCAGGTGCGGGCCACCGAGGACTGGACCCTGACCAACACTGGTACCACCGCCGTCGAATGCCTGGTGCTGCAGGGCCGCCCCATTGGCGAGCCCGTGGCGCAGTACGGCCCGTTTGTGATGAACACGCAGGCGGAGATCATGCAGGCCATGAACGACTACCGCCGCACCCAGTTCGGCGGCTGGCCTTGGCCCGACCAGGATCCGGTGCACGGCACCGAGGCACGGCGGTTTGCGCGGTATCCGGGGCAGGCGGAAGAAGAGCGGCCGGCAGAGGCGGCGGCTGGCGCGTAAGCCGGGGCGGCGCGCCCCGCCCCCGAGGTGCCCGGCGGCCACCGGGCGCCTCGTGGACAATGCACGCTTTTAGCGCAAGCAGATACCACCATGGCCACCACCATCACCAAAGACACCGCCGTCACCATCACGTACAAGGTCACTACACCGCAGGGCAAGCCGCTGGACGCGGGCAGCCTGTCATACCTGCACGGTGGCTATGAAAACATCTTCCCCAAGGTAGAAGCCGCCCTCGAAGGCCAGGCCGTCGGCTTCACCACCGCGCTGGACCTGGCCGTGGAAGACGCCTTCGGCGCCCGCGACGAAAGCCTGGTGCGCACCATCCCCAAGACCGAGTTCCCCCCGGGCGTGAAGGTGGGCGGCCAGCTGCAGGGCATGGGCACTGACGGCCAGCCCGCTCTGTTCAACGTCGTCAAGATCAAGGGCCCCGAAGTGCACCTGGACGGCAACCACCCGCTGGCCGGGCAGGCGCTGAAGTTCAGCTGCAAGGTCACCGAAGTGCGCGCTGCCAGTGCTGAAGAAATTGCACACCGGCATGTGCACGGGGCGCACGGCCACCAGCACTGATCACGACAGATTGCTACACGGCCCCCAGCACCGTCGCAATCCCCTGCCCGCCGCCTATGCACTGCGTTGCCAGCGCATAGCGGCCCTTCTCCCGCTGCAGCAGCGCCGCCGCCTTGCCGGTGATGCGCGCACCTGTGGCGCCCAGCGGATGGCCGATGGCCAGGCCGCCACCGTCCAGGTTGATCGCGTCCTCGCGCAGGCCCAGCTCGCGGATGCAGGCCAGGGCCTGCGATCCAAACGCTTCGTTGATTTCCACCACATCCAGATCTTGCGCTGCAATGCCTGCGCGCGCGAGTGCCTTGCGCGTGGCTGGCACCGGGCCCATGCCCATGTAGGCGGGGTCTACGCCCGCAGTCGCCATCGCCAGGATGCGCGCCAGCGGCGCCAGGCCGTGGCGGGTGGCATACGCCTCGGTGGTGACCAGCACGGCCACTGCGCCGTCGGTCAGTGGCGATGAGGTGCCTGCGGTGACCACGCCATCGTCCCTGAACGCAGGGCGCAGCGCGGCCAGGGCCTCGGGCGTGGTGCCGGGGCGGATGCAGCCGTCCTGCGCCACCACATCGCCGGATGCGAGTGTGATGGGCACGATCTCGGCCTGCAGCCGCCCGGCGTCGCGCGCGGCGGCGGCCTTGCGGTGCGATGCCACGGCCATTGCCTCCTGGTCGGCGCGCGTCACCGCATAGCGTTGCGCCACGTTCTCGGCCGTCTCGCCCATGCTGATGTAGGCGTCGCTGTGTTCGTACAGCGCGGGGTGGGGCGAGAAGTTGAAGCCGCCCTGCGGCACCATGGTCATCGACTCGACGCCGATGCACAGGTATGCCTCGCCCAGGCCCGCCTCGATCTGCGCGGCGGCGATGTGGATGGCTGACATGGACGAGCCGCAGAAGCGGTTGACCGTCATGCCGCCCAGCTCCTGCGGCAGGCCCGCGAGCAGCGACACGATGCGCGCGATATTGTTGCCCTGCGCCGCCTCGGGGTAGGCGCAGCCGGCGATCACGTCTTCGAGTGTGGAGGGGTCAATGCCGGTGCGCTGCAGCAGGCCGGTGACCACCTGCGCGGCCAGGGTGTCAGGGCGCATGTCGGCCAGCGCGCCCTTGCGCGCAAAGTGAAAGGGCGAGCGTGCATAGGCGGTGATCAGGGCTTTCATGGCGATGCCTTTCGGGGGTGACGTTTGGTGGGGTGGGTTGCGGGTTAGGCGGCAGCGGCGGCCAGGTAGCGGCGTGCCGGGTCGCGCAGCGACAGGAAGGGGCCCAGCGCGCGGCGGGCGTCTTCCAGTGCGGTCCATTCATGCACGGCTTCTAGCGACGGGATGGTCACCTCTTCACCCTGGTCCAGGCCTGCCAGCGCTGCGTCCACCATGGTGTCCACATCCATCAGCATCTCTTGCGGCAGGTGGGCGATGGGCGTGCCCGCGCGGTCCCAGATCTCCGTGCGTGTAGCGCCCGGCAGCACAGCCTGCACGCGCACGCCGTGGCGGCCCAGTTCGGCCTGCAGTGACTTGGAGAGGTTAAGCACATAGGCCTTGGTGCCGCTATAGGTGCCGCTGAACATCTCGGGCACCAGCGCCAGCACCGATGCGATGTTGATCAGCGTGCCCGCCTTGCGTGCTGCAAACCCCTTGGCCACGGCCGCTGCAAGCCGCGTGGGCGCCACCACATTGAGCGCAATCATGCGTTCCACCGCATCGATGTCGGACTCGAGGAACGTGCCGCTCACGGCCATGCCTGCGTTGTTGAGCAGCAAGGTGATGCTGGCGTCCGACTGCAGGCGCTGCTCCACGCGGGCCCGGTCGGCGGGGTTGGTCAGGTCGGCCTGCAGCACCTCGGTGCGTACGCCGGTCTCGCGTGCCAGGCGGTCGGCCAGAGCCGTCAGGCGTGCAGCGTCGCGGGCCACCAGCACCAGGTCATAGCCGCGCCGGGCCAGGCGGTCGGCATACACCGCTCCTATGCCGGACGATGCGCCGGTGACAACAGCCGTGCCCAGGGATGGCATAGAGGTGCGGGATGAATGGGATGCAGCAGTGGACATGAAGGCTCCTGAAGAAAACAGAAAGAAGGCGAAAGATGCTTTATATGATGATCATCATGTTTAAATTATATGACGATCATCATTTAAAATGTCAAGCGGGTGATTTCAGACAGCGCAGCAAACAAGGGGAATGCGATGAAAGTCAGCAAGGAACAGATGGCAGAAAACCGTGAGCGCATCCTGGACACGGCCGCGCAGCTGTTCCGTGAGAAAGGTTTCGATGGCATTGGCGTGGCCGACCTCATGAAGAGCGCGGGGCTGACGCACGGTGGCTTCTATGGTCACTTTGCATCCAAGGACGACCTCATGGCGCAGGCCACCGAACGCGCGCTGGGCAAGCTGCACACCGCTTGGGCTGCGCTGGCGCGCGACGCTGCACACAACGGGCAAGACCCGCTGGGAGCGGTGGAATCTGCCTACCTGTCAGCCCGACATCGCGACGCGCCCGGCCACGGCTGCCTGCTGGCCGCGCTGGGCAGCGACGCCGCGCGCCAGGGCCCCGCCGTGCGGCAGGCCGTGACCGATGGGGTGCAAAAACAGGTGGACGCCCTGGCTACGCTGATGCCCGGCCGCACCAAGGCGGTCAAACGCCAGCGCGCGCTGGCCGACTACGCGAGCATGGTCGGCGCCATGGTGCTGGCGCGCGCGGTGGACGATCCGGACTTTTCGGACGAGATCCTGCAGGCCACGGCGGCGGCGCTGCGCGTCTGTGCACCACCTGCAGCTTGAGACCCTGGAGGGCTGTTCATGTGATCGCGGCTGAGAAAGCGGCGCGATCGGCCTGCATGTCAGGGCGCGGTGGGCGTGGCTGGAGCGGCCGCAGTGGGCGGGGACGTTGGCGCGGCGTCCACCTTGCGTCGGGGGACGAACTGCTCGTCGAGCAGCGCCTCGATGCGGGCAAAGATCTCGTGGCGCGAGAACGGCTTCTTCATGAAGTCGTCCGCGCCGATGCGGTTGGCGTAGAACTGCTCGGTGGCATGCTCGTTGCCGCTGATCATGATCACAGGGATGTGCTGCGAAGCGGGCAATTTGCGGATCGCGCGCAGCGCGTTGAACCCGTTCATGCCCGGCAGGATGATGTCGAGGAAGATCAGTTCGGGCGCTTCCTCTGCGATCAGGGCGAGGCCCTGCTCGGCGTCGAGCGCCTCGCGGGTGTCATAGCCTGCAGATCGAAGTGCCTTGCGCAGCACGGCCACAACAGTCGGCGAGTCGTCAATGATCAGCACCGTGGTGCCCTTGCGGGCGTTGACGCGTTTGCGCTGGCGGCGTTCCACGGGTGCCGCTGGTGGGAAGGGGGGGGCTTCGGGCTTCCCCGTCGGTTTGCGCACACTGCCCAGAAGCCGGTCGAAGATGCTCATGGTGCTGTCTCGTTTCTTTCGTTCTTGGATGGCGGGCGGCGGGTCATTGCGTTCGCTGGGTTCCAGCGGATGGCCGCAGGATGGGTGAGTGACGGGCGCGTTCGCACATCTCGTGTCCACAGGGCGCAAGTATTCCAGATGCGGCCGCCGCTCCGGGCGGCGTGTTCCGTGTCATGGTGAATGAGCGGGCTACGGTCCCATCCCAGTCGAACAACGTCGCCTCGCAAAAACTTCAAAATTGATAGCTACTAACGCTTTATAGATAAGCGCTAGAGGCCAAAAATACTCGAAGTATGGCCTGTCACTGCGCACCGCCGCGCACCAGCCCACGCCCGCGCAGCACCGGCTCTGCCGCCAGCCGCTCGCGCGCAAACTCCACAAACGCGCGCACCTTGGCCGGTGCGCGCCGCCCGGCGGGGTAGACGATGTGCACGGGCACGGGCGGCAGTTCGTGCTCGGCCAGCACGATGCGCAGCCGCCCCGCGCGCAGGCTGGCGGCGGCCTGGTAGGCCAGGCAGCGCGTGAGGCCCAGGCCTGATTCGGCAGCGGCGATGTCCACCTCGTTGCTGTTGCTGATCCATGCAAACTGCGGCTGGCCCGTGGCGCCGTCCTTGAACTTCCAGGGCGCCACGGCCCGCGCATCGAATGAGAAGCCGATGGCGCGGTGCGCGGCAAGCTCGTCGGGGTGCCGGGGCTCGCCGTGTTGCGCCAGGTAGGCGGGTGACGCCACCACCAGGCGGCGCAGCGCGCCCACCTGCACCGCAGTGAGGCCCGAGTCGGGCAGGTGCGCGATGCGGATGGCCACGTCCATGCCTTCATCAAGCAAATGCACCAGCCGGTTGACGAACAGCGTGCGCACCTGCACACGCGGCTGGGCGTGCAAAAAGCCCTGCACGATGGGCGCCACGTGCTGGATGCCGAACATCTGCGGTGCGGTGATGGACAGCAGCCCCTGGGCCTCGGCCTGTGCACCGCTGGCTGCCTGCTCGGCCTCGTGCAGGTCGTTCAGGATGGGGCGGCAGTCCTGCAAAAAGCGCTCGCCCGCTTCGGTGAGCCGCACCAAACGCGTACTGCGCTGGAACAGCAGCACACCCAGCCGCGCCTCCAGCGCCGCAATGGCGCGCGTGACGGCCGTGGCGGAGCAGCCCAGCCGACGGCCTGCCACGGCAAAGCCGCCCGCATCGGCCACGGTCACAAAACAGCGCAAGGTGTCGAGGTAGTCCATGTGACCCATTATTGCGGATGCCGCAATTATGAAAAGCGGTGATTGGCTATTCACATCGCAGCTTGCAATAGATATCGTCGAGCCATCTTTTCACTCACCCACCGACGAGGCTTCACCATGTTCCCCTCCACCCCGCTCCAGCTGTACCGCATGCCCATCTCGGGCCATTGCCATCGTGTGGAGCTGATGCTGTCCCTGCTCGGCTTGCCCTATGAACTGATTGATGTGAACCTGCTGCGCGGCGAACACCAGCGCGCGGAGTTTCTGGCGCTCAACCCGCTGGGCCAGGTGCCCGTGCTGGTGGACGCGGGCCAGGTGCTGAGTGACAGCAATGGCATCCTGGTGTACCTGGTGCAGCGCTACGCCCCCGGCAGTGCCTGGCTGCCACAAGACGCCGTGGGGCAGGCTCAGTTGCAGCGCTGGTTCAGCCTGGCGGCGGGCTTTCTGGCGCCGGGCATCGGAGGGCCGCGCTTTGCGACGTTGACGGGCCGTGCCGTGAACGAGGTGGCGCAGGCCACCGGCAAGCGCCTGCTCGCCTTCATGGAGGACGAACTGCAGGGGCGGGCCTGGTTGCTCGGGGGTTCAGCGCCCAGCCTGGCCGATGTGGCCATGGTCAGCTACACCTCGCAGGCCCACCTGGCGGGGCTGCCGCTGGATGCCTACCCGCGCATTGCGGCCTGGGTGGCGCGCATGCAGGCCTTGCCGGGCTATCCGGTGCTGGCCGACCAGCTGCCCGCTGCCGAGCAGGTGGCGGCATGACAGCCACCGTGCCCGCTGCATCGGTTGTGGTGCCGGTGCCGCCCGAGGCATTCCACCCCGGTGAGCAGGCCTTGCAGGCGCGCGTGGGTGTGCGCGAGCGCATGGCGGCCGTGGGTGCGATGGTGCTGCGCGACCACATGCCCGACCAGCACCGTGAGCTGTTTGAAAAGCTGCCCACCTTGCTGCTGGGGACGCTGGATGAACAAGGCCAGCCGTGGGCCACGATGCTCGCTGGCCCACCTGGGTTTGTGCACACCCCCGATGCGCAGCGCATGGAGATCGCGACCGCGCCGGATTCCCAGGACCCGGTGCTCACACACCTGGCGCCTGGCGCGGCCGTGGGCGTGCTGGGGCTGGAGCCGCACACGCGGCGGCGCAACCGCATGAACGGGCGGGTGGCAGCGTTTGGCGATAGCGGCCTGGACGTGCAGGTGGTGCAGAGCTTTGGCAACTGCCCCAAATACATCCAGGCGCGGCAGCCAGGCCTGCGCGCTGCGCTGGCCGCTCCGGGCCCGGTGCAGTGGCTGGGCGCCGGACTGGACGCCGACGCCATTGCGCGCGTGCAGCGTGCCGACACCCTGTTCATTGCCAGTGCCTCGGCGCCACGCCCTGGTGCCGGGCACAGCGAAGGCGTGGATGTATCGCACCGGGGCGGCGAGCCAGGCTTTGTGCAGGTGGCGCACACGGAGGCCGGCGTGGTGCTGAGCCTGCCGGACTACCCTGGCAACCAGTTCTTCAACACCCTGGGCAACCTTGCGCTGCACCCGCTGGCAGGCTTGCTGGTGGTGGACTATGAAGAGGGCGGCTTGCTGCACATTGCCGCGCAGGCCGAGGTGCTGTGGGACCGCGCAGCGCGTACTGCCTGGCCCGGCGCACAGCGTGTGCTGCGGCTCACGGTGTTGCGCGCCCTGTGGCGGCCGCAGGTGCTGCCGTGGCGCTGGACACCGCCGGTGTCGGCCCCTCAGTTCCGGGTGATGCGCGAGGCGGCGCTGGACTGAGTGGGGCACCACCAGCGGGCCGCGCACGGGGTGCCGTTGTCCCCGCGATGCGCCTGCGCGGCACGGTGGCCTCGGCCTCCACCATCTTGGCGCTGCGCTCGTGCGCTGTCTGCGCCAGCTCGGTGATGAGCGCGGCCTCGGGCAGGTTGTGCCAGTAGCGCGTGGGCATCTCCTTCTTCATCATGGCCAGCTTGAGCCGCGCGGGGTTGAAGATGTGGCGGTAGTAGGTGAGCCACAGCGCCTCGCCCGCATCGGGCGGCGGCGCGTCGCTGCGCTGCGCGCCGGGGCCGGTGTGCAGCTGGTGGCCGTCCCAGCGCACGCTGGCGTCGGGGGTGAGGATGGCCCAGCGCATCTGTGTGAAGCGGCGGATGAAGAAGCCCGCGTTGGCCACGGTGATGTAGTGGTCGGGCTCGAACCAGGCCATGTGCAGGGTCTGGCCGTCGGGTTCCACCACGGGCCGAAAGCGCACAAAGGCGTGCATCTTGTGTTTGTCGCGCCCCACGGCACGGGCCATGTGGTGGGCCAACATGCGGTCGGCGTCCAGCGGGTCGTGTCGCGCGCTGTCGGCTTCATGGCCGCCCTGCGCCATGCGCCACAGCAGGCGGTACATCAGCGCAAAGCGGCCCCGGTCGCGGTGCAGGATGAGCTGCTCGCACAGGTGCACAAAGTCGGGCGGTACGCGCAGCGGCGGCGCATCGGGGGCTGGGCTGGGCCGGGTGTCGCTGGCTGCAGGCTCGGGCGCGAACAGGTCCTCAGCGGCATCCGCCTGGCAGCGCCAGTCCACAGCCTGCGGAGGCACGTTGGCTTGCACCAGGGCGCGTGCCGCTTGGCGAAAACCGGGCCAGTCGGTGGCGTGGTCCAGCGTGATGGTGTGGCGCTGCATCCGTGCCGCTCCAGCTCAGAACAGGCTGCGCTGCACCGGCGGCGGCGTCAACTGCGCGGCGAGGTCGGCAGCGTCCAGCGCACGGCCGGGGCGGTAGTCGGCCGCTTCCACAAAGGGCAGCACTTTCTTCAGCGGCACATGCAGCCGCGCCAGGTCCGCATGCCGCAGGCGGCGCACGCGGCGCGCGGCCAGCAGGCGCTCCACCGTCTGCACACCAAAGCCGGGCACGCGCAGCAGCAGTTCGCGCGGGGCGGTGTTGAGGTTGACCGGAAAACGCTCGCGGTGCGCCAGCGCCCAGGCCAGCTTGGGGTCCATGTCCAGCGCCAGCATGCCGGCCTGGCTGCCTGGGTTGCCTTGGCTGGGCGGCACGATCTCGTCGTGGGTGAAACCGTAAAAGCGCATCAGCCAGTCGGCCTGGTACAGCCGGTGCTCGCGCACCGTGGGTGGCGCGGCCAGTGGCAGGGCGCGGGCCGCGTCGGGGATGGGGCTGAAGGCCGAGTAGTACACGCGCCGCAGCCGGTGCACGCCGTACAGCCGCGCGCTGGTGGCGAGGATTATGCGGTCGCTGGTGGCATCGGCCCCCACGATCATCTGCGTGCTCTGCCCGCCGGGCGCAAAGTGCGGCACGCTGGCCCGGCGCGTGGTGCGCGATTGGGGCATCGACACGATGGCCTGTGCAGCCTGCTCTTTGCGCGCGGCGCGCGGCGCGCGACTCGCCGATGTGCACCGCCATGCGGGCCATGGAGCGGTCAATCGCGGCGCTGTCTTTTTCTGGCGCCAGGGCCGTGAGGCCTTCGGCCGTGGGCAGCTCGATGTTGATGGACAGGCGATCGGCATAACGGCCAGCCCGCTCCATCAGCTCCGGCGCTGCATCGGGGATGGTCTTGAGGTGGATGTAGCCGCGAAAGTCGTGCTCTTCGCGCAGCACGCGGGCCACCTCCACCACCTGCTCCATGGTGTAGTCCGGGCTCTGGATGATGCCGCTGGACAGGAACAGCCCCTCGATGCAATTGCGGCGGTAGAAATCGAGCGTGAGCTGCACCACCTCATCGACCGTGAAGCGCGCCCGGGGCACGTTGCTGGTCACGCGGTTCACGCAGTACAGGCAGTCGTGCTGGCAGAAGTTGGTGAGCAGAATCTTGAGCAGCGAGATGCACCGCCCGTCCGGCGCATAGCTGTGGCAGATGCCCATGCCCTCGGTGGACCCCATGCCGCGCCCGTCCACCGAGTTGCGCGGCGCAGCACCGCTGGATGCGCACGAGGCGTCGTACTTAGCGGCGTCGGCCAGGATGGCGAGTTTGGATTGTAAATTCACTGTATGAATTTACAGTAAATACAATGCCTGACGCCAGCCTGTGGGAAAGCTGGCGGAGGTCAATACTCCTGAATTGATAGCTGCTTGCGCATGATGGATAGGTGCAGGCAGCCAAAAAGGCTTGAACTTGACGAGGTCAGACCGTTTCCAGTGCCATGACTGCGGTCGCCGTGTTCGAGATCGGGATGTGGTAGTTGCTGTGCACGCGCCGCACGCCCGCGCTGGCGGTGGCCAGCGCCCCACGCATCGCCAGCCACATCAGCAGCTCCACGCCCTGGGTGCCGGTCTTTTCCACCAGCTCGTGCACGCTGAACTGCGTGGCCCATTCGGGGTTGGTGGCGAGGCTCTCGATGAACTGCAGGTCAAACGCCTTGTTGATGAAGCCCGCGCGCTCGCCATCGAGCTGGTGGCTGAGGCCGCCCGACGCAATCACCGCCACATTCTTGTCGCTGTCCCAGCTCTGGATGGCCTGGCCCACGGCCTTGCCCAGCGCGTAGCAGCGCCTGGCCGAGGGCAGCGGAAACTGCACGGTGTTGATGCACACCGGCACCACCGACACCGGGCAATCGCCCTCGGGCCAGAAGAGCTTGAGCGGCAGTGTGCAGGCGTGGTCCACCAGCATCTCCTGGCAGGTGGTCACGTCAAACTCCTGGTCGATCAGCGTGTTGATGAGGTGCCACGACAAGTCCACCTCGCCCGGAAAGGGCGGCAGCGTGGGGATGCCCCAGCCCTCGTCGGCATTGTTGTACTGGGCCGCCGCACCCACGGCAAAGGTGGGCATCTTGTCGAGAAAGAAGTTCAGGCCGTGGTCGTTGTAGAACATCACCACCACGTCGGGCTGCTTCTCGCCCAGCCACTGGCGAATGGGCGGAAAGCCGTCGAAGAAGGGCTTCCAGTAGGGCTCGTTCTGCAGGCCCTTGTGGATGGCGTTGCCAATGGCCGGGATGTGCGAGGTGCCGAGGCCGCCGATGAGTTGTGCCATGTTATTTTCCTGATGAAGGTTGTTGTGGCGTGTGTCGCCTCAGGCGGCGCCGGGCCGCCCCAAGCCGCCTGCGGCCCCCGGGGGGGCAGCGAACCACACGCAGTGGGGAGCGTGGGGGCTCAGTCTTTTCCTGCGGCCACGAGCTTGGCCTTGAATTCGTCTTTGGTCATGCCCGTCTGCTGCGCGCCGATGTCCTGCATGTCCAGCTTGAAGATGCCCGCGAACTTGGCCAGGTAATAGGCGTTGCCGCCCGCGGCAATCAGCTGCAACACGTTCTTGGCGCGGATGGCGGCGGCCTGCTGCTCGTTCAGGCCGTATTGCTTCATGTACGCCTCTTCGTCGGCCAGAAAGGCCTTGCGGTTGGCCTCGTCGTTGAACGAAAAGCACATCTTGTTCAGCGCATAGCCCTTGCGGGCCTGGTCGCCATCGAACGGCGTGGTGCCGGGGATCGGGGGGTTGCGGGAAGGCATGGAAGTCTCCGGGGCTTGATGTAAGTCAGCCCGCAGTGTCGCGACGGCATTGCCAAAGATGAAGGGGCCCAAGATCATTGAATGCATGAGCAAATTCGATGGATCAGCGCTGGACGGGCACCTGCTGAAGCTGCTGTTGGCCGTGCTGGAGACGGGCAGCATCACGGCGGCGGCTGATCGCCTGGGCGTCACCCAGTCGGCCGTGAGCCACCTGCTCGACAAGCTGCGCGCCATTACCGGCGACCCGCTGTTTGTGAAGCGCGGGCGCGGCATCGTGCCCACCGCCCGGGCCGAGGCCCTGGCCCAGCCCGCGCGCGACATGCTGCACCAGATGCAGCGGTTTGCCCAAGGGGCCGAGTTTGACCCGAGCGCCTGGCAGACCGAGCTGACCATCGCCGCCAACGACTTTCAGCGCGACCTGCTTTTGCCCGCGCTGGCCGCGCGCCTGCGCACTGCCGCACCGGGCGTCACGCTGCGCGTCGTGCCCAGCGGCGCGCCCAGTGCCGAGCTGCTGCGGTCTGACGCGTGCCAACTGGTCATCAGCCCCCGCCCGCCCGAGGGCACCGACATCGTGCAGAAGCGTCTGTTTGAAGACCAATACCGCGTGTTCTATGACCCGGCCGTGCGCAGCGCTCCGGCCTCAGAGGCGGAGTTCCTGGCGGCGGACCACGCCACGGTGGCTTACGAGGCGCACCGGGGGCTGGAACTGGACCGGCAACTGGAAGCACGTGGCGTGCGCCGCCGCCTGGTGGTGCGCGTGCCCGGCTTTGCCGCGCTGCCCGCGTTTGTGCGGGGCACCTCGCTGCTAACTACAGCGCCGTCGCTGATGGGGCGTACCGCGTTGGCCGCGCTGGCGGGTGTGCCGGTGCCCGTGGCCTGCCCCAGTCTGCCCATGTACCTGATCTGGCATGTGCGCTACCAGCAAGACGCGGCACACCGCTGGCTGCGGGCGCAGCTGCAAGATGTCTTGGCCGCTGTGTTGCCTGTGGAAGGAGCCTGACCCGCAGGGTCAGTCGCGCTGCCGTGACAGCGCCTTTCGCAGCCGCCGCGCCGCCCGTTCCCGCAACGAAGGCGCGGGGCGCAGCACCGGCCGTGGGTGGGCCTTGGCCTGTTCGCACGCCGCCAGAAAGTCATTCAGGATGGCCGTGTCGTCCAGCGTGTCTGAACCCTGCTTGTGGAACTCCGGGTGCCATTGCGTGGCGGCGATGTAGCCGCGCCCTGGCGCGGGCTTGAGGCGAATCGCCTCGGGCACGCCGTCGGGCTCGCTCAGGGCCTCGACCACAAACTCGGGCGCCACGCGTTTGATGCCCTGGTGGTGGATGCTGTTGACCCGCGCGCGCGGCATGTTGGGGTACAGCTTGGCCAGGTGCGAGTCGGGCAGGATGTGGATGTCGTGAAAGTGCTGGTCGTAGGTGCTGGCGTTGCGGTGCTGCTGCGCACCGGGGTGCTGGGTCTCGATGTCCTGGTACAGCGCGCCGCCAAAGGCCACGTTGATCAGTTGCAGGCCCCGGCACACGCCGAAGATGGGCTTGCCCACCTGGGCAAAGGCCTTCACCACGGCCAGGTCGTACAGGTCGCGCACGCGGTCGCCCACCCACTCCTCGCGCAGGGGCTCCTCGCCATAGTTGCCCGGCCACACGTCGGCGCCACCGTGCATCACGATGCCGTCGAGCCACTCGGCATAGTGGTCCAGCGTCACGTCGCCGCGTGCCGTCTCGCCCGTGGGGCAGGGCACCATCACCACCATGGCACCGGCCGACATGAGCCAGTGGGCGATGGACTGCTCGACGTACTGCAGCGTCTTGCCGGTGAACAACGGGCGGGCGGGGTCGGCGTGTTGAAAGCAGGCGGACAGGCCAATCTTGAGGCGGGGGGCGGCGGGCATGGGTGGTGGGCTCCAGGGAACACGCGCGGGGCGTGTGATCAATGCAATCTTGGGTTACCAATTTGTAGCACCGCCCCCGCGCCACGTCTGTAGGAAGGGGCCGTGCAGGACCGCGCGAGGCCTGCCGCCGGTAAAGCAGTGCTACGAAATGTGGCTTTCTTCATGAAAATGCAACCGTGCGGTGTCTCGCAAGAGGCCGGTTGGGGCGGTGGGCTGGCCATAATTTCGGCTCGCCGGGCGCCAGGGAGGCTGCGCCAGGTGGTGCCCCTCCAGCCTTCCCCGAAAGCCCACGACATGTCCCACAAGAAGCATTGCCTGCCCGCGCTCACGGCGCTGGCCACGTTGACCGCCCTGGCCTGGCCGCTGCTGGCCCAGGCCGCTGTGCCAGCAGGTGCTGCCGCCGAGATCGTCAGCCTGCAGGGCACGGGCGACCAGCGTGCCGCAGCTGCAGCCGACTGGCAGCCCGCTCGCCCGGCCCAGGCCCTCGCCACGGGCGATTTCGTGCGCACCCGGCAAGCCGCGCGGATGGCCCTGCTGTTTGCCGACGACACCCAGCTGCGCCTGCACCAGAACACGGTGCTGCAGGTCAAGGGCGTGGCCACACCCGCCCAGCCGGTGACCACGCTGCTGCTCAACGCGGGCCGGGCCTGGACGCAGACGCGCCGCGCCGATGGCTCCCGGCTGAACCTGGAAACCCCGGCGGCCACGGCGGCGATCCGGGGCACCGACTGGGACATCAGCGTGGAGGACGACGGCCGCACCTTGCTGACCGTGCTGTCGGGCACGGTGGAGTTCTCCAATGCGCAGGGGCAGGTGTCGGTGGGCGCCAACGAGGCCGCCTATGCCGAAGTGGGCAAGGCACCGGTCAAGCTGGTGCTGAGCCAGCCGCGCGACCGCATCCAGTGGGTCAACGCCCTGCGCGCCGACCCGCTGCCGCACCTTGCCGCCGAGACCGTGCCCGAAGCGCTGGCCCCGGTGCACACCGCGCTGGTGGCCCGCGATCTGCCCGCCGCGCGTGCCGCGCTGGCGCAGGCGAAAGCAAACGGCAGCGCACCCGCACCCTGGGTGGCCGTGATGGAGACTGCCATCGCGCTGCAGGCGGGCGATGTCCTCGCTGCGCGCGAACAGCTGGCCCGCCAGGCGGCCACGCCGGCCGCCCCGCTGCCGGTCTGGCTCATGCAGTCGGACGTGTTGCTCATGGAAGGCGACGCGGCCGCTGCGGCCACCACGCTGCGCGCCGCCCTGCAGCGCTGGCCCGCGCACCCGGCCCTGGTGGCCCAGCTGGCCCGGGTGCAACTGCTGAGCGACCGCGTGGACGAGGCCACCGCCACGCTGGCCCCGGCACAGGGCACGGCGCATGCAGAGCTTGCGATGGTGCGGGCTGAATTGGCCCGCCGCCGGGGAGATGCCCCCGGCACGCTGAGTGCGTACACCGAGGCCACGCAGCTCGCGCCGCAAGACGCCCGGGGCTGGCAGGGCCTGGGCAGTGCCCACACCGAACGCGAAGACGCCCGCCCCGCCCGCGCCAATCTGCAGCAGGCGCTGGCGCTGTCGCCCCAAAACCCCGGCGCCTGGGGCGAACTGGGCACGCTGGAAACCTTCACCAACCAGTTCACCGAGGCGGGCCAGGCCTTTGCCACCGCTTTGGGCGACAACCCGGCGGACTACGTGGCACTCACCGGCCAGGGGCTGCTGCACCTCAAGCAGGGCGACCCTCAGGCCGCGCTGGATGCCTTTTTGCGCGCGGGTGTGATGGAGCCCCGCTACGCCCGCGCCAAGACCTGGACGGCCGTGGCGTACTACCAGCTCGGCCGCCACCAGGACGCTCTGGCCACGCTGCGCCAGGCCAGCAGCCTGGACGACAAGGACCCCGTGCCCTACATGCTGCTGGCGCAGATCCACACCGACCTGTTCCAGCCCGGCGAAGCCGTGGAGGCTGCGCGCGCAGCGGTGCAACGCATGCCCTACCTCAAGTCGCTCAACCAGGTCGCCAACGACCAGAAAGGCAGCGCCAACCTGGGTGCCTCCATGGCCTTCTTTGGCATGGAAGACTGGGCGCTGGAACTGGCGCAGCAGAGCTTCTATCCGTACTGGGGCGGAAGCCACCTGTTCCTGGCAGACCGGTATGCGGGCGAGTTCAACAAGAACTCGGCGCTGTTCCAGGGTTTCCTCACAGACCCGATGGCGTTTGGGGCGAGCCAGCGGTATTCGTCGCTGCTGCAGCAACCCGGGGCGCATGGGGCGGTGGGGGTGACGCTGGACAAGGAGGATGCACGGTCGCGTGCACCCGCCATCACGCTCAATGGCATGAACAACAGCTATGTGCCCACTTCCTGGTTCTTCAAAGCGCAGTCGGTCAGCGTGAGCGAGTTGCCTTTTGATCTGCTGAACAATCAGGCCCCGGCGGTGCGGGGCGGTTATGGCGATCTGACCGGGCGCGCCGTGACTGCAGGTGTTGGCATGCAGCCTACGGAGCGCATCAATCTCTTTGCCTATGTGAACCAGTTCGAGGCACGTATGCGGAGCCAGAATCTGTTTGAGACGTCCATTGACAACACGAACAGCCAAGGCGCTTTGGGCCTAGCGTACCGCTGGGGGCCGACGGAGCAGACATGGATCAAGCTGGGCCGCAGTGTGGAAAACAACGAGTATCTGCGTTACCCCACGGCGTATATCGACCCACCTTTGGTGACGGTGACGGGCTTCAGCACTGCACCACGCAAACAGTTGACCGATCTGCAATTGCGCCACACTTTGGACACGGCACCGGGCAGTCGTTGGAGCCTTGCACTTGAGCACGTGCGTGAGCGGCAGAACAATGTGTTGGCAGGCGAAACCGTGGTGGCGGCCGACATCCCCGGCGTGGGGCTTTACACGGACTATTTGATTGCGCTGGGCTACAACCGGATTGACCGGCGGTACACCGGCCTTACTCTGGCGACCACCCAGCGGCTGGACGCTGCGTTGAATCTGGATGCCGCACTGGGGATTCAACAGATTCGCCACCGCGTCGATGGCCTCACCAGCTACTACTTGGCGAACCTTGATGTACTTACCGAAGAAAATGCTGGCCGCGCAGAGATGGAGCGCGTCGTCACCCCCCGCGTAGGCATGGTGTGGCAACCCGCCGCAGGCACCACCGTGCGCATGGCCTACCAGGACTGGCTGCGGCCACTCAGCGTTTCCACCCTCACCAGCGTGGAAACTGCAGGCATTCCCGTGGAAGACCGGCTGGTGGAAGCTGGTGGCCGCCACAAGCGCACCGTGGCGCAACTGGGCATGGAACTGGGAGCCAATACGTTCCTGAGCCTGCGTGCAGACCATCTGCGTGTGCGCAACCCCGGTACCGTGGGCGTAGACCTGCGCACCCCCAGCCTGCCGTTCCTGGAAGAAATGCGCAACGTCCAGCTGGTCAACCTCTCCACCACCGATCTGCTGGAAGACACGCCCAGCTTCGACGCTGGCACCCTCAAGACACTGGGTGCCGGTGTCAACCATATGTTCAACCGGCGCTGGTCGGGCTACGCCAAGTACCTCTACCAGGGCAGCGAAAGCCATATCTACGACACGGAAGGGCCGGCAGGGCGCATCCCCTACATTCCGCGCCACACCGCAGTGCTGGGCGCCACCTGGGTCAGCCCGCAGCGGTTTTATGTCAGCGGCCGTGCGGTGTACCGGTCGGAGCGTTTTGAAGACAAGGAAAACCTCACGCGCATGGCGCCCGGCTGGGGCCTGGACCTGATGGGTTTCTGGGAATCGCAGGACAAACACTGGGTGGTGGGCGTGGCCGCATTGAACCTGTGGGCGCCGAAGTCAGACCGCAGAAAGACCCGGTATGTTCTGGACGCGCGCTACCGCTTCTGATTCCGCATCACCAGCGGTCCGGCGCCAGCAACAGGTCTACGCGCTGGCAGCCTGCGCGCTGGCGCTGCTGCTGGTGGGGGCGGCCACGTTCAGCCGCACCTGGCACGCGCTGGAGTTCAAGACCTTCGACGTGCTCACGGCCTGGACTGCGCCGCAGCGCACGGCGCTGCCCGTGGTGATCCTGGCGATTGACGAACCTACGTTTCAAGAGCTGCAACACACCTGGCCCTTCCCGCGCAGCGTGCATGCAGCGCTTTTGCAGCGTTTGCACGACGAGGGTGCCGCCGCTGTGGGCCTGGACATCGTGTTCGCCGACCCATCAACCGAAGCCGAAGATGCCGCACTGGCGCAGGCCATCGCAGAGACCGGCCCCGTGGTGCTGGCCGCCACCCGTGAAAAGATCGACAGCAGCAACGCTGCGCTGTGGCTGGACGTGATGCCACTGCAGCGGTTTCTGGACGCCGGAGCCGATGCGGGCGATGCCGGGGTGGAGCCCGACGATGACTTTGTGGTGCGCCGTGTGCCCGTGGCGCGCGAGGGTTTTGCCCTGCGGCTGGCCCAGCGCGCGGCCGAGGCGCGCGGCAAGCTGCCGGTGCTGCGCCACTTCGACTGGATCGGCTACCGGGGCCCGCGCGGCACGTTTGACACGCGCTCGTATTACCAGGCGCTGGAGCCGGGCCTGCTGCCAGCGGGCTTCTTCAAGAACAAGATCGTGCTGGTGGGGCGCTCGGCGCGCACCGCGACCGAGTTGTCGCGGTCGCAGGCCGACCTGTTCAATTCACCGTTTGGCACCGCAGGGGGCGAGCGCCTGTTTCCCGGTGTGGAACTGCAGGCCACGCTGGTGGACAACTACCTCACCGGCGGCGGGCTGCGCACCGTGCCCGAAGGCTGGACGCTGTCCCTCGTAGCGCTGCTGGTCCCCTTGCTGCTATGGGGCAACCGCAGGCTGCACCCGGCGGGCGCCGCAGCGCTGGCGGCGGCGCTGGTGGCGGCGATAGCGGGAGCCTCGTGGTGGCTGTTCGGGCGCTTTCAGCTGTGGTGGCCGCCCTTGCTGCCTGCGGCGGCGGCATTGGCGGTCTACGGTGCAGCGGCGCTGGCGGGTTATGCCTTTGTGCGCCGGCGCGCGCGCCAGACGCGGGTGATGTTTGCGCAGTATGTGCCGCCCGCCGTGGTCTCGCGCCTCATTGCGCAGCCCGAGCTGATGCGCCTGGGCGGAGAGGCGCGCGAGGTCACGCTCATGTTCACCGACCTGGCCAACTTCACCACGCTATCGGAGCAGCTGAGTGCCGAGCAGACGGTGGAAGTGCTCACCGCGTATTTCAACGCCATGACGCCCATCGTGCACGCCACGGGTGGCACGGTGGACAAGTTCATCGGCGACGCGGTGATGGCCTTTTGGGGGGCGCCGCTCGACGACCCGCAGCACACCGAGCACGCGGTGACTGCGGCCATCTCCATGCAGCAGGCCATGCAGGTGCTGGTGGCCGACCTG
Organism: Acidovorax sp. SRI_002; assembly: GCF_057586455.1. NCBI lineage: Bacteria > Pseudomonadati > Pseudomonadota > Betaproteobacteria > Burkholderiales > Comamonadaceae > Acidovorax > Acidovorax sp. SRI_002. The sequence continues at coordinate 81,101 of NZ_JBYCZW010000010.1, read as the reverse complement.
CGTGCGCGGGGCCTGCCGCCCATCCACATGCGCATTGGCCTGCACACGGGGCGGGTGGTGGTGGGCAACGTGGGGTCGGAGCAGCGCTTTTCGTACACCGCGATTGGCGATGCGGTGAACCTGGCCGCACGGCTGGAGGGCGCCAACAAGGCCTTTGGCACCGGCATCCTGCTCTCTGCCGCCACCGCCGCGCAGCTGCCTTCCTCGGTGGCTCTGCGCGCGCTCGATGATGTGGTCGTGAAGGGAAAAACCGAGCCCGTGCGTGTGTTCACACCGTGTGGCGATGCCGCTGTGCGGGACGCCAGCCTGGCCGCGCTCAATGCCTTCCACGCGCGCGATTGGGACGGTGCCAGCGGCTATCTGGCGCAGGTGCTGGCACGCGTGCCTGGGGATGCGGCGGCGCTGCGCCTGCAGCAGCGCGTGGCAGAGGCGCGCGCCTTGCCCGTTGGCAGCGACTGGTCGCCCGCCGTGGCGCTGGACAAGTTGTAGGAGCCTGTTCAAGGTCTTTTCGGGGTCGCACAAGGCACTTGCCCGAAGGGTTGGAGTGAAATCGGGCCGATGAACTCGGAGCTTTGGCGCCCCGGCTGCTTGCATGGGCACGAGCCCATGCGGCGCATCTGAAGCATCCACTCATCCCGATTGCACTCCAATGCGATCCCCGAAAAGACCTTGAACAGGTTCTGAGGATGTTTTGACATGTGTTTTCCGGGGTCAAGGCCTGCGGTGCCATCATGGACCCCTGAGTAACGTCATCTGAAAGGAACTCTGATGCAAGTACAAGTGAACACTGACGACCACATCCACGGCGGCGAGTCGCTCGCGCAATGGATCACGGACGAGTCCAAGAGCCGCCTCACGCGCTTTCAGGACCACATCACGCGGCTGGAGGTGTTTCTGTCAGATCTGGATGCGGGCAAGTCCGGCGCCAATGACAAACGCTGCCGCATCGAGGCCCGCGTGACCGGCCGCCAGCCCGTCACTGTGACCGACGAAGCCGACAAGATGGCCAACGCCTTCATCGGCGCAGTGGACAAACTGGCCCGCGCGCTCGACACCGACCTGGGCCGCGTCAAAGACCGGCACGGCCGCGACACGATCCGCACGGCCGTGGAAGAGTGAGTTTTGAGTGAAATTGGCTGCTAGCGCTTGATGGATAAGTGCCAGCAGCTATCAATTCAGGAGTTTTTCGGCCAAACCCTCGCGAGCCCCACGCGGGGGACGCCTGGCAAGGGCCGCCCCGCAGCGAGGGCGTCGTCCCCCTTCAGGGGGAAGGCGCCGCAGGCGACTCAGGGGGTATTCAACTTCACAAATCCAGCACCAGCAGCTTGCTGCGCGCGCGCGAGCAGCAGGGCATGAACTGCTCGTTGGCTGCCTTTTCTTCGTCGGTCAGGTACATGTCGCGGTGGTCCACCTCGCCCTCCAGCACGCGCGTGAGGCAGGTGCCGCACACGCCCTGCTCGCACGAGGTCAGGATGTCGATGCCCTCCTTGCGCAGGGCTTCCACCACCGACACGTCGGGCGCAATCGCGTAGACCTTGCCCGTGCTGGCAATGCGCACGTCAAAGCCCTGATCGCCCGAGGTGTCCTGCGCAGGGGCGCCAAAGTATTCGAGGTGGATGTGGTCCTGCGCCCAGCCCAGGGCCTTGGCACTGTTCACCACGTGGTCGATGAAGCCCGCCGGTCCACATACATACAGACGCTTGTCGGGGCCGGGGGCTGCCAGCACGGTGGCGATGTCCAGCTTCTGTTCGGGCGGGCCCGCATCGAAATGGAAATGCACACGCGGTGCCATGGCCGATGCGGCAATTTCGGCAGCAAACGCCGTGCGTTCGGCAGAGCGCGTGCAGTAGTGCAGCGCAAAGTCGGCGCCCGTGCGCGCCAGCCGGTCGGCCATGCACAGCAGCGGCGTGACGCCAATGCCACCGGCCAGCAGCACCGTGCGCTGCGCGGGGTGCAGCGCAAAGTGGTTACGGGGTGTGCTGATGGTGATCACATCGCCCTGGTGCACGCTGTCGTGCATGGCGACCGAGCCGCCACGCGACGCTGGATCGCGCAGCACGGCAATGCGGTAGCGGTGCGATTCGTGCGAGGCGTTGCACAGCGAATACTGCCGCGTCAAACCTCCGGGCAGATGCACATCGATGTGCGAACCCGCGCTGAACGGGGGCAGCGCGGCGCCGTCCACGCGCGCCAGCTCGAAGCTGGCAATGCCTTCGGCCTCGGCCTGCTTTTTGACGACGCGGACCTGGATCGTTTCCTGCGCGGTCATGCGGCCACCGCCGGGGGTGCAGCGGCGGCCTGCTCGGCCGCGATGATGCGGTCCAGGATCTTGCGCGACTGCACGCCGCCTGCGTCGATGTTCAGCATGAGCAGCTTGCGGTCGGGGTAACGCAGCAGGTTCTGCTGCTGCTGTTCCAGCATGTCCTGGTCTTCGGCAAAGATGTTGCCCTGGCCCTCGCGGATCTGCGTGGTGAGCGAGGGGTCTTGCGGCTTGAAGTTGCGCGCCATGCCCCAGAAGTAGTGGATCGAAGTCTCGGTCTCGGGCGTGATGAAGTCCACCACGATGCTCGATGCCTTCTTGTCCGCCGGCGCGTCATAGCCGCCGTTGCCCGCCAGCGCCACGCCCACCTCGATCAGCACATGGCTGGGTGGTGTGAAGTGGCAGATCTGCCAGCGGTCCACCGGCTGGTCGTCGGGCAGGCCGTTCATGCGCAGCGCCATCTTCCAGAAGGGCGGCGCTTCGATGCCTTCCATGAAGCGGCTGGTGATCACCTCGTCGCCCTCCACGCGGGTCTTGCAGGGCACCTCGTCGATCTCCTTTTGGCCGATGCTGGTGGAGTGCACGTAGGTCTCGTGCGTCAGGTCCATCAGGTTGTCGATCATCAGGCGGTAGTCGCAGGCAATGTGGTACAGCCCGCCGCCGTAAGCCCATTCGGGGTTGTTGGCCCAGGGCAGGTGGTGGATGGTGGCGGGGTCGGCCTGCGCCGCGTCGCCGGGCCACACCCAGATGAAGCCGTAACGCTCCACCACCGGAAAGCTGCGCGCCTTGGGAAACCCTTGCACGCGCTGGCCGGGCATGGACACCGACTTGCCCGTGCATTCCACCCTGAGGCCGTGGTAGCCGCATTGCAGGTGGCCTTCGCACACCGTGCCCAGCGACAGTGGTGCGCCCCGGTGGGGGCAGAAGTCGTCCAGCGCGGCGACCTGGTCGGGCGCGGGGCGGTAGAAGACGATCTTCTCGCCGCAGATGGTGCGGCCCAGGGGCTTGTCGGCAATCTCGTCAGGGGTGCAGGCTACGTACCAGGCGTTTTTGGGAAACATGCTTGTCTCTCTCCGTGGGGTGGTGGGATGTTGTTGGCCTGGCCCGCAGGCCGCCTTCAGCGCTTTGGTGTTGTGAAGCGGATTGTGCAAAAAAGGCCATTCGATGTATACATTCAATCGTTGAAAATCAGCTATCGCGAATGGGTATATCGCATATGCCCTTGTTTTTGAAGCTATTTTTTGAATTTTCTAGTTGATTTGGTTTTTGTATGTATACATTAATGGGCCGCCGGGCTGCCCCAAGCCTTGGTTGTATGGTTTTTTTGATCATCTCTCCGCACACTCCACATGAACCTCTCTGAGCCCCTCCTGGCGGATTCCGCCCCGGGCGACGCTGCCGAAGGTGGCGCTTCGCAGTCGGTGAAGGCGCAGCTGCGCCTGCGTGAAATGATCCTGGCGGGCGAGTTGCCGGGCGGTGCGCGCATTGCCGAGCTGGCCATCGTCGAGAAGCTGGGGGTGTCGCGCACGCCCATCCGCGCCGCGCTCATGCGGCTGGAGCAAGAGGGCCTGCTGCAGCTGCTGCCAGGGGGTGGGTACGCCGTGCGCACCTTTTCCGAAACCGATGTGGCCGACGCCATTGCGCTGCGCGGCACGCTGGAAGGGCTGGCCGCGCGCCTGGCGGCCGAGCGCGGGGTGGATGCCGCCGTGCTGGCCGACGCCCATGCCTGCCTGGATGCCATCGACACCACCTTGGCCCCTTCCACGCTGGACGACGTGGGTTTCTCGCGCTATGTGGAGCTGAACGCACGTTTTCACCTGCTGCTGGGCCGCATGGTGGGCAGCGATGTGGTGGCGCGGGAGCTGGAGCGGGTCAAGGGCTTGCCGTTTGCGTCGCCCTCGGCCTTTGTGATGGTGCAGACCCATTCGCCGCAGGCGCGCGACTTGCTGGTGGTGGCCCAAGACCAGCATCGCCAGCTGCTGGACGCCATCGAGCACCATGAGGGCGCGCGGGCCGAGGCGATCATGCGCGAGCACTCGCGCCTCGCGCAGCGCAACCTGCGTGCAGCCTTGTCGGGCCAGGCCGGTGGGCAGGTGCATGCCGACATGCCCGCCCTCACGCTCATTCGGCGGGGGTGACGGGCAACCCACCAAGCGCGAGGGTTGCAGGGTCTGCGGGTTTCACCGGTTTCATAACGTTACGGCATAGCTGAAAGTCCGTCATAGAACTGGCATGTGGATGCGACTGCATGCACAGTGGGGGCGGGACAGTGTCCCGCTCCATGCCGCAGATTCTCTGCGGCCCTGGGGTGTGGCCTCGCAGATGTGCAGATAAATCGAGACCGGAGACAAAAAATGAACTTCTTCAAGCGACGCGCCGCATTGACGGCCCTGGGGGCGGCGGCCCTGGCAACGGTGGCTGGCAGTGCCATGGCGCAGACCGTGACCTTGCGGCTGCACCAGATGCTCCCACCCCAGGCCACCATCCCGGCCAAGGCCCTGGTGCCCTGGGCCCAGAAGGTCGAGGCCGACTCGGGCGGCAAGATCAAGGTGCAACTGTTCCACGCCATGCAACTGGGCGGCGCGCCGCCACAGCTGTTTGACCAGGCGCGCGATGGCGTGGTGGACTTCACCTGGACGGTGCTGGGCTACACCCCGGGCCGCTTCCCCAAGACGGAAGTGTTCGAGCTGCCCTTCATGAGCGGCAACGCTGAAGCGTCTTCGCGCGCCATCCAGGAATACGTCGAGAAGTTCGCGGCCGATGAGTTCAAGGACGTCAAGCTGATCGCCGTGCACACCCACGGCCCTGGCCTGTTCCATACCAAGACGCCCGTCACCGGCCTGGAAAGCCTGCGCGGCATGAAGGTGCGCGGTGGCTCGCGCATCATCAGCAACATGCTCACCAAGCTGGGCGCCACGCCGGTTGGCATGCCTGTCCCTGCCGTGACCGATGCGCTGAGCAAGGGCACCATCGACGGCACCACCATCCCGTGGGAGGTGACGCCTTCGCTGAAGGTGACCGAGCTGGTGCGCAACCACACGACCTTTGCTGGCAAGGAAGGCCTGTACACGCAGACTTTTGCGTTCTCGATGAACAAGGCCAGCTATGACAAGCTTCCGCCGGACCTCAAGGCCGTGATCGACAAGAACTCCGGCATCGAGACCGCCGCCATGTTTGGCCGCGCCATGGACGAGGGCGACAAGGTGGGCCGCCAGATTGCCGAGCGCGCCAAGAACAACATCGTTGCCCTGGACCTGGCCGAGACGCAGCGCTGGCGCCGCACGGCTGCCAGTGTGGAAACCGACTGGATCAACGAGGTGAAGGGCAAGGGCATCGACGGTGCCAAGCTTGCTGCTGAGGCGCGGGCCCTGATCGAAAAGCACAGCCGATAACCTCGGCGGTGTCGCCAGGCGCACCCGATTGCGCTGCTCCATGCCGATCCGCTCTGGTGGGTACCGGAATGGATCGGTTTGATTTTTTGACAGGACCCTGCCTTGAAGTTCCTATCGTTTCTCGCCCAGGCTTGCGCGGTGCTGGCCGGGGTCATTCTCACGGGGGTGACGCTGGTCACCTGTGCAAGCATTGTGGGCCGCAACACCACGGGCTGGACTGTCCTGGGCGACTACGAACTCACGGCCGTGGCCGCAGGGGCCGCGATCGCGCTGTTCATGCCCTGGTGCCAGTTGCGCCGCCAGAACATCATCGTGGACTTTTTCACCGCCCGGGCCTCCTCGGCCGTGAATGCCCGGCTGGACCGCTTCGGCGCACTGCTGCTATCGGCTATGTTCCTCGTGCTGGCCTGGCGCACGGCCACGGGTGGGCTCAGTGCCCGCAACTCCATGACCACCACCATGATGCTTGGGTTTCCTGAATGGATCACGTACGCTGCCATGGTGCCGCCCCTGTTGCTGACGGGGGTGATTGCCCTGGTGCAGGCCTTCGGCCCGGCGCACATTGAAATTGAAGAAGAGGATGCCGCATGAGCCCGCTGGCCCTCGCTCTTTCGATTTTTGGTGTGATGCTTGCGCTCATGGTGGTGCGTGTGCCCATTGCGGCGGCGATGTTTGGCGCTGGTGCCTTTGGCTACCTCTACCAGGTAGGGCTACCGCCGTTTCTCAACAACCTCAACGGCCTGGCCTTTGCGCGGTTTGCGAGTTATGACCTGTCGGTGATCCCCCTGTTCATCCTCATGGGCAACTTCGCCACGCAGGGAGGCATCTCCAAGGCGCTGTTCCAGTTTGCCAGCGTGCTCATGGCGCGCTTCAAGGGCGGGCTGGCCATGGCAGCGGTGGCGGCGAGTGCGGCCTTTGGCGCCATTTGCGGCTCGTCCATTGCCACCGCAGCCACCATCACGTCGGTGGCGCTGCCCGAGATGAAGCGGCACGGCTACTCCGGCCGCCTGGCCACCGGCACGCTGGCGGCGGGGGGCACGCTGGGCATTCTGATCCCGCCCTCGGTGCCTCTTGTGATCTACGCCATCCTGACCGAGCAGAATATCGCCAAGCTGTTTGCTGCGGCCACCATCCCCGGCATCATCGCCATGCTGGGCTACATGATCGCGATTGCGATCTACGTGCGCATCCGCCCCGGCCATGCGCCGGACCACACCGTCGATCTTCCCAAGATGTCCTTGCAGGCCCTGCTGGGAGTGCTGCCCATTGCCATCGTGTTCCTGGTGGTGTTTGGCGGCATCTATGGCGGCCTGTTCACACCCACCGAGGGCGCGGGGGTAGGCGTGGCCTGCACCTTCCTTGCGGCGCTGCTCAAGCGCGAACTGACACTGGAGAAAATCAAGCAGTGTTTCCTGTCCACCGCGTCTGCCAGCGCCATGATCTTCATGATCTTCATTGGCGCCGACATGATGAACACGGCGCTCGCATTGACGCAGGTGCCTGGTCAGCTGGCGGGCCTGATCCAGGGCTGGAACGTTTCGCCCTATATGGTGGTGGCCGGCATCCTGCTCTTTTACGTGGTGCTGGGTGCGGTGATGGACGAGTTGTCCATGATCTTGTTGACCATCCCCATTTTCTTCCCGGTGATCATGGGCCTGGACTTCGGCATGTCGCAGGAGCACACAGCCATCTGGTTTGGCATCATGGTGCTCATGACGGTGGGGTTTGGCTTGCTTGCGCCGCCCGTGGGCCTTAACGTGTACGTGGTCAATGGCCTTGCGAAAGACGTACCCATCGCTGAGAGCTACAAGGGCGTAATGCCTTTCCTCGCCAGCGATGTGGTGCGGACCACGCTGCTGCTGGTGTTTCCGCCCATCTCCTTGTGGCTGGTGCAGTTCGTCGGCTGATGGATCGCCGGGCAGCACTCCTCGCGCTGGGCCTCACCCCCTGCACCGTGCTGCGTGCGCAGCCCGCATTTCCAACCAAGGCGCTGCGCATCGTTGTGCCCTTTGCGGCGGGCGGCGTGGGTGACCTCACTGCACGCGCCGTGGCCACGGGGCTGGCCGCGCGGCTGGGGCAGCCCGTGGTCATCGACAACCGCCCCGGCGCCGGGGGTGTGGCGGCTGCCGATGCGGTCGCACGCGCGGAGCCCGACGGGCACACGCTGTTCCTGCTGTCCAACGGCACGGCGGTATCCGCAAGCCTTTTCAAGTCGCTGCCCTACGACACGCTGGCCGACTTCGCTCCGGTCAGCACGCTGGGTTTCTTCGATATCGCGGTGCTGGTACCTGCCGATTCGCCCCACCGCACGCTGGCCCAGCTGCTGGCGCATGCGCGGGCCCATCCAGGCCAACTCAATATCGGCAGCATCAACATCGGGAGCACCCAGCACCTGGCGGCCGAGCTGTTCAAAAGCAGCGCGGCCATTGATGCGCAGGTGGTGCCGTTCAACGGCACGCCCGCACTCATCACCGCGCTGCGGGGTCGGCAGGTGGATGTGGGCGTGGAGATTCTGGGCCCCACCTTGCCGCAGGTGCGCGCCGGGGCGTTGCGTGTGCTGGCGGTCACGGGCGAGCAGCGCTCTGTGGTGTTGCCCGATGCGCCCACGGCGGTGGAGCTGGGCGTGAAGGGTTTTGTGGCCGCTTCATGGAACGCGCTGGCCGTGCCCTCGCGCACACCGCGCGCGGTGGTGGACCGGCTGCAGCGCGAGGTGGTGGCCACTGTGGCGACACCCGCTGTGCAGCAGCAGCTGCGCGCGCTCAACGTCGAGCCCCGCACCTCCACACCGGAGCAGGCCGCTGCCCTGCTCAAAACCGACATCGACCGCTGGCGCGCCGTGATGGAGCGCGCGGGCATCCCCAAGCAATGAAACCTGATAGCACCATGCAGACCGAAGAGAACCCAGTCTTGCCCCCTGTGGACCGCGTGGACCGCCTGGGTATCGTCGGCTACGGCGAGGTGGGCCGCATCTTTGCAGCGGGCCTGCGCAACGCCGGTGTGAGCGATCTGGCGGTATGGGACCTGAAGTTCATCGACCCTGCGAAGGGCCCCGAGCCGCTCGCCCACGCACAGGTGGCGGGCGCGGTTGCGGCCGACAGCGTTGCGGCCCTGTGCGCCGGGCGCCAGCTCATCGTGTCGGCCGTGACGGCCAGCAACACGCTGGCGGTGGCCGAGGCGGTGGCGCTGCACATTGCGCCTGGCGCGTTCTTTCTGGACCTCAATTCCGCGTCCCCCGGCACCAAGCAGCAGGCCGCCGCGTTGATCCATGCGCGTGGCGCCCGGTACGTCGAGGCGGGGGTGATGACGTCGGTGCCGCCCTATGGCATCGCCGTCCCCATGCTGCTCGGAGGCCCCCACGCCGCCACGCTGGCGCCTGTGTTGCACGGGTGGGGCATGGACGCCAAGCCGGTCAGCGACCAGCTGGGCGTGGCCAGTGCCATCAAGATGTGCCGCAGCGTCATGATCAAGGGGCTGGAGGCGCTGGTGATGGAGAGCTATGCAACGGCCCGCCACTACGGTGTGGAAGACCATGTGCTGCCCACCTTGGCTGAGACCTTTCCGTCCATCGACTGGCAAAAGCAGGGAAGCTACTTCTTCAGCCGCGTGGTGCAGCACGGCCAGCGCCGCGCCGAAGAGATGCGCGAGTCGGCCCGCACCGTGGGTGAAGCAGGCATGGCGCCGCTGATGGCATCAGCCATTGCCGACAAGCAGCAGTGGGTGGCCGACCTGGCGCGCGAAGGCATCTTTCAAGGTCTGCCCCAGGACGCGCGCTGGCAGGACTATGCGGATCGCTTGTTAGAAAGTTTGTCATCACCTGGGGCCGCGGGCTGACGCCTCGGTCCCTTTGATGGGCCTCTGCTCCAAGCCTGCTTGTACAGGCTTGGACGTTCGCGAAGAGCTGCCACCTCGGGCGGCTGCACCGGGGCGCGCAGCGCCTCAGGGGGGGCTCCTGTACAACGCTTGCAAGGTGCTGCGAATCAGTTCCGCCATCGCCTGCTGCGTGAGCGTGGCCGGGCGCTGCGAACTCACTGCCAAGAAGAGCTTGCTGCGCAGCCTTGCACTGTCCTCGCCATCCATGCTCGCACCCAGAATCGGCCGCGTAATGAACACCTCGGGCTTGCCCGACGTGGTGACCGCATTCATGGGCAGCACCGCGCAGCCCGCGCCATCGGCCACCAGGTCCAGGATGGCGGCCACACCGTCGATCTCCAGGCTGATCTGGGGGCGTTTGCCGCGCGCGGCCAGTTCCGATTCCACGAGCATGCGGATCGAGTTGGGGCGCGTGGGGATCACCAGCGGAAAGCGGGGCAGCTCGTCCAGCGGCAGGGGCGTGCGGGCCAGGGTATCGGCCTCCGCCTCGCTCTGGCCCACGGCGCGGCGCTGCACCAGAAACAGGTCTTCCTCCAGCAGAGCAGTGATCTCGATGCCCGGCGCAGGGGGCGTGTTGTAGAGCAGCGCAATGTCGAGCAGCCCTGTGGTCAGCGACTCGCGCATGGCCACCGACAGCCCTTCGCTGATGGCCAGCGCCGCATCGGGCAGCTTCACGCGGAAGGCGCGGGTCAGCGGCACGGTCAGCACCTTGGCAATGCTGGGCGGCAGGCCGATGGCCACACGCCCGGCGAGGGCGCCGCGCACGCGGCCCAGCTCTTCGCGCGCACGCTCCACCTGGTGCAGGATGCCCCGCCCATGCTCCAGCAGCAGCTTGCCCGCCTCGGTGGGTGTGGCACCCCGGCCATTGCGCACCAGCAGGTTCTGGCGCAGCTCCACCTCCAGCAGGCGCACCTGGCGGCTCAGGGCGGGCTGGGCAATGTCCAGCACCACAGAAGCCCGGGTAAAGCTACCCAGCTCGGCCACGCGCACAAAGTATTCGATCTGCTTGAGGTCCATGGGGAATGCTCTCTGCTATTTGAATAGCTCCAAGTCAACGATCACGGAATGATATATCTGGTAGTGCCGGTGCCGCCTTCTTGTTTGGCCCTGCGCTGACCACAATCAGCGCCATGGAACCCCAGCGCACGCAACGCGCGGGCCACCCGCAGCCCGGCAGGAGACACAGCATGACCCCCCCAGAAATTCGCGGCATTTCGTCGATGGCCACGCGCCAGGTGCTGGCCGATCTGGGGGCCGGGTTTGCGCAGCAATCGGGCACGCAGGCCGCCATCGAATCGGTGGGCGGCGTGGACGCGGCCAAGCGTGTGGCGGCCGGTGAGGCGTTCGACGTCGTCATTCTTGCCTCCGACGCCATCGACAAGCTTTTGGCTGCGGGTCACCTGCTGCCCGGCAGCAAGGTGGACTGGGTGCACTCCGGCGTGGCCGTGGCCGTGCCTGCAGGCGCACCGTTGCCCGACATCCGCACCGAAGAAGCAGTGCGCCAGGCCGTGCTGGCCGCGCCCAGCATCAGCCTGTCCACCGGCCCCAGCGGCGTGGCACTGGCCAAGCTGTTCGAGCGCTGGGGCATTGCCGAACAGATCGCACCGCGCATGGTGCAGGCGCCCCCTGGGGTGCCGGTGGGCTCGCTGGTGGCCAAGGGCGAGGTGGCGCTGGGCTTTCAACAGTTGAGCGAGCTGCTGCACGTGCCGGGCATCCAGATCGTGGGCCCGCTGCCACCCGCCATCCAGATCACCACCACGTTTTCAGCGGGCATTGGCGCGTTGTCGCAACAGCCGGAAGCTGCCCGCGCCTTGCTGGCCTACCTGGCTTCGCCCGCTGCGGCCGAAGCCAAGCAAAAACAAGGCATGACCCCTGCCTAACCAATCACAAGAACACCTTCCAGGAGCACCCAAAAAATGAGCCTCATCATCGACTGCCACGGCCACTACACCACGGCCCCCAAGGCGCTGGAGAACTGGCGCAATGCGCAGATCGCCGGCATCAAAGACCCCGCGGCCATGCCCAAAGTGTCAGACCTGCACATCAGCGACGACGAGCTGCGCGAGTCCATCGAGACCAACCAGCTCAAGCTGATGAAGGAGCGCGGCAGCGACATTACGCTGTTCAGCCCGCGCGCCAGCTTCATGGCCCACCACATTGGCGACTTCAACGTGTCCAGCACCTGGGCGGCCATCTGCAACGAGCTGTGCTTTCGCGTCTCCACGCTGTTCCCCGACCACTTCGTGCCCGTGGCCATGCTGCCGCAGTCGCCCGGTGTCGATCCCGCCACCTGCATCCCCGAGCTGGAAAAGTGCGTGCACGAATACGGCGCCGTGGGCATCAACCTGAACCCCGACCCCTCCGGCGGTCACTGGACCAGCCCGCCGCTGACCGACAAGCACTGGTACCCCATCTACGAAAAGATGGTGGAGTACGACCTGCCCGCCATGATCCACGTGAGCACCAGCTGCAACGCGTGCTTTCACACCACCGGCGCGCACTATCTGAACGCCGACACCACGGCCTTCATGCAGCTGATCCAGGGCGATCTGTTCAAGGACTTCCCCACGCTCAAGTTCCTGATCCCGCACGGCGGCGGCGCGGTGCCGTACCACTGGGGCCGGTTCCGTGGCCTGGCGCAGGAGATGAAGAAGCCCCTGCTCGACGAGCACCTGATGAACAACGTGTACTTCGACACCTGCGTGTACCACCAGCCCGGCATCGACCTGCTCAACACCGTGATCCCGGTGAAGAACGTGTTGTTCGCCAGCGAAATGATTGGCGCGGTGCGCGGCATCGACCCCACTACCGGCAACTACTACGACGACACCAAGCGCTATATCGAGGCGTCCACGATCCTGAGTGCCGAAGACAAGCACCAGATCTACGAAGCCAACACGCGCCGTGTTTTCTCCCGACTCGATTCACGCCTGAAGGCAAAGGGGCTCTGAAATGTTTGAACTTGGCGTTGTCTACCGCAACATCACCCGTGCCGACCGCGCAGCCGCTGACGGCCTGGCTGCCCTCGGCTCGGCTACCGTGCACGAGGCCATGGGCCGCGTGGGCCTGCTCAAGCCTTACATGCGCCCCATCTACGGCGGCCAGCAGGTCAGCGGCACAGCCGTCACCGTGCTGCTGCAGCCCGGCGACAACTGGATGATGCATGTGGCGGCCGAGCAGATCCAGCCCGGCGATATCGTGGTGGCAGCCGTCACCTCGGAGTGCACCGACGGCTATTTTGGCGACCTGCTGGCCACCAGCTTCCAGGCCCGTGGCGCCCGCTCGCTCATCATCGACGCCGGTGTGCGCGACGTGAAGACGCTGCAGGCAATGAACTTCCCCGTGTGGAGCAAGGCGATCAGCAGCAAGGGCACCATCAAGGCCACGCTGGGCTCGGTCAACATCCCCGTGGTGTGCGCTGGTGCGCTGGTCACGCCGGGCGACGTGATCGTGGCCGACGACGACGGCGTGGTGTGTGTGCCTGCCGCCCGCGCTGTGCAGACGCTCGAAGCCGCGCAAAAGCGCGAAAGCTTTGAAGGCGAAAAGCGCGCCAAGCTCGCCAGCGGCGTGCTGGGCCTGGACATGTACAACATGCGCCCCGGCCTGGAGAAGGCAGGCCTCAGGTACATCGACTGAACCCCGGTCTCAAGTCTTTTTGGCCTCTAGCGCTTATTCAATAAGCGCTAGCAGCTACTAATTTTATAGCTATCGTTTTTCTTCTGTTCTGTATTCCATGACGTTCTCTGTGTCTCCCTCTTTCCGTCTCCGCCGCACGTTGTCCCTGGCATTGGGCGTGGCCGCGGCCGCAGCTTTGGCGCCGCAATTCGCTGCCGCGCAGCAGTTCCCCACCAAGCAGGTGCGCATCATCAGCCCCTTCCCCGTGGGCGGTGGCCCCGACGGCGTGGCCCGCCTGGTGGCCGACAAGCTCTCGCGCACCTGGGGCACGGGCGTGATCGTGGAAAACCGCCCCGGTGGCAACGGCTTCATCGCCATCGACGCCTGGAAGCGCGGCGCCAAGGACGGCCACGACCTGCTCATCCTGGACAACGTGCACCTGGCCGCCTACCCCAGCCTGTTCAAGAAGCTGCCCTACGACGTGGCCAAGGACTTCGACACGCTGCTGCCGCTGTTCAAGACGCACTTCTTCTTCACTGTGGGCACGGGCAGCAAGTACAAAACCGTGGCCGACATCGTGGCCGATGCCAAGGCGCGCCCCGGCAAGCTCAACTACGGCAGCTGGTCGGTGGGCAACCCGGTGCACCTGGGCTCGGAGCTGTTCGAATCGGCCACCGGCACACAGATGGAGCACGTGATCTTCAAGGAGACCACGCAGCTCTACACCTCGGTCTCCACCGGCGAGATCGACTTTGCGCTGGGCAGCGCCGCCACAGCAGGCCCGCTGTACCGCGCGGGCAAGCTGCGCCTGCTGGCGTTTGCCGGGCCCCAGCGCTCGGCCGAGTTCCCCGACGTGCCCACCGTGGCCGAATCGGGTGGCCCCAAGGACTTTGCCGTCACGGGCTGGAACGCCATTGCCGTGCCGCCCGGCCTGCCCGCTGCCGTGGCCGACAAGATCCGCAAGGACATCGAACAGGCCCTGACCGGCCCCGAAGTGGCCGAGAAGTTCAAGACCTTTGGCTACGAGCAGTTCCCCACCACCCGCGCCCAGTTCAACCAGTTCGTCAAGGACGAGAGCCAGCGCTTTGGCGACGTGATCCGCAAGGCCAACGTGTCCCTCGACTGATCTGCGAGCCTGCAAAAAAACCAAGGAGTACGCGCATGAGCGAATTCACAAAAACCCCTGGCTGGCTCGACTGGTACGCGGGTCCGAGCAAACCCCGGTTCCAGGTGCCCGCAGGCGCCGTGGATGCCCACTGCCACGTGTTCGGCCCCGGCGCCGAGTTCCCCTACGCCCCCGAGCGCAAGTACACGCCCTGCGACGCGAGCAAACACCAGCTGTATGCGCTGCGCGACCACTTGGGCTTTGCGCGCAACGTGGTGGTGCAGGCCACCTGCCACGGCGCGGACAACCGCGCCATGGTCGATGCGCTGGTGCACTCGGGCGGCAAAGCGCGTGGCGTGGCCACCGTCAAGCGCTCGGTCACTGACGAAGAACTGCAGGCCATGCACGACGCCGGTGTGCGTGGCGTGCGCTTCAATTTCGTCAAGCGTCTGGTGGACTTCACGCCCAAGGACGAGCTGATGGAGATTGCCGCGCGCATCCACCAACTGGGCTGGCATGTGGTGATCTACTTCGAGGCGGTGGACCTGCCCGAGCTGTGGGACTTCTTCACCGCCCTGCCCACCACCGTGGTGGTGGACCACATGGGCCGCCCCGATGTGAGCAAGCCCGTGGATGGACCGGAGTTCGAGCTGTTCCTGAAGTTCATGCGCCAGCACCCCAATGTGTGGAGCAAGGTGAGCTGCCCCGAGCGCCTCTCCGTGACTGGCCCCAAGGCCCTGAACGGCGAGCAGAACGCCTACACCGACGTGATCCCCTTCGCCCGCCGCGTGGTGGAAGAGTTCCCCGACCGTGTGCTCTGGGGCACCGACTGGCCCCACCCCAACCTCAAGGACCACATGCCCGATGATGGCCTGCTGGTGGACTTCATCCCGCACATCGCAACGACACCGGAGTTGCAAAAGAAGCTGCTGGTGGACAACCCCATGCGCCTGTACTGGCCCGAAGAAGTCACCGTGGAGGACTGACACCATGTCTCTCGATAAACCCTACCTCGACGTGCCCGGCACGACCATCTTCGACGCCGAGCAAAGCCGCAAGGGCTACTGGCTCAACCAGTTCTGCATGAGCCTGATGAAGGCCGAGAACCGCGTCCGCTTCAAGGCCAACGAACGTGCCTACCTGGACGAATGGGCGATGACCGAAGAGCAGAAGCAGGCCGTGCTGGCGCGCGACCTCAACTGGTGCATTCGCCTGGGCGGCAACATCTACTTCCTGGCCAAGATCGGCTCCACCGACGGCAAGAGCTTTCAGCAGATGGCGGGCAGCATGACCGGCATGACCGAAGAGGAATACCGCAACATGATGATCAACGGCGGCCGCAGCGCCGAAGGCAACCGCTACGTGGGCGAAGATGGCGACGCTCAGGCCCACCGCCAGCCGCAAGGTAGCGCGGGCAAGAAAGGAATTTGACGATGGCCAGAATCACCGCCTCCGTGTTCACGTCGCACGTGCCAGCCATTGGCGCGGCCATGGACCTGGGCAAGACCCACGAAGACTACTGGAAGCCCGTGTTCGCGGGCTACGACTTTGGCAAGCAGTGGATCAAGGACAACAAGCCCGACGTGATCTTCCTGGTCTACAACGACCACGCCACGGCCTTCAGTCTGGACCTGATCCCCACGTTCGCCATCGGCACCGCAGCCGAGTACGAAGTGGCAGACGAAGGTTTTGGCCCGCGCCCCGTGCCCAAGGTCATTGGTCATCCTGACCTGGCCGCGCACATTGCGCAGTCGGTCATCCAGCAGGACTTTGACCTCACCATCGTCAACAAGATGGCCGTGGACCACGGCCTGACCGTGCCCCTGTCGCTGATGTTTGGCGAACAAGACCCCGTGAAGGGCGCCTGGCCCTGCCCGGTGATCCCGTTCGCCGTGAACGTGGTGCAGTACCCCGTGCCCAGCGGCCGCCGCTGCTACAACCTGGGCCAGGCCATTCGCAAGGCTGTGGAGAGCTATGACGAAGACCTGAACGTACACATCTGGGGCACGGGTGGCATGAGCCACCAGCTGCAGGGGCCGCGCGCAGGCCTCATCAACAAAGAGTTTGACAACGCCTTCCTCGACAAGCTCATCAATGACCCCGAGGCCGCCGCCAGCATTCCGCACATCGACTACGTGCGTGAAGCGGGCAGCGAGGGCATCGAGCTGGTGATGTGGCTCATCGCGCGTGGCGCGATGGCCGACGTGGCCGGTGGCAAGCCGCCGAAGCTGGCGCACCGCTTCTACCATGTGCCCGCGTCCAACACCGCCGTGGGCCATCTGATTCTTGAGAACACGTAAAAGGACACACACCATGACCATCAAAGTCGCACTCGCCGGCGCCGGCGCCTTCGGCATCAAGCACCTGGACGGCATCAAGAACATTGACGGCGTCGAAGTCGTCTCCCTCATCAGCCGCGACCTCGCCAAGACCCAGGAAGTGGCCGACAAGTACGGCATCAAGCATGTCACCACCGAGCTGAAGGACAGCCTGGCCATCAAGGAAGTGGACGCCGTCATCCTGTGCACACCCACGCAGATGCACGCCAGCCAGACCGTTGCCTGCCTGGAGGCGGGCAAGCACGTGCAGGTCGAGATCCCGCTGTGCGACGTGCTGGCCGATGGCGAGAAAGTCGTCGCCCTGCAAAAGCAGACCGACCTGGTGGCCATGTGCGGCCACACCCGCCGCTTCAACCCCAGCCACCAGTACGTGCACAAGAAAATCACGGCGGGCGAGTTCAACATCCAGCAGATGGATGTGCAGACCTACTTCTTCCGCCGCACCAACATGAACGCGCTGGGCCAGGCCCGCAGCTGGACGGACCACCTGCTGTGGCACCACGCTGCGCACACCGTGGACCTGTTCGCCTACCAGGCGGGCAGCCCCATCGTGAAGGCCAACGCCATCCAGGGTCCTATCCACCCCACGCTGGGCATTGCGATGGACATGAGCATCCAGCTCAAGGCGGCCAACGGCGCCATCTGCACGCTGAGCTTGAGCTTCAACAACGACGGCCCGCTGGGCACCTTCTTCCGCTACATCGGCGACACCGCCACCTACATCGCGCGCTACGACGACCTGGTGAATGGCAAGGAAGAAAAGATCGACGTGAGCAAGGTCGATGTGAGCATGAACGGCATCGAGCTTCAGGACCGCGAGTTCTTCGCCGCCATCAAGGAAGGCCGCGAGCCCAACGCCAGCGTGGCGCAGGTGCTGCCGTGCTACCAGGTGCTGCACAACCTGGAGCTGCAGCTCAACGCAGGCTGATTTCAAGCCAAATAAGCTGCTAGCGCTCATCCATCAAGCGCTAGCAGCTATGTATTTAATAGCTTAAAGGGGCGTGCTGCTTCACCCCTTCAAAGCCGCTTTGTTCTCGATGATGCGCGAGACCAGGCCGTAGTCCACCGCCTCTTCGGCCGACAGCCAGTGATCGCGTTCGATGTCGGCCAGCACCACCTCCAGCGGCTTGCCCGTCTGCCGGGCAATGGTGCGCGCAATGCGCTCGCGGGCTTTCACAATCTCTCGCGCCTGGATGGCAATGTCGCTGGCCGGGCCACCTGCGCCCCCGCTGGGCTGGTGGATCAAAAAGCGCGTATTCGGCAGGCAGAACCGCCGCTCGCGCGGCGCCGCCAGGTACAGGTGCGTCGCCGCGCTGCCCACCCAGCCGGTGCCGATCATGTTCACCGGCGCGGTGATGAAGCGCACCAGGTCATGCATCGTGTCGCCCGACTCCAGGTGCCCACCGGGCGAGCTCACCAGCATGTCGATGGGCTCGGCGCTCTCGGCATCCAGCGCAATCAGCCGCCGCGCCACATCGGCGGCCAGGGTGTCGGTGATGGTGCCGAAGACCAGCAGGGTGCGGGCCTTGAAGGCCTTTTCTTCCAGATACGACGTGCGCGGCTCGGAGCCTTGGGTGGAGGATGGGTTGTTGGTGTCTGGCGTGTCCATGGGGGCAGGTCCTTGAAAAGAGTGACAGGACTGCCTTGACGAACGAGACACGCCGGGCGTGACACCCCTCAGCCTGCGGCCACGCGTTGCCCCGGTGCAATGGTGGGCGGCGCCGCATTCAGCGTCTCGATCGCAAACCCCGCCGCCGCCTTGTAGCGGGCCATGAAGCCCTCGCGCTCTTCGCGCGGCAGCACGTCGTCGATGTGCTCGAACACCCCGCCGCAGCACTCGTCCACCAGCCCCAACAGGCCAAAGGGGCCGGAGCCCCGGTTGCGCAGCACCAGCGCCGAGATGTCCTTGCACAGCTGGTCGTCATAGGCCCGCAGCGCCTGCGGGCCCACGCCCTGCGCGATGAACTGCGCCCCCAGCACGCGCGCATCCACAATGGCCTGGCTGGCGCCGTTGGAGCCCACGGGGTACATCACATGTGCGGCATCGCCCAGCAGCGCCACGCGGCCGTCCACCCAGGTGGGCACGGGGTCGCGGTCGATCATAGGGTACTCAAAAATGTCCTTCGCACCCCGCAGCATCGCGGGCACGTCCAGCCAGCTGTAGTTCCAGCCGTCAAAGTGGTGAGCGAATTCCTCCAGCGCCACACGCCGGTTCCAGTCGCCCTGCTGCCAGCCGCCCTGGTTGTCCACCGTGATCTCGGCGATCCAGTTGATGGTGGCCAAGCCCGTGGCCGGGTCGGGCGGTGTGATGGGGTAGAACACCACACGGTGCCGCAGCGAGCCCACGCCCACAAACGAAGCACCCGTGCGCACAGGCACCCCCGGCGTGGTGCCGCGCCACATGATGGCACCGCCCCACTGGATGGGCGGCTGCGCGGGGTGCATCTGCGCCCGCACGGCCGAGTGCAGGCCATCGGCGGCGATCAGCAGCGATCCGTCCACTTCCCGGCGTTCACCATCGCGTGTCTCGATGATCGCCGTCACACCGTCGGCATCTTGCCGGTAGCCCACCACCCGCTGTCCCAATTGCACAGCATCGTCACCCAGGCGTTCTCGCACGGCGTTGAACAGCATCATCTGCAGCTGCCCCCGGTGCACCGAATACTGCGGCCAGTGGTAGCCCGCCTGCAGGCCGCGTGGCTCGGCGTACACCTCGTTCCCGTTGCGGCCCACCAGGGCCCATTCGCGCGCCTGCAGGCCAATGGTGTCCAGCACTTCGTTGCCAAACCCCAGGTCGTGCAGTTCTCGTACGGCATTGGGCTGCAGGTTGATGCCCACGCCCAGCGGCTGCAGCTCGGGCACTGATTCAAAGACGATGCAGGGCACGCCGATCTGGTGCAGGGTCAGGGCAGTGGCCATGCCACCAATGCCACCACCGGCGATCAAGACGGGGTGGGCGGAAGAGGGATGTGAAGTGGTAGTAGGTGCGCCAGACATGCCGAGATTGTCCATGCAATGGCGGGCGGAGCTTGTCGCGGACGCCGCAGGCGAATGCGGCGCTGGTGTATGCCGGGGCGGGGGGCGCAGGCAGAGGCCACCCGTTCAGAAAGCCGTTCTTGTCAGGCGTAGGTATCGACGTTGTTGCCCAGCCCAGCAGGTGGATTCTTTACCGATTGGGCCTTCTGCTGCTGCGCGGCACTGGCCGCCGCGCCTTCGGCCTTCGCCGCCTGGGCCCGTTGCTGCTCTTGCTGTTGCGCGCGCTGTATCGCCGTGATCTGGGCCTGCACCATCTGAATCTGGGCCTGCAGCAACTTGGCCTTCTGCTGCTTGGCCTTGGCGTCCATGTCGGAGCTGGCCACGCCCTTGAGCTGCTCGGTCAACTCGCGCAGCTGCTTTTGCAGCTTGGCGATGTCGCTGCTGCCATTGGACGAAGAGACCGGGCCGGTGGTGGAGGTGGTGCTGGCAATTTGCATCCCTGGTTATCGGCAAGGCGCCGGGAAAGTTGACCGGCCGCCCCCTCGCGCTGCGGTCTGTTGAACGCCGCCAACCCATGTGACGGAGGTAGTGACAACAGCCTGCGAGTCATTGCCCTGCCGATGTGTGGCCTGCTTCAGCCTGTGGCACCATGCCCCGATGCAGAACGATGAACACCTGTTGGCGCTGGTGAACGCCAGCCGCAGCACCTTGCTGCGTGCCGCTACGCGCCTGCTGGGCCCGGTCGAGGCCGAGGACGCCGTGCAGGACGCCTATGTGCGTGCGCTGGAGGCCAACGCCCCGGCGCTCAATGCCGCCCAGGCGTGGCTGCTGACGGTAGTGCGCAACCTGGCCATTGATCGACTGCGTCGCCGTCAGTGGATGGCGCAGTGGGCGGCAGAGACCATCCAGGCAGCGCAAGGGGATGCCCTCGTTTCGGTCGCGCCTTCGGCAGAGGCCGATGCCGCGCTGGCGCAGCAAGCCACGCTCGCGCTGCGGCGACTGGCGGCGTGTGTGACGCCCGTGGAGGGGGCTGCGGTGCTGCTGCATGCGGTGTTCGATGCCAGCCACGCCGAGCTGGCGCAGGCTACCGGCCGGACGGAAGCGGCCAGCCGCCAGCAATTGCGCCGCGCGTTGCAACGCCTGCGGCGGGCCGAAGAGGAGGCCCGCTGTGGTGATGGGCGCGATGAATCCAAGGACGCCGACCCTGCGGTGCTGCGCCTGTACCTGCAGTCGCTGCAATCGCGGGACGCACAGGGCCTGTGGGCCCTGCTGCGCCAGCCGCCGGTCAGTGCATTGGCCATACATGGTGCGGTGCATGCCGTGCTCCCGTTGCAGCACCAAGCCCGACGCCCACGGGCCACGGCGGGTGGTGTGGTGCAGGTAGGCGGGCAACTGGGTTTGGTGCTCACGCTCGACGGCGTGACACTGTGCGTGTTGCCCCTGGGGCCATGCGCCGAGCTGGCGCACGAAGGCGTGGTGTCCTAGCCGACGCACCCGCACAACAGCAATTGCCAGCCGCCCGCCTTCACAAAAAGACGTTCGCAGCACCATGGCCTCCCAGACCACCCCCACCTTCTTTGCCACCCCGAAGGCGTTCCGCCAGTGGCTGGAGCGCCATGCAGACAGCGCGCCGGAGTTGCTGGTGGGCTTTCACAAGGTGGGTTCGGGCCGCCCCAGCATGGGATGGTCGGAGTCGGTGGACGAAGCCCTGTGCTTTGGCTGGATCGATGGCATCCGGCGGCGCATTGACGAGCACACGTATTCGATCCGCTTCACCCCGCGCAAGCCGTCGTCCATCTGGAGCGCTGTCAACATCGCCAAGGTGGAGCAGTTGCAGGCGGCGGGCCGCATGACGCCCGCGGGGCTCGCGGCCTTTGCCCACCGCAAGGCGCACAAGTCGGCCATCTATTCCCACGAGCAGGCGGCAGTGGTCGAGCTGCCGGCGTCGCTGCAGCGCGCCTTCCAGCGCAACAAGGCCGCGTGGCGGTTCTTTCAGGAGTCCACGCCACCCAGCTATCGCAAGAGCATGCTGCACTGGGTCGCATCCGCCAAGCGCGATGCGACCCGCGAGGCACGGTTTGCGGAGTTGGTGGCCGCCTGCGCTGCGGGTGAGCGCATTGAGCTGTGGGCCAAGCGGCCATCGGCCGCAAAATCTTAGGCCCCGCACCCAAGCCCGAGCCACCCGCTGGGTTGCCGCGCTTGCCGTAAGCTCGCGGCATGCAACAAAGAAACCTTGGACCTTTCTCCGTCTCGGCCATCGGCCTGGGCTGCATGAACCTGTCGCACGCCTATGGCGCGCCGGTGTCTGCCGAGCAGGGCGAGCGCGTGCTGCTGGCTGCACTTGATGCGGGCGTGACGCTGTTCGACACCGCCACGCTCTATGGCTTTGGAGCCAACGAAACCCTGGTGGGCCGTGTGATGAAGCAGCACCGCAGCCGCTTCACGCTGGCCAGCAAATGCGGCATGCAGGGCGTGGATGTGGCGGGTGACGGCAAGCTGGTGCGCGTGATCGACGGGCGGCCAGATACGCTGCGAAAGACCTGCGAAGACAGCCTGCGCCGCCTGCAGACCGATGTGATCGACCTGTATTACCTGCACCGCTGGGACAAGAGCGTGCCGATTGAGGAAAGCGTGGGCGCACTGGGCGAGCTGGTGCGGCGGGGGCACATTCGCACTGTGGGTCTCTCCGAGGTGTCAGCTGCCACGCTGCGCCGCGCGCATGCCGAGTTCCCGATCACGGCGGTGCAGACCGAGTATTCGCTGTGGACGCGCAACCCCGAGATTGCCGTTCTGGACGCCTGCCGCGAGCTGGGCGTGGCCTTTGTGGCGTTCAGCCCGGTGGCGCGGGGTTTCTTGTGTGGCGGCTTGACCGATGTGAGCACGCTGGACGCCAAGGACATCCGCCGTGCCATGCCGCGTTTTGCACCCGAGGCGTATGCGGCCAACCTGAAGCTGCTCGATGGCTACCAGGCGATTGCACGCGATGTGGGCTGCACACCCGCCCAGATGGCCCTGGCGTGGCTGCTGCACCAAGGCGAGCACATCATCCCCATCCCAGGAACCACGAACGTGGAGCATCTGCACGACGACCTGGGTGCCGTGAACGTGCGACTGGATGCGGCCACCATGGAGCGTCTGGGCGCGCTGATCAATGAGCGCACGGTGGTGGGCAATCGCTACAACGCCCAGAGCGCGAGCGAAGTGGATACCGAAACGTTTGAAGACCGCGCGGCGTAAGCGGCGCGGTCTTTGAAGCGTTTATTGATATAGGCCGCAGAAACCGGCGTGGCTCAAGCCAGTGGCCGCCGGGCAGCGCCTCAGGGGGGTACTTTATCTCCCGCGCAGGTTGCCCTTGTCATCGGCGATCACGATCTCCACGCGGCGATTCATCGCACGGCCTTCGGGCGACGCGTTGTCGGCCACGGGGTGGGCCTTGCCGTAGCCGCGTGCGGTGATGCGGCTGGTGTCCACACCGCGCTGCACCAGCGCGTCGCGCACGGCTTGGGCGCGGCGGTCTGACAGGTCCTGGTTGTAGCTGTCGCTACCCACGCTGTCGGTGTAGCCCTCGATCAGCAGTTTGCGGTCCGGGAACTGTTTGAGGAAGTTGGCCAGCTTGTCCAGGCGCGGGCCGGCTTGGGCGGAGAGCTCGGCCTTGTTGAAGGCAAACAGCACATCGCCCAGGGTGACCAGCAGGCCGCGTTCGGTTTGCTGGGCTTCGAGTTCGCGCAGTTGTGCTTCGAGGGCGCGCACACGGTCTTGTGCGGCGTTGGCCTGGGCCATGGCGGCCGTGGCCTGGGCCTGCTGTTGGGCTGCACGTTGCTCTGCGCTCATCGCCTGTTGTTGGGCTTGCTGGGCGCGCAGGCGGGCTGCGTCAGCCTCTTGGGTGCGGGCCTGCAGGCGGATGCGGTCGGCTTCGCTGCCCGCTTGCTGGATGTTGGCATCGAGCTGGCGCGCGCGGGCCGCATTGGTGGCGATCTCGGCGCGTTGGCGGGCGATGTATGCCAAGTGGTTGGTCTCGGACGTGTCGCGGTCATCGGCCCACACGCGGTCGGCCTTGGCGAGTGCGTCGGTGGCTTGCTTCAGTTCGAGCTGCGCGTACTGGTTGACGGCCGGGTCTCCTGCAGCGGTGCTCACTGCGGTACGGGCCTCTTCCAGCGCGGGCGATGGGGTGGTGCTGGCGCAGGCGGCCAACAGGCCTACGGCAATCAGGCTGGTGCACAGAGCGGTGGTTCGGTGAAAAAAGCGATGCATGGTCAGGTGTTCCTTGAAATGGGGGGAGGTCAATCGCGGGGCCTCAACGGTGTTGGGCGTGAGTCGAAGCCAGGTTGGGCGCTAAGGCTTCAACGTCTGGCGCTGGCCTAGCGCGGCGATCGGCGGTTGATTTCTTCTTGCAGCGCTCGGATGCCGTCTTGCACTTGCGTCAGGTTGGCGGCATTGCTGGCGGCGTCGGCGCGGGTTTCGGCCACGCGGGCATCTACCTCGGCCTCAGCGGCCAGGCGGCGCGCGGCCACATAGTCCTTTTCAGCCATGGCTTTTTCGGCCTGCATGAGCTTCTCGCGCGCTTGTTGCAACTGCACGGGGGCGCTGGTGGCCACCGCCGGGGCAGCCGCAACGCGGTTCACGGTGGTGCGGCTCACGGCCATTTGCTCGGTGGGTGCGGGGGTGGAGGAACAGGCGGCCAGTGCGCCCAGTGCGAGTGCCGCTGTGGCGGTGCGGATCAGTGCGGATGAATGCATGGTGTGGTGGACTCCTGTGGAGGTTGTGGGATGTGCCGCACCGAGATTTCGGGCGGGCAGCCAGCGGTGTTCTGGTGTTGATGCATTGTTGGGGCCCGCGCAGTACCGGGGCGTAGGCCCTGCCTCTGTATTGCTGTGGGGCATGTCTTACGAACACTTGCAAACGGGGCAGACCAGCGGCGCATTGGCCGTTGTCTGATCAACTGCGGAACTCTGACTTCCACGGGGTCTCGATCAAGGACGTTGCGCACCTCAGCGCTCCATTGCGGGGCTGAAGCGCCCTGCATGGCCGAGGTCACGGGTGACCCCGTGTATCAGCCCCGCCCCCGCGCGCCCCATCCCGTCACTGCACCACGAAGAGGAGAGTCCCCGCATGCAGCCATCCACCTTTATGACCTGGGTCCAGGAGACCACCTTTGCCGGCGTGCCGTTGTGGAGCCTGTGCGTGGCCCTGGCAGCCACCACGGCCACCTATGCAGCCATCCTTGTGGTGCTGCACCTGCTGACCCGCCGCGCCAAGGTGTGGGCCACGCAGTCGCACAGCGGCATGGCGCTGACCATGGTGGATGTGCTGGAAGGCACCAGCCGCACACTGATGCTGGTGGTGGCTCTGCTCGTGGGCGCGAGCCTGCTGGACCTGCCCGGCCGCTGGGAGAGCCGCCTGAGCCAGCTGTGGTTTGTGGCTGTGGCGCTGCAGATGGGCCTGTGGGGCATGCGTGCCATTGGCATTGGCGTGCGCCGCTATGTGGAGCGGCACTCGTCCAGTGGCATGACGCAGGTCAGTGCCTCGGCCACGCTGATGTCCTGGGGGCTGCGCACGCTGTTGTGGAGCGTGGTGCTGCTGGCCATCTTGTCGAATGTGGGTGTGAACATCACGGCCTTCATCGCCAGCCTGGGCGTGGGCGGCATTGCGGTGGCGCTGGCGGTGCAAAACATCTTGGGAGACCTGTTTGCCTCGCTCGCCATCGCGGTGGACAAGCCGTTTGAGGTGGGCGACTTCATCGTGGTGGGCAATGTGTCGGGCACGGTGCAGGTGATTGGTCTCAAGACCACACGCATCCGCAGCCTGCAGGGCGAGCAGATCGTGATGTCCAACACCGACCTGCTCAAGCAGACCATCAGCAACTTTCGCATGCTGGAGCGGCGGCGCATCGTGTTCACGTTTGGCGTGGCCTATGACACCACCCCCGAGCAGGCTGAGGCCATTCCGGGTGTGGTGCGCAAGCTCATCGAAGCCCAGCCGCAGCTGCGTTTTGACCGCGCGCATTTCAAGGCGTTTGGCGCCAGTTCGCTCGACTACGAGGTGGTCTATATCGTCGAAGACCCGGCCTTCAACGTGTACATGGACCTGCAGCAGTCCATCAACCTCGGGCTGCTGCGCGAGTTCAAGGCCATGGGGGTGGAGTTTGCTTTCCCCACCCGCACGGTGCACATCGCAAGTGCTCCAGGGCAGGTGCCGGGGCCTGCGCCGCTGGCTGTGGCGGTCTCAGCAGCGGCAGCTCTTGGGGGTGGTGACCGTTGAATGCCAGGTGTTCCGTACCTGCTATGCGCGGAGGGCGGGCAAAAAAAAGCCGGTGGCCTTGGCAGGCGACCGGCTTGAACAGGGTAGTTGCTACTAGCGCTTCTTCATCTTCAAAGGGAAAACTTTTCAAGACCTGCGCAAACAGGCCTGAGTCCGCCGTTGCGTTCCGGGGACAAGCATGGCGCCTGATCCCCTTTTGCGCAAGTCGTACTTACTTGGATACCACGCGCACCATTTCCAGGCACTTGTTCGAGTAGCCCCATTCGTTGTCGTACCAGCTCACGACCTTCACGAAGGTGCCGTCCAGGGCAATGCCAGCGTCGGCATCAAAGATCGAGGTGCGGGTGTCGCCACGGAAGTCGGTGGCCACCACCTTGTCTTCGGTGTAGCCCAGAACGCCCTTCAGGGCGCCTTCGGACTGGGCCTTCATCTCGGCCTTGATTTCATCGTAGGTGGCAGCCTTGTCCAGTTCCACCGTCAGGTCCACCACCGACACGTCGGAGGTGGGCACGCGGAAGGACATGCCGGTCAGCTTCTTGTTCAGCGCGGGGATCACCACGCCCACGGCCTTGGCCGCGCCAGTGCTGGAGGGAATGATGTTTTCCAGAATGCCACGGCCGCCGCGCCAGTCCTTGTTCGAAGGGCCGTCCACGGTCTTTTGCGTGGCAGTCGCTGCGTGCACGGTGGTCATCAGGCCGCGCTTGATGCCCCACTTGTCGTTCAGCACCTTGGCCACGGGGGCCAGGCAGTTGGTGGTGCACGATGCGTTGGAGATGATGGCCTGGCCCGCGTAGGTGTCGTGGTTCACGCCGAACACGAACATGGGGGTGTCGTCCTTGGAGGGGGCCGACAGGATGACCTTCTTGGCACCAGCGTCCAGGTGCTTCTGCGCGGTGACCTTGTCCAGGAACAGGCCGGTGGATTCGATCACCACGTCGGCGCCGACTTCGTTCCACTTCAGGTTGGCGGGGTCGCGCTCTTGCGTCAGGCGGATCTTCTTGCCGTTGACGACCAGGGTGTTGCCCTCGACCGAGACTTCGCCCTTGAAGCGGCCATGCACCGAGTCGTACTGCAGCATGTACGCGAGGTACTCGGGCTCCAGCAGGTCGTTGATGCCCACGACTTCGATGTCGCTGAAGTTCTGGATGGCCGAGCGCAGCACGTTGCGGCCGATGCGGCCGAAGCCGTTGATACCAATCTTGATCGTCATAGGGAGCCTCTTCAAAGTTGCAAAGTCGAAATCGGGAATCTGCCGCCGCGCGCCCGCTGGCAGCGGGGCACAGCGGGCAGGAGAAGTTTTAGCGGGCCTTCTTGGTGGGCTTCAGACGTGCGGCGCCGATGGCGACCAGCACCGCATCGGCCACGTTTTCTGCGGTGAAACCGAAGTGCTTGAACAGCACGGGCGCAGGGGCCGATTCACCGTAGGTGTCGATGCCCACCACGGCAGCGCAGCCGTATTTCCACCAGCCGTCGGTCACGCCCATTTCCACGGCCACGCGGGGCACGCCGGCGGGCAGCACGCTGCTCTTGTACTTGGCGTCTTCACGGTCGAAGGTGGTGGTGCTGGGCATGGAGACCACGCGCACGCCGATCTTCTTGTCGGCCAGCAGGCGCTGGGCCTTCAGGGCTAGCTGCACTTCAGACCCGGTGGCAATGATCACGGCCACGGGCTTCTTCTTGATGCCCACGTCGGAGGGTTCTGACAGCACATAGGCGCCGCGCGAGATGTCGCCCAGGTCGCGCTTGGGAGCGTAGGGCAGGTTCTGGCGCGACAGGGCCAGAACGGTGGGCTTGTTGCGGTTGGACAGGGCCACACTCCAGGCCACGGCGGTTTCGGCCGTGTCACCGGGGCGCCAGACGTCGAGGTTGGGAATCAGGCGCAGGCTGGCCACGTGCTCGATGGACTGGTGCGTGGGGCCGTCTTCACCGAGACCAATGGAGTCGTGCGTGAACACGTGGATCACGCGCTGCTTCATCAGCGCGGCCATGCGGATGGCGTTGCGGCTGTAGTCGCTGAACGTGAGGAAGGTGCCGCCGTAGGGGATGAAGCCACCGTGCAACGCCACGCCGTTCATGATGGCGGCCATGCCGAATTCGCGCACACCGTAGTTGATGTGGCGGCCACCGACCTTGTCGCCATTCGCGGCTTCGGTCTTGACCACGTTGCCCTGCATGTCAAAGCGCAGGTTGGGCGTGCTCTTGGTGTTGGTGAGGTTGGAGCCGGTCAGGTCGGCGCTGCCACCCAGCAGCTCTGGCAGGGCTGCGGTGAAGGCTTCCAGCGCCAGCTGGCTGGCCTTGCGGCTGGCCACGGTTTCGCCCTTGGTATGGGCGGCCACCACGGTGTCCACGGCCACCTGGGCAAAGTTGGCGGGCAGGTCGCCGTTCATGCGGCGCGTCAGCTCGGCAGCCAGCTCGGGGAAGGCGGCGGTGTAGGCGGTAAAACGCTCGTTCCAGGCGGCCTCAAAAGCTTGGCCGTTGGCCTTGCAGTCCCAGCTGGCGTACACGTCTTCGGGGATCACGAAGGGTTCGCTGGCCCAGCCCAGGGCTTCGCGGGTCAGCGCGATTTCTTCGGCGCCGAGCGGTTCGCCGTGGGCCTTGGCGGTGTTGGCGCGGTTGGGGCTGCCCTTGCCGATGTGCGTCTTGCACACGATCAGGGTGGGGCGCTCGGTCTGCTTCTTGGCTTCTTCGATGGCTGCGGCCACCTTGTCAGCATCGTGGCCGTCGATGGGGCCGATCACGTTCCAGCCGCTGGCCACAAAACGCAGGGGGGTGTTGTCGGCAAACCAGGGAGCGACCTGGCCATCGATGCTGATGCCGTTGTCGTCGTACAGGGCGATCAGCTTGTTGAGCTTCCAGGCGCCTGCCAGAGACACGGCTTCGTGGCTGATACCTTCCATCAGGCAGCCGTCGCCCAGGAAGGCGTAGGTGTGGTGGTCCACCACGGCATGGCCTTCGCGGTTGAACTCGGCGGCCAGCAGCTTTTCGGCCAGCGCAAAGCCCACGGCATTGGTGATGCCCTGGCCCAGGGGGCCGGTGGTGGTCTCGACGCCAGCGGTGTAGCCCACTTCGGGGTGGCCGGGCGTCTTGCTGTGCAGCTGGCGGAAGTTCTTCAGCTCGCCAATCGGCAGGTCATAGCCCGTGAGGTGCAGCAGCGCGTACAGCAGCATCGAGCCGTGGCCGTTGGAAAGCACAAACCGGTCGCGGTCAAACCACTGGGGGTTGGTAGGGTTGTGCTTGAGGTGGCGGCTCCACAGCGCCACGGCCATGTCGGCCATGCCCATGGGGGCGCCGGGGTGGCCGGAGTTGGCTTGTTGAACGGCGTCCATGGCCAATGCGCGGATCGCATTTGCCATCTGTTGGGATTGCTGGGTGTTGGCCATGGGGGGAGGGTTCAGGGTGGGTGATTCGGGGGAAACCCGGCATTTTACCGGGGCGGCTTTCGCCCACCTGAATTCGCAGGCTGCAAGCCGGAAGCCCGGTGGCAATGCACTACAGTGCGGGCCATGCAAGGACTGCACCTCACCGCCGATCTCCATGGCTGCCGCTGTGCCCCTGCCTGGCTGCTGGACGCCGCCGCCCTGGGCCGCGCCTGTACCGATGCGGTGCACGCCGCCGGGCTGCAGCCCGTGGGGCAGTTATTTCATGAATTTCCGGCCACGGCGCATGGCCCTGGAGGGGTGACCGCTACTGTTTTGCTAGCAGAATCCCACCTGTGCGTGCACACCTGGCCCGAGCAGCGCGCGGTGACGCTGGATGTGTATGTGTGCAACTTTGGCGCCGACCATTCGGGCAAGGCGCGGGCGCTGATGGACGCGCTGCTGGCCCTGTTCGACCCCACCACGGTGGAGCGCCACGCGCTGCAGCGGGGTGCTGTGAACGAGGTGGCGGCATGAGTTCTAGTGCCGCCTCCCATCACCAGGTACCCGCGTTGCTGCTGGCCGCCGGCCGTGGCGAGCGCATGCGCCCGTTGACCGACACCACCCCCAAGCCTCTGCTGCCGGTGCAGGGCCAGCCACTGCTGCAGTGGCACTTGGCGGCGCTGCAGGAGGCGGGTGTGGAGCGGGTGGTGATCAACACCGCGTGGCTGGGGGCGCAGATCAGCGACCATTTTCTAGGTGTTTTCGGCCTTCAGCGCTTGATGGATAAGCGCAAACAGCTATCAATTTCATACTCGCGTGAAGGCGTGGACTTTGGCGGTGCGCTGGAAACCGCTGGTGGCATCGCGCGCGCGCTGCCCCAGCTGGGGCCCGTGTTCTGGCTGGCGGCAGGTGATGTGTTTGCCCCCGACTTCGTGTTCGACAGCGCCGCCGTGGCGGCCTTTGAAGCGAGCCACCACATGGCCCACCTGTGGCTGGTGCCCAATCCGGCGCACAACCCGCGTGGCGACTTTGGCTTGTCGGTAGACGGGCTGGCGCTGAACCTGCCCGCCGACGACCCCGCACCGCGTTACACCTACAGCACCATCGCCCTGCTGCGCGCCGAGCTGTTTGCAGCGCCGTGGTGCGACATTCCGCCCGGAAACCCCAGCGGCATCAAAGCCCCGCTGGCGCCGCTGCTTCGCCGTGCAATGGACAATGGCCGCGTCAGTGCGCAGCTCTACACCGGCCGCTGGACCGATGTGGGCACGCCCGAGCGGCTGGCCGAACTCAACTTCTTTTCTTCCAACGCGCCATGAACACCACCGTGCCTGCCTCTGTCTACGCCCAGCGCCGCGCGCACCTGGCTGCCCAGCTGGGCCCCGGGGGTATCGCCATCATTCCTACGGCGCTGGAGCGCCCGCGCAATCGGGACAGCGACTTTCTGTTCCGCCACGACAGCTACTTCTACTACCTGACCGGCTTCACCGAGCCCGGCGCGTGCCTGGTGCTGGCCCACGACGGCCGCAGCACGCTGTTTTGCCAGCCCAAGGACCTGGAGCGCGAGATCTGGGATGGATACCGCCTGGGCCCGGCCGCCGCGCCCGCTGCGTTGGGAGTGGACGCGGCACATTCGATGGCTGAGCTGGACAGCAAGCTGCCGCGCCTGCTCGAAAACACGGGCTGCGTCTGGTACCCGTTTGCCACGCACAGCGGCTTGGCGGCGCGGGTGGAGGGCTGGCTCAACGTGGTGCGCGGCCGTGTGCGCTATGGCGCCATCTGCCCCGCAGAACAGAACGACCTGTGCACGCTGCTCGACGAGATGCGCCTGTTCAAGGACGCGCATGAGCAGGACATCATGCGTCGCGCAAGCAGCATCAGCGCGCAGGCCCACATCCGCGCCATGCAGCGCTCGGCCCGCATGCTGCGCGCCGGGGAGGATGTGCGCGAATACCACCTCGATGCCGAGCTGCTGCACGCGTTCCGAGACGCAGGCTCGCAGTACCCGGCCTACAGCTCCATCGTGGCGGCGGGCGCGAACGCCTGCGTGCTGCACTACCGCGCCGATGCGGCCCCGGTGCGCGATGGCGAGCTGGTGCTGATCGACGCGGGCTGCGAGCTGGACAGCTACGCCAGCGACATCACCCGCACCTTCCCCGCCAACGGCACATTTACAGGCCCCCAGCGTGCGCTGTACGACCTGGTGCTGGCCAGCCAGGATGCCGCCGTGGCTGCCACCAAGGCGGGTGCCCGCTTCAACGACCCGCACGACGCAACGGTGGCCGTGCTGGCGCAGGGCATGCTGGACCTGGGCCTGCTCGACAAGAACAAGGTGGGGTCGGCGCAGGACGTGATCGACAAGCGTGCCTACTTCCAGTTCTACATGCACCGCACCAGCCACTGGCTGGGCATGGACGTGCATGACTGCGGCAGCTATGTGGAGCCCGGCGAAGTCGGCCAGGTGAGCGAGCGCAAGGACCCGCTCTCGGGCGAGACCATCACCAACCGCCCCAGCCGTGTGCTGCGCCCGGGCATGGTTCTGACCATCGAGCCCGGCATCTATGTGCGCCCCGCCGAGGGCGTGCCTGAGCAGTTCCACAACATCGGCATCCGCATTGAAGACGATGCCATCGTCACGGACACGGGCTGCGAGCTGATCACGCGTGGCGTGCCCGTGAAGGCCGACGAGATCGAAGCGCTGATGCGCGCCTGAGCGTGGGCAAACCCATGGCCGTGGACAACGCTGTGTTGGCGGAATCGGCGGGTGCCCCGGGGCAACCCGCGAAGTGGCGACTGGGCGGTGCGCTGTGGTTGTTGGGCATGCCTGGCGTGGTGGCGGTGGTGTGGGCGCTGCTGCCACCGTTGAAGGCCAACGAGGCGCTGCTGCCGTTGCCGCTCTGGGCGGTGGTGCTGCTCAGCGGGCTGCAGACGGCCGTGCTGTTGGCGCTGGCTGTGGCGGTGGGCGTGTGGCTGGCGCCCCGCGTGGGCCTGCGGGCGCCCGTGGTGTCTTCCTGGCTGGTCGGCCAGCCCATCGGCCCCGCGCTGCGTGTCCAGTCCCTGCCTGGCATCGTGGGCGGTGTGGCGGGCGCCGCGTGGTTGTGGGTGCTGTCCCAGGTGGCCCCCGCCGCGTTGCAACCGTCAGACCCCGCCAGTGCCATGCCCCTCCTGGTCAAGCTGCTGTATGGCGGCATCACCGAAGAATTGTTGGTGCGCTGGGGCGTGATGACCCTGCTGCTGTGGCTGGGCTGGCGCGTGCTGCAGCGCGGGCAGGGCCAGCCTGGCAAGGGGCTGGTGGCTGGCGCGGTGCTGCTCAGTGCGCTGCTGTTTGCGCTGGGGCATCTGCCTGCCGCGCAGGCGCTGGCGGGCGCATTGAAGGTGCCCGTCGTGGTGTTTGTGCTGGTGGGCAACACGGCCTTTGGCCTGGTGGCAGGCTGGCTCTACGCGCGCCACGGGCTGGAGGCGGCGATCCTGGCGCATGTGCTGGCGCATCTGTTGTCATCCCCGTTGCTCTGATGGGGCTTATGGACCGCAGGGCGGATGCAAGGGGTAACTCGCCTGTAACCGCTTCGTGTGAGAATTGAAACTCGATTACATCCACCAGACAAACGAGAGAAAGAGACAAACCCATGCCTACCCGCCGCGCCACCAAGATTGTTGCCACCCTGGGCCCCGCCTCCAGCGACCCGGCACTGCTGGAGGCCATGATCCGAGCGG
This sequence comes from Acidovorax sp. SRI_002, assembly GCF_057586455.1. Taxonomy (NCBI): domain Bacteria; kingdom Pseudomonadati; phylum Pseudomonadota; class Betaproteobacteria; order Burkholderiales; family Comamonadaceae; genus Acidovorax; species Acidovorax sp. SRI_002. The sequence continues at coordinate 48,216 of NZ_JBYCZW010000010.1, read as the reverse complement.
GGGTGAATGTGGTGCGGCTGAACTTCAGCCACGGCAAGGCGCAGGACCACATCGACCGCGCCGCCACCGTGCGTGCCGCCGCCCAGCGCGCGGGCCGCGAGGTGGCCATCATGGCCGACCTGCAGGGCCCCAAGATCCGCGTGGGCAAGTTTGCCGAGGGCAAGGTGCAGCTGGAGTCGGGCGCCAAGTTTGTGCTGGATGCATCGCGCACCGAACTTGGCGACATCGAAGGCGTGGGCCTCGACTACAAGGAGCTGCCACGCGACGTGAAGGCGGGCGACCTGCTGCTGCTCAATGACGGCCTGATCGTGCTCACGGTGGATGCGGTGCGCGGCGAGGAAGTGCACACCACCGTCAAGGTGGGTGGCGAGCTGTCGAACAACAAGGGCATCAACAAGAAGGGTGGCGGCCTCACGGCACCGGCCCTCACGGCCAAGGACATGGAGGACATCCGCACGGCGATGAGCTTCCAGGCCGACTACGTGGCCGTGAGCTTTCCCAAGAACGCGACCGACATGGAAATGGCGCGCCAGCTGTGCAATGTGGCCGCGTCCGAGTACCGCCACAAGCCTGGCCTGATCGCCAAGATCGAGCGGGCCGAGGCCATCCCGCACCTCGAAGCCATCCTGCGCGTGAGCGACGGGATCATGGTGGCGCGCGGCGACCTGGCGGTGGAAGTGGGCAACGCGGCCGTGCCCGCGCTGCAAAAGAAGATGATCCGCATGGCGCGCGAGCTGGACAAGGTCGTCATCACCGCCACGCAGATGATGGAAAGCATGATCACCAACCCCGTGCCCACGCGCGCCGAGGTGAGTGACGTGGCCAACGCCGTGCTGGACGGCACCGACGCCGTGATGCTGAGCGCCGAGACGGCCGCAGGCCGCTACCCGCTCGAAACCGTGGAAGAAATGGCCACCATCTGCGCAGCGGCCGAGGCGGCGGAAGACCATCACCTGGACGCGGACTTCACCGGCCAGACCTTTGGCCGCATCGACCAGTCCATTGCCATGGGCGCACTGTTCACCGCCCACCACCTGGGCGCCAAGGCCATCGTGGCCATGACCGACAGCGGTGCCACGGCGCTGTGGATGAGCCGCCACAGCATCCGCATCCCCATCTATGCGCTCACGCCCAAGGTGACCACGCAGCGCAAGATGGCCATGTACCGCAACGTGCGCCCCCTGCTCATGGACACCAGTGCTGACCGCGATACGGCCCTTGAGCAGGCCGAGCGCCACCTCAAGAACCGCAACATCGTGCAAAAGGGCGATGTCTACGCCATCACCTGCGGCGAACCCATGGGTGCGCCGGGCGGGACCAACATGCTGAAGATCTGCGTGGCGAGCTGAATAGCCAGGTTCTGAGTCGTTAGCTGGCCGCGTGTGGCGGGTCGTTGGCGAGAGACAACGCCGCCAGGCGTGGGCGCAGTGCCAACGCTCCCAGGTCGCACAGCCAGCCCACCGTCCAGCAGAGCCAGCCCGTCCACAGCGTGTGGCTCATGAAGTGCGCGCCGCGCACCTGTTGGGCTCCACCCAGCACCAAGCCTGCCAGCATCGCCGCAGCCAGCCACCAGCGCGCGGCAGCCGGTGCCTTGTGGCGCAGCGCGAAGTAGCCCCCCACGAAGGCAAAACCCGCCGAGGCATGGCCCGCCGGAAAGCACCGCCCACCGCCGCCATCGACCACGCCCAGCGCCCAGTGGGAGGCATACCGCGCTACACCGCCGAACTCCGCCAGGTCCCAGGGGCAGCTGGTGGTGCTGAGGTTCTTGCCCACGCTCACGGCCGCCAGCGCCAGCAAGGCACTGATGGCCATCTGCAGGCGCTCACCCACATCCAGACGCCGCAACACCCCCCAGGGCCACCAAACGCCCAGCGCCAGCAGCAGCACCAGCAGCCATCCCAGGCGGCGGGCCCCTTCGTGGAGCACCTGCACGAAGAACCATTGTTCTCGCAGTGGGAACCCTTTGGCCGAGCCAAACGCGCGGGCCAGGGGGATGTCTTGCCCGCCAGCGTCCCATGCCACGATGGCGATCAGGATGCCCAGGGTCCACAGGAGCAAGGTACGGTGGTCGTGGGCGAAGCGGCGGGGCGAGGAAGGCGTGGACAGCATTCCACCGACCATAGGGCGCGCCACTTAACGCCGCCTTAATGACCCCGCGCAGGTGGCCGCGCCCGGCGACAATCGCTGCATGCGAATACTCGTTGTCGAAGACGATGCCGGCATTGCCGCAGGCCTGCGCACGAACCTGCAGCAACGTGGCTATGCGGTGGATGTGTGTGATGGCGTGGCCAGTGCCTGGGGGGCGTTGCGCGCGGAGCGCTTTGATGCCGTGCTGCTCGATCTTGGGCTGGCCGACGGTGATGGCGGCGATCTGCTGCGGCGGTTACGCCTGAGCCCGGCGCCGGGGGGAGCGGCTTCTGCGCAGGTTTTGCCCGATCCCTCCACCCCTGTACTCATCGTGACCGCCCGCGATCAGGTCCACCAGCGCATTGCGGGGCTGGACCAGGGGGCGGATGACTACCTGGCCAAGCCTTTTGACATGGACGAGCTGGATGCGCGCTTGCGCGCCCTGCTGCGCCGGGCCGCCGGGCGGGCCTCGCCCACCATCCGCTATGGCGATATCGAGATGGACCCTGCGGCGCGCACCGTGCACCAAGGCGGCAAGCTGGTGGAGATGTCGCCCCGGGAGTTTTCGGTGCTGCTGGTGTTGCTGGAGGCGCGGGGGCGGGTGCTCTCGCGCCAGCAGATCGAAGAGCGCCTGTACAGCTGGGATGCGGCCATCGAGAGCAATGCGGTGGAGGTCCACATTCACCACCTGCGGCGCAAGCTGGGCAGCGCATGTATCCAGACCATGCGAGGTGTGGGCTACTTCATGCCCCAGGAGGCGGCCGCATGAGCGCTGCTGCCGCAACGCCCGGGGGGAGTGCGCGCAGGCCGTCGCTGACCCGGCAGCTGCTGCTGTGGTCCCTGGGCGCGCTGGTGCTGGTGTGGGGCAGCTTTGTGTTCATGGGCTACCAGACGGGGGTGCACGAGGCGGATGAGCTGACCGACGGGCACCTGGCCAGCGTGGCCGCCCTGTTGCTGAACCTGCGTGCGAACGAGGCTGCCGAGGGGCCCCAGGTCACCCAGCGGGTCGCCACACCCTGGCTCAAATCGCACGACTACCAGCAATCGCTCAGCGTCGTCCAGTGGGATGCGCAGGGGCGTCTGCTCCATCACAGCGGTACGGCGCCCGTTCCTGCTTTCAGCGCCGCCGAGGGGTTCGCCAACATGGCGCTGGGGGCGAAGGGTGTGGTGTGGCGCAGTTTTTCCCAGTGGGACGCGGCACGCACGCACAAGATCATGGTGCTGCTGGAGCTGCGCGAGCGCGACGAGCTGGCCCAGGACATTGCCGAGCAGATGATCGAGCCTGGCCTCTGGTTGCTGCCCGTGGTGTCCCTGGCTCTCGGGCTTGCGCTGTGGCGCGGTCTGCGCCCGCTGTATGCCCTGTCGGCCGACGTGGCGGCGCTCGACCCCGCCAGCACCCAGCGCCTGGCGTCACGCCATGCCTGGAACGAGTTCGAGTCCGTGGTCGCATCGATCAACACCCTGCTGGACCGCCAGCAGGCGGCGATGGTGCGCGAGCGCCGGCTGGCCAATGAAGTCGCGCACGAACTGCGCACGCCCCTGTCCTCCATTGCGCTGCAGGCCAGTGCTTTGGGCGGCGAGCTGGATGCGGCCGCCCGGGCGCAGGCCATCGCCCGCATTGGCCAGGATGCCCTGCGTGCAGGGCATGTGCTCAACCAGCTGCTGGCCCTGGCGCGCGCGAGCCGGGCCGAACTGCATGAGGCCAAGGCGCCGGTGGATCTGTGCGCGGTGGCGCGCCAGGTGTGTGCCGACTATGCCCAGGCGGCCTGGCAGCGGGGCAACGACATCGCACTGTCGGCGCCACCGGCGCTGTGGGTGTCTGGGCATGCGCTGCTGCTGGACATCGCGGCGCGCAATCTGGTGGAGAACGCGCTCAAACACACACGAGACGGCACGCACATCGCCGTGCAGGTAGGTGCTTCTGACGGGGCGGGTGCATGGCTGCAGGTGTGCGACGACGGCGCGCGGCGCCAGGGCGATGCGTCTGTCGCTCCGGGGCCGAGAAACCCCTCGGACAGCCTGCATCTGGGCCACGAGATCCTGCGGCGGGTCGCAGACATTCATGGTGGCTATTTCGGGCCAGCGCCTGCCGCCCCGCCCTTTACCACCTGTTTTCGGTTGGATTTGCCCCCTTCGGCGGTCACGCCCCCCGGTTAAAATTGCGAGTTACCAAGCGGTTACCACCGCCAAGCCCGGCTTACAGCGCCTTCCCCAACCCTCAACGGACCCTACGACCATGCCCCTCGTTTCGATGCGCGAACTGCTCGACCATGCCGCTGCCAACAGCTATGGCATCCCTGCCTTCAACGTCAACAACCTGGAGCAGGTCCAGGCCGTCATGGCCGCCGCCGACGAAGTGGGCGCCCCGGTCATCCTGCAGGCCAGCGCCGGTGCCCGCAAATATGCGGGTGAGCCCTTCATCAAGCACCTCATCCAGGCAGCGGTCGAGGCCTTCCCGCACATTCCGCTCGTCATGCACCAGGACCACGGCACTTCGCCCAAGGTCTGCCAGGGCGCCATCGACCTGGGCTTTGGCTCGGTGATGATGGACGGCTCGCTGATGGAAGACGGCAAGACGCCTTCCTCCTTCGAGTACAACGTGGAAGTGACCCGCAAGGTCGTGGACATGGCCCACAAGGTGGGCGTGACGGTGGAAGGTGAACTGGGCTGCCTGGGCAACCTGGAAACCGGCGAAGCCGGTGAGGAAGACGGCATCGGCGCCGAGGGCAAGCTGGACCACAGCCAGATGCTGACCGACCCCGAAGAAGCGGCCGTGTTTGTGAAGGCCACCCAGTTGGATGCATTGGCCATTGCCATCGGCACCAGCCACGGCGCCTACAAGTTCAGCCGCAAGCCCACGGGCGACATCCTGGCCATCAGCCGCGTCAAGGAAATCCACCAGCGCATCCCCAACACCCACCTGGTGATGCACGGTTCCTCGTCGGTGCCCGCCGAGTTGCTGGCCATCATCAACCAGTACGGCGGCAAGATGAAGGAAACCTACGGCGTGCCGGTCGAGGAAATCCAGGAAGCCATCAAGCACGGCGTGCGCAAGATCAACATCGACACCGACATCCGCCTGGCCATGACCGGCGCGGTGCGCAAGTTCCTGGCTGAGAACCCCGACAAGTTCGACGCCCGCGAATGGCTCAAGCCTGCCCGCGAAGCTGCCAAGCAGGTCTGCAAGCAGCGTTACCTGGAGTTCGGCTGCGAAGGCCAGGGCAGCAAGATCAAGGGCCTGAGCCTCCAGGTTGTGGCAGCCCAGTACGCTGCGGGTACGCTGGCCCAAGTGGTGAACTGATCGTTGGCATGAGGCCCTGAGGGGCCGCTGCCCAGCCTGGCTGCGTTGTGCTGCCAGGCTTTTTTTTGCCTGTCTGCATGCAGAGACTGGGGAGTTCTCTCTACAGCAGACAAAGGTGACAGCGACAAGATCTTCTTCATGTAAGCTCGCGGTCAGCTTGCCCACCGGCAGCGCCGCAAGAAGTGTCCGATACCAGGGCGCTTTCAACACATTTCTCACCAGCTACACCGAGCTGGTTGTTGCATGGCAGAAGCCGTCGATGGACGGACTCGGGTGCCGTGGGATGATTGAAGGCGAATTCGTATGAACCTTTCTCTATGACTCTGACAAATTCAAAGTTCCGGCGGCTGTTGCCTCTCTTGCCTGTGTTGGCTGTGACGGTGTTCACGGTGGCGTGCGCGCCCCTGACCGTTCCTCCCAAGTCCGAATATCCCGTGGGTCGCGCCCGTCTGGTGTTGCCGCCGGGGGCGTGGCAGGACCTGGGAACCTCCGAAGAAGCCACATCCAGCTCCGCAGGCCGTACCCCGCTCCAGACGCGTGCGGTGGCGCTGCGGGGTGCGCAAGGTGAGTGGCTGGCTGCGGTGCGCGTGCAGACCAACCGCACCGGCGATCTGCGCGGGTCTCCGCAAGGGGTGGGGTACTGCCCGCCGCAACAGGACGTCGTGGTCAAAGATCCCGCGGATGGCAGCCCCGTGCGCGCCGACTGCCTGCGCTTCAAGCTTTGGGCGAGCAGCCCCAAGTGGCTTGAAAAGAACCGACCCGAACTGGGCCAATGGATGACCAGCCGCCAGATCGCGCTGAGCACCCCCTATGCGCATGTGAGCTACCGTTACGTCACCGAAGCGGGTGTCTGGGTGGCGGTGGATGCCCTGGTGGACCAGCGGCTGATCAGCGTCCGGCCGCGCAACAACGAAGAGTTCCTGCTCGCAGGCCTGCCCTTCCAGCAGTGGGCCTATGACCTGGCCCAGGCTGCGCGCCTGAGCGCCGGCATGGTGGACGGCCACCTGGCCATTCCGCCTTTCCCGTTCCCCACGCCCACATCCAGGCCCTAGCTCGCCAGTTTTTCCCTGCCTGGCGGCCTTGCATAACGATTACGAAACTCGAGGAGACCTCTAATGCAGACAACCCCCGTCCCGCAGCCGCAGCGTATCGGCGTGCCCAGGGAGACCTTCCCCGGTGAAAAGCGCGTGGCCACAGTGCCCGATGTGGTGGAAAAGCTGATCAAGCTGGGCTTCGCGGTCACTGTGGAGTCGGGGGCTGGGGATGGCGCCAATTTCAGCGATGACGCCTACCGCGCCGCCGGGGCCCAGATCGTGGGCGACGCTGCCGCGCTGTGGGCTGCATCCGATATCGTCTTCAAGGTGCGCCCGCCCAGCAGCGACGAAGTGGCGCTGATGCGCGAGGGTTCGACGCTCATCGATTTCATCTGGCCCGCCCAGAACCCGGAACTGATGCAGCAGTTGGCCGCGAAGAAGGCCACGGTGCTCGCCATCGACTGCCTGCCACGTACGCTCTCTCGCGCGCAGAAGATGGACGCGCTCACCTCCACCGCTGGCGTCAGCGGCTACCGCGCCGTCATCGAGGCGGCCAACGCCTTTGGCCGCTTCTTCAACGGCCAGATCACGGCGGCGGGCAAGGTGCCGCCGGCCAAGGTGTTCATCGCAGGCGCTGGCGTGGCGGGGCTCGCGGCCATCGGCACAGCAGCCAACCTGGGCGCCATCGTGCGCGCCAATGACACACGTGCCGAGGTGGCCGACCAGGTCAAGTCGCTGGGCGGTGAGTTTGTCAAGGTGGACTACGAGGAAGAAGGCTCGGGCGGCGGCGGTTACGCCAAGGTCATGAGTGAGGGCTTCCAGGCCGCGCAGCGCAAGATGTACGCGGAGCAGGCGAAAGACGCCGACATCATCATCACCACCGCGCTGATCCCCGGCAAGCCCGCGCCCAAGCTCATCACGGCCGAGATGGTGCAGAGCATGAAGCCCGGCAGCGTGATCGTGGACATGGCCGCCGAGCAAGGCGGAAACTGTGAGCTGACGGTGCCCGGCCAGGCCGTGGTGCGCCATGGTGTGACCATCGTCGGCTACACCGACCTGGCTTCGCGCTTGGCCAAGCAGTCGTCCACCCTGTATTCCACCAACCTGCTGCGCCTGACAGAAGAGCTGTGCAAGGCCAAAGACGGCGTGGCCGTGGTCAACATGGAGGATGACGCGATCCGGGGCCTTACCGTGGTCAAGGATGGTGCCATCACCTGGCCTGCGCCACCGCTCAAGCAGGCCCCTGCACCGGCACCCAAGGCTGCGGCGGCACCCGTGGCCGCCAAGAAATCCAGCCATGGCCCCGGTGCCCCCATGTCCGCCAAGACGCTGACCATTGTTTTTGCCGTGCTGGCCGTGCTGTTCTGGGCCATCGGTGCCTATGCGCCTGTGGCCTTCCTGGGGCACTTCACGGTGTTCGTGCTGGCCTGTTTCATCGGCTACATGGTGGTGTGGAACGTCACGCCCGCGCTGCACACGCCGCTGATGAGCGTGACCAACGCCATCTCCAGCATCATCGCCATCGGCGCGCTGGTGCAGATTGCGCCGCCCGATGCGGGCATCAATGGGCGCCCGGATGGGCTCATCCTGTGGCTTGCCTTTGCCGCCCTGGTGCTCACGGCCGTCAACATGTTCGGTGGCTTTGCGGTCACGCGCCGCATGCTCGCCATGTTCCGCAAGTAATCCGATAACGACAAGAACAACGAGGAGCACAGAACATGTCCCAAAGTCTCGCTACCGTGGCCTACCTGGGCGCGGCCATTTTGTTCATCCTGAGCCTGGGCGGGCTCTCCAACCCCGAAACCTCGCGCCGGGGCAACCTGTTCGGCATGGTCGGCATGGCGCTGGCCGTGCTGGCCACAGTGTTCGGCCCGCGCGTCAGCCCCGCAGGGGTGGCCTGGATCGTCGGCGCGCTGGTCATTGGCGGCGGCATTGGCCTGTATGCGGCCAAGGTCGTCAAGATGACGCAGATGCCGGAGCTGGTCGCGCTCATGCACAGTCTGGTGGGTCTTGCGGCCTGCCTGGTGGGGTTTGCCAGCTATGTGGATACCTCGATCCAGCTGCAAGGCGCGGAGAAGATCATCCACGAGGTGGAGATCTATGTCGGCATCCTGATCGGCGCCATCACGTTCAGCGGATCACTGATCGCCTTTGGCAAGCTCAACGGCAAGATCGGTGGCAAGCCGCTGTTGCTGCCCGGCCGCCACTGGATGAACCTGGCTGCGCTGCTGATCGTGATCTGGTTTGGCCGCGAGTTCTTGCGCGCCGAGACCATTGAACAGGGCATGGTGCCGCTGATGGTGATGACGGCGATCGCACTGCTTTTCGGCATTCACATGGTGATGGCCATTGGTGGCGCCGACATGCCGGTGGTGGTGTCCATGCTCAACAGCTACTCGGGCTGGGCAGCGGCGGCCACGGGCTTCATGCTGTCCAACGACCTGCTCATCGTCACGGGCGCGCTCGTGGGCTCCTCGGGCGCCATCCTGTCCTACATCATGTGCAACGCGATGAACCGCAACTTCATCAGCGTGATCGCGGGCGGCTTTGGCTCGGGCGCTGGAACTCCCGCCAAAAAAGGCGAGGCCACCGAGCCGCAGGGCGAGGCCGTACCCGTCAGCTCCGCCGAGACGGCCGAGCTGCTGCGCGACGCCAAGAGTGTGATCATCGTGCCCGGCTACGGCATGGCTGTGGCCCAGGCCCAGCATACGGTGTACGAGATCACCAAGACCTTGCGCGAAAAAGGCGTGGATGTGCGCTTTGCCATCCACCCGGTGGCGGGCCGCATGCCTGGCCACATGAACGTGCTGCTGGCCGAGGCCAAGGTGCCCTACGACATCGTGATGGAGATGGACGAGATCAACGAGGACTTCCCGAATGCCGACGTGGCCATGGTCATCGGCGCCAACGACATCGTGAACCCGAGCGCGCTGGACGATCCGTCCAGCCCCATCGCCGGCATGCCGGTGCTCGAAGTGTGGAAGGCCAAGACCTCGATCGTGATGAAGCGCTCCATGGCGTCGGGCTATGCCGGGGTGGACAACCCTCTGTTCTACAAGGACAACAATCGCATGCTGTTTGGCGACGCCAAGAAAATGCTCGACGAAGTTCTTTCCGCGCTCAAGGGGTGACGGGCATAATTCCACCGCAAAAAAAGCACGACCGTGCTGTTAGCCGCAGCACGGTTTTCACGACCTCAATAAAACTTATCAGGAGACAACAATGACCCATCGCCCCTGGCTGACTGCCTATCCGCAAGGCGTCCCCGCAGACATCGACACCACGCAATATCCGTCGCTCGTGGCCCTCATGGACGAGGCGTTCACCAAGTACGCGGGCCGCGTGGCCTACAGCTTCATGGGCAAGGAAGTGACCTATGCCCAGACCGACTCCCTGAGCAGTGCGTTTGCGGCCTACCTGCAGGGCCTGGGCCTGGTCAAGGGCGACCGTGTGGCCATCATGATGCCCAACGTGCCGCAGTATCCTGTCACGGTGGCCGCCATCCTGCGCGCAGGTTTTGTGGTGGTCAATGTGAACCCGCTGTACACGCCGCGCGAACTGGAGCATCAGCTCAAGGACTCGGGTGCCAAGGCCATCGTCATCATCGAAAACTTCGCCACCACGCTGCAAAGCTGCATTGCGAACACGCCCGTCAAGCACGTGGTGCTGTGCGCCATGGGCGACCAGTTGGGCCTGCTCAAGGGCGCGCTCGTCAACTATGTGGTGCGCAACGTCAAGAAGATGGTGCCCGCCTACAACCTGCCGGGTGCCGTGCGCTTCAATGACGCGGTGGCCCAGGGCACGCGCGGCACGCTCAAGAAGCCCGACATCAAGCCTGACGACATCGCGCTGCTGCAATACACCGGCGGCACCACGGGTGTGAGCAAGGGCGCCGTGCTGCTGCACCGCAACGTGATCGCCAACGTGCTGCAGTCCGAGGCGTGGAACGACCCCGTGATGAAGAAGGTGCCCGCAGGCGAACAGCAGACCAGCATCTGCGCGCTGCCGCTGTACCACATCTTTGCGTTCACCGTGAACATGATGCTGAGCATGCGCACGGGCGGCAAGACCATCCTGATCCCCAACCCGCGCGACCTGCCTGCCGTGCTCAAGGAACTGTCCAAGCACACCTTCCACAGCTTCCCGGCCGTGAACACGCTGTTCAACGGCCTGGCCAACCACCCCGACTTCAATACCGTCAACTGGAAGAACCTCAAGGTCTCGGTAGGCGGGGGCATGGCCGTGCAGGGCGCCGTGGCCAAACTGTGGCTGGAGAAGACCGGCTGCCCCATCTGCGAAGGCTACGGCCTGTCGGAGACCAGTCCCTCGGTCAGCTGCAACCCCGTGACCGCCAAGGAGTTCACGGGCACCATTGGCGTGCCGCTCCCCGGCACCCTGATGAAGCTGATCGACGACGACGGCAAGGAAGTCACCACCCTCGGCCAGCCCGGCGAGATCGCGATCAAGGGCCCGCAGGTGATGGCCGGGTACTGGCAGCGCCCCGATGAAACCGCCAAGGTCATGACCGACGACGGCTTCTTCAAGTCCGGCGACATCGGTGTCATGGACGAGCGCGGCTTCTTCAAGATCGTGGACCGCAAGAAGGACATGGTGCTGGTCAGCGGCTTCAACGTCTACCCCAATGAGGTGGAAGAGGTCGTGGCCAACTGCCCCGGCGTGCTCGAATGCGCCGTGGTGGGCGTGCCCGACGAGAAGACTGGTGAAGCCGTCAAGCTCGTGATCGTCAAGAAAGACCCCGCGCTCACCGAAGCGCAGGTCAAGGAGTTCTGCCGCGCTGAACTCACGGGCTACAAGCAGCCCAAGGTCATCGAGTTCCGCACCGAGCTGCCCAAGACCCCCGTGGGCAAGATCCTGCGCCGCGAACTTCGGGACAAGAAGTGACCCGTGGGGCCACGTGCCCCACTTGACAATCCAGGCGGCCTCGGCCGCCTTTGTTTTTCAGGGAGAACCCATGACCACCGCCATCCTCAGCGCCTTGCCCGAAGAGCAAAGCTCGCTGGTTGATCACCTCTTGCACCCTCAGCGGGTGATGCACGCAGGCCGGGCTTTCTGGCTGGGTGATCTGCAGGGCCGTCCGGTGGTGTTGGCGCTGTCGGGTATCGGCAAGGTGGCGGCGGCCACCACGGCCACGGCGCTCATTGAGCGGTTCGGTGTGGCGCGTATCGTCTTCACCGGGGTTGCGGGCGGTGTGGGCGATGGCGTGAATGTGGGCGACGTGGTGGTAGCGCAGGACTACCTCCAACACGACATGGACGCCTCTCCCCTGTTCCCCCGCTGGGAAGTGCCGGGCTACGCGCGCAGCCGCCTGGTCTGTGATGCGGCATTGTCTGCTACGCTTTTGGAAGCTGCTCACGCTTGTGTATCAAGCGCTAGAGGCCAATTTGGCTTGAAATCTACGCCGCAGAGCACATCGGAAGATGCCCTGCACCGCGCGCACCACGGCCTGGTTGCCAGCGGGGACCGCTTTGTTTCTGCCGCCGATGAAGCCCACCGTCTGCGCACCACGTTGCACGACGCTGGCCACAATGTGCTGGCCGTAGAAATGGAAGGCGCCGCCGTGGCCCAGGTGTGTCACGACTACGGCATCCCCTTCGCCGCTGTGCGCACCATCTCCGACCGCGCCGACGACACCGCGCACGTAGACTTCCCCCTCTTCGTGCAGACCGTGGCCAGCCGCTATGCCGAGCACATGGTGCTTGCCCTCATGCATAAACTATGAAATTGATAGCTGCTAACGCTTTATGGAAAAGCGATACAGGTCAATTTGACTCATATTTTGCGTTGAGATAAACGACGAACCGATCACCAGCTTCGCTTCGGTTTCGACAGGCTCAGCCCGAGCGGTCGGGAGACCGAATTCATGGAGTCCGCTATAGCGCCGGGGCTACAAGTTCGACAACTGTGCCGTGAAACCGGCGCACCCCAAATACCAGCGCCACCGCGGAACCGGCTCTGCCGGGCCGCTGGAGGCGTCCCTCCTCGGGGGGGAAGGCGCGCAGCGCCACAGGGGGGCTACTTCAACCAGCCGCGCTTGCGGAAATACCACATGGGCCCGAGCGCACTGGCCACCATCAGCGCAAGCGCATACGGGTAGCCCAGCGACCAGTCCAGCTCGGGCATGAACTTGAAGTTCATGCCGTACACGCTCGCAATCAGCGTGGGCGGCAGCAGCGCCACGCTGGCCACCGAGAAGATCTTGATGATCTTGTTCTGGTTGATGTTGATGAAACCGACCGTGGCGTCCATCAAGAAGTTGATCTTGTCGAACAGGAACGCCGTGTGGTTGTCCAGCGATTCGATGTCGCGCAGGATCTGGCGGGCTTCCTCGAACTGCTCGGAGTTGAGCATCTTGCTGCGCATCATGAAGCTCACCGCGCGGCGGGTGTCCATCACGTTGCGGCGGATACGGCCGTTCAAGTCTTCCTGGCGGGCAATGGCGCCCAGCACCTCGCCAGCAAGGGCGTCGGTCACGTCGCCGGCCAGCACTTGCTTGCTGACTTTCTCCAGCTCGTCGTAGATGTTTTCGAGCGTGTCGGCCGAATACTCGGCGTCGGCATCGAACAGCTTGAGCAGAACTTCCTTGGCGTCCTCGATGAGGCCCGGCGCGCGGCGTGCGCGCATGCGCAGCAGGCGGAACACCGGCACGTCTTCGTCGTGGATGGAAAACAGCACGCCCCGGCTCTTGAGGTTGGCGTTGTGCTGGTTCAGGATGAAGGCCACGCGCACCGAGCGGGGGTCTTCGTCGTCGTCAATCAAGAAGTCGCTGCGGATGTGCAGCTCGCCGTTGTCTTCTTCGTAGAAGCGGGCGGATTCCTCGATGTCCTCGTCCATCGCATCCTCGGGGATGGACAGGCCGTAGTGCTGCTTGATCCAGCGTTTTTCTTCGAGCGTGGGGGCTTCCAGGTCCACCCAGATCGGCTGGAACTTGGTCAGCTCTTCCAGCGATTCAATTTCTTCCTGGAACAGCCGGCCATTGGCGAGCGTGAAGATGTTGAGCATGGGCTCACTCCCTTGTTGTATGGCATCTGCGGTGTGGGGGATCGGGTGCTTTCAACCCCACAGCGGCAGGCCGGGGAGCTGAAAGCTACCAACTCGGGTAGGTTTCCAAGGAGCTTTCTCCGTAAAAAAATGGACAGGCGGCGGATTATGGCACTGCGGCTGCAGTGGAGTCGTTGCAAATGCCCGCGCCCTCAGCGGTCAGCCGGGCGAAGCCTGGCGCACGATGGCAAGCGCCCGGCACAGGTCGGCCCAGGCGGCGGCCTTGACGTCTTGCGAGCGCAAGAGAAACGCGGGGTCGTAGGTCACCACGGCCGGGCATTCCGCCAGCTGGTGCGGGCCCGCGCGCAGGCGGCCCAGCGGCTCGGTGCGCCCCAGCGCCGCCCGCGCCGCCACATGGCCCAGCACCAGGACCAGGGCGGGTTGTAACTCAGCCACGGCGTCGGCCAGCGCGGCGGGGATGTTGCTGTCGCCACTGGTCTCTGCGCCGGCTGCAGTGCGCTCCAGCGCAGCAAGGAACACACGGGGGTGCTTGTGCAGCTGCATGGCGCGCAGCATGTTGTCCAGCAGCCGGCCTGCGTCGCCACCCAGCGGCTCGCCCGGCGTCAGGCTCTCGGTCACGATCAGCCAGCCTCCACCCAGCCCGGCCGGGGTCTGCGATGGGTCGGCGCTGGGGTAAAGCACCTGGGGCGCATGCAGCCGCAAGCTGGGGATGGCCGGTGCTGCGCCTGCGTTCTCTACCGCAGGTGCCGGTGCGGGTGCTCGCGGGGCCGCTGGCTGGGGCGCTCGCGCAGCAGGAGGGCTGGCCACGGCGGGTGTCGGGGCGGTGGGGGGCGCCATGCGGGCGGCAGGGGCGGGCGCCGCCACGGCGACGGCGGGGGCCCCGGCTGTGGTGCGGGCTACGGGTGCCTCCGGCTGCACCCACACGGTGACGCCCATTTCTTGCAGCATGGCGCGCTGGCGCGCATCGAGGTGAAGGTTCATGGAAAAAAGGGCCGGTTGAAGGTGTTGCTCACAGTGCCAGGCTCATGACCACGGCATCTTCGCGCTGGCCCAGGTCAGCGGGGTAGTAGCGCTTGCGTTCGCCCACGCGTCGGAACCCGTGTGTCTGGTAGATGTGCTGGGCGCGCAGGTTGCTCACGCGCACCTCCAGCCACAGCCACTGGGCGCCGCGCCCGCGTGACCACAGGGCCAGCGCGTCCAGTAGCACCCGCGCCCAGCCCTGGCGCTGGAACTCGGGGGTGACGGTGATGTTGAGCAGGTGCACCTCGTCCACCCCCATCATGGCCACGAAGTAGCCGAGCAGGTGTTCGTCCGCCATCAGCACCTGTGCCTGGTAGCCCGATGCCATGGCATCGGTGAAGTTGCCGCGTGTCCAGGGGTGCGAATAGGCACGTTGTTCCACCGCCAGCACGGCATCCAGCCGCGCGAGCGTGAGGGCTTCAAAGCGCGCCTCGGGCGCGCCGGCAGACGGGGTGGGCAGGGCGCTCATGGGGTCTGGCAGAAAGGATTCACAGAGGAGCGGGCACCGCCTGGGCGGCGCGCAGCGCAGCCCGCTCGGCGGTGGTTTGTGCCACTTTATCGCGGATGTAGCGCGGCAGCGCATCGCTGGCCGGCACACCTTCGCCCGCTGCCAGCAAGGCCGGTGCCAGGCGCAGCAGCGCCGTGGCTGTGGGCAGCGTGGCCACGTGGGCGGCCATGGGCGCCAGCCGCTCGCCATAGGGCGTGCGCGCATTGCCCGCCACCGTCCACCCTGCGGGGGCAAGCACGGATTCCGGTGCGCCCAGGCCAAAGTCGGCCTCGGTGTGCCAGCGGCCCTCGGCAGCGACCCATTCGCAGCGCGCGTGGTAGACCTCGTCCATGCGCGCGTCCAGCACCGCCACCACCTGCGTGCAGCCGTGCGCGTGGCGCGCTTCCTCGGCCACGGCCAGCAGGGTGTCCACGGGCAGCACCGGCACACCCTGGCCCGCGCGCGCGCCAAACGCCAGCCCCTGGGCCACGGCGCAGGCGGTGCGCAGGCCGGTGAAGGAGCCTGGGCCCCGGCCAAAAACAATGGCCTCCAGCGTGTCGAACGACAGGCCCGCTTGTGCCATCAGGCTGCGCACCGTCGGGATCAGGGTGGCCGATGCTTGCGCGCCCCCGGGACCCGTGTGCTGCCACACGGCATCCCCGTGCTGGACGGCAATGGAAAGGGTGTCGGTGCTGGTGTCGAAAGCAAGCAGATTCATGGGGCCAGTGGGGTTGCGCGGCAAAGGAGGTCAGGGGACGGTAGGGCCAGGCACGGGCGTGGGCGGGGTGACCGCAGGCGCCTGGCTCCTGCGCAGCACGCCCAGCAGGATACCGGCAGTCACCAGCAGCAGGCCGGCGACGAGGTTCCAGTACATCGGCTCGTCCAGAAAAATCACCGCGCCGATGGCCGAGAGGCCGGGCACCAGGGCCGTGATCATGGTGGAGCGCACAGGGCCATAGTGCTGGATCATGCGGGTGAAGCCAATGCCCGAGATCACCACCGACCCGCCACCTTGGAACGCCATGTGAAAGACGATCTCGCTCCACGGCGCAATGGCCAGATGGCTGGTGACGGTTCCCAGCGCAATCAGCAGGGCATAGCTGGGAACATAGACCAGGCAGGCAAACGCGGTGATGGCGATGGTGGCCTGCACGGCGTCCACGGCGTGGCGCCGGGCCAGCACGCTGTAGGTGGCCCAGCAGGAGGCGGCCAGCATGAACAGCACGTCGCCCTTCCACACATCACCGCCCGAAAACGCTGCCAGCAGGCTGCGCCCGCCCACCAGCAGGTCGCCTGCCACGATCAGCGCCAGGCCCGCCGCGCGCAGCGGGGTGATGTGGTCGCGCAGCAGCACGGCGGCGAGCAGCGCCGTCCACAGCGGCAGGCTGCCCGGCATGAGCACCGCCGCATGGGTGGCGGGCGCGTGGAAGAACCCCGCATAGGCCAGCATGGCGTAGAGCAGACCGCCAAAGCTGCCCAGCAGCACCGTGGTGCGCAGCGGCAGGGGCGAGATACCTGCCAGGCTGGAGGGCGGGGCCGCAGAGCCCAGTGCTGTGGTGCGCTGCCGCACCATCCACCAGCCCCAGGGCAGCAGGACCAGGCTGGCGCCCACGATGCGCAGCAGCGCAATGTCGAACGGGGTGAGCGTGCGCTGGGCCGAGGCGCGGGCAATGACGATGAAACCCGTCCAGATGGTGACCGTCACGACTGCTGCCAGCAGGCCGATGGCACGAGGAGAAAAACGCATCGGGGGATTATCGGTGGGTGGGGGCGGCGGCGCTTGCAGCGGGTCTGGGGGCCGCCGCGGCCCAGGTGGGTTTCCTGCCGGGCGATAGACTCGCTCCATGCTTTTGCTTCCTGTTTTTTGGCGCCGCGCTGCGCTGCGTGGCGCCCTGGGTGTTGTTGTGGCCTGGTTGGCTCTGGTGGGGGCTGTTGACACGGCCCAGGCCCAGGCGGCGGCGCCCGCCACCCCGCTGCCGCCCGAGGTCGAAGCCGCCCTGGCCCGCGCCAGGTTACCGCGCGAGGCCCTGTCGGTGATGGTGGTGGATGCCCAGGGCGGCAAGACTTCGCCTGCGCGCCTGGCGCACCGTGCGCAGTTGCCGGTGAACCCGGCATCGGTGATGAAGCTGGTGACCACTTACGCCGCGCTGGAGCAACTGGGCCCCGCCTATGTGTGGAACACCCCGGTCTATCTGCAGGGCACGGTGCAGGACGGCAGCCTGCGGGGCAACGTCTACATCCAGGGCCAGGGAGACCCCAAGCTGGTCATGGAGCGGCTGTGGCTGCTGATGCGCCGCCTGCAGGGCCAGGGTATCCAGGTCATCGTGGGCGACATCGTGCTCGACCGCACCGCCTTTGAGGTGCCCGACCACGATCCAGCGCGATTTGATGGCGAGCCCCTGCGCCCCTACAACGCCGCGCCCGACGCGCTGCTGCTCAACTACAAATCGTCGGTGATGACCTTTGTGCCGGATGCCGCCGCAGGCCTGGCGCGCATTCAGTACGACCCACCCCTGGCGGGCGTGGCGCGCCAGGCCACCGTGGCGCTGGGCGCGCCGGGCACCGAGTGTGGCGACTGGCGTGGTGCCTTGCGGGCGGAGCTGGCCGACCCGGCCAAGGTGAGCTTTCAGGGCGTGTACCCCGCGGCATGTGGCGAGCGCGTCTGGCCCGTGGCGGCGGCCGACCCACGCGGCTTTGCGGCGCGTGCGGTGGAGGGCATGTGGCGCGAACTGGGCGGCAAGCTCACGGGCAGCGTGCGCGAGGGCAAGGTGCCGCCTGGCCTGAAGCCTGCCTTCACCGTCACCTCGCCCGCGCTGTCCGAGGTGGTGCGTGACGTGAACAAATACAGCAACAACGTGATGGCGCAGCAGGTGTTCCTGACGCTGGCATTGCAGAAAAACGGCGTGGCCACCTTCGACGGCGCGCGCGATGCCCTGCGCCAGTGGTGGCTTGCACGCATCGGCGACGCCGAGCTGCCCCAGGCCGACAACGGCGCAGGCCTGAGCCGCGATGCCCGCCTGACGGCCCAGGCACTGGCGCGCATGCTGCAGGTGGCCTGGGTATCGCCCGTGATGCCGGAGCTGGTGGCGTCGCTGCCCATCTCCGGGGTGGACGGCACGCTGCGCCGCAGCCAGAGCCGTGCGGGCACGGCCCACCTCAAGACGGGCAGCCTGCGCGATGTGATGGCCGTGGCCGGTTACGTGCACGCGGCCAGCGGGCGGCGGTATGTGCTGGTGGCCGTGGTCAACCATGCCAATGCCGGCGCTGCGCGGCCCGTGCTCGACAGCCTGATCGACTGGACCGCGCGCGACCAGTGAATAATGCGCACTCGCGCAGCCATCCGCCGCGCAGTCACCCGCCTCCCTTCATGTCCACCACCGAGCTGATCGGCTACGTTGCCGCCTTCCTGACCACCTGCAGCTTCGTTCCGCAGGCCCTGCACACCTTCCGCACGCGCGATGTCCGGGGCATCTCTCTGGGCATGTACAGCGTGTTCACGGCGGGGGTGGCGCTGTGGCTGGTGTATGGCGTCGTCCTGGCGGCGTGGCCCATCGTGGTGGCCAACGCCATCACGCTCGCGCTGGCGGGGACGATCCTGGGGATGAAGCTGGTCTACGGGGCGCGTGGCCATCGTTGAGCGGCCACTGCTGGCGGGCTGCTGTCACCTAGGCGTCTGCCCGCTGGTTCGGTCCGCGTTATCCCCTATGGATGGTGCAGTGCAGGTGCGCGCACGATGCGTCGTTGTTTCTTGACCTGAGGTATCCATCCATGAAGTATTTCCGCCTTACCTGTGTTGCCGCTGCTGCGGTGCTGCTTGTCGCCTGCGGTGGCTCTGACGATCCAGACCGTGGCTCGCTGATCGACCCCCCTGCCGTGATGACCACGCTGACGGCCGCGCAGATCGACGCAGGCACCTCCAGCAGCGGCCTGCAGGCCATCACGGGCAAGGCGAAGTGTGATGTCAAGGTGGTGGCGCTCAACTACGCCACCGTCGGCGCCAAGGCCGGAGAGAACACCAACGCCTCGGGCGTGATGCTGGTGCCCGCTGGCAGCTGCAGCACGGCCGCACCGCTGATTGCCTACGCCAAGGGCACCGATGTGCAAAAGCCCCGCACCCTGGCCAACCCACAGGACAACGAAACCTTCCTGCTCGCCGCCATGTACGCCGCCCAGGGCTATGCGGTGGTGGCCACCGACTACCTGGGCTTTGCCAAGTCGGGCTACAGCTACCACCCCTACCTGCATGCCGACTCGGAAGCCACCACGGTCATCGACTCGGTGCGTGCCGCGCGCAACGCAGCGGGCACCGTGGGGGCCAATCTGTCGGGCAAGGTCATGTTCACGGGCTACTCGCAGGGCGGGCACTCGTCGATGGCCGCGCACCGCGCTGCGGAACGCGACTACGGCAGCGAATTCAATGTGGTTGCTGGTGCCCACCTGGCGGGCCCGTACAACCTGTCGGGCTCGCTGCGCATTCCGGAGGCGATTGCCGGGGTGCAGTTCTTCGTGCCGTATCTGGTGACGGCCTGGCAGAAGGTCTATGGCGACGTTTACACGGACGTCAAGCAGGTCTTCAAGGCACCGTACTCGGGCTACATCGAAAACCTGCTGCCCAACCCCACGATGACCTACACCACGCTGCTCACCTCGGGCACCCTGCCCGCAGGCACTCCCAACCAGGCGCGCGATGCGCTGTTCCAGTCCGCCTTCATCACGGGCTCGCAGACCAGCACCACCCACCCGCTGTACCTGGCGGCCAAGAAGAACGACCTGCTGGGCTGGAGCCCCAAGGCCCGCGTGCTGCTGTGCGGCGGCGCGGGTGACCCCACAGTGCCGCCAGCCATTCACCAGCGCGTGATGAAGGCCGACTTCGACAGCCGGGGCCTGACCAACGTGACCTCGGTCGACGTCGATGCCGCCATCCAGGCCACCTTTGGCCCGGGTGGCCAGGCCCCCACCGACCCCGCATCGGCCGCGTTTGCCACCTACTACGGCGCCTACCATGGCACCTACGAACCCCCGTTCTGCCACGCCCAGGCGCGCGCTGTGTTCGACATGGTCAAGTAAGCCAGCTGGCTTGCCACAGCAAGCCGCACAGCAAAAAGCCGACCCAAGGGTCGGCTTTTTTTGTGGGCCGCTGCCCCAGCACAGCAGCAGGCTCCGCGGCGGCTGGGGCGAGTCAGCAGCCCCTTACCAGCGGGCGCGCAGGCGGTCGTAGGCGTAGGTGCCGAACTGGCGCTGCGCCGAGGGCGTGAGGTACACCGGGTCGGCAAACACGTAGGAGGTCTGGCTGACGCCCGGCAGCAGCGTGGAGGCGGTGCACAGGGCAGAGTTGACCTGTCCTGCGCCGATGCCGATGCCGTTGGTGGCATCCACCGAGGTGCACACGGCCGTGGTGGCGTTGTTGAAACCGTAGTTGGCGGGCACGCCGGTGTACAGGTTCACGTAGTAGGCCAGGTCCACATACAGCGCGTTGGCACCCAGGTCCACGATGCCCACGAGCAGGCCGTCGTTGAAGCGGCTGCTCGCATCGGCCAACAGGGCTTCACGGCCAATGGTCTTGGCCCAGGGGGTCTTGCTCAGGTCGTAGGTTCCCGTCACGACCACATATTTGGCGCCTGCGGCGACCAGGCGTCGCACCTGCGCGGCCATGTCTTCACCCGCCTGGCGGGCTGCGGCCACCATGGCGGCCTCGGTCTGGGTGCCGGCCTGCACGGCGGCCATGCCGGCAATCACGTCGCTGATGCCGCCGCTCAGAAACACCACGTCACTGGCGCCAAAGCTGCCACTGGCCAAAAAGGTGTCGATCTGCTCGGTGATGGTGGGGGTGCTGGCGTTGCCTGCCGCGTCGGGCTTGATCTTGACGCGGGCATTGCCTACGGCATAGCTCTTGCCACCCGCAGAGGCGGCCGCAAGGGGCTTGCCGTAGTTGGCAGCCACCTGCAGGGTCCAGTTGTTCACACTGCCGTCGTTGACGGTATAGCGCGTGCCTTTTTGCCCCACATCGCTGTTGGCATCGCCAAACGCGATGAAGCGCTCGGGCGCGATGGCCGATTCGGTGGTGCTGGAACCGCAGGCCGCGAGCAACGCGGCCGACGCACATGCGGCGACCAGTACGGTGCGGCGCATCCAATTTGCTGCCATGTATTTCTCCAGAAAAGTGGGGGGTAGTTTAGCGGTGCAACGTCAACGCATGTAAAGCCGCCTGGCGCGGCCGGAATCACGCTGCAGACGCACGCTGCAGTCGGTCGCGCACGCCTTCCCACTCCGGGCTGGTGGGCGGGGTCTCGATCCAGATCAGTTTCACGCCATCGTCGTCAAAGCCGCGCAGCACTGCAAACAGCTGCTGGGCCGTGGCGGTGGCGTCGTCGGGCATGCGGCGCATGACGAGCTTGGACGATTGGGTGCGCAGCGCTGCGCGGGCATACACCGCAATGTGGGCGGCGTCGGCGCCCAGCAGGTCCAGGCCGGTCTGCAGTGCCTTGGCGTCCATCAGCCGCACCTTGGCGGCGGGCGCGTAGTGCGCTTCGAGCGTGCCCGAGGCGCGGGGCGTGAGCGCGGGCATGTCGTCTTTGGACAGCGGCGCAATGCCGCAGGCCGCCCGGATCTGCTCGCGCGTGATGGCGCCGGGACGCAGCAGCACGGGCACGCCGCGCGTGCAGTCCACGATGGTGCTTTCGATGCCCACTTCGCACGGGCCGCCGTC
The DNA here is from genome assembly GCF_057586455.1 of Acidovorax sp. SRI_002. Lineage (NCBI taxonomy): Bacteria > Pseudomonadati > Pseudomonadota > Betaproteobacteria > Burkholderiales > Comamonadaceae > Acidovorax > Acidovorax sp. SRI_002. The sequence goes on along the minus strand of NZ_JBYCZW010000010.1, from coordinate 26,521 downwards.
GAGCACCAGCAGCTCGGCGCCCAGCTCGTCCTGCACGTGCCGGGCGGTGGTGGGGCTCACGCGGCCAAAGCGGTTGGCGCTGGGGGCGGCCACGCCCCACACGGGCGGGCCGCCCTGGGCGTCGCTGTCGCCGGGTGCGGCGCAGGCCTGCAGCAGGGCATGGGCCACGGGGTGGGCGGGGCAGCGCAGTCCCACGCTGTCCTGCCCGCCCGTGGCGGCGCTGGCCACGCCGGGCAGGCGCGGCAGGATGAGCGTGAGCGGGCCGGGCCAGAAGGCATCGACCAGCTTCTGCGCAAAGCCCGGCACCTCGCTGGCGAAGTGCGCAATGCCCTCGGCATTGGCCACATGCACGATCAGGGGGTGGTCGCTGGGGCGCCCCTTGGCCGCAAAGATCTGCGCCACGGCGGCATCGCTGCTGGCGTCGGCCGCCAGGCCGTACACCGTCTCAGTGGGCAGGCCGAGCAGCGCGCCGCTGCGCACGGCCCGCGCTGCGGCGGCGATGGATGCGGGCTGGGTGCCGTCAAGAATCATGGTCAGAACGGTGCGATGCCCAGCAGGGCCGCCGCCTGCAGGGCAGTGGCACGTGCTGCTTCGGGGGTGGCTGCGGTGATGTTGAGATGCCCCATCTTGCGACCACGCTTGGCGTCGCGCTTGCCATACAGGTGCAGGTGCGTGCCGGGCAGGGCCAGCACCTCGGCCCAGGGGGGCGTCTGCGCGGCGTCGCCGTGCGCAAACCACAGGTCGCCCAGCAGGTTGAGCATCACAGCGGGGCTGTGCTGGCGCGGCTGCGTGAGCGGCAGGCGGGCCATGGTGCGTACCTGCAGCTCGAACTGCGACACATCGCAGGCGTTCTGGCTGTAGTGGCCGCTGTTGTGTGGGCGCGGGGCGATCTCGTTCACCACCAGGCTGCCGTCCTGCAGCACAAAGAACTCCACGCAGAGCACGCCGACGTATTGCAAACCATTTGCTATCGAAATTGCAGCTGCTACCGCTTGTTGGATAAGCGCTGGGGGCAGATTTTGTTCAAAAACCTCCGTCACAGCCAGAATCCCGTCGCGGTGCAGGTTGCGCTGCACGGGCAGGTGCACGGTGGCGCCGTCCGCGCCGCGCGCCACGATCACCGAGCATTCCAGCGCCAGCGGCAGCATCTTCTCCAGCACGCAGGGCACCTTGCCGACAGAGTCCCATGCAGCGGCCAGCTCGGCGGGCGTCTTCACGCGCACCTGGCCCTTGCCGTCGTAGCCCATGCGGGCCGTCTTCAGGATGCCTGGTAACAGATCAGAAGAAACTGCAGCCAGTTGCTCCGCCGTTTCGATCACCGCATACGGCGCACAGGGCACGCCGCAGGCCACAAAGTGGGCCTTTTCCCGCGCACGGTCCTGCGCCACCGACACCGCGCTGGCGGCGGGCGACACGGGGCGTTGCGCAGCCAGGGCGGCCAGCGCGGCAGCGGGTACGTTTTCGAACTCGGTGGTCACCGCATCCGACAGGCGGGCCAGCTCGGCCAGGCCTTGCGGATCTTCATAGCCGGTCTGGATGTGGTGGTGGCTCACCAGCCCGGCGGGGCTGGTGGGATCGGCGTCGAGCACGGCCGTGAAGTAGCCCATGGCCTGCGCCTGGTGCACAAACATGCGGCCCAGCTGGCCGCCGCCGAGCACGCCCAGTGTGCTACCGGGCAGAAGGGGTTGATGGGTGGATTTTTTCATCGCCGGGCCGCCCCAAGATGAAAAAGCGGCCCCCTCGGGGGGCAGCGACCCGCGCAGCGGTGGAGCGTGGGGGTCGTGTTCATGCGGGCGGCAAGGTCATGTTGCGGGCCACTTCCGTCTGCTCGGCACGGAATGCTTCCAGGCGCTGGCGCAGTTCGGGGCTTTCGTTGGCCAGCAGGGCCACGGCGAACAGGGCCGCATTGGCAGCGCCCGCCGTGCCGATGGCGAACGTGGCCACGGGGATGCCCTTGGGCATCTGCACGATGCTGTGCAGCGAATCCACACCCTGCAGGTGGCGGCTGGCCACGGGCACGCCCAGCACGGGCACGGTGGTCTTGGCGGCAATCATGCCGGGCAGGTGGGCGGCGCCACCGGCGCCCGCGATGATGGCTTTGAGGCCCCGGCCCGCGGCGGCCTCGGCGTAGGCAAACATGTCGTCGGGCATGCGGTGGGCCGAGACCACGCGGGCCTCGTGCGCGATGCCGAACTGTTCAAGAATCTGCACTGCATGCTGCATGGTGTCCCAGTCGCTGCTGGAACCCATGACCACGCCGATCTGGATGGGTTTCATGGTGTGGAGGGCGCTGGCGGGCAGGTTGCGCCTGCTCTGCCGCTGTAGGTGGAACCCGCGATTTTACTTTTTGCGCCTCCCTTCCCGGCATGGGGCTGTTTCGATGGGCCAAAATAGCGCGCAAACCGCTCCACAGGCCCCTGGCCTCCACACCGCCATGATTGACGTCACCGTAGAAAATTTTGAAGCCGAGGTGGTTGCTGCCTCGATGAACGTGCCCGTGCTGGTGGACTTCTGGGCGCCCTGGTGTGGCCCCTGCAAGTCGCTGGGGCCGGTGCTGGAAAAGCTGGAGACCGACTACGCGGGCCGCTTCAAGCTGGTCAAGATCGATTCGGACCAGGAGCAGCAGCTGGCGGGCATGTTCGGCATCCGCAGCATTCCCACCTGCGTGCTGCTCATGAACGGCCAGCCCGTGGATGGCTTCATGGGCGCCCTGCCCGAAGGCCAGGTGCGCGCCTTCCTGGACAAGCACATCCCCACCGCCGAAGAACTGGTGGCGGAAATCGAGGAAGAAGAAGCCCAGGACGCCCTGGCCGAAGGCGACACCAGTACCGCGCTGGAGAAGCTGCAGCACGCCGTGGTGACCGATCCTTCCAATGACGACGCGCGCTTCGACTACGTCAAGCTGCTGCTGCAGTTGCGTCGCGAGGACGACGCCAAGGTCGCCTTTGCCCCCGTCATCGCCAAGGCCGCAGCCTCGCGCAAGCTGGGTGCGTTGAAAGCCTGGATGGATGCTATTGATTTCGTAGCTTCTAACGCTTATGGGGAAGGCGCTGGTGCCGATTTTGATGCAAAAATCGCCGCCAACAAGCGCGACTTTGACACCCGCTACGCCCGCGCCCGCTGGCTCATGGCCGACCAGCGCTGGACGGACGCCATGGACGAACTGCTCGAAATCCTCATGCGCGACAAGGCCTGGGGCGAAGAGGCCGCCCGCAAGACCTATGTGGCCATCCTTGAAATCATCGAGCTGCCCAAGGTGAAGGTGGCCGACGGCCAGATCCCTCCCGACGACCCGGTGGTGGCGACCTACCGGCGCCGCTTGTCGAGCGTGGTGCTCAGTTGAGCTGAGCGGGGTTCACCCCACCAAAAAGAAAAGGCCCGGGAAGGGCCTTTTCTTTTTGGTGGGGGCTGACGGAGGCGTCAGGCCGTCAGCCGCTCCAGCGCTTCACGGTACTTGGCGGCGGTCTTTTCGATCACTTCGCGCGGCAGGCGGGGGGCGGGCGCGGTCTTGTCCCAGGGCTTGCCGTTCACCTGGGCTTGCTCCAGCCAGTCGCGCACAAATTGTTTGTCGTAGCTCGGTGGGTTCTGGCCAGCGGCCAGGGCGGCCTCGTAGCCTTCCACGGGCCAGTAGCGCGAGCTGTCGGGCGTGAGCACTTCGTCCATCAGCACCAGCGTGCCATCGGGCGCCAGGCCAAACTCGAATTTCGTGTCGGCAATGATCATGCCTTTGGCGAGCGCGATGTCGGCAGCAGCCTTGTAGATCGCAATGCTCAGGTCGCGGATGCGGGTGGCCAGGTCCAAGCCAATCATCTCCACCGTGCGCTCGAACGTGATGTTTTCATCGTGCTCGCCCGCAGCGGCCTTGGCGGCCGGGGTGTAGATGGGCTCGGGCAGCTTGGCGGCATTGGTCAGCCCTTCTGGCAGGGGCACCCCGCACACTGCGCGTGATTCCTGGTATTCCTTCCAGCCGCTGCCGGCCAGGTAGCCCCGCACCACGGCTTCGACCGGAATGGGCTGCAGCCGCTGCACCAGCATGGACCGGCCACGGATCTGCGGGGCTTCTTCCGGAGACACCACACTTTCCGGCGCGTCGCCCGTCAGGTGGTTGGGGCAGATATCTCCGAGCTTGTCGAACCAGAACAGCGCCATCTGGGTGAGCAGCTCGCCCTTGCCCGGAATGGGCTCGCCCATGATCACGTCAAAGGCCGACAGGCGGTCGCTGGCCACCATCAGGATGCGGTCGTCGCCCACGGCGTAGTTGTCGCGCACCTTGCCGCGTGCCAGCAGGGGCAGCGATGTCAGGGCGGAGGTGTGCAGGGCGTTGGAGCTGGGCTGGGTCATGGTGTCGGTGTGGGCGATCGATGTGCGCTGCAGGCAGGCCGCAAAACGGGGAGTGAAGCGCGGGAGCTGGTGAAGTCTTCAAGTGCGTGCGCGCAACCTTTGGATTTTACGCGCGGGTCTGACGCGTGTCTGCGGCAAGGGCTCGGTGGGGGCTTGGCAGGGGCATGTACCGGCGTGCATGAGGCCGCTAGTGCGGACCTGCGCGCTCGGTGAGCTTGCGGCACACTGTGTGGCCCTGAATCTGACAGTGCCGCCTTCGGCCGCGCCCCCTGTGACCTCCACCTCTGCGCTCACTCCCCGCCGCGAACTTTGGCTGCTGCTCACCCTGGCGGGCATTCAGTTCACCCACATCCTTGACTTCATGATCATGATGCCGCTGGGGCCCCGGTTCACGCAGCTGTTTTCCATCAGCGACGCGCAGTTCGGACTGCTGGTGTCGGCGTATACGCTGTCGGCCGGGGCTTCGGGTTTGCTGGCGTCTACGTACATTGACCGGTTCGGGCGCAAGCGGCTGCTGCTGGTCCTCTACGTCCTGTTTGGGCTGGCCACACTGGCCTGTGGCGTGGCGCCCACCTACGGCACGCTCATGGTGGCGCGCGTTTTGGCGGGGGCATTCGGGGGTGTCTTGTCGGCCCTGTCGCAAACCATCGTGGCTGACGTGATCCCGTTCGAGCGGCGCGGCCGTGCGATGGGCATCGTGATGACCTCGTTCTCGGTATCGACCGTGGCCGGTGTTCCGCTGGGGCTGATCCTTGCCGAGGTGGGTGGCTGGAACATGCCGTTCATTGCGATTGCCGCGATGGTGGGGCTGCTGGCCGTGCTGGCGGCGCGCACCATGCCGGCGATGACGGCCCATGTGCAGGCGGCCAGCGGACGAACGGCGCTGGGCGGCATCGGACAAGTGCTTGTCGACCCGAACCATCGCTGGGCGTTCCTGTTCTCCGCGTTGCTCATGTTTACAGGTTTTACGGTGATTCCCTACATCACCATCTACATGCAGACCAATGCTGGTGTGCGGGCCGACCAGATTCCGGTGGCCTACCTGTGTGGAGGTGTCGCGACCCTGTTCACCGCGCGCCTGTTTGGCCGGTTGACGGACCTGCGCGGCAAGGTGCGAACCTTTCGCTGGCTGGCCCTGGCTGCGGCGCCCTGCCTGTTGGGCATCACGCTGGTGCAGGGGCTGCCGCTGTGGGGCATTCTGGCGGTGTCCACCCTGATGTTTGCCTTTGTGAGCGGCCGGATGATTCCGGGCATGGCCATCGTGGCCTCTGCGGCGCAGGCACCGCTGCGCGGTACCTTCATGACCTTGAACGCATCGGTGCAGTCTGCTGCCATGGGGGCGGCGTCTTTGGTGGGCGGGATGCTGATCAGCCGCGACGCGCAGGGACTGGTGCAGAACTACTGGATGGCGGCGCTGGTGGGTATTGCCGCGAGCCTGCTGTCGATGGTGGTGGCAGGGCGGTTGACGCTGCATGGTGCAGCGCCTTCGGCACGCTGAGCAACTGCCGACTGGCGGGGCGTGTGCTCCCCGGCAACTCAGCCATTGTGCGCGCTTTTTGGGGGCTTGGCACCTTGGCGGGCATAACCCAGCGGGTCGGGGCGGAATGGGATTGCTTTTCAGGAAGGGCGGGGGCATAGTGACTTCACGTCAACGGGATGCATCCAAGTTCGCCGGGCCGCTCCTCTGATCCAGGACGGCGCTTCTTCCACAGAGAGTGTTACAGGAGACTTATCTATGAACCTGACGATCAGCGGTCACCACCTCGAAGTTACCCCAGCCTTGCGCAACTACGTCACCACCAAGCTGGACCGGATCACCCGCCATTTTGACCAAGTTGTCGACGTCAAGGTACTGCTGACGGTAGAGAAGCAAAAGGAGAAGGAAAAGCGGCAGCGAGCGGAATGCAATATCCATGTGAAGGGCAACGACCTGTTTGCCGAAAGCTCCCACGCCGACCTGTATGCTGCCGTGGATGAACTGGTCGACAAGATGGACCGTCAGGTGGTGCGCCACAAAGATCGCCTGCAGGACCACCACCACGAAGCCGCCAAGCGCGAACTGCACGCTTGATGCGCCAGCCCTGAGCCTGGCACAGCAGCCGCCCCTTTCGGGCGGTTTTTTTGTTGCCCACAGCGCCGCGCTCAGGGTTTTCGCCAATATGTGCATAATTGTTACCCTTGACCATGAACCGACTCGCCTCCATCCTGCCCTCCGCTCAAGTGCTTGTGAGCGTTGACGCCACCAGCAAGAAGCGTGCTTTTGAAGAAGCGGGTCTGCTGTTCGAGAGCCAGCACGGTCTCTCGCGCGCGTTGATCACCGACAGCCTCTTTGCGCGTGAACGCCTGGGCTCCACCGGACTGGGCCATGGCGTGGCCATTCCCCACGGGCGCATCAAGGGCCTCAAGGCACCGATGGCTGCCGTGTTCCAGCTGCTGAACCCCATCGGGTTCGATGCGCCAGACGAATTGCCTGTGGGTCTGCTGATTTTTCTGCTGGTGCCTGAAGCCGCCACACAGAAGCACCTCGAAATCCTCTCCGAGATTGCCGAACTGCTCAGCGATTCGGCCCTGCGTGAAAGGCTCAAGGCCTGCACCGATGCTGCCGAACTGCACGGCATGATTGCCGGCTGGCAGTCCACGCAAACGGCTTGAGCCTGTCTGGCGCTGCGCACTTTCGCTGATTCGCCGTGAAGCCCAATGTTGTCAGCGCCGATGTTCTGTTTGAGGAATTTCGCGGCCCCCTGAAGTGGGAGTGGGTGGCCGGGCTGGGCGCTTCCGAGCGGCGCTTTGACGAAGTGGCCGTGCGGTCCGCGCGCTCCGGGGCCGATCTGGTCGGCTACCTCAATTACATCCATCCCTACCGCGTCCAGATCCTGGGCGAGCGCGAGATTGCCTATCTGAGCAGCGCGTCTCCCGACGATTGCAAGCGTCGCATTGCCCGCATCGTGACGCTGGAGCCGCCCGTGCTGGTGCTGGCCGACGACCAGACCGCCCCCGATGCGCTGGTGTCGATGTGCGAACGCGCGCAGATCCCGATGTTCTCCACGCACGAGTCCTCGGCGTTTGTGATCGACGTGCTGCGTGCCTACCTGTCTAAGCACTTTGCCGACCGCACCACCATGCACGGCGTGTTCATGGACATTCTCGGGCTGGGGGTGTTGATCACCGGCGAATCTGGCCTGGGGAAAAGCGAGCTGGGCCTGGAGCTGATTTCGCGCGGCAACGGCCTGGTGGCCGACGACGCGGTGGACCTGTACCGCATCAACCAGACCACCATCGAGGGCAAGTGCCCCGATCTGTTGCAGAACCTGCTGGAAGTGCGCGGCATCGGTCTGCTCGATATCCGAGCCATCTTTGGCGAGACGGCGGTGCGCCGCAAGATGCGCCTCAAACTCATCGTGCACCTGGTGCGCAAGGAGACCCTGGAGCGCGACTACGAGCGCCTGCCCTACGAACCACTCACGCAAGACGTGCTGGGCGTGCCCGTGCTCAAGGTGGTGATCCAGGTGGTGGCTGGCCGCAACATCGCCGTGCTGGTCGAAGCCGCCGTGCGCAACACCATCCTGCAACTGCGCGGCATTGATACCTACCAGGAATTTGTGGAGCGCCATCGCCGCGCCATGGAGCGTGACACCGGCGGTTGAGTTCGCCAAGGTCGGGTTGCCAGGAATCCAGCCCCAAAACAAGCTGGGGCGCACTGTTGGCACCACCACCGCCCGATGCCAGCGCCCCCGTGCAAGGGCCGCCCCGCCGCACCGGGGGCGTCCCCCTCAGGGGGAAGGCGCGCAGCGCCTCAGGGGGAGCTCACTTCGCTGCGCAGGCAGCGCACTGGCCATACAGGGCCATGGTGTGGTCCTGCACCAGCCAGCCCTTGGCCTTGGCCACGGCCTGCTGGCGTTTTTCAATCTCGGGGTCGTAGAACTCCTCCACCTTACCGCACGACGTGCAGATGAAGTGGTCGTGGTGCTGCCCTTCGTTGAGTTCGTACACCGCCTTGCCGCTCTCGAAATTGCTGCGGATCAGGATGCTCGCCTGCTCGAACTGCGTGAGCACGCGGTAGACCGTGGCCAGACCAATGTCCGAACGCTCTTCCAGGAGCACGCGGAACACATCTTCGGCCGTCATGTGGCGTTGCTCGCCTTTCTGGAAGATCTCCAGAATCTTCAGGCGGGGCAGCGTGGCCTTGAGTCCCGTGCTTTTGAGTTCGTCGATGTTGGTCATGGCATGGTCTTTCGGGATGCGGGCCTCGGCCTCAAGGTCAGAAGGCCTACCGCTACAATGGGGCGATCATATCCTCAGCCCTTTTACCCATGCCCGTCAAAGCCCGTTTCAGCGCCCGCCTGGGCCTGGTCCTTTTGGTCGGTGCCAGCGTGGCCGCCCTGGCCGGTTGCAGTAGCCTGGATGGTGCCAGTACCCGCATTGCCAGCATTGTCACTCCCTACAAAATCGATGTGGTGCAGGGCAATTTTGTGTCGCGCGAGCAGGTCGAGGCGCTCCAGCCCGGCATGAGCCGCCAGCAGGTGCGTGAAATCCTCGGTACGCCGCTGGTCACCAGCCTGTTCCATGCAGACCGCTGGGAATACGTGTTCACGCTCAAACGCCCCGGTGAAGAAGCCCAGACCCGCAAGCTGACCGTGTATTTCAAGGGCGATGGGCTGGACCGCTCCGAAGGCGACCCCATGCCCACAGAGACCGAGTTCGTGGCCACACTGGGCTCGCGTGGCTCCAAAAGCAAGGTGCCCGTGCTGGAGGCCACACCGGAGCAACTGGCCCGCTACCCTGCGTCGCAACGGCCATCTGCCTCCCCGACAGCGCCCCCGCTGGAGCCTGCTTCTGTCAGCTACCCGCCGCTGGAAGCGCCAGCACGCTGATTTTCGCGATCTGGCCGGTGGGGCAACGGGTAGATCGATGCCCGCCTCACTTCAAAGCCAACGACAACGTACAGGACACTCATGACAGGGACCCCTTCGCCTGCCCCCGCATCCACGCCCTCGCGCCCCCTCCGTGTTGCCGTTGCCGGTGCCTCCGGTCGCATGGGCCGCATGCTGATCGAGGCCCTTCGCGCCAGTGATGACTGTGTGCTGGCAGGCGCGCTGGACGTGCCGTCCAGCCCCGGCATCGGTTCGGATGCCACCGCGTTTCTGGGCCATGCCAGCGGTGTTGCCATCACCGCCGACATTGCTGCGGGCCTGAAAAACGCCGACGTTTTGATTGATTTCACACGCCCTGAGGGCACCCTGGCCCATCTGGCCGTGTGCTGCGAACTCGGGGTAAAAGCCGTGGTGGGTACCACGGGCTTCACCGATGCGCAAAAGGCCGAGATTGCCGTCTTTGCCCAGCGCACCGCCATCGTCATGGCGCCCAACATGAGCGTGGGCGTGAACGTCACCCTCAAGCTGCTGCAGATGGCGGCCAAGGCCATGGCCACGGGCTACGATATCGAGATCATCGAAGCCCACCATCGCCACAAGGTGGATGCGCCCTCGGGCACCGCGCTCAAGATGGGCGAGGTGATTGCCGACGCCATGGGGCGCGACCTCAAGGAATGTGGCGTGTACGCCCGCGAAGGTGTGACCGGCGAGCGCGACCCGTCGAGCATCGGTTTCGCCACCATCCGGGGTGGTGACATCGTGGGCGATCACACCGTGCTGTTCGCGGGCATCGGCGAGCGCATCGAGATCACGCACAAGTCTTCCAGTCGCTCCACCTACGCACAGGGCAGCCTGCGGGCGGTGCGGTTCCTCGCTGGGCACAAGACGGGCATGTTCGACATGTTCGACGTGCTCGGTCTGCAATGAGAAACCCCCTGAGATGCTTCGCATCTTCCCCTTACAGGGGGACGCCACCCGTGGCCTGGCGAAGCCAGTTCCACGGTGGCACTGGCTTCGGGCGCGCCAGTTGCGGGCGATGCGCCAAATAGCGAGGTATTGATGGACGCTCTCCACTGGTGGCGCCAGGGCGACGCCGTCACGCAGGGTGCCGCACTGGTGCTCCTGGCCATGTCGGTGGCAAGCTGGGTGGTCATCGTCTGGAAGCTGCGGCTCATGCGCCAGGCCAGTGCCGACGTGGCCCGCTGCACTGCGGCGTTCTGGCAGGCGCCATCCATGGAGGTTGCAGCACAACGTTTGCAGTCTTTTGACCGCGCTGCGCTGGTCTTGCCTCTGGTGGTTGCTGCAAATTCAATAGCAAATCATTCTCTGCCCGATGCCCCGGCCTCATTGGCCAGCGCGGGCAGCCTGTCTCAGCGGTTGACCCGGGTGCTGCGCGATGCCCTGCATGGCGTGCTGGGGCGCCTGCAGTTTGGCCAGGTGCTGCTGGCCACGGTGGGCTCCACCGCGCCGTTCGTGGGGCTGCTGGGCACCGTGTGGGGCATCTACCATGCGCTGACGGCCATGGCGGGCGCGGGCCAGATCACCATCGACCGCGTCTCCGGCCCCGTGGGCGAGGCCCTGGTCATGACGGCGGCCGGGCTGGCCGTGGCCATCCCCGCCGTGCTGGCCTACAACGTGTTTGGGCGGCTGATCGGCCGCATCGAGGCGGACCTGGAAGGGTTTGCGCGCGACCTGCGCGAACTGGTCATTGACACGGCGGCACTCCAGAGTTTGGCAGGCACCACAGAAGGTCTGAGCAATGCGAGCCGACCCGCCGCCGGGCCGCCCCAAGGCGGGTCAGCCCCCATGGGGAGCGTGGGGGCATGAGTTTCGGCAGACTCGAACGCACCACCGGGCCACAGCCCATGAGCGACATCAACATGACGCCGCTGGTCGATGTGATGCTGGTACTGGTGGTTATCTTCATCCTCACGGCACCGCTGCTGGCCAGCTCCATCCGGCTCGACCTGCCACGCTCCGAGGGCGCCACGCCCGGTAGTGCGCCGCAGTTCGTTACCCTTGTGGTCGATGCGTCGGGCCAAGCCTTTCTGGACGACCAGCCGCTGTCGCAGAGCGCGTTGGCTGAGCGCCTGCGCCGCATCGGCGCCGAACGGCCCGACACCGAAATCCAGCTGCGCGCTGACGCCGCAGTGCCCTACGGGCGCGTGGTCGAGGTCATGGGCGCAGCGCATCTGGCCGGGCTGCAGCGCATCGGCTTTGTGGCCGAGCCACCGGCCGCAGGCGCGCCGTCTGCCCCTGCCAAGGCCCCCTGAAACCGCCGTGCGCTGCCGTGCCAGCCGTTCTGCGCAGGCCGCTGGCGGCGCCAGGCGCGGAAGGTGGGGCCTGACAGCCTAAAATCTGCGCAGCGCGGCCCTGCGGCTGCACCTCCCTCTCACCCCTGAGCCCCCATGCAAGACAAATACTCTCCCCAAGACGTCGAGCGCGCCGCCCACGGCCACTGGACCGCCACCGATGCCTACCGCGTGACGGAAGACGCCAACAAGAAGAAGTTCTACGCCTGCTCGATGCTGCCGTACCCCAGCGGCAAGCTGCACATGGGCCACGTGCGCAACTACACCATCAACGACATGCTCACGCGCTACCTGCGCATGAACGGCCACAACGTGCTGATGCCCATGGGCTGGGACGCGTTCGGCCTGCCCGCCGAGAACGCGGCGCTGAAGAATGGTGTGCCCCCTGCCAAGTGGACGTACGAAAACATCGCGTACATGAAAAAGCAGATGCAGGCCATGGGCCTGGCCATCGACTGGAGCCGCGAGGTGGCTACCTGCGACCCCACTTACTACAAGTGGAACCAGTGGCTGTTCCTCAAGATGCTGGAAAAGGGCATTGCCTACCGCAAGACCCAGGTCGTGAACTGGGACCCGGTGGACCAGACCGTGCTGGCCAACGAGCAGGTGATTGACGGCAAGGGCTGGCGCACGGGTGCGGTGGTCGAAAAGCGCGAGATCCCCGGCTACTACCTCAAGATCACCGACTACGCCGAAGAGCTGCTGGACTTCGTCACCGGCGACAAGCTGCCCGGCTGGCCCGAGCGCGTGAAGCTGATGCAGGAAAACTGGATCGGCAAGTCAGAGGGCGTGCGCTTCGCCTTCCCGCACGACATCGCGGGCGACGACGGTGCACTGATCGGCGACGGCAAGATGTACGTGTTCACCACGCGCGCCGACACCATCATGGGCGTGACCTTCTGCGCCGTGGCGCCCGAGCACCCGCTGGCCACCCATGCCGCCAAAACCAACCCTGCACTGAAAGCCTTCATCGAAGAGTGCAAGAGCGGCGGCACGACCGAGGCCGAGCTGGCCACGCAAGAGAAGAAGGGCGTGCCCACGGGCCTGTTCGTCACCCACCCGCTGACCGAAGAGAAGGTCGAGGTCTGGGTCGGCAACTACGTGCTCATGGGCTATGGCGACGGCGCCGTGATGGGCGTGCCCGCGCACGACGAGCGTGACTTCGCGTTCGCCCTCAAGTACGGCATCGAGATCAAGCAAGTGGTGCTGGTTGATGGCGAACACTTCGACTACCACCAATGGAACGACTGGTACGGCGACAAGCAGCGCGGCGTGACCATCAACTCCGACAGCTTCAGCGGCCTGTCGTACAAGGAAGCCGTGAACGCCGTGGCCCATGCGCTGGAGCAAAAGGGCCTGGGCGAGAAGAAGACCACCTGGCGCCTGCGCGACTGGGGCGTGAGCCGCCAGCGCTACTGGGGCACGCCGATCCCCATCATCCACTGCGATGAACACGGCGCCGTGCCCGTGCCCGAAAAAGACCTGCCCGTGGTGCTGCCGCAAGACTGCATCCCCGATGGCTCGGGCAACCCGCTGCACAAGCACGAGGGCTTCCACGCGGGCGTGACCTGCCCCGTGTGCGGCAAGCCTGCCCGCCGCGAGACGGACACCATGGACACGTTCGTGGACAGCTCGTGGTACTTCATGCGGTACTGCGACCCCAAGAATGCCGACGCGATGGTGGCGGGAGGTGCCGACTACTGGATGCCGATGGACCAGTACATCGGCGGCATTGAGCACGCCATCCTGCACTTGCTGTACGCCCGCTTCTGGACCAAGGTCATGCGCGACCTGGGCCTGGTGAAAGTGGACGAGCCCTTCACCAAGCTGCTCACGCAAGGCATGGTGCTCAACCACATCTACAGCCGCCGCACCGCCAAGGGCGGCAAGGACTACTTCTGGCCGCATGATGTGGAGCATGTGCTCGATGAAGGCGGCAAGATCATCGGCGCCAAGCTCAAGAACGAAGCCACCAGCGGCGACGGCCTGCTGCCCGTGGGCACGCCCATCGACTACGAGGGCGTGGGCACCATGTCCAAGTCCAAGAACAATGGCGTGGACCCGCAGGACCTGATCGAGAAGTACGGCGCCGATACTGCCCGCCTGTACACCATGTTCACCGCACCGCCCGAGGCCACGCTGGAGTGGAACGACGCTGCGGTGGAAGGCAGCTACCGCTTCCTGCGCCGGGTGTGGAACTTTGGCCTCAAGCTGTCTGCTATGGATATGGGAGCTGCAAGCGCAAGCGTGGCAAGCGCCAGCAGCCTGAAAGACGTTGAATTTGGCAAAGAAGCCAAGGCCCTGCGCCTGGAGATCCACACCGTGCTCAAGCAGGTGGACTACGACTACCAGCGCATGCAGTACAACACCGTGGTCTCCGGCGCGATGAAGATGATCAACGCGCTCGAAGACTTCAAGGCCACCGACTCGGCTGGTGCCCAGGTGGCGCTGATCGAAGGCTTTGGCATCCTGCTGCGCTGCCTGTACCCGGCCACCCCCCACATTGCGCACAGCCTCTGGAGCGGCCTGGGTTACGCGGCCGAACTGGGCGACCTGCTGGATGCACCCTGGCCCCAGGTCGATGCGAACGCGCTGGTGCAGGACGAGATCGAGCTCATGCTGCAGGTCAACGGCAAGCTGCGCGGCTCCATCCATGTGCCCGCACAGGCCGACAAGGCCGAGATCGAACGCATTGCCCTGGCCAGCGAGGCGTTTGTGGCCCAGGCTGCAGGCGCTGCGCCCAAGCGCGTCATTGTGGTGCCTGGCCGCCTCGTGAACGTGGTGGTATAGCCCCCATGAACAAGCGCACACTGCTCTCCCTCGCGCCCGTGGCCCTGCTGTCCGCTTGCGGATTTCGGCTGCGGGGCGTGCCCGAGTTCGGGTTTGACTCGCTCTACATCGCAGCACCTGCAGGCTCGCCCCTCGCGCGGGAGTTGCAGCGCACGCTGGAGGGTTCGGGCGGCAAGCTGCAGCTGCTGCGCGACCCGGCGGCCATGCCCACGGCCGATGCCATTCTGGATGTGCTGCAGGAGCAGCAGGAGCGCGCGGTGGTGGGGCTCAATGCTTCCGGCCAGGTGCGCGAACTGCAGCTGCGCCTGCGCATCAGGTTCCGGCTGCGTACCCCGGCAGGTGCCGAACTGATTCCCGAGACCGAGCTGCTGCAGCAGCGCGACATCAGCTACAACGAAACCATCGCCCTGGCCAAGGAGGCTGAGGAAGCACTGCTCTACCGCAACATGCGGACCGACCTGGTGCAGCAGCTTATGCGCCGCCTGGCAGCGGCCAAGCGCTGAGCCCAGGCGTGCGGCTGTGGCCTCTTGGCGGTAGCGCAGAGCAGCAGGCAGCGACAGCGCCGTGCCGGGCGTTCGTGATGGGCGAGGCGCAGGTGCTCAGGGGGATGTCCGCATGAGCGTACTTTTGCCAAACAGCGACTCCACCAAGTCCACCGCCAGCACCGCCGTGCGGTTGCGCACATCGAGCGCGGGGTTGAGTTCCACAATGTCCAGCGAGGCCAGGCGCCCGCTGTCGGCAATCATCTCCATGCACAACTGCGCCTCGCGGTAGGTGGGGCCTCCCGGCACCGTGGTGCCAACGCCGGGCGCGATGTCGGGGTCCAGAAAGTCCACATCAAAGCTCACATGCAGGTGGGTGTGTGCATCCAGTCCGGCCAGCGCCTGCTGCATGGTCTGGCGCATGCCCACCTCGTCGATGTAGCGCATGTCGAACACCTCCAGGCCCTGCTCATGCACAAAGCGCTTTTCGCCTGCGTCCACGCTGCGGATGCCGATTTGTCGGATCTGCGACGGGCGGAGCGCCGCGCCACCGCCCGGCATGCGGGCCAGCCCGGTCAGCGCCTCGGGGCCGAACCCGCACAGGCAGGCCACGGGCATGCCATGCACATTGCCGCTGGGCGTGAGTGCACTGGTGTTGAAGTCGGCATGGGCATCCAGCCACAGCACCCGCAGCTTCTTACCCATTTCTGCGCAATGGCGGGCCACGGCGCTGATGCTGCCCAAGCCCAGGCAGTGGTCGCCACCCAGCAGGATGGGCAGGTGGCCCAATTGCAGTTCGGCATACACGGCGTCAAACACCCGCTGGTTCCACTCCACCACCTCGGGCAGGTGTCGATAACCGTCCACGGGCGGCTGCCAGGGGTTGGCGGGGCCACTCAAGTTGCCCCGGTCAAACACCTGCAGTCCGTGCGACTCCAGCGCTGCCTGCAGGCCCGCCACGCGCAGGGCCTCGGGCCCCATGGAGGCGCCGCGCGCCCCGGCGCCGATGTCGGTGGGGGCGCCGATCAGGCTGGTGGGCTGGGCGCTGCGCAGGGCGTTGGGTGGCATGGTGCGGGGGCTTTCTGGGAAGGCAGTCGATGTCGGTACGGGCGCGTGTACGCGCCCCGGGGGAATTCTCGGGGCTTTGGGCGCCAGTGAATAGCACTGCAGCTGACTAGTTCGCGGTCTCTCTTGTGCACTGTGAGGGCATTTGCTGGCAATGTGCACAGTGCCGGGCCTGCCCAGGCGATAAACTTTGCCGCATGCAAGTCGCCCTGGCCCAACTCTCACCGCATCTTCAACGGGGCCTGTCGCCGCTTTACGTGTTGCATGGCGACGAGCCCCTGCTGCAGCAGGAGGCGGCAGACGCCATCCGCGCCACGGCCCGTGCTCAGGGCTATACCGAACGCACCTCGTACACGGTAGCAGGCGCTCACTTTGACTGGAGCGCTGTGCTGGCAGCTGGCGGCAGCTTGAGCCTGTTTGCCGACAAGCAGATCGTCGAGATCCGCATCCCCTCGGGCAAGCCCGGCAAGGATGGCGGCGTGGCGCTGCAGCAGATTGCTGAATCCGCCAAGGGCAACGACAGCACGCTCACGCTGGTGATGCTGCCGCGCCTGGACAAGGCCACACGCACGGGCGCATGGTTTGCGGCGCTGGAATCCAGCGGCACCTCGATCCAGATCGACCCCATCGAGCGCGGCATGCTGCCGCAGTGGATCGCCCAGCGTCTGGCCGCCCAGGGCCAGCGCGTGGTGGCGGGCGAGGAGGGCCAGCGCACGCTGCAGTTTTTTGCCGACCGGGTGGAGGGCAATCTGCTCGCCGCCCACCAGGAGATCCAAAAGCTCGCATTGCTCCACCCCCCCGGCGAGCTGACACAGGCCCAGGTCGAAGCCGCTGTGCTCAACGTGGCGCGCTACGACGTGTTCAAGCTCTCTGAATCCGTGCTCTCAGGCCATACCGCCCGCGTGCAGCGCATGCTCGACGGCCTGCAGGCCGAGGGTGAGGCCGAAGTGCTGGTGCACTGGGCGCTGGCCGAAGACATCCGTGCCTTGAAGCGCGTGAAAGACGCCATGAACGCCGGCCGCCCTCTACCCATGGCCCTGCGCGAAAACCGGGTGTGGGGCGCCAAGGAAAAGCTGTATGAACGCATCCTGCCCAGGGCCAGCGACGCGGCGCTGGCGCGCCTGCTGCAGTCGGCGCATATCGTGGACGGCATCGTCAAGGGGCTCAAGCAGCCCGATTGGCCCACGGACGGGTGGCAGGCGCTGCAGAGGCTTGCGTTGCAGGTGTGCAGGCTGACCCAGGCCGCGCGGTAAGGTTGGCCGATAAATTTGAGTGTTTTTGGCCTCTGGCGCTTATCCAGTAAGCGCAAGTAGCTATCAAAGATGAAGTGGCGGACTTTGTCTGCCCGTGGGCTTCAGGGCTGCTCCAGCACCCCGCGCGCTTTGTCTGCCCACATCCGCAGGTTGGCCACCAGATCCTTTTGGCTGAATGAGCAGCTTTCCTCTGAAAACAGCGCGCTCGACTCCAGCCGGTCCAGCAGGTTCAGCAGCACCTCGCCGTAGCGTGGGGGCAGGGCGGCGAGCAGGGTGGTTTGCTGGCGGGCCAGGGTGCTCAGGGTGGCGGCGGTGTGGTCGCCGCGTTCAAAGGCCTGCAAGGCTTCGGTCAGGGCGACGAGCTGGGCGGGGGCGGTGGTGGTCATGGCCAAGGATGTGCGAGTAGGGCAAGGCCGCAAGGGTAAAGCCAAGTGCGGCAAAATCGCTGGATGAACGCCCTCCACGTCGCCGAATACACGCATTCTCTCGGTCTCCAGGCCAAAACGGCCTCTGCGCTGATGGCCAAAGCGCCAGCAGCTATCAAAAACAAAGCGCTCAAGGCGCTGGCACGCTTGCTGTGTGAGAACGTGGCTGCGCTGCAGATCGACAACGCCAAAGACCTGGAGCGCGCTGTGGCCAACGGCCTGTCCGAGCCCATGGTGGACCGCCTCAAGCTCAGCCCCAAGGTGCTGGAGACCTGCGCCGAAGGCTGCGAGCAGCTCGCCGCCATGCCCGACATCATTGGCGAGATCCTGGGCATGAAGCAGCAGCCCAGCGGCATCCGCGTGGGCCAGATGCGCGTGCCGATAGGCGTGTTCGGCATGATCTACGAGAGCCGCCCCAATGTGACCATTGAGGCCGCGTCGCTGTCGATCAAAAGCGGCAATGCCTGCATCCTGCGTGGTGGCTCCGAGGCGATTGATTCGAACAAGGCGCTGGCCAAGCTGGTGCAGCAGGCACTGGCGGAGGCGGGCCTGCCGGAGCACGGCGTGCAGCTGGTGCAGACCACGGACCGCGAGGCCGTGGGCCAGCTGATTGCCATGCCGCAGTTTGTGGACGTGATCATCCCGCGCGGCGGCAAGGGGCTGATCGAGCGCATCAGCCGCGATGCCAAGGTGCCCGTGATCAAGCACCTGGACGGCAACTGCCACACCTATGTGGACGACCCCTGCGACATCGCCATGGCGGTGAAGGTGGCCGACAACGCCAAGACCAACAAATACAGCCCCTGCAACGCGAGCGAAGGCCTGCTGGTGGCGCGCGGCGTGGCGGCCGAATTCTTGCCCCAGATCGGCGCTGTGTATGCCGCCAAGGGCGTGGAGATGCGCG
This sequence comes from Acidovorax sp. SRI_002, assembly GCF_057586455.1. Taxonomy (NCBI): domain Bacteria; kingdom Pseudomonadati; phylum Pseudomonadota; class Betaproteobacteria; order Burkholderiales; family Comamonadaceae; genus Acidovorax; species Acidovorax sp. SRI_002. Next base: position 8,078 of record NZ_JBYCZW010000010.1, on the reverse strand, counting down.
GCTGCCCTGAGTCGCTGGCCATCCTGGCCTCGGTGCCCGGTGCCCAGCTGGTGCCCGCCACCGAGCAGGACTGGAGCGAGGAATACCTGGCCCCGATCATCAGCGTGAAGGTGGTGGCCGGTGTGGACGAGGCCATTGCCCACATCAACCACTATTCGAGCCACCACACCGATGCCATCCTGACGCGTGACCACATGCACGCCCAGCAGTTCCTGCGCGAGGTGGATTCGGCCAGCGTGATGGTGAACGCCAGCACGCGGTTTGCCGATGGTTTTGAGTACGGCCTGGGCGCCGAAATCGGCATCAGCACCGACAAGTTCCATGCGCGTGGGCCGGTGGGCATCGAAGGGCTGACCTCACTCAAGTACGTGGTGCTGGGCGAGGGTGAGGTGCGGGGTTGATTTGCTTCTTATTTCATAGCTGCTAGCGCTTGCCTGTAAAGCGCTAAGGCCCAATTTCTTATGAAAATCATCATCCTCGGCGCGGGCCGTGTGGGCCAGAGCGTGGCAGACAGCCTGGTGTCCGAGCGCAACGACATCACAGTCATCGACACCGATGCAGCCCGCCTGCGCGACCTGGAGTCGCGCTTTGACCTGCGCGGTGTGGTGGGCAATGGCATCGAACCGGCCGTGTTGGCCGAGGCGGGCGCCGAGGACACCGATTTGCTGATCGCCTGCGCTGCACAGGACGAGACCAACCTGGTGTGTTGCAAGGTGGCGCAACTGGTGTTCAACATCCCCAAGCGCATCGCGCGGGTGCGTTCCAACGGATTCACGCTGGATGAGCGGCTGACCGGCCCCGAGGGCTTTGGTGTGGACCGCATCATCTGCCCCGAAGAGTCTCTGACCCGCTACATCGGCAAGCTGATCGAATACCCCGAGGCCATGCAGGTGCGCGAGTTTGCGGGCGGCCGCGCCTGCCTGGTGTCGGTGCGTGCGCGCGCCGGGGCGCCCATGGTGAGCCGCACCATCTGCGAGCTGCGCGAGAGCTTGCCCGACGTGGCCATGCGCCTGGTGGCGATCTACCGGCGGTTTCAGGACGAGCCGGACCGCTTTGTGGCCTGCGATGGCAACACGCGCATCGAGCCGGGCGATGAGGTGTTTGTGCTGGCGGCCAGCGGCCACATTGCCAACGTGCTCACGGCCTTGCACCGGCGCGGGGACCGCCCGGGGCAGCCTGTCCGGCGCATCATGATTGCCGGGGGTGGCCGCGTGGGGCTGCGGCTGGCGCGCCAGCTCAGCAAGGAGCCGGGGCGGTTTCACATCAAGATGATTGAGTCCGACCCTGATCGCTGTATCGAGCTGGCGTCCAGTCTGCCGTCCGATGTGCTGGTGCTGCAGGGCGATACGACGGACGAAGACCTGCTGGGCGGCGAGAGCGTGGAAGAGATCGACCTCTTCCTGGCGCTGACCGATGACGACGAGGACAACATCATGTCGTCCCTGCTGGCCAAGCGCATGGGCGCCAAGCGGGTGCTGGCCCTTATCAATCGGCGCAGCTACGCCGACCTGATGCACGGCACGCAGATCGACATTGCGCTGTCGCCCGCGCAGGCGATGCTGGGCGAGCTCCTGGCCTATGTGCGCCAGGGCGATGTGCAGGCCGTGCACAGTCTGCGCCGTGGCGTGGCCGAAGCGCTGGAGATCGTGGCGCGCGGCGACCGCAAAAGCTCGCGCGTGGTCGGCCGCAAGGTCAGCGACCTGCAGTTGCCGCACGAGGTGCACATGGGCCTGATCGTGCGCGGCCTGCCGGATTCGCCGGACGCGCCGCCTGATGATTTGCGCGAACCCCAAGTGATCATCCCGCGCAGCTCCACCGTCATCGAGAGCAACGACCACGTGGTGTTCTTCCTGCCGCACAAGCGGCTGGTGCGTGACGTGGAAAAGCTCTTCCGCGTGAGCGCCACTTTCTTCTGACGCAGGGCCTGCGAGAACGACGCCATGGTGGACATGTTTCCCGTGCTGCGGGTGCTGGGCATCCTGATCATGATCTTTGCGCTGACCATGGGGCTGCCGTTGTCGGTGTCGTGGTTCCTGCGCGATGGGGTGTGGCACATCTATCCCGTGGCCATGGCTGCGATCCTGGCCGTAGGCTGCGGCCTGTGGTGGAAGCTGCGCCTGTTTCGGCGCGAGCTGCAGCCGCGCCATGGCGTGATGCTGGTCACGCTGGTCTGGGTGCTGCTGCCGCTGTTTGCGGCGCTGCCGCTGATGCTGGTCACCCATGAAATCGGCCGGCCCATGTCGTTCACCCATGCGTACTTCGAGGCGGTGTCGGGCCTGACCACCACCGGGTCCACGGTGCTCACCGGGCTCGACGCATTGCCCGTGTCCATGAACGTGTGGCGCACCTTTTTGCAGTGGGTGGGGGGCATGGGCATCCTGATCCTGGCCGTGGCGGTGTTGCCCTTGCTGGGCGTAGGCGGCAGTCAGCTGTTCAAGGCCGAGGCGGCGGGCCCGGTGAAGGATGCCAAGCTCACCCCGCGCATGACCGAAACCGCGAAAGGGCTGTGGGGGGTGTACGCGCTGTTTTCCACGGCGTGTGCGCTGGCGTACTGGGCGGGGGGCATGGACCCGGTGAACGCGCTGATGTACATGTTTTCCACGGTGAGCCTGGGGGGACTGTCGCCCCACGACACCAGCTTCGGTTTTTATCAGTCGCCCTTGCTGGAAGCCATTGCCGTGGGCTTCATGCTGGTGGCCAGTTGCAACTTTGCGCTGTATTTTGTGGCTATTCGCAAAGGCCACTGGCAGGGGTTTTGGCGCGACCCCGAACTGCGCGCCACCTTGTTCACGCTGGTGGGCGGGGGGCTGCTGGTGTCGGTGCTGCTGTGGGTGAAAGGCGTGTATGCGCCGCTCGATGCGCTGCGCTACGGCATGTTCAACCTGGTGTCGATTGCCACCACCACCGGCTACGCCACGGTGGACTACCTGAGCTGGCCGGTGTTTGCGCCCGTGTTCATGCTGCTGCTGTCGGGCGTGGCGACCAGCGCGGGCTCCACCGGGTGCGGCATCAAGATGGTCCGCATGCTCATCCTGCTCAAGCAGGCGCGGCGCGAGATGAACCGCCTGGTGCACCCCCGCGCCGTGCAGCCGGTGCGCCTGGGCGATGCGGTGGTGGACAACCGGGTGATCTTCTCGGTGCTCGCCTTCATGCTGGTGTATGGCGCCACCATCATTGGCCTGAGCATGGTGCTGCTGCTCACCGACCTGGATCCGGTGACCGCGTTCTCCGCTGTGATCGCCAGCGTCAATTGCATGGGGCCGGGGCTGGGCAGCGTGGGGCCAGCGTCCAACTACGCCGTATTGACGGACTTTCAGGTGTGGGTGTGCACGCTGGCCATGCTGCTGGGGCGGCTGGAGATTCTGAGCTTCATGGCCTTGCTCACCCCGGCGTTTTGGCGGCGCTGAGCGGGGGCAGCCCGAAAAATCCGCCCGGCGGGCTTGCGAAGGCCGGTCACGCCCCAACCCTACAATGGATTGCAATCGTTCCCGTCTCCTCTGAGGGCTTCCCATGGTTCCGCATCTCATCACGGCCCTGACAGGGCCGATCAACGAACTCGAACAGCGCGTTCTCGACTCGATGCCCGCCATCGAACGCTGGTTCCGGCTGGAGTGGATGGAGCACACGCCGCCGTTCTATACCTCGGTGGACATCCGCAATGCCGGCTTCAAGCTCGCGCCCGTGGACACCAACCTGTTCCCCGGCGGCTGGAACAACCTGACCAAGGAGATGCTGCCCCTGGCCGTGCAGGCCGCCATGGCTGCCATCGAGAAGATCTGCCCCGAGGCGCGCAACCTCTTGATCATTCCGGAGAACCACACACGCAACACCTTCTACCTGGCCAACGTGGTGCAGCTGCAGCGCATCTTCAACATGGCCGGGCTCAACGTGCGCGTGGGCTCCATCAGCCCCGAAATCAAGAAGCCCACGCTGATCGAGCTGCCCAACGGAGACACGGTGACGCTGGAACCCGTGGTGCGCACCAAGCGCCGCCTGGGTCTCAAGGACTTTGACCCCTGCACCATCCTGCTCAACAACGATCTCTCGGCCGGCGCCCCCGGCATCCTGGAAGACATCCACGAGCAGTACCTGCTGCCCCCGCTGCACGCGGGCTGGAGCGTGCGCCGCAAGAGCACCCACTTCAAGAACTACGAAGAGGTGGCCAAGCGTTTTGGCAAGATGCTGGGCATCGACCCCTGGCTCATCAACCCCATGTACAGCCAGTGCGACGAGGTGGACTTTGCCGAAGACAAAGGCATGGACAAGCTGCAGACCACGGTGGATGCGCTTTTGACCAAGGTGCGCCGCAAGTACAAGGAATACGGCATCAACGAAAAGCCGTTTGTCATCGTCAAGGCCAACAACGGCACCTACGGCATGGGCATCATGACCGTGCGCGATGCCAAGGAGCTGGATGCGGTCAACCGCAAGACCAAGAACAAGATGGCCGTCATCAAGGACGGCCAGCCGGTCAACGACCTCATCATCCAGGAAGGCGTGTTGACCCAAGAGCGTGTGCACGAGGCCGTGGCCGAGCCTGTGGTCTACATGATGGACCGCTACGTGGTGGGCGGCTTCTACCGCATGCATGCCGAGCGCGGCGTGGACGAAAACCTCAATGCACCGGGCGCCAGCTTCGTGCCGCTGGCCTTTGAGCACAGCACCCACATGCCCCAGCCTGGCGTGCGCCCGGGGGTGAGTGCGCCCAACCGCTTCTATATGTATGGCGTGGTGGGCCGCCTGGCGATGCTGGCAGCCAGCTATGAGCTGGAGGCCACCAACCCCGACGCCGAGGTGTACGACTAGCCTCTTCCCTGAATTGCCCACGGCGCGTTCCTGCCAGCCAGGGGACGCTGCCTGCCACGTCGGCCCACGACTGCCAAGGGTGAGTTGCTGCGTTGCAACATAGGGTGTGGCCTCCAGGCGCTTGATCGGGCGCAAGCGCACAATAGCGTTCCCAAAAGTAACGGAACCCGGCGACCCTTGTGTGCCGGGTGCGGTCAGTGCAAAGCTCCAAGTCATCGCTCGCAGCGCTCACGCTGGGCGCCATCGGTGTTGTGTATGGCGATATCGGCACCAGTGTGCTGTATGCCGTCAAAGAAGTGTTCGGGTCCGGCCATGTGCCGTTCACGCAAGACAACATCTACGGCATTCTTTCGATCTTCTTCTGGACGCTGACCGTCATTGTTTCGCTGAAATACGTGGTGCTGGTGCTGCGCGCCGACAACCATGGCGAAGGCGGGCTGATCGCGATGCTGGCCCTGGCTTCGCAGGCCGTGAAGGACAAACCCCGGCTGCGCGGCGTGCTGCTGGCAGTGGGCATCTTCGGCACCTCGCTGTTTTATGGTGACGGCGTCATCACCCCGGCCATTTCGGTGTTGTCGGCGGTGGAAGGGCTGGAGGTGGTCTCGCCCCACTTCAAGCAGTACGTGATTCCCATCACACTGGTCGTGCTGTTTTGCCTGTTTGCCGTACAAAAGCGCGGGACCAGCGGGATCGGCAAGTTCTTCGGGCCCATCACGCTGGTGTGGTTTTTCAGCATTGCCCTCCTGGGGGTCTCTCACATCGTGGGCCACCCCGAAATCCTCTGGGCGTTGAGCCCGCACCATGCAGTCGGGTTCATGTGGGCCAACCCGGGCACCAGCTTCATCATCCTGGGTGCGGTGGTGTTGTGCGTGACCGGCGCCGAGGCCCTGTATGCCGATCTGGGCCACTTTGGCAAGCGGCCCATTCGCCTGGCTTGGTTTGGCGTGGCCATGCCGGCGCTCACGCTCAATTACTTTGGCCAGGGCGCACTGCTGCTGGCCGAGCCCGAAGCCGTGAAGAACCCCTTCTACATGATGGCACCCGACTGGGCGCTGATCCCGCTGGTGGTGCTGGCCACCATGGCCACGGTGATCGCGTCGCAAGCCCTTATCACTGGCGCCTTCAGCGTGACCAAGCAGGTGATTCAGTTGGGCTACCTGCCCCGACTGAATATCCAGCACACCAGCGTGCGCGACACGGGGCAGATTTACATGCCGCTGGTCAACTGGGGGCTGTTCGCCGCCATCGTTCTTGCGGTGGTGATGTTCCGCTCGTCCAGCAACCTGGCGGCGGCTTACGGCATTGCCGTGACGCTGGACATGCTGATCACCACCACGCTGACTTTCTTCGTGATCCGCTATGGCTGGGGCTACCCGCTGGCGTTGTGTATTGCGGCCACAGGCTGTTTCTTTGTGGTGGACCTGGCGTTTTTTGCGTCCAACCTGCTCAAGCTGTTCCAGGGCGGATGGTTCCCGCTGCTGATTGGGGGCATCGTGTTCTCGTTGATGATGACGTGGAAGGAAGGGCGCCGCCTGCTGAATGACAAGTTGCGTGCCGACGCAATCGACCTCAAGGACTTCCTGGAGTCGGTGTTCGTCAGTCCGCCCACGCGCGTGGATGGCACCGCAGTGTTCCTCACTGCCGAAACCGGCGCGGTGCCCAATGCGCTTTTGCACAATCTCAAGCACAACAAGGTGCTGCATCAGCAGAACCTCTTTGTGACGGTGCACAACCACGAGACGCCATGGATCGGACTGGACAAGCGCCTGCAGGTTGAACCGCTGGGCCACGACTGCTGGCAGGTGGTGATCCACTACGGCTTCAAGAACGACCCCGACGTACCCCGCGCGCTGGAGCTGCTGCGCGGCCGGGGCTGCGAGCTGGAGGCCATGACGACCAGCTACTTCCTCTCGCGCGATACGGTCATCCCCACCATGGGCGGCGGCATGGCCCCCTGGCGCGAAAAGCTGTTTGCCCAGATGCACCACAACGCCAGCGGCGCGGCAGACTTCCTGCACCTGCCGAACAACGCAGTGGTCGAACTGGGGTCCAAGATCGAGATTTGAACAGGTTCTAAGGTGTTTTCAGGCCCTTGCGCTTGGCGGCCTCAAATCTAAAGTGCAACACCCTCTACGTTTCTGGTGACGCTCAGCTGCGTGGTGTTCGCGGGCAGGATTGCGCTATTTGTGCAACAGTACAGGCGTTTACCAGCGTGAGGTACACGGCGCACTGCTTGCGTGGCTCCCTGTTCTTCTTGTCTGCCTGCAAGTGATCTGCCATTGGCAGCACCTGCACACCTTTCTGACCTGACACCATGAAACTGCTCTTCATTGCCGATCCCCTGCAAAGCTTCAAGATCTACAAGGACACGACATTCGCCATGATGCGCGAGGCTCAGCGGCGCGGGCACACCTTGGCGGTGTGCGAGCCGCAGCACATTACCTGGCAGCGTGGCAGCAAGGTGACGGCCCGTGTGTGCGACATCCAACTGACAGCAGACCCGGTGCAGTGGTACGCCGCACAGCCCGAGCGCAGTGCACCCTTGGCTAGCTTCGATGCTGTGCTGATGCGCAAGGACCCGCCTTTCGACAGCGAGTATTTCTATGCGACACACCTGCTGGAGCAGGCTGAGCGTGACGGCGCCCGTGTGTTCAACAAGCCCCGTGCGCTGCGCGACCACCCGGAGAAGCTGGCGATCATGGAGTTTCCGGAATTCATCGGGCCCACTCTTGTGACGCGGGATGCCGCAGACATTCAGCGTTTTCATGCAGAGCACGGGGACATCATTCTCAAGCCGCTTGATGGTATGGGCGGCATGGGAATCTTCCGCGTGGGCCCGGATGGGCTCAACCTGGGAAGCATTACCGAAACCCTGAACCGCCACGGCGCGCAAAGTGTCATGGTTCAGAAGTTCTTGCCGGAGATCGTCGAAGGCGACAAACGTGTCCTCATCATCGGGGGGGCACCAGTGCCTTTTTGCCTGGCGCGCATCCCGCAGGGCAGCGAAGTCCGGGGCAACCTAGCTGCCGGAGGCAAGGGTGTTGCCAAGCCGTTGTCGACACGGGACTGGGAAATCGGTAACGCCTTGGGGCCTGTGCTTCAGGCGCGGGGCCTGCTACTGGCTGGAGTGGATGTGATCGGCGATTGCGTTACCGAGATCAACGTCACGAGTCCCACCTGCTTCCAGGAGATCTTTGACCAGACGGGGTGCGATGTCGCTTTCCTGTTCATCGATGCCCTGGAGGCTGCATTGACGTCCTCTGCCCAGTAGC
>NZ_JBYCZW010000009.1:0-298383 GCF_057586455.1 Acidovorax sp. SRI_002 | reverse complement strand
CCAGTCAAACGCGTGCCTTCGGTTCCCGAGCTGACACTAATGAAGCACCTCAGTTTCCGTGGAGGCTGTTTGTGTTGGTGCCGATGCAAACTTGACCAGCTGGGTTAGGTTTGCTTGGAAATTAGCACGACAGTGCCAGGCAGGCGGCATCGCCTACAACCGGAGGGGAACTCCTGGCTTAGCACTCTGTCCTATGGAGTGCTAATATCATGGCTTAGAGGAAAGGATTCCCGGAATGAACATTCAATCTGGAACCGCTACGACGACTTTGGCGCCCGCCAACCCCTGGGCGCTGGTGCCCCCATTGGGCAACCTGGACGCGTACATCTCCGCCGTCAATCGCCTGCCGCTGCTCACGCACGAAGAAGAGCAGACCTACGCGCGGCAGCTCAAGGACAACAACGATCTGGACGCCGCCGGTCGGCTGGTGATGTCGCACCTGCGTCTGGTGGTTTCGATTGCGCGCCAGTACCTGGGCTATGGCCTGCCCCATGGCGACCTGATCCAGGAAGGCAATGTGGGACTGATGAAAGCCGTCAAGCGCTTTGACCCCGACCAGGGCGTGCGTCTGGTGAGCTATGCGATGCACTGGATCAAGGCCGAGATCCACGAGTACATCCTGAAAAACTGGCGCATGGTGAAGGTTGCCACCACCAAGGCGCAGCGCAAGCTTTTCTTCAACCTGCGTTCCATGAAGCAGGGGTTCAAGGCCGATGCGTCTGCCGCTGATGCGGCCACGCACCGCGATACGCTGTCGGACCAAGAAATCGACACGGTGGCTGCGCAGCTCAACGTCAAGCGCGAGGAAGTCATCGAGATGGAAACCCGCATGTCGGGCGGTGATGTGCTGTTGGACCCCGCACCCTCGGACGATGGCGAACAGGCTTTTGGGCCGATTGCCTATCTGGCCGACGCCTCGCACGAACCTACGGCCATGATCGAGTCGCGCCAGCGCGATGCCCTGGCCACCGATGGCATTGCCACGGCGCTGGGCAGCCTGGACGACCGCAGCCGCCGCATCGTGGAAGAGCGCTGGCTCAAGGTCAACGATGACGGCACGGGCGGCATGACGCTGCACGAGCTGGCAGCTGTGTATGGCGTGAGCGCCGAGCGCATCCGGCAGATTGAAGTGGCTGCAATGAAGAAGATGAAGAAGGCGCTGGCGGAGTACGCCTGAGCCTGAGGGCCGCGGGGTTAATATCCCCGGCTGCAGAAGTTGCCTCACGGGGCCCCAGTTCTGGGGCCCCGTGTCGTTTTGGCCCCTGAATGTTCTTGTTGAGGAGACCCCTTCCCATGTTGTCGTCACGTCCTGTTGTTTCTCGCCGTGCGTCTACGCTGCTGATTGCGCTGGCAGCCGCCTCCCCCTGGGCTCTCGCCCAGAACGCCGCCAAGCCCGGTGCCGCAGCAGCCGCCGCGCCCCTGGCATGGCCCACCAAGCCGCTCAAGATCATCGTGGGCTTTCCGGCCGGGTCTTCGCCCGACCTCACGGCGCGCACGTTCAGCGAGCCGCTGTCCAAGGCCCTGGGCCAACCGGTGATCGTGGAAAACAAGGTGGGCGCAGGCGGCAATATTGCGGCTGATGCCGTGGCCAAAGCGCGTGATGACCACACCATCGGCCTGATGATCAACGGCAACATGACAATTGCCAAGCTGCTGAACCCGGCCGTGCCCTACGACCCGCTCAAGGACTTGGCACCGCTGAGCCTCATCGGCACCTCGCCCCTGATCCTGACAGCACCCGTGAGCCAACCCGGGGTGCCCGCCAACAGCAGCGCCCGCGACTTCTTTGTGGCAGCCCGCAATGGCGGCGACAAGTGGAGCTATGGCACGCCCGGCGTGGGCACGGTGGGCCACATTGGCACCGAGTTGCTCAAGTCGCGCAGCAACATCAACCCGGTGCATGTGCCCTACCCGGGCTACCCACAGGTGGCCACCGCCATGCTGGGCGGGCAGTTGCAGATGGCCTTGCTGCCCCCGGCCCTGGCGCAGGCCCAGGTGCGTGCGGGCAAGCTGCGCGCGATTGGCGTGACGTCTTCCGGGCGCAGCCCGCTGGCACCCGATGTGCCGAGCTTGGTCGAGGCCGGCATCAGCAACTTCAACCTGGAAATCTGGAATGCCTTTGCGGCGCCTTCGACCCTGCCCAAGCCCATCCAGGCCAAGCTGGCGGCGCTGATCAGCGAGATTGCGCGCAGCGAAGAGGTGCGCGGCAAGCTGTTCCAGCAGGGCTGGCAGACGGTGGGCTCGTCGCCCGAGGGGCTGGCCAACCGCGTGAAGGCCGACACCAACTTGCTGGGCGGCGTGATCGCGATGCGCGGCATCAAGGCGGAATAAATCTGCGCGACGGAAACGCCGCACGCCTTTGCTGCTAGCAAACATCAACCCGGGTCTGGCCGATGCGCCTGCCCGGGTTTTTTGTTGCAGGTGCTGTCAAACCAGCAGGCGGACTGGCGGGCCCACAGAAACCTCAACCCGCCTCGGCCAGCAGTGCCTTGACGTCTGCCGCCAGGGCCTGCGCGCCACTGCCATAGCGGTTGTAGATACGCAGGCGCCCCGCCGTGTCATACACGTAGCTGCCGGCCGAGTGGTCCATGGTGTAGCTGGTGGGCGTTTTGCCATCGACCTTCTTGTAGTAGATCTTGAAGTCCTTGGCGACCGCAGCCAGTTGCTCTGGCGAGCCATACAGGGCCAGAAAACTGGGATCGAAATTGGCCATGTAGGCCTTGAGCACTTCCGGCGTATCGCGTTCGGGGTCTACCGTGACGAAGATGCCCTGCAGGCGGTCGCCGTCCTTGCCCAGCATCTTCTTCACCTCGGCCAGCTCTTGCATGGAGGTGGGGCACACGTCCGGGCACTGCGTGAAGCCGAAGAACACCACCACCACCTTGCCCGCAAAGTCCTTGAGGTGTCGCGCCTGGCCGTTGTGGTCGGTCAGCGGGATGTCACGGGCATAGTCCGCACCGGTGATGTCCACGCCACGAAACTCTGCCTTTTTTTCGGAACAGGCACTAAAAATGCCCGCAGCGCTTATAGATAAAGCGCTAACAGCTATCGTTTTAAGAGCACTTCTTTTCAGCATGGTCATGGCGGTCTTCACAGCACGTAGTGGTCCACCAGGAGGGCGGCAAACAGGGCGCTCAGGTGGATGAGGGAAAAGCGGAAGGTCTTGCGCGCGAGCGCGTCCGAATAGTTGCGCCACAGGGCAAAACCGTAGCCGCAGAAGCCTGCGCTGAGCACCACCGCGGCGGCCAGGTAGATCCACGAGCTCATGCCGTAAACGAAAGGCATCAGGCACCCGGCAAACAGTATCAGGGTGTACAGAAACACCTGCAGGCGGGTGAACTCGTTGCCATGGGTCACCGGCAGCATGGGCAGGCCAGACTTTCGGTAGTCCTCCACCCGGTACAGGGCCAGCGCCCAGAAGTGAGGAGGCGTCCACAGAAAGATGATGAGGAACAGGATGAGCGCTTCCGGGCCGACATCGTTGGTCATGGCCGCCCAACCGAGCACGGGCGGCATGGCGCCTGACGCACCACCAATCACAATGTTCTGCGGCGTAAGGGGCTTGAGAATCACTGTGTAGATGACCGCATAGCCCACAAATGTGGCGAACGTGAGCCACATCGTGAGAGGGTTCACCCAGAAGTACAACAGTGCGGACCCCGCACCACACAACACGGCAGAAAACAGCAGCGTCTGGGCGTTGGACAACTGGCCCTTGGCCGTGGGACGCCAGGCGGTGCGCTTCATCTTGGCGTCGATGCCCTGCTCCACGATGCAGTTGAAGGCGGCGGCAGCGCCCGCCACCAGCCACACCCCGGCACAGGCCAAGGCCATCAGCCCAAGTTGCGAGGCCGACGGAAGCCCAGGCACAGCCAGCACCATCCCAATGAGGGCACAAAACACAATGAGCTGGACCACGCGCGGCTTGGTCAGCGCATAGAACTGCGCAATGCGCGACGGCGTAGAAACAGCGGCGGGGGCAGCAACACTCATGCGGTAACTCTCGATGCACCCGAAGGCGCGGAAAACTCTTGCGGCGCGGACACCGCGCGGCTGGACACCAAGGCCCAGGTCAACACCACCACCAGCGCCGCAGCGCCACCGGTATGCAGCACGGCGGCCAGCAGCGGCCAGTCCAGCACCACGTTGGAGAGACCGGTGGCCAGTTGCAGCAGCGCCAGCGCGGCCAGCCAGCGGGACTGAACCCGGAGCACGCCCGCCTGGCGAAGGCGCCAGCAAACGATGCCCAGGGCCAAGAGGACCACATAAGCCATGAGCCGGTGTACATAGTGGATGGCTGTGAGCCCGGCAAAACTGATGTGGCTGCCGTCCTGCAGCATACCCAGCGCGCGCCAGACCTGAAAACCCTGGCCAAAGTCCATGGCAGGCCACCAACTCCCCTGACAAGTGGGAAAGGTGGTGCAAGCCAGCACCGCGTAGTTGGTGCTGACCCAGCCACCCAGCACCACCTGCACCGCCACGAGCACGCCGGTGATCACCAGACCCCAGCGCAACCCGGTGGAGACACGCACAGGCAGCTTGCCCTGAGCGCTCTGGGTGTGGCGCACTGCCTGCACACACAGCAGCGCCAGCAGCACCAGCCCCCCGATGAGGTGCAGCGTGACGATGGCCGGAAAGAGTTTCATCGTCACCGTCAGCGCCCCGAAAGCCCCTTGCAGACACACCCAGAACAGCGTGAAGGTGGGCCACCACGGGCTGATGGGGGGACGCTCGCCCCCCATACGCAAGGCCTTGCGGTGCTGCACCCACGCCGACACCGTGAGCACGATGATGAGCACGCCCACGCCCGTGGCCAGGTAACGGTGGATCATTTCAACCCATGCCTTGCCATGGGTCACAGGGCCGGTGGGCATGGCCTCCTGGGCCGCCGCGATTTCGGTGCGCGCCCCCACGGGGCTGGCGCTGCCGTAGCACCCGGGCCAGTCGGGGCAGCCCAGGCCCGAGTCGGTCAGGCGGGTGAAGGCGCCAAAAAGCACCAGATCAAACGTCAGAAACAGGGTGAGCACCGTGAGTGCCTGCAGGCGCCGCATGGGGGAGCTGTTGCGGTTGCGCCAGCCCACCCAGGCGAGCGGCCCGAGCGCAATCAGCACGCCCAGCAGCATCAGCCGGGCGATGGGCGCCAGATCGTAGAGCGGCTGTGGGGTGTCCATCACGGCTTCCCGGGACGCCCGGCCTCATCCCATGACGAGGACGCACGCAACAGGCGTTCAAGATCCCGCTTGGCCTTGGCCGCGCCTGCCGCGTCCATGGCTGCCGGAAAACGCATCATCCAGTTGCCCATGGGGTCCACCACATACAAGTGGTCCGCGATCTGGTGCCTCTCGGCGGGCGCAAGCCACGCATTGAGTGCAGCGGCATCCATGCGCAGCACCGTCGCTTTCTGCAATGCGGGCGTGAGCTCCGGGGGCACGCTGGTAGCGTCGTTTACCAGCCAGACCCAGTCCACGCGGTCTTTCTCCTTGCCCACACTTTCACGCAGTTGCCGCTGCAGGTACAGGTGCTTCTGGCAGGCGGCATCACAGGCCCCTCCCGCAACGCTGACCAGAAGCCATTGCCCCTTCAGCGAAGCAAGGGGAACGGCCTTGCCATCGAGTGCCGTGGCGCTCAGGTCCGGCAGGGTGCGCTGCGGGTTGATCAACTCGCCATAGTTGCGCCGGCCTTCGGGGCGGATGACGTAGTACGTGAAATACGAGGCGATGACCGGCGCCGCGCAGATGAGCAGCACGCCCAGCATCTTCAAACGCCCATGGCGCGTGCGCTGCGTCAGGGCCACGGCGCCCGCCGCTTCGGGGAGCGTGTGCACGGTGAGCCCCAGGGGATGGTCCCCCTGGGCTTCAGGCAGCAGGGTGGCTGCGCGGGCGAATGAACCGTCGGACGATTTGGAACCAGACATAGAGAAGTGCAATCAGGCCGCAGAGCCCGAACCATTGAAATGCGTAACCGTAGTGTTTGTCGACGCCTGCGCCGACCACGGGCCAGTCGCGTTGAAGCCCCTCGCCTGCTTCGCCCGTCTGCAGCACCGTGAGGTGGGCAAGCGCCAGACCGGTTTCGGTGCGAAACGCTGCCAGGTCGAGATTTTGCCGGATGCGAGAAGACCCCTGGGCACTGTCAGCGCCCTGGAACTCATACAAACGTGAAGGCGCGGGCGCCACACGGCCCTGCACCCGCACCGTCACATCCTGTGGCGTCTGCACCTGTGGCAGCCGCATACGGTCCTGGAAATTGCGCGGCGCCCAGCCACGCTGCACCAGCACCGCCGCGCCACTTTGCCCTGCCAGCTGCAAGGGCGTCACCACAAAAAAGCCCGGACGCCCGTGCATCTGGCGGTTGTCGAGGTACACCGTGTGCTCCGACAGCCACCGCCCCTCCAGAACCACAGCACGGTGCACCAACGAAGAGGCGTCCTTCGAGGATGGATCTGCCACCGCAGCAGCAAGCAAGGCGCGGCCGTCAATGGCAGGCATGCGCCCCCGTTCGTCCAGCGCGGCCTGAAGCGCCTCTTTTTCGGCTGCGCGCGACAGCTGCCAGCGGCCCAGCGATGCCGTGACCAGCATGCCCGCCACTGCGGCGAGTGTGATCAACCAGAAACGCAGGCCTGCGGGACGGCGGAAAGTGGTCACGGGATAATGTGCTCCATGAAATACCTCGTAGTGCTGGCGTTCATCGCCATTCTTGCCAGCCTGGCATCCGCCCTGTTCTTCATGATGCGCAATGGACGCGATGACAAGTCCAAGGGCAACCACATGGCCAAGGCGCTGGCCGTGCGGGTGGGGATCTCCATCGTGCTGTTCCTGTGTATCCTGGTCGCCTGGCAGCTGGGCTACATCCAGCCTACTGGCCTGCCGGCAACCGCCCGCTAACCCCCTCCAACCGTGGCGAGCAGGACGCCGCCAGCGATGGACCAGGCTCTGCGCTAACAGCATGCATGCCAACAAAAAAAGCGCCGCGAGGCGCTTTTTTTACACGGCAGGCGCGGTTTACATCCAGTAGACCAGCACGTACAGACCCAGCCACACCACGTCCACAAAGTGCCAGTACCAGGCAGCGCCCTCGAAACCGAAGTGCTTGTCGGCGGTGAAATGGCCCTTTTGCAATCGCAGCGTGATCACCAGCAGCATCAGCATGCCCAGGAACACGTGGAAACCGTGGAAGCCGGTCAGCATGAAGAACGTCGAACCGAACACGCCCGAGTTGAGCTTGAGGTTCAGGTCGGTGTAGAGGTGGTAGTACTCATAGCCTTGCACCAGCAGGAAGACAAAACCCAGCAGCACCGTGGCCCACATGAAGCCGATCGTCTTGCCGCGATGGTTTTCGCGCAGTGCATGGTGGGCGATGGTCAGCGTCACACCCGAGGTCAACAGCAGAGCCGTATTGATGGTGGGCAGCCAGAAGGGACCCACCGTCTGGAAGGGCTCGACGATGCCAGCCGGCGAACCGGTCACGCCCGCAGCCAGACTGGGCCAGACCGCCTTGAAATCAGGCCACAGCAGTGCATTGTCCAGGCTTCCCAGGGCAGGTACAGAGTGCGAACGCGCCCACCACAGGGCCGTGAAGAACGCGCCGAAAAACATCACCTCCGAGAAGATGAACCAGCTCATGCTCCAGCGGTACGACAGATCGATCTTGTGGCCATACAGGCCACCTTCACTCTCACGCACCGCATCGCCGAACCATTGGTACAGCGTGAACAGCCACCACACCAGGCCCAGCGCCAGGGAATACTTGCCCCAGTCGTGGCCGTTGATCCACTGCCCTGCGCCCAGAATGACGAAGAACAGGCCTGCAGCCGCCATCACAGGGTGACGCGACTCGGCAGGCACATAGTAGTACGGGGTTCCGCCGTGGGTTGATGCACTCATTTCAGTTCCTGACTCTCAAAATCTTTGTTTTCAGTATTTGTTCGTACCAACCAACACACACTCACACGATCCAGTTCACCAGCCCGATCAGGCCGATGACCAGCAGAAAGACCGCGATCAATCCCACCACGATGATGTGCAGTGGGTTAAGTTTTTCGACATCCTGCTGGTATTCGCTGCCCTTGCGCAGGCCGATCAGCGACCAGGCCACGGCGCGCACGGTGCGCAGCAACGAGCCTTTGCGCGCATGCGGCTTCACCACGGGCTGCTCCAGTGGGGTATTCATGATCCAGCCCCTTCCAATGAGGAAATGGCCGGAAGGGATACATCCACGGCAGCTGTGGACTGCGGTGCTGCGGGTGTCTTGCCACCCACTTCAAAGAACGTGTAGGACAACGTAATGGTCGTCACGTCCTTCGAAATACGAGGGTCAATCACAAACGCCACTGGCCATTCCTTCTTCTCGCCGGGCTCCAGCGTGTACTGGTTAAAGCAGAAGCACTCCAGCTTGTTGAAGTGTGCAGCAGCCTGACGGGGCGCGTAGCTGGGAATGGCCTGCGCAGCCATGCGGCGGTTCTGAATGTTCTGAAACTGGTACATCACCGTGGTGAGCTCACCCGGGTGCACCTGCACCGATCGCTGGGCAGGTTTGAAATCCCAGGGACCCCGCGCGTTGGCATCAAACTCCACCGTGATCGTACGGGTCTTGTCCACCTGCGTGTTGGCAGGAACCTTGACATCCTTGCCCGCCACGCCGTTACCAGGCACCTGACGCTCAGAGAGCGACAGGATGTTGATGCCCGTCATCTCGCAGATGTGCTTGTAGATGGGAATCAGCACATAGCCGAAGGCGAACATGCCAGCCGCGATCACGACCAGCTTGCCGACCATCTTGGCGTTTTCGCGGTGCAGGCTCATGGCAGGTGTGGACTTAACGGGAAAGGAAGAACACCTTGGCCATGAACCCGACGAAGAACACCACCGCAATCGACGCCAGGATCAGCGCCATCCGCAGGTTGCTCTTTTTCTGCTCGGGTGTCATGGTCGTGATCCTCAGCCGATCACACGGGTGGCCGTGGCATCCAGCTTGGGTGGATTCTCAAAAGTGTGGAAAGGCGCTGGGGAGGGAACTTCCCATTCCAGGCCTTCAGCACCGTCCCAAGGCTTCGCAGCTGCCTTTTCACCCTTGCCACGCATGGCAGGAACAATCACCGCCAGGAAGAAGTAGACCTGCATCAGACCGAAGCCCAGCGCGCCGACCGAGGCAATCGCGTTGAAGTCAGCGAATTGCATGGGGTAGTCGGCGTAGCGGCGGGGCATACCGGCAAGACCCAGGAAGTGCATGGGGAAGAAGGTGATGTTGAACGTGATCAACGAGCCCCAGAAGTGGATCTGGCCGCGCGTTTCAGAGTACATCACACCCGTCCACTTGGGCAGCCAGTAGTAGACACCAGCAAACATGGAGAACAGCGAGCCTGCCACCAGCACGTAGTGGAAGTGGGCCACTACGTAGTACGTGTCTTGCAACTGGATGTCGATGGGAGCCATGGCCAGAATCAGGCCGGTGAAACCACCCATGGTGAACACGAAGATGAAGCCCACGGCGAACAGCATGGGGGTCTCAAAGGTCATGGAGCCGCGCCACATGGTGGCGATCCAGTTGAAGATCTTCACGGCCGTGGGCACGGAGATCAGCATGGTGGCGTACATGAAGAAGAGCTGGCCCGTCACGGGCATGCCCGTCGTGAACATGTGGTGGGCCCACACGATGAACGACAGGATGGCGATGGACGACGTGGCGTACACCATGGAGGCGTAGCCGAACAGCTTCTTGCGGGCAAACGCAGGCACGATCTGGCTGATGATGCCGAAGGCCGGCAAGATCATGATGTACACCTCAGGGTGGCCGAAGAACCAGAAGATGTGCTGGTACATCACCGGGTCACCGCCGCCAGCGGGGTTGAAGAAGCTGGTGCCGAAGTGGCGATCCGTCAGCGTCATGGTGATGGCGCCAGCCAGCACGGGCATCACGGCGATCAGAAGGTAGGCGGTGATGAGCCAGGTCCAGGCGAACATGGGCATCTTCATCAGCGTCATGCCGGGTGCGCGCATGTTCAGGATGGTCACGATGATGTTGATCGAGCCCATGATGGACGAGGCACCCAGGATGTGCATCGCGAAGATGCCGGCATCCATGGAGGGGCCCATCTGCAGCGTCAGCGGCGCATACAGCGTCCAGCCCGCAGCAGGAGCGCCACCGGGCATGAAGAACGATGCCACCAGCATGATGGCCGCAGGGATCATCAGCCAGAAGCTGAAGTTGTTCATGCGGGCAAAAGCCATGTCGGATGCGCCGATCTGCAGCGGGATCATCCAGTTCGCAAAGCCCACGAAGGCCGGCATGATGGCGCCGAACACCATGATCAGACCGTGCATGGTGGTCAGCTGGTTGAACAGCTCGGGGTTCACCAGCTGAAGGCCGGGCTGGAACAGCTCGGCGCGAATCAACAGCGCCAAGACGCCGCCCACCATAAGCATGGCGAAGGCAAACAGCAGGTACAGGGTACCGATGTCCTTGTGGTTGGTGGCATACACCCAGCGGCGCCAGCCGGTGGGACCATGGTGCCCATGGTCGTCGTGTGCGTGGTCGCCCGCATGCCCGTGGTTGTCGAGAACTGCACTCATCTTGGATTCCTCAATACGTTAGGGCGCTGATTACTTGCCGCGCTGGGCCACGATTTCAGCAGGCTGCACCAGCTGGCCGGTCTTGTTGGACCACGAATTCTTGGTGTAGGTGGCAACGGCTGCGATATCGGTATCGCTCAGTTGCGCCCATGCAGGCATGGCACCATTGGCTGCGCCCTTGAGCAGAACCTGGATCTGCTTGACATGGTCCGCGTCCAGCACGATGGCCGAACCGTCCAATGGCTTGATGGGGCCAGCGCCCTTGCCGTTGGCCTGGTGGCAGGCCGCACAGTTGGCGGCATACACCTTCTCGCCACGCTTCATGATGTCGTCCAGCGCCCAGACCTTGGTGGGGTCGTCCAGCTTGGCAGCAGCCTTCTTCTTCTGATCAGCCACCCAGGCGGTGTAGTCCTCAGCAGACACGACCTTCACATGGATGGGCATATAAGCGTGCTCCTTGCCGCACAGCTCGGCGCACTGGCCGTAGTAATCGCCAATCTTCTCGGCGCGGAACCAGGTGTCGCGCACAAAACCAGGGATCGCATCCTGCTTGATACCGAAGGCAGGCACCATGAAGGCGTGGATCACGTCGTTGGCCGTCGTAATGATGCGGATCTTCTTGCCCACCGGCACCACCATCGGGTTGTCCACCTTGAGCAGGTAGTCAGTCGGCGCATCCTTGACATTGCCACTATCGGACATCACGCGATGGCTGCTGTCCAGCGTGGAGATGAAGGCCAGACCCTCACCCTCGCCGGTGATGTAGTCATAACCCCACTTCCACTGGTAACCCGTGGTCTTGATGGTGAGGTCGGCGTTGGTGGTGTCCTTCTGGGCCACCAGCACCTTGGTGGCAGGCAGGGCCATCAGGATCACGATGATGAACGGAACAATGGTCCAGACCACTTCCACCGTCACGGATTCATGGAAATTGGCCGACTTGGCGCCCTTGGAACGGCGGTGTTTCCAAATCGAGTAGAACATCACGGAGAACACTGCAACAAAGATCACCGTGCAGATGATCAGCATCATCCAGTGCAGAAAATGTTGCTCTTCTGCGATCTTGGTGACCGGGGGATGCAGGTTCAGCTGGTTGACTGCAGGGCCGCCAGGCAGGTCCTGAACGGCATGGGCTGCGGAGCCCACCCATGCACCGGCAATCAGCAGCAGAGAAGCCAGCTTGTTGGAAATGCTCTTCATAGTTCTCACTTACTTCTAAGCCTCAATTTAACCAATCCCTTTCGCGCGCCTGCGTGGGGTCAGGCTGCGCGCAAGGCCATGCGGATCTCCGATGCCAGAGCCGGTCGAAGTTCGGGGCGCATGAAGCGCCCCACTTCGACCGTTCGGCCCTGCGCAGACAGCATGATCAGCGAACGGTCCCCAGACTTGGGCTCTACGCGAACCCAACTCCGGTCAAACTCGGCGCGCTCCAGCTTGCCTGCTGTCTCCAGTTCCACTACAAGGCGCGAACCCTGTAGCGAAATCCTCTCGCCATCCGCCGCATGGCGACCGTACATGGCGAATGCAATTCCTACCGCCACCATCTCCAGCCACGCAAAGGGCATGACCAGGCGGGCACCGAGTATCCAGAAGCACGTTGCGATACCCAGGGACACCACACACAAGGACAGATACATCCAGCCCAACTGCACCGGCGTGACCGAACAGTTGCGAACGAGACGCCAGTCAATGCGTTGACCCGACACCGTGGCAAAACGAAAAACCAAGCCCGTCACCAGAAGTGCTCACAAGACTGCCAGCTGGGTGCCTGTCATGCCCAAGGCAAGACAGGCGCAGCCCGCAAAGTTGCGCGGGAAGATGCCCGAAATCTCAATAACCCGGAATTGTAGCGTGCCTTGTTCCATGTCATTGACACGCCGTTACAGGCTAGTTCTCTTTGCCGCCCTGGCGCAACATGGTGCGCATGTCCTGCAGCGACACAGCGCTGCTGGAACTGACGCGCACCCGAGGCGCGGGCTTGAAGGCATGGCCATAAATGATTTCGAAAGTCAGTGCCAACTGACCACCTTGTTGCGGATCTGCCAACCGGTCGGACAGCACTTGGTAGAGCTTCTCGCGCCAGCGCCGACCGCGCAATGAGGGAAAGCGATCAGGGTGCAGATTGCAACCCAGCTCGCGCAGCTCTTGAACCAGCCGCTCGGGCGTGGCAAACGTGAGCGTGATGCGCTCCATGTCCATCACCGGTTCGGCAAAACCGGCGTGCACCAGCATGTCACCCCAATCGTGCATGTCGGTGAAGGCATGCCCTGCCGGGGGCCAGCCCAGCTCGGCATACACCGCATGCAGTTCTCGCAGGGTATCGGGCCCCAGGCACGAGAACATCAGGTAGCCATCCACCGCCAGGGCACGGTGCCATTGCGCGATCAGCGCCTGCGGGTCGGTTGCCGTGTGCAGCGCCATGTTGGCCCACAGCATCTGCACACTCGCATCTGCAGGCATACCCAGCTGGGGGTTGCCTGCGCTCCAGCGCGCAGGGCTCCACCACGGCTTGGCCAGCGCCTGCCGGGCAGAGTCCTCGCAATGGGCTGCCGTTTCGTAGATCTGGCAACGCGCTTTGGGATAGCGTGCGCTCACGAGCGCATGCGCCTGCAGGCCGCCACGCACTGCGTCCCAATGGCACCACGATTCAGGGGCCTGGCGAATCCACTGCAAGCGGTCCTCCATGCGGCGGGCCACTTCTTCATGAAGCCAGGGAGATACGGCGGGGGCTGCTGCATGCCAGCGGGCCGCAGCAACGGGATCAATGGTGGGGGGGCGCTCGGAGGACGTCATGGGCCGCGCGAGTATATTGATTCATGCTTTTTACGGGCCTGACAGGGATTTCGCGCCGTTTCCACACCTGGGCCCACCAGGTGCCCAGCCAGTGCGCGTTCTGCCACACCTGGCCCTCGCAGCGCATCTGCAACGCCTGCGTGGCGCGGTTTGCCCAGCCCACCACGCGCTGCCAGCGCTGCGCCCTGCGGGTGCCTGCAGGGGTAGAGGTCTGCGGCGCCTGCATCCAGACCCCGCCCAGCTTTGATGCCTGCATTGCCGCAGTGGACTACGCCTACCCCTGGGCCGATGCGCTGGCGCAGTTCAAGTTTCGCGGTGATCCGGGCTGGGCCAAGGCGCTGGCCACACTGATACGCAGCACGCCGTGGATGGAACCGGCGCTGGAAGCGGCCGACCGCGTGCTTCCGGTGCCGCTGTCTACCGAGCGCCTGCGCGAGCGGGGCTTCAACCAGTCGGCCCTGCTGGCAAGGCACTTGGCAGGCACCAAAACCGACCACCACACCCTGCTGCGCCTGCACGCCACCGAGGCGCAGAGCAGCCTGCCCCGCGCCCAGCGCCTGCGCAACCTGCGCGGCGCCTTCGCCGTTGAACCCGCCCGCGCGGCAGCCCTGCGCGGCCAGCGGGTGGTGCTGATCGATGACGTGATGACCACCGGTGCCACGCTGCAGGCGGCCACCCTGGCGCTGCGCGAGGCAGGCGTGACGCATGTCACCGCCGCCGTCCTGGCGCGCACGGGGCGCGACTGAGCCCCGCAACCTCGAAGTACCAGCGGGATACTTTTGATTACGAGCGGTTGCTCAACTCACACGCCCAGCGATGACAATTGGCGGCATGTTCCATATCGTCCTCGTCGAACCCGAGATACCGCCCAACACGGGGAATGTGATTCGCCTGGCGGCCAACACGGGGTGCACTCTGCACCTGATCGAGCCGCTCGGGTTCTCGATGGAAGACCGCCAGATGCGCCGTGCGGGGCTGGACTATCACGAATACGCCCAGGTGCAAGTGCATGCAGGCTGGACCGCCTTCCTGCGGGATACCCAACCAGACCCGACCCGCATGTTCGCAATGACCACACACGGCTCGCAGCCCGTGCATTCCACCTGCTTCCTGCCGGGCGACTGGATGGTGTTTGGGGCTGAAACCCGGGGGCTTCCGCCCGAACTGCGCGAGAGTTTTCCGCCCGCACAACGCCTTCGCCTGCCCATGGTGGCGGGCCAGCGCAGCCTGAATTTGTCCAACGCCGTGGCTGTGACGGTGTTCGAAGCCTGGCGCCAGAACAGTTTTGCCATGCCCGACGGCGAAATCGCCGTGGAGCCAGAGGGCACCATCATCAGCGGATTTGCGCAGCTGGGTTGATGCCTGGCTGATTGTTGGTGGGCGCGCCACCCTGGCCGATGGCCTTGGGTTACTTGGCCTGCTGCCCGCGTTGGTCCGCCACGGCCAGGGGCACCTGCTCGCTGAGAAAGTCCAGAAACACCTTGGTGCGCGCGGGCAGCATGCGGCCGGACGGCAGCGCGGCATAGATGGTGTAGCGCGAAAAAATCCACGCCGGCAGGATGTGCACCAGTTCGCCACGGGCCAGGTGTTCCTCGGCCAGCAGGCGCGAGGTAACGGCCACCCCCGCGCCGTCTACCGCCGCGCGCAGAAGCAGCTCGGTGCTGACCGACTGCAGCACTGCCGGCACATCGACCTCTTGCGCGGGCAAGCTGCCGTTGAGCGATTGCAGGCGCAGCTTGCGCGCTGGCCCCAACTGCGCTCGCGCGGCCATGCCGGAGTCGCGCAGATAGTCGTGTTGCAGCAGGTCTTGCGGCTCGCGCGGAATGCCCTTGCGCTCCAGGTAGTCGGGCGATGCAACAACAATCGCCTCCCCCTTCAACAGGGGGCGTGCCACGATGTTGGCATCAAAATCCTCACCCGCCACCATGATGGTCACATCATATTCATCCACCCTCGCCGAGGCATAGGCGTCCAGGTCGATGTCAAGCAACAGCTTGGGGAACTCCGCATGCCACAGCGCCACCATGGGCGCCAGAAAGTTGGTCGCCAGCACCGGCGCCGCAACGATGCGGATGGTGCCGCGCAGATCGCGCGTGTTGGCCGCCGCTGCCGCTTCGGCGTCGTCGATCTCGTGCAGGATGGTGCGTACGCGCTGCAGATAGGCATCACCCGCGTCGGTGAGCGCCAGCTTGCGGGTAGTGCGCTGCAGCAGCCGCGTGCCCAGATGCTGCTCCAGCTCGGCCACCATGCGGGTGACCACAGGGGGTGACATATCCATGGCGCGGGCGGCGGCGGCAAAGCCGCCCTCTTCCACCACACGCTCGAAAATTTTCATGGCTTGCAGTCGGTCCATGGTTCAGACCTCCTGCCCGGTGGCGACCAGGCTCAGGCCGGGGCGCCGAAATTGCGCGCCAAAGACTCGGCCACGCACACCGGCTTGTCGCTGCCCTCGCGCTCCACGGTCACCAGCCAGGTCATCTGCATACCATCGGGCGCTACCGGCTCGGCAGCCTGCAAGGTCAGGCGTGCGCGCAGGCGGCTGCCCACCGGCACCGGTGCCGTGAAGCGCACCTTGTTGAGCCCGTAGTTCACGCCCATGCGCGCGCCCTCGATGGTCAGGCCCGTCTCGAAGAATTGCGGAATCAACGACAGCGTGAGAAACCCGTGCGCAATGGGCGCACCAAACGGCCCGGCCTTGGCACGCTCGGGGTCCACATGGATCCACTGGTGGTCGCCCGTGGCCTGGGCAAACAGGTTGACCTGTTCCTGCGTGATGGTGATCCAGTCGGTCACGGCGACCTCCTGGCCCACGCAGGCGCTGACTTCGGAATAAGAGCGGAAGATTTTCATCGTCGCAATGTAGCCCCGCACCCAGGCGCGCCTTGTCTGCCGGGTGACAGGTGTTTTCCCGAGGGGCTGGTTGTACGTTCTGCTTCACGCTGTCCTTCAAGAATTGAGCCATGCACAGATGCCCTGCCACTGCTCCAGGTCGCGCGCCACGCGGCCGGGCGCCACGTCAAACAGCGTGAGGCCATGCGCCGCCAGGTGGATGTAGTTCTGCGTATCGCGCAGGTAGCCCAGCACCGGGAAGCCCAGGCTGTCCACAAAATGGTGCAGCTGCTCGGCGGCTTTGGTGCGGGCGTCCACGCGCATGCCCACAATGCCGATCTGCACCCCTTCAGCGCGGCGGTGCTCGGCCAGCTGGTCCAGAAAACTGCGCGTGGCAAAGATGTCGAACACGCTGGGCTGCAGCGGCACGATGATCTTGTCGGCCAGCTTGAGCACATCGTTCAGCCGCCAGCCGTGCAGCCCGGCAGGGGTGTCGAGCACCGCGTGCGTGGTGCCCTTGGGCGGGCGGCTGATCACGTCCGAGCTGATGCCATCCCAGGCGCCAATGGGGCGCGCGGCAGGCGGGCGCAGACCCAGCCAGAGCTTGGCGGATTCCTGCCGGTCGGTGTCGCCCAGAATCACGGGATGCCCCTGGCTGGCGTAGTAGCCCGCGATGTTGCTGGACAGTGTGGACTTGCCCACACCACCCTTCGGGTTGGCGACAACAACTACTGGCATGACAACCTCCTTGGAATCTGCGTATCCATGAAAAACCAAGCCAAATCAGCCTCTAGCGCTTTATAGGCATGCGCAAGCAGCTATTAAAATCAAAGCAAAACCATCCTATCAAGCCTGCTGCCCGCCGCGCTTGACGAAGAACAGCCCGGCGCCCACCGCCATCAGCAAGCCGCCAAACACACGGTTTTGCGCCCGCACCGCACGCGCGCTGCGCATCAGGCGGCGCAGCGCGCTGGCCCCCGCAGCGTAGCCGTGCATCACCACCACGTCCACCGTCACCGTGGTGGCTGCCATCACCACCAGCTGCGTCCACAGTGGGCGCGTGTCGGTCATGAACTGAGGTAGCACCGCCACCATGAAGATGATGCCCTTGGGGTTGGTGGCGTTGGTCAAAAAACCCGTGAGGCAGCGTTTTTGCCAGGTGCCGGCCGACTCTGCTTCATCGCCCTGCACCGGCGATTTGTCCCCGGCACGCCACTGCGCAAAGCCCACATAGATCAGATAGCAGGCGCCCAGCACTTTCACCACGCTGAAAGCCACCTCGGACGCCAGCAGCAGCGAACCCACGCCCGCCCCGGCAATCAGCAAAATCAGCAACAGGCCCAGCTGCAGGCCCAGGATGGTGGCGCCCGTCTTGCGCACGCCGTACGACAGCCCATGGCTCATCGACAACACCGCCCCCGACCCCGGCGACACCGCAATCAGGCACGATGCCGCAAAAAAAGCCAGCCAAGTCTGAAAGTCCATGAATCACCAAGCCCGTGTGCGAAGAAGGGCGAGCATCTTAACAACGCCCCCGTGTCGCTGCCATGATCTGGATAAAAATGCCTGCTAGCGCTTGACCATAAAGCGCTACCAGCTATCAAAATAGAAGCATTTCAATGCTATGCCACGCGCACCCCCGCATCGCTACGGCAATGCCAGAATCCTGACACGCCCACGCCCGCCCGTCCGCCCCCTGCGACGCCCCTCCCAACGCCACCACTATTGCCGCGCCTCCATGGAACACGCCCCCACCTGGCTCACCTACGGTTTCCTGTACCTCACCGCTGCCGTGCTGGCCGTGCCCATCGCCAAGGCGCTGGGCCTCGGCGCCATCATTGGCTACCTGGCGGCGGGCATCGCCATCGGGCCCTGGGGCCTGGGGCTGGTCAGCAACGTGCAGGACATCCTGCACTTTGCCGAGTTCGGCGTGGTGCTCATGCTCTTCCTGGTCGGGCTGGAGCTGCAACCCAGCCGCCTGTGGGCGCTGCGCCGCCCCATCTTCGGCACCGGCACGGCCCAGGTGCTGGGCTGCGCAGCCGTGCTGTTTGCACTGGGCGCGCTGGCCGGCCTACCCTGGCGCGTGAGCCTGGTGGGCGCACTGGGCCTGGCGCTGTCGTCCACGGCGATTGCGCTGCAGGTGCTGGCCGAGCGCAACCTGATGCGCACCAGCAGCGGCCAGGCAGGCTTTTCGATCCTGCTGTTCCAGGACGTGGCGGCCATCCCCATCCTGGCGCTGCTGCCGGTGCTGGGCGCTGCCGCGGGTGACGGGGCGGGCCACTCGCCAGGTGAGATCGTGCTGGAGGTGCTCAAGATCGTCGGCGTGATCGCCGCCATCATCCTCGGCGGGCGCCTGCTGCTGCGCCCCGTGCTGCGCTGGATCGCCAAGAGCAACACCCCCGAAATCTTCACCGCCGCCGCGCTGCTGCTGGTGGTGGGCATTGCCTACCTGATGGTGCTGGTGGGCCTGTCGATGGCGCTGGGCGCCTTCCTTGCCGGTGTGCTGCTGGCCGACAGCGAATACCGGCGCGAGCTGGAGGCCGACATCGAACCCTTCAAGGGCCTGCTGCTCGGGCTGTTCTTCATCGCCGTGGGCATGAGCATCGACTTCGGCGTGATCCTGCGCTCGCCCGGTCTCATGGCCGCCATCCTGGTCGGCTTCCTCGCGGCCAAGGCCGTGGTCATCTACACCCTGGCCAAGGTGGTTGAAATCCCTTACCAGGAGCGCCCCGTCTTCACCCTGCTGCTGGCCCAGGGCGGCGAGTTTGCGTTTGTGGTGTTCCAGGCCGCTGCGGGCGCCAGCGTGTTCCCGGCAGAGACCGCCTCGCTGCTCATCGGCGCCGTGGCGCTGTCGATGCTGATCAGCCCCCTGCTGCTTGTGGTGATGGACCGCGTGCTGCTGCGCCGCTACGCACAGCTCAAAAACACAACGCCCCAGGCCGAAGAAATTTCCGAACCCCAAGAGGCGCCCATCATCATCGCGGGCTTCGGCCGCTACGGGCAGATCGTCTCGCGCGTGCTGCTGGCCCAAGGCATCCCCACCACCGTGCTCGACCACAGCGTGGACATGCTGGAAGTGGCGCGCACCTTCGGCTACCGCGTGTTCTACGGCGACGCCACGCGGCTCGACCTGCTGCGCATCGCCGGGGCCGAACACGCGCGCATCCTCGTGGTGGCAGTGGACGATGCCGAGCAGTCACTGCAGATCGCCAAGCTGGCGCGCGAGCACTTCCCGCACCTGCAAATCGTGGCCCGCGCTCGCGACATCAGCCACTGGAACAAGCTGCGCGACCTGGGCGTGACCCTGGTCCAGCGCGAGCTGTTCGAGTCCAGCCTGCAAAGCGCCCACACCGTGCTGGAGCTGATGGGCCTGCCCCCCGCGCAGGCCACCGCCATCACCCAGCGCTTTCGCACCCACAACATCGCCCTGGCCGACCGCATGTACCCGCACTACAAAGACCGCGCCAAATTCATCGCCGTCGCGCGAGAAGGCCGCAACCAGTTTGCGGAGCAGATGGCGCGGGAGCGGCAGGAAAGTGCGGCGTTGAATGCGGCGGGAGGGGCGTACCCAGGGTATGGCGGGGCGGAGGGGGCCGAGGATGGGGAGGGGGCTACCTCTATCCAAAAATTGGATTGAAAATAGGCTTCTCCGCTTGACCATCATGACCTTTTAGCTATACATTTAATAGCAAAAAGATCTCATGCGGTGCGGAGGGCTCCAGAAAGCGCATCTGCAGGGGTGACCAGCTCAACAAAGTGGGTGCAAACCGCTTTCGCGCCAGTTACAAATCGCTTTCGCGCCACCCATTTGGCGCGATTTCTTTTCGCGACACACAAACTGACGCATCGGTGCAGGCCTACTGACATCCAGCGCACCAGCCTAATCGTTAGGTCAATGCCTAGACGTCAAGCACCGCAAGATTTGCTTCTGGGGCATGTCGCAACTTACGCTATGAGCCCCAAGCGGCCTCTTGCGTTAGTTCAGCTGACCGGAGCGAGAATGCGAGCAAAACTACCGGGGAGCTTTTCTTGACCACCGTTGCCATCACCCCTGCAATCAACGTCAGCAATAACGATGGCTTCGTGCTGTTTGGCGGCGTGAACGTACTCGAGTCCAAGGACATGGCGCTGCTCGCTGCGGAGGAATACGTCCGAGTCACCCGAAAGCTTGGCATCCCCTATGTCTTCAAGGCGAGCTTTGACAAGGCGAATCGCTCCTCTATCCACTCGTTCAGAGGCCCGGGCTTGGAAGAGGGTCTGAGAATGTTCGAGGCGGTCAAGGCAGAGTTTGGTGTTCCCGTCATCACCGACGTGCACGAACCATGGCAGGCGAATCCCGTCGCTGAAGTCGTGGATGTTTTACAGCTGCCTGCGTTTCTCGCTCGCCAGACTGATTTGGTCGTGGCTCTTGCCAGGACGGGCAAGGTCATCAACGTCAAGAAGCCTCAGTTCCTGAGCCCACCGCAAGTGCTCAACATCGTCGAAAAAATCAGAGAAGCCGGTAGTTCTCCCGTCATTCTGTGCGACCGAGGAACCTGCTTCGGCTATGACAACCTGGTAGTGGACATGCTTGGCTTCGGAGTGATGAAGAAGGTCACCGGAAACTTACCTGTCATCTTCGACGTTACCCATGCCCTACAGCAACGCGAGGCGAACGCTGCCGTCTCTGGCGGTCGCCGTGACCAAGTGGTTGAACTGGCCCGCGCCGGTCTAGCAACAGGGTTGGCAGGACTCTTTCTTGAAGCACATCCCGACCCGCAACAGGCCAAATGCGATGGTCCCAGCGCTCTGCCGTTGGACCAGTTAGAGCCTTTCCTCGCACAGTTGAAAGATCTGGACGACTTGGTGAAGTCATTCGCGCCTTTGCATATCCGCGCCTGAATGTGACATCGCGAATCAACAAATTCGATCTCGGCCGCTTGGGCTGCGGGCTGTGTTGAAGGGCGGCTCCTGGCCGAAGGCAGAAGTCTAGCCTCGGAGTTCAGATTGGGCTGCTGGCGGGGCCGCGTGCTGCTACATGGATTGCAACTTCGTTTCAACGATACGTTTCGCGTTGTCCCGAGATAGCCCAAACAGTCCCAGTTTTCGCGCCGCATGGCGGTGGTGGTTATCTCAACTCCCTCAAGAAGGTACTGCGGCTTCTCGCACTCCAGTCATTTCATTGCAGAATTTCAAACGATAACCATTCGCATTATAATTCATCACTTTCTCGCCAGCCAACGTCCCCTGCCACGTGAGCCAGCGCCCCCAGCGTTTGTTGTCCGCTCACCTCCATCGGGACCCCCATGTCTTCTCAGCCCCTGCGCCTCGCGCACGCCCCGCGCTTGCCATCCGTCCGCGCGGCCACTCTTTTCACCCTGACCCCGCTGGCCCTGTGCCTCGCCCAAGCAGCTATCGCACAGCAGTCCAGCACACCGGCAGCAGACGCGACAACAGGCGCGCCCCAGCTGCAAGAAGTCCGCATCAACGCCAGCACTGAAAAAGACATGGGCTTTGCGCCCGTGGAGGCACAGACCGCCAGCAAGGCGCCCATGCGGCGGTTGGAAACGCCGCAGTCCGTCAGCGTGGTCACGCGTGAGCAAATGGAATCCCGGCAGATCACCAACGTGCAGCAAGCGCTGCAGACCGTGGCGGGGGTAAGCCCGGTCAACTTTGGGCGCCGGGGGTTTGACGACATCAATATCCGTGGCTTTCGCTCCACCGAATCCATCCTAGTCGATGGCCTGGTGCAGAGCCCGGGCATGTGGGCCAAGCTGCAGCCCTATGGCTACGAGCGTTTCGAGGTGCTCAAGGGCTCGGCGTCGGTGCTGTATGGCCAGGTGCAGCCCGGCGGCATTGTCAATGCGGTGAGCAAGCGGCCCAAGAAGGAAGCGATCAACGAGGTGGGCGTGGAGGTGGGCAGTTTCGGCCAGCGCACGCTGCAGGCCGACATCAACCGACCACTGTCCGAATCGGGCAAGTCGGCGCTGCGCATCAATGCGCATGTCTCCAACGTGGACGACCCCACACAGTTCGTCTACCGCAAGGACCGGTGGTTCGCGCCATCGCTCTCCATCGACCTGGGCCCGCAGACCGACCTGGTGCTGTTTGCCACCTACAGCCAGAGCCAATGGATGCGCCAGCAGGGCATCACGCCCTATGGCACGCTGCTACCCAACCGCAACGGCACGTTGCCCGTCACGATGTTCACGGGCGACCCAAGTTTTGGCGGGTATGACGTAGAGAGCAAAACCGTGGGCTACTCGCTGGAGCACAAGATGTCGGAGGCCATGACCTTCCGCCAGAACGTGCGCTACGAGACCGAGAAGGGCACAGGCAACTTTGTCTCCAACCAGGCGCTGCACGCCAACCAGCGGCTGCAGAACCGCCAGGCCTCGCGCCAGTACATGGACTACGACCTGCTGGCCACCGACACCTCGCTGCTGTCGCGCTTTGAAGCGCTGGGCGTGAAGCACCAGCTGGTGACGGGCCTCGATGCGCGCAGCGGCACCAGTCTGCTGGCCAGCCGCACCTGCCGCATCGGTGCGCTGGACCTGTTTGCACCCGTGTATGGCATGCAGGCCACCTGCCCCGAGGCGCTGACGCAGGATGCGCCCGCCAAACTCACCGTGGCCGGGCTGTATGCGCAGGACCAGATCAAGTTTGGCCAGGGCTGGACGGCCCTGGTGGGCCTGCGCCGCGACTGGTCCACCACCGATACGAACAACCGCGTGGCCAACACGCAGACGCGCCAGAAGGACAACGCCACCACGCTGTCGGCCGGGCTGGTGTACGAGTTCAAGCCCGGCTGGGCCGCGTATGGCAGCTATGGCGAGTCGTTCCTGCCCCAGTCGGGCCTGACGTTTGGCGGATCGACCTTTGTGCCCGAAACCGGCAAGCAGTGGGAGGCGGGCGTGAAGTACGAAGCCCCCGGCGGCCAGGTCACCGGCGCGCTCGCCGTGTTTGACCTCGTGCGCGAGAACGTGACCACGGCCGACCCGGTGAACACGGGCTTCAGCGTGCAGACCGGCGAGCAGCGCGCACGCGGGCTGGAGCTGGAGCTGGGCGCGGACCTGAAGAACGGCTGGAAGATCACCAGTGCCTACACCTACACGCAGACCAAGGTCACGCGTGACACCAACACTGCCATCGTGGGCAAGCCTCTCAACCTCACGCCACGCCACACGCTCACGGCCTGGGCCACCTACAAGCTGCCGCAGTACCAGCGCGTGACGCTGGGCCTGGGCGGGCGGTATGTGAGCGAGCAGATCGGCTCGTACCCGTTCACGCTGCCGTCGTACTTTGTGGCCGATGCGTCCATCAGCTACGTGGGCGACAACTACCGCGTGACGGCAGGCGTGAAGAACGTGTTCAACAAGGCGTATTACGACGGCGCGATCAACGCCAACGTGGTCTCGCCCGCGTTGCCACGCAACATCAGCCTGGGCGTGACGTACTTCTTCTGACGCAGCGCCAAAACCC
Organism: Acidovorax sp. SRI_002; assembly: GCF_057586455.1. Lineage (NCBI taxonomy): Bacteria > Pseudomonadati > Pseudomonadota > Betaproteobacteria > Burkholderiales > Comamonadaceae > Acidovorax > Acidovorax sp. SRI_002. The sequence continues at coordinate 274,735 of NZ_JBYCZW010000009.1, read as the reverse complement.
CGCCACCGCGAGCCGACCATGACCAGCCAGCGCACGCTCAACCGTCTCTTCACCCTGCACTCCTGGGCGGGCATCGTCACGGGGCTGTTGATGTTCATCGTGTGCTTTTCGGGCGCGGTGGTGGTGTTCAAGCACGAGATCGACCTGTGGGCCAACCCGTCGCTGGCCCAGCTGCCGCGCGCTGAGAAGCCCGCTCCGCTCGACGCGGTGCTGGCGCAGCTGCATACCCACTACCCCGGCGCGACGGTGGAAACCATTGCGTTGCCCGATGCGGTCAACCCCAGCTACTTCGCCTTTGTGCGCGAGCGCGGAGCCCCTGCCAACACGCGCACCAAGGTGGCCTTGCGCTCCGACACCGGCACGGTGGTGGGCCCGGTGAACAGCCAGCTGGGCCAGTACCTGCGCATGCTGCATGTGTTCCTGTTCTTCGGGCCGCGGTGGATCGTGGGTTTCCTCGGGGTGGCGATGCTGGTGCTGATTGCCACGGGCATCGTCATCCACCGCAAGATCCTGGCCGAGCTGTTCACCCAGCGCTGGGGCCGCAGCTTTCGGGTGGTGATGTCGGACCTGCACAAGTCCGCAGGCATCTGGGGGCTGGGCTTTCACATCCTGATCGCGGCCACAGGCGCATGGATGGGGCTGGCGCCGCTGTTTGAGCAGGGCTACCAATACATCACCACCCCTGCAGCAATGACGGCCACCAAGCCTGCGCGCAAGGCCGAGGCCAGCGAGCCCGTGCCCATGCAGTCGCTGGATGCGCTGTACGCCACCGCGCAGCAGGCCGTGCCGGGGCTGGAGGCGCGCTATGTGTCGCTGCGCCGCTGGGGCACAGGCACCGCCGAGGCGGGCTTCACCGGCAACCTGAGCGACCACCTGGCCAGCACCGCGCGGGTGGACATCCACGCTGCCACCGGCGTACCCAAGAAGGTGCATGACCCGCGCACGGCGGGCTTCTGGTCGCTGGTCAATGGGCTGATGGAGCCCCTGCACTTTGGCGACTTTGGCGGGCTGGCGCTGAAATGGCTCTATTTCTTTCTGGGCATGACGCCCGCGTTCCTGTCCATCTCGGGCACGCTGATCTGGCTGGATGCGCGCCAGCAGCGCAGGCGCGAGGCGGAGGCTGCGCAGGCCACAGCGGGCGGCATCGCGGCGGCAGGCTGACACCAACCAGCGTCTCTCTCACAGCGTCACAGCTTCGCCCACCATGCAACGTTTCTTTCTGGCCCTGCACGCCACCACGCCCTCCGCGCTGATCGTGGCGGTGTTTATGCACCTGTGGGGGCCTGCGGGCCTGCCCTCGCTGGCGCAACGGCCCGTGTGGGCGGTGTGGGCACTCATCGGCGTGTGGCTGCTGCTGTCGGCAGCGGCGGCGTGGGCGCTGCGCACGCTGGCGCTGTGGCGCGTCTCGCTGGGTAGCGCGGGCGTGCTGCTGGCCGTGGCCGGTGTGGCCGGGCTGGTGCTGGGCAGTGCCCAAGGACCCGCCATGTTGGTCAGCCTGGTCGCCATGGGGCTGATCTGCGGGGGCATCGCGGGTTTTATCGGGCCCCAGCGGGTGCAGGCGCACCGGCGCAGGGCGTCGCGGTCTGCGGCCGTGGCCCGACCGGGCTCTGCAGTGCACACAACCACCGCCCCCCCGCGCTGGCACCCACGCGGCTGGGCCCGCTGGGTGGGGTCAGCCCACTGGCCCTTCTGGCTGACCGGTGTGCTAGCGGTGGAATCCTTCCGCCTGGCCCACATCGTGGCGACCGAGCCCGCACGTTCGTCGGGCATGCTGGGCCTGCTGCTCGCCTTCTTCGTGGCCCTGCCCGCTGCCACCTTGCGCCACTGGACGCCCCGCACCGCCGTGCTGCTGTGGGCACTGGCCGCGTTGGCCTATGGCGGCCTGGCGGCCAAGGCGGGGATGGTGCAGTGGGCAGTGGCGTCGGCGCTGTGTGCCCTGGCTGTGGGGGCACCGCTGCGGTGGCGCGCAGGACAGGCGTGGTGGGCGCTGCGCTGGCGGCGGGCGGGCCACGGGGCGCCGCACGCGCCCAACCCAGGGCCCGACCGCCACCCGCCGGAGGCCGCATGAACGAACTCATCGGCGCCAGCGCCGCGCTGGCCTCATTGATTGCACTGACCCGCTGGGCGCGCACCGTGCCCACGCGCGCCTGGGGCGACGGCACGCCCCCAGCCACTGCGGCATCCCGGCGCGCCTGGGCGGTGGTTCTGGCTACCCTGGTGCTGCAGGCCCTCGCGGCCACCGCTGCGGCGGGGCTGGCGGCGGGGCTGGCGCTGGTGGTGGCGGCCTGGATGGTGCTGGGCTGGCTGCTGGTGCTGGCCATGAACCAATGGCCCGCCAGCAGCCTGCGCTGGGGACACCGCCTGGGCGCACTGGGCGGCACAGGCTGTTTGCTGGCGCTGGCCTGGCAGCTTCTTCGGGCGGGGGGCTTGGTGTCATGAAGCACCCCAGTTGCCCAAGAGCAGGGACATTGGCGGATTGTTTTTGAATAAAAACAGGCCCCAGCGCTTGATCAGCAAGCGCTATAAGCTATATTTTCAATAGCAAAAATTGACAGGCAGCGTGCTGCCAGCCCCTGCCCGCTCCCACAGCGCCACGGCACAATCGCGCCCATGGACCTGCCGCTCGACGCCCCCTGGATTCACACCCTGCGCTTCACGCTGGAAGTGGCCGCCACCATCGCGTTTGCCCTGTCGGGCGTGATCATGGCCGCGCGCAAGCGTCTCGATGCCGTGGGCGTGTGTGTCGTGGCCTTTGTGGCCGCGTTTGGCGGGGGCACGCTTCGCGACCTGCTGCTGGACCAGCGGCCTTTCTTCTGGATCCGCCACACCGAATTCGTATGGGGCATTCTGGCGCTGTGCATCGGCGCCATGCTGTTCATGCGCCAGCGGCACTTTCAGCCCACCGAGCGTGCCATGCTGCTGCCCGACGCCATTGGCCTGGGCCTGTTCGCCGCCGTGGGCGTGGACATTGCCACCGCCATCGGCATGCCGCCCATCATCAGCGTGATGATGGGCGTGACCACGGGCGTGTTTGGCGGCGTGCTGCGCGACGTGCTGTGCAACGAAGTGCCCCAGGCCTTCAGCGACCACCGCCCCTACGCGCTGTGCGCGTTTGCCGGTGGCTGGGCCGACGTGGCGCTGCGCCAGCTGCAGGCGCCCGACTGGGCACCGCTGTTGGTCTGCGTGCTGCTCACGGCCGGGCTGCGCGGGCTGGCGCTGTGGCGCAACTGGGAGCTGCCGGCCTGGCGGGTGTGACCGGCCTGCGCATCGGCCTCGCCTCCTCCGGGCTGGCGCACCCGTGACAGCATGCTGAACCCAAGGCCCGCACACTGGGCCGGTTCGATACCAGGAGACACGCCCGATGACCACGCTTGCGCCCTCGCCCGCCACCCTCGCCCCCACTGCACTCATCGACAGCGACGCCCCTGCAGTGCAGGCCTTTGCGGAGCAACACGCGCGCGGCGCCACCGACCGCGAGCGCGCCGTGGCCCTGTACCTGGCCGTGCGTGACGGCTTTCGCTACGACCCCTACCGCATCGACCTCTCCCCCCAGGGCATGACCGCCAGCACGGTGCTGGCCAACGGCTACGGCTGGTGTGTGCCCAAGGCCGCGCTGCTCACCGCTGCTTGCCGCGCAGCAGGTATCCCGGCGCGCATGGGGTTTGCGGATGTGAAAAACCACCTGAGCACCGAGCGCATGCGCGAGACGATGAAAACCGACCTTTTCATCTGGCACGGCTACACCGACATCTGGCTGGATGGCGCCTGGCGCAAGGCCACGCCCGCGTTCAACATCGAGCTGTGCGAGCGCTTTGGGCTGCTGCCGCTGGAGTTCGATGGCGAAAACGATTCGATCTACCACCCGTTCGACAAGACCGGCCAGCGCCACATGGAGTACGTACGCCAGCGCGGCGCCTTTGACGACATGCCGCTGGCGCAGATCGTGGCGGACTTTCGCACGGTGTACAGCGGCTGGCTGCCCGAGGACGGCGCCACCCACAGCAGCCTGGAGGGCGCCAGCTTTGCGCAGGATGTGGAGAAGGAGGCCCGCGCATGAGCAGCCACGCCGAGATCCCACCGGGCTTTGCGCCGCTGCAGTCCGGCGGCCCGTTCATCCAGCACAACGGCCCGCTCTACCTGCGCCACGAAGGCAGCGTGGTGCAGTTCGGCTTTCGCGTGGAGCGCCGCCATGTGAACCCCATGAACAACCTGCACGGCGGCATGATGGCCAGCTTTTGCGACATGCTGCTGCCGCTGTCGGTGCACCGCAAAAGCGACCAGGTGGCCGACCGCTTCCTGCCCACCGTCAGCCTGCAGATCGACTACCTGGCCCCCGCGCCGCTGGGCGCCTGGGTGCAGGGCGAGGCCGAGCCGCTGCGCGTCACGCGTTCGCTGGTGTTTGCTCAGGGACTGGTGACGGCCGATGGCGAGCCCTGTGCGCGGGTGAGCGGGGTGTTCAAGATCGGGCCTGCGGTGCCCAGCGACGCGGTGGAGTAAACGCCGACAGCCCGACAGGCCTGCGCCCCTTTTGGCGTTGCGCCAGTTACGGTATGCCCAACGCACCCACGACGTACTCCACAAACCGCGCCAGCTTGGGCAGTTGCCTCCGGTCGGGCGCATAGACCAGCTGCACGGGCCGCGGCGCGGGCAGGCAGGGCTGCATCACGGGCACCAAGGCGCCGCTGGCCAGGTCGTCGGCCAGTAGCACCTCGGGTTGCATGATCAGGCCGAGCCCGCGCAACGCGGCCTGGCGCAGGCCGTCGCCCTGGTTGCAAGTCAGGCGGGCGTTCTCAGGCCAGAAGAACTCCGTGTCGCCGTCGCGCAGCGTCCATTCAACGCGGCGCTGCCACACCGAGTGGCTGAGGCACTGGTGGCTATCCAGGTCGGCCGCGCACTCGGGCGTGCCGTGGCGCTGCAGGTAGGCGGGTGCTGCGGCAATCACCATGCGATAGGGGCGCAGCGGGCGCGCCACCAGGCCCTCGTTCACCACCTGGCCAATGCGCACGGCCACGTCAAAGCCCTCGCCCGCCAGGTCCACCACGCTGTCGGTGAGCTGCAGGTCCACACGCACCTGGTCGTGGCGCTGCAGAAAGTCGGCCACCAGCGGCGCGATCACATGATTGCCCAGCGTGAAGGGCGCACTCACCCGCAGCAGGCCCTGCGGCACGGCGCGGCTGCGCTCCACGGCAGATTCGGCCCAGCGCACCTGCTCCAGCACGCGCTTGCTGTCTTCGTAGAACGCGGCGCCCACCTCGGTCAGGCTGTTCTGGCGCGTGCTGCGCTGGAACAGGCGCGCGCCCAGGTGGGTTTCGAGCTGCTGAATGTGCTTGCCCACCATCACCGCCGATATCTGCAGCTGCCGCGCGGCGGCGGCAAAGCTGCCCGCCTCCACCACGGCCACCATGACTTCCATGTTGCGCAGCTTGTCCATGGTTCCTGGATATTCCTAATCAATAGTTAGCACAAGCATAACTTGCACGTACTTTATGCATTGATTGATTAGCAAAAGAATCGGGCTGTCAGTCCTTCATCAACCCTTTTTGACACCCAAGGAAAACACCATGTCCAAGATTCTTCTCATCGGCGCCAGCGGCACCATCGGCCAGGCCGTGCAGGCCAACCTGGGCGCACGCCACGACGTGATCACCGTCGGCCGCAGCAGCGGCGAGCACCGTGCGGACTTCTCGCAGCCAGGCTCGGTCGCAAAGCTCTTCGAGGCGGTGGGCAAAGTCGATGCCATTGTGAGCACTGCAGGCAACCTGCACTTTGGCCCGCTGACGGAAATGACGGCCGAGCAGTTCAACCTGGGCCTGCAGGACAAGCTCCTGGGCCAGGTGCAGCTGGCGCTGGTCGGTCAGAAGTATTTGAACGATGGCGGCTCCATCACGCTGACGGCGGGCATCCTATCGATCGAGCCCATCCGCAACGGCGCCAATGCCACGGCGGTGAACGCGGCCATCGAGGGCTTTGTGGCCGCTGCCGCCATTGAGCTGCCGCGCGGCCTGCGCATCAACGCCGTGAGCCCCACCATCCTCACCGAATCCGTGGGCGTGTACGGGCCGTTCTTCCCAGGGTTTGACACAGTGTCTGCCGAGCGTGCCGCGCGCGGCTACCAGCGCAGCGTGGAAGGGGCGCAGACGGGGCGGGTGTACCGGGTACAGTGAGCCACACCACCTGGATTTGAAAGAAAAAATAGCTGCTGCCGCCCGTCTAACAAGCGGCAGCAGCTATCAACTTGGTAGCTGCGGTGATCAAAGGCGCAGATCAGTCGAGACTTGCGCCCGACTCCTTCACCACCTTGCCCCACTTCACCGACTCGGCCTGGATGAAGGCGGCGAACTGCGCGGGCGTTTCGCTCATGGCTTCCGCGCCCTGGTCATTGATCTTCTTCTTCACATCGGCCTGGTTCAGCACCTTGACCAACGCGGTGTTCAGCTTGGCCAGCACTGGCGCGGGCGTGCCTGCGGGGGCAAACATGCCGAACCACGACGTGGCTTCGTAGCCCGCCACACCCGCTTCGGCGATGGTCGGCACATTGGGCAGCTCGGGTGAGCGCTTGGCGGTGGTCACGGCAATGGGCACCAGTTTGCCGCTACGAACATGCTGGATGGCCGAGGGCATGTTGTCGAACATGATGCCGATCTGGTTGCCCAGCAGGTCGGTGACAGCGGGTGCGCTGCCCTTGTAGGGCACGTGCACCATGTCCACCTTGGCGAGACTCTTGAACAGCTCGCCCGACAGATGGATGGAGCTGCCGCTGCCCGACGAACCGAAGTTGAGCTTGCCGGGGTTGGCCTTGGCGTAGGCAATCAACTCGGGCACCGTCTTGAACGGCTGGGCGGGGTTGGCCACCAGCAGGTTCGGCACATTGGCCACGCGGGTCAGCGGCGCGAAGTCCTTCACGGGGTCAAACGGCATCTTCTTGTACAAGCTGGCATTGATGGCGTGCGTGCCCACCGTGCCCATGAAGAGTGTGTAGCCGTCCGCCGGGGCCTTGGCAGCCATGGAGCCGCCAATGTTGCCGCCCGCGCCTGCGCGGTTGTCGACGATGACGGACTGGCCGAGTTCGGTGGTCAGCGCCTGGCCGATGATGCGGGCCAGGATGTCGGTGGTGCCGCCTGCGGCAAAGGGCACGACGATGGTGACGGGCTTGGTGGGGAAGGCCTGCGCCATTGCTGCGCTGCTGCCCATCAGGCCAGCACCGGCGATGGCGGCGATGCCAGCACAGGCTGCAGCCGACAGCGCGAAGCGGCGGGTGGTGTGGATGGAACGGGTCATGGTTTGTCTCCTTCAAGAAGGTGGATGAATGAATGGGTCGGTGCCACCAGTGCTGCGTTGGTCCGCGTCTGGCCGCGCCATGGCCTCAACCGGGCGCCGAAGCCTCCGGGCGAGAACGGGGGTGCGCCCCCTGCGGAGCGGCAGGGAAGATCAGTTCAGGTTGCTAAACAGGCGCCACTCCCAGCGTGGTGCCGCCGCACACGTACAGCACCTGCCCGGTCACGAATCCGTTGTCGGGCGAGAGGAAGAACAGCGCTGCGCGCGCCACGTCGTCGGGCGTGCCCATGCGGCCCACGGCAATGCTGTTCAGGATGCGCTGCGTCTGCGGCGCACCCTCAGGGTTGCTCTGTCGGAAGAGTTCAGTCGCAATCGGGCCGGGGCCGATGGCGTTGACGGTGATGCCGTCACGCCCCAGCTCCATGGCCAGCGTGCGTGTCATGCCGATCATTCCAGCCTTGGTGGCGGAGTACACGATGCGCTCGCCCTTGCCCAGCGCTGCGCGCGACGACATGTTGACGATGCGGCCCTGCCCGCTGGCGCGCAGCGTGGGCAGGAACGCTTGCACCAGCAGCATGGGCGCGCGCAGGTGCAGGCCCACCACGTCGTCGAGCTGCGCCGTGGTGGCGGTGTCGATGGTGCCAGGGCGCGTGGCGCCCGCGTTGTTCACCAGCGCTGTCACGTTGTGCTTGGCCGCAATCTCGGCCGCGCGTTCGCGGGTCGATGTTTCGTCGGTCAGGTCTCCCTGGTACGAGGTGAGTTGCGGGTGGCTCCACGTGGGCAACACGTAGTCCAGGTTGACCACCGCGTGGCCCTGGGCCAGAACGGCCTCGGCGATGGCGCGGCCGATGCCGTTGCTGGCGCCGGTGACGACCGTGACGGGAGTGCTTTTATCCATCGCTGTCACACGCGCTCCAGGATGATGGCAATGCCCTGCCCCACGCCGATGCACATGGTGCACAGCGCGTACTGGCCGGCGTGTTCGTGCAGGCGGTTGACGGCGGTGGTGACCAGGCGCGCGCCGCTGGCGCCCAGGGGGTGGCCCAGCGCAATGGCGCCGCCCCAGGCGTTGACACGCGCGTCGTCGTCCTTCAGGCCCAAGGCGCGCAGCACGGCCAGGCCCTGCGCGGCAAAGGCTTCGTTGAGTTCGATCACGTCCATGTGGTCGATGGTCAGGCCCGTCTGCGCCAGCACCTTCAGGGTGGCAGGCGTGGGGCCAAAGCCCATGATGCGCGGCGCCACACCGGCTACGGCCATGCCCACCACGCGGGCGCGGGGCTTGAGGCCATATTTGGCAGCGTTGGCTTCATCGGCCAGCAGCAGCGCGCAGGCGCCGTCGTTCACGCCGCTGGCGTTGCCCGCCGTCACCGTGCCATCGGGCCGCACCACGCCCTTGAGCTTGGCCAGCGCTTCCAGGCTGGTCTCACGCGGGTGTTCGTCCTGGCTCACGATGATCGCGTCGCCCTTCTTTTGCGGGATGTGCACGGGCACGATCTCGCGCGCCAGGTGGCCTGCCTTGATGGCAGCCACGGCGTTGAGCTGGCTGCGCAGGGCCATCTGGTCCTGGGCTTCGCGCTCAATCTTGAAGTCCGTCGCCACGTTCTCGGCGGTTTCGGGCATGGAGTCCACACCGTACTTTTCCTTCATCAGCTTGTTGACAAAGCGCCAGCCAATCGTCGTGTCATACACCGCGTTGTTACGGCTGAAGGCGCTCTCGGCCTTGGGCATGACAAAGGGGGCGCGGCTCATGCTCTCCACACCGCCCGCGATCATCAGACCCGCCTCGCCCGCCTTGATGGCGCGCGCTGCGGTGCCCACGGCATCGAGCCCCGAACCGCACAGGCGGTTGATGGTGGCGCCGGCCACGTCGATCGGCAGGCCCGCCAGCAGGCTGCTCATGTGGGCCACGTTGCGGTTGTCTTCACCGGCCTGGTTGGCGCAGCCGTAGAGCACGTCGGTCACGGCCGCCCAGTCCACGCCGGGGTTGCGCTCCATCAGCGCCTTGATGGGTATGGCACCCAGGTCGTCGGTGCGCACGCTGGAGAGCGCGCCGCCGTAGCGGCCAAAGGGGGTGCGGATGGCGTCGCAGATGAAGGCTTGGCGTTGTGTGCTCATGGTTTTGTCTCCTCGGTTCTCGGGTGGGTTTGATAGGTCGGTCAGATCGCCGTGGCCTGCGGGGCTCGGATGGGCAGGCCCACCAGTTGCTCCAGCTCGGCCAGTGTCAGCCCGGGCACGGTGTCGATGAGCTGCAGCCCTGTGGGCGTGCAGGCCAGTGTGCACAGATCGGTGTAGATGCGCTTCACGCACGCGACACCGGTGAGCGGGTAGGTGCATTGCGTCACGATCTTGCTGGCGCCCTGCTTGGTCAGCAGATCCATCATCACCCAGGTCTGCTTGGCGCCGATGGCAAGGTCCATCGCGCCGCCCACGGCGGGGATGGCGCCGGGCTCGCCCGTGCTCCAGTTGGCCAGGTCGCCCGTTGCGCTGACCTGGAAGGCACCCAGCACGCAGATGTCCAGGTGGCCGCCGCGCATCATCGCGAAGCTGTCGGCGTGGTGGAAGTACGCGCCGCCGGGCAGCAGCGTGACGGGCTGCTTGCCCGCGTTGATCAGGTCGTAGTCCTCCAGCCCCGCCGCGGGCGCAGGGCCCATGCCCAGGATGCCGTTTTCGCTTTGCAGGATGACCTCGCGGCCCGCGGGAATGTGGTTGGCCACCAGGGTCGGCTGGCCGATGCCCAGGTTGACGTACGCGCCGTCGTGGATGTCTTGCGCCACGCGTTTCGCCAGTTCGTCTTTACTACGCTTTTGATAGCTACTCACGCTTACTCCTCAGGCGGTAGGTGCCAATTTCATGCTGATTTTTTGAATCCACCCGCCTGCGTGGCCGTGCGCGCGATCTTCACGACATGGCTCACGTAGATGCCGGGCGTGACGATGGCTTCGGGGTCCAGCGCGCCCAGCTCCACCACCTCGTGCACGGTGGCAATCGTGGTCTTGGCGGCGGTGGCCATCACGGGGCCAAAGTTGCGTGCCGACATGCGGTAAGTGAGGTTGCCCCAGCGGTCGCCCTTCTCGGCCTTGACCAGGGCCACATCGCCGTGGATGGGGTATTCGAGCACGTAGTGTTTGCCATTGATCTCACGCGTTTCCTTGCCTGCAGCCAATTCGGTGCCATAGGCCGTGGGGCAGAAAAAGGCGCCGATGCCCGCACCCGCAGCGCGCAGACGCTCGGCCAGATTGCCCTGGGGCACCAGTTCCAGCTCCAGCTTGCCGCTGCGGTACAGCTCGTCGAACACGTAGCTGTCGACCTGGCGCGGAAAACTGCAGATGATCTTGCGCACCTGGCCCGCCTTGAGCAGTGCGGCCAGGCCCTGGTCGGCATTGCCCGCGTTGTTGTTGACCACCGTGAGGTCACGCGCCCCCTGGGCGATGAGGCCATCGATCAGCTCGCCCGGAATGCCAGCCGTACCGAACCCGCCTATCAACACCGTGGCACCATCCTTCACCCCCGCAAGGGCCTGGGCCACCGAGTCCGCCAGTTTGTTGATCATTGCAACGCTTTCTTGGTTTCTCTGTTGTCTCTTTGAAATTTGTTCGCCTGTAGAACAAATGTTCGCTTAAAGAATTATAGTTGGCATACGTATGAATTCACAAACCCCTGAAGCCAAAGACCCCAAACCGAGCGACAGCTATGTGCAGTCGTTCGCGCGCGGGCTGGAGGTGATCCGCTCGTTCAGCGCGGCCACACCGCAGCAAACCTTGAGCGAAGTCGCCGTGCAGACTGGCCTGACCCGCGCCGGCGCGCGCCGCATCCTGCTCACGCTGCAGACGCTGGGCTATGTGGAGACGGACGGCAAGCTGTTTCGTTTGAGCCCGCGCATCCTGGACCTGGGGTTTGCGTACCTGTCTTCGCTGCCCATCTGGAACCTGGCCGAGCCGGTGATGGAAGACCTGGTGGAAGAGGTGCGCGAGTCGTCATCGGCCGCCGTGCTCGACGGCCTGGACATCGTATATGTGCTGCGCGTGCCCACCCACAAGATCATGCGCACCACGCTGGGCGTGGGCTCGCGCCTGCCCGCGTGCTGGACGTCCATGGGCCGCATGCTGCTGGCCGGGTTGCCGGACGACGAACTGCAGGCCCGGCTGCAAGGCCACCCCATGCAGCGTTTTACCGAACACACCACCACCGATGTGGATGCACTGCTGGCCCACATCCGCCAGGCGCGGCAGCAGGGCTGGTGCCTGGTGAACCAGGAACTGGAAGAGGGTTTGATATCGATTGCTGCGCCGCTGACCAACCGCACGGGGCAGACGGTGGCGGCGCTCAACATCAGCGGGCAGGCCAACCGCACGAGTGCGGCGGTGATGCAGGAGAGCATGCTGCCCACACTGCTGAGTGCGGCCCGGACCATTTCGCGCATGATGGGCGCACCGAGGGGATGATGAAGGGAGGAAGGCACACCGAGAAAAGCCGGTGATCACCCCCGCAACGAGCAGCCCGTGCTAAAGCACCGACTCCCGTCTTAGTTGGAGAGGGCAAGAACCGGAGTCGTAACCCCAGTCGCTCGCCATGACAGGTGAAATCAGTTCTTGCGAAACCCCAGCACCAGCACCACGCCGCCCAGCACCATCGCACCCAGGCTCATCCACTGGGGGATATTGACGGATTCTTTTTCCTTCACGGTGAGCTCCAGCGGGCCCAGTTTGGCTTGGGTGGTGTCCTTGGTAAAGCTGAAGCCGCCGGTCAAAAACCCGGCCAGCCCCACCACCAACAACAGCACACCAACGATTCGCATTGCATTCATGACACTTCTCCCGATGCCGGGTTTGGAGGACTGCGACAAAGTGGACCCGGCTCCCGACCTTTGCGCCAGCCCAATGTAGGTGCGCCAGCGCAGGGCCAGCGTAGGACGCCGCCCCGGCGCGATGTAGCAGGCGGGCGCGATCCGAACCGCCTTCCCCTGTGCGCTCCGGGCTCTTGCCCTGCGTGCTACCCTCACGCCCCATGTTCAGCCCCTCCCAAGCCGATGTGCGCCGCTTTCTGTGCGGTGTGCACGCCAAGACCCAGAGCGGCGCCCCCATGGAAGCCATCGAGACGCTGGCAAGCCTGTGGATCGCCGAGCACCCCGAATACCACACCGATTTGTCCGATGCCGATGCGGCCGTCACTCGTAACTACGACGAAACACCGGGGCAGACCAACCCGTTTTTGCACCTGTCGATGCACCTGTCCATCAGCGAGCAGTGCAGCATCGACCAGCCGCGCGGCATCCGCCAGGCAGTGGAGCTGCTGACGGCACGGCTCGACTCCTTGCACGACGCGCACCACGCCGCCATGGACTGCCTGGGCGAGATGCTGTGGGAGAGCCAGCGCGCAGGCCGTCCGCCCGATGGCGACGCCTACATCGCCTGCGTGCAGCGGCGCGCCACACGGGACTGACCACCCACGCTACATCCGCTGGCCGGTCACAACAACTTGAACGCCAGCACCGCCACCATGGTAGGTGGCAAGGCACCCAGCAGCAGCCCCAAGGGGTGGATGGCGTTGTCAGCGAACTTCTCTTTCAGGATTGCCGCGCCTGCGGGGTTGGGTGCATTGGCAATCACAGTCAGCCCCCCACCCGTTACTGCACCCGCCACCAAGGCGACCTTGAACTCGTCGCTCAGGCCTTCGACCAACGAGCCCAGGTAGGTCAGCGCAGCGTTGTCCGTAAAGGCAGTGAGCGCCGCCGCCCCAAAGAACACGGCACTGGCGTCCATCTTCATGAGCACCGGCTGCAGCCACCACTGCTGCAAACCACCCAGCACCACCAGCCCGGCCAGGAAGAAAGCCACCAGCAACGCCTCGCGCAGGATCAGCGGGTTTTGGTGGCGCTGGTAGGCCGTGGTGAACCCCATGAAAAACAGGAACAGGCCCATGAAGACTGCTGGGTGGTGCGCAAACAGTACGACAAGCCCCAGGAATACCAGATGCACCAGCATCACGGACACAGGCACGGGCGCCTCGTCCGTCGTGATCTTGCGTCCCATGTGCCCCACCTGTTGGCGAAACAGCAGCGTGGCGATACCGGCGTTGACCACCACCGCGACGGCCGCCTTCCAGCCAAAGTTGGACACCATGAACCACAGGTCCCAGTTCCACTGCGCCGCCACCATGAGCACCGGCGGCGCGGCGAACGGCGTGAGGGTGCCGCCGATCGAGATGTTGACGAACAGCACGCCAATGGTCGAATACTTGAGCTTGTTCGACAAAGGCTGCGAAAACAGGATGTCACGCAGCATCAGTGCCGCCAGCGTCATCGCAGCAGGCTCGGTGATGAAGGAGCCCAGCAGCGGAACGGCCGACAACACCACAAAGTACATCGCCACACCGCGCTGAAAAGGCATGCACCTTGCCAACACCCGCACCGCGGAGCCAGCCATCTGAAGAATCGGCCGTGTAGCCGCAATCACCATGATCGCGAACACAAACAGCGGTTCGGTGAAATTGCGCGAGTCCAGGTAGGCCGTGGCCTCCTGCTTGCCGCTGATGGAGAACATGAACAGCATGAGCACCAGCGCCCAGAAGCCGAAGACCACCTCGACCTCGCCCAGCAAATGCCAGATGCCCGCATGCTTGGGCTGCGTATGCGCCAGGCGTTCGAAATACTTGGTGGAGAAGGTGTGGAGGATGGCCAGGCCGAACAGGACGGCCCCGATCACCTGGATCAGGGTGGGAGAGGAGTTCATGGGTCGCAGAAAAACCGCGTGGCGGCCCGACCAGCGCATGAACCTGCCGGGCCACCATGGCGCCGACACCCAACTTCCATTTTACCGTTGCACAACGGCGGCTCCGTGTAGGCGCAGCGCGCTTGGAACACCGCTCACGGCATACACACAACCATGCACCCTACTCGGGAGTCGCGCTTTCCAGACAATGCGGGCACCGTACCCGGAGGCACCATGCACAGTCACCCATCCGCACAACCCTTGTCTTCACCGCCCCCTGCGCCGATCCCTGGTCCCGTGGCCTGGCTGGGCTATGGTGGCCTGCTGCCGTTTGTGGCACTGGCGGCTGGGGGCCTGTGGGCACCCAGCACGCCCTGGTGAAGCGCGGCGCTACTGGCCTATGGCGCGGTGATTCTGAGTTTTGTGGGAGCGCTGCACTGGGGCTTCGCCATGGCGCTGAGCGGCCTCAGCACCGCCGAGCGCACACGCTGCTTTGTGTGGAGTGTGGTGCCATCGCTGATGGCCTGGCCTGCGACGCTGTTACCCCCAGCGGGAGGGGCAGCGCTGCTGGTGACAGGCTTTGTGGCGCACCTGGTACAAGACCATCGGCTGGCCGCACGCACATCGCTTCCAGCGTGGTACCTGCCGCTGCGCTGGCGCCTGACAACCACGGCCTGCGTGTGCCTGGCCGTTGGCGCCATGGCCGCCAGCCGCTGACGATTCGATGGCCCAGCAAAAAGCCCGCCGAAGCGGGCTTTTTATCAACGGTGGTGTCGCTTAACGGAAACGCGACTGGGGCACCGTGTGCAGATCACCGTCGAGGCCGCTGATGTAGTTGGACAGCGCCTTCAGCTCAGCGTTGGTGAACTGCTTGGCCACCCCGCCCATGATGGCGTTGCCACGGCCCACATTGGCGTTCTTCTCCACCTTGTAGGACTTGAGGGCCACGAAGAGGTAGTCGGCATGCTGGCCGGCGATCTTGGGGTACGAGGGATCAATGGGCTTGGCGAAGTTGTCGCCATGGCAGGACACGCAGGCGCCCTTCTTCAGCAGCTCGGCCACCTGCACACTGGGTTCGCGGCCGGGCTTGGCGGGCAGTTCGGCCCCCGTCTTTCCGTGCTGTTCGTAGTAGGCCGACACGTCAGCGATGTCCTTCTCGGACAACGACTCGGCGATGCCGCGCATGGTGGGGTGCTTGCGCTCGCCCTTCTGGTAGGCGACCAGCGCTGCCGCAATGTACTTGGCGCTCTGGCCCGAGATCATGGGTACCTTGTGGATCTCAGGAAAGCTGGCCTGGTAGCCAACAATGCCGTGGCAGCCAATGCACATGGCAATCTTTTGCTTGCCGGCTTCCACGTCGCCTTTGGCTTCCTGGGCATGGGACAAGGCGGTCACGGAAGCGACAGCCAGGGCAAATAGCGTGGTCAGCGTTTTGTTCATTTTGCGCGCACAATCTCGTGGAAGTTCAGCTCTGGGCTCTGATCAGCCGCCGATTATAGCCAGCGCCCTGTCAAGCCCATTCATCAACGATCCGGTGTTTTCCCCCATGAAATTCCAAGGCTCCCAGAACTACGTCGCCACCCAAGACCTGATGCTCGCCGTCAATGCCGCCATCACGCTGCAACGGCCGCTGCTGATCAAGGGCGAGCCCGGCACGGGCAAGACGATGCTGGCCGAGGAAGTGGCCCAGGCGCTGGACATGCCGCTGTTGCAGTGGCACATCAAGTCCACCACCAAGGCCCAGCAGGGCCTGTATGAATATGACGCCGTGAGTCGCTTGCGGGACAGCCAGCTCAACGATGGCGACAGCGCAGAGCGCGTGAAGAACATCCGCAACTACATCATCCAGGGCGTGCTGTGGCAGGCCTTCACGGCCGACCGGCCCGTGGCACTGCTGATCGACGAGATCGACAAGGCCGACATTGAATTCCCGAACGACCTGCTGCGCGAGATCGACCGCATGGAGTTCTACTGCTACGAAACGCGCGAACTCATCAAGGCCAAGCACCGCCCGCTGGTGTTCATCACCTCGAACAATGAAAAGGAACTGCCCGACGCATTCCTGCGCCGCTGCTTCTTTCATTTCATCAAGTTCCCCGAAGCCGACACGATGCGCCAGATCGTCAACGTGCACTTCCCCACGCTCAAGAGCGAACTGCTCACCGTGGCGATGAAGACGTTCTACGACGTGCGCAACCTGCCGGGCCTGAAGAAGAAGCCTTCGACCAGCGAACTGATCGACTGGCTCAAGCTGCTGGTGGCTGAAGACATTCCGCTCACCGCCTTGCAAAGCGCCGATAACAAGGTGGCGGTACCCCCGCTGGTGGGGGCGCTGCTCAAGAATGAACAGGACGTGAGCCTGTTCGAAAAGCTGGTGTTCATGAATCAGCGCAACCGCTGACTCCCCGGCAATGTCCCAACACCCTACCCCTTCGCTGGCAGACGGCATTGCCGACGCCATTGGTTTTGTTGGCGGCGCACTCGCCGGTTTCTGGCTGGGTCAGTGGCTGGGCATGGACATCTTTGCGCCAGGCTACGGCACCCCGGCCCTGGTGGGCATTGCCCTGGTGGGACTGGGCGGCGGCCTGGGCCTGCACGCTGCGCGGCGCTGGCAGACCAGTCGGCGCAACAAGCCCTCCAAGGATTGACGAAGAGAAAAGACCCATGGCTTTTGTAGAACCAGTCACCCTGCGCGACCGAGGCATCCGCCTGGAGCCCCTGGCGCTCTCCCACGAACACGGCTTGGCCGCCGCTGCGGCCGATGGCGAGCTGTGGAAGCTGCGCATCACCTCGGTACCCGAGCCCCAGGACACCCGCGCGTACATCGAAGCCGCCTTGAAGATGCGCGAAGACGGGAACCGCTTTGCCTTTGCGGTGGTGGATGACGCGACGGGCAAGGTGCTCGGCTCCACCAGCTACCACGACATCGTGCCCGCTGTGAAACGCGTGGAGATCGGCTGGACCTGGTACTGCCAAAGTGTGCAGCGCACCCACGTCAACACCACCGCCAAGCTCTTGATGATGGGTCACGCCTTCGACACGCTGGGCTGCCATGTGGTGGGCTGGCGCACCGACAACTACAACTTTGCATCGCAAAAAGCCATAGAACGCCTGGGCGCCAAGAAGGACGGCGTGCTGCGCGGCCACGCGCTGCGCCGCGACGGCACCATTCGCGACACGGTGATGTACAGCATGCGCTCAGGCGAGTGGCCTGAGGCCAAGGCGCAGTTGCTATATCTTTTAGAGCGTCGAACGCTTACCAAATAAGCGCTGGAGGCCAAAATCATGCTGATCGACTTCTTCTACACCCTGCGCTCGGCCAAGTTGCCCGTGTCGGTCAAGGAATACCTCACCCTGCTCGAAGCCCTGCAGGCCGGTGTGGTGGGCCCCAAGTCGGATGACGCATGGAGCCTGGACGACTTCTACAACCTCTCGCGCCTCACGCTGGTCAAGGACGAGAAGCACTACGACAAGTTCGACCGGGCCTTTGGCGCCTACTTCAAGGGCGTGGAGATGGTGGCCGACTTCACCAAGGAGATTCCGGCCGACTGGCTGCGCAAGATCCTGGAGAACGAGCTGACGCCCGAGCAAAAGGCCGCCATCGAGAAGATGGGCTGGGACGAACTCATGGAGACGCTGAAGAAGCGCCTCGAAGAGCAGAAGGAACGCCACGAAGGCGGCAGCAAGTGGATCGGCACGGGCGGCACCAGCCCGTTCGGCCACGGCGGCTACAACCCGCAGGGCGTGCGCATTGGCGGCGCGGGCAAGAACAAGAGCGCGGTGAAGGTGTGGGAGCAGCGCGCCTACAAGGATTACGACGACCAGCAGGAGCTGGGCACACGCAACATCAAGGTGGCCCTGCGCCGCCTGCGCAAGTTTGCGCGCGAAGGGCATGAGCTGGAGCTGGACCTGCCCGACACCATCCGCAGCACGGCCGCCAACGCGGGTTACCTGGACATCAAGATGGTGCCCGAGCGGCACAACAACGTGAAGGTGCTGCTGCTGATGGACGTGGGTGGCACGATGGACGAACACATCCAGCGGGTGGAAGAGCTTTTCAGCGCAGTCAAGAGCGAGTTCAAGCACCTGGAGTTCTATTACTTCCACAACTGCGTGTACGACTTCATGTGGAAGAACAACCGCCGCCGCTTTGCCGAGAAGTTTCCGACCCTGGACATCATCCGCAAGTACAACAAGGACTACAAGCTGATCTTTGTGGGCGACGCGACCATGAGCCCCTACGAAATCCTGCAGCCCGGCGGCAGTGTGGAATACAACAACGAGGAAGCGGGCGCCGAGTGGATTCAGCGCCTCACGCACGCCTTCCCCAAGTTTGCGTGGATCAACCCCGAGCCCCAGGGCGTATGGCAGTACCGCCAGAGCATCAGCATCGTTCAGCAACTGGTGAGCAACCGCATGTACCCGCTGTCGCTCAAGGGGCTGGAAGAGACCATGCGGCTGCTGTCGAAGTAGGCGAGATGGGGCCCCAGCGCTTTGGAGCCCATCGCGCGGAACTGTCTGACACGACCGGGCTGATTTTCGGTGCATAGTGGCGGTGGGCCGGTTTTGCAGCCAGCCCCAACCACCCAAACCACCTTCTCCTGCCGTGCCTTTTCGCGTCCTGCGCCCCACTGCCCTTTTCTCAACGCCGGCCCCATGGTCGGCGTTGCTGCTTTTCAGCGCGCTGTGCCTGCAGGGCTGCAGCCTGCTGCCGCGCGGTGAGGATAGCGAGAGCACAGGCTCGGCGCCCACCCCGGCCATTGCCGAATCGGGCACGCCCTCTTTCGCTGTTCAGGTCAACGCCCCCGCCAACGTGCGCGAGACGCTGGAGCGCCACCTGGAGCTGCAGCGCTTTCGCCACCTGCCCGATCTCCACGCCAACGAGCTGCAGCGCCTGCTGGGCGCAGCCGATGCCAACGCCCGCGAACTGTTGGGCACGATGGGCTACTTTGCACCCACCATCACGGTGGAGCTGACCGAAACGCCCGACAGCAAGGCCGCCCCGCGCACGGTGGTGGTCACGGTGCAGCCCGGCCCGCAGACCCGCATTGCCAGCGCGGACATCGACTTCACTGGCAACACGGGCGGTACGGACAGCTCCAGCGCGGAGCGACCAACAGAAGAAACCGGTACCAGCGCCAGCATCCGCCAGCAGCAGCGCTTGCAGCGCAACTGGTCCCTGCAGCCGGGCCAGCCGTTCACCCAGTCTGCCTGGGATTCGGCCAAGAACGACGGCCTGCGCCAGCTGCAGGCGCGCCGGCACCCCACCGCCCGCATCGCCAGCAGCCGGGCCGAGATCGATGCCGACCAACACGCGGCAAAGCTCAGCGTGACCTACGAGCCCGGCCCGCCCTACCGCTTCGGGCCGCTACGGGTAGAGGGCAGCCAGCGCTACGACCCCGACGGCGCCCGGCGCCTGGCACGCCTGCCCACAGGCGCGGTGTATGACGAGGCCGAACTGCTCGACGCCCAGCTGCGGCTGGCCAGCAGCGGTTACTACGATTCGGTATTTCTCACGCTCGACACCGAGGGCACTGACCCGCAGGCCGCGCCCGTGGTGGCCCAGGTGCGTGAGGCACCGATGCAAAAGCTGGTGTTCGGCCCCGGCTTCTCGACGGACAGCGGCGCGCGCCTGTCGCTGGAGCACATCCACAACCAGTTGCCCGTCATCGGTTGGCGCGCGGTGAGCAAGCTCTCGCTGGACCGCGAGACCAAACACGCCAGCAGCGAATGGACCGACCTGCCCAACAACAACGGCTGGCGCTGGTTTGCAGGCGCCCAGCTGCAGCGCGAGGCGACGGGCGACTACGACGTCAACAGCGGGCGCGTGCGCTACGGCCGCAGCAAAAGCACCAAGAACATCGACCGCAACTACTTCCTGCAGTACGACTACGCCAATAGCCAGGGCCTTACCGCCAACGTGCAGTCGCCCTCCGACACCAGCACGGCCTTTAGCGTGAACTACGGCTGGACGGGCCGCTACTTCAACAGCGCCACCGCCCCCACGCGCGGCCATGGCATCGCCGTGGAGCTGGGGCTGGGCACCACGCTGCGGCCTGAGCGCGACCCGTTTGTGCGCACCCTGGTACGCTGGCAGTCGTTCATCCCCGCAGGCCGCGTGCAGGACGCCGCTGGCGTGGGCCGCAGCGCCCGCGTGGCCTTGCGCGCAGAGGGCGCGACCGTGCTGGCGCGCGATGGCGCGCAGATCCCTGTCACCCAACTCTTCCTGACCGGGGGCGACACCACGGTGCGTGGCTACGGCTACCGCAGCATCGGCGCCCGCACCGACAACGGCCAGCTCTACGGCGGCCGCTACCTGGCCGTGGGCAGCGTCGAATGGCAGCGCCCCATCGTCTACCAGGGCGCCATGACCGACTGGGAGAGCACGTTGTTCGTGGATGCTGGCGCCGTGGCCGACCGCCTGGGCGACCTGGACCCGCGCGTGGGCGTTGGCGCTGGCGTGCGCTGGCGCAGCCCTGTGGGGCCGCTGCAGGCCGACCTGGCCTATGGCGTGAAAACCAAGGAGGTGCGGCTGCACCTGCGGCTGGGGTTCAGCTTCTGATGAGCGCTGCACCCATGCCCCCCCACTCCCCGACACCCCGCGCACGCTCCTCCGATTTCAGCGCAGGCGCATCGCACCACCAGGGCGGCCAGCACCCTTCGCCACGCCGTGGCCGCCGTGCGCTGCGTGCACTGGGCTGGCTGTTGGTCGCAATGATTGCGCTGCTGATCGCCGCCGCAGCCGCCGTGTGGTGGTGGGCAGGCAGCAGCACGTCGCTGGCCCTGGCGCTGGCGCGCGCGGCGCAGTACCTGCCCGCCAACCAGCAGCTGGAGAGCCGCGAGGTGACCGGATCACTGCGCAGCGGGGGGCGTATTGGCTGGCTGCGCTGGCGCAGCCCCAGCCTGTCGGTGGAGGTGACCGACATCCGCCTGGGCTGGCAGCTGGCCCCGTTGCTGCAACGCCGCCTGGAGCTGGGCGAGGTGCATGCCGCACGCGTGCAGATCACGCCACTGGGCAGCCAGCCCAGTGCAGAGCCACCCACGCCCCTGACACAGCTGGTGCTGCCCTTGCAGATCGGCGTGCCGTTCCGCGTAGACCAGATCCAATGGGCGGGTGCCCCGGCCGTGGAGGCCCAGGGCCTGGCCGGCGACTACCGCTTTGACGGGCGCGAGCACCGCCTCAACATCGCCAGCGTGGCGCTGGCCCAGGGCCAATACACCGCGCGGCTGACGCTGCAGGCCCAGGCCCCCATGGCGCTGAACGCCACTGTGGACGGCACGGTGAGCGCCGCCGTGCCCGGCGGCACCACCGCCCTGCAGGTGGGTGCACACGCTACCCTGCAAGGCACGCTGGCCACAGCGGCAGCGCAGCTACAGCTGCGGGCGCGCATCAGCCCCACCGCCGCCCAGGCCGGGCCCACGCAGCCACCCCCTGCCCCTGCCAAACCACCCACCGCCAAACCAGCAGCACCGCCACCACCCGCCGCAGATCCCATGCAGGCCGACCTGCAGGCCACGCTGGCACCCTGGTCCCCACAGCCCTTGCAATCGGCCCAGGCCACACTGCGTGCCGTCAACCTGGCAGCTCTGTGGCCCCAGGCCCCGACCACCCGGCTGCATGGCACCGTGCAGGCCGGGCCCACCGGGAGCGGAGCAACGGCTGGCACTGGTTGGTCCCTGCAGGCACAGCTGCGCAACGAACTAGCAGGCCCGTGGGACCAGGCCCGTCTGCCCATCACCGCCCTGCAAGCCGATGCCAGCTACGACAGCACCCGCTGGACGGTGCCCGGCGCCACTGTGAATACAGGCACCGGCGCAGTCACCCTGCAAGGCAGCTACACCCCTGGCACCGGCGCGCTTGAGGGCCAGGCTGAACTGCGCAACCTGCGCCCAGACGCCCTGCACACCGCCTGGGCAGCCGCCCCGCTGGCGGGCCGCGTGGGCGCGCAGATGCAGGGCGACGTGGTGCGCTTTACGGCAGATATCCGCGCCACCGGCACCGCCGCCTCCGGCAAAACCCCCACCAACCGCCCCGCCTTGCTGCGCATCAACACGCTGACCACCCAAGGTAGCTGGCAACCCCCGTCACCCACCCAGCCCGGCGGCACCTTGCAGCTGGAACGCCTGCTGCTGGACGCTCTGCAGGCCCGCATTGAAGCCACCAACCTGCGTGTGGCCCCCGGCGATCTGTCGGGCCAGGGCCAGATTGCGCTGACCGTGCCCGGCGCCACAGCGCGCGCCCAAGGCAGCCTGGCGCCCCAGGCGGGTACGGGCGACCTGCAGGTCCAATGGACCGACGTGGACCAAACCCAACGCTGGCTGGCCAGCCTGCCGCTGGTGGGCACCCGTTTGCAAGAAGCCTTGCAGGGCGCCACCGCCAAAGGCGCCGCGCAACTGAACGCGCGATGGAAAGGTGGCTGGCAGACAGCGGCCCGGCAACTGCAAGCCGCCACCGCAACCACCAGCGACAGCACATCCCCCAACGCCAGCCGTGCGGGCGGCACGCCGCCATCGGACAAAGCCACCTTCGAGCTGCAAGCCAAGCTCTCCACCCCGCTGCTGGACCTGTCACTGCCTCCCGGTAAAGATGAGGGCGGCGGTTCCACAGCCGTGCAACTGCGCGCTGTGCAGGCCAGCCTCTTGGGCACCCTGGCGCAGGCCACGCTGACGCTGGATGGCGAAGCCCGGCTGAATGCATCCCAGCCCCAGCAGATGCAGCGGCTGGCCCTGCAAACCCGCGCCACGGGCGGGCTGACCACACCCACGCAAGGGGCGCAGGTGCAGATCAGCGAACTGCGGCTGGTGGCACAAGACACCGCACGCCCCGGCCCCTGGACGCTGCAACTGGCCGAGCCCGTATCTGTCACCGCACGCGCCACCACCGGTACACGCTCGCCAACAGCGGGCTACACCGTGGTGTTGGCCACTGCAGGCCAGGCCCGCCTGACCGGCCCCCTGCCCGGCACCGCCGTGCTGCGGTGGCAGCCCCTGCGCGTGGCCACCGACGCGAACCCTGTGCAATTGCAAACCCAGGGCACCGTGCAGGGCCTGCCCATGGCCTGGGTCGACGCGCTGGGCCTGGGCAACACCCCGGCCGCCGCAGGACGCCCTGCCCAGCCGCTGCTGGCCCGCATGGGGCTGGCCACCAGCATCGTGCTGGACGGGCAATGGAAAGTGGACAACACCCAAGGCCCCCTGCGTGCCAGCGCCAGCCTGCGCCGCGCCAGTGGCGACCTGCGCATCCTGGCGGGCGACGCCACCGCCATCACCGCCGTGCAAAGCAGCGGCCAGGGCACGGGCGCGGGCGCTGCGGCGGTGATCGCCACCGAGGCCTCGGCAAGCCCCTCGGCATCAGCTACTGCATCCGGTGCAGGGGCAGGCACCGCCGCCGGTGTGCGCCAGGCCGAAGTTACCGTCGAGATCGAAGGCGAGGCCCTGCGCGCCCAACTCGCCTGGGCGAGCGACCGGGCGGGCGAGGTGCAGGCCAACGTCAGCACCCGCCTCACACCCGGAGCGCCCGGCGCCTCCGCCGCTGCGGGCGCCAGCCCCTCCTCGCCCTTCACCTGGGCGCCCGATGCACCCCTGGCCGGCACCCTGCGCGCGCGCCTGCCCGACGTGGGCGTGTGGTCGGCCCTGGCCCCGCCCGGCTGGCGCGTGCGCGGCACGCTGGACGCCAGCGCCACCTTGTCAGGCACCCGCAATGCGCCGCGCTGGGCCGGCACGCTGGGCGCCGACGACATGGCCGTGCGCTCGGTGGTCGATGGCGTAGACCTGCAGGGCGGCCGCCTGCGCGCCACGCTGCAAGGCAACCAGCTCAATATCACCGAGTTCCGCCTGCAGGGCGGGCGCGGCAGCGGTGCGCGCATTGCGGGCTTCAGCGGCAACCGCACTTCCGCACCGCAAGACGGCGGCACGCTCACCGCCACTGGCCGCGTGAGCTGGGGCGACAGCGCCACCGCAGCCACGGGCCTGTCAGGCATCACCATGTCACTGCAGGCTGAGGCCAAGGCGCTACAGGTGCTGGTGCGGGCCGACCGGCAGATCAGCGTGTCGGGCCAGCTGCAAGCACAGCTTCAGCAAGGCCAGATCAGCCTGCGCGGCAAGCTGACCACCGACCGCGCCACCATCATCCTGCCCGACGAAACCGCGCCCACGCTGGGCTCCGACGTGGTGGTGCGCTCTGCGGCCAAGGACCGCGAAGACCAGGCCAAGGCCCAGGCCGCCGCCAAGGCCAACCAGGTAGCGGCCCAGGCCGAAACCGCCAAGCCCCCCGACATCGCCATCACCCTGAACCTGGGGCGCGACTTTGCCCTGAGCGGCCAGGGCATCACCACGCGGCTGACGGGCGAGGTGGGTATCCGCAGCAGCGCCGTGCCCGGCGCCCCACCCCGCGTGACCGGCGAAGTGCGCACCGACGAAGGCCGCTACCGCGCCTGGGGCCAGATGCTGGACGTGGAGACGGGGCTCATCCGCTTCAACGGCCCCTACAACAACCCCTCGCTCGACATCCTGGCGCTGCGGCCCAACATCAGCGTGCGCGCTGGGGTGCAGGTCACTGGCAGCGCCCAGGCGCCGCGCGTCAAGCTGTATTCCGACCCCGAGCTGCCCGATGCCGAAAAACTCTCGTGGGTGGTCCTGGGCCGCAACGCCTCCGCAGGCGGCGCCGAAGCCGCCGTCATGCAGCAGGCCGCCCTGGCCCTGCTGGGCCGCCGTGGCGGCGGCAACACCAGCGCCAACATCGCCAGCCGCATTGGCCTGGACGAAATCGGCTTTCGCAGCGCCACCACAGGCGAAGACGCCAGCGCAGCCGCCCTCACCTTCGGCAAACGCCTGTCCAAGGATTTGTATGTGACCTACGAACGCAGCTTGTCGGGCACGCTGGGCACGCTGTACATCTTTTACGACCTTACCCGCAGCCTCACGCTGCGCGGGCAGACGGGCGAGAAAAGCGCAGTGGACATCATCTACACGGTGAAGTACGACTGAGGCTGCGCACGCCAGAAAGCGTGCGCGTGACCACTACAATGCGCGGCTGTCTTGCCTCCTCGTAGTTCAATGGATAGAACGAGTGCCTCCTAAGCGCTAGATACAGGTTCGATTCCTGTCGAGGGGACCAAATTCATAGCGAAATGGCTTCTATCGCTTGATAGATAAGCGCTGAAAGCTATCAAAATAGAAGCATTTTCACGGCAGGCTCCTCGCAGTTTGTGCGGTGGAGTCTGTAGCCACACGAAGGCCCGCCGCCCTCAGCTTCTTGAACCGTCTCCGCGCACGCCGCTGTCGGAAGTAGCCTTGGTTGCCTCACCAGCTTCTTCGGTATTGACCGCCGTACCCGCTGCCGCGCCGCCCAGCGCACCCGCAATGCCGCCCAAGGTGCCTCCAACGACTACGCCCACCGGGCCGGCGACAGCAACGCCCACGGCCGCCCCGGCAGCCGCGCCCGCCATCATGCCGCCGCCCACCAGCACGGAGTGGGCCTCGCGCTCTGCGTCTTCGGGCTCCAGGGCGGTCTGGGCGCCAGGTCGTGGGTCTTGCGACGGGATGCCGTAGCCAGGGCGGGCTTGGTCGGCCAGGTCTTCATCCACCGGTGGGGTGGCCGGATGAGGGAGTGTGGATGGATGCATGTGCGTCTCCTGGAAGGGGGTGACAAAACAAAACGGTTTCATCTCCCTCTCTTTTAGGGTCCACTCAGCGCCGTGTGCGCCATCCTGCAGACCGTGAGGCTGTCGGACAATGCCCGGTGCCGACGCAGACGCACAGCTTCTCAAGTCAATACGCCACTTGCCCACCTAAGAACCTGTTCAAGCTCTTTTCGGGGTCGCACAAGTACCTTGCCGGGATAGGATGCAAGGCGCGGTGCGTAGCCAATAGCTCGGCTATTGGCAAGCGCCGCAACGCTGCAGACCGCCCGGCAAGGCACTTGCCCGAAGGGTTGGAGTGAAATCGGGCGATTGGAAGCCCCGGCTGCTTGCATGGGCACAAGCCCATGCGGCGCATCCGTTGCATCCACTCATCCCGATTGCACTCCAATGCGATCCCCGAAAAGAGCTTGAACAGGTTCTAAGATCACCCCATGTCGGCATCCCCTTCCCCCTCCATCCTTCCCTTTGCCCCACAGCCCTCCGCCAGCGCACTGGCACAGGCGCTGGGGATTCCCGTTTTTTCCCCGCACTGGCACATGCCGCAATACCCCGATGGGGCCGTGGGGCCGTGGCAGATGAAGCGCACTGGGGTGGGGCTGGACCGTGGTTACCACAGCGGCCCGTGTGTCACCTCGGGCTCGACAGTGCTGATGCGCCAGAGCGCTGCGGGCGGGTGGGAAACCTGGATGTCGCTGTCGCCGATGGAAGTGGAAAGCCAGGAACTGGCCTGCCGCCATGCGCGGGGCCACACGGTCGTGATGGGCCTGGGCATGGGCTGGGTGGCGGCCAACATCGCGCTGCAGCCCACGGTGGAGCGCGTGACCGTGGTGGAGCGGGATGGGGATGTGCTGGAGCTGTTTGGCCGTTGCCGCGTGCTGGAGGGGCTGCCGGAGTCTGCAGCGCGCAAGGTA
Organism: Acidovorax sp. SRI_002; assembly: GCF_057586455.1. Taxonomy (NCBI): domain Bacteria; kingdom Pseudomonadati; phylum Pseudomonadota; class Betaproteobacteria; order Burkholderiales; family Comamonadaceae; genus Acidovorax; species Acidovorax sp. SRI_002. Next base: position 248,200 of record NZ_JBYCZW010000009.1, on the reverse strand, counting down.
GAGCTGGTGCAGGCCGACGCGCTGCAGTGGCAACCCCAGGGCGCGCCCGTTGACTTTCTGTACGCAGACATCTGGCTGTACCTGGCGGAGCCACAAACCCTGGCGGAGGTGCAGCGCATGCAGGCCAACGTGCACGCTGACCAGGTGTACTTCTGGGGGCAAGAACTGGTGTTGGGTGCAATGGCCAGCGCACAGGCGGCGCCCGGTACGCCCGCATGGACCGACGCGGTGGACCATGCCGTGCGCGAGACAGGTTTGCCGCTGCTGGCGCAGGCAGACGAAGGGTATGCCAACCTCATTGCGCGGGTGTTGCAGCTGCGCCAAGGCGGCCGACCTACCGCCGGTTGACCGGCTGGCAGCCCAGCCAAGGGCCTCGGGCTTTTGCGTTATTTGGTGAGCCACTTGCGCTGCGCGCGCGGCTGTACGGTGATGTCGACGCTCTGGTGCACGGCTGGCTGGCCGCTAGCGGCGTCGGTTTCCACCACGTCTTCCAAAGCGATGTCCTTGACCTCTGAATGGGTCGTTTCTTCCAGGTCGGCCAGGATGGCGCTGACCTTGCGTTCAGCCTCAGCGACCTTGGATTGTGGCAACGGCGAAGTGCGCATCATGGGCGGCTCCTGTGAGATAGACCCATTCTGGCCACGGAGCACGCTCTGTGCGTGTCATCCTTTGCCGACGGCCGGGTGTCAGCGTGACGGCCATCCCGGAGGTCTGGACATGCCCAGGCGGTGCGCGATTTCAGGCCGCCTGAGGCGCTGCGCGGTCGGCGCCAGAGGGCCGACCAGCAGTCATCGCACTGCCCATGGACGCCGCCACGATGCAGCCAATGGCCAGCCACTGGATGACGCTCAGATGCTCGCCCAGCAGTAGCAAGGCCAGCACGGCAGCCACCGCAGGCTCCATGCTGATCATGATGCCGAAGGCCTCCTTGGGCAGGCGCTTCAAGGCCATCATCTCAAGCGAGATCGGAATGGCGCTGGACACTGCCGCCACCGCCAGCCCGATGAGCAGCACGGTGGGCGACAGCAGCGCAGCGCCCGCATGCACCACGCCCACCGGCACCACCACCAGCGCCGCCACCAGGAGGCCCAGCGACACCGTGTGCCCGGCGTGCAGGTGCCCGGCGCGCTTGCCGAACACGATGTACAGCGCCCAGAACACCGCCGCGCCTAGGGCATACAAAACTCCCACGAGGTCCAGCGTGCTGCCGTTCAAACCCAGCGGCAGCAGCATGCCCAACCCGGCCATGGCCAGCGCCACCCACACAAAATCCACGGCGCGCCGCGAAGACCAGATCGCCACCGCCAGCGGCCCTGAGAACTCGATGGCCACCGCCAGCCCAAATGGCAGGGTACGCAGCGACATGTAGAACATTAGGTTCATGCCCCCCAGCGCCGCGCCGTACAACATGACGGCACGCGCATCGGCCCGCGACAGATGCCAGCGCCACGGCCGCCACAGCAACAGCACCAGCAACGCCGAAAAGCCCACGCGCACGGCAGTGGTGCCCTGCGCGCCCACCACCGGAAACAGCCAGTGCTTGGCCCAGGAGGTACCAATGCCCAACGCGGTGACGGAGCCCAGAACGGCCAGAAAGGGGAAAAAACGGTGCAGAAGGGAAGCGCTCATGGGTTGAAAATATAGTGTGACCCATGCGTGCTTTTTGCTCGATTTTCAGGGCCCGCGTGCAACTTTCGCTCACCACCACGAGGCGCCCCATGCCCGCCACCCCAGCACTCGACCGCTTTGACATCGCCATCCTGGACATCCTGCAGACAGACAACACCACACCCCAGCGCGTGATTGCGCAGGCGGTCAACCTGTCGGCACCCGCTGTGCAGCGACGCATCCAGCGGCTGAAAGACAGCGGCGTGATCCGCGCCAACGTGGCGGTGCTGGACCCGGTGAAAGTGGGCAAACCGCTGACCATCGTGCTGGAGGTGCACCTCGAAAACGAGCGCCCCGACCGCACCGCCCCGCTGCGCGCGCGCATTGCCAGCGAAGACGCGGTGCAGCAGTGCTACAGCGTGACGGGCGAGGCGGACTACCTGCTGGTGGTGAACGTGGCGTCGATGGAAGACTACGAGGGGCTGACGCAGCGGCTGTTTGAGGGGGATGACAACATCAAGCGGTTCAGAACGTCGGTCGCACTGGCCAGCCTGAAGACCGGGCTGCGTGTGCCGCTGGACCACGCGCTTCCAACTGCCTGACTACAGCCCCAACGCCCTGCGCAACTGCGCGCCCGTGAGGCGCTGGCGCGGGCCGCCCAGCAGTTCGCACATGCGCGCATTCAGCGGCGCCTCCATGCCCTGCTGAGCCGCCAGCCTCACCACAGCCCCGCTGAGTGCATCAATCTCGGTCACACGCCCGGCTTCCAGGTCGTCCCACATCGACGAGCGCGCCTTGGCGTCGATCTGCAGCATGCGTTTTGCCAGCCGGGTGAAGAGCCAGTTGGGCAGGCGCAGCACATGGGGCAGCAGCGTGGGCGACACGGCGGTGACCTGGGCGGGTGCGATGCCTGCGCGCGCCATCACACGCAGCGCCTCGGTTTGCAGGGCAGCAAAGACGCGGCGGCAGTCGCGGTCGAGCAGCTCTTGCCGCAGAGGCAGGTCGGACAGCGCATTGACCGGGTTGTTGAGGTTGAGCAGCAGCTTGCCCCACTGCACCGCACGGATGTCGGCGGGCAACACGGTGGCCAGGCCTGCAGCGTTGAAGACCGGCGCGATGCGTTCGGTGACGGCATCACGCTGCAGTTGCAAATGGCCCGCGGTGGCACGGTGCACCTGGGCGCCGCGCAGCACCACGTTGTAAGGCACCATGCCCGCCAGAACACTCAGGCCCAGCGCCCGGGCTGTGACACGGGCCACGTTGTCCACGCCGTTTTGCAGCGAGATGACGGGCGTTCCCGGCGCACAGGCGTCGGCCAGTTCGCGCGCAGCGGATTCGGTGGCGCCGCTTTTGACGCACAGCAGGATGATGCTGTCCGGGCCCGGCGCCGCGTCGGCCAGTGTGTGTGCCAGTTGCAGCGCAGACACGGGCACGGTGCGTTCAAAGCCATCCAGGTCCGTGACTTTGAGGCCGTGCAACGCGATGGGCTCCAGCGCATGCGGACGGCCCACCAGGCAGACCGGCTGGCCGTGCGCGGCCAGGCGCCCACCCACATAACAACCAATGGCGCCTGCGCCGAGAACGATGAAGTGCATGCGGATGCTTTCTGGATCAACGGAAGACGGTGCCCCGCGATGGATGCGGCGCCTGCGCATTGTGCGGCGACACGCCCACAGGGCCTGGCGCAGAGGCGACGGTATCTGCAGGCACCTGCAGCCTTCATATTTTGAGCTTTATTGGCCCCTGGCGCTTATTCATCAAGCGCCAATAGCTATCAAAATAGAAGCATCATCAACAAACAGCACCTGCGCCCAACGGGCCTTCCACCAGCAGACCTCAGCCAAACCGCACCGTCACCAGCAGCCCCCCCAGACGCGGCGAAGCGCTGAGTTGCACGGTGGCGCCATGGCCCTGCGCAATGGCCTGCACGATGGCCAGGCCCAGGCCACTGCCCGGGGCGCCTTCCGAGGTTTCGCGCACAAAACGCTGCATCACGCGCTCACGGTACTCGGGAGCGATGCCGGAGCCGCTGTCTTCCACCGTGAGCACGGCAGCATCACCCTCGCGGCGCACCTGCAGGTCCACCCGGCCGCCGGGCGGGGTGTACTTGATGGCGTTGTCCAGCAGGTTGCGCGCCAGCATGCGCAGGGCTTCGGCATTACCACGCACGGTCACGGGCACGGTGGCGGCGTCGGAGTTGAGCAGGCCTACATCCATGCTGCGCGCCTGCGCGGCGGGGGCCACGTCGGCCAGGGCCAGCTGCGCCGCGGCGCGCAGGTCCACGGGTTCGGTGGTGGCGGTGCTGGCCTCTTGCCGGGCCAGGGTGAGCAATTGCTCCACCAGGCGCGTGGCGCGGTCGATGCCGGCCGACAGGCGTTCGATGGCGACGGCACGCGCGGCATCATCGCCCGCGCGCTGCAGGCCCTGCAGCTGCAGGCGCAGTGCGGCCAGGGGCGATCGCAGTTCGTGCGCGGCGTCGGCCACAAAATGCTCCTGCGCGTCAAAGGCGCGCTGCACGCGCTCGAACAGCAGGTTGAGCTCACTGACCAGCGGCTGCACTTCGTCGGGCAGCTGCGCGTCGCTTACGGGCGAGAGGTCATCCGCTTGGCGCTGCGCCAGCTGGCGGCGCACGCGCTCCACCGGGGCCAGCGACCGGCTCACACCCCACCACACGGCCAGCACCAGCAGCGGCGCCATGATGGCCAGCGGCGCCAGCGTGCGCAGCGCCAGGCTGCGGGCCATGTCGCGCCGCGCGGCCATGTTCTGCGCCACCTGGATCACCTGCGAACGCGTTTGCATCGAAAACACCCGGTAGGTGCCGCCGCGCGCCTGCACGTTGGCAAAGCCCAGCACGGCGATCTGCGGCAGGGCCGCGCCCACGGCGGATTCAAAGATGCGCAGGCCTTCGTTGGTCCACACCTGCACGATGAATTCGTGGTTTTCGTCCTCGGGGTCCAGGCCCGGGCCCAGCCCTTGCGCATCCACCGGCAGGCCCGAGCGCAAGGCCAGTGCGGTTTGCTGCATGTGGTAGTCGAACAGCGCATCGGCCTCGTCCAGCGCACCCCGGTAGGCCAGTGCGCCCTGCACTGCGCCGGCCAGCACGATGGCGGCCAGCAGGAACACCAGCAGACGCATGCGCAGCGAGCGCGGGAGCATGGACTGCTGCGCGCTGCGCCAGGAGGTAGTTGGCACGTTCTTCATCTCTATCCATCCATCCCCGCCGCATGCTCAGGGCGGGAGATTGCGCGGGGGCAGCCAGCAAGGGCCGCCCCGCAGCAAAGGCTGTCGTCCCCTTGGGGGGAAGCGGCGAAGCCGCTCAGGGGGGTCATGCCTTCGGCACGAGGTAGCCCACCCCGCGCACGTTCAGCACCAGCTCGGGCCCCAGCTTCTTGCGCAGGCCGTGGATATAGACCTCCACCGCGTTGCTGCTCACCTCGTCGCCCCAGCCGTAGAGTTTGTCCTCGAGCTGCTGGCGCGACAGCACCATGCCGGGCCGTGCGATCAGCGGCTCCAGCACCGCCCATTCGCGTGCCGACAGCACGACAGGCGCGCCATTCACCGTGGCCTCGCGCGTGGCGGGGTTGATGCACACGCCCTTGTGTTCATACACCGGCTCGGCCCGGCCTGCAGCGCGGCGCAACAGCGCACGGATGCGGGCGAGCAGTTCATCAAGGTCGTAAGGCTTGAGCACGTAGTCGTCCGCCCCCGCGTCGAGCCCCTCGATGCGCTGGGCCACGGCATCACGTGCGGTGGCCACCAGCACCGGGGTGCGGTTCTTGCGCGCCCGCAGGTCGCGCAGCACGGCCAGGCCGTCGCGCTTGGGCAGACCCAGGTCCAGCAGCACGAGGTCATAGGGCTGGGTGCGCAATGCCGTGTCGGCGGCGTCGCCGTCGCGCGCCCAGTCCACGGCGTAGTGCTCGGCGCGCAGCAGGTCTTGCACGGCTTCGCCGATCATGGAGTCGTCTTCAACGAGGAGCAGGCGCATGGTGGGCAAGCATAGCCAATGAAATCAATCGGGCCACCGAAGTGGCCCGTGCAGGCATCGCATCACAGCGGACCACAAAGCTCAGCGCAGCGGTTCTGGCCAGGAGGCTGTCGGACTTGGAGCGTCGAAGCGAAAATTGGCCCCAGCGAGGACAGTTTTTGCCGGATTTGCAGCCCCATAGCCGAGCTATGGGGCAAAAAGACGGTAAAAAATGGACCGCTGCGGCCAATTTGCAGCCGACGATTTCCAAGTCCGACAGCCTCCTCTCCTACGCGTTTCGTCGCAGACAGTACCGAAAGTACGGCAAGACGGAACAACGACGCCAGGAGAGCCTTTGGGACCGCTTAGCCCAAACGCACCGGCACAAAGATCTTGTTGCCATCACGCTCGATCAGCAACGCCACCGACTTGCCCGTGGTGGCCTTGGCCATTGCCGCGCGCACCTGCTCGATGTTCTTGGCGGGCGCGCCGTTGATGGCCAGCAGCACATCGCCCGGCTGCACACCGGCCGCCGCAGCGGGGCCGCGCGCCTGTTCGATCACCAGGCCCTCGGCCACACCTACCTCGCGGCGCTCCTGCGGGTCCAGCGGGCGCAGCGACAGGCCCAGCTGGCCCTTGCCCACGGCGTCGTCATTGCGTGCCTGCTTGGTCGCTTTGTCGCTGGCGTCACCCAGGGTGGCGGTCAGCTCCACCGGTTTGCCCTGGCGCCACACTGACAGCTTGGCCTGCTGCCCGGGCTGCGCCTGGCCCACCCAGGCGGGCAGGTCGCCCGAGGCCACGATGGGCTGGCCATTCACCTGGCGAATCACGTCGCCCGCCTGCAGGCCTGCTTTCTCGGCCGGGCTGCCCTTGCTGACACTGGCGACCAACGCGCCCTCGGGCTTGTCCAGCTGGAAGGATTCAGCAAACGCCTGGTTCACCTCCTGCACGGCCACGCCCAACTGGGCGTGGCGCACCTTGCCGGTGGCCACAATCTGGTCCTTGATCTTGGCGGCCAGCTCGATGGGGATGGAGAACGACACGCCCTGGTAGCCGCCCGAGCGGCTGTAGATCTGCGAGTTGATGCCCACCACCTCGCCGCGCGCGTTGAACAGCGGCCCGCCCGAGTTGCCGGGGTTCACCGCCACGTCGGTCTGGATGAAGGGCACCAGGCTGTCGTCGGGCAGCGAACGGCCCTTGGCGCTGACCACGCCCGCCGTCACGCTGTTTTCAAAGCCAAAGGGCGAGCCGATGGCCAGCACCCATTCGCCCACCTGCAGGTCACGTGTGCTGCCCAGGCGTACGGTGGGCAGATCCTTGGCGTCGATCTTGAGCACGGCCACGTCGGTCTTGGGGTCGGCGCCCAGCACCTTGGCGCGGAACTCGCGCCGGTCAGTGAGCTTGACGACCACTTCGCTCGCGCCTTTGACCACGTGGGCATTGGTCAGCACCAGGCCATCAGGGCTGACGATGAAACCCGAGCCCTGGCCATGGGTGGGTACGTTGGGCTGGCCTTGCGGGCCCGCGCCGGGGAAACCGAACTGGCGAAAGAATTCGTAAAACGGATCGTTTGGGTCGATCTGCGGGCCACGGCCCTGGCGGGCAGCGGGTTGCTCGTCATCGTCGTCATCGTTGGCCATCGCCGTCTTGGTGCTGCCCGTGACGCTGATGTTGACCACGGCCGGGCCGTTCTGCGCGGTGATCTGCGCAAAGCTGGGCAGCGCACCGCCCGGGGCCATGGCCGTCTGCGCCACGATGGGCGTGGAGGGTGTGACCGCGCGGGCCTGGTGCCCGCTGATGAGGCCGGCGCCGGTGGCGCCCACAGCGCCCGCGGCCACCAGGGCCAGGATCAGGCGGCGGGGAGTGGATGCAAGCGTGTTGTTCATGGTGTCTGCCTTTTCAATCAGGGTTGCGATGGAAGGCAGTGTGGGCACGGACACTTAGACGAAACTTAGGCGGAGTCGGTAAGCCATGAACCCGCGGGTATCGGTGCCGCATCCTGGTTTTCTACGGCCCGGCAACTACCTCAGTCTTTGATATCGCACGGCCCCACGCCAGTGCCACCGTGCAAGGGCCGCCCCGCCGCACGGGTGGCGTCCCCCTGCCCGCATCGCGCAGCGATGCGAGAGCGGGGGGAAGGCGCGAAGCGACTCAGGGGGGTGTTCTCTGGTTCACAGGAACATGCCGCCCGACGCCTCGATGCGCTGGGCATTCACCCAACGTGTGGCCGGTTGCAGCAGCGAAGCGACCAGCGGGCCGATATCGTCCGGCACGCCCACACGGCCCAGTGCCGTTTGCGCGGCCACAAAGGCGTTGAGCTGGGCGTTGTCGCGCACCGCGCCGCCGCCAAAGTCAGTCTCGATGGCGCCCGGGGCCACCACGTTCACGGTGATGCCACGCGGGCCGAGTTCTTTGGCCAGGTAGCGGCTCAGCACCTCGATAGCGCCCTTCATGGCCGCGTAGGCGGCGTAGCCCGGCAATGCGAAGCGGGCCAGTCCCGACGACAGGTTCAGGATGCGGCCGCCATCGTTCATCAGCGGCAGCAGGCGCTGCGTGAGGAAAAACACGCCCTTCAGGTGCACGTTGACCAGCGCATCGAACTGCGCTTCGGTGGTTTCGGTGATGGGCGCATGCACGCCCATGCCCGCGTTGTTGACCAGAAAGTCAAACCGCTCGCGCTGCCAGTGGCTGCGCAGGGTTTGCTGCAGCTGCGCAGCGAAGGCTTCGAAGCTGGCCACATCGCCCACATCCAGTGGCAAAGCCACAGCACGGCGGCCCAGCTTTTCGATGTCGGCCACCACAGCCTGGGCTTCGGCGGCCTGATGGCGGTAGGTCAGCACCACGTCGATGCCGCTGTGTGCAGCGGCCAGCGCTGCGCTGCGGCCCAGGCCGCGGCTGCCGCCGGTGATCAAAACGACGGGGGTGGGGGCTGAAGAAAGGGATGAAGCGCTTGTCATGGCAGGGGCCTTTGCAGTGTCTGAAGCCCGGTCACACTGCGTGACCGGGGCTGGAGATGAACTTTATTGGAGTGCCAATCAAAGATAAACCATGCAAAATATGATTCATTGTCCATCCACGAAGAACAATGAACCCTTTAGACCGCATGCAGATCTTTGCCCGTGTGGCCGAGCTGAGCAGCTTTACCCAGGCTGCGCAGGTGCTGGGCCTGCCCAAAGCCAGCGCCTCTCTGGCCGTGCAGCAGCTGGAGGCCCACCTGGGCACGCGCCTGCTGCACCGCACCACGCGGCGCGTGCAGCTGACGCAAGACGGGCAAGCCTTTTACGAGCGCTGCAAGGATCTGCTGGATGACGTGGACGAGTTGCAGGCCATGTTCCAGCAGCCCGACGGCACTGCGCTGCGCGGGCGCGTGCGCATTGACATGTCCACCGGCATTGCCCGCCAGCTGGTGCTGCCTGCGCTGCCTGATCTGCTGGCCCGCCACCCGCTGCTGGAGGTGGAGCTGAGCAGCACCGACCGCCGCGTGGACCTGGTGCGCGAGGGTTTTGACTGCGTGATCCGCGTGGGCCCGGTGGCAGAACCCGGGCTGGTGGCCCGCCCTCTGGGCCTGGTGCGCGTGGCCAGCTGCGCCAGCCCGGGCTACCTGGCGCGCAAGGGCACGCCCCAATCACTGGCCGACCTGGCGCAGCATGACCTGGTGCACTACGTGAGCACGCTGGGCACCAAGTCCGCCGGATTTGAAACGATGGGCGACGACGGCAGCCCGCAGTTTCACCCCATGGCTGGGCGTGTCACCGTCAACAGCGCCGAGGCCTACCTGGGCGCCTGCGCAGCAGGGCTGGGCCTGATCCAGGCGCCTTTGCTGGGCGTGCGCGAGCTGATCGATCGGGGGCTGATGGTGGAGGTGCTGCCGCACCACCCTGCCCCGCCCATGCCGGTGACGCTGATCTACCCCCACCGGCGCCACCTGCCCCAGCGTGTGCGGGTGGTGATGGACTGGCTGGCCGCAGTGGTGCAGGCGCATCTGCAGAGCGAGGCCCATGGCGCACCTGCCGCCGCATGAAGGTTTCGCGCGGCGCTTCGACTACGCGCAGTCAATGGTTTCCAGTGGATTGAGACCGAATCGACAGCTATTAATTGAATAGCTACTAGCGCTTACTGGATAAGCGCTAGAGGCCAAAATCACTTAAAAGTCACATGAACAGTGTCATCGCAACCCTCACCAAGTCCCGCCCAGCCTCACCCGGTGAAGCGGTACACGATGGCCCCCTGCACCACGTCGCCCGGCGCCAGCCAACGCACCGGAAACCCTGGCTGGTTGGGCGCATCGGGATACTCCATGGGCTCCAGGCAGATGCCGTCGCCCGGCTGCCATAGCCAGACGCCCTGCTCTGCGCCCCGCCCCAGGTCGCGCACCGGATCAGCCTTGAGGCCGTGGCCTGCGTAAACCTGCACCCCGGGCGCGGTACTCCATACCTCCATGGTGCGACCAGTGAGGGGCTCGCTCAGCAGCGCCGCAAGACGCAGGCCTTGCGAGGGCGTGACGGGTGACACCGGTGGCGTCCGCACCGCGCCCTCTTCGTCCCACACATGGTCATCCAGCACCAAGTAGTGGTCCAGCCCACCCGCCAGCGACAGCTGTTCGCTGGGCTCCGCCACGGCGGCACCCACGCTGCGGGCTTCGCGAAGGTCGAAAGGCGTGGCATCTACAGGCTGCACCAACCCGCTAGGACACACATCGGCCGCCAGCGGTACATAGCGGCTGGCGGGCACTTGCAGGGTGTGGCCGTGGGTGCTGCCAGCACCCGCCAGGTTGAAGAACGCATGCCCGGTGATGTTGAGCAGCGTGGGGGCGTCCAGCGCCTCGCCCGTCCACGCCATGTGCAGCGCGTTGTCGGCCGTGATGTGCAGGCGCAGCTGCAGGCGGAGCATGCCGGGCACGCCGTCGTCCTCAGTGCGAAAGGTGTGGCTCAGGGTGAGCGCATCGGCCTGCACGTCATCCACCGCAAACACCCGAAAGCGGCTGCCCTTGGGCCCGCCATGGTGGTGGTGGGGGCCGCTGTTGGTGGGCAACTGCCGCTGTGCGCCATCGGGCAGAGTCAACAAACCACTGCGCAACCGCCCGGCCCAGCGGCCTATGAGGGCGCCCATGGAGAGTTGCCCGTCCAGGTAGCCCTGCAGGCTGTCGTAGCCCAGCGCCACATCAACGAGGCCGCCCTGCCCGTCGGACACCGCCACTTGCACCAGCCGTGCGCCATAGTTGCTGACGGCCACCTGCAGGCCACCAGCACCGCGCAGGGTGAAGAGGTCAGTCGGCTGGCCGTGAAGCTCTTGCTGAAACGCTTTGCGTGAAAGGGAATAGGCCATGGCTGCGAGTCTATTTGGTGGCGGATGCAGCGGGAGCATCGCGCGTGACCAGCCAGATGCCCCCGCACACCAGCACCAGGGCCAGCAGGTTCTTCCACTCCAGCAGCGCCTCGCCCAGGAACAGTGCTGACAGCGCCGCGCCGAAGATCGGCACCGTGAAGTTGAACACCGTGACCTGGCTCACGCGGTTGTGCTTGAGCAAGATGCTCCACAGCGAGAACGCGGCTGACGACAGCAACGCCAAATACACCAGCAGCAGGGCCGAGCCCCAGGTGAAGCCCGCCAGCGAACCACCCAGGCCCCAGCCAATGGCCAGCAACGCCACGCCGCCAAGCCCCAGTTGCCAGCCCGTCATCACCACCGAATCCATGCGCTGCGACACCTGCTTGCCGTAGATGCTGGCAGCGGCCAGCACGAAGGCGGCAATCACCACAAAGCCTTCGCCCAGCAGCGTGAAGTCCATGTCCAGCGTGCCGCGCCCCAGGTTCACCACCATCACCCCCGCAAACCCCACCACGCAGCCCCACAGCTTGGCGTGGCTCAGGCGGTCGTTGTGATAGACCCAGTGCGCAAGCAACACGCTGAAGAACGTGCCGGTGGCATTCATGATGGAGCCCTTGACGCCCGTGGTGTGCGCGAGGCCCACGTAGAAGAACACGTATTGCAGCGTGGTCTGCGCCAGGCCCAACACCACCAGTTGCCTCCCGGCCGCAAGACCCAGCCCCCAGATGGCCTTGCGCGTGGCCACGGCCCAGGCCAGCAGGATCAGCCCCGCACCCAGAAAGCGCCAGCCTGCAAACACCAGCTGCGTGGGAATGTCATTGCGGGCGATGCCGAACCAGGCGTAGCCGGTCTTGATAGCGGGGTAGGAGCTGCCCCAGAGCAGGCAACACAGCAGCGCCAGCGCGATGACGACCCTGGCGTCGGAAAAACGGGGATGTCCCATGTGAGTTCTTGGTCTCTCTAGTGAAACAGCCCGTTCAAAGACGGGCTGTGAGGGGGAGGCTTGCAGCCCCAGGACGCAGCCAGCAAGACCACCGTTTCAGTGATCCGTTGCGCTACGCGCCACCACCAACGCATGCAAAGGGCGCAGCCCAGGCACGGGCGGCCGCGCAAGGGCCGCCCCACCGCGGATGCGGCGCTTTGCTTGTGTGCGCTGGCTGCGTCCCCCTCCCGTGGCGCGCAGCGCGTAGAGAGAGGGGGAAGGCGCGAAGCGACTCAGGGGGTGTCACTTCAGGTCACCGGCGCGGGATTGAACAGCACCAGCGCGTTGTGCAGCTTCCAGTGCTCCGCCCAGGTCTTTTTGCGGCCACTCGCCACGTCGAGCAGCAGGTGGAACATCTCCCAGCCCAGCTCTTCGATGGTGGCCTCGCCGTCGGCGATCTTGCCCGCGTTGATGTCCATCAGGTCGTGCCAGCGGCGCGCCAGATCGCTGCGCGTGGCCACCTTGACCACGGGGCATTCGGCCAGGCCATAGGGCGTGCCCCGGCCGGTGGTGAAGACATGCAGGTTCATGCCCGCAGCCAGCTGCAGCGTGCCGCAGATGAAGTCGCTGGCGGGCGTGGCGGCGTACACCAGGCCGCGCTGGTCGCGGCGCAGTTTTTCGCCCGGAGCCAGCACGTGCGCAATGGGCGCGGTGCCGCTCTTGATGATGGAGCCCATGGCCTTCTCGGCGATGTTGGACAGGCCGCCCGCCTTGTTGCCCGGCGTGGTGTTGGCCGCGCGGTCCACGCGGCCGCGGTCCAGGTAGCGGTCGTACCAGCCCAGTTCGCGCACGATGGCTTCGGCCACTTCGGGCGTGGCGGCGCGGCTGGTGAGCTGCTCCACGGCGTCGCGCACCTCGGTGTTCTCGCTGAACATCACCGTGGCACCCGCGCGCACCAGCAGATCGGCGCAAAAGCCCACGGCCGGGTTGGCGGTGACGCCCGAGAACGCATCGCTGCCACCGCACTGCACGCCCAGCACCAACTCGCTGGCCGGGATGGTCTCGCGGCGGCGGGCGTTGAGGCGTTCGAGGTGCGGGCGCGCGCTTTGCACGATGTGGTCGAGCATGGACATGAAGCCCACATGCTCGTCGGCCTGCAGGCACACCGTCTCGGGGCCCAGGGCAGCGTCGCGCTCGTCGGCGATGGGGAAGCTGCCCGGGGGCAGCAGGCGGTCGGGCTGCAGCTTTTCGCAGCCGAGACTCACCACCATGACCTCGCCCCCAAAGTTGGGGTTGAGGCTGATGTTGCGCAGGGTGCGGATGGGAATGATGGCGTCGGGCGCATCAATGGCCACGCCGCAGCCGTAGGTGTGCTCCAGGCCGATCACGTCGTCAACCTGCGGATACAACGGCAGCAGTTCGTCTTTGATGCGGCGCACCGCCAGGGCCACCACGCCCGCCACGCACTGCACGGTGGTGGTGATAGCCAGGATGTTGCGCGTGCCCACCGAGCCATCGGCATTGCGATAGCCCTCGAAGGTGTAGCCTGTGAGGGGTTCGAGCACCGGCGGCTTCACCGTGGCCATGGGCAGGCCTTCGAGCGCGCGGGCCGAGGGCATCTGCAGCAGGCGCTCGTGCACCCAGCTTCCCGCCAGGATGGCCTTGAGGGCATAGCCGATGGGCACGTTGTAGCGGCGCACCACATCGCCCTCGGCCATGTCCTGCAGCGCCACCTTGTGGCCCTGGGGCACCTTGTCGCGCAATGTGATGCCCGCGCCTGGCACGCCGGGTGGCAGCACCGTGCCGGCAGGAAGGCCTCCGTCGTTGGCGACGATGGCGACGTTGTCATCCGGGTGCATGCGGATGGTGAGGGCGGGTCGGTTCAGGTCGTTCACTTCAATTCCACTTCTGGGTTCTGCACCGCCAGCGTGGGGCTGGCGGCGCGCACTCATCCGCCCGATTTCAGCACCAGGTCCGGCAGCCACATCGAGAACTGGGGCACATAGGTCACGAGCATCAGCGCGACGATGAGCGCGCTGTAGAACGGCCAGATGGTCTTCATCACTTCACCCACGCTGATACCTCCGATGGTGCACCCAATGAACTGCGTGGTGCCCACCGGCGGTGTGTTCAGCCCGAGCGCGCAGTTGATCAAAATCACGATGCCGAACTGCTCCGTGCTCATGCCGAACTGCTGGCAGATGGGCAGAAAGATCGGCGTACAGATCAGGATGGTGGCCGCCATGTCCAGGAACGTACCCAGGATGAACAGGATGATGTTCACGCACAGAAAGATCACCCAGGGAGAGGTGCTCATGGACTTGAGGGCGTCGCCCGTGAGTTCGGCCACGCCGTACAGGCCGATGAGGTAGCCGAACATCGACGAGATGCCGATCAGCAGCAGCACGGTGCCCGTGGTCTTGACCGCCTTGGAGGCGGCCTTGAGAAACTGCTCGCGTGTGAGTTTCTTGTAGACGAACACCGACAGCAGCAGCGCCCAGATCACCGCCACCGAGGCGGACTCCGTGGCCGTGAACGCCCCCGACAAGATGCCAGCAATGATGATGACCACCACCGCCAGCCCGGGAACCGATGCCCGGAACGAGATCCACACGATCTCCCAGCCGGGGAACGTGCCCGCAGGGTAGCCGCGCTTGACGGCCACGAGGTAGGCAGCCAGCAGGTTGCAGACGGTCAGCAGCAACGCAGGCACGATGCCGGCCAGGATCAGCGCCGCAATGCTCACCTTGCCGCCAGCGGCCAGCGTGAAGATGATCAGGTTGTGCGACGTGGGCATGAGCGCGCCCACCAGCGAGGCGTGCGTGGTCACGTTCACCGCGTAGTCGGCGTGGTAGCCCTCTTTCTTCATCTGCGGGATGAGCACGGCGCCCATGGCAGACACGTCGGCCACGGGCGAGCCCGAGACGCCGCCGAACAGCGTGCAGGCAAGCACGTTGCTCATGCCCAGCCCGCCGCGCACATGGCCGGCCACGCTCTTGGCAAACACCACGATGCGGTCGGCAATGCCGCCGTACATCATGATTTCGCCCGCGAAGATGAAAAACGGAATCGCCAGGAACGAGAACGGGTTCATGCCCGAAATCATCTGCTGGAAGCCGACGGCCAGCGGCAGGCCTTCATACAGGATGGTGGCCAGCGACGACAGGCCGATGGAAAACGCCACGGGCACGCCCAGCAGCAGCAGGAGCGTGAAGGTCACGCACAGAATGGTCAACGCCATGATGGTGGAATCTTTACTGGAACATTAGGGTGCGGAGGGACGCATGCAGGGACCGCTTCGGTCATCTCCGCACGGCGCATGAAGCGGGCGTGACCCCTGCCAGGGCAGCCGAGCAAGGGCCGCCCCGCAGCGAGGGCTGCGTCCCTCTGCCCGCATGGCGCAGCCATGCGAGAGCGGGGGGAAGCGCCGCAGGCGCTCAGGGGGGTGTCGTTCATCTCAATGCCAGGCGGGCTCGACCTCTGTGCCGCGGACCAGGGCGATGATGTGCTCCAGGGAGAACATCGCCACCAGCACGCCGGCGAGCGCGGGGGGAACGTACTTGAACGCTTCGGAGATACCGAGCGTGGGAATCTTGTAGGGCGCCACGGACTCGGCGAGCACGCCGCAGTTCCATGCCATGACCACGCCGAAGATCAGCACCAATACGTGGATCACGATTTCCAGCTTGTGGCGCAGCCAGTCGGGCGCGAGCACCAGGAACGATTCGAGGCCGATGTGCCCCGCATCGCGCACACCTACGGCCATGCCCAGCATGGTGACGTATAGCACCAGGAGCACTGCACCACTCTCGGCCCAGGTCGGTGTGTTATTGAAGATATAGCGTCCAATGACCTGGTAGAGCACGGCGCAGACCAGAAGCACCAGCCCCGCCACTCCCAGCTGCAGACAAGAGCGCGCAATGAAGGCGCAAAGACGCGTGTACATAGAGAACATTCAGAAGACGGAAAGAGGGACCTGCCGCAGGACACACGGCCCTGCGGCATGGAATGCCAGGATTACTGCACCGCGTCGATGCGCTTGACCATGTCCTGGAGCTTGGGGTCCTTCAGGAATTTGTCGTACACCGGCTTCATCGCCGTCTTGAAGGCGACCTTGTCGATTTCGACGATCTGCGCCCCCGCAGCTTTCACCGTGGCCAGGGACTTTTCTTCACGCTCGTCCCAGATCTTGCGCATGAAGCCCACCGATTCCTTGGCGGCAGCGCGGATGGCCTTTTGCTCGTCGGCGCTCAGGGTGTCCCACACGCGCTTGCTGAACAACAGGATCTCGGGCGCCATGGAGTGCTCGGTCTTGTTGAAGTACTTGGCGACTTCGAAGTGGCGTGAGCTCTCGTAGCTGGGGTAGTTGTTTTCGGCGGCGTCCACCAGGCCGGTCTTGAGCGCGGTGTAGACCTCACCAAACGGCATGGGGGTGGCGTTGGCGCCCATGGCTTCGAGCAGGGACACCCACAGGTCGCTCTGCTGCACGCGCACCTTCAGGCCCTTGACGTCGGCCAGGGTCTTGACTGGCTTCTTGACGGTGTAGATCGAACGCGCACCAGAGTCGTAAAACGCCAGGCCCACAAAGCCCTGCGATTCGCAGTCCTTGAGAATCTCGTCGCCAATCGCGCCATCAAGCACCTTGCGCATGTGCTCCTTGTCGCGGAACAGGAAGGGCATGGTGGGCACCATGGTGGCGGGGCAGATGTTGTTCATGGGGGCGACGTTCACGCGCGTCATGGCGATGGCGCCCAGTTTGGTCTGCTCGATGGTGTCCTTCTCGATGCCGAGCGATCCCTTGGCGTAGACCTTGATGCTGTGCTTGCCGCCCGTGGCTTTGGACAGCGTCTCGCCCATGTGGCGCACGGCCAGCACGGTGGGGTAGTCCTCGGGATGGATGTCAGACGAGCGGAATTCCGTGGCCTGCGCGGCCAGGCTGCCGAGCAGCATGCTGGCGGCCAATGCGACGCGGCCAAACAGATGGGGGATTTTCATGGTTGTCTCCTGGGTTGAATGTGTTGTGAATGGGGAGAGTCCCGGGGCCTGTTGTCCTCAGGCGCTCCGATAAGGTGTTTCTGGCAACCCCGCCACGCCTGGGCGGGTGGCAAAAATGGCGCCGCCCAGCGCCACGTCATCGCCCTGTGGCTGCCCGGGGCGGATGGAGGTGATGAACAGCACGTCCAGCCCCGGGCCGCCGAAGCTGCACATCGAGGGCTTGCTGGTGGGCACGGCGATGGACCGGTCCAGGCGGCCGTCGGGGGTAAAGCGATGCACCACGCCAGCGTCGTTGCCGCAGATCCAGTAGCAACCGTCTACATCCACCGCGCCGCCGTCGGGCCGGCCAGGCAGATCGCGCATGTCCACGAACAGCGAACGTTGGCCCACCGATCCATCGTCGTGCAGAGGCAACTGCCAGATCTGCTGCACGCTGGGGTGGCTGTCGCTCAGGTACATGGTCTTGCCGTCGGGGCTGAAGCCCAGCCCGTTCTGCGTGACCAGGCCCTGCACTTGTGGTGCAGACAGGCCGTGCTGCGCATCCATGCGGTACAGACTGCCAGCAGCCTGCGCCAGCGACATGTCGCGCACCATGGTGCCCGCCCAGAAGCGCCCCTGCCGGTCGCAGCGGCCGTCGTTGAAGCGCATGCCGGGCTGGGGGTGATCCACACCTGCAAGCAGCGTGGCAGACAGCAGGCCGCCGGGCTGTGGCTGCAGGTGGAACACGCCAGTTTCCATGCCCGCGATGAGCCCTCCCGTCGCATGCAACGCGATGCAGGCGGGCCGCTCTTCGGTGTCCCAACTTTGCACCTGCTGGTCAGCATAGGTCCAGCGGTGCAGCTTGCGGCCTTCGATATCCACCCAGTAGAGAGCCTGCTCGGCAGGGCTCCACACGGGGCTTTCGCCCACCTGGTCGCGGTGATCGGACAGCAGCAGATCCATACGAGGCTCCATTGGGGCGCTCATTCGAAAGGGCCGGTGCGCACGAACGGACCGCCCTGGTAGATCACGGCGGGGTCGGTCAGGTCGGGGTGCGGATCGGCGGCTTCAACCTTGGCGCGGAAGGGCTCGGAGCTGTCTTGCGGGCGGTAGCCGATGTGGCGAGCGAGCGTGTTGTCCCACCAGGTGGTGGTGTTGTCGCCCATGCCGTAGATGATGCTGTGGCCTACCACTGGCGCCGTGAGGCTGGCAACAACCAGGCGCTCCAGGTCGTCATAGCTCATCCAGGTGGCCAGCATACGGCGGTTGCGCGGCTCGGGGAAGGATGAGCCAATGCGCAGGCACACGGTTTCAATGCCATAGCGGTCAAAGTAGAACCGCGACAAATCTTCGCCAAAGGCTTTGGACACGCCGTACAGGCCGTCAGGCCGGGCCGGGTCGTTGGGGCCCACCACTTCGTCCTGGCGATAAAAACCGGTGACGTGGTTGGAGCTGGCAAACACCACCCGCTTGACGCCTTGCTTGCGCGCCGCTTCATACAGGTTGTAGACACCCACGATATTGGCCTGCAGGATGGGCTCCCAGGGCTGCTCGGTGGACACGCCCCCGAGGTGCACCACGGCATCAACGCCCTCCAGCAAGCTGAGCACGGCGCCCGCGTCTTCGAGGCGTGCGGGGCGCAGCTCCTCCCCTGCGCCTTCGTCGCCCAGGTTCGCGATATCAGACAACCGCAACGTGGTGCAGTAGGCTTTCAGGCGTGCACGCAATTCCTGGCCCAGGCCTCCGGCAGCTCCGGTCAATAACAGGCGTTGGAAACGAATAGGCGTCGGATGGCAAGGCATGGCGGTTACAAAGGCAGAGGTTCTTGGTACAGTGGCAACAGATTCCGTTGAACGTCATCAGTTGTCGTACAACGAAAAGCAATGTACCGCTTCTGCCCCCGGCGCCCCATAGGGATAACACCAAGAAATGACCACCGATACCCCGCTTCGCCGCAAGCCCCGCACCCTGGCCCTGGAGCTTGTCGAATCCCTGGGAGACCGCATCCGCGACGGCCGCCTGGCCCTGGGCGACAAGCTGCCCACCGAGGCCGCCATCATGGCCGAGTTCAGCGTGAGCCGCACCGTGGTGCGCGAGGCGATTTCCAAGCTGCAAGCCTCTGGCCTGGTGGAAACGCGGCACGGCATCGGCACCTTTGTGCTGGGGCTGGGGCAGGCGCCCGGCTTCAAGATCACCCCCGACCAGTTCAGCACCCTGCGTGACGTGATTGCCGTACTGGAGCTGCGCATTGGGGTAGAAACTGAAGCCGCCGCGCTGGCCGCGCAACGCCGCACCGAGGCCAACCTGAAAGCCATGCGCGAGGCGCTGGACGCCGTGGCAGCCGCCGTGGATGCGGGCCGCGACGCGGTGGCGGCGGACTTCCAGTTCCACCTGGAAATCGCACGTGCCACGCAGAACAGCCACTTCGCCGAACTGATGGGCACGCTGGGCAGCATGATCATCCCGCGCGCCCGGCTGGCGGCCATGGACTCGGCCAACGACGAACGCCGGCAGTACTTGCGGCGTGTCAATGGCGAACATGAAAGCATCTACGACGCCATCGTGGGCCAGGATCCCGACGGTGCACGGGCCGCCATGCGCACCCACCTGGCCAACAGCCGCGAACGTCGGCGGCGCGCGCAGGCCGAAGCGGGCTGAATCACCCCAGCCGAGTCACTCCTTCATGAACCCTGGGGAATCATGGCCAAGGTGAGACGCCCGGTTGTCCCATCAGTAGTTACCCGACAACCGAGAGGACTTCTTATGTTGTACGATGACATACAACAAAATGTTGCAATGCTTTCGCGCGGTCGGGACTGCGACGCCTTTCAAACCACCAGGAGTTGTCTGTCGTAAAGCCCTCAGCGCACATTGAAAGACATCCTTCCTGGGTGCAGCGCCAGTTTGCGCTGCGCAACCTGCGCACTCGGCATGCAACCGCCCCTTTTTTTCTCAACACCCTCTTCTTCACCACCACACCACCACCATGCATGCAAACCTGATTGGCGGCGCCTGGACTGACGGCGTTCGCACCTACCAGAACACCAACCCGTCCGACACGCGCGATGTGATAGGCGACTACGCCGTGGCCAGCCGCGAGCAGGCGCTGGACGCCGTCGCCGCAGCGCACGCGGCCTTCCCGGCATGGAGCCTGTCCACGCCCCAACAGCGCTTTGACATTCTGGACGCCGTGGGCAACGAAATCATCGCGCGCAAGGCCGAGCTGGGCGACCTGCTGGCCCGCGAAGAAGGCAAGACCCTGCCCGAAGCCATTGGCGAAGTCGGCCGCGCTGCGGCCATCTTCAAGTTCTTTGCGGGCGAGGCGCTGCGCCCCGGCGGCGAGATGATCCCCTCCGTGCGCCCCGGCGTGGGCATCGAGATCACGCGCGAACCCCTGGGCACCATCGGCATCATCACGCCGTGGAACTTCCCCATCGCCATCCCGACCTGGAAGATCGCGCCCGCGCTGGCCTACGGGAACTGCGTGGTGTTCAAGCCCGCCGAGGTGGTGCCGGGCTCCGCCTGGGCGCTGGCAGACATCCTGCACCGCGCAGGGCTGCCGGCCGGTGTGTTCAACCTGGTGATGGGCCGGGGATCGGACGTGGGCGCCGTGCTGCTGGAAGACGAGCGCATTGCGGGCGTGAGCTTTACCGGCTCCGTCGGCACGGGCCAGCGTGTGGCCGCCGCCTGCGTGCCGCGCGGTGCCAAGGTGCAGCTGGAGATGGGCGGCAAGAACCCGTTTGTGGTGCTGGACGACGCGGACCTGAATGTGGCCGTGGGCGCGGCCATCAACAGCGGCTTTTTCTCCACCGGCCAACGCTGCACCGCCAGCAGCCGCGTGATCGTGACCGAAGGCATCCATGACCGCTTCGTGGCCGCCATGGTCGAAAAGATGAAGACCCTGAAGGTGGATGACGCACGCAAGGCCGGCACCGACATCGGCCCCGTGGTGGACGACCGCCAACTCGCACAAGACCTGGAATACATCGGCATCGGCCAGCAGGAAGGCGCCAAGCTCGCCTACGGCGGCGAAGCCCTGGAGAAGAACGCCGACGGCGCGCCCGGCTACTACCTGCGCCCCGCCCTGTTCACCGAGACCACGCCCGGCATGCGCATCAACCGCGAAGAGATCTTCGGCCCCGTGGTCAGCGTGTTGCGCGCCAAGAACTACGAGGAAGCGCTGGCCCTGGCCAACGACACGCCCTTTGGCCTGGCCAGCGGCATCGCCACCACCAGCCTCAAGCACGCCACGCACTTCAAGCGCCATGCGCAAGCCGGCATGGTGATGGTGAACCTGCCCACGGCGGGCGTGGACTACCACGTGCCGTTTGGCGGCCGCAAGAGCAGCAGCTACGGCCCGCGCGAGCAAGGCCGGTATGCGGCCGAGTTCTACACCACGGTCAAGACGGCCTACACCCAGGCCTGAACCTGGCGCCGCCGCCGACGCGGCGGCGCCAGCAGCCACGGTGCTTGCCCTGCGTCAAATTGCCACAAAATCCGGCCCTGGCGCCGATGCAGAAAGCAGGAAATGCTACAATATTTATAGCAAACCGCCCCGCACCGCTGTGTGGCCGCAGTATCATCGCGCCCCATGACCGCCCTCCCACGAACAACCTTTGCCGCGCTGCGCCTGTGGGTGCTCGCATGGTTCGTGGCGTCAATGGGGGTGGCCATCGCATCTCCGCTGGTACACCCCCAGTCCATCGAGGTGATCTGCTCGGGCGCGGGCACCATCAAGCTCCTGGTGCAGACCGATGACGGCACGGTGGAGATGGGCGCCATGGGCATGGACTGCCCCTTGTGCGCCACTCCCAGCGCGCCGCCCCCCACCCCGGTAGCCTCCGTGCTGCCACCCCACCCCCTGGCCCATGCGCTGCAGCCCGTCGAGGCCGCCCGCATCGCAGCGGCCACTGCAGCGCCACTGCCCGCACGCGGGCCCCCATCGCGCTCTTGATCTGAAGCCTGTTGGCAGTACCCGGCACCTGGTTGGTCGGGCGCTGCCTTGTTCCCGCTGGTTTCCAGACCGCGCAGCCCCGCGTGCACTCCACGCGGGCCTGGTTGCGCTGTCGCCTCAAGACAAGAGCGTTTTCATGTCCCGTTCGTACTCCTCCTCCCGCCATGCTGCGTGCTCTCCGCGCCTGCCTCTTTCTCCTTCGTGCTGGGGCGTGTTCGCCACCTGCGCACTGGCCTCCCTCTCTGTCCCTGCCCAGACCACCACGCCCACGCCCACGCCCACGCTCAAGGCCGTGGACGTGGTGGACACCGCCGCATCCCCCAACGGCAAGCTGAACCTGGACACACCCGTGGACACCGGTAGCCGCCTGGGCCTGACGGTGCGCGAGAACCCCGCCTCCGTCACCGTGGTGGACCGCGCCACCATCGACGCACGTGGCGCACAGGACACGCAGGAAATCCTGCGCGCCGTGCCGGGCGTGGTGGCGCACAACGCACCGGGCTCCATGTCAGCGCACTACCGGGGGTTCACGTCCAACTCGGTGGCCCAGCTGTACAACGGCATCAACCCGCAATACGGCAGCGCCACGCGCGCGGTCGACAGCTGGATCTATGACCGCGTCGAGGCCATCGGCGGCACGTCGAGTTTTCTGTACGGCTCGGGCGGCGTGGGTGGCTCCATCAACTACATCACCAAGACGGCCGAGCGCAGCGACTTTGCGGAAGCGCAGCTGCGCCTGGGTTCCTACGACCTGAAAGAAGTGTCCGTGGGCCTGAACCGCCGCATTGCGGGGGGCGATGGCAGTGCAGGCCCTGCCCACTACGCGCGCATCGACCTCAACCACCGCAACGCTGGCAGCTGGACCGAAGGCACCAAGACACAGTCCACCCAGCTGGCGACCTCGCTGCTGTCGGACCTGGGCGGAGGCTTCAGCCACACGCTGGCCTACGAATACCAGAAAGACCATGTGGACCGGCCCTACTGGGGCACGCCAGTGCTCAACCCCGCCGTGGGCGCGCTGCACATCGACCCGGCCACGCGCTTCAAGAACTACAACAGCGCCGACGGCATGTACGAACACCGCGTGCAATGGCTGCGCTCGGTGGCGCAATGGCGCGTGTCCGATGCGCTGCAACTCAAGAACACGTTCTACGTGTACGACGCCTTGCGCGACTACCGCAACGTCGAGATCTACACCTTCAACGCGAGCAACACGGCCGTCACGCGCACGGCGCCCTACCTGCAGCGCCACGACCAGACGCTGGTGGGTGACCGGCTGGAGGGCACCTACCAAGGGCAGCTGGCAGGCAGAAGGAGCGACTGGGCCTTTGGCCTGGATGTGAGCGTGAACAAGCAGGCACGTTTCCCGTTCGGCCCCTCGGTCACCGTGAGCACGGTCAACCCCTATCACTTCTCCACCGAGAACTTCTTCGACATTCCCGGCATGTCGCCCGTCCTGAGCCCCGACAAAGACAACAAGATCACCAACACCGCGCTGTACCTGGAAAACCGCACGGCCGTGGTGCCCGGGGTGAACCTGGTCACCGCACTGCGGCACGAGCGCATCGAGCTGGACTTGGTGAACCGCCGTGCCGTGACGGCCACCGCGCCCGCCACCTTCAGCCGCAGCTACAGCCCCACCACTGGCCGCCTGGGCGTGGTGTGGGACATTGCGCCCGGTGCCAACTTGTATGCACAGGCCTCCAACGCGGCCGACCCACCATCGGGCTCGCTGGCCTCGGCCTCGTTTGCCGATGTGCGCAACAACAGCGAGCTGACCACGGGCCGCCAAGTCGAGGTGGGCAGCAAGTTCGACTTCTGGGACGGCAAGGGCAGCGCCACGGTGGCGGCCTTTGACATCCGGCGCAAGAACATCGCCTCGCAAGATCCGTCCAACCCCAACCTCACGGTGCTGGTGGGCGAGCAGTCGTCCAAGGGCATCGAGCTGTCGGCCGGCATCCGCCCCACGCCGCAATGGCAGCTGCAGGGCAACCTGTCGCTGATCCGCGCGCGGTACGAGAACTTTGTGCAGGGCGGTGTCTCACGCGCGGGCAATGTGCCGCAACTGGTGCCGCAGCAAGTGGCAAACCTGTGGGCGTCGTATGCCATCACATCCACCGTCACGGCAAGCGCCGGTGTGCGCCATGTGGGCAAGGTGTATGGCAATGCAGCCAACACCAAGTTCTGGCCGTCGTACACGCTGCTGGACCTGGGCCTGGCGTGGAAGGTCAACAAGACCACCACCCTCACGGGCCGCGTGCGCAACGCCACCGACCGCATCTACGCGGCTGAGACGCGCGACCAAGTCTACCTGGGCGCACCGCGCACGCTGGACGTGACGCTGCACACCGCGTTCTGACGCAGGCGGAGCACCAGACATGCCACACGCCAAACGCTGGCTGTACCTCGTCCACCGCTGGCTGGGCGTGCTGCTGTGCGCCTTCTTCGCCATGTGGTTCCTCTCGGGCGTGGTGATGATGTACGTGGGCTACCCCAAGCTCACGCAGGCCGAGCGCCTGGCCCACCTGCCGCCACTGCGCAGCGCAACGCTGGGCACAGAGCCTCTGCTGGAGCCCGCTGCCGCCTTGGCGCGCGCAGGCCTGGCAGGACCGCTGCAGGACCTGAGGCTCGCCGTGGCCAGCGGCGCGCGCGCGGTGTACATGGTGGTTCCCGCCGCCCCTGCCGGAGACGCCGTACCACGCCCGCGCAGGGCGCCAGCGCCTGCGGTCATCGACGCACTCACAGGCGAACGGTTGCAGCGCGTAGACGCCGAGCACGCCCTCGCTTCGGCTCGCGCCTTCGCGCAGGAGCCCGGCGCACGGATCGCACACCTGGGCACGATCGACGAAGACGCCTTCACCCACTCGCGTGCGCTCGACGTGCACCGCCCGCTGCACCGCCTGCACCTGGGCGACAGCGCGGGCACCGTGGTCTATGTGTCGGGCACCACGGGCGAGGTGGTGCGCGATGCGCCGCTGCAGGAACGCGCCTGGAACTACGCAGGCGCTTGGATCCACTGGCTCTACCCCTTCCGGGGCAATGTCTTCAACGGCTACTGGACGGACATCGTCAACTGGCTTTCCATTGCGGGCATCGTGCTCACGCTGACGGGCACCGTGGTGGGCGTGCTGCGCTGGCGCTTCCAGGGCCGGTACAAGACCGGTTCGCGCACGCCATACCGGGGCTTCATGATGCGCTGGCACCATGTGTTCGGGCTGGTGTTTGCGCTGATCACATTCACCTGGATCTTCAGCGGCCTCATGTCGATGAACCCGTGGAAGATTTTTGACAGCGGCGCCGCGCCACTGCGCCAGCAGGCCATGAACGGCGGCCCGCTGGTGCTCCCCCCGCAAGCCGCCACCGTGCAGGCTTTGCTGTCAGGCGGTTCGCCGAACACGCGGGAGCTGCGCTGGGTGCAAAGCGCGGGCCATCCGCTGGTGCTTGCGTACAGCCCGACCGGCGCCCCCGCGCTGCTCGATGCGACCACCGCCGCGCCCCACCAGTGGCCCCCAGGCGCGGTGGCCGAGGCCGCAGCGCGCCTGCTGCCCCACGCCGTGGTGCGCACCGACACGCTGACCGCCTACGACCTGCATTACTACGACCGCGCCACCCACACCATGACGGGCGGGGGCGACAAGCCCCTGCCCGCGCTGCGCCTGGTGTTTGACGACCCCCATGCCACCTGGGTCCACATCGACCCCCACACCGGCGCCGTACTCGGCCGCACCGACAGTTATCGCCGTACCAGCCGCTGGCTGTTCTCCATGCTGCACAGCTGGGACTGGCTGCCGCTGCTGGAGCGGCGCCCGCTGTGGGACATCGTTCTCATTGTGCTGAGCCTGGGTGGTGCGGTGCTGAGCGCAACGGGGGTTGTCATTGGATTGCGGCGGCTGGGCGCCAAGTTCGCATTCGCAGCGGGCCCGGCGTCGCAGCTTGCCGGACAGGGCCGCCGCAGGCGCGCCCGTGTCTTGCCTACGACAGGTGGCTGAGCCGTCATTTTTTGTTTGATACTTTTTGTTTCAAACAACTACACTGGGCTTCACCCACCGCACGTCCATCCCGGGCGTGCGGGGGCTCCATCCCTCGCAGAGATTTTCCCCATGCAACTGATCCGCACCATCACTGGCGCCGCCCTCCTGTTGGCCGCTGGCACTTCGGCCTGGGCCGCCACCGACTACAACCGCCCACCTGCAGGCGACGCGCAATACCGGCAGTGCCTGAGCTACTCTGCCACCGTCTACGAGGGTGGCAACGAGCCCAGCCCCATCAAGGGCCAAACCAAGGCCCAGGCCTGGTGCACCTGCATGTGGAACGAAACGCCCGAAGATTTCAAGGGCAACCTCGTGAAGTTCGCCGAAACCCGCAAGGGCAAGGAAACCAACAAGCTGTGCGAGAAGCATTCGGACTGGAGCGAATAAGCGCCACGGTGCAATAGACCGGTTGGCGGTTTCCCACGACAGCTGAAGTGCCCCCATGTTCGCCCAAGCTGTTGGGTTTCAATCAGTCTGCCAACCTGCAGGCCATCAAGGCACAAGACGAAATGATGGGTTCGCTGCTCGAAGTGAAGGCCTGAGCCAGCAGTGTGCAGTCAGGCGAAATTCCTTCGGCGCTGACCCGGCACCCGCAGTTCGCGCCCTTGCGTCCTACCTGCCCGTCGTAAAAGTCTGTAACCCCCTCCGCCTCATCTCCTGCGTTCCCCGCGCGCAGACCGCTCCTGATTCCATAGCTGCTTGCGCTCTCTCCACGGCCCCTGCGGCCATATTTCTTGCATTTCCCACGGCTCCCACCGGCCGGTCCCATGTAGGGGTCATTCCTAGCTAGGAACGTCCCTAGCTAGGAGCCTTCCCAGTTTCGCGCGCTGATGCCTGTAGGCACAGTCGCGCGCCATGCAAGTCGCACCCTCAGCCTCCACCTACGCCCCCGCCCCTGGCGACCTGGCCAGCCCGCCCGCTCCTGGCAGTGCATTCAACAGCTATACAGACCAGCCCCAGGACAACGCTGGCGCCTTCACCGACAGCGGCCCAGGCGGCTATGGCCAGCCCGACCCCTACGCTGACACGGCCTTGGCCAGCACCTCCCTCTTCGCCCCCACCGACCACACCCCCAGCACCACACTGGCCCTGATGGTGCAGGCACAGACCAAGCCTCTGCAGGTCACCCCGGAGAACGCAGCAGGCCTGGGCATCGACTTTGCACACACCAAGCCCCTGACCGTCACCCCGGAGAACGCAGCAGGTCTCGGTATCGACCTGGTGCAGACCAAACCCCTGCAGATCACTCCCGAGAACCCAGCCATTGGCACTGCCAGCGCCCAGGCAGCAGCCCCCAACGCCAGCCCCACCGAGGTCGCCGCCCTGGAACTGCTGCTGGCCGAGCCCGCCAACCAGGAGATGGTGGCCCAGTTCGGCCCGCCCCTGCGCCCCTTGAACACCGACACCGACGTCGGCCAAGGCATCCTCGCGCGCTTTGGCCCCGACCTGGGCGCACGCCTGACCCAGTTGCAAGAGGCGCACAACGCCGTACGCGACCAATTCCTGCAGGCCCTGGACCACGCCCAGCAAAACCCCGGCCCCGAAGTGGCAGGCAGCGAACTGATCGCACGGCACTCCAGCGGAGGCGATGCCGAGCACATCACCGAGCAGACACTGCACAGCGTCACCCACCCGCCAAGCGCCAATCAGGCCAGCGACCTCCAGGCCATCGAAGCCCAGGCGCTCGCCGCTGGCGGGCAACACCAGAACCTCTGGCGCCTGAGCGACCCCGCCGAATTCGCCAAGGCCTACGCCAGCGGCGACAGCCCCGCACAAAAAGCCTTTGCCCAACTGCACGGCAAAGAGCCCCTGCAGTTCCATTCCGCCGTGCAGCACGGCGAAACCGATGCGGGCCCCCAGATCACCCCTGCCTACTACGGCCTGGGCGAGAGCCAGCTGGTACTCGGCGGCCCCACCGTCACAGAAAACGGCAACCCCGGGCCCTGGGCTGCCAGCACCTGGCAAGCCACCCAGCTCACCCCCGAACAAAACCGGGATCTGATCAACAACGAATACCTGTGGTTTGACCCCGTCAACGGCTGGAGCACGGACCTGGCCAACAACATCCGGCAAAGCACCAGCTTCCTGGACAAAGCGCTGCCCATGGTGTTTGCAGGCGTCATGACCTTCGCCACCGCAGGCGCCTTTGGCATCACCGCCGCCAGCGCCAGCACCAGCCTGGGCCAAAGCATGGCGCTGGGCGCCATCAGCAGCGCCACCATGCAGCTGACCACCGGGGGCAAGATCGACCTGGGCGACCTGCTGCGCTCGGCACTGACCGCCGGAGTGAGCTTTGGGATGATGAACGCCACAGGCATGAACGAGCTGCTGCAAGGCGGCGATCTGGCCACGCGCAGCCTGGGCCACCTGGGCAAGGCGGGCCTGCAGGGTGTGCTGCAAGAAGCCACGGGGGGCAAGTTCAAGGACGGCCTCACAAACAGCCTGCTGGCCAGCGTGGCGGGAGAAGTGGGCAAGAGCCTGGAAGTGCAGATCGCCGAGCTCAGCAAGAACGAAGGCCTGAGCGTGCAAGAAGCCAGCATGCTGCGCCTGCTCGGCCGGGCTGCCAGCAGCGCAGTGAAGGTTGCGGGCAGCAATGACCCGGCGGCAGGGTTTGCGAGTGACTTCCTGGGCGAAGTGCTGGGTGAAGAGCTGCGGGGCGCACAAGGAAAGGGGCAAAGCCAAAGCCAGAACCCAAGCCAGGCAGGGAATGAGGGACAATCAGGAGACAGGCCCTCCAGCGACTGGGTGAGGAACCTGGGGGCCAGTGAGGTGGATGCGCAGGGGCTGGGCCTGCGGCCAGGGCTCGGAGGACAGGGGCTGCAAATCTCGGGCGAAACGCTATCGAACTGGAGCGACGAAATCGACGGCGGCATCGCCCTAAACGGCAGCATGGCCCCCGAAACGCAAGCCATCACCGAAGCAGTGGTGGGCAAGGGCCAAGGTCCGCTGGCGGCATTGGCAACGGCCGGACTGGACAAGCAGCAGCAGATAGCGGCCTACGGTCAGTTGCTGGCTAGCGGTCAGATACAGCTCAACGCGCAGGGCGTGCCCATCGTGCAGCCGGGGCAGGTGCTGCAGTTTGATCTGTCGGATACAGGCGCAGCGCAGCTGGGCGGGCGGGCCATTGCGCACGAGAGTGCGGGGCGGGCCCAGCGTGAGGCGCTGGCGGCGCAGCAGGCGGCAGAGACCTATACGGGAGCAGGCGGCGGACGGGGGTTTGTGAATCCTGCACTAGCGTCAGAGCATGGCCGCTATCCCTTTGCGGGGCGCTCCACGATTACCGACCCCAATGCTTACATTGACCCGCGCCGACGCACCATGGCACTGGCGGACATGTCGAACATGCCCGCTGAGAAATACAGCGCAGAAGAGTGGAGAGCCGCAGCCCAGGAGTACAAGCAAATCCAGGGCAAAGACTTCTCTCGTGACAGCATCTATAACGGTCTGTGGACCAAGGCGGCGCAACTGGACGCTGAAGCAGGCAAAGGGTTCAGCCGGGATGTGATCAATGACATCACAGGCTTTGCCACGTCAGAAGGGCTGCACGCGCAGGCCGGTGTGGCGATAGGCGGGGCGCTGGGTCGGGGTATTGGCAACAGGCTTGGTGGCAGCGTTGACAATGCGCTGGGGGCTGTAGGCAAGAAGCCGGATGGGGCTGTGCCTGCGGCTGGGCCGGGTGTGGGTGGTGTTTCGACCAATGGGGCCAATGGAGGGACAGCGACAGCGGGAGGTACCGCAAATGTTGCGACCTATGCTGGCTTGAAGTTGGATCTAAAGACGACCCAGGCTGCAAACGAGGTAGTCGAAAGCCTCCAGACTACTGGGAAATTGCCTCCAAACTACGTCGATAAAGCGCAAGCAGCTCAACAAGGATGGCAACCGGGCAAGGCGTTAAACAACTTTGTTCCGGGTGGACAATTGGGTGGTGATGTCTTCAATAACGTTCCACCTATCAACGGGCTACCGCAAGCTGCAAGCAGGACCTGGCAGGAAGTGGATATTGGATTGAGTAATACCATGTCCAGAAGTAATCAACCTGGCACACGGTTGCTTTATTCCAATGATGGTCTTCTGTACATAACAACTGACCACTACAAAACGGTTACGCCAATCGGTATTTGGAAAAATAGGGAAAAGCATGGAAATACTCATTGATGGTGACACGCTTGAAACGGCGAGTGATTTTCACCGAGCATTTGCGTTTGCGCTTGGAATTGAAAGTTTTTATGGTGAAAATCTTCACGCGTTGTGGGATGTTTTGAGCGCTAGTATTGAAAGGCCCGTGACGCTGACTTGGAAGCGGTCTGATAAGTCAAAACAGGCGTTAGGGGCTGACTTTGATGCAATTGTTGATGTGCTTCGACGAGTTGAGTTGCAGGATGAGAAATTTGGTTGGGCAGATAGGTTTTCTTTTGCCCTTGAATAGGTGTTGCGAATGGCTTTGTTGGGCTTTGTTGCACAAACCGCCCCCCTTGCGCGGGCAGCTCAGCGCATGAGTGAACCCCAAGGGCCAAAGGCCCGCTACAAGACCACCCACTGGACGAAGTACAACGCGGCGCTTAAGGCCCGAGCAGGCGGCTGAGATCTACATGCGATACGGAAGACGCTCTGCCAGCTATGCAGGTTTGACACCCACCTGGAGCGGCCGCATGGTCGACGTGCCAGGGGGTGGAGTGGGCGCCCTGGGCAACCCTACGGGCAGCCGTCAACTGCCCTTGCCACAACACCTTGTAGGGGCCTTGGTCAACCAGCGCAGCTCCTCACAGCAGGTCATGCTCGACGGCTTCTTTGCAAACCTGGGCACTGATGATGGGACTGGTCTCGGACATGTGCGTATGTATCTCTGACCGCGCCTTTGCCAAGACCCGCAGTCACCTCGATTGGAATGCCCTGCCCGAGCTCAATGCGCGCTTGCTCGCGACTGCTCATGCCTTTGCACCCCGCTGTCACGGGCGGCGTGTGGTGACCGCAGATGCCAGTCTGCTCATGCCCGCCCTTCGTGTCGGCCATCAGGCGCGGTTGGTCAAGGTGGACCAGCGTCTGTTTGCCCGGAGCCTGCCCAGCGCTGAGCTTTGCTTGAATGCGCGGGTGTACGGTGGTGCGAGAGCGGCAGATGTTGTTTGAATCCTTGGAGCAACCGGGGCTTCGGATTTGCTGGTACTGGACCGGGGCTACCCCGCCAGCTGGCTGGTCGCGCATTTGGTGGAGCAGGGCATCGGCTTTTGCATGCGCTGCGACAAGGCCAATGGCAGGGTGGCGATGCAGGAGTTCTTGCAAAGCCAGCACGATGAGCCCATCGTGCAACTGAGGGCGCCCAGTACGCAGGATGCCAAGGACTACGAGTGCTCGGGGGCTGCGCCCTGGGTACGTTTGGTGCACTGCATCTCCAGCACCGGGCAGGTGCGGGTGATGGCGACGAACCTGCCAGCGCAGGACTTCCCGGCATCGGTGTTTGCAGAGTTGTATCACCAATGCTGGCGCATCGAAGATGCGTTCAAGCGGCGTTCAAGATCGAATGTATTTCCGGTGCTGACGCAGCAGGCGCTGCTGGTGGATGTGGCGGCTAAGGTGTTGGCGGACAGCCTAGCAGCACAGGTGTGCGCGGCGGCGCAGACTGAAAACAATCTGCAGCCCGAGGATTGAGTGTGCAATCGCGCGCATGCGGAGGCCGTGATGCAGAGCTGGTTGCCGCTTGCGCTGCTGCTCCTACGGGGCGACCTGCAGGGCCGCAGGAGCCGATTTCCCATGCCGTTGGCCTGCTGGGCAAGAACTTGGTGCGCCGCAGTTCCGGGCCGATCTCAGCCCAGACCTGCGCGGCATGTGAAGCCGCATCCGCATATGGCTTACAAGGGATGGTGGGGGCTTAAGTTCGGTGGATTGAGGGCATTGCGGGGATGGCGCGGCCGGGGCGTGCATTTGCATGTACCCAGCCCAGCTCACACCTCTATCCATAGCAGGTCTCTGTCCTTTTAGGTTCACTCAGGTTCATGCATTGGGGCTAGCAGCGCAATGGGCCCGACTTGTGCAACAAAGCCCCCACGAATTGCAATCAAAAGAAACATTCTTTTCACACCTCCCCAGTGTGCAGTAACACCTGCTGTTGCGTGCGCGCGAAACCATGGCGCAGGGGCGCCGGGGGCTTGCTGTAATACCGCGCTGCGGCTGCCCTGCCAGGCTGGACTGGTGGGCATCAGGGAGGGGCAGCCTTTCAATAACTTCTGGATCAAGCACTGTTCATGAATAAATACCAAGTAACCCCTTTGGCTCTGGCAACCCTGCTGGCGTGCGCGCCTGCGTGGGCGCAGTCGAGTGTGACGATTTATGGCGCTGTGGATGTGGCTGTGGGTAAAACATATCAAGTAGACAGTACCCAAGTGAAGCCGGGCAGGATCGGCCTACAAAGTTCTTCCATGGTGAATCTCCAAGACAGCTTTGTAGGTATCAGAGGGGTGGAAGACTTAGGTGGCGGGCTGCAAGCGGGCTTTCAGCTGGAGCAAGGCTTAGATGCGTCCAGTGGCGCAACCGACCCTGCAGGCGCGTTTGCTCGCAACTCCAGCGTTTGGGTGGGTGATAGCTGGGGCCGCATAAAACTAGGTCGAGCCACTACGCCCAGCTATAACGCTATGGCATCCTGGGATTTGATGGGCGCAGGAAATAATTCCATTGCAGTTCGAGTTTTCGGCGCTGTGGGCGCTGGCCTGCGCCAATCCAATCAGATCAGCTACCGTACGCCGCAATTGGGTGGTCTTATGCTGGAGGCCGCCTATGTGCCGAAGGACAACGATCTGCTCAATGGTGCCAACCGCAGTAAGGTGGACCTCGGCGCTACTTACAGAACAGGCCCCCTGACTATGGGCGCCGCCTATAACAAGGCAAGCGACCAGAAAGCCAATTTTGCCTTTGGTGCCAAATACCAATACCAAAACCTTGCATTTTCAGGCGGCTACTTTCAATCGCGCAATGGACGATATTACGACCCTTCCACCCTACTTAGCGTGGCCAATGCTATTTTTTCATCCAGTGGCATTACTCTGGGCGCCAAGGCCACCTGGAATCAATTTTCAGCAGGTATTGATATAGCCCGCGAAACCAAGGCTGAGTACACCATTGGCAATGCACGGTTTGAACGCAAAAAATACACCAACGCGACTATCAACGGTACATACGCCTTATCCAAGCGAACACAAACCTACATCAACTACATGCGGGAAGGCACTCTTAATAATTACGGTATTGGAGTTACCCATAGCTTCTAAAAAATACAAATATCCGGTGCAAAAATATACTTGAAATAACCTTTTTCACTAATGTTCACCGGCCATAGTGATGCACTGACCCCACCGGTCACTCCTACTCCCACCGAAGTACCCGCGCAGCCCCCCGCTACGCCCGAGGCTCCGGTGTCGGCACCCAGTGGGCCTCCCGCACCGGTGGATCCTCCGCTACCGCCGGCCTCCAACCAGCCGCCCCCTGCTCCGGCAGAGGGCCCCAGCGCGGCCCCTGCGCACAACCCCACTCCAGCCCAACAGCCCGGTGAAGCCAGCCCCACGGACGGACCCAACGGCTCAACCAACACCGGCAGCAGCCCACCCGGCGCACGCCCTGGGCTGGGCAGCAGTGGGGAATCCAGTCCGGGGGGCTCCGGAGCTGGCGGTACCGGCAGTGTTGGCCCTGGTGGCGGGGGACTGCAGCCTGTGGGCGGGCTGAGCACTAACGTCGGCGGTAGCGGCGGTGGGAGCCCGGGAAACTGGGCAACCCACAGCGGTGCAGGACAGTTGCAGGGCGGCGGCCAGGCGTACTCGGCCGCGGGTACGCCACAGGGTGGTGGAGCATCTCAGCCCACAGCCAGTGGCACGGGTGTGCCGCCTGGCGGCTATGGTTTTGGAGGAGGGAGTTCTCAGCAGGGCAGTGCGCAGGGGGGCCAGCCCCCTGTTGGAGCGCCGCCGGGGGCGCTGGCACCGGCCACCACGCTGGCTGGCACGGCTGTGACGATTTCAGGCGCTGGCACCAGCTGGGGTGCTGGTTCTGCGGTACACAACGGCAGCGCCATGGGAGGCCAAAACTACGGCGCTGCGCCATGGCAGGGTACTGCGACCGGCGGCGGGCAGCGCATAGAAGGGATGAGTACGGGCGGGGGTTTACCGCGCCCGCTAGGCACCAGCCCGGCAGCAACGCAAGTGGGCATTGCCAACCCAAGGGCTGATGCGGCTGCGCAGTCTTTGGCACAAGGCAATGGGTTCGCTGCTGCCAAAAGCACGCCTGCCAGCGCAGGGCAAACGCCTGCGGCGGTGCAGGCCGCGCAGGCAGCACAGAGCGCACAGGCTGCAACTGTGGGAGCGGCACCGCAGACGGAAGGCCGCAAACAGACGCCCCCCCAGCCACGCACAGAGACCCGAGATGGTGCGGCGCCGTCTGGGAGCATGGCGGGGCGCGCTGGTGCGCAGCCCGCAGTGGCGCAGGCGCAAGCTGCCCTGGCCCAGGCATTGGGGCGCACTCTGGCAGGACAAATGACGGCGGGGGCAGCTGCGGTGGCGCTGGCGCAGGCACAGTGGGCGCTGCGGGCTGCGCGCTTGGGCGAGAGCCCTGCGGGGGGCATTGCGGGAATGGCGCGGCCGGGCGCAGGAGCCGCCGCAACAGGGGCTACGGCGCGCGGGCCTGAATTCGCCCCGCGCGGTGTGCGGCCCGATGGGCTGGCGCTGGGGCCACGCGGCCGCGCTGAGGGGCCGCTGGCAGCTGCCACAGGCGCAGACGCCAAAGGTTCGGTAGCAACGGGGGCCGCAGGCGTGCGTGAGGAGCGGGGGCCTGGCAAGCCACTGCTCGCGGGCGAACCGACGGAGATGCCGCACGCCCTGGCAATGGCTTTGGCGCTGGCACCGAAGGTTCGGCAGCGGGTGTCGCAGGACCGGGTGGAGCGGGTGGAACGCGACATGCCACGCAATGCTGCGCCGGAGCTGGAGGACGAAGATTTCTGGGATGCCTGGAGCGATGCCGATGAGGACGCGCAGGAGGAGCCCGGTGAGGCGCCAGGGCTGGAGGATATGAGTCGAGAAGCCGCTGCACAGCACTACCGAGCGCTGCGGGTGTGGCTGGAGGCCAATGCGCAGCAGGCATTGTTGCGGGAGCTGGAGGCGGGTCGCTGTGTGTTGGTGCTGGCGCCGCCCGATGTGTCGCACATGCGCCTGTGGGGGCATGTACTGCGCCCGGATGCGGTGCGTGCGGGGTGGGCAGCCGGCACAGCAGGACAAGCTTGGCCGCTGGTGGCACGCTGGACGGCCACGATGCCTGCCGATACGCAGTGGCGGGTGTGGCGCTTGCGCCAGGACGTGGATGCCGCAGGCCGGTGGCGGCTGGGAGCTTCTCGGCCAGATCGCCACACGCCGCAGCTGGTGGTGCATAGCGCGGCTGACGAGCCTGCGGCGGCGGGCCCGGGAGCGCCCGAGCGCATTGTGCTGCAGGAGCCGCGCCGCCTGCGCCGCTTGCTGGGCACGCAGTGGACACTGATGGCACTGCGGTTGCCTGTACCGCTGGATGGCGCGGGCCTGGGTGCGCTGCATGCCGTGCATGCAGGGTGATGGCTTGAACAGCGTGGGCTTGGCGCAGGGGCTGCCTGCCGACTGGCAGGCCTGTGCGCTGACTGCTCTGGGCGATGCGATGGCGGTGCTGGATGTGTCTGGCACAGGTCGGGTGCTTTGGCGCAATGCAGCGCTGTGCGCGGCAGTGGCCCCTCCCACGGAGAGGGTAGAGCAGGACACCTGGCCGCCCGTGGGTGCCCCCCTGGCACTGCTGTGCGAGCGGCTGGAAGGGTTGACGGCCGGGATGTGCGCGGTAGCCCAATGGCCGGGCTGTGATCACGGATGGGCAGGCACGGTGGAGTTGTGTGGCGAGCAAGTGGAGGGGCACGACGAGGCACACGATGGCCGCATGCATGCCGCGCCTAGGGGCGCACGCACGCGCCCTGCCCGGCTGGCCCCGGTGGCACCGCAGCAGGGGCTGTGGGTGCTGTGGCTTGGGCCTGATGGAGGGGCGCTGAACCCTACGCGACGCCACCTGGAAGACCGTGAGCGACTGCTTTTTACGTCGCACAGCTTGGCGGTGGGCGAGATGGCGACCACGTTGGCACATGAGCTCAACCAGCCGCTGGGGGCGGTGGGCAATGTGCTGCGGGGCCTGAAAGCGCGGCTGGCGTCGGCTGGTGAAAGTTTGCAGCCGCAGATGTTGCCGCCGCTGGTGCAGGGGGTGCAGTTGGCGTTGGAGCAGGTGCAGTACGCGGCACGGGTGATTGGCCGGGTGCGGGACTACACGCGCAATCACCAACCGCAACGGGAGCCTCTGGATACGCTGACCTTGTTACGCAGTAGCTTGGCGCTGCTGGATTGGGACCTGGAGCGCCACGGGGTGCAGTGGTGCGTGCAGGAGGACGGCATTGAGCAGGCGCTGCAGCAGCGCGGCTGGGCGGTGGTGGCCGATGGTGTGATGGTGCAGCAGGTGCTGGTGAATTTGCTGCGCAATGCAATCGATGCCATGGCGCAGTCGCCTGCGCACGAGCGGCGTCTGGAGGTCGTGTGCCGGATCGATGAGGTGGACCAGATGCTGGAGATGGCGATCCGGGATTCAGGGTGTGGCATGGAGGATGAGACGGCGGCGCAATTGTTCATGCCGTTTTTTTCGACGAAACCCACGGGAATGGGTGTGGGGCTGAACATCTGCCGCAGCCTGATTGAACTGCACCAGGGCCGCCTGTGGTTCACGCCCAATACGGACCGGGGTTGCACGTTCTTCGTCGCGCTGCCGCTGGTTGCAGCGCCTGCGCCTGCCGCCCAGGCCGAGCCGCAGGGGCTACCCGGCGATCAGGCCTGAGCCTGGCGGCGACTGCGGCGCAAAGACAGGCGCAAGACCTGCCTACCCAACGGGGCGCCCCTGAGAGTTTTGAATGCTATGAGGGAGAGATGGACACATGACAGTCACGCACGCTGGACCGACGACACGAACGCTGTACCTGCTGGACGACAACGCAGATTTCCGCACCACGGCCCGCTGGTGGCTGGAGGGTGCGGGCTACCGGGTTCTGGATTTCGCGGATGCCAACGCCGCCATTGCCACCCTGGAGCACCAGATGCAAGCGGGCACGCTGGCCGACAGCTGCTTGTTGCTGGATGTGCGGATGCCCGGGATGTCAGGGTTGCAGGTGCATGACGTGCTGATTGCGCGGGGTATTGCAGGGCCAAGTGCGCAGTGGCCACTGCCGGTGGTGTACATGACCGGGCACGGCGACGTGCCGCTGGCGGTGCAGGCCATGGAAAAGGGCGCCATCACGTTCCTGGAAAAACCGTTTGAAGACAGTGCGCTGGAGCAGGCGCTGGCCAAGGCGTTTGAGGCACCGGCCGCGCCGCATCGGCCACCAGCGTGCGCAGAGTTCCAGCGCAGGCTGGCCACGCTGACGGATCGGGAGTCCGAGGTGATGCGCGGGGTGGTGGACGGCAAGATGAGCAAAGAAATCGCCCGGGACCTGAACATCAGCGCCAAGACGGTGGAACTGCACCGCGGCCGGGTGCTTGGCAAGATGCAGGCCGACTCTGCGGTGCACCTGACCCGCATGACCATGGCACAGAGGGTGCTGTAAGCACCTTTGCGCGATCTGTTCACGGCGTGCTGTGCACAACGCGCACGGACGGGCTGGGCAGCGCGTTGCAAAGGTCTTCAGTTGCAACGAGTCGCAAGCAGGCGAAGCGCGCGACAAGGGCTTCGACAGGTATCTGGCATTGGGAGCTGAGCTACTCCGGTGCAGGATGACAGAGTGTTGGGCAACGGCTGATATCCAAAGCAAATATGCCGCCAGCGCTTTTCTACAAAGCGCAATTAGCTACTATTTTTATAGCAAAAATAGATACTGAAATTGTGATCCGCGCATGCTTTGCGGGCGGGCGGATCCTGGGCCAGAGAGGTGCGCGGGTAGGTGTCCTCCCTAGCTAGGGGCATTCCTAGCTGGGAATCGCACATATAGCGCGGCAGACCCAAAGCCGGTTCAATCACGGCTGTCCCGACGGAGCCAGTGCCACAAAGCCGCAGCCCGATGGGGTCCTTGCCAGGGCGACCTGTGCAGGCAAAGGAGTCGTTCCAACCAATCACGGCCCGAAGATGGGCCAGTTTCAAGGAGTTTGTTATGGGTGCAGCAGTTGGCGTCGTGGGTTCCGCATTGATCGGCGGCGGCGGAATGGGCATGGGCGGCCTGCTCGGTGGCATCGGTTCGCAGTTTCTGAGTGGCATGGTCAGCGGCCTGCTGGGTGGCAATGACATGAGCAAGACGCTGGAAGGCTTCTCGCCAGTCAACATCCTGAATGCAACGACCAACTTGGTCAGCACCATCATGGGCGGCGGCGCACAACAAGCGGCGCAAACACTGCAACGCGAAGATGGCATGCCGAAGTTCCTGCAAGACGCGATCAGCCAGGCGATCGACGAGGTGATGCAGGAATACTGCAAGCCCACCGATGGTGCTGGTGAGGCAATTTCCGACGTGGCATCTTGCGACATCCAAAAGTCGGTTGACGACATTGCGCAGCAGATCGTCGACAGCGTGCGCAACCAGATGGCCGAGAGCACGGGCGAAGGCGGCAGGGGCTGTGGCAAAGCCGGTGCCAAGAGCTGGCTGCAGGCCATTGCCCAGGCCATGGGCGAGGCCATGGGCGACAAGGCCGCCAAGATGGTGGAGCTGTCGGGCAAGCTCAAGGAGGCCGCTGGTGGTGACGGCGAGGATGCTGCCAAGGAAATGCAGGCTGTCAACGCAGAGTTCCAGGCTGTAAGCCAGGAGTTCAAGCTGCTGACCGATGCGTTCAATACCGCGCTGAAGTCGCTGGGCGAAGGCATGAGCAGCATGGCTCGCAAGCAATAAGCCCTGTCCGCCCGACGGGCGGATATCGCGATTTGCAACAAACGAAACGGACCGTTCCTCGGTCCGTTTTTTTCTTCCTCGACCGATACGATGTGGCCGCCTTGTGCGCCTGGTGGGCACCGCTGGAAGTCCAAGGCCGTTCTGCATGCACAGGTATCACCTGGGATGTTTGGACTTTTCTTTGTGCCCCGGACAGGGCTGGCTGGGTTGCGGAACTGTCCGCGTTTTTGACTGAACACTGATCATGAAATCCCTGAAAGATCTTTGCGCTGCTGTAGCGATCACCTTCGCAACCATGACTCCTGCCAGTGCCTGGTGGATGAGTTCGGACACGGGCATGAGCCTGTCCGTGGGCGCTGGCAGCTACTTGCTGAACAACGAAATCCAACGCGCTGCGCGCGCCAGCCGCAAGGGGGTGGCGGGCGGCGTATCCACAGCGCAGTTGGCGCGCACCGGCTTTCAGCGCAATGGCAGAACGGCAGCACTGGATATGTTGGTGGGCTACTACCCGCCGGCGCAGCGTCCACAAATGCGCCAGGGGTTTCTGGAACTGCACCAGCAGTACCCGCAGGTGGCGCGACAGCTGGGTGTGCCGACCAACGATGTGGCCACGGGGCTGGCATCTTTTCTCGCGGGAGCCTATATGGCCTACAACAACCAGAATGTGAGCAACAGCCATGTGAAGCCGCTGGCCAATCAGTTGCGCAGAGCGCTTGCGGCAGAGCGAGATTTCGCCCAGGTGACCGACGCGGAGAAGCAGCGCATGTATGACGCCACGGTGATGCTGGGCATGCTGATGGCAACGACGCAGGTGCAGTTGCAGCGGCAGCCTGATCCGATGCTGGAGGCGCAGATGCGGCAGCTTGGCAAGGAGATGATCGAGGGCTTCTTGAAGGTGGACGCCAGCCGCCTGCGCATCACGTCATCGGGCATGCGAATCGTTTGAGATCGGTGCGTCGTTCATCGTTTGGGGCGAGCCTCTCGGGGCCATCACGCCCCGTGCCATCCCTCTTCACATCCCCCTCACCTCCCCTCACCCGCTGCAGGTTTATGCCGGAGAAACGCTGAGCACCGCACGCTGGCGCTGGCGGCGGGACTGGGTGTGCCACGCCTGCCACTGGGCCTGGTCCAGGCGGTAGCGCCGGGCCTGCGTGCCGTTGTAAGTGGCCATACCTTGGCAGCCGAAGCCCAGTACTTGCAG
The DNA here is from genome assembly GCF_057586455.1 of Acidovorax sp. SRI_002. Taxonomy (NCBI): domain Bacteria; kingdom Pseudomonadati; phylum Pseudomonadota; class Betaproteobacteria; order Burkholderiales; family Comamonadaceae; genus Acidovorax; species Acidovorax sp. SRI_002. Next base: position 208,329 of record NZ_JBYCZW010000009.1, on the reverse strand, counting down.
ACAGTGCGCGGCAGAGCGGTTGGTGGGTGCGCAGTGGCCTAGCACATGCGTTTGCAGCAAGGCGCCAAAGGCGTGCTGCAGCAGCCACTCCCCGCCATCCAGTGCGAGCGTACCGCCCCAGGTCTGTGCCGCCAGTCGGGCGCCGATCTCCAGGATTTTCGGATCTTCCTCCAAATGCACCAGGCTGAACCAGCCGCAAAAGACCCATCGGGGTTGCACAAGCTTGGCCAACAACGCAGCGTCGATGTCGCCTTCGGCGTGCGCACGCACTGCGTCGGTAATGGTGTCCGAATCAGGCGGCTGTGCCCGCTCTGCACACCAGATGCCGGTGCCAGGGTATTGCAGATAAAACTGCTGCATGTGCGCGATAAAGCGGTGTGCGACACGGGGCTCATCCAGCGGTGCATCGTCGGCCAAGTGCGCGCGTACGCGAGGGTCGCGGTGCATGGTGACCAGGGCCTGGGCGTCGCGGCTGCGGAACTGGCGAATGCGCAAGCGTGGACCTTGATAGAGGATGACGGGTTCAGGGGACATAGGGTGTGCCGATGACGGGCGCTGCGCCGCTGTGGGTGGGTGCGGAGGCTGCCAGGAGGAGTGGCGATAGCCCGCCGCAATGGGCTTGCAGCACGCGCTGATAAGCCGCCCAAAAGGCGGTTTGCGGACCGCTCTGTTGCCAGACAGGCGCCGTGAGGAACTTGCTCGCCTCTGCACTCTGGGCGGGCCCGAGGGCGGCATATGCTGTGCCTGCGAGCCAGAGGTCTCCTTGGTGAGCGGCTTGCGGTGCGCGCCCGGTGGGCTGGGCATGGGGAGAGAGCTGCACTGGCGCAGTTGTGCCTGCGGGAGGGCCGCCTGGGTTGTTGCCGATGACCATGGCCCAAGCCCCCAGGTAGTGCCCCAGAGCCATGGCATGGGGATATGCCCCGCGCCGATCGCAGTGATGCAGGTATTCCGCAGGAGGGTGCATGCCGTCGTGGCCCTGGTGCAGCTGGTGGTGAATGAGCCGGATTTCTTGGGTGCGCTGCTGGGCACACAGGATGTGCAAGTAGCAAGCCAGGGCCTGGCCCTCAGGGTGCTGCTGGGCAAGGGCCTTGACAATGGCACAGGTCTGGCTGGTAAGCAGCCGCGTAAGGGCGGGGGCGAGTGCCGGCAGGGCCGCACCTTGGGAAGCAACAGGTATGGCCAGGGCCCACAGGGTGGCTTTGGCGGGTGCATCGCTGGCGGTGGCGCAGGCCTCCAGCGCCTGCCGCAGGGCTCCGGGATCGGCCTGCGTGCGCACCGGGGTGTAGGGTGGTAACAGGGCGGTGAGCATGGCCCTGACCATTGCCACAGACTGTGCCGACGCCGGGGGAAGCTGCAGCATGGCGTGCAAGGCGGTGTCGAGGGCATGGGTACGGCCGTGCAGACTACTCAGCAAACGGCCGATCAAAGGAGCGCGCAGTCCGTCTGGCTGGGGGTGGCTGAGCAGGACAGGCTCCACGGCGGTACGGTGGCCAACCAGAGCGATCAGCAGGCCGAGCCTGTCGCGATCGCTGGCGCTGCGCGCCAGGTGTTCACCCCAGCGCGCCAGATCTTGCTCCTGAACGGCAACCCGGGTGAAGCCTGCCAGGTGCGCTGCATCGAGGCGCGTTGCGAGGTGCTGCAACAGTGTGTCTGTGTCGGCGTAGTCGAGCTGGTGGTACCAGGGTCGGGCCCGGCGACTGGGGGACTGCGCCAAGCTGTGTACCCAGGCCTGCAGGTCGGCGTCCTCCAGCCGGAGCAGAGCATCCAGCAAGTGGGCGGGCGACTGGGGGGCTTCGGGGTCGTCACCGGGCCATGGCCCGTCACCGCTGAAGCCCTGGCCGCCGCCCGGGTACCCCCCCAAGGCTGCAACGCGGCCACCAGGAGCAACGGCCCGAATGGGGGCCAGCGCGGCCCATGGCTCAGACATGCCAGATGGTGAGGGTGGGATAGCAGGGTGCAACGGGCCGCATGGGGGCGGCGTACAGGGGCCTCAACGCCAGGAGGCCGGAGGAATCCAGCCCTGAGCCAGCGCGCCAACCGTTGCATCAGGCGCGGATTGTTCACCGTGGCGGGACGCAGCCATGAAGGCTTCTACCGCCTGGGTGGCCGCACGGTAGGGTTCGGGGTCCGCCTGAGACCAGCTCAGGGCCATAGCTTGCAGTGCGTGGCGGCTGCTGCGGGTCCAAGCCCCATCGAGGGGGTCGTCGGCCACGCTGTGGAGCTTGGCGCAATAGAGGCGCCGGGCCGCTTCACTGTGCGATACCAGGCCCACCAGTGCGCGTGCGGCCCGGTCAAAAGCCACCGCCCCGAGGGTGCCGCGCCCGTCGGGCTGCGCGAACCAGGCGCACAGGTACTCAATGGGGCCCATGGTGCGGGTGGCGCGCACGGACGCGTCCCACTGCGCCCCCCATGCGGCGTGCCGCCCCGAGGGCAAGCGGCCGCTTTGCAGAGCAAGCACCAGAGTATCGGCGACCACAGCCTGGGCCTGGGGGTGGCCGTGTTCGCCAATGCGGCAAAGCACCTGCAGGAAGGCGGGGTACAGCGCATCGCCGAGCGAGAGGCACAGGCGCTCCATCCAGCGCACGCGGTCTTCACGTGAAGGCAGATGGGCGCAGCCTTCGATGAGGACCTCTGCCGCACCGGCCCAGTCGGGCTGATCGCGCAGGGTCAGATCGGGGATGGGTTGGGCCATGGGTGGTGTCGCAAAGGAGCGGCGCGCGGGGGGCGGAGATCAAACCCGGGTAAAGAGGCAGTCAATGAACCGGGATTGCAACTGGGCAGGGGTGTCGCCGCTGAAGGGGGGGACGGACAAGGAGCGGGCGACGGCGTCGCTGCCGGTATAGCCAAACAGGCGCGCGGTGTCGCCGTTGTCCAAGGCTGGCCGGAGCGCGTCAGTCCGGGGCGCTAGGCCAGCGAGGCCTGCCAGCGACGAGAGAGAGGACGAGGTCACCATGTGTGGACGCGGATGAAAGATGGGATGTCTCCATCGTAAAAACTTGCGCCCGCTTGCGCTATTGGGAAGCCTCCTAGTGGAGGGGGTGCATTTGCAACAAAACGCTTCAAACCCCAAGCCCGAGGCAGGCGCTCGCTGGGTGTTCAGGTGGGCAGCAGGGTCTGCATCTTGTGCAGCAGCGTCGGGAAAAGGGCAGCCAGGTAGTTCAGTAGTGTCTTGGCCAAGGTGGTGAGCATGACCAACCACAGCAGGATGGCTGCCACGCTTTTGAGGGAGCTGGACAACGAGTACAGATTGAGCTGGGGCGCGAAACGATTCATGAGGCCCAGCGCCAGGTCAATGGCGTACATGACTACCAGGGTGGGCGCAGCGAGCAGGAAGCTCAGGCCCGCAAACTGCGCGAAGGCGCTCTCAAACAAGGTGACACCGGCTGGGCGCGGCGCAAGGCCAGGCTGGGCCAGGGGCCACAGCACAAAGCTTTCCATGAGGACGCCGATCCAGAGCATGAGGCCACCCGAGGCCATAAACAGGTACACAGCCAAGCGACCCAGGAAGGCCCCTGAAAGCGAGGTCTGACGCCCGGAGAGAGGGTCTGTGACCTGCGCCTGCGACAGTCCGATCGCGCCGTCAATGATCTCGCCGGCGGCGTCGAACGCCCAGAGTACAGCGGCCAGCAGCATGCCCAGAGCCAGGCCGATGAAGGCTTCTTTGGAGAACAACCCGATCCATTGGGAAACGCTCCAGCCGGTGACGTTGACCGCAGGCTGCAGGGCCAGTGTGATGACTCCGAACGCAAGAAAAATGGCGCCCCGCACGAGCTGGGGCACGGTTTCCTGGGCCAGCAGGGGCAACAACACGAAAGCGGTAGCAAAGCGCACGCTGGCAAGCGCGGCCAGCAACGCAAGTTCGCTGACGTTGTTCACCGCAGCAAAGGTTTCTCCCATAGGTGGGTGGCCTCAGCGTTTGACGAGGGCGGGGAAGTCGGTCATGACCCGGTCGGTGTAGCGGTACAGCGTGCCGCCCAGCAGGGATGCGGTGATGAAGATGGTGAGCACGATGGCGAAGAACTTGAGCGCGTACTGCAGGGTCTGCTCCTGAATCTGGGTGGCGGCCTGCACCAGGGCAACCAGTAGCCCGACCAGCGCGGCCACGATGACCGGTGGCGCGGACAGGAGCAACACCAGCCACAGGGCCTGGTACAGCAGTTGGATGGTCTGGCTTTCAAACATGGCGTACGGAGGGCATGGTCAGAGTGGGAAGGCGATGCACGGGGGCGAGGTCAGTGGCCGTAGGAGAGCACCAGGCCGTGGGTGAGCTTGACCCACCCATCGACGAGCACGAAAAGCAGCAGCTTGAACGGCAGCGAGATGGTGGTGGGCGACAGCATCATCATGCCCATGGCGGTGAGGATGTTGGCGATGACCAGGTCGATGATGAGAAAGGGCAGGAAGATGAGGAACCCGATCTGGAACGCTGCAGACAGCTCGCTGACGGTAAAGGCGGGCACAACCACCACAAAGTCGCGTTCGCTGATCTGGGCAGCGCGTTCGGGACTGAGGGTTTTCTGGGCGGTCTTGAGGAAGAAAGCGCGCTCGTGGGCGGATGAGTGGCGAACCAGAAAGTCGCGCAGGGGCTCTTTGGCCGCATCGGCCACCGCCAGCATGCCAGAGGTGCTGCCGATGTTGGAGACGCTGCGGGCACGTTCGGCCATATCCAACCCCACGGGCAGCATGACGTAGATGGTGAGTACCAGGGCCATGCCGTTGAGCACCACGTTGGGTGGCACCTGCTGCAGGCCTAAAGCGTTGCGCAGCAGGCTGAGCACCACAATGATCTTGGTGAAGGAAGTGACCATGACGCCCACAAACGGCGCCAGGGAGACAACGATCACGGTGACCAGTGCCGAGGAAGGGGTAAATTGATTCAGGTCCATGGTGTCTGCGAATGGGCTGCGCCGCACGCGCGCCCGGTGGATGGTTCAGCGGAAAACAAGGGGGCTTCAGGCCCAAAGGCTGGTGTGGCACCGAGGGCGCTGCGGATTCGAAGGGCGTAGCCACCGGCCAGAGGAACCAGATCACCGTGGGCGCGCAACGCACCACCCTGCTGCAAGTGCAGCTCCCCCGGCAGCATGGGTGGTAGCCGAAGGCGAGCCGGTGCTGTCGATGCGGGAGGTGCGGCTGGTACCGAGAGCACCGCAGGGCGAGCCTGCCAGCACAGCCATTGCTCCAGCCCCATGGCGGGCATGCCGTGCCAGACGATCTCGGCATCGGCATCCGTGTTGGCATGGGTGTCTGTGGCAGGAGGCTCGGTGGCCGTGGGCAGCGGCGCGTGCAGGTCCAGCCCCAGGGGCTCGGCCATGTGCGGGGCACCAGTGCGAACATCGGGGCTGCGTACCAGCACCCCCGCGCGCACCGGAAGGTGGCCGCAGATGGGCCGCACGGTGACGGGCCATTCGCACCCCAGAGAGGGCGTGAGCCAGACCAGGGAGCCTTCAGCGAGTTCCGCGACTGCGGCGGCAGGCACTGCATCCAGGCACAGTTCCGTGTGCACGCTGGGCCAGGCGACATGCGGGGACTGCAGCCAGTCGGCTGGCGGACCCGACAGTGCCGTCCAAGGCAGGCGCAGGCGCGTGCCCACAGGGGCCAGTGCAGCGGTCTGCACCACCGCTTCGCACGTGCCGGATTCCAGGGCGACTGCTGGCGCGGCTTCACCGGGCTGCAACAGCCAGGGGTGGCGCAGCCATTGCTCGACAGCACTGATGAGCGGTTCTGCCTTGGCCAGCTGCAGCATCAGGCGCGGTCCGGTCCACTCCGCTGCGGTGTCCCCAGAGGTGCGCGCAGGCGGGGTGGCATCCCGACCAGTGGTGCCTGAGGAGGCTGTTGGTGCATCCGGGTTTAGGGCTGGGGGCTGAGGTTCACACAGGCAAGGGTCTGGCTCTGGCAGCAGCGGCAGCCAGAGTTCGGCCCGGTGCGCGCCCACCGGGCCACAAAAAACGAGCCACGCCGGCGCGGGCACTGGTGGGGCGTGCGGGGCAGGTGTCGCCACTGCGGCTGGGTTGGCGGTATCAGGCCACGATGTCATCGTCAAATCCGAGGTCGTCCATGCGACCGTGGCTGTGTTCGCGCAGGCGGTCACGCAGTCGCTCCAGGTGCGGGGTCAGTTGCTGGCGGGTGGTGGCATTGGTGCCCATGCGCAGCTGCCACTGGCCGTTGCCGCTTTGGGCTAAGCGCAGGGCCAGGGTGGCGGCCTCGGCACCGCCCAGCGGCACTTGCAAGCGCAACGGGGTACCCACCCCAGGCGCGGCCGCATGTGGGGCCATGGGCAGAGAATCTGGCAGGAGGCCAGTGGGTTGGGCGGGTGCGGTGAGGGCTGCACTGCCCCCCATAAGGGCACTGCCCTCACCTGCCGACCCGGTGTGCCCGGTCAGTGGCGGCAGCTGCCCCCAAAGGCCTGGGGGCGGAGCCTCGGTGTGAAAGAGGTCGTTGGGTTCGGGATCGTCGTGGTCCTTGAGCCGACTGTCACTGCGTTCGCCGGCCCGCCGGATGGCGGCATCAAAGTCCCGCCGCGCCTGCGGGGGCACCCAGCCGCCGGCCTGTGAGGCCCGGGCGGTAGTGTCGGAGGTATGGGTTTTTCGTTCAGGGGTCGATGGACGGATGTCACTCACGGGGCATTCCTCAGGGGGCTGACCGGAGCGGGGGGTCTTCCCGCTCCAGCGTGGTTTCACGTTCGCGCCGCAGGCTCTGGCGGGCGTCATCGCGTAGCGTGGAGCTGGCCTGGTGCTGGGCCACGGCCTGGAGCCACGTGGTGCGGGCTGAGGCGGCGCGGGTGCGCGCGTTGATCAGCTCTTCTTCCTCATCGATCAATGCGTATTCAGCGCGTTCGAGCTGGTCGTCCAGCGCCTCCTGTGCAGCACTGGCGTAGCTGGCCACGACCCCCATGCGGGCGGCGTAGGGGCCGATCAGGCTGTGCTGCAGCTCCAGCCTGCGGGCCTGCAGCTGGCGAATTTGGGCTTCGCGGTCGCGCACCACTTGCTGGGCAGCTTGCAACTCGCGCTCGGCCTGCTGGCTGGCTTGCAAGGCTTTGCGTTCGCGCAACGCACGCAGTCGCTGCAGCTGACTGGCAGCGGCCAGTTGCTGGGCCATGGCGGAGGCGGTCATGGGTGAGCCCCCCAAGGTGTATGCAGGCTGGTCACAGTCACCGCTGGAACTGCTGCAGCGCAGCAAGGGTTTGTTCGAAGGGTGTCCCCTCGTCGGGCCGCTGTCGCAACAGTGCCTGCAACGCAGATTGGGCGACGATGGCGTCGTCGGCCAGGGCGTCGCTGCCTGGCGCATATTCACCAACCTGAAGCAGGAAGCGGATTTCGTCGTGTTTGGCCATCAGGGCGCGCACGCGCAGGGCTGCGTCTTGGTGGGCGCGGTCGGTGACGCGGTTGAACACACGGCTGGCACTGGCCAGTACGTCAATGGCCGGGTAGTGCCCCGCTTGCCCTAGCTGGCGCGAAAGCACAATGTGGCCGTCCAGGATAGAGCGGGTCTCCTCGGCCACAGGATCGGAGCCGTCTTCATCTTCAGCCAGAACCGTGTAGAAAGCGGTGATGGAGCCGGACGCATCGTTACCCGCCCGCTCGAATAGGCGCGGCAGCTCTGCAAACACACTGGGGGGGAAGCCACGGCGCACGGCCGGCTCCCCCACCGACAGGCCGATCTCGCGCAACGCACGGGCGTATCGGGTCACGGAGTCCATCATCAGCAGCACGCGCCGCCCTTGCGCGCGGAAGTGTTCGGCAATGGCGGTGGCGGTCTGGGCGGCACGCAGCCGCTCCATGGCGGGCCGGTCGGAGGTGGAGACAACGATCACCGAGCGGGCCAGGCCCTGGGGGCCAAGGCTGTCCTCCAGAAACTCGCTGACCTCACGCCCCCGTTCGCCAATCAGGGCAATGACATTGACATCGCTGTGTGCGAGCTTGGCAAGCATGCCCAACAAGGTGGACTTGCCACCCCCGGCCATGGCGAACACGCCCAGTCGCTGACCTTCACCGATGGTGAGCAATCCGTCGAGCGCACGCACCCCGGTGATGAATGGGGTATCAATGGGCCGCCGGGTCAGCGGGTTGGGTGGCTCGGCGTGGAAGGCGCGGAGCGGCAAGTGGGCCGGGAGGGCGTGACCATCCAGGGGTGTGCCGAAGGCATCGAGCACGCGGCCCAGCAGGGCGTCGCCCACGGGAATGAGCTCTCCGCCATCCAGAGGCTCCACCTCGGCACCCATCGAGACGCCGTGCAGGTGCCCCAGTGGCACAAGAATGGCGTCATGCTCGCGAAGCCCGACGACTTCTGCGCGCAGCACGTTGCCATGCGGTTGCGCGGGGTCACGAATCAGGCATTGCTGGCCGATGACGGCACGCAATCCACTCACGCGCAATGTGGTGCCAAAGGCTTGCACAACCCGCCCCCGGGCAGCCACCGGCTGCATGGAGCGCAGCGAGGCCAGGATGGCAGGATCGAGCAGAGGGCGGGGGGAAGCGTCGGCGTGCATGTCGCAAATCGGTGGCGCGCTCAGGCGGCCCTGGCTTCGGGGGCCGCCATCTGGCGCTGAGAGGTTTCAATCCGCTGCGCAGCACTTGCCAGGACGGTGTCGAGCCCGGCCAGCAACGCACCAGCCTGAGACTCCACCACGCAGTCCAGCCCATGGATTTCTGTGTCGGCCAGACATTGCACGGGCATGGGCAATTCACGCGTGGCAAGTTGTGCGCGCACGGGCTCGACCAGCTCTGCGGGCAGGCGCAGGCGCACGGGCTGAGGAGGCACTACCTGCTCAAAAGCCTGCAGCGCCAGGGCGGTCACCACTTGATCGGGCGCCAGGGCCGAAGCCATGCAACGCACCATGGCAGTGGCCAGCGTGACGAGGGCGCTGCGCAGTTCTTCGCGCTGGTGCTGGTGCTGTTGCGCCAGCGATTGCAGCGCTGCTGCAATCTGTCCCGCCGCTTCCTGGTGGGCCTGTGCCAGCCCAACGGCAAAACCGTCGCGGTGACCTTGCTCGCAGGCCGCCTGCTGCGCCTGCGCAGCCGCGTCACGGGCACTGCTGGTAAGCGTTTGCAGCGCAGCGGCCAGGTCCAGAGCGCTCTCCAGCGCCTGAACGTGCTGCGCCGGCACGGTACGTTCCGTGGTGGCCAGGGTCAGGGTTGCGTCTTGGTGCAGGGTGAGCAGGTAACTCATGACGGTGTGGGCAACGGGGTTACGGGCTCGGTCTGCGGGGTAACACTGGCGGGTGCTGCCAGCGCTGGTGCGGCCGCATGTGCCTGCTCTAACGCGGACTGGGCCCAGGTCGGGTTAGAGCCCACCGTGGGCAGCAAAGCCAGCGAGGCGCTCCAGCCAAGGTGGTGGGCAAGGCGCGCCTGGAGTTCGTGCACGCAACCCCACAGCAGCATCGCCTGACCCCAGGCACGAACGTACGACACGATCGTGTGGGCAGGCGGCAGCAGGGGCCGGGGTGCCCGCGCCAGCAGTTCCGGGGTTTCCGGAGCGTCAAGGGCAGCACGGAAGGGCCCGACCCCAACGCTGCGCGACAGGGGTGCGAGTTGCCGCCCGTCGATGCAGGCACGCAGCGACGCCTTGAGCCAGTAGATGCCAGACAAGGCGCTGAGTGCATCGCGGGCCGGCGCGGGATCGGCCACCCACAGAGGACACAGCATGAGCTGCTGCCAGCTCAATGGCTCGGCCTGCAACTGCCGCGCAAGCGCTGCCCGCGCGCGCCGCTGCGCGGCCACATGGGTCAACGCCGAGTCTTCACCCAGGTCCACGGGCTGCATCTCAGGACTCGCTGCCGACACGGGGCTGCGCGGGGGATGCGACCGCAACGGCGGCGCCCCGGCGCAGCGGTGCCACTGCGGCGCCGACCATGGAGGCCAGCCCGGTCTCGGCCAAGGCTGCTGCGGCTGCAGGGCGGCGCTGCCACCAGGCCATGGCCGCCACGGCGGCCGCTATGAGGCTAAGCAGCCCCGCCACCAGCATGACCATGCCGCCATACTGCGCCCACAAACCGCCCAGGAATGACGGCGGGGCCGCCGGTGGAATAGGTTCGGCGGGGAACATGGCAACAGTGACGTTGTCGTAGGGCAGCCCCTCCATGGCGTTGACTACGAGGGCTTTGATCTTGCCCGTCTGCTGGCTCAGGTCGACCCCGGGGCGGTGTTTGATGAACACCGAGGCCGTCGAGTGCTGGGGCTTGTCGGACAGGGGATTCTTCTCGGGCACAGAGACATGCACCCGTGCCTGCACCACGCCGTCAATGCTGGAAAGCGTGGCCGAGAGCTCTTGCGACAGGGCATGGGTGAAGCGGGCCCGCTCTTCGAGTGCCGATGACACGAAGCCCTCTTTCTTGAATACCTGGCCCAGGGTGTCGAAGGAGTCCCGTGGGAACCCTCCGGCGTGCAAGATCTCTACAGCGCGAGAAAAGTCGTCAGGCCGGGTGCTGACGACAAAGGCTTTGCCGTCGCGCGAGGCCGCTTTTTCTGCATGCAGGCCCGCATTGCGCAACACGGCCACCATCTCGTTGGCTTGGCGCTCGGTCAACTGGCCATACAGCTCCTGCTGGGAGCATGCGGCCAGGAGTGCCAGCGTGACCGTGACGAGGGCACGCGCGGGCCAGGAGGGTGTCCTGGCCTTGCGGGCGTTGGCCCCGGGAATGGGGCAAGTGCGCAGGTGCGTTCTGGCAGTAAGTAGCGGTCTCATGCGATATAGCGGTCAAGGCGGGCGGTCAGGCCTGCTGGCGGAACAGTTGTTGCAGCCCGTCAGAGGTGCGGTTGGCGATATTGGCGGTGAGCTGGCTGTGGAACAGAAACTCGTGCGCCCGGACGGTCAGCATGACCATCTCACCCGGTGTCATGTCGTTGCCCGCAGCCATGGCCGCCTGCGCATGTTCCTCCAGCGAGGCGGCCTCGGCGTTGATGTGTTCAAGCGGTTTAAAGAGGGCTTGCATGCCCTCGCCCGATGCCTGCACAGGCTGGGCCTGTAGCGTGCTACCTGCGCCGGCTTCGGCACGCGCCATGGCTTCATGGAAGCCAGACATGTCGGTCAGGGAGATGCCGTAGCCGGCCTGGACGGAGCCCTGCCCCGCAGAGGCGCCGGCAACGTCTGCGCCCGAAAGTGTCAGGCCCATGGTGGTGGTGGGGTTCATGGAGTCAACGCCACATCACTGTTTGCGGGCCATGGTTTCCAACGCGGTCCCGACCGACTGCAGGGAAGTGTGCGCGCTGTTGGACATGAAGCCCATCTGCTGGGCCAGCATGGTCATGTGAGTGATGTGGGCAGGCTTGTCGTTGCCGTCGGCCAGGGCATCCCCTGCTGCCTCGATTTCGCTGGCTTTGGCATCCAGTGTTTTGCCCCAGGCATCGGCCATGACCTCGTACCAGCTGGCACTTTTGCCGCCACGGTTTTGGGAGCTGCTAAGTCCGGTAGTGGCCATCATGGCCAGCGGGTTGATGGAATTGCTCATGCTCTGACTCCTTTTGCAGGTGGTGCTGGCGGTGATCGCCAGCGGGTGGTTGATTGCGGGACCGGTGCGTGGGCCGGTGTGGCGCAGTGCCGGTTCAGGTTTTTGGAAGAGACTGGTGCGGTTGGTCCGGACGGGCTGAGCGGACGGCTATGCGGGGGCCTTAGAACGAAAGTACGCTGGCCACGCCCTCGCGCTCCATTTGCACCTTGTCGGGCAGGATGGCCACGATGCGGTGCCCGCTTGGCAGCATGGCCCCCTCGAAGTAGCGGGTTCCATCCGCAGTGACGAGGTAGGCGGGTTCTCCGGGCACGATGGCTGCCACACGCTTGCCCGGGTCGTGGATAGTCGACGCAGCCGGGGGCGGCGCAGGGGGGGCCTCGTTGATAGCGACCAGCTGCTGCAAGCCCGGCACATCGCGGTGGGCCAGGGCCTGGACATGCTCAAGCTGCCGCACATCGGACACGGCGGTCTGCACGCGCACCACGCCGGCACCCGTGGCCTGCACCTGCGCAGCAATGCCGTTCAGGCGATACACCTCAGCCACGCTGGCAGCAACCTGCTCGTTGACCCACACTGAGAGCCTGGCGGGCGAACGGTCTGCGAGGGCTTTCTCCAGCCGTGCTCTTTCCGCCTGGGATTCAAGGTGCCCGGTCACAAACAACTGCCCGTTGCGCGACTCAACATTGAGTGCAGCCATGCCCATGTGAGAGAGCGTCTGGCGGATGTTCACAGCCTGCTCTTGCGGGCTCAGGGTGGAAGGCCCCATGGCCCAGGCCAGGGTGAGGGTGCACACAGAAACGCCCACCAACGCGGTACCGCCCAGCATCAGGCGCGAGCGCCAGCGCTGCAAAGGGGACGTCTGACCTGCCGCCATGGCTGCAGGGTCCTTTGCTGGCGTAGCTGCGGCAGAGGAGGCCTGCGAAGCAGACGCACCCATACCAGCATGCGAACGCGCCTCCGAGGCTGCTTCTGAAGCAGGAGCAGACTCTTGCGCATGCGGTGTAGCCGACGTGGCACCTCCGTCTGGTGCCGCGTCGGTGAATAGCGGCGCCCATTGCTGCGCACCGAGCTGACCCACGGCAAGCCGGATCCCTCCGACAGTGAACGGCTCGTACAAGCCCAGCTCTGCGCGCGCGCCTGCCTCCAGCGTCCTGTGGGCTACGGCACCGCCGCCCTGCTGCACCTGCAACACCAAGATGCCTGTGGGCGAAAACGACAACACAGCAACGCCTTCGGCCTTCTGAAGCACGACTTCATTGATCCAGTCCTGTCCGATGCGCAGCGTCTGCCCAGGCTGAATGACAGAAGATGCGCCACGCTGCTCGCCGCTGAGAACGCGCAGTTCGTACAGAGTTTCTGTGCTCATTCCACGGTACTCCTCGGCCCGGACATGCGGGCCTCGTTCGCTCGATTCGTTCACGGCGCCTGCTCACCCAACCCCTGGGCTACGCCAGGCCTGGGATCGCCCGTCGCGGGGTTGCGGGTAGACGTTGTGGTCTCTTCCAGTACAGGCATGGGTGGGGCAGCCACGGCGCCACCGGGCCGCAGTGGCCCCGTGGGTGCTGATGCATTGGTCGCGCGCCGTGCAGGGATGAGGCGGGGCGAAATGAGGAAGAGGCGTTCCACCCGCTCTTGCTGATCGTTGTTCGAGCGGAACAGCGCGCCCGCCAGGGGGATATCGCCCAGAAATGGAACCTTGGAAACCCCTTCGCTGCTGGACTCCTTGACCATGCCGCCAATCAGCAGGCTCTCGCCCGCGCCGATCAGCGCCTGGGTATTGATGGAGGAACGCTCGACGATGGGGATCGAATCAACCTGGCTGGCTCCATTGATGCCGCCGTCTTCGATCTGGACGAGCAGCTTGATGCGCACGTCTGAGCCTTCCTGGAACACATGGGGCGTGACACGCAAGGAGGTCCCTGCCGACACCTTGTAAAGGTCGACTTGCTCTCGACCTGCCACGCGCACGTAGAAACTCTTGTTGGTGTCAAAGAGCGCCTCGACGTTGGACAGCGTCATGACCTGGGGGCTCGAAACAATGCGGGCTACGCCCTTGTTCTGCAATGCATTGATTCGCGCCACAAAGTTGTTGCGCCCGCCCAGCACCAGGGACATGAATCCGCCCTCGCCTGCTGGCGTAATGCTCTGAACCGGCGTGCTGCCCAGCAGACTGGTGTCGCTGGCGGTGCCATTGCCAAACAGGAAGGAATAGCGGTCGCCACTCAGGCGCCAGTTGATACCCATCTCACGCAACTTGTCGGTGCTCAGGTCGATGATGGTGGCTTCGATCTCCAGGGCCTGGGGCTCAATGTCCAGCGACTTGATGAGCTCGTCGTAGTAAGGCAGACGCTCCGGGAGGTCTCGCACGATCACTGCATTGAGACGGGTATCGGCCTCCACACGGGCCTGGTTCGCGACCGAAGCCGCGCCCAGGCCTTCCAGCAACGCCGCGTCCACGGTGGCCACCTGCACACCTCCTACGGCTCCAGGTCGGCCGCCCCAGGCTTGCTGCACGGTTTCGGCAGAGGCCTGCATGGGGTTGGCACCAGCGGCTCCCAGCGTGCCTTGTCGAGCCAGCCCCTGGCCGCGCAGACCCGGCTCAGAGGCGCCCCGATACTGCGTCAGTGCCGGTGACGGGTTACCTCGCTGGGCTGTCAGCAAAGAACGCAGGATGCTTGCCACACCAGGGATGACCGTGACGGTGCCGCCGTACTGGGCACTCACATCCTGGGCCCATGCGTATTTCAGGTAGTACACCTTGAAACCCACGGGAGCCAGCGTGGTGGACTGGCTTTGCTGACCTGAAGCCAGTTCGCCGACCAAGTCTACAAACCGTCGGTTTCCGCTGGCGATGAGCCCACCACTCTGGCTCACACGCAGGGTGTTGCGCGAGTCCATGATGTTCATGTCACGCGCGGTATTGATGACCTGGCGAGCGTCTCCCTGGCGCATGGCAAAGGTGCGTGTCGTGACCTCTGCCGGTGTGTACACGTGCACGACGGCGCCGTCGTAGTAGGCCATGAGCCCAAATGAGCGCTGGATGCTGGAAAACACTTTTTCGGCCGTACCTCGGAACACGCCGTTGACCGCGCCCTTGACACCAGAACTTACCGACACGGGTACATCCATGGTCCCGAAGAAGTCCTGCAAGAACGCCGCAATCGGCTGCTCTCGCACGGTCATATCGACCTGTCTCTCCCCGAAAGGAATGGGCGAGGCCTGCACCGCCGTGGCGCACAACGCCCAACCCAACGCACAGCCTGCCGCCCAGGCGCGCCACGCGCCCGCCTTTGGCCCCGACAGCAACGGACTCCAATTCCCCTTAGCTACTACTCCCATTCTCACTCCCTTGTTTGAACTCATTGTTGGTATCAGCGCATACGCTCATCGGCGAGGCTGTTGAAGAACAGACTCCGCCTGAAAACAGTCGGCGACTGCCGACCGACTTACTACGACGCCCCCTGTAACATGGGGGCGTCGTCTTTTCCGACATGGGCCAGTACGCCCAGGTGCAGCGTCGGAACCAATTCGTGGTAACTGAGCACTGGAGTGTCAAAGCACTCGATCTCGATCAACTTGCGTACGTGGCGGCGAATGTCCACCGCCGTCACGATGGCTGCTGGCCGGTGATGTGCGATGGCCTGCGTGAATTTCTGAATCAACTGCGTGGTTTGCGCAGGATCGAGCGCCAGCTGCTGCACCCCGCCGTTGACCCGCACAGCGGATCGCAGCAGCTCCTCGACGGAGGGATCGATAAGCAGCGCGCCCAGGCGGCCGATCGGCGCGTAGCGATAGCACAGCTGGCGCTTGAGTCCGATCCGGACCAGTTCCGTCAGAGCGAACACATCTTTCTCCCGCTGGGCCGCATCGGCGAGGGTCTCCAGGATGTCGCGGAGGTTGCGGATGGCCACCTCTTCTTCCACAAGGCGACGCAGGATTTCAGCCACCCGTGCCAGAGGCAGAGCACGAAGGGTTTCCTTGACCACATCGGGCAGCTCGGCGCTGGCACGGGTCAGCAAGAGGTTGGTTTCCTGCGTGCCCAAGAACAGCGCGGCGTTGCGACGGAGAGCTTCCCGCACGGCCGTGGCCAGTGCCGCCGCAACACCGTCGGCCACCATGTCGCCCTGGGCAACCGGCACCTCGTGCACCATCAGCCGCCAAGCAGGCGCTGGCGCGGCTGGTTCGAGGGCCAGTGCGCTGGACCCCGGCACCGCTGGCGCCGGCGTCTGAGCAGGTGACGCGGGCACCATGTGCACATCGATGCGCGGCAAACGCAGGCCCAGGTGCAGCTGAAAATGGTCGAGCACGCCTTCAAGGCCGTGCAGCAGGTCACGGCTGTCTTCGCCGCGCAGGTGCCCGGCAGGCAACTCAAGTAGGAGGGGCACGTTGGGACGCACCGGGATGGCATCGGTGAACATCAACTCGGGGGCGTGCGCGGGCTTGCGGCGCACAGCCACCAGCTTCGGCCCGATCCAGCGTTCCCAGCGCTCCCGCCACGCGGGCGTCAGCATGGCCCCAACCCCAAAGAACACAAGACCGAGCAGACCAAAGACCACGGCGGGAAAGCCAGGCACGGCCGCGAAAAGAAAACTCAGGCCACCGGCCACCAGCAACACGCGGGGCTTGGCCGTCAGTTGTCTACCAATGGCGTCGCCCAGATGTTTGTCATGCTCATCGTCTGTAGTGCGCGTCACCAGCAGACCTGCGGACATGGCCCCCAGCAATGCGGGGATCTGCGTCACCATGCCATCACCAATGGCAAGGATGCAGTACTTGATGGCCGCTGCCGACATGGGCATTCCCTGCTGGAGCACCCCCACGGCCAGCCCTCCCAGCAGATTAATGATGATGATGATGATGCCCGCGATGGCATCGCCTTTGACAAACTTCATGGCGCCGTCAAGGCTGCCGTTGAGCTTGCTTTCGCTTTCCAGTTGGCGACGGCGACGCCGGGCCTCGTCCTTGTCGATCAGGCCTGAGCGAAGGTCCGAGTCGATGGACATCTGTTTGCCAGGCATGGCATCCAGCGAGAAACGCGCGGCGACTTCAGCCACGCGCTCCGAGCCTTTGGCAATGACGATGAACTGCACCACGGTAATGATGAGAAACACCACCAGGCCCACCACGAGATTGCCGCCCGCCACCATGTTCCCAAACGTGTCAATGATGTGGCCAGCTTCGCCGTGCAGAAGAATCATGCGGGTTGTCGCGATCGACAGCGCCAGCCGAAAAAGCGTGCTGATCAGCAGCACGCTGGGGAACACGGAAAATTCGAGTGGATTGGCCACATAGATGGCCAGCAGCAGCAGCAAAACCCCACCCGAGATGTTGACGGCCACGAGGGTGTCGAGGGCCCAGGTCGGCAGCGGCACGATCATGAGCGCGATGATGGCCACGATGCCAGCCACCAAGGCGATGTCGGTGTACCGCGCGAGCCCGCCACCACTGCGGTCGGCACGCGCGGCCGACCGGAAATAGCTAGCCAAATTCACAGCGAGTCTTTCCCTGTGAAGGCATGGCCCGCTTGCCTGGCGCTGACCCCGCGCAGCAGCACGTATTCGGCAAGCACTTTGCGGACGTAGTCCTGAGTCTCGCGGTAGGGTGGGATTTTGCGTCCGTGTTTTTCTACGGCGCCCTCACCGGCGTTGTAGGCGGCAAGCACCAACTCCAGGTCATTGCCAAATCGCTGCTGCAAGGTTTTGAGGTACCGGGCGCTCACCCGCAGGTTCGTCTGCGGGTCGTGCAGTTGCTCTGCGCCCTCCACGCCAAAACGGCGCGCGGTCGGGGGGATCACCTGCATCAAGCCTCGGGCTCCTGCATGCGAGATGGCATCGGGCTGGTGACGGGACTCCACGCGAGCGATGGAGTGCAGCAGCAACGGGTCGATGTCGTGCTCCTGCGCGGTGCGGTCTACCAAAGGTGCCAGCCCGACGGGGCTGCTGGTTCGCAAGGGCTGGGCGTCGGGGCTGCGCGATGGCATGGCTGTGCGGGGCGGGAGCTTGCCGGTCATGGCAGGCTGCGCTGTGCGGGCGCCTGCACCGACAGGCAACAGACGCGACGAGGTGTGGCGATACAACCCCATCTGCGCAGCCAGAACTGGTTTGCTGGATTTGGCGGCAGACACTTGGCAACCGCGAACAAGCGCTTCGGCGTCCCGTTGCGCGGGTGTCAACAACTGATCCCACCCGACGGCACATTCGGCTGTCGGCGCTGGCGCCAAGACCGCAGGTCCAGGTGCAGCGTGGGTCAGCCCCCCAAGGCCCAGTCCGCAAGTCCCCATGAGGAACCACATCCTAGGGAGCCTCGCCAAGGGCCGAACCAACAAACGTCGGGCAAGCAGATGAACACGATGAGACGATGGGGAACGCACAAACACACTTTCGCTTTTAGAAGCAGACTCAGACACGAACGCAACAAGGTAGAGCTAGTGTTTCCGCTCAGCCTTTCGAATTTGTGGCAAAAAGTGCTGCTTCACGTATCCATTTGTCAGCAACGAAACACAGATGCAACGCACGCCCATTGCTGGCACGTGCTTTCGCTTGCATCCTGTTTCAACATTCATGTGACCGTTGGCGCACTGCCCGACACTTCAGTTTTGTGCACCGCTGCCAAGCTTCCCCGTGATGCTGCAGCGCCTTGAGCCCAGGGCCTGCACGGCCTGCGGCCCCACCCGATTTCCAACAGGACTCTCCGCCCATGGCCGGCCAAGACGACAGTGGCGACAAGACAGAAAAGCCGACACCCAAGAAGCTTCAGGACGCTCGGAAAAAGGGCGAGGTTTCCAAGAGCAAGGACCTGACAGCGACAGCAACATTGCTGACCGTGCTGCTGCTAGCCACTGTGGCCTTGCCGATGGTGGGGCAGCAGATGACGTCACTGATTGAACTGAGCCTGTGGGGACTGCAGGTCCCTTTTCCTGAGGCACTCGCCCAACTGGGGTGGCAAGCGCTGCGCACATTGCTGTTGCTGGTGGGGCTGGTGGTGGTACCCGTTGCGGTGGTCGGCGTCCTGGTGGAGTTTCTGCAGACCGGCCCTGTGCTGACGATGGAGAAAATCTGGCCCAAGGCAGAACACCTGAACCCCACCAGCGGCCTCAAACGCATGTTCTCGCTGGACAACCTGGTCGAGCTACTCAAGTCACTGCTCAAGACCGTGCTCGTGGCCGTCATTGCCTGGATTGCGCTGAAGGACTTGCTGCCCGATCTGCCACTGCTTGCGCGCGCGAAGCCAGAGGCCGTGGGATCGGCTCTCTGGCACGCCAGCTGGACGCTGCTGGCGTGGGTCACGGGCGCGTTTCTCCTGGTGTCGGCGCTGGACCTGGCATGGCAACGCTACAGCTTCATGAAGAAGATGCGCATGAGCATGCGCGACATACGCCAGGAAATGAAGGACGCCGAAGGCGACCCGCATCTCAAGGGCCATCGCAAGCAACTGCAGCAGGAGTGGGCTCAGCAAGGCGCCAACAAGGCGGCAGCCAGCGCCCATGTGCTGGTGGTCAATCCCACCCATGTCGCGATTGCCATCGACTACCATCGTGACCGATGCCCGGTGCCCACGGTCATTGCCAAGGCGCAGGACGATGATGCTCTGGCCATGAGAACCGCCGCACAGGAGGCCGGCGTTCCCGTACTGCGCAACATCGAAATCGCCCGTCAATTGCTGGCCGACACAGAGCCCGGCGACGTCGTTCCTGCGGAGCTGTTCGACATCATCGCGACCGTGATCCTGTGGGCGCAAGATGTGCGCTATGAACTCGAACGTGCCTCGCAGACCTCCCATGCGAAGTCTTCCACAGAGTCAGAACCGCGCCGTCCTCGGCGCCCCGCTCCTGGTGAAGACCTGACCCGGTACCCGATATCTACGGCCCATGACGCAGCGGGCGCAGCCGCCCCCCCCGGGGGCTGGAGAACCAACCGCCTTGCCCGCTATGTTCCCAGGCGGTGGCGATCCAAAGCTGCCACTGACACAGCATCATGAACAAGCATTCACATACAGACACCGCACAGCCTCATGAAGGCACAGCCCCTGCCCAACTGGTCGAGATGACGAGCCCCCAGGCCACTGCCAGCGTGGTGCTCCCGACGGCCCCGCCATATGGCGTATCTGACGCGCCCGCAGCGCCCTTGGCCGGAGTGCTGGGTACGGTACTGGCACTGGCATTCGTGCTGGCCCTGGCCTGGATACTTCTGAAGGTGCTGCAGCGCACCGGCATAGCGCGGAATCGAGGTGGCAAAGCCGTGCTGCAGGTCGTGCAGCAAATATCTCTTGGCGGGCGAGAGAGAGTGGCCCTGGTCCGGCACGGGGACCGAGAATATCTGCTGGGGGTGACACCGCACCAGGTACATCTGCTGGCTGAATCCGCTCCTGAAGGCAGAGAGAAATCGCCGACTGTTCCTTGAGGCGTTCATGCAGGCATTGCGGCAACTGCGTGCGCTCCCATGGTGGCTGTACCAAAGACTGCGGGGCACCCTCGGTAGGGTGTCAGAGGTGCCTGCCGCTGCGCCTTCTCCTTGGGCTGTAAACAAGCTGCCACATGGCAGCTTGTTTTCTACGCTGGAGGACCATGCCCTTGGGCGGGCGCGCCCACCCATTCAGTACAGCATGTCAGCCGCTCACCCTTTGCTGCGCAGCGTCCGGCTCAGCAAGATCACGGGCACCAACCCCACGGCCACCAGCGCCAGAGACGGCAACGCCGCCTCACCCAGCCGCTCGTCGCGCGCCAGCTGGTAGGCCACCACGGCCAGGGTGTCGCTGTTGAAGGGGCGCAACACCATGGTGGCGGGCAACTCCTTCATCACGTCCACAAACACCAGCAGCGCGGCAGCAGCGGTAGACCGCTTGAGCAGCGGCCCATGCACGCGCGCCATCAGGCCCACGCTGCCCATGCCCAGCATGCGGGCAGAGTCATCCAGGCTGGGGGGAATTCGCGCGTAACCGCTCTGAATGGACTGCAGCGCCACCGCGCAGAACCGCACCAGGTACGCCCATACGATGCCCAACGCCGTGGCCGTGACCAGCGCACCCACGCCCCACTGTGGCATGGCCGCCTGCAGCCAGCCCACGGGCAGCAGCAGGCCCACCACAATGACGGCACCTGGCACGGCGTAGCCCACGCTGGCCAATTGCACCACGCCGCGCGTGATCGCATCAGGCTGGCGGCGCACGGCAAACGCCAGGGCCAGCGCAATCATCACGGCCAGCGCAGCGGTGATGCATCCCAAGCGCACGCTGTGCCAGGCCCATTCCATGAATCGCTCCCACGGCAGCACCGACCAGTCGGCCGCCAGCGGGCGCAGCATGAAGAGAACCGGGGCGACAAAACCCATCACCACCGGCACCGCGCACACCACCCAGGCGGCCCAGCGGCGTGCGCCGCGCAGCGCCAGGGGCTGTGCCTCGGCCGAGCCTGCGCGCCCGCCGCCCGTGGCGAAACGCATGCGCTTTTGCGCGCGATGTTCCAGGTGCAGCAGCGCCATCACCACCACCAGCAGCATGGTGGCCAGCTGCGCGGCGGCCAGGCGGTTGTCCATCGACAGCCAGGCCTTGTAGATACCGGTGGTGAAGGTCTGGATGCCGAAGTAGCTGGCCACGCCAAAGTCAGCCAGCGTTTCCATCAGCACCAGCGCAACGCCTGCAGCGACTGCCGGGCGTGCCAGAGGCAGCGCCACGGCGCGGATGCGGCGCGACAGCGGAGCGCCCAGCAGGCGCGCGGCCTCCATGAGGTGCGCGGCACGCTCGCCCAGCGCCGTGCGCGCCAGCAGGTACACATACGGGTACAGCGAAAAGATGAACACCCACACCGCGCCGCCCAGGCTGCGCACCTCGGGCAGCAGGCGGCCTTCCAGGCCAAAGGTGTTGCGCAGGCCCACCTGCAGCGGGCCGCTGAACTGCAGAAAGTCGGTGTAGGCATACGCGGTGACATACGCGGGCATGGCCAGGGGCAGCAGCAGCAGCCATTCAAACGTACGGCGGCCCGGGAAATCAAACAGCGTCACCGCTGCCGCCGTGCCTGTGCCCACAATGGCCGCGCCCAGGGCCACCAGCACGCTCAGCCACAAGGTGGTCCACACATAGCCAGGCAACACGGTGGCCGCCATCTCGCGCAGGATGGCGCCCGCCTGCGCATCGCCCTGCCCCAAGGGCAACCAGGATGCCAGCACGGCCAGCACGGGCAGCGCCAGAAACCCCGCGAACAGGATCAAAGGGATGGTGCGAAAGGCAGAAAAAGGCGTGCGGCGCAAGGCGAGTGGCTCGGCAAAGTAAGAAAGCGCACACCCGCTGGCAGGCTCAGGCCGGGCAACGATCAGGAATGCAAATGCGAATTTTAAGCATTCGTCCCTGCCCGCCTAGAATCAAGCGATGTTTCTAGAGGTCTCCCAACTCGAAGTGCGCTACGCAGGCCGCCCCAACGCGGCGGTGGAAGGCGTCACGCTGGGCCTGCATGCAGGCGATATCGGTGTGTTGATCGGCCCCTCGGGCTGCGGCAAAACGACACTGCTGCGCGCTGTGGCAGGGCTGGAGCCCGTGACGGGCGGCGAGATCCGCCTGACCAAAAGTGTGGTCAGCAGCGCCACGCTCAGCGTGCCGCCCGAGCTGCGGCGCATTGGCATGGTGTTCCAGGACTACGCGTTGTTCCCGCACCTGTCGGTAGGCCGCAACGTGGCGTTTGGCATCCACCAGTTACCCCGTGCCGAGCAGGCCGCGCGCGTGGCAGAGGTGCTGCAACTGGTGGGGCTGGAGGGCAGCGAGAACCGCTTTCCGCACGAGCTTTCTGGCGGGCAGCAGCAGCGTGTGGCCCTGGCTCGGGCCCTCGCACCACGCCCGCAGCTCATGCTGCTGGACGAGCCTTTTTCGAACCTGGACGTGGACCTGCGCGAGCGCCTGGCCCACGAGGTGCGCGGCATTCTGAAAGCCGCTGGCGCCACCGCCCTGTTTGTGACGCACGACCAGTTCGAGGCCTTTGCCATTGGCGACGTGATCGGCGTGATGCACGAAGGCCATCTGCACCAGTGGGACGATGCGTACACGCTGTACCACCGCCCCGCCACACGGTTTGTGGCCGACTTCATTGGCCACGGCGTGTTCGCCCCTGCCACGCTGCTGCAGCGCGGTAACAACGTGGTGGCGCAGACGCCGCTGGGCGAGCTGACCGACCTGGAAGAATGCCCCCTGCCCAGCAGCTACCCCGGTGGCGAATGTGATGTGCTGCTGCGTGCGGACGACATTGTGCACGACGACCATGCCCCCGTGCAGGCGCAGATCGTGCGCAAGTCGTTCCGGGGTTCGGAGTTTTTGTATACGCTGCGCCTGGCCAGCGGCCACACGGTGCTGGCGCATGTGCCGAGCCACCATGACCACGCCTTGGGAGAGTGGATAGGCATCCGCGCCCAGGTGGACCATGTGGTGACGTTCCCCCGCGAACAGGGAACCACCATCTAAGCCCAAATAGGCTATAGCGCTTATCCATAAAGCGCTGGTTGCTATTACTTTTGATGGCTCATTGCGCCACGGCGCACTGCAGTCTTCAGGATTTGCCCTTGCGCTGCAGGCTTTCCAGGGCATTGAGATCCACCTGCGACATGAAGCCCCGCAGATCCTTCACGCCCATGTTGTCGCCCTCAATGCTGACCACCAGGCCGTTTTTCAGGATGGTCTTGAACTCGGCATGGCTGCCGTCCTTTTCATAGCGCTGGTGCAGGGTGCGGCCACCCTCCTGCCAGGTCTTCTCGGCGCTCGTTGGGTCTTCTTTTTCGCCCTGGGCCATGCCCATGGCCATGACCGCCATCTGCCCCAGGCCGCCGATATCCACGATCTCCAGGCGCACCTGCTTGTCATCGCTGCCGTACTGCGCACTGGCCTGGCTGGTGGGCAGGCCCAGGGCGGCACCGTCCTGCACATCAAAGCCCGTGCGCGGCAGGCCGGCGAGCTTCTCGGGCAGTGCCGCCTTGAGCGACTGCGCCGCAATGGCCTGGCCACCCCCCAGCGCACCTGCGGCGGCCTTGGCGGCATCACCAGCAGCCGCGGCAATGGCGGCGGGGTCCTGGCTCTTTTGCGCTTCTTCCATCTTGCGGGCAGCCTCTTCCATCTTCTTGCCTGCGGCCTCCAGGCCGGCGGTGTCGATGGACACCTTGCCGCCCGGCGTGTTCATCGTGATGGCGGGCGCATCGGCCCCGCCAAACATCGCTCCGCCACGGGGCAGGAAGAGCGCACTGACGGCGCCGATGACCACCCCCATCACAATGGCCGCGATGATGACCACCACGGTGTAGACCACCGACTTGTCGGGGGCGTTTTTCATGAGCACCGGCAGGCCGGTGTAGAGCAGGTAGATGGAGTACAAAGCCGCCAGCAGGCCCAGCATGGATAGTGCAGGCAGCAGGCTGAACACCCCGCCCAGCATGGCCGCCGTGCTGGCATACACCGCCACCTTCAAGGCCTGGATGGAGTTTTTCTGGCCGCCAAAGGTGGAGGCCAGCGCATCGATGATGAGCCCGAGCACGAAGATGCCCACGAGGCTGAGCACATACGACACCACCATGTTCACCAGCCCCGAGACAAAGGGCACGCGGATGGTGACGCCAAAGCCCCCAAAACCGATCAGCGACATGCCAATGAAACCGCAGACTGCCGGAATGGCGGCCAAAATCATGGCGTAGCGGGTGTACAGGGTGGCGGCGTCGGTGCTCTCGGCCTCAATGGTGACCCAGGTGTCCTTGGGTTGCAGAAGAATGCTCTTGGCGCGCTCAATCAGGTTCATGGTGCCCTCCCGGCAGTGTGGATGAGCCTGCCCACGCATTTGCAAGCGCTTGCAGGCGAAAGACGCGGACGATACGGGAAATTGCGTGCAATAGAGATCGGATGTGCAGACCGCGCTGCTGCAAACGTGGAATATGCACGCTTTTGCCCACGGAAACCACCCCCTGCCCCCAGAGCGCCAGCTCAGGCTTTGCGCAACTGATCGACCGTATCGTGCAGGTGCTGCGTCCAGGTACGGCGGTCGCGCTCGCCCGCCAGCTCGGGGGGGCCGTAATGCACCACAGCCTCGATGGGCGGGGCGCACAGGGTGCGCCAGATGGAGCCCACCAGGGTTTCGTCGCCGATGTAGCTGGGCGCAAAACTGGTGGCACCCGTGGCCTTGTCGGCAAAACGCAGTCCCACGGGCTGCACCGGAGCCTGCGCCACCACAGCGGCTTGCAGCAAATTGGCGTGAAAAGGCAGCATCTCGCGCCCATCGCCCGTGGTTCCCTCAGGGAACACGGCCAGCACCTCGCCCCGCTCCAGCGCCTCCTGCATCGACCGCACCATGCGCAGCGCATCACGGCGCGAGCTGCGCTCGATGTAGAGCGTGCCTGCGGCCGTGGCCAGGGTGCCGATCAGCGGCCAGCCCTGTACGTCGGACTTGGAGACAAAGCGGCAATGCCGCGCCGCGTGCATCACCGGGATATCAAGCCACGAGATGTGGTTGGCCACCAGCATCACCGGGCCGGTGAGCGGGGGCTGACCCAAGATGCGCAGGCTGATGCCAAGGTGCGCCAGCAGCTGCAGCGACCACACCTGCACCCGGGCATGCTGCTGGTCCGGCGAGAGCGCTGGAAAACGCAACGCCACGATGGCGAGCCCTTTGACAATGTGGCCCAGCAGGCGCAGCAGGCGCCAGCAGGCACGCAAAGACTTCACCGCAGGGCCTCGCAGCGTCGCACTACCTCAACCCCGGTCAAAAGCCACCTGGCCACCGACGAGGGTCATGCGCACACAGCCAGGCAGTTCGTAGCCCGAGAACGGGGTGTGTTTGCCTTGGCTGCGCAATGCGTCGTCCTGCACCGTCCACGCCGCCTGCGGGTCAAAGACGCACAGGTCGCCCACGCCACCTTCCACGATCTGGCCGACGCTGGCCTGCAGTGTGCCCAGGGCGCTGCCGAGCACGCGCGCGGGTTCAGACGTGACGGTGGCGAGCGCACGCTGCAGGGGCACAACGCTGTCCTGCGACCACTTGAGCGCGAGCGACAGCAGCAGCTCCAGCCCCGTGGCGCCGGGCTCGGCTTCGGCGAATGGCAAGGTCTTGGCGTCTTCATCGACCGGCGTGTGGTCAGACACCAGGGCGTCGATGGTGCCGTCGGCCAGCGCAGCGTTCAGCGCATCGCGGTCGCGCTGCTGGCGCAGCGGGGGCGACAGGCGGGCGCGGCTGTCGAAGAAGCCGATGTCCACGTCGGTGAGGTGCAGCGAGTTGATGCTGACATCGGCCGTCACCTTCAGGCCCTCGGCCTTGGCGCGGCGCAGCAACTCGACACCGGCAGCACTGCTGATGCGGCACAGGTGCACACGGGCGCCGGTGGTCTTGAGCAGTTCAAAAATGGTGTGCAGCGCAATGGTCTCGGCCGCCACGGGCACGCCCGACAGGCCCAGGCGCGTGGCCAGCGGGCCGCTGGCAGCCACGCCCTTGCCCAGGTGCATCTCCTGCGGGCGCAGCCACACGGTGTAGCCAAAGGTGGCGGCGTATTGCAGCGCGCGCTGCAGCACCTGGGTGCTGGCCAGCGGCACCTCGGCCTGGCCAAAGCCCACGCAGCCGGATTCGGTCAGCTCGGCCATCTCGGTCAGCACCTCGCCTGCAAGGTTGCGCGTGAGGGCCCCCAGAGGGAACAGGCGCGCCTGGTGCAACTTCTCGGCGCGGAACTTGAGCATCTCGACCAGGCCCGGCTCGTCGAGCACGGGGTCGGTGTCGGGCGGGCAGACCAGGCTGGTCACGCCACCGGCCACGGCGGCGGCCATTTCGGATTCGAGCATGCCTTCGTGTTCGTGGCCGGGCTCGCGCAGGCGCGCCGCCAGGTCCACCAGGCCGGGCAACACGATGCAGCCAGCAGCATTGATGGTGCGGTTGGGCGCAAAGTCGGGGGGCACGCGGTTGACGCTCACGATGCGGCCTGCCGCCAGCGCGATGTCGCAGGTCTGGTCAAGCCCCGAAGCGGGATCGATCACACGGCCGTTCTGGATCAGTATCTTCATGATTTCAAGCCAAATTGACTGCTAGCGCTTATTGGATAAGCGCTAGCAGCTATGAAAACAGGAGCATTTATTCCAAGCGTCATGCTTCGTTACCAGCAACGATGGACATGACAGCCATACGGACCGCAATACCGAAAGTCACCTGCGGCAGGATCACGCTCTGCTTGCCATCGACCACGGCGGAGTCGATTTCCACGCCGCGGTTGATGGGGCCGGGGTGCATGACGATGGCGTCGGGCTTGGCCAGTTGCAGCTTCTCCTGCGTGAGGCCGAAGCTCTTGAAATACTCCTGGCTCGACGGCAGCAGGGCGCCGCTCATGCGCTCGTTCTGCAGCCTCAGCATGATGACCACGTCGGCATCCTTGATGCCCTCTTCGAGCGTGTGGCACACGCGCACGCCCATTTGCGCCATGTCGCTGGGCACCAGCGTGCGCGGGCCCACCACGCGCACTTCGGCGCAGCCCAATGTGGTGAGGCCGTGGATGTCAGAACGCGCCACGCGCGAGTGCAGCACGTCGCCCACGATCGCCACAGTAAGGTTGCTGAAGTCCTTCTTGTAGTGGCGGATGGTGTACATGTCCAACAGCCCCTGCGTGGGGTGGGCATGCCGGCCGTCGCCCGCATTGATCACATGCACATGGGGCGCCACATGCTGCGCGATGAGGTAGGGCGCGCCCGACTCGCTGTGCCGCACCACGAACAGGTCGGCCGCCATGGCCGAGAGGTTGGCGATGGTGTCGAGCAGCGACTCGCCCTTGCTGGCCGAGCTGCGCGCGATGTCGAGGTTGAGCACGTCGGCCGACAGGCGCTTGGCCGCGATCTCGAAGGTGGTGCGGGTGCGCGTGCTGTTCTCGAAAAACAGGTTGAACACGCTCTTGCCGCGCAGGAGGGGCACCTTCTTCACTTCGCGGTCGTTCACGCTCACGAAGTTGGCCGCCGTGTCGAGGATGTGCGTGACGATGTCGCGCGGCAGGCCTTCGATGGACAGCAGGTGGATGAGTTCGCCGTTGCCGTTGAGTTGGGGGTTGCGCTTGTGCAGCACGGTCAGGCCTCTTTGACTTGGAATTGGAAGATGCCGCTGTCGTCACGCGCCAGGGCCAGCGACTGGGCGGCAGGCAGGGCCACACGCGCGGCGGCAAAGTCGGCCTGCACGGGCAGCTCGCGCCCACCCCGGTCCACCAGCACGGCCAGGCGCACGCTGGCGGGGCGACCGTAGTCGAACAGCTCGTTGAGCACGGCGCGGATGGTGCGGCCGGTGTAGAGCACGTCGTCGAGCACCAGCACGTCGGCACCGTTCACATCGAACGGCAGCGCGGTCTGCGCGCTGGCCGACAGGCCACGCTGGGCGAAGTCGTCGCGGTGCATCACCGACGACAGCACGCCTGCGGGCCCTTCGAGGCCCAGGTCTTTTTGCAGGCGCTCGGCCAGCCAGGCGCCGCCCGAGGCAATGCCCGCCAGGCGCGTGGTGGGGGTCAGCATGCTGCGCACTCCGCGCAGCAGTTCGCGGTACAGCGCCTCAGCATCAAGCACCAGGCTGCCGGACACTCCGGGGGAGGGGGTGGTCATGGGAGATTCCTCAAAAACTGTTCCAGGATGATGCAGGCCGAAGCGGCGTCGGCATCCTTGGCGCCACCTGCGATGGCTTCGGTGGTGCTGTAACGCTCGTCAACCTCGAACACCTGCAAACCAAAGCGGCCGCGCAGCTGGCGGCCGAACTTGAGCGCGCGCTCGGTGTTCTCATGGCTCGCGCCGTCAGGGTGGTAGGGCACGCCGATCACGAGGGCGTCGGGCTGCCACTCCTTGATGCGCTGCGCCACCTGCACAAAACGGGCGTCGCCCTCGGCCTTGATGGTGGCCTGCGGCGTGGCGCTGCGCAACATGCGGTTGCCCGTGGCGACCCCCGTGCGCTTGAGGCCAAAATCGAAAGCAAGAAAGGTCTGAAAATGCGCAGGAACGGCGGGCTGAACGGGCAGGCCGGTCATGCGTGCCCCGCCTCGGGCGACAACATCCAGGCCTTGAGGCCCAGCAGCGAAAGGGCCCGGTCGTAGCGCTCGGGCACAGGGGTGTCGAAGATCACGGACAGATCGGCCGCCACGGTGAGCCAGGCGTTCTCGGCCAGCTCCGATTCAAGCTGGCCCTCACCCCAGGACGAATACCCCAGCGTGATGAGCACGCGGCGCGGGCCTGCGCCCGTGGACAGCGCTTCGAGCACGTCCTTGGAGGTGGTCATCTCCAGCCCGCCGGGGATGGTCATGGTGGAGGCATATGCCGATTCATCGGTTTCTGCCTTGTCCATGAGCATGGGCTCATGCAACACAAAACCGCGCTCGGTCTGCACCGGGCCGCCTTGGAAAACAGGTTCCTGGGTGAGATCTTCGCGCCGCAGGGACAGGTCTACCTTGTCAAAAAGGCCTTTGAGGGTGATGTCAGAAGGCTTGTTGATGATGAGGCCGAGTGCACCGCGTTCGCTGTGCTCGCACAGGTAAACGACGCTGCGCGAGAAAGACTCATCTTCCAGACCGGGCATCGCAATCAGGAAGTGATGCGTCAGGTTGATGGGCGCAGAATCGAAAGACATTCGGCAATTTTAACGGTGAACATGGCCCCCTCCTCCGAGCCCTCGTACCCCAGCGGTCTGGTCTGGTTCCGCCGCGACCTGCGCGCGAACGATCAGGCCGCTCTTTACCGCGCACTGACTCAATGCCAGGAGGTGCACTGCGCCTTTGTTTTTGACCGCGAAATCATCGACGCCCTGCCCCGGGCTGACCGGCGGGTGGAGTTCATCCGCGAGTCGCTCGTGGAGCTGGATGAAACGCTGCGAACGCTTTCCGGGCATGAACAGGGTGGCCTCATCGTGCTGCATGCAGTGGCCAGTGATGCCATTCCAGAACTGGCCAACGCCCTGGGCGTGCAGGCCGTGTTTGCCAACCACGATGACGAGCCCCAGGCCCTGGAACGCGACCGACTGGTGCGCACACGGTTGGCCGCTGCCGGAAGGGCATTTCACACCTTCAAGGACCACACCATTCTGGAACGCAGCGAGGTGCTGACGCAGACCGGCAATCCGTACAGCGTGTTCACACCGTACAAGAACGCCTGGCTCAAGAAGGTGGATGCGTTTCAACTCACCGGCTACCCCGTGGAGCGCCACGCACACCGGTTGGCACCGCGCCCGCAGGCGCACTGCCAAGCGGTGCCCACCCTGGCACGCCTGGGTTTTGAGGCCACGGCCCTATCGCAGCTCAATCTGCCCACGGGCGCCAGCGGCGCGCTGCGGCTGTTCAACGACTTCCTGGGCCGCATCGAGCGGTACGAGGACACGCGCAACTTTCCAGCTGTCAAAGGCCCCAGCTACCTCAGCGTGCACCTGCGTTTTGGCACCATCTCGCCGCGCCTGCTGGCCCGCACCGCGCACGGGCTGATGCTGCAAGGCAACCCGGGCGCCGCCACCTGGCTCAGCGAGCTGATCTGGCGGGACTTCTACTTTCAGATCCTGCACCACCATCCCCATGTGGTGGGCCACAGTTTCAAGCCCGCGTATGACGCGATCCAGTGGGAATCAGGCCCCGAGGCCAACACCCTGTTTGCCGCCTGGTGTGAGGGACGCACGGGCTACCCGCTGGTGGATGCGGCCATGGCGCAGATCAACCAGACGGGCTACATGCACAACCGCTTGCGCATGGTGGTGGCGAGCTTCCTGGTCAAGGATCTGGGCATCGACTGGCGCTGGGGCGAAGCCTATTTCGCCACACACCTCAATGACTTCGATCTGGCCGCCAACAACGGTGGCTGGCAGTGGGCCAGCTCCAGCGGGTGCGATGCCCAGCCCTATTTCCGCATCTTCAACCCCGTGAGCCAGAGTGAAAAGTTCGACCCCGAGGGCAAGTTCATCCGCCGCTATCTGCCGCAGCTGGCGAGTTTGCCTACCAAGGCGTTGCACGCGCCCTGGCTGGCGCGCCCGCTGGAGTTGCAGGATGCGGGAGTGCGGCTGGGGGATACCTACCCGCTGCCGGTGGTGGAGCACGACGCAGCGCGGCACCGCACCCTGGAGCGGTATGCGGTCGTAAAGTCTGCTGCGGCCTGATCCCCGCACTCACCGGCGGGTGGCAGGCGGTGGAACGCTGTCGGGCCCAGCGGGCTCATCCGGGCTCATCTGCATGCCCTCACCACCCAGCGGCGCCCCCGCCGCCAGCCGAAGGCGCAGCCGCACATCGGTGCGGTTATCGGCATTGGCAATCGCTTCTTCGGGCGATATGGCACCGGACTCGACCATGGCCAGCAAGGATTGGTCGAAGCTCCACATGCCTTGCTCTGCGCTGCGGGTAATGGCGGTCTTGAGTTCGTCGATCTGCCCCTTCTGGATCAGCTCGGCCACATAGGGCGTGAGCAGCATGATCTCGGTGGCAGGCACCAGGCCACCCGCCAGCCCCGCCACCAGGCGCTGCGCTACGACAGCGCGCAGGTTGAGGGACAGGTCCATGAGCAATTGGCGGTGGGCGTCTTCGGGGAAGAAATTCACAATGCGCTGCACCGCCTGGTTCGCATTGTTGGCATGCAGTGTGGAAACACACAGGTGGCCGGACTCGGCATAGTGCAGCGCGTGCTGCATGGTGGCCCGGTCGCGGATTTCACCAATCATGATCACGTTCGGCGCTTCCCGCATCGCGCGACGCAGGGCCTCGTCATAGGAAAGCGTATCGAGCCCCACCTCGCGCTGTGTCACGAGTGACTTCTTGTGGGTATGAAGGTATTCGATGGGGTCTTCCACCGTCAGGATATGCCCGCCCGTGTGGGCATTGCGGTGGTCCAGCAGCGCGGCCAACGTGGTGGTCTTGCCAGAACCCGCCGACCCTACCGTGAGCACCAGCCCCCCTTTGAGAAACGCCAGTTGCTGGAGCACTGGCGGAAGGCCGAGCGCTGCCAGGCTGGGGATCTGGGCAATAACATGGCGGATCACCATGCCTACCTGCCCACGCTGCCGGTGCACATTCACACGAAACCGCTCGCCCTCCGGGGTCTGCAAGGACAGGTCGCACTCCATGGTGGCATCGAACTCCTGCCGCTGCGTTTCGCGGAGGATGGAATACGCCATCTGCCTGACATCGTCGGCGGACAGCTGCTGCTGCCCCATGGCCACAAACACGCCCTGCCGCTTGAGCGTGGGTGGTGCACCCGCCATGATGAATAGATCAGAGGCCCTTTCCCGCACCACCACAGCCAGACAAGCCAGGAGGCGAGGGTCCGGAGAAGGAACAGTTGCCGTCGGCTCCATCAGAACAGCCTCCAAAGGGAAGCTGCCGTGGCCGTGGCCCGCACCAACAGGAATATTGGCAGGCCACAGGCCCGCCGGTTCAAGGCAGACCTGTGGTGCACATGCATGCTGGCTAGGCCTCTGCGGTTGCCGCGATGCGGGCGTAGTGCTGAATGAGGCTCAGCAGTTCTTCGTCGGAGTAAGGCTTGCCCAGGTAATGGTTAACGCCCAGCTCCATCGCATGCTCGCGGTGCTTTTCAGCGATGCGCGACGTGATCATGATGATGGGCAGGTCGCGCAGGGCACCGTCTGCACGGATGTTCCGCGCCAAGTCGAACCCGTCCATGCGTGGCATTTCGATGTCGGACAGCACAACGGTGGGGCGCTCTTCCTGCAGACGCTCCAGTGCTTGCAAGCCATCGGCCGCGAGCGCCACACGATAGCCTTCGCGCTGCAGCAAACGCTGCGTAACCCGGCGCACCGTGATCGAATCGTCCACCACCAGAACCAGGGGCACCTGGCTGGGGCCCGCCAATTGGGGCGAGACGACCGACTTGCCCGCACCCGAAGAGCCATCGGCCTCCAGCACTGAAGGCAGACCGGCGCTGGCGGCACGCACCTGATCGCCATACACCGTCGCCAGCGCCACGGGGTTGTAGATCAGCACCACAGCACCCGACGCCAGCACCGACATGCCGGCCAAGCCGGGCAAACGGGACAGTTGCGGACCCAGGTTCTTCACCACGACTTCCTGGTTGCCCAGAACTTCGTCCACGTGCATGGCGATGCGCTGCGATGCGCTGCGGAAGATCACCACAGGGCGCGTCTTTCCAGCAGGTTCGTTGCTGCGGGAAGAAGCCTGCAGGAGCGCTCCAGCCCAGAAGAAAGGCAGTTGCTCCATGCCGTCATCAAAATGGCCCGTGCGGTATGCAACCTCCAGGTCTGCCGCAGACGTGCGCCGAACGATCTCGACCACGTTGGCCGGCACGCCGATCGCGAGGTCACCCGCGCGCAGCATCACCACCTGCGTCACCGCCGTGGTCAAAGGAAGGACCATGCGGAAGGCCGCGCCCTTGCCAGCTTCTGTCGAGGTCTCGATCCGACCGCCCAGTGCATTGATCTCGGCACGCACCACGTCCATGCCAATACCACGCCCTGCCAAGCCGGTCACCTCGGAAGCCGTGGAGAACCCGGGCATGAAAATCAGGTTGGCAGCTTCGGCATCGCTCAACTCGGTATCGGGCGCCACAATGCCCTGCGCCAACGCCTTTTCACGGATACGGGGCAGGTTCAGTCCGGCACCGTCATCCCGGAACTCCACCGACACGTCGTTGCCTTCGTGGTGCAACTCCACAGTGATCGTGCCCGATGCAGGCTTGCCTGCGGCCGTGCGCACCTGCGGATCTTCAATGCCATGGGCCACGCAGTTGCGCAACAGATGCTCGAACGCGGGGGTCATGCGGTCCAGCACACCACGGTCCATCTCAATGGAGCCGCCGGTGATGTCGAGCTTGATCTGCTTGTTGGTTTCCTTGGAGGCCTGGCGCACCACGGCATACAGACGTTCAGCAATGCCTTCGAACTCCACCATGCGGGTGCGCAGCAAGTCGCGCTGCAGCTCCCGCGCCTGGCGGCCTTGGGCAATCAGGTCGTCTTCTGCACCTTCCATGGCACGCTGCAGGTTGCGCTGCACGGTGGCCACGTCGTTCACCGACTCGGCCATCATGCGTGTGAGCTCCTGCACACGGGTAAAGCGGTCAAACTCCAGCGGATCAAAGCCCGCCGCCGAGTCCTTCGACAGGGCCAGGCGCGACTGCATCTGCGACTCAGCTTGCAGCTCGATGTCCCGCAATTGCTGGCGCAGACGGTCCAAATTGCCCGACAGGTCAGTCAGCGAGCTGCGGAACTGACCCAGCCGCACATCCAGGCGCGAGCGGCTGATCATCACCTCACCCGCCTGATTGACCAACCGGTCCAGCAACTGGGCACGCACCCGCACCGACTGGTTAGCAGCAACACGCAAAGGCGCGAGCTGCGAAGGACCAGGCAGGCGCACCGCCGGAGCAGAGGACACGGCAGACGCGGGTGCTGCTGCTGGCACTGGAGCTGATGGGGCCTCGGAGGCTTCAGGCTGGCTGCGCGGTGTTTCCACGGGCAGAGAAACCACCGTATCGGCGGGCCCCTGGCCAATCGCACGCAGCGCATCAAAGTTCGCCTGGATGCCGTCAAAACTACCCTGCAAAGGCTCGATTTGATCGGATGTCACCGTCTCAGCGTCAAGCTGCTCGATGGCGGATTCCAGCCGGTGGGCCATCTCACCCAGGCGCATGGCACCTGCCAAGCGCGAACTTCCCTTGAGGGTGTGCAACGCACGCAGCACTTCACTGCGGGCACCAAGGTTGTCGGGACGCGAGGCCCATTGGCGCAGCGCACCACCAAGCTGTGGCAACAGCTCGGCAGCCTCTTCCTCAAAGATCGGGAACAGATCCGGGTCGATAACGTCAATCGCATCGATATCGTCGTCCACATCCGAGCCAAGCGCCACAGCATGGGCGATCGCATCATCAATACGCTGATCGTGGTCGTGGATGACGGCCGACAAAGCAGGGGCCACATGCCCTTTGGGGCCCACAACAGCCGCAGGCTCAGGCATGGCTTGCAGGTCCGGCTCGGGTTCGGCAGGTGGCAGTGGCTGCACCACTTCTGCTTCCACCGGAGCAGTCTGGTCCTGCACCGACAACAACTCGTCTGCAGCCTCCTCTTCAGGCGGTGACAAGGTGTTGTCCACCTCGGTTTGCAGGATCTGGCGCAGCTGCTCCAGCACCTCCTGACTTGGTTCCTTGAGGAAACCTGCCGCAAACTGGTGCAGCAAACGACGGATGTCTTCCGCCGCTGCCATGAAGGCCTGGGCCTGCTCCTGTGTGCCGCCAGACTGCAGCGTCACGTGTTGAAGCGCGTGTTCGAGCACCCTGGCCATCTCTGACAGGGCATTGAACCCCACCGTGGCCGAGCTGCCCGCCAACGAGTGCGCCAATGCCACGGCCATATCGGGCAGAGGTTCGTGCAGCTCCAGCGACCATTCCTGCAGGCAGGTCACCAATCGGCGCGACCACTCGTCGGCCTCGTTCAGATAAACGTTATAGAGCGGGATGCCAATGCGCAGGGTGTCAATGACCTTCACCGCTTCATCGCTGGCGCTGTCTTCCGGCTCCTGCGGCACGGCTTCGATGGCCTGCGGCACTTCAGAGGCAGCCTCAAAGGCCACAGCCTCTGCGGCTTCTATGACTTCGGCGGGTACATCCTGACCCACAGATTCCGACCCATCGGCACCCGACAGCTGATGCTCGGGCTCTGTCTCGCTCGGCACTTCATGGGATTCGATGTCATCGAGCGACTCGACAGGCAGAACAAAGGCCTCATCCACTGCAGGTTCGTCGGGCACCACGGGTGCCTGCGAAAGAGCCTCCACCTCGGGAGCGGTCGCGACAGGTTCCAGGTCTGGGAGTTCGAGATCCAGAACAAAGTCGACACTGGAGGGGGCGATAGCTTCAGGAGCAGCAGGCGCCTCATTAAGCGCAGCGGCGAACACGGAGAAATCGATCTCCTCGGCCACCTCGGGGGCTGGAGCGATCGCCTCTGCCGGCAGTTCGGGCACATGGTCGAAAATTTCGGTGGCTTCGAAGTCCGGCATCGCCAGATCTTCTTCCACGACCTTCGGAACTTCTGCAACCATTGGCGCGGGCACCTCAGGAGGCAGGTCATCCAGCACAGCCACCTCAGGCTCAAGTGCCACTTCAGCCAGGACCGGGGCTTCTCCGTCGGCAGACGGCAACACCAGCGGCAACAGGGTTCCATCCAGGCGCATGGCATCCGCAGATTGCCGGAACGCGTCCGGTTGCCAGCCAGAGGCTTGGCCCGCCGCAATGTCGTCCGCCCAGCGGCTGAAGGCCCGCAACGCGTCGGAAGAAAGCTGCAGCAAACCAGGGTGCATGGGCTTTTGCTCAGCCAGCCAGGCATTGAGCAACTGCTCCATCGACCAGGCGGCCTCACCAAAATCGTTCAGCCCCACCATCCGCGAACTGCCCTTGAGCGTGTGAAAGGCACGCCGCAGCGTGGTCTGCTCACTCAGGTTGCCCGGATCGTCCTTCAGCACCTCGATCGCAGCCAGACCATTGACTACCACCTCGCGCGCCTCTTCCAGGAAGACCTCAAGCAATTCGTCCTCGACTTCAGGCACCTGCGCAGGGGCTGGTGCGGGCGCTGCCACAGCCAGGGGCAAGGGCGCCGGCTCGCTGCCCGCCACAGCGGGCAGATCGAACGAAATATCAGGGGCCAGCGAATCCGCCTCTACGGGAGCCAATGGCTCAGCGGCGGTCGCTGCGGGCATGTCCGGCAACGAAGGCAGCGAACCGAAATCGGTCGGCTCGCTGAGCGGCTCCTGCACAGGAAAACGCGGCACCACGTCAGGCAGGGGAACGGCCGACCGCTCCTCCAGCTTGGCAGGAGTCTCTTCCAAAGCATCCGAGGCACGCGGCCGACTCTTGCCCGTGAGAATGCGCAACTCGCCCAGTTCCTCGTCATACACAAACAGCTTGCGCGCCATGGTGCGCTGGTAGCTGAGCATGTCGATCAGGAAGCCCAGGGCGCCCAAGCTGTTGCCCAGTTTCTCGAACACGCCCTGGCGGTCCGACTCGGGGACTTCATTGATGAGTAAACGCTCCACCATGTCGCGCATGCGAACCACGGCGAGCGATGCCTGGTCCAGCCCCAGCACCGACAGCACGCCGCGCATTTGGGCAAGATGCCCCGGTACGGTTGCCAGGACTGCAGTGTCCTGCGGGCTGCGGAAGAACTGGTCCAGCGCCTTTTCCGCCTCGCCGAGCGTGGAGCGCAATTCGTCCACCACACTGCCCATGGTCTGGTTGTCGCTGACCCTGCGGTACAGCTCTTCCATCCATTGCTCGAGAGGTTCTGGCTCAGCGCCCGCCCCCACCGCATCCAGGCGCTCTGCCAGTCGGCCCGCGCGGATTTCCATCTGATTGCCGTCCGCATCCAGCTCTTCAAAGGCTGCTTGCAGATACAAGACCGAGGTAGCTACTTCCATGGCCAGCGCGGCCGAAGGAGGTTCACCCGAGCGGGTGGTGGATTCCAGCGCGCGGGTCAGCGCCTGAGCGAGGCTTTCGCTACCGGGGTGCAGCTTGCGCAGCGAGTCGCAGACCAGACTGAATTGGTCCGCCGCCGGCTTGAGCTTGTTGCGGTCGCCGCCCGCCAGGGCAGACCAGGTTTCCGTGGCAGCAGCTATTCGCTTGCGTGCCTGCGCCAGCATGGCAGGATCAAACCTGCCAAAACGGGCTGCTTCATAGTCCACCGGCTTGAACCGATCAAGGGCAAAAGCCTGCCGGACCGCCTGCAAAGACGGAGCAGCACTGTCATTGGATTCGGCTGGCTTGGCCTGCGAACAGAAGAACAGCAGATCCTGAACCAAGCGGTCTGCAATCGTCGTGTCACCCTTGGCAAGGGTGGAGTACTGCATCAGCACGCGGGATGCCACACGCTTGACGTAGACGTCCGCAGGCAAAAGGCCGGAGCCGAAAGCCTCAAAAAAGCCCGCGCATATCTTCCAGAAAGCGCGGGACTGGCGGTCTTGCTGGGATGCCACAAATCCCAGGCAGGTATCCCGCAAACTCAACGAAGCCCTGAGATCGCCGGATTTGACGATTCTTAGAACTGCCGCATCCAGGCGAGCACGCGCCTCAGGCCCGTAGGGCAGCGGCGTGGCTGCAACAGCCCCCTCGGGCTCGCGAAACCGGCGTTCCACGGGCCACAGATCGGCCGGATGGACACGGTCTGCACCTGCCAGGGCCTGGGCATCGCGGTACTGGGGAAACAACGCGACCGGCGACGCGGCCTTGCCAGCCAGAACGGTTTCCAGGTATTCGATGAGCGCAAAGCTCGCACGCTCAATCACTGCGGCAGCATCGTCGCTGCAGGTCTCAGGCCGTTGAACGAACTTCTGGACTGCCGACTCCATGGCGCGCAGGACCAAAGCTGGAGGGCCCATGCCCACCATTTCCAGCGCACCACACGCTTGGTGCAACTGCTGGCGAGCGATGCGCAGTGGGCCTGCGTCCAGCGCTGCAAGATCCGACTCGCGTGCGGCTTCTGCATCTCGCACAAAACGGCGCATGGCCTTGACAGCGCCATCCAGAGATTTGCGCAGTTCGTCAAGCACCCACGCCAAAGGGCCCAGGTCCTGATCCCCCTGGGTCCCATCCGCGGCCGGTGCATTGTTGACATCAATAGATGACATGGATTCGTCCCCGGCTGCTATGAGCCAGCTGGTTGATGACTACAGCGTCAGGCAATCTTGAACCGTGCCACCGATTGGCGCAGTTCCTCAGCCATGTGCGACAGCTCGCGCACCTGCTGCGCTGTGGTACGGGTACCTTCACCCGTCTGCTCGGTCACCGCAAAAATGTGCTGGATGTTGTCGGCCACTTCGTTGGCCAAAACGGCTTCCCGCGAAGTTGAAGACGAAATCTGCTCAATCAGCTCGGCGAGGCGACGCGACACGCGGTCAATCTCGGTCAGTGCGGTACCGGCGCTGTCAGACAGGCGGGCCCCTTCCACCACACCCTGCGTGGAACGCTCCATAGCGGCCACGGCATCCTGGGTGTCGGTCTGAATCGCCTTCACCAGCGCAGAAATCTGGCGCGTCGCATCAGCGGAACGTTCGGCCAGTCGCTGCACTTCTTCCGCCACCACCGAGAAGCCACGACCGGCTTCACCAGCGGATGCGGCCTGAATGGCTGCGTTTAGAGCCAGCACGTTCGTCTGTTCGGTAATGTCAGAGATCAGCTCCGTGATTTCACCGATCTCCTGCGACGATTCGCCCAGTCGCTTGATCCGCTTGGAGGTGTCCTGAATCTGGTCACGGATGGAGTTCATACCGCCGATGGCGTTTTGCACGGCCTGCAGACCGGAGTCAGCCGCTTGCAGCGACTGGCGGGCCACCGTGGCGGATTCTTGCGCCTGTGTGGACACCTCGTTAATGCGGGTCGCCATGTCGAGCACCGAGCGGCCGGTTTCGCGAATTTCGCGCAGTTGCTCGGTCGATGCTGCCAGCAGTTCGGTGGAGGTGTTGTCCACCTGAGCCGTCGTTTGTGCCACGCGGGTGGCCGTGTTCTGCACGCTGCCCACCAGTTGGCGCAGCTCTTCCACCGTGTAGTTCACCGAGTCAGCAATGGCGCCCGTGATGTCTTCCGTCACCGTGGCTTCTTGCGTCAAGTCACCCTCAGCGACCGATTGCAGTTCGTTCATCAAACGCAAAATGGCAGCCTGGTTGGCGTCGTTGACGCGCTTGGCTTCTTGCTCCTGGCGCTTGGCGTCCTTCTGCTGCATTTCAGCAGCCGCCTGGCGGCCACGGCTGTCGAGCAGCTGAACACGAGAGATTCCCACACCGCAAAAGATCACAAACAAACCAGCAAGCGCAAGAGCTGCCAGTTGGCCGCCACCCACACCCGTCTGGGCCGACAGTTTGGTTTGCAGTCCTTCGAGCTGACGGCGCAGAGGCTCACTGTCAGCAATGATGGCGGACTGCGCTTCACGGGCCGACACCAGCCCTTGCAGGTTGCCCAGAATGGCGCTGGCCTGGGTGCGGGTCTGCTCATAGAGCTTCACCAGAGCTTCCAGCTGTTCCCGGGTCTGGGCATCCTTGGTGGCAGCCAGGCGCAGTTCCGGGCTGCCGTCCAGCAGGCCCTGGGCAATTTCCTTGAACGAATTCAAGTCCTTGCCCAGCAGGAACACGGCCTCAGGACTCACACCTTCCATGGTCTGGAATTCGTTGGCGGACTTGCCGATACGCTGGGTCAACATCACCAGCTGGCCAGCAGCAGAAATTTCAGCGGCCGGGGCGTTCTGCTGCAGCTTCAGGGAAGACACAGTTTCGGCGATTTCCAGCAGGTCAGACGACTGGCGGTTGATGGTGCGCAGAGCGTCACCCACCTGGGTCAGGATCTTCTGCTGACCCATCACCACGCTGGCATTGCGCTCGGCACGTTCCATGAGCGGGTTCACGGCGTCCAGATCGGGCTTGTAGGGCTCGCCCAGGGATTCCACGCCAAGTTCGCCATCACCCGCGTTGAGGGCACGCACATTGCGCGCCAGCACGCCGGAGCTTTCCACCACGTCCGGGAAGGCCTGGGGACTACCCACCAGGGCCTGAGATACGGACTTGGCGAGACGCTGTGATTGCATCAGGGATTGGCCGGTAGCCGCAAGCTGCTGAGCTGATCGGTCTGCCTGCTGCAGCACCCAGAAGGCAATCAACGCGAGAACCGCCACACCGATACCAAGCAGCGCGAGCAATCGACGCTGGTGAGCGGCGGCCGTGGCACGCCCCAGCACCGGCAGCGCGATCAAGTCTTCCTCTGCGTCCGATGCGGCCAGTTCCGGCGAATAACCATCTGGATCGCCCTGCACGCTGTTCATCGCTTCAGCCTGGTAGGTGTCGCGCAGCTGCGCACCATCCAGCGAACCCGTGGCAAGAAGATCCTGCCCGTCGTCGGCGGCGCCGGCAGTCGCGCCGGTTTCCGGCGTGGCAGGTTTCCGGTTGAACAGTTTTCCAAATTGATTGACGACGGACATGGTGCAGCCTTACAGAAAAACTCAAGCACTGATGCTCAGGAAAGCGGGATGTTGGGACAGGATCTGCAAGTTCAGCTCCTGCCAGCGTGTGCCGCTGGAATCGATATAGGTGGTGCCAAAGAACGCGGGCGAATCCTCGGCGGGCGGCTCAGAAGACACAAATGCATCGGTCCCACGCAGGCCCGCAAGGCGATCCACCAGCAACGCTGCATTGACCTCCAGGGCAGCATTGAAGGCCAGCAGGCTGGCTTCCGACAAGGCCTGCTCCGTGCGCGGAGCGGCTGAGCCCAGAAGGCCTGCCAGATCCACCACGCCGACCAGCCCGCCGCGCAGGTTGGCCACACCCAGAAACCACCGCTGGGTGTAGGGCACCGCCTGGATCGAGACCCAGGGAAAGATCTCCCCCGACTGACCCAGTGGCAGCAAGTAAAAACTCCCGGCCGACTCGACAGCCAGCCAGGATGAAACAGAGGACCCTTCGGTTCTTGCAGCCTGAAGGCGGCTGGCAAGTCGGGTCTGGAGCTCTCGCAGGGCTTCGCGGTTGGCCATGAACGCGCCGCAGCCTTAGTTCAGAGCGTCAATTTTGGCCTGCAGTTCAGCGGGATCCACGGGCTTGGTGATATAGCCGCGCGCACCCTGCCGCATCCCCCAGACGCGATCCGTTTCCTGGTTCTTGCTGGTGCACATGATGATGGGCACATCGGCGTACAGCGGGTCGCGGGTGATGGCACGTGTGAGCTGGAAGCCGTTTTGGCCGGGCATGACAACGTCCATGAGGATCAGGTCGGGCTTTTCCTCCGCCAGACGGCGGAAAGCCTCATCGGCATTTTCTGCGGTGCGTACCTGCATGCCTTTTTTCTGAAGCAGGTCGGTCAAAAACATCAACTCGGTCTTCGAGTCGTCGACGACCAATACTTTCTGGATGGGCATTACATCGCTCCTTGTTGGGCATTGCCAAATTGCTGCACGGCTTGCAGCAACTGGTCTTTGGTAAACGGTTTGGTGAGATATTCCTGGCAGCCGACCATGCGCCCGCGCGCTTTGTCGAATACACCATCCTTGGAGGACAGCATCACCACCGGAGTATCTGCAAAACGGGCATTGCGCTTGATGATGGCGCAGGTCTGGTACCCGTCGAGCTTGGGCATGAGGATGTCGCAGAAAATCAGCTGAGGCTGGTAATCATTGACTTTGGCCAAAGCATCAAAGCCGTCGTCGGCCAACAAGACTTCGTGCCCCCCCTGCTTGAGAAAAATCTCGGCGCTTCGACGGATGGTGTTGCTGTCATCCACCACGAGCACTTTGAAAGATGCGCCTGTTGTAGTCAATTGTTACTGCTCCTGATGGAGAAAAAAACAACGCAGCAGCACATGATGCTGGTGCGCCTCAAATCTGAACCATCTCGAAGTCTTCCTTGCGGGCCCCACACTCGGGGCAGGTCCAGTTCATCGGAACCTGATCCCATGGTGTATTGGGTGCAATGCCGTGCTCAGGTGAACCCTCTGCTTCGTCATAAATCCAACCGCAAATCAAACACATCCAAGTTTTAGAGTCGATCACAGCTTAAAGGGCCTTCACATAGAATGCAACGATTGTATCTAGTCATCTCCGTGGGCTGCGGCTTCGGTGCCACCCCTCAAGCAGGATCTGGTCCATGACCATCAAAGCATCCCCTCCCCCCCCCGAAAGCATAGATATTGAAGATGACGGTTTGGAGGACGCAAGCCCTGCATGCGTGCTCGTCTTCAATGCCAGCGACCCCTGCGGCGCTGGCGGACTGACAGCCGACATCACCACCGTTGCCTCCGTGGGCGGGCATCCGATTGCCGTGGTCACAGGCGCCTATGCCCGCGACACAGCGCAGATTTTCGACCACTTCAGCTTTGACGACGAGGCGGTGGCCGAGCAGGCCCGGGCCGTGCTGGAAGACCTGCCGGTCCAGGCCATCAAGGTCGGTTTCGTGGGCAGTCCGGAGAACATCAGCACCATCGCCGAGATAACCACAGACTATGATGAAGTCCCGGTGATAGCGTACATGCCCAACCTGTCCTGGTGGCGCGATGAGCTGATCGACGAGTACCTGGATGCCTTCCGCGAAT
The DNA here is from genome assembly GCF_057586455.1 of Acidovorax sp. SRI_002. Lineage (NCBI taxonomy): Bacteria > Pseudomonadati > Pseudomonadota > Betaproteobacteria > Burkholderiales > Comamonadaceae > Acidovorax > Acidovorax sp. SRI_002. The sequence goes on along the minus strand of NZ_JBYCZW010000009.1, from coordinate 165,890 downwards.
TGTTGTTACCGCAGACCTCGGTGTTGGTTGGAAACCACAGCACCCTGTGGCGCTGGCTGTTGCCCGACTGGACCAGCGACCGCAGCCCCACAGCCCGCGACATTGCCCGGGCCGCCTCCGAAATGGGCGTGCCCTATACCCTGGTCACCGGCATTCCCCTGCCCGAGCAGTTTGTCGAGAACGTGCTGGCCTCCCCCCAGACCGTGCTGGGCAGTGGCAAGTTCGAACTGTTCGATGCCACCTTCTCCGGCGCCGGCGATACCTTGTCGGCGGCCCTCACGGCCCTGGTGGCCAGCGGCAACGACCTGGGCGAAGCCACCAGCGAAGCCCTGGGCTACCTCGACCGCTGCCTGGATGCCGGCTTTCGCCCCGGCATGGGGCATATCGTGCCCGACCGCATGTTCTGGGCCCAGCCCGACGATGACGAGGCCGATGGTGACGAAGAAGAACTCCCGATTGACGAAGCACAGGCCCTCGAAGGCTTTGTGATGCCCCCCCATGACACCAAGCACTGATCTCAACATCCCCCTGTTCGAACGCGCCAAGGCGCTGATCCCCGGCGGCGTGAATTCGCCCGTGCGGGCCTTCAAGGCCGTGGGCGGCACGCCGCGTTTTGTGAAGCGTGCAAAAGGCGCCTACTTCTGGGACGCCAACGACCAGCGTTTCATCGACTACATCGGCTCCTGGGGCCCGATGATCCTGGGCCACGGCCACCCGGCCGTGCTCGAAGCCGTGCAGAGCGCAGCGCTCGAAGGCTTCAGCTTTGGCGCACCGACCGAACGCGAGGTGGAGCTGGCCGAGGAAATCCTGAGCCTCGTGCCGTCGATGGAAATGATCCGCCTAGTCAGCTCGGGTACCGAAGCGGGCATGAGCGCGATCCGCCTGGCCCGTGGCGCCACAGGCCGCAGCAAGTTCATCAAGTTCGAAGGCTGCTACCACGGCCATGCCGATTCGCTGCTGGTCAAGGCCGGATCGGGCCTGGCCACGTTTGGCAACGCCACCAGCGCGGGCGTGCCGCCCGAGGTGGTGCAGCACACCCTGGTGCTCGAGTACAACAATGTCGCTCAGCTCGAAGAGGCCTTTGCCCTGCACGGCAAGGAACTGGCCTGCGTGATGATCGAGCCCATCGCGGGCAACATGAACCTGGTGCGCGCCAGTGTGCCCTTCATGCGCCGCTGCCGCGAGCTGTGCACCGAATACGGCGCGCTGCTGGTGCTGGATGAGGTGATGACGGGCTTCCGTGTGGCCCTGGGCAGCGCGCAAAGCGTCTATGCCAAGAGCATCCCCGGCTTCAAACCCGACATCACGGTGCTGGGCAAGGTCATTGGCGGTGGTATGCCGCTGGCAGCCTTTGGTGGCCCGCGCGCCATCATGGAAAACCTCGCACCGTTGGGCGCCGTGTACCAGGCAGGCACGCTGTCGGGCAACCCTGTGGCCACGGCCTGCGGGCTGGCCACGCTGCGCGAGATCAAGAAGCCGGGCTTCTTCGACGCACTGTCGGCCACCACACGCTCCCTGGTTGATGGCCTCGCCGCTGCGGCGGCGGCTGAAGGCGTGCCCTTCAGCACCGACAGCGAAGGCGGCATGTTCGGCTTCTTCCTGATGCCCGAGCTACCCCAGAACTACGCCCAGGTGCTCAAGACCGACAGCGCGCGTTTCAACCAGCTGTTCCACGGCCTGCTTGATCGCGGTATCTATATTGCACCTGCGCTGTACGAGGCCGGTTTTGTCAGCGCCGCCCACACACCCGAAGACATTGCCGCCACCGTGGCTGCCGCGCGCGAAGTGTTCAAAGAACTATCAAAATAATAGCTGCCAGCGGCTTACCACCAAGCGCTAGAGGCTTTTTTATTGATATTTTTTTGTAGCAGGGGCGCAGCGCCCTCGCTTCACGCGGCCGTCATGCAATGCGGGCAGGCTCGGGTGCTTTACCCCACACCACCCGCGCCATGGCACACAAACCCCTCGTCTCTACCTCCCACCCTTTCCGCGACGCTGCGCAGGCCGATGCCGGGCGGCGGCGCTTCGTGCGCCAGCTCGGCATCGCTGCAGCCGCGCTGGGCACCCTGCCGCTGGCGGCCTGCGGCGGCGGCGATGACGATGCGCCTGCCGTGCAGTTTGCACATGGCATCGCCAGCGGCGACCCGCTGGCCGACCGCGTGATGCTGTGGACACGGGTGACCCCACCCGCTGGCCACACCAGCGATATCCCTGTCGAATGGGAACTTGCCACAGACAGCAACTTCACCTCCATCGCTGCCCAAGGCAAGACCACGGCGCTGGCCAGTAAGGACTTCACCGTCAAGGTCGATGCCACCGGGCTCAAGGCGGCCACTGCGTACTACTACCGCTTTCGTGCGTACGCTGCCCACACCGCCACCGGCCGCACGCGCACCCTGCCCACCGGCAGCGTGGCGCAGGTCAAGCTGGCCGTTTTTTCGTGCGCCAACTACCCCGCCGGCTACTTCAATGTGTATGCCGACGCGGCCCGCCGCAATGACCTGGATGCCACCGTCCACCTGGGCGACTACGTCTATGAATATGCCCGGGGTGGATATGCGTCGGCCAACGCAGGCGCGTTGGGGCGCCTGTCGCAGCCTGCCCACGAGATCCTGAGCCTTGCCGACTACCGCCAGCGCCACGCCCAATACAAAACCGACTCCGACCTGCAGGACCTGCACGCAGCCGCCCCCATGATCGCCGTGTGGGACGACCACGAGATCACCAACGACACCTGGAGCAACGGCGCAGAAAACCACCAGAGCGCCACCGAAGGCAGTTTCAGCGCGCGCAAAGCCGCGGCCATGCAGGCGTACCACGAGTGGATGCCCACCCGCAACGCGCAGCCCGAGCTGATCTACCGCAGCTTTGCTTTTGGCAACCTGGTGGCGCTGCACATGCTCGACACCCGCGTGGTGGCACGTGATGAGCAGCTCGACTACGGCCAGTATTTCACTGCCACCGGCTTTGACGCCGCCGCATTCACCGCCGCCGTGGGCAGCACCAGTCGCCAGCTGCTGGGCACCACGCAGACACAGTGGCTTCAGCAGCAGATGGCCACATCCAGCGCTACCTGGCAGGTGCTGGGGCAGCAGGTACTGATGGGTCGCATGAACATTCCCGCGCCCATCCTGATGGAAACGCTGCAACCCGGCGCAGGCGTCACCGTCAGCCAGTACGCGGCCCTGGTGGGACGCGCGCAGACAGACCCCGCCAGCCTCACACCGGCCGAGCAGGCCATCCTGGCGCAGCCCTCCATTCCCTACAACCTGGACGCCTGGGACGGCTACCAGGTGGCACGCGAGACGGTGCTGGCCACCTCGCGCAGCCTGGGCAAGAACCTGGTGGTGCTGTCGGGCGACACCCACAACGCCTGGGCCAACGAGCTGCGGAACATGAGCGGCAATGCCGTGGGTGTGGAATTTGCCACCTCGTCCGTCACCTCGCCGGGGTTTGAGGAATACCTGCCGAACGAAAACCCCGCCACACTGGCCGGTGCGCTGCAGCAGCTCATCGCTCCGCTGAAGTACTGCGATACCTCGCGCCGTGGCTACATGGTGCTGACTGCCACCGCCACTGAGTGCCGCGCCGACTGGGTTTACGTGAGCACCATCACCAGCCGCAACTACACGGCCAGCACCGACAAATCTCTGAAGGTGCTGGCGGGCGCGGCGGGCACGGGGCGCATTGTCGCGGCATGAGCTCAGGCTTACAGCAGCCCGCGCAATTCGCGGGCTGCCTCCTGCAGCAGCGGCAGCATGTCGCGCTGCAGGCTGCTCTCATCCACCTGCTTGGGCGACGCCACCACATTGAGCGCCGCCACCGTGTCGCCCTGAAGGTTGCGCAGGGGCACGGCCAGCGCGTGCACGCCCAGCTCGTGCTCTTCCACCGCCAGGCAATAGTCATCGCGCCGCACCTTGGCAATCACCTGCCGCAGCGGGCCGACCTGGGTGATGGTGTGGGGCGTGAGGCGGTGCAGTGAGCAGGCCTTGAGCCACGCGGTGAGTTGGGCAGGAGGCAATGCCGCCAGCAGCACGCGCCCCGTGGACGTGGGGTGCGCCGGCAGCCGCGCGCCCAGGTGCAGGCCATAGGCCAGCACGCGCGACGGCGCGCCGTACACCCCGCTGCGCGCCACGATCACCACCTCGCTGCCATCCAGCACCACGGCCGAAAACGACTGCTGCGTCTGGGCAGCCAGCCGGTTCAGCGTGGGCTGCAGCACACGCGGCAGGCGGGCTGAGGCCAGGTAGCTGCCTGAAAACCGCAGCACCTTGGGCGCCAGCCAGAAGTAGCTGCCATCTGTCTCCAGATACCCCAGGTGCGCCAGCGTCAGCAGGTGCCGCCGCGCCGCCGCGCGCGTGAGACCCGTGCGCTGCGCGGCCAGTGTGGCATTGAGCCGCTGGCGCTCGGTGTCAAAACTCTCCAGCACCGCCATACCCTTGGCCATGCCTTCGATGAAATCTGCCTTGGCGATGGGAACGGTGGTCATGGTTTGCCTGGGGCGCTTGGGGTCGGTCGCCTGGTCGAAGACTGGAGGTGAGCCGAGGCTATGGAAGATTGCGCGATGATCGCACATCAGATCTATCAATCGCACGATAGCGGCGCGGGCCGGGCTTCAATTGACATGGATCAACCTACGCTTGGCCCTGTTCCTTTACCGCTTTCTAACGCCTTTGTGAGGTTGTCCACCATGCGTACCCAGGTTGCCATCATCGGCGCAGGCCCCGCCGGTCTGCTGCTCGGCCAGTTGCTCTACAAATCCGGCATTGACGCCGTCATCATCGAACAGCGCAGCCCCGACTACGTGCTGGGCCGCATCCGCGCAGGTGTGCTGGAGCAGGTCAGCATGGACCTGCTGGACAAGGCCGGTGTCGGGGCCCGTGCCCATGCCGAAGGGCTGCCCCACGATGGCATCGAGCTGCTGTTCAAGGGCCAGCGCCACCGCATCGACCTGCACGAGCTGACCGGCGGCAGCCGCGTGACGGTGTATGGCCAGACCGAAGTGACGCGCGACCTGATGGACGCGCGCGCGGCAGAAGGCTTGACCACCGTGTACGACGCGCAGAACGTACAAGTGCACGACTTCGATGGCCAAAGCCCCCGCGTGACCTACCAGAAGGACGGCCAGACGCACGAGCTGGCCTGTGACTTCATCGCAGGCTGCGACGGCTACCACGGCGTGTGCCGCGCCAGCGCCCCGGCCGATCTGCTCAAGACTTACGAACGTGTCTACCCCTTTGGCTGGCTGGGTGTGCTGGCCGATGTGCCGCCCGTCTCGCACGAACTGATTTACGCCAACACCGAGCGCGGCTTTGCGCTGTGCAGCATGCGAAGTGCCACCCGCAGCCGCTACTACGTGCAGGTGCCCAACACCGACAAGATCGAGAACTGGACCATCGACCAGTTCTGGACCGAGCTGGGCAACCGCCTGGACCCCGAAGCCCGCGCCAACCTGGTGACTGGCCCCGCGCTGGAGATGAGCATTGCCCCACTGCGCAGCTTTGTGGCCGAGCCCATGCGGTTTGGCCGCATGTTCCTGGCGGGCGACGCGGCCCACATCGTGCCGCCCACGGGCGCCAAGGGCCTGAACCTGGCGGCAAGCGACGTGGGTTACCTGTGGACCGCGCTCACCGAGTTCTACACAGAGAAATCCGCCGTGGGCATCGACACCTACTCCGACCGCTGCCTGCGCCGCGTGTGGCGCGCCGAGCGCTTCTCGTGGTGGTTCACCTCGCTGATGCACCGCTTTCCCGAGACGGGCGAGTTCGGCCAGAAGATCCAGGAGGCCGAGCTGGACTACCTGGTGAACTCACGCGCTGCTTCGGTGTCGCTGGCCGAGAACTATGTCGGACTGCCGATGAATTTCGGCACCTGAACCTCACCTCACCTTCATCCTGACAACGGACATAAAAAAAGCGGCTTCCTTGGAAGCCGCTTTTTGTTGGATGACCGCCGGTCGAATCAATGGCGGAAGTGGCGCACGCCACTGAACACCATGGCTACGCCGCGCTCGTTGGCGGCGTCAATCACTTCGTTGTCGCGCATGGAGCCACCGGGCTGAATGACGCAGGTGGCGCCTGCATCGACCACCACATCGAGGCCGTCGCGGAAGGGGAAGAAGGCGTCACTGGCTACGACCGTGCCTTGCAAGGTCAGGCCTGCGTGGCCTGCCTTGATGCTGGCGATGCGGGCCGAGTCCAGGCGGCTCATCTGGCCAGCGCCCACGCCCATGGTCATGCCGCCTTTGCAGAAGACGATGGCATTGCTCTTGACGTACTTGGCCACCTTCCAGGCGAACAGCAGGTCTTCCATTTCTTCCAGCGTGGGCTGCTTCTGGGTCACGACCTTGAGGTCGATGAGCGACAGCTCGTGGTTGTCGGCGGTCTGCAGCAGCAGGCCCGAGCCGATGCGCTTGGCGTCCATGGCGTTGCGGCCGCGTTCCCAGTCGGTCTTGCCTCCGTGTGTTGGCAACGCGATCTTGAGCAGGCGTACATTGGCCTTGGCCTTGAAGATCTCCAGCGCCTCGGCGGTGAAGTCGGGGGCCATCAGCACTTCGACAAACTGCTTGCTCACCTGCTGGGCGGCCGGGCCGTCCACCACGCGGTTGAACGCGATGATGCCGCCGAAAGCGCTGGTGGGGTCGGTCTGGAAGGCCTTGCTGTAGGCGCTCAGCGCGTCCAGGCCCACGGCCACGCCGCAGGGGTTGGCGTGCTTGACGATCACGCAGGCGGCGGCTTCAAAGCTCTTCACGCATTCCCAAGCGGCATCGGCGTCGGCGATGTTGTTGTAGCTCAGCTCCTTGCCCTGCAACTGCACGCCGGTGACCAGCGAGCCGGGCGCGGGGTACAGGTCGCGGTACAGAGCGGCTTGCTGGTGGCTGTTTTCGCCGTAGCGCAGGTCCTGCACCTTGGTGAAGATGCCATTGCTCTGGCCGGGGAACTGGGTGCGCGTGGGCACGTAGGTTTCCGACAGTTTTTCTTCTTCGAACGTGACGGACGAGAGGTAGTCGCTGATGGCGCCGTCGTACTGGGCGATGCGATTGAACGCAGCCACCGACAGCGAAAAACGCAGCTTGTCGCTCAACTTGCCACCGGCCTTCAGCTCGGCCAGCACGGCCTCGTACTGGTCGGCCGAGGTGATCACGCCGACGTCCTTCCAGTTCTTGGCGGCGCTGCGCACCATGGCGGGGCCGCCGATGTCGATGTTCTCGATCGCGTCGGCCAGCGTGCAGCCGGCCTTGGCCACGGTGGCTTCAAAGGGGTAGAGGTTGACCACCAGCAGGTCGATGGTGTCGATGCCGTGTTCCTTCAGCGCGGCCATGTGTTCGGGCAGCTCGCGGCGGGCCAGCAGGCCGCCGTGCACCTTGGGGTGCAGCGTCTTCACGCGGCCGTCGAGCATTTCGGGGAACTGGGTGACCTCGGCCACTTCGGTGACGGGCAGGCCCTTGTCGGCCAGCAGCTTGGCGGTGCCGCCGGTGGACAGGAGCTTGATGCCCAGCGCATGCAGCGCTTGTGCGAATTCGACGATGCCGGTCTTGTCGGAGACGGAGAGAAGTGCGTTCATGGTGTGGGAGGGGAGAGTTTGAATAAAAACAGGCTCTAGCGCTTATCCATCAAGCGCAAACAGCTACAAATTAAATAGCAAATAACACAATGACGTCAGAGCAGCTTGTGCTCGACGAGCTTTTTGCGCAGCGTGTTGCGGTTCAGGCCTAGCCATTCGGCCGCGCGGGACTGGTTGTTGTCGGCTTGCTGCATCACGACTTCCAGCAGCGGCCTTTCGACCACACGCACCAGCATGTCGTACATGCCATCGGGCGTCTCGCCGCCCAGGTCGCGAAAGTAGCCCTGCAGGCTCTCGCGCACGCATTCTTCTATGTGTTTCTTGCTCATGCAGCCAATCCCTCTTGTTCTTCTGGTTCTGCGTCCAAGCCCGTGGCGGCAGGCAGCCGGTCCATCTGTTGCCCGAGGGCGTCCAGGTGGTCGGCCACGGCCTGCCACTGCGTGGTGCAGTCTTCGATCGTGTTGATGTGTTGCCTGAAGGCCTCGCCGCCCGGCAGCGCGCGCAGGTACCAGGCAATGTGCTTGCGCGCACTGCGCACCCCGGTCAGCTCGCCATACAGGCTGTAGTGGTCTTGCAGGTGGTCCAGCAGCAGGCGGCGCACCTCGGCCACCAGCGGCGGCGCCAGGTGTTCGCCCGTGGCCAGAAAGTGGCCGATCTCGCGGAAGATCCATGGTCGGCCCTGTGCGGCACGGCCGATCATTATCGCGTCGGCCCCGGTGGAAGCGAGCACGTCGCGCGCCTTTTCGGGCGAGGTGATGTCGCCGTTGGCCACCACGGGCACCTTCACCGCCGCCTTGACGGCTGCGATGGTGTCGTACTCCGCGTGGCCCTTGTAGCCCTGCTCGCGCGTGCGGCCGTGCACGGTGAGCATCTGGATGCCCACGCTTTCAAACTGCCGCGCCAATGCCACGGCGTTCTTGTGCTCCTGGCACCAGCCGGTGCGCATCTTCAGCGTGACAGGCACGTTGAAAGGCGCGCAGGCCTCGACCACCGCAGCGGCGATCTCCACCGCCAGCGCCTCGTTTTGCATCAGGGCGGAACCCGCCCATTTGTTGCACACCTTCTTGGCCGGGCAGCCCATGTTGATGTCGATGATCTGCGCGCCGCGTTCCACGTTGTAGACCGCAGCCTCGGCCATCATCGGTGCATCGGTGCCGGCGATCTGCACGGCAATGGGCCCCGGCTCCCCTTCATGGTTGGCACGGCGCGAGGTCTTGAGACTGTTCCACAAGTCCTTGCGCGAGGTCACCATCTCGCTCACCGCATAGCCCGCACCCAGCGCCTTGCACAGCTGGCGGAACGGCCGGTCGGTGACGCCCGCCATCGGGGCGACGAACAACCGGTTCGCCAAAGGAATGTGGCCGATGTGCATGGGCGGGGTGGGATAGGGAGGCAGCAGCAGATGCTGAAAAAGGAGGCAGGATTGTACCTGCTCAAAATTTCAGCAAATGAAATATCTCGACCGCTGAAAATCGGACGGCTTTGTCACCCTCACGCGCAGCCGGGGCGTGTGCCACCCCGCAGGGAGCAAGGTCATCGCGCGGCGAGGTCAGCGTCCGCGGTGTGCACCGTTGCAGCGCCGCGCAGCGCAAAGTGCCACCAGGCATCGGGGGTGTTTTCAAACTGGTGGCGGGCCATCGTCGCACGCAGCCAGGCGCGGTTGTGCAGCACATCGGGAGAGAAGCCCTGGGCGGCCGACTCTGCCCCCGCCAGCGCAGCCCCCGCAGGCGTTCCCATGTCCACATCGTGCCCATCGGCCAGCGGCCCGCGCACCACCTTGCTGGCCTTCATGCCGTCCACCACACGCACCTGCACCACCCAGCCGCCACCAGTGGCCGGGCAGGTGGCTTGCAACACCATGCCCTGCGCCTGCAATTCCTGGCCCACCCGCTGCAAGGCGGCGCGCGCAGAAGGTGTTTCGCTGCAAGGGCTGGCGACATGCACCTCAGCGGGTTGCAGTTCAGGCACCGCTGCCTGTGGGCTGTGCACACAGGCAGCCATCAGCAGCGCCAGGGCCAGAGGCAGCCAGCGAGAGCCAACAGGCGCGCCAGCCAGAGTGGTGCTGCTGGGGAAGACGTGGGTTTCAAAACGTTGCATGCTGCCTCCTCCTTGGGAATTTTTCGGGGGACGGTGTGGGTACCACGATAAGAAAGGAGCCCCTTGCAAGCCATGCGCAGATGGCGCAGCCCGGCGTAGGACAGCGCCCCCTGGCACCAAAGCACCGGCTGCGCCGCCCTACACTTGGCCCCTATGGAAATCTGGATGCACCAGCTGCTGGAATGGCTTGCGCTGCCGCAGTTCGGCCTGAGCACGGTCTTTGTGGTGGCGTTCATCTCCGCCACGCTGCTGCCTTTGGGCTCGGAGCCTGCGGTGTTCGGCCTGATCAAGATCAACCCTGAACTCTTCTGGCCCGCCATCCTGGTGGCCACGGTTGGCAACACGCTGGGCGGTGGTGTGAGCTGGTGGATGGGCCTGGGCGCTCACAAGGTAGTGGACAAGGCCCGTGGCAATGCCACTGAAGTTCGCGCGCTGAACTGGCTTCGGCGCTTTGGCGCCCCCGCCTGCCTGATGAGCTGGCTGCCCGTGGTGGGCGACCCGCTGTGTGCTGTGGCAGGCTGGCTCAAGCTGCCGTTCTGGCCTTGCCTGGCCTATATGGCTGTGGGCAAGTTCTTCCGCTATCTGGTTATGACGAGCGTGTTGCTGTACTTCATGCCAGGGCATCTGGCGATGTAGTGGCCCGCCGAAGGCACCGGGATCAGGGCGGCAGCAGACGGTCCCAGTTCACGGGCACCGTGGTGTCCACGTGCAGCGTGATCGCCTCTTCGTGGGACTGCAGCGGGTGGGCGCGGGCCCACTGGGCGTCCAGCACCGCCACATCCGCCTCTGACGCACCGGCTCCGGCCAGCGCGCGCTGGCGCACACGCTCGCGCAGCACCGGCAAGGGGGCCTCGAACGACAGGATGTGGCAGGGCACTTGCACAGAATCGGCCAGGGCCAGGAAAAGCGCGCGGGCATCGCGGTCCAGCAAGGTGGCATCCACGATCACGGAGTAGCCTGCCGCCAACACCTCGCGCGCCACTTGCGCCAACCGCTGGTGCGTGTGGAATGTGGCCTCGGCGGTGTAGATGCCGCCAGGTACGCCGTCGCTGTAAGCATTGGGCGCCAAGCCGAACAGGCGCTTGCGCTCTACATCCGCCCGCACGCGCACCAATCCACGCTGGCACGCCAGGGTCAGCGCATGGGTGCTCTTGCCCGCCCCCGAAAAGCCATGGGCCAGCCACAACGCAGCAGGGCGCGCCACTGGCCAGCGCGCTGGCCGTTGTCCCGCAAAACCCGCCGCCAGTTCCAGATATTCCTCCAGGGCTTGCACAGCCTGCGCGCTGCCATCACCGCAGGTTGGGTTCAGCCGCAGGGCAGCAACCCGCGCCCGCACCAAAGCGCGGTAGGCGCCGTAGTACCGCAAAACGGACAGGCCCGCGTAGTCTCCCGTGTGCTCCAGCCACCGGTTCAAAAACCGCCAGGCCAGATCGGCCCGGCCATGGGCCTCGAGGTCCATCACCACAAAGGCGATATCGGCCACACAGTCGATCCAGCGCAAGGCGGGGTTGAACTCGATGGCATCGAACAGCTGGGCCTCGCCATCGATGAGTGCAATGTTGGCCAGATGCAAATCGCCATGGCATTCGCGCACCCGACCGGCTGCCCGCCGTGCCTCGAACGTGGTGGCCAGGGCCCGCCCCTGGTGCCGGCACCAGCCGACCACCTGCGCCAGCAGAGGGCCCTGAACGGGCAGCGCGCTTGCCACGGGTGCGCGCAGAGCCGCCACACAGTCATCCACTGGCGCTTGCACCGCTGCCGCCATGCCCCAGCTGTCGGTGCTTGCAGCGATGGCGGCTGCGTCGTGGAACTGCGCCACATGGCACGCCAGCTGGTCGATCTGCGCAGGCAACACGCGATGCGCATCCAGTGCAGTGGCGAGCAGTGCGTCCTGGGCAAAACGTCGCATCCACACGACGGGTTCGGCGCCTGGCAGAGCGTCTTTCCACGGCACGACCTGAAGCGTGGTGGGGGCGCCATCCGCCCCAGCAGTCACCTGACCCACCAAACCTACAAGGCCCAAGTACAGGCCCGGCGCCGTGCGGCGATTGATGCGCAGCTCTTCCTCGCAGGCGGCGTGCCGCAGGGCATGGGTACTGAAGTCCAGAAAATCCAGCTGCAAGGGTTTTTTGAGCTTGTAGGCAAAGTCACCCGCAAGCAGCACCCAGGAGATGTGGGTCTCGATACATTCCACGCGCTCTACAGGGTGGGGAAAAGCCTGCGGTTGTTGCTGCAGCAGACGCACACGCTGCTGGGCGGTGGCGAATTCGGCCGACAGGTCGGTGGATGAGGGCATGGAACGGACGCGGGGGAAAGGCACCAACGCACAAGCGCGAAAGGCAGCCATGCCACCCAACGTGGGGGATGGAAACAGGCGTTCAGTGTGAACACCGAAGGCCGCTTGTCAACCCGGCCAGCACAAACAACGGCCAGCAGCTACAGGAAAGCGTTGCTGCTGGAGATCGACAAGTCCGACAGCTGCGAATCGCCTTTGGCAACGGGCTCCTCGACCACCACCTGGTTGCGCCCGCCTTCCTTGGCCATGTACATGGCGGTATCGGCCCGCGAGAAGAACTCCAGCACCGACTCGCCCAACACATACTGCGTCACCCCGACCGATACCGTCACCCGGCCCTTGAGCAATCCGGTCCAGGCATGGGTTTCCACCTGCGCGCGAATGCGCTCACAGGTATTGAGCGCAGGCAGCAACGAAGTGCCAGGGAAGATGAGCAGAAACTCTTCACCCCCATACCGGCCAAACACGTCGCCCCCGCGAACGCCCTGCTGCGCGATGCGCGCAAAGGTGCGCAGCACCTCGTCGCCCCCCAGATGCCCCAGCTCATCGTTGATGCGCTTGAAGTGGTCAATGTCCAGCACGGCCAGGCACAACGGGATGCCACTTTCGTCGGCCAGCTGTTTTTGCTCTTCCAGCGCGGCCAACACGTAGCGGCGGTTGAAGCATCCCACCAGCGGATCGCGCTGGGCGTCTTCCTGGATGTTCTTGATCTTGCGGCTTGCATGGTAGAGGCTGCGGTACAGGCGCTGCACCCGGCCCATGAGAGCAATGAAGGCGGGCAAAGAAACCGCCAGAGCCACCCAATGCAATGCCTCCAGGCGCAGCAGGGCGTTGTTCTGCTGCTCCAGGTAGTGCAGCCCCACCACCCCGGCATAGAGGCACAACATGCAGGCCGCCAGTGCCAGCAGGGTGGGCCGTGGCACAGTGAAAATGCCATAGGCCACGGCCACAAAGGTGAATGGCGCCAACAGGATTTGCGTAACGGGCGCCAGGTAGACAATGCCGAGCATGCACGCGAGCGCTGTAGCCACCATGGCCAGCTTCAGGTGCCGATGCCGCACATTTTTGTGCAAGCCCGTGTTGAAAATGCCCCAGAAGGTCGCGCAGACCACCGCCACCAGCACGCCCAACACGGCGAGCACCTGAAGTTCCACCATGCCCAGCGCACAAAACCCTAGCATCGCCAGCGCATAGAGCCCCATCAGACCTGCGGCCAGCAACCATTTTTCGCGCGCACTGCGCCCACTGCGGGGCCCCATTCCATCCAGCGCGCGGCGGGCCGGGCGCACCATGGCTGAAGACGAGTCATCGAACTCCATGACAGCGTCGGACAGGGGAAAGGCGTCCGTCGCCGAAAACGGATTCTTGCGACCAAAAAACATGTGGAGGCAGGCCTGAGCCCGGGTTCGTTCGGGTGATGCTTCACCGAAATGCGCAGGCTGCAGGCACCAACACCCGGCAGACGAGCCCGCGCATCTTACGCAGAACTGACACCGTCGCGCTCCGTGTTTTCCAGTAGCGCCACCAGCGGCGCAGCAAATCTGTGCAATGAATGCGACGCGAGCCCCATCGGAAAGACTCCCAGCCCCTGGTCCCACGCATGCAGTGCGGGGAGAACTCGGCCCTTCTTCAGGCCACTACAACCCGCCGACGCGTCCACCAGCCTTCCATGCTGTAGACCAGCAGCGCCGCCCAGATCAAGACAAACCCCACCAGGCGCGCTGGCTCGAACGGTTCATGGAACAACCACACGCCCAGCGCAAACTGCAGGCTGGGCGAGATGTACTGCAGGATGCCCAAGGTGGACATCGGGATCAGGCGCGCACCCGCCGCAAACAGCAGCAGCGGAACTGCCGTCATGGGGCCCGCAAGCAGCAGCCAGCCGACGGTGGCGGGCGTGCCCTGCACCAGCGCACCCTGGCCTTGCCACGCCCACCAGCCCAGCACAACGGCGGCCACCGGCGCGAGCACCAGCGTCTCCAGCGCGAGACCCTCCAGTGCGCCCAGCACAGCAACCTTGCGCAACAACCCATAGAAGCCAAAACTCAAGGCCAGCACCAGTGCAATCCAAGGCAGGCGCCCAGCCTGCACCGCCAGCCACAGCACGCCAGCGGCCGCCACGGCCACCGCCATCCATTGGCCCGAGCGAGGCCGCTCACGCAGAAATACAAAGCCCAGCGCGACGTTGACCAGCGGAAGGATGAAATAGCCCAGGCTAGCGTCTACCACGTGCTGGTTTTGCACCGCCCACACATAGGTAAGCCAGTTGCCCGACAGCAGCATCGCAGACAGACCAAATGCCGCCAGCACCTTGGGCTGGCGCAGCACGGTCCCCATCCACGACCATTGCCTGCGCACCATCAATACGCCAAATACAAACACCAGCGACCACAGTGTGCGGTGCATCACCACCTCCAGCGAGGGCACGTCTGCCACCTGCTTGAAATACAGGGGGAACAGGCCCCAGGCGATGTAAGCCAGGGCTGCGTAGAGGATTCCAGTGTTCATAGAAATCGATGCTCAGGGGGATGCGTGGACACACCCCTGCCAAACGGTCGTAAAAAATCCCTGCATGCCAGGGGCCCTGCAGGGATGCGGGCCACCGGGCCATGACCCGATGGCGTTTTCAGTGATTTTTAGACGTTGAACAGGAAGTTCAGCACGTCGCCGTCCTTGACCACGTATTCCTTGCCTTCGGCGCGCATCTTGCCAGCATCCTTGGCGCCCTGCTCACCCTTGTAGGCGATGAAATCGTCAAAGGCAATCGTCTGCGCACGGATGAAGCCGCGCTCGAAGTCGCCGTGGATCACGCCGGCCGCCTGGGGTGCCGTGTCACCAATGTGGATGGTCCACGCGCGCACTTCCTTCACACCCGCAGTGAAATAGGTCTGCAGGCCCAGCAGCTTGAAGGCGCCCCGGATCAGGCGCGCGAGGCCGGGCTCGGTCTGGCCCATTTCGGCCAGGAACATGTCACGGTCTTCGTCGCTCATTTCAGCCATCTCGGCTTCCATCTTGGCGCAGATGGCCACCACGGGGGCGTTCTGGCTGGCGGCGTAGTCCTTGAGGCGGTCGAGGAAAGGGTTGTTCTCAAAGCCGTCTTCGCTCACGTTGCCCACGAACATTGCGGGCTTGGCGGTGATCAGGCACAGGGACTTGAGCAGCGGCTGCTCTTCCTTGGTGATCTCGACCGAGCGGGCGGGCTTGCCTTCATTGAGCGCAGCCTGGATGCGCGTGAGCAGCGCCACCAGCTTGGCGGCATCCTTGTCGTTGCCCGACTTGGCAGCCTTGGTGTAGCGATTGAGCGCCTTTTCGACGGTGCCCATGTCGGCCAGGCACAGCTCGGTCTGGATCACCTCGATGTCCGAGATCGGGTCCACACGGCCAGCCACGTGGATCACGTTGTCGTCTTCAAAGCAGCGCACCACGTTCACGATGGCGTCGGTTTCTCGGATGTGGGCCAGGAACTGGTTGCCCAGGCCTTCACCCTGGCTGGCACCGGCCACCAAACCAGCGATGTCCACAAACTCGACAATGGCGGGCACGATGCGCTCGGGCGAGATGATCTGGGCGAGCTGCTGCAGGCGGGGGTCAGGCACTTCCACCACGCCCACGTTGGGCTCAATGGTGCAGAACGGATAGTTTTCGGCGGCGATGCCGGCCTTGGTCAGCGCGTTGAAAAGGGTGGACTTGCCGACGTTGGGCAAGCCCACGATGCCGCATTGGAGGCTCATGGCAGGGCTTTCTGGATTTCGGAGACAAACCGCCGATTTTACGGGCCAGCCAGCTATCACCCTTTCACGCCGTGTTCACACCGTCAGTCGAAGCGCAGATTGGCCGCCACCCGCTGACCCACGCGCAGCATCTGGCCCGCCCCCTGGCGCACGATGGCATTCATTCCGAACGTGATGGCGCCATCGAGCCGTTGGTCCTTCCGATAGGTCCGCAGGGTATCCCCCACCGATGGGTTGCTTTCGGCTGTCGCGGGGTCGATGTCAGGAATGGGGCACCGCGAACAGGGTTTGACGGGCTGAAGGTGGATTTCACCCTCTTGCGCATCCACACGCACCAGATCCACTCGGTCCTCGTCGTGTGCGTCCACCCCGGCCATGACCACATTGGGCCGAAACCGCTCGATCCCCGCGGCGGCATGGCCTGCAGCCTGAAGTCGCAGGTTCAGCTCATCCATCGATGTCTGGCTGGCGAGCAACAAGGGAAAACCATCGGAAAACTGGTTCGGCGCCTCGACACCGCCCGTCCACTCCATGCTGGACAAGCGGCGGTATTCCGGATCAAAACGGACAAGGCGGCACGGCTGGCCGAGGAAATCCGTAAACCACTGCGCCGCCACGGCACCCATGTCCCATGCGGGCACCGTGTCCCGCCACACGGTCACGGTGGCGGGCGCCTCGACCGCATCGATGGCCACATGCAAGGCCAGCATGCCAGGCGCACGCAGCACCATCTCATCAGCTTTGAGCTGCGGGCGAATCAGCGCCATGCGCGGCAGCGTGCGCTGGGTTACAAACATGCCCTCAGCGTCTACTACCATCCAGGCACGGTCCAGATCGAGCCCCGTATCGGTGAGCAAGGCCTGCTGCACTTCAATGCCAGCACACGACTTGACGGGATAGACAAACAGGCGCGCGATGGTGCCCGACAGATCGGAATCAGGGTGGAAACTCACGCGAAGGTGCTCCTCAAAAATGACCAGTTGGACAGCGAGTCCGATTTTGCACCGCGCCCAAGGGCCCAGGCCCGCTCCTACAATGCCGCCATGGCCCAAACCTTTGATATCTGTATTCGCGGCACCGGCATTGTGGGCAAGACGCTGGCACTGCTGCTGGCCCGCGAACGGCTGAAAGTGGCCCTGCTACCTGCCCCCGGCCCGAAGCCCCCCGCAGCTGCCGATGTGCGGGCCTATGCGCTGAACGCAGCATCGCGCAAACTGCTGGAATCGCTTCGCAGCTGGCCCGGTGCAGAGCACGCCACAGCCGTGCGATCCATGCAGGTACAAGGAGACCGGGATGGCGCCGTGCATTTTGATGCGGCCACCCAAGGGGTGGAAGCCCTGGCCTGGATCGTTGACGTGCCCGCCCTGGAGGCCCGCCTCGCCGAAGCTCTGCGCTACCAGCCCCAGGTGGAAATGGTCGATGCCCCCGTGCCGGCGGCACTGACCGTGGTGTGCGAGGGCCGCGCCAGCAGCACGCGCGAAGAGTTTGGTGTGGATTTTCAGGTGACGCCGTATGGGCAAAACGCCATCGCCACCCGATTGCAGTGTGAACGCGCCCACGAACAGGTGGCACGGCAATGGTTTTTGCCCGACGGCATCCTGGCTTTTTTGCCTTTGGGCGGGCCGCAGGGGAACTCCGTGGCGGTTGTCTGGTCCGTCTTGCAGGAACATGTCGCGCCGCTGATGGCCTTGTCCCCTGAAGAATTCGCGCAGAAGCTCCACATGGCCAGCCGGGAATCCCTGGGGTCGCTGACGCTCAGTGTGGAACGAGCAGCCTGGCCCCTGCAGCTTGCAAAAGCAGACCGCTGGTGTGGCAGCTTGCCATCCACCGGAAAAAACCCACGCAGCTGGGTGCTGGCTGGTGACGCGGCGCACAACGTGCATCCGCTCGCAGGCCAGGGGCTGAACCTGGGACTGGCAGACGCGCAAGCCCTGGCCAGCGCGCTGCATGGGCGCGACTACTGGCGCAGTGTGGCTGATGTACGTTTGCTGCGGGGCTACGAGCGCGAGCGCAAGGCAGCCCTGCTGCCGATGGGATTGGCGACGGATGGCCTGCAACAACTCTTCTCCCGCCAGGAAGGGCCCCTGCAGGCGCTGCGCAACTGGGGAATGAAGGGCTTTGAACTGAGCGGCCCACTGAAGCACTTCGTGGCCCGCCAGGCCATGGGAAATTACTGACCACACCGGTGGCCGCCCTCTGGAAGCCACCAGACCGTTTTAACGAGAACACCATGAAACTGATTCCCACCCTGCTCGCTGCCGCCGCGCTGGCCTCCGGCTTTGCCGCCACCGCACAAGAAGCAGACATCCGCAAGGCGCTCGCTGAACGCATTCCCCAAATGGACAAGATTGACGAGGTGCGCCCCACCCCCATGAA
Source organism: Acidovorax sp. SRI_002 (assembly GCF_057586455.1). NCBI lineage: Bacteria > Pseudomonadati > Pseudomonadota > Betaproteobacteria > Burkholderiales > Comamonadaceae > Acidovorax > Acidovorax sp. SRI_002. The sequence goes on along the minus strand of NZ_JBYCZW010000009.1, from coordinate 147,827 downwards.
AGGCCTCTACGAGGTACGCATCGGGACGGACCTTTTCTACACGGACGCCAAGGGCAACTATGTGATCCAGGGTGAACTGATCGATACGAAAGTGCGCCGGAATCTGACCGAAGACCGCATTGCAAAGCTCACAGCCGTCGAGTTCTCGGCACTGCCCCTCAAAGACGCCTTCACCATTGTGCGCGGCGACGGGAAACGCAAGTTGGCCGTGTTTGAGGACCCCAACTGCGGCTATTGCAAGCGTTTTGAACGCGATCTGCAGAACGTGGACAACGTGACGGTGTATCTGTTCCTGTACCCCATCCTCAGCCCCGACTCTGCGGAAAAATCGCGCAACATCTGGTGCTCCAAAGACCAGGTGACGGCCTGGCAGGATCTCATGGTGCGCGACAAGCCTGTGCCTGCAGCGAGCTGCGATACCAGCGCCTTGCAGCGCAACCTGGCATTTGGCCGCAAGCACAAGATCACAGGAACGCCTACGCTGATTTTTGCCAACGGCGCCCGCGTGCCCGGGGCCATCGGCGCCAAGGAAGTGGAAAAGCGCCTGGCCGAGGCCAGCAGCGAAACCCCTGCCGCCAACTAATACGCGTTTTGCATGCGCGCAGGCCCCGCTCCCACGGGCCGCGCCATCTGACCACAAGGCCCGAACCTGCAGTTGCCCATGCCCTCAACCCGCAAGCCAGAATCCGCCGCCATTCACTACCACGTTGAGCCAGCGGACCTGCACGGTCATCTGTTTCGCATTGCACTGACGATTCCCCACCCTGCAGCGCAGCAAGAGGTCTCGCTGCCGATCTGGATTCCGGGGAGCTATCTGGTGCGGGAGTTCTCCAAAAATCTGCAAGAGCTCAAAGCCCACCAGGGCACGCGGGAAGTGAAGCTCACGCAACTGGACAAGCATCGGTGGCAAGCTGAATGCAGCCCCAACAAGCCCCTTGTGCTGTCCTACGCCGTCTGCGCCTACGACACCTCGGTGCGCACGGCCTGGCTGGACGCATCGCGCGGGTTTTTCAACGGCACCAGCCTGTGCCTGCGCGTGCAGGGCCAGGAAACGCAGCGCCACACGCTCGATATTGCCAGCACGCCTGCTACGGCCACCTGGTCAGTGGCCACCGGCTTGTCCCCCGTCAAGACAGACAAGAAGGGTTTTGGTCTCTACGCTGCGGCGAACTACGACGAGCTGGTTGACTGCCCGGTGGAAATGGGCCTCTTCTGGACCGGCCGCTTCACGGCCTGCGGCGTTCCGCACCGCTTTGTGGTGGCTGGTGCCGCGCCCTCTTTTGACGGTAAGCGCCTGCTGGCAGACACCCAGAAGATCTGCGAGACCGCAATCCGCTTCTGGCATGGTGAAGGCAAGGCGCCTTTCAAGAGCTACCTGTTCATGCTCAACGCCGTGGGCGACGGCTACGGAGGGCTGGAGCACCGCAACTCCACCGCGCTCATCTGTGGTCGGCGCGACCTGCCACGGGTCGATGAGGCCCGCACTGGTGATGGATACACCACACTGCTGGGCCTGATCAGCCACGAGTACTTCCACGCGTGGAACGTCAAGCGGCTGCGCCCCGCCGATTTTGCCCAATACGACTACACCTGCGAAAACTACACGGAGCTGCTGTGGTTCTTCGAGGGCTTTACCAGTTACTACGACGATTTGCTGCTACGCCGTGCAGGGTTGATTGACGACGCTGCGTACCTGAAGCTCATCACCAAAACCATCAACCAGGTGCTTCAGACACCAGGCAGGGCCGTGCAGACCGTGGCGCAAGCCAGCTTTGACGCCTGGGTCAAGTACTACCGCCAGGACGAAAACACCCCCAACGCGACGGTCAGCTACTACACCAAGGGCTCGCTGGTGGCCCTGTGCCTGGACCTGGCCCTGCGCCGCGAAGGCAAGACCAGCCTGGATGAGGTCATGCGCACGCTGTGGCTGCGGTGCCAGGGCGGCCCGATGTCGCAAGACGATTTGCTGGCAGTATTGAAAGAACTGTCCGATCGGCCCTTCGATACAGAACTGGCGCGGTGGGTGCACAGCACCGCAGAACTGCCGCTGGCAGAGTTGCTGGAAGCCAACGGCGTTTTGCTCAAGGCGGAGACCCCCCAATGGGCGCAGCGGCTGGGGCTGCGGGTGGGAGAAAACCACAGCGTGCAAATCAAGACCGTGCTGCGAGGTGGCCCTGCGGAAAAGGCGGGCATGGCGGCTGGCGATGAGTGGCTGGGCATTGAAGTGAAAGGCCAGGGGTGGCGCATCAGCAAGCTGGAGGACGTGGCGTTCTATGCCGGCACCGAGACATCCTTGACGGCCCTAGTGGCACGGGACGGCCGACTGGTGCGGTTGCCGCTCGAACTGTCGGCCCGCAGTGCGTCCACACACCCTAAGAAGGCCTCCCGCACCACCACCGCCACGGTGCCAGACACGGTGAGCCTGTCGATTGGCAACGCTGCCGCCTTGGGGCGCTGGTTGAACTGAGCCAGGGACATGACACCGGAGCGGTACGGTGTTCTACCTACCAGCGCATAGGTTCGGGCATGCTTGGGTATATTCGTTCGTGCTTTCATAACTACCTATAAACCCAGGAGATTTCATGTCTTACGAAACTATCGAGGTTCGCATTGAGGCGGACAAGGTTGGTATCGTCACGCTCAACCGGCCCAAGCAGCTCAACGCGCTGAACGACCAGCTCATGGATGAGCTGGGCGCGGCACTGAAGGCCTTTGATGCGGACGAAAAAATCGGCTGCATCATCGTCACAGGCAGTGAAAAGGCGTTTGCCGCAGGCGCCGACATTGGCGCCATGGCGAAATACAGTTTCGCAGACACTTACAAGGGCGACTACATCACCCGCAACTGGGAAGCGATCCGCTCCATCCGCAAGCCCGTCATTGCCGCTGTCAGCGGTTTTGCACTGGGCGGTGGCTGCGAGTTGGCCATGATGTGCGATTTCATCATCGCCGCTGAAAACGCCAAATTCGGCCAACCCGAAATCAAACTGGGCGTGATCCCCGGCGCAGGCGGTACGCAGCGTCTGCCGCGCGCAGTGGGCAAATCCAAGGCGATGGACATGGCCCTGACCGGTCGCATGATGGACGCGGTGGAAGCCGAACGTTCCGGCCTGGTCAGCCGCGTGGTGCCCTACGACAAGCTCATGGACGAAGCACTGGGTGCCGCCATCATCATTGCAGGCTTCTCCCAGATCGCCGTGATGGCGGCCAAGGAGTCGGTCAACCGCGCCTTCGAAGGCAGCCTGTCGGACGGTGTGATGTTCGAGCGCCGCCTCTTCCACGCCCTGTTCTCCACCCAGGACCAGAAGGAAGGCATGGACGCTTTCATGAACAAGCGCACCGCGAACTTCACACACCAATAATTTTTGTTCTATAATCTTGGACTGCGGTCGTATAGCTCAGTTGGTTAGAGCGCAGCATTCATAATGCTGATGTCGGTGGTTCAAGTCCACCTACGACCACCAAATCCAACCCACAGTGCCTGCGCACTGTGGGTTTTTTATTGGGCAGCCGCACCTCAAAAATCATAGCTGCCGACGCTTGATGCCATTGGTTTTTAATGGAAAACCGCTGGAAATCCTTTAAAAACAAGCGCGCGCAGCTATTATTTTTGAGAACTGCGGGATTGGCCCCGCTTTTAGAATCGCTGTTTCAGCCCCTGGATGTAAACCATGAACCGCTGCACCACGACTTCCTCGCCTGCTTCCTCCCTCACTTCGCCGACGGCACCCGCGCGAAAGCTCATCGCGGCTGTGGCCTGCGCCCTGCTCTGCGGCACCCTGCCGGTGTCCGCCCAGGTACAGCCCGGGCTTGGCGGCATGCGGACCTTTCCCGATGCGGCCCAGCGCGGCACCCTGACCCTCAACACGGCATCAGAGGCCACGCTCAATGGCCGCAGCATCCGCCTGGCGCCTGGCATGCGCCTGCTAAGCCCTCAGAACACGCTGGTCATGATGCACACGGTGCTGGGGCAGAGCTACAAGGTGAACTACGTGATCGAAAACAGCACCGGCATGCTGATCACCGCCTGGATCCTGACCCAGGGCGAAGCCGAGCAGCCCCGCAAGGGCAGCGACACGGTCGAGCGCAACTACCGCACCGAGTACGACGCCATCCGCAAGTGATGCGTTGACCCATCAGCCGCGCCCTGTGTCCCGGCGCGGCCCTTGAATATTTGCGGCGCGCTGCGGTGCTCCGCCCTTTTTCTTTCTGATTGCAAGAGAGCCTGCCATGGCCAAAAAAGTCTTCATCAAAACCTTCGGCTGCCAGATGAACGAGTACGACTCGGACAAGATGGCCGACGTGCTCCACGCTGCCCAGGGCTACGAGCCCACGCAGAACGTGGACGAAGCCGACCTCATCCTCTTCAACACCTGCTCGGTGCGCGAAAAGGCGCAAGAGAAAGTCTTCAGCGACCTGGGCCGCATCAAGCACCTGAAGGCACGCGGCGTGAAGATTGGCGTGGGCGGCTGCGTGGCCAGCCAGGAAGGCGCAGAGATCATCAAGCGCGCCCCCTATGTGGACGTGGTGTTTGGACCCCAAACCCTGCACCGCCTGCCCGAGATGCTGAACCAGCGCGAGCGCTTGGATAAGCCGCAAGTGGACATCAGCTTTCCTGAGATCGAGAAGTTCGACCACTTGCCGCCCGCGCGCGTGGAGGGCGCCTCGGCCTTTGTGTCCATCATGGAAGGCTGCAGCAAATACTGCAGCTACTGTGTGGTTCCCTACACCCGGGGCGAAGAGGTGAGCCGCCCGTTTGACGACGTGCTGGTGGAAGTGGCAGGGCTGGCCGACCAGGGCGTGAAGGAAATCACCCTGCTGGGCCAGAACGTGAACGCCTACCTGGGCAAGATGGGTGGCACGGCCGAGATTGCCGACTTTGCCCTGCTGCTCGAATACGTGTCCGACATCCCGGGCATCGAGCGCATCCGCTACACCACCAGCCACCCCAATGAGTTCACGCCCCGACTGATCGAGGCCTATGCGAAGCTGCCCAAGCTGGCCAGCCACTTGCACCTGCCTGTGCAGCACGGCAGCGACCGCATCCTGATGGCCATGAAGCGCGGCTACACCGCCATGGAATACAAGAGCACGGTGCGCAAGCTGCGCGCCATCCGACCTGACCTGGCCATGAGCAGCGACTTCATCGTGGGCTTCCCCGGCGAGACCGAAGACGACTTCAACAAGATGATGAAGTTGATTGACGACATCCACTTTGACAACAGCTTCAGCTTCATCTTCAGCCCCCGCCCCGGCACCCCAGCGGCTGGCCTGCACGACGACACGCCGCACGACGTAAAGCTGCGCCGCCTGCAGCACCTGCAAGGCGTCATCAACGCCAACATCAAGTCCATCAGCGAGAGCCGCGTGGGCACGGTGCAGCGCATCCTGGTAGAAGGCGCTTCCAAGCGCGATACCACCGAGCTGATGGGCCGTACCGAATGCAACCGCGTGGTGAACTTTGTGGGTCAGTCACGCCTGGTAGGCCAGATGGTGGATGTCACCATCACCGAAGCCAAGGCCTACACGCTGCGCGGCGAAGTGCTCACCCGCGAGGCGGCAGTCGCAGCCTGACGCGCACCCGGCGCCAGTGGCAATGACGGCAGACACCCCGCCAAGCGCGGATCTTCGCAAGGCCGACGGCCCGCTGCACGGCCTCTCGTTCCAGCAGCTTTTGCTGCTGGCCTTCCTGCTCATAGCGGGACTGCTGGGGGTCAGCTCGTTGCGGGCGCTGTACACCCTGGAACAGCTCATGGCGCAAAGCCGGCTTGGTGCCGCCGAGGCCACCACGCTGAGCACAGCGGCCCAGGCATTGAACCAGCGCGGGCAGGCCCTAGAACGCGCGGCACGCCAGTCCCTGGTGCTGCGGGATGCGCCGCTGCGGCGCAGCTTCAACGAAATGTCCGTAGAGGCACAAGCCGTTCTCGACCAGTTGCACCAGGGCGGCCTTCCCGAAGACCAGGCCAGCCAGTGGCGTGCGCATCTTGACGCCGTGAAGGCACTGCTGGATGCACCGCCGGAACGGGCCCTGGAAAACGAGCAACGGGTAGCGGAAGAATTTGTCACGCTTGAAGCGCTGCATACCGCCATCGTGCAATCGGTCCAGGAGATCAATGCACAACGTAACCGCGCGCTGCTGGACCGGGTGGAAGCGAGCCGCCGCAACGTGACGCACCAGGTGGTAGGGGTGATCGTCCTGGCGCTCGTCCTGGCCCTGGCGCTGGGCATCTGGCTTGCCCGTCCTTTCAAGCGGCTGGAAGGCACGATTCGGCGGTTGGGCGAGAACCAGCTTGAAGCGCCCGTGGTGATCTCCGGCCCCGACGACGTACGCCGCGTGGGGCAGCAGCTGGAATGGCTGCGCCTGAGGCTGCTGGAACTGGATTCGGACAAGGCCCGCTTCCTGCGCCATGTCTCGCACGAACTCAAGACGCCGCTGGCCGCGATGCGCGAGGGCGTGGCGCTGCTGCAGGACGGTGTGACCGGTGAACTCAATGCCGGCCAGCGCGAAGTCACACAGATCCTTCACCACAACACATTGGTTTTGCAAGGGGAGATTGAAGCCTTGCTGCGCTTTAACGCTGCAGCCTTTGAGGCACGCCAGCTGCAGCGGCGCGACACCGATCTGCTCGCGCTGCTGGAAGCCCAGGTGGAAGCCCAGCGGCTGCAATGGCAAGCCCGGGGCCTGCGGGTGCTGGTGGAAGGATCCGCCATCTCTCTGCCCATTGACGCCGACAAAATCGCCTCGGCAATCAGCAACCTGCTGTCCAACGCCATTCGTTTTTCGCCCAAAGGGGGAACGGTGCGGCTATCCCTCTCGCGCCATGCGGGCTGCGTGCGCGTGGACGTTTCGGACCAGGGCCCCGGTGTGGCCCAGGCAGACCGTGATCGCGTGTTCGAACCTTTTTACCGTGGCATCCGCCAGCCGGACGACGCAGTGCGCGGCACCGGCATCGGGCTTTCCATCGTCCAAGAGTACATCGTCGCCCACGGCGGCCAGGTGCGGTTGGTGGAAGATGGCGTCCACACCTTTTTTCGCATGGAACTACCGCATGCTGCCTAGTTGTCTTCCCGTCCACCCCACCAACATGCGCGCCCTGGACTTTCCGGTATGGGTGATGTTGCTGGCTGCAGCCATCACGTTGGCCGGATGCAATGCGACGGCGCCCCAAGCGGTTGCAGCGCCTGTTCCGCCCATGACCGCCCCCACGCCAGCCCCGGTGGCTACGGAATCCCCCAGCCCCAACCCGGCCGCCGCCACCAGCGCTCCTTCGGATGCCATCCCGGTCCTGCAGGTGCTGGCGCAAACGGACCGTACCCTGCGTATGGCCCCCGCAGAGCTGGCCAAAGAGATTGCCCGCCTGGGCGAGGCGGAAGATGCCTCGGTGGAGACCCCCCTACTTCTGGCAACAGCATTGGCCCAGACGCGCCAGCCCGTCGATACGGCCCGTGCCCTGGGCCTGGTGCAGCGGGTGATGAGCAACACCACGGCAGCGGCACAAGCCCTCCACCCCCTGGCGCGGCTGATGGAGTCGCGGCTTCTGCAGCAACGCAGGCTGGAAGACCAGCTGGAGCGGCAGGGCCAGCAACTGCGCGAGGCGCAGCGCCGCAACGACCAGCTCAACGAACGGCTGGAGGCCGTGCGCGCCATCGAACGCAGCCTGACCACGCGCCCGGCCCCGCTTCCTGCCGCCCCCGCCTCGCCCCCGGGCAGTAGCCCCCAGCGCCCCACGCCCTGATCGCTCAGGAAGGTGTCAAAGGAAACCGCCATGGCAGCTGCCCCCACCCCATCCCGCACAACGCCCCGCGCCCGCGTCCTTGTGGTGGACGACGATGCCGACATGCTGCGGCTGCTGTCGCTGCGCTTGCAGGCCGCCGGATACGACGTGGTCGCCGTGGGCTCGGCCGAGGCGGCCTTGGCGCAGCTGGACATGGCACGCCCACAGCTCGTGCTGAGCGATGTGCGCCTACCTGGGCGTGATGGCCTCGCGCTGTTCGACGAAGTGCGTGCGCGACACCCTTCGCTGCCGGTCATCCTGCTCACTGCCCACGGCACCATTCCCGACGCGGTGGAAGCCACTTCGCGCGGGGTGTTCACCTACCTCACCAAGCCCTACGACGGCAAAGAACTGCTGGAAAAGATTGCCCAGGCACTGGCCCTGAGCGCCCCCGCCGTCACACATGCCCACGCCCATGAAGCATGGCGTGCCGACATCGTGAGCCGTTCCAACCGCATGACCGACCTGCTGGCCGAGGCCTACATGGTGGCCCAGTCGGACGCCAGTGTGCTGCTGCTGGGCGATAGCGGCTCGGGCAAGGAGTTGCTGGCCCAGGCCATCCACCGCGCCAGCCCGCGCGCGCGCCACCCCTTTGTGGCGGTCAACTGCGGCGCCATCCCCGAAGCCCTTCTCGAATCCGAACTGTTCGGCCACGTCAAAGGGGCCTTTACCGACGCAGTGAGCAACCACAAGGGGCTGTTCCAGGCGGCGGAAGGCGGCACCTTGTTGCTCGACGAGATTGGCGACATGCCGCCCGCCCTGCAGGTCAAGCTGCTGCGGGTGCTGCAGGAACGCGCGGTGCGCCCCGTGGGTGCCAGCCAGTCGATTCCCATCGACGTGCGCATCATCTCGGCCACGCACCGCGACCTGGAAGCCGCCATGGCCACGGCCCAGTTCCGCGAAGACCTGTACTACCGGCTCAATGTGGTCACGCTGGCGCTGCCCACCCTGGGAGATCGGCGCGAAGACATCGCGCTGCTGGCCAACCACTTTCTCGACAAGCTGGCGCGCAAGTACGACAAGCGCCTGTCAGGCTTTGCACCCGAGGCGCTCAAGGCACTGACCCTGGCCGCCTGGCCTGGCAACGTGCGACAGCTCTACAACGTCGTCGAACAGGTGTGTGCCCTGTCCACCACGCCCCTGGTGCCCCTGACGCTGGTGCAGCGCGCGCTGCGCACGCCATCTACCCAGGTGCTGAGCTTTGCTGAGGCCCGCCAAAGGTTTGAGCGCGAGTACCTGGTGGGCCTGCTCAAGATGACGGATGGCAATGTAGCCGACGCGGCGCGCCTGGCACAGCGCAACCGCACAGAGTTCTACCGACTGCTGCAAAAGCACGCATTGACCCCCGGAAACTTCAAGAACGACGCTGTGGACAACGAAGACGTCGCTGATGAGCGACACGACTAGGTCGTTGATTTGATTCAGTTTTTCTCTAGCGCCTTGCTCCGCCGTCGCCATTCGGCGACAAAAACACTGGATTTCCCCCCTAATCCACGAGTCGCACAACTGCTTACATGCAATTGATGACTTAAACCATTGATTTAAAACAGTTTTTTGAAGCTGGCACAGGGTTTGCCCTAGTCTCAGCATGCAAGCTGTTTTTTCTCACTGTTCACGCTTCACCGGCCGCCTCCCACAGGCCGCGATAGCGCTGGCCGCCACCCTGTTGGCAGGCGCCGCACAGGCCCAGAGCTTCGATTTCGACAGCGTCACCCGCATCGCCCGGGAACGGGCGGAGAAGCCCTATCGCGCATCCAGCGACAAGCTCCCCGCCGACCTCGCCAACCTCAACTACGACCAGGTGCGCGACATCCGCTGGCGCCCCGACCGTGCCCTGTGGCGCGCCGAAAAGCTGCCGTTCGAGGCCATGTTCTTCCACCTGGGCCTGTACCAGAAGGAGCCAGTGCTGATCAACGAGGTGACACCGCAGGGCGCGCGCCACATCGGCTACAGCCGCGCGGACTTCGACTACGGCAAGAACCAGGTGCGGCCTGAGGCCTGGGGCGACCTCGGCTTTGCGGGCTTTCGCCTGCACAACCACCTCAACTCCAGCGCCTACAAGGATGAGCTGGTGGTCTTCCAGGGCGCCAGCTACTTCCGCGCACTGGGCAAGGGTCAGCAATACGGCCTGTCAGCGCGCGGGCTGGCCATCGACACCGTGGGTGGCAGTGGCGAAGAGTTCCCACGCTTCACCGAGTTCTGGCTGGTGCGGCCGGATCCCTTGTCCACACAGGTCACCGTGTATGCGCTGCTGGATTCGCCCCGTGCCACCGGCGCCTACCGCTTCGACATCCAGCCGGGGACGCAGACCACCACCACCGTGCGCAGCCGCATTTTTGTGCGGCCCAGCACGGGCAGCAAGCCCATCGCCACGCTGGGCATTGCGCCCTTGACCAGCATGTTTTTCTTTGGCGAGAACCAGCCCCGCAAAGAAGACTTCCGGCCGGAGGTCCATGACTCCGACGGGCTGATGATTGCCACGGGCGAAGGCGAATGGCTCTGGCGTCCGCTGCAAAACCCCAAGCAGACGCTGGTCACATCGTTTGCCACCAAAAATCCCAAAGGCTTTGGCCTGATGCAGCGCGACCGCCAATGGTCGAACTATGAGGACGTGGAAGCCCGCTATGAGCGCCGCCCAAGTGCCTGGGTGCGCCCCCTGCACGACTGGGGCGCTGGCCGCGTCGAACTGGTGCAGCTCAACACCCCCGACGAAACGCACGACAACATCGTGGCGTATTGGGTACCCGCCCAGATGCCCGCCCCCGGCCAGCCCCTGGAATTTGCCTACGAGCTGAGCTGGCAAGGCGATGAACAGCAGCGGCCGCCCGGGGCCTGGGCCACGCAATCGCGCCGGGGCGTGGGCTACACCAAAGAGACCACTGCCGCCTTGCGTCAGCAGGCGCAGTACGTGGTCGATTTCGACGGCCCCGCCCTCAAGGCTTTGCCCGCTGACGCCACCGTGAAAGCCGTGGTGACCAGCGATGCCAACGGCAAGGTGCTGGAAAACATCGTCTACCGCAATCCCGCCACCGAGCAGTGGCGCATGACCGTTCGCGTACAGCGCCAAAAGGCCGATCGCCCGATCGAGCTGCGCGCTTTTCTTCAACACGACAACAACGCTGTGAGTGAAACATGGACGCACATCATTCTTCCCGAGTAAGCCCCCCGGTGCCCCATCACCCCCAACGCAGCACGCTGCGCGAGGAACGGCATCCCAATGCCGTCACCGCGCCGCCCGTCCACCGGGGTTCCATGGCACCCGTGCCCTGGCGCGGCTTCTGGAACAGCATGGGCACAGCCCTGCTTCTCAAGCTGACCGGTCGCACCGAAACCAGCCCTCCCGCATCGCCCGAAAACCGGCCAGCCCAGGAATGGGAGGGTGCTGCGCAGCGCCGCCGCTGGACCTTTGCGGTGCTGACGGTGCTGACCACGGCCCTGGCGAGTTTCCTGTTTGCCGGCGTGCAGCCTGAGTATGAGAACCCGTGGCTGGGCTATGGGCAGATCGCGCTGTTTGCCCTGCTGTCGGCCTGGGTGGTCACCGGCTTTCTCACCGGCTTGATGGGCTTTTGGGTCATGCTGCGCGGCGACAGGCATGCGCTGTCCGTGCGCAGTGTGGTGGAGCATGAACTGGCACCCGACGCGCGCACGGCCATCATCATGCCGATCTGCAACGAGGACGTGGCCACCGTGTTTGCGGGGCTGCGGGCAACGTGCGAGTCGGTGGCATCGACCGGCCACGGGGCCACCTTCGACGTGTTTGTGCTGTCCGACAGCTATGACCCCGCCATCGCCCAGGCTGAACGCGCCGCCTGGGAGGAACTGCGCAGCGCCCTGGCGCAGCACAGTCAGCAACCGCAGGTGCAGGTGTACTACCGCCTGCGCGCACGCCGCACGCACCGCAAGGCCGGCAATGTGGCCGACTTCTGCCGCCGCTGGGGCAAGGACTACCGCTACATGGTGGTGCTGGACGCCGACAGCGTGATGAGCGGTGACTGCATCGTGTCCATGGCGAAACTCATGGAAGCGAACCCCACGGCCGGCATTATCCAGACCGCCACGCAGGCCATCGGCCACGTCACGCTGCACGCCCGTGCGCAGCAGTTTGCGTCCCGCGTCACGGGGCGCCTGTTCACGCTCGGCATGCAGTACTGGCAGCTGGGCGAATCGCACTACTGGGGCCACAACGCGATCATTCGCGTGGCACCCTTCATGGAACACTGCGCCCTCGCGCCGATCAAGGGCAATGGTGGCCTGGCGGGCGGCATCATGTCGCACGACTTTGTCGAAGCCGCGCTGATGCGCCGCGCTGGCTACCACGTGTGGCTGGTGTCGGACCTGATTGGCAGCTATGAACAGCAACCCCCCGACCTGCTGGCCGAACTGCAGCGCGACCGCCGCTGGTGCCAGGGCAACCTGCAAAACGCACGCTTGATGGCCGAGCCCGGCATCCACGCGGTGCACCGCTCGATGTTCATCACGGGCGCCATGGCCTACCTGTCGGCGCCGCTGTGGCTCGCCTTCCTGACACTGGGCACGGCGCTGTGGCTGTCGGGCGCCAAGCTCGTGGCCGACTGGCACATCCTGCCGGCCGAATTGCTGTCGCTGTGGGCCTGGACGCTGTGCATGCTGTTCCTGCCCCGCATCCTGGGTGTGGCCGCCGTGTTCATGCGCCGCGAGCAAAAGGAATACGGCGGCGCCGTCAGCCTGCTCAAGAGCGCCGCGCTGGAGAGTGTGCTGGCCATCCTGCAAGCCCCCATCCGCATGCTGGCGCATTCGCTGTTCGTGCTGATTGCGCTCACCGGCCTGAAGCTGGAATGGAAGTCGCCCCCGCGCGAAGCCCATGCCGTGCCCTGGCGCCACGCCGTGCGCCAGCTGGCACCCATGAGCCTGGTGATTGCCCTGCTGGCAGTGGGTGTCGCCGTGATCGATAGCAGCGCCCTGCTGTGGCTCATGCCTGTGGGCCTGCCCCTGGCGCTGGCCATACCGCTGGCCGTGTTCACCAGCCAGATCGCGTTGGGCAAGGCCATGCGCGCACAACGCCTGTTGCTGATCCCCGAGGAGTCCTGGTCACCGCCGGTGCTGCGCCGAGCCTGGCTGCATGCAAGCCGGCTGGCACGGCCAGCGCCGCTGGCAGCGTTGTAGGCATGTGACAATTGCCCCACAAGCCACAAGCCGGTGCATGCACCGGCTTTTTTGCGATTGCTATTTTATTTATAGCAATAAAATGTTTACCAACAAGCGCTAGCACCGAAAAAGCAGCAAATTCCCCGGCAACAGGGCGGCGCCCCCGCTGATGGGGCACCGTTACGATACGCATCCCTTCCAACCGGCCCCTGTGCGTGAAACCGATTCATCGCGGTTTCTGCGGTGTGCGGCCCTGTCATCGATGCAATCGTCTCTGTTTTTAACTGTCGCCCGCCAGCGGCTGTGCCATGCCAGCGCACTCGCCCTGGCCCTTGTCATTACCGGCTGCGCCGCGCCCTCAGCAAAGGCTCCCGTCGCAGCACCGGCCCCAGTCGCTGCGCCAGCACCACCGGCTCCACCACCCGAGCCCCCTGGGCGCATCATTTTTGCGGGATTTGCGATGCATTCGCAATCCAAGGTTTTCCGCAACGACGTGCTTCTGGCCGAAAAGCTGGTCAAAGACATCGATCCGAATGCGCTGATGCTCAAGCTGGCCAACCCGGCACGCGATCAGAGCGCCGACTGGCCGCAGGCCACCCCCGAGAACTTCGCGCTGGTGATGTCCAAAATGGCCGAAGTGGCGCGCCCGCGAGACCGCGTTCTGCTGCTCATTTCGACCCACAGCAACCCCGGTCTGCTCAACATCAACGCGGGCGGCAAACACCTGCCGCCGCTCACCCCCCAAATCCTTAGCAATGCGCTGGCCCCGCTCAACGATGTGCCAACGCTGGTGGTGCTTTCCGCCTGCTACAGCGGCGCGTTCATCGAGCCCCTGAAAGCTCCGAACCGCGTGCTGCTCACTGCCACGGACGCCCGCCGCACCACTTTCAATTGCCAGTACAAAGGCGACCACACACCGTTTGCCGAAGCGCTGTTTGGCCAGGCGGGCGCAGAAAACCGTTCTGTGACCGACTGGATGGGCGAGGCGCAGAAATCCATCGCAGCGCAGGAAAGGCGCCGCAAGGTCCCCGCATCCCAGCCGCGCATCTTTGTCGGTGACGAGGCCAAGGCCTGGGCGAATCAACCTCTGAAAAACTGGTTGCAAGCACCGAAAGCGCCATAAGCCGGCCGCCACAAGCCCGTCTCCCCCGAATGCAAAAAACCCTGAAGAAGCCGTGCCTCTTCAGGGTTTTTGCATTTCAGCGCCGGGGGCTCAGAAAGGCATCTTGGGCATGCCGCCCCCGCCCATACCCTTCATCCCGCCCATCTTCTTCATCATCTTCATCAGGCCGCCTCCCTTCATCTTCTTCATCATGCCCTGCATCTGCTCAAACTCCTTGAGCAAGCGGTTGACCTCTTGCACCTGCACACCCGCCCCGTTGGCGATGCGCTTCTTGCGCGTAGCCTTGATGAGTTCGGGCTTGCGGCGCTCCAGCGGCGTCATGCTCTGGATGATGCCCTCCTTGCGTTTGATGTCCTTCTCGGCCTTGTCCATGTCCAGTGCGCCTGCCTTGGCAGTCAGCTGAGACGGCAGCTTGTCCATCAGGCTGGAGAGCCCCCCCATCTGCTTCATCTGCTGGATCTGCGACAGGAAGTCGTTCAGATCGAACCCGTCGCCACTCTTGACCTTGGCCGCCAGCTTTTGCGCGGCCTCCATGTCCACCCCGGCGGTGACCTGCTCCACCAGGGCCACGATGTCGCCCATGCCCAGAATGCGGCCCGCGTGGCGCTCGGCATCGAACACCTCCAGGCCGTCGAGCTTTTCAGACACACCCGCAAACTTGATGGGCGCGCCCGTGATCTGGCGCACGGACAGCGCAGCGCCGCCGCGCGAATCGCCGTCGAGCTTGGTGAGCACGATGCCAGTGAGCGGCAGCGCTTCCTTGAAGGCCTTGGCCGTGTTGATCGCGTCCTGGCCCTGCATGGCATCAACCACGAACAACGTTTCGACCGGGTTCAGCGCGGCGTGCAGGTCCTTGATTTCCTTCATCAAGGCTTCATCGATGGCCAGGCGACCCGCCGTATCGACCAGCAGCACGTCAAAGTAGTGCTTCTTGGCGTAGTCCAGTGCGGCGTGGGCGATGTCGAGCGGCTTCTGGTCGGGCGTGCTGGGAAACCATTCGGCACCGGCCTGCTTGGTCACCGTCTTGAGCTGCTCGATAGCGGCCGGGCGGTACACGTCGCCCGACACGGTCAGCACCTTCTTCTTGCGCTTTTCGATCAGGTGCTTGGCCAGCTTGGCCGTGGTGGTGGTCTTGCCCGCGCCCTGCAGACCAGCCATCAGGATCACGGCGGGCGGCTGGGCGGCCAGGTTGATGTCAGCCACGCCTTCGCCCATGGTGGCGGCCAGTTCACGATTGACGATGCTGACCAGCGTCTGACCTGGCTTGAGCGAGCCCAGCACTTCCTGGCCCAGGGCCTTCTCTTTGACACGGGCGATGAAATCGCGCACCACCGGCAGGGCCACATCGGCTTCGAGCAGGGCCATGCGCACCTCGCGCAGCATGTCCTGCACATTGGTTTCGGTGATGCGGGCCTGGCCACGCATCTCCTTGACGAGGCGCGTGAGTTTGTCGGTAAGGGCGGAGGCCATAGGGGAGATGTCCGGTGTTGCCTGCGCGCCAGGGTGCTGGCGGTGGGGCGAAAGGCTAAACTGCGATCCATGATTTTACCCAGTGCTTCCCCTGCCAGCTGGCTCCTGGCCCTGGCCGCTGCCGTGGCATACGCCGTTCCGGCTGCCGCATCCTCGCGGCTGGGCGCTACAGCGGCGCGCAATGCACTGCTGGTGGCCTGGTTGCTGCATGGCGCCGTGCTGGTATGGGGCCTGTGGGGCGATTCCCCCCGATTTGGTTTTGCACCCGCCTTGTCGATGACCGCCTGGCTGGTGCTGACGGTGTACGCGGTAGAGCGGCAGCTGTTTCCGCAGATGCAGTCACGCTGGATACTGGCAGCGCTGGGGGCGGTTGCCATTGTGCTGGCGATGCTCTTTCCGGGCCAGCCGCTGCATGTGACGGCTTCCGCCTGGCTGCCGCTGCACCTGGCGCTGGGCATTGCCTGCTATGGCTTGTTTGCCGCCGCCGTGGTGCACGCCTGGCTGATGACACGGGCAGAGCAACGCATCCGGCAGGCCGAAGATCCCCACAGCGGCATCCCCCTGCTCACGCTGGAGCGCCTGACCTTCCGGTTTGTGACGGCGGGCTTCATCCTGCTGACTGCCACGCTGCTGGCGGGCTGGCTGTTTGGTGACACGCTGTACGGCAGGGCCTGGCGGTGGGACCACAAGGCCGTGTTCTCGCTGCTGTCCTGGATCACGTTTGCCACGTTGCTGGTGGGCCGAGCACGCTTCGGGTGGCGGGGACGCAATGCCGTGCGCGTGCTCTACGCCGGATCAGCGCTGCTGTTGCTGGCCTATGTGGGCTCCCGCTTTGTCATGGAAGTCGTCCTGGGCCGCAGCGCATGAAATACCTGGTCTTGCTGGTGGTTCTGGCCATCGCCATCGGTATCTGGCGCAGCCGACGCGCGCCAGAGGCAAACGCTTCCAAAACGCCTGCACCTCCGCTGGCCCTCCCGCAGAACATGCTGGCCTGCGCCCACTGCGGCGTTCACATTCCGCAGGCAGACGCACTGATGGTGGGCGAACAAGCCTACTGCTGCACAGAACACCGGCGCCTGGGCCCGGTCTGAAACCGACCATGCCACCGCTGTCCGCAAGCACCTTTGCGTCCACCATGGATGCGCCATTTGTGCGCCTGTGGCGCGGTTTTCTGACAGGCCGCGTCATGGTCGCACTGGCCCTGCTGGTACTGCAAGGGGCCGGGCAGGCCATCAACCAGACCACCGAACCCGCCGTGCTGGCAGTGTGTGTGGCCTATCTGGTGGCCGCCGTCATGCTGCGCGTGCTCGGCAGGCACAGACCGCCTTCACCCAAGACCGGCCCCCAGTGGCTCCCCTCCATTGGTGTTGACCTTGCAGCGATTGTCGCCCTGCAACTGCTGAACGCGGGCACCATGAACTACACCCCCCTGTTTGGCTTGCCCATCCTGATGGCAGCCGTGCTGGGAACGCTGACCTTGGCACTGGGCACCACAGCAGGCGTCACGCTGCTGCTGCTGGGCTGGGCCTGGTGGCTCGGCTCGGGCACTGCGGGCGACGACGCACCGCGCTACCTGCAAAGCGCGCTGACTGGCACAGGCTATTTCATCGTGAGCTATCTTGTGCACCAACTGGCAACACGCCTGGCGCGCGAGCAGGAAGTGGCGCAGCAAAGCCAGGTTGCTGCCCGCGTGCAGACGCAGGTCAGCGCACTGGTCATCCAGAACCTGACCGATGGGGTGTTGGTCGTGGACGAAAGCGATGTTGTGCGCATTGCAAACCCCGCAGGGCTGCAGTTGCTCGGGGGCACCTCGCTGCCCGAGCTGCCATTCATCCTGGCATCCGAGACACCCTGGAATCCGCTCGTGATCCTGGCTCGGCGCACCTTCCGCCAGGAACAGCCCCAGACCGCCGACGTAGACCTCCTGCACCCGGGACAAAGCCCCACCGGGTTGCATGTACGCACGTGGTTGACTTCGACGCGCGAGGCAGCGCGGCAGACGCAGACCGAGCGCCTGTGCGTGATGTTTCTGCACGACCTGCGCGAGATGGAAGCCCGCCTGCGCACGGAAAAGCTGGCGGCCATGGGCCGCATGTCCGCCGCCGTGGCCCATGAGATCCGCAACCCGCTGGCCGCCATCGTGCAGGCCAATGCCTTGCTCGAAGAAGACCTGCACGACCCGGCACACAAGCGCCTGGCCCACATGGTGCAGCAGAACGCCGACCGCCTCGCGCGCATTGCCGAGGAGGTACTGGATATCGCCCGCGTGCAGCACCAGATCAGCCATGCGCCCGCGTCCACCTTGCCCCTGGACGAAACGGTGTCGCAAATATGGAATGACTGGCAGGCCCAGGACCCCGTGCAGCGCCGGGCAGTAGTGATGCTGGAAGCGGGCAATCCGCAGGTGGAATTCGACACCGAACACCTGCGCCGCGTGCTCGTGAACCTGCTGGACAATGCCCTGCGCTATGTGGGACAGGAGCCTGACTCCCTCACGGTGACCACCCGCACCTTGCCCTCCGGCCAGACCAGCCTGCAAGTCTGGAGCGACGGTGCCCCCATGGACAAGTCCGTGGAGCGTCACCTGTTCGAACCGTTTTTTTCCTCCGAAAGCCGCTCCAGCGGCCTGGGCCTCTATATTTGCCGCGAGTTATGTCAGCGGCATGGAGCGTCCATCAGCTACCAGCGGCTGACCCGTACCACCTTGCGGGGCGAGGTAGGCGGCAACGCCTTTACCGTCGGCTTTCGCCGCACCACACGCCCTGCCGATGCTGCCACGCTGTTTGACACCATCGTGGTCTGAAACGCCCTGCCATGAACGCACCTACCGCTTCCATCCTCGTCGTGGACGACGAACCCGACCTGCGCACCTTGTACGAACTGACCTTGCTGCGCGAAGGCTATCGGGTGGAGACCGCATCCAGCGTCCAGGAGGCGCGCGAACAGCTCAAGGCCCACCGCTTTGACGCCGTCATCACCGACATGCGCCTGCCCGATGGTTTCGGCATGGAACTGCTGCAGGATCTGCGCGACCAGCAGCGCCGCGAGCGCTGCGTGGTCATGACAGCGTATGGCTCCGCAGAGAACGCCGTGGAAGCCCTGCGCTCTGGTGCCTTCGACTATCTGACCAAACCCGTGGATCTGAAGCAGTTCCGCTCCGTCGTCGCATCGGCCGTACAAGGCACCGGGGGTGTCCCCGCGCCCCGGGCCGCACGCACCGGCGGCGTACAGAGTCGGCAGGGCGCGTTCAGCGCAGACCCCTTGGCAGCGGGCACCGCACTGGACCGGCTGGTGGGCACCTCAGAGGCCATTCGCAACGTCAAGCAGCGCGTGGCCAAGGTGGCACGAGGCATGGCGCCCGTGCTGATTCATGGGGAATCCGGCACGGGCAAGGAACTGGTTGCGCAAGCGCTGCATGCCAGCAGCCAGCGTGCCGATGGTCCCCTGGTTGCCGTGAACTGCGGCGCCATCCCAGAAAACCTGCTGGAGGCAGAATTTTTTGGTGCCCGGAAAGGCTCTTACACCGGTGCCACCCAGGATCGGGACGGCTACTTTCAGGCAGCCCGTGGCGGCACGCTGTTTCTGGACGAAATCGGTGACCTTCCCTTGGCCATGCAGTCCAAATTGCTGCGCGCCATCCAGGAGCGCAGCGTACGACCTCTTGGCTCCACCCAGGAGGAGACGGTGGATGTGCGCATCGTGAGCGCCACACACCGCGACCTGGCCGCCGACGTGCAATCGGGCCGCTTCCGCCAGGATCTCTATTACCGGCTCAACGTGATCGAAATCGTGATCCCCCCGTTGCGCGAGCGGCGTGAAGATCTGCCTGTGCTGTGTGCCGCACTTCTGGCGCGCATCGCCCAGGAATCTGGCATGCCAGTGCCTTCTCTGACAGAGCATGCGCTCCAAGCCATTGCCGCACACCCCCTGACCGGCAACGTCCGCGAACTGGAAAACCTGTTGCACCGGGCCGTGGCACTCAGCGACGGAGACGAGCTGCATGTGGACTGGCCCTCTGGCACCCCCGCCCCATTGGTGGCGCGGACGCTACCAGCCCCCACCCTCCCCAACCACACCGAGGCGCAGCCTGCCTACCAATCACCACAGCCCGCCGCCAGCACGGGCTGCTCGGTCCCTCTGCCCAATGACCTTCAGGCCTGGCTGGACCAGCAGGAGCGGGACATTCTGATACGAGCCTTGCGCGAAGCGGGTTTCAACAGAACCGCCACCGCAGCCCGGCTGGGCATCAGCCTGCGTCAGATACGCTACCGCATCGCCCGGCTGAACATCGCCGTCCCCAATGACCAGGACCCGCATGACGAGATCGGCTGACGCGGCACCAGGCAGATCAACGCCTTGGGACGGTGGATGGCACCGTGCAGCAACTAGGCTGGAATCCCCCAACCATGGTGTGCGCCCTGCCCCGGCAAGTTCCTCCATCGACCTGATCGTGGTGCATTCCATCAGTTTGCCGCCAGGCACATATGGCGGGAATGCGGTGCAACAGCTATTCACCAATTCGCTGGACTGGGACGCACACCCCTACTACCAGAGCATCCGTGGTTTGGCCGTTTCGTCGCATTTCTTCATTGACCGCACCGGCGCCCTTTGGCAGTTTGTGGACTGTGATCTTCGGGCCTGGCATGCTGGCCAGTCGGCCTACCGTGGCCGCAGCCAGTGCAACGATGACTCGATTGGCATTGAACTGGAAGGCCTTGAAGGGCTTGCGTTCGAACCCGCGCAGTACCAGACCCTGACAACGCTCTGCCAGGACATCGAACAGCGCTACCCCATTGAACACATCGCAGGGCATGAGCACATCGCGCCCGGGCGCAAGCAGGACCCAGGCTCCGGCTTCGATTGGGCGCAGGTACAAAAAGCACTGAACTGGCCCATGCAACGTTTTCCGGCAGCCACCTGGCCTGACATTCAAGCCGCTCGCTGAGGGCGCTGTGGCAGCGCCACATTCAGCGACTTTTTTCTATGTGCATTTGCACATCGTCGCGTCCCCAGACACCACGCGGCCTCGCGCAGAAAATCCGCTCGAAACGCTTGTGTTTGCGAGGTTTTCGCCCTGCTTTTCCGCAGGGGCAACGGGTTCCGGCGGGGTCAGCAGAAGGCCCTGCGGCGCCGCTGACATGCTGTTTCGTTTTTCTGAGGGCAATACGACGGTACACTACCGGTAGTGTCTTGAATGCATGTGACACACCATATATAGTGTGCGCCAGACAGTAGTCCGCCGCACCACTCACACGCTGCGACGGCATCCAGGCCGCGCACCACACCCCAGACAGCCCACAGAAGAGGACCCCCCATGCAAGCTGCTTTGAACACGCCTTCCACGCCCCATGCCGCCTCCCCCGAGGCCCCAAACACCCAGTCCGCACCAGCAGCGGCGGGTAACTCGCTGGCGCACTATCAGATCATTCGCCGCAACGGAGCAGTCGTTCCCTTTGAGCCGCAAAAAATTGCGGTGGCGATGATGAAGGCATTTCTGGCAGTGCACGGCACGCAGGGCGCCGCCTCCGCCAGCGTGCGCGAGGTGGTGGACACGCTCACCCAGAATGTGGTCCGCGCCCTCATGCGCTCGCGTCCCGGTGGCGGCACCTTCCATATTGAAGACGTGCAGGATCAGGTTGAACTGGGCCTGATGCGCGGCGAACACCACGAAGTCGCCCGGGCCTATGTTCTGTACCGCGAGCGCCGCACGCAAGAGCGTGCCCACCACCAGGAACAGCTCGCGCCCGCAACCCCCATGTTGAACGTGATCGACAACGGCCAACGCGTGCAGCTGGACATCCTGCGCCTGCACGGGCTCATCGAATCGGCCTGCGCCAACCTCGGCGCCGACATCCAGGCCGCGCCCATCGTCGCCGAGACCATGCGCAACCTGTATGACGGCGTTCCCATGGACGAGGTCTACAAGGCGTCCATCCTCGCCGCCCGCACCCTGATCGAAAAAGACCCTGACTACACCTATGCCACGGCCCGCCTGCTGCTGCATACCATCGTGCGCGAAGTGCTGGGACGCGAGGTCGCCCAGAGCGACATGGGCCAGGCCTACAGGGACTATTTCCCCGCCTTCATCCAGAAGGGGGTGGACAACGAGCTGTTGGACGAGCGCCTGCTCAAGCAATACGACCTGAACCGCCTGGGCGCCGCGCTCAAGGCCGAGCGCGACCTTCAGTTCGACTACCTCGGCCTGCAGACCCTGTATGACCGCTACTTCCTGCACGTCAAGAAAACCCGCATCGAACTGCCCCAGGCGTTCTTCATGCGCGTGGCCATGGGCCTGGCACTCAATGAAACCGACCGCGAGGCCCGCGCAATCGAGTTCTACGAAGTGCTGTCGTCCTTCGACTTCATGTCGTCCACCCCCACGCTGTTCAACAGCGGCACCCTGCGCTCGCAGCTGTCCAGCTGCTACCTGACCACGGTGCCCGACGACCTGGATGGTATCTACGAATCGATCAAGGAAAACGCCCTGCTGTCCAAGTTTGCTGGCGGCCTGGGCAATGACTGGACCCGCGTGCGCGCCCTGGGCTCCCACATCAAGGGCACGAACGGCGAATCGCAAGGCGTGGTGCCCTTCCTCAAGGTGGTCAACGACACCGCTGTGGCGGTGAACCAGGGCGGCAAGCGCAAAGGCGCCGTCTGCACCTACCTGGAAACCTGGCACCTGGATATCGAAGAGTTCCTGGAACTGCGCAAGAACACTGGCGACGACCGCCGCCGCACGCACGACATGAACACGGCCAACTGGATCCCTGACCTGTTCATGCGCCGCGTGATGGAAAAGGGCACCTGGACATTGTTCTCGCCCTCCAACGTGCCCGACCTGCACGATCTGTTCGGCGCCGACTTCGAGAAGGCCTATGTGGCCTACGAAGAGAAGGCCGCGCGCGGCGAGATCAAACCCGCCAAGACGGTGCAGGCCACCGACATGTGGCGCAAGATGCTGACCATGCTGTTCGAGACCGGCCATCCTTGGATCACCTTCAAGGATGCCTGCAACGTGCGCTCGCCCCAGCAGCACGCTGGTGTGGTGCACTCGTCCAACCTGTGCACTGAGATCACACTCAACACCAGCGACACCGAAACCGCCGTCTGCAATCTCGGTTCGGTCAACCTGCTGCAGCACATCAAGGACGGCCAGATCGACCACGAGAAGCTCAAGAAGACCATCACGGTTGCCATGCGCATGCTCGACAACGTGATCGACATCAACTATTACGCCGTCAAGAAGGCCCGCGACTCCAATCTGCGCCACCGCCCCGTGGGCCTGGGCGTCATGGCGTTCCAAGACAGCCTGTACGAACTGCGCATTCCCTACGCCTCGCAGGAGGCCGTGGAATTCGCCGACAAGTCGATGGAGGCCATCTGCTACTACGCCTACTGGGCCTCCACCGAATTGGCCCGGGAACGCGGCCAGTACTCCAGCTACAAGGGCTCGCTGTGGGATCGCGGCATCCTGCCTTTCGACACGCTGGACATGCTCTCGCAGGCCCGTGGCGGATATGTGGAAGTGGATCGCTCGTCCACCCTGGACTGGGATGCCCTGCGCAAGAAGATTGCACAGGACGGCATGCGCAACTCCAACTGCGTCGCCATTGCCCCCACGGCCACCATCTCCAACATCATCGGCGTTGATGCCTCGATCGAGCCTTCGTTCGGCAACCTGTCGGTCAAGTCCAACCTGTCGGGTGAATTCACGGTCATCAACGGTGGGCTGGTGCGCGACCTCAAGCGCCTGGGACTGTGGGATGACGTGATGATCATGGACCTCAAGCACTTCAAGGGTTCGCTGCACCCCATCGATCGGGTGCCACAGGACATCAAGGCGCTGTACTCCACAGCGTTTGAAGTCGAGCCGCAGTGGCTGGTGGAAGCCGCATCGCGTCGCCAGAAATGGATTGATCAGGCGCAGAGCCTGAACATCTACATGGCCGGCGCATCGGGCAAGAAGCTCGACGACACCTACAAGCTGGCCTGGATCCGTGGCCTCAAGACCACGTATTACCTGCGCACACAAAGCGCCACACACGTCGAAATGAGCACCGTGAATACACGCCAGCTCAATGCCGTTTCATCGGGCAATGACAGTGGCGCATCGGCAGCGTCAGTGCCCGTTGCAGCGAAACCCAGCGCACTCGATGCGGCAGTTGCTGAAGCCACCCATCAAGCATCAGCAGTGCCTGCTACTGACGTCAAGTTCTGCGCTATCGATGATCCCGGCTGCGAAGCCTGCCAATAAGAACTTCGCACGCGACACCTTGGGCTCTTCCGAGGTGTCGCGCATGTGCTGTGAAGCAACAAATCCTTGCTGCACAACGCTTCAGTGCTTTTCTTTTCGCAGCACTGCTTTCATAATCCGAACACTGGAAAATCTATGTTGACCTGGGACGAAGAAGTCAAGCCCTCATCGCAAAATCAACTGGACGGTGGACTGAACCAAAGCCACCCGGCGGGACAGCCGCCTTTGCCTTTCCAAACCCCCTCACTGCAGGAAGTGCACGCACCGATGACGGCCTCTGCAGCACCGCACGCAACACCTGCCGCAGCCACGCAACGCCGCGTGAACGCCGCCGACAAACGCATCATCAACGGGCAGACGGATGTCAATCAGCTGGTCCCGTTCAAATACAAGTGGGCCTGGGAAAAATACCTGGCCACCTGCGCCAACCATTGGATGCCTCAGGAAGTGAACATGACGCGCGACATCGCGTTGTGGAAGGACCCCAATGGCCTGACCGATGACGAACGCCGCATCATCAAGCGCAACCTGGGCTTCTTTGTCACGGCCGACTCGCTGGCTGCCAACAACATCGTGCTGGGCACCTATCGCCACATCACGGCACCCGAGTGCCGCCAGTTCCTGCTGCGCCAGGCCTTTGAAGAAGCTATCCACACGCACGCCTATCAGTACATCGTGGAATCGCTGGGGCTGGATGAGAGCGAGATTTTCAACGCGTACAACGAAGTCCAGTCCATCCGCGACAAAGACCAGTTCCTGATCCCCTTCATCGAGGCGATCATGGATCCGAACTTCCACACTGGCACGCCCGATACCGACCAGACGCTCCTCAAGTCGCTGATCGTGTTTGCCTGCCTGATGGAAGGCCTGTTCTTCTACGTCGGCTTCACACAGATCCTTGCACTGGGCCGCCAGAACAAGATGACTGGCGCCGCCGAGCAGTACCAGTACATCTTGCGCGACGAGTCGATGCACTGCAACTTTGGCATTGACCTGATCAACCAGCTCAAGCTGGAAAATCCCCATCTGTGGACCGCTGAATTCAAGGCCGAGATCAAGGCGCTGTTCCTCAAGGCGGTTGAACTCGAGTACCGCTACGCTGAAGACACCATGCCGCGCGGCGTGCTGGGCATGAATGCATCGATGTTCAAGGGATACCTGCGTTACATCGCCAACCGCCGTGCCACACAAATCGGGCTGGAGACGCTGTTTCCCAATGAAGAAAACCCGTTCCCGTGGATGAGCGAGATGATTGACCTCAAGAAGGAACGCAACTTCTTCGAGACCCGGGTTATTGAATACCAATCCGGTGGTGCGCTGTCCTGGGACTAGCGCCTTTTCGCAACACACCACCATGGATTTTTACACCACGCCCACCACCACAAGCAGCGCTGCAGTGCGTTGCGGTGCAGGGCGTCCCCGTGTTCATGGCGATGGGGATTTCTCCATCGCCATGGATCGCTTCGTGTCCACTGCAGACAGGAAGTGCTCTTTGCAAATTGACCCAAGGAGAACATGATGGCAACTGCGAAAAAACCAGCCGCTAAGAAGGCGACCCCAGCGAAAAAAGCTGCACCTGCAAAACCAGTAGCAGCGAAGAAGGCTGCACCTGCCAAGAAGGCAGCAGCACCGGCAAAGAAAGCCGCTCCCGCCAAGAAGGCAGTAGCAGCGAAGAAGGCTGCACCTGCCAAGAAGGCAGCAGCACCGGCAAAGAAAGCCGCTCCCGCCAAAAAGGCAGTAGCAGCGAAGAAGGCCGCACCCGCCAAGAAGGCAGCAGCACCGGCAAAGAAAGCCGCTCCCGCCAAGAAGGCAGTAGCAGCGAAGAAGGCCGCACCTGCCAAGAAGGCAGCAGCACCGGCAAAGAAAGCCGCTCCCGCCAAGAAGGCAGTAGCAGCGAAGAAGCCTGCCGCCCCAGCCAAGAAGGCGGCTCCCGCCAAGAAGGCAACGGCTGCCAAGAAGGCCGCTCCCGCCAAGGCTCCTGCAAAAAAAGCTGCACCGGCCAAGAAGGCCCCCAAGGCGCCTGCCCCTGCGGCAGCAGCTCCAGCAGCACAGACCACCCTGAATCCTCAGGCAGCCTGGCCCTTCCCTACGGGCAACAAGCCTTAATCCTGGCGTATCACACGCTCAACCCGGTGCCTGCGCACCGGGTTTTTTTGTGCCTGTTCGTGTTGCACACCACACGCCGTGCAACACAAGAAGCCGGCAGCAATGGCGCCCCGTGACTTCATGGAAAGCTGGCCCTATTACGCGGGGATGAAATCCAGTGTGTAGTTTTGCGGGCCCCGCTGTGCAATCTTGAGGGCTCCTACCCGGTTGCCCAGCTCGGCGCAACGCACCAGCGGCCAGCCCTTTTCCAGGCCGAACAACAACGCGCCCCGCCAAGCATCACCACACCCCGTAGGATCCACCACTTGGGCAGGCACCACGGCGGGTACATGGGTTTTCTGACCATCCACCCAGACCTCGCAGCCCTCCGCGCCCAGCGTCACCACAAGCCCCTTTACCTTGCGCGAAATCTCTGCAAGCGTCCAGCCCGTGCGGTCGCAAAGCATTTTCCCCTCGTAGTCATTGACCGTCACCCAGGAAGCCTGGTCCACGAACCTCGCCAGCTCTTCGCCATTGAACATGGGCAAGCCCTGGCCCGGGTCAAATACAAAAGGAATACCGGCCGCCACAAACTGGGCCGCGTGTTCAAGCATGGCGTCACGACCATCCGGCGCGATGATCCCCACGCTCACCCCCACATCTGCCTCGATGCGGTTCACATGTGCCTGCATCATCGCCCCAGGGTGGAAGGCGGTGATCTGGTTGTTGTCACGGTCCGTCATGATCATGGCTTGTGCGGTGTAGGTGTCCTGGACCTGCCCCACATGACGCGCACTGATACCCAGCAATTCCAGGCGCTGCAGATAGTCAGCGCCATCGCTGCCCAGCATGGCCATTGGCAATGGCTCACCGCCGAGCAACTTGAGGCTATACGCAATGTTGCCCGCACAACCACCAAAGTCGCGCCGCAACGAAGGCACCAGGAAAGAGACGTTCAGGATGTGCAGCTGGTCGGGCAGTATCTGCTCGGCAAAACGGCCCTCGAAGGTCATGATGGTGTCGAACGCCAGAGAACCACAAATGAGGGCAGCCATATCAAAGAAGTAGGTTGGTAAAAAATCAGGGATAAAACGCCAGCAACCGATAGCCAGCAACACGCGCTCCGCCGGTGGTCACAATCACTGACACGGACGAACTCCATTCGCCCCCTGCAGACAACTCCATGGGAGCCCCCATGTCAGTGGGCAAAAGCACACGCCGAAGCACTGGCTGGTCCTGCGCATCGGTCAACGTCAACTCGACGGCGGGCATGGCCAGAGGTATCGAGGCCTTGCTCTTCATGGTCAGCGCGAGTTGATAGCTATCACCTCGGGCCTTGTTGAACGAAGAACTGTCGATGACCACATCCGCAATCTGGCGCGGCGGCGCGATCTCGCAGTGCAAGGGAGCGCACAACGCCATCAACCATGGCCTGGCACGCGCATCCATCGCGGCAAGGCGGTCACGCTCCTGAACAGCGACCTGCAGCGCAAGTCCCGCCACAGACATCAAAAGCAGCACTCCAAGCACCGTGCGCACCATCGGCCTGCGCCAGAACGCCTTGCGCCGGGCAGCGACTACAAAGCTGACTTCCTGTCCGGCCTCAGGGTCATCGTCCTCGGCAACGGCATCCGACGCCTTTCGGACCGAGGATCGCTTGCGAGCCGATGCCTGCAACACGGCTGCGGGCGAATGGTCTTCCACGAGCGCAAGTGCCTCCGGCTCGGGTTCAGGCGTCGCGGGCTGCGCAAAACCCACCGGCGGCACGGGCTCTTCAGCCCGCTCTTCCGGCTCCGCACCTTCCACCGGCAACGCCGTCTTGGTAGGCAACTCCAGTGCGGGATATCCCATAGGGGTCAACGCCACGGCTGCAGCTGGATCAGAAGCCACCTCTTCGCCGTCTCGAAGAGCAGCAGCAGGTAACTCATACCCTGCAGGGAGTGATGTTCCATCGCCTGCACCGGGCAAGACGGCTGACAACGAGGCAGTAGGGTGCTCCCCCTTGGGCAAAGAGGATGGCCTATCAGCTGCCACCTCGGGAAAGGCCAAAGGAGGCAAGGCGACGGCATCGCTCCGCATCCCTGCAACATCCCCGCCCGTTGTTGGCACATTGCGCACGGAGTCCGGGCGCCAGGCAAATGGAGTGAAGGGGCCGATTCCCGCATCGGCACCAGGTGCCACCGCCCCGGCTGCCGCAGACAGAAACGCAGGCACCGCAGGCTGAGGAACCTCTAGAACCGGAGCCACCACCTGGGCCTGTGCATCCGGCAACCCCGCCATTACGTCGGAAGTACCTGCGGGAAACAGCGAAAACGCTGGTTTTTCGGAGGTTGCCGACAGCGCCCCCGCAGATGGGGCAACCGGTGGTGGCGAAGAAGTCGGCTCACCCCATGACCGCCCCGTCTCTGCCTTGCGCGCCACCGCCATGGATGGCGGACGTATGTCGGTCAACGAGACATCGGGCAACAACGCTGGTGGAGCCGCTGGAAGCAGGTGCGCCGAAGCATCAAACACCTCTTTGCATTGACCACAACGCACCCACCCTTGCGAGATGCGCAATTGGTCCGCCACCACCTTGAATGAGGTAGAGCAGGACGGGCAGCGAGTGATCTGGCTCATCAGCGATGGATTGTAGAGGCGCGTGCGACCCCGGCGAAGCGGGCTTCGGCCCCGTCTCAGCGTCGGGCGGTCATCAATATCCAGCCATCTTCTGTATCCGCCACATCGAGCTGAAGCCAGGGAGCATATGCCTCTTTCAACTCCTCAGCCTGGCGTTCCAAAATGCCTGCCAGCACCAGATTCCCGCCGGGCGCGACGTGGCTGCACAAGAGGGGCGCCAGCACGCGCAAGGGGGTGGCAAGAATGTTTGCCAGCACCGTCTGGTATTCACCCCGTGCCTTGTCGGGCAGTCCCGCGTGGAGCCGTACGTCATTGGCCTGTGCATTCAGCGCGGTGGACTCGACCGCCGCAGGATCAATATCGACCGCATCGATGTCCGTGGCACCAAACTTGGCCGCACCAATGGCGAGGATGCCAGAGCCACAGCCATAGTCCAGAACCCGGCCCAGCGGATTGCCCATGGACGACTCGGTGGCACCGTTACGGGCAATCCAGCGCAGACACATGCGCGTCGTGGGGTGGGTGCCGGTGCCAAACGCCAGGCCCGGATCCAGCCGGATGCTGCGCTTTGCCTCGGCGGGAAGTTCGTGCCAGGTAGGAACTATCCAAAAATCCGGCGTGATGTCCACAGGCGCAAATTGCGATTGCGTGAGCCGCACCCAGTCCTGCTCGGGCACGTGGGCAACCCCCAGCACCTGGCAGCCCGCAAAAAAATCCTGCACCACCAGCAGTTGCTGGGCCTCCCGGGCTGCCACCTCCGAAGGAAAGAGCGCCACCACCCTGCTGCGCTGCCAGCCATCCTTGGGCGGCGGCATGCCAGGCTCGCCAAACAAGGCCTGCTCGGCGTCGGTCTGGGCATCAGCGTCCTCCACCGAAACGCTCAGCGCATCCAGCGCATCCAGCGCATCGCTGACCGCCTCGATCCGATCCTCGGGACACATCAGACTCAGCTCAAACATAGAAGCCTCTCAGAAAAAGTGAAATGCTGGCACCCGTTGCCAGGAGCCAGCATGTGAATGACTGCGCAATACGATTTCAGCGCTTGTGCTGCGACAGCCACTCTTCCAGGTAATGGATGTTGGTGCCACCGGCCATGAACTTGGCGTCCACCATCAGCTCGCGGTGCAGCGGCACGTTGGTGTTGATGCCTTCGATCACCGTCTCGGACAGCGCCGTGCGCATGCGGGCCAGGGCCTGCTCGCGCGTGTCGCCGTGCACGATGATCTTGCCGATCATCGAGTCGTAGTTAGGCGGCACAAAGTAGTTGGTGTACGCATGCGAATCCACACGCACGCCGGGGCCGCCTGGTGGATGCCACGTTGTGATACGCCCGGGCGACGGAATGAACTTGTAAGGGTCTTCCGCATTGATCCGGCACTCGATGGCATGGCCCCGGATCTCGATCTGGCGCTGGGTGAACGGCAGCTTCTCGCCCGCCGCGACCATGATCTGCGTCTTCACGATGTCCACGCCGGTGATCCACTCGGTGACGGGGTGTTCCACTTGCACACGAGTGTTCATCTCGATGAAGTAGAACTCGCCGTTTTCGTACAGGAACTCGAACGTGCCCGCACCACGGTAGCCGATCTTCTTGCACGCGGCCACGCAGCGCTCGCCGATCTTCTCGATCAGTTTGCGGGGGATGCCGGGGGCTGGAGCCTCTTCGATGACCTTCTGGTGGCGGCGTTGCATGGAGCAGTCGCGCTCGCCCAAATACACCGCATTGCGGTGCTTGTCGGCCAGGATCTGGATTTCGATGTGGCGCGGGTTCTGGAGGAACTTCTCCATGTACACCGCAGGATTGCCAAACGCAGCGCCCGCCTCGGCCTTGGTCATCTGCACCGCATTGACCAAGGCAGCTTCGGTATGCACCACGCGCATGCCACGGCCACCACCGCCGCCTGCGGCCTTAATGATCACCGGGTAGCCCACGGCCTTGGCGATGCGGCGGATCTGCACCGGATCGTCGGGCAACTCGCCCTCAGAGCCCGGCACGCAAGGCACGCCTGCGCGGATCATGGCCTGCTTGGCGGACACCTTGTCGCCCATGATGCGGATCGACTCGGGGGTGGGGCCGATGAACTGGAAGCCACTCTTTTCCACGCGCTCGGCGAAATCTGCGTTCTCAGACAGGAAGCCATAGCCGGGGTGAATGGCCTCGGCGTCGGTCACCTCGGCGGCCGAGATGATGGCTGGCATGTTCAGGTAGGACAACGGCGAGGGCGCTGGGCCGATGCACACCGCTTCTTCGGCGAGCTTGACGTATTTGGCGTCGCGGTCGGCCTCGGAGTAGACCATCACGGCCTTGACACCCAACTCATGGCAGGCGCGCTGAATGCGAAGGGCGATCTCCCCTCTGTTTGCGACCAGGATTTTCTTGAACATGCGCGCCTTATTCGATGACGAACAAAGGTTGGCCGTATTCCACGGCCTGACCGTTTTCACCCAGGATGCGGGTGACGGTGCCAGACTTGTCAGCCTCGATTTCGTTGAGGATCTTCATCGCTTCGATGATGCAGATGGTTTCGCCTTCCTTGACCTGGCTGCCGACTTCGACAAAAGCCTTGGCGCCAGGGCTGGACGAACGGTAGAACGTGCCCACCATGGGTGACTTGACGATGTGGCCAGCAGGGACTGCAGGTGCCGAGGGCGCAGGCAGCTCGGCGACTTGGGCGGCGGCAGACGCAGGGGGCGCAGGCGCTTGCATCGGTGCGGGGACGTACTGCTGAACGACACCACCCACGCTCTTGACGATGCGGACTTTGCCCTCGGCTTCCGTGATTTCGAGTTCAGATACGTTCGACTCGGACACGAGATCGATGAGGGTTTTGAGTTTTCGCAGATCCATGGGAGCTCCAACGGCTATAAAACTGATAGGACTCACGCCAATCGGGACGCGACAGCCGCATCGCGTTGGGCGAGCCGCTTGCCTGAGCCCTGCTTTGCGCAAGTCATGACTGAATAGGGCGCGAATTTACTCCAATTTCCGCCTATCTCCGTCTTCCACAGGTATTTTTGATGAACTACATCATGCCGATACCCAACTCGGGGCCACAAAAATGCCGAACAGAAGGCTTGGTCGATCAGCGCAGAGGCGCCCACAGCTGGAGGTCTTGCGGGGTGATTTGCCCCATTTTACGGTGCAGGACACGTCCGTTGCCCCCGAGCACCACGGTAAACGGCAGGCCACCGGTAAGGTTGCCCAGTGATCGCCCCAGGTCGGTACCGCCCAGTCCGGCAAGGCCCACGGGGAACTCCAGCGGAATACGCTGCAGAAACTTGCGCACGGCAGAGGGCTGGTCGATGGCCAATCCCAGAACTTGCCATCCGTTCGGCGCCTGTTGGCGATAGAAAGCATTGAGCATGGGCAGCTCTTCCACACAGGGCGGGCACCAGGTGGCCCAGAAGTTCAGCAGCAGCGGCTTGCCAGCCAGAGACTTCAGCGCCACCACGCCCCCTTCAGGCTTTTCAAACTCCATCGCCCAGAGCGCTTCTTCCACCCCATGCTCCATGGCATGGGGCCGGAACTTCCACCATGCCAGGCCGGCACCACCCAACGCTGCTGCGCCTGCCACCCCGGCGTACAGCAGTCGCCTACGTGCGGCCGACGGTTGCGCATCGCTGGTGGCGGGGATGGACTCAGGGCGATCGGAAGGGCTTGTCATGGGGCAGGGGTTTCCTGGAGCAGGCGCCGAACGGCGGTCATGTCACCGCGCGGCACACGCCCTTGGGCATCCGGGCGCAATGCGCCGCGCAGGTCATCGAGGTCATAGATCATCAAGTGCACCCCGATCATCTCATTGAGTTCGGGCGACTTGCTGCCCAGGCTCAGCGCTTCGACCGACTCACCATGAAAACCGGTGACCGTGCGTGGCTCGTAGTCCACATGGTGATCGATGAGCGCTATTTCTGCAGATTTGGAGTCATCGCAGAACAACTGCAGGTAAATGTCGGACAGCCGCGTGGCTGTACCATGCCATACAGCCCCCGCCAGATGGGGACGGAAGGCCGCCATGCGCTCCATCCACACGAGGGCCAGCTGGCGCAGCGCCCGCAGCTCGTGCGGCTGCGTATCGGCACAAAAGAGCTGGATGTACTCCCGTACGGCGGCCTCGACCTGGTCGTTGCTCGGCAGGGGCGTGCGGGCAGGCAAGCCCATCTGGCGCAGCGCACGGCGCTTGGCCGGGCCCCATTCCAGGCCCTCTTCCACCACCAGCCGAGCCGTGGTGTGGGCGATTTCGTCGCTCAAAGGTGTGTGCATGGCGGTAGGGGATGGTGGTGGCAGGAAAAGAAACCGCATTGTGGCCCGAAGCACCTGCCTGGACTACGGGTTACCCCTAGATATGCCCAGGGTCACTATATTTTTCATAGCTTCTCGCGCTTATCCACCAAGCGCTAGGGGCTTGTTTTTTATTGAACCTTAGAATCTGCGCCCATGCATATACACATACTGGGCATCTGCGGCACGTTCATGGGCGGCCTGGCCGCGCTCGCGCGCGAGGCAGGCCACAAGGTGACGGGTTGCGACGCTGGCGTTTACCCGCCGATGAGCGACCAATTGCGGGCCCTGGGCATCGATCTGATCGAAGGTTTTGGCGCCGACCAACTGGCCCTGCAGCCCGACATGTTTGTCATCGGCAACGTGGTCAGCCGCGTCCGCCTGCCTGACGGCTCGCCCAAGTTTCCGTTGATGGAAGCCATCCTGGACGCAGGCCTGCCCTACACCAGCGGCCCGCAGTGGCTGGCCGAGCATGTACTACAAGGCCGCCATGTGCTGGCGGTTGCTGGCACCCATGGCAAGACAACCACCACATCAATGCTGGCCTGGATTCTGGAAAGCGCCGGGCAACAGCCAGGTTTTCTGATTGGCGGAGTACCGTTGAATTTCGGCGTGTCCGCCCGTCTGGGGGCGCCCCGGCGACCATCACCCGGCAGTGCGCCGCTGGGGGCCGCGCCGCTGTTCGTGATCGAGGCTGACGAATACGACACCGCCTTCTTCGACAAGCGCAGCAAGTTTGTGCACTACCGCCCTCGCACTGCGGTGCTGAACAACCTGGAGTTCGACCACGCAGACATCTTTGACAACCTGGCCGCCATCGAGCGGCAATTTCACCACCTCGTGCGCACGGTGCCGCCATCGGGCCGTGTGGTGGTCAACGGTCTCGAAGAAAGCCTCACCCGCGTGTTGCACACGGGCTGCTGGAGCGAAGTGGCCAGCTTCGGCGAAGCCGTCAGCGACTTTTCGGCACAAGGCGACCCCCAGGCATTCGACGTGCTGCACCAGGGGCGC
The DNA here is from genome assembly GCF_057586455.1 of Acidovorax sp. SRI_002. NCBI lineage: Bacteria > Pseudomonadati > Pseudomonadota > Betaproteobacteria > Burkholderiales > Comamonadaceae > Acidovorax > Acidovorax sp. SRI_002. The sequence continues at coordinate 114,087 of NZ_JBYCZW010000009.1, read as the reverse complement.
AAGGCCGCCCGGGTGGAGTGGGCGCTGACCGGCGTGCACAACCAGCTCAACGCACTGGCGGCCATTGCCGCCGCCCACCATGTGGGCGTGAGCCCCGAGCAGGCCGCTACGGCACTGGCCACCTTTCAGAACGTGAAGCGGCGCATGGAACTGCGCGGCACCGTGAATGGCGTTGCGGTGTATGACGACTTCGCCCACCACCCCACCGCCCTGAGAACCACGCTGGACGGCCTGCGCCGCAGCCTGGGCCAGGGTGCGCGCATCCTGGCGGTGTTCGAGCCCCGCAGCAACACCATGAAACTGGGCGCCATGAAGGCCCAACTGCCGTGGGCGCTGGAGCCTGCCGACCTCGCGTTCTGTCACACGGCCGGGCTGGACTGGGACGCGGCGCAGGCCCTAGCCCCCCTGGGCGTGGGCCCAGGCCTGCGGGCGCAAACCGCTGCCGACATCAACACCCTGGTAAAACAGGTCACAGCGGCAGCCCGCCCGGGGGATCACATCGTATGCATGAGCAACGGGGGATTTGGCGGCATCCACGCCAAACTGCTGGAATCGCTACAAAATAAATAGCTGTCAACGCTTACCAGGCAAGCGCCGGGGCCTGATTTACTTCAAAAATCAGAACGATACCGCCATGCCCGGGACGTCCACGCGCACCACGGGCTTGGCGAGTGCAGCGCTGGCAGCGCGCGCAAAGTCACGGGACCATGCCGGGTTGGCTAGCAACGAAGCCCCCGCAGCGCGGGCCACGGTGAGCACCTTGTCCGCCAGCAGCACCTTGCCGCTGGCGCGCAGGGGCTCGCAATCGAGCGCGGTGAACTGATCATCCAGCCAGCGCCTGCCAGCCTCGTGGCCCATGGGCTCGGCGCCCTCCAGATCAAAACGGAATTCCTGGTTTCCGGCCAGACGGACCGACACTTCGCTGTGCATGATGGTTTGCCTTTCTATCTACTGAAACCGTGGCGGCGACTGCCGTGCTCCCTTGCACGGCCCGCCACGGGTTTCCAGTTTAGGGCCTTCGGCCGGCGGCGCAGATCACCGCGCGCGGCGCGCCTTCACGGCGTCAGACAGCTCAGCCAGCGCCGTCAGCGAATCGTCCCAGCCCAGGCAGGCGTCCGTGATGCTCTTGCCATACTCCAGCGCGCCGGGCTGGTCCTTGCCCGGTGAGAACTTCTGGGCACCGGCGGTGAGGTGGCTCTCGATCATGAGGCCGAACACACTGCGCGAGCCACCGGCGAGCTGAGCGGCGATGTCGCGCGCCACGTCGAGCTGCTTTTCATGTTGCTTGCTGCTGTTGGCATGGCTGCAGTCCACCATCAGGGTGGCGGGCAGCTTGGCAGATTCGAGGTCCTTGCAGGCAGCGGCCACGCTGGCAGCGTCGTAGTTGGGCGTCTTGCCGCCGCGCAGGATCACGTGGCAATCCTTGTTGCCCTTGGTGTTGACGATGGCCACCTGGCCGTTTTTATGCACCGACAGGAAGTGGTGGCCCCGGCTGGCCGACTGGATCGCGTCGGTGGCAATGCGGATGTTGCCATCCGTGCCGTTCTTGAAGCCGATAGGCGCCGAGATGCCGGAGGCCAGCTCGCGGTGCACTTGGCTTTCTGTGGTGCGGGCGCCGATGGCGCCCCAGCTGATGAGGTCGCCGATGTACTGGGGCGAAATCACATCCAGGAACTCGCTGCCGGCGGGCATGCCAAGGCGGTTAATTTCGATCAGCAGCTGGCGCGCAATGCGCAGGCCTTCGTCGATGCGGTAGCTTTCGTCGAGGTACGGGTCGTTGATGAGGCCCTTCCAGCCCACCGTGGTGCGTGGCTTCTCAAAGTACACCCGCATCACGATTTCCAGGGTGTCGGCGTACTGCGTGCGCGCGGCCATGAGGCGGCGCGCGTACTCAACAGCGGCAGCCGGATCGTGGATGGAGCATGGGCCGATCACCACCAGCAGGCGGTCATCCTTGCCGGCCATGATGTTGTGGATGTTCTTGCGGGTCTGGGTGATCAGCGTCTCGACCGGCGTTCCACGGATCGGGAAAAAGCGGATCAGATGCTCGGGAGGAGGCAACACTGTAATGTCCTTGATACGTTCGTCGTCGGTCTGGCTGGTTTTCTCGACGCTGCGGTACCAGGCATCGCTGGTCGGGGTGGTGGTGGCCGTCATGGTTGCTTCCTCGTGGAGTAAAAGTAGTGGGAGGGATGAAAAAACGGGAGGGCAGAAAAACAAAAACCGCCGGGCTTTGCAGCGTCGGCGGTTGGTATGGGAAGGTTGTGTTTGCTTGCGCGTTTTCCTCTCATCCGCCGGGGACCGAGATAAAAAACCAAAAATAAAACGCGCTGCGAACTTGCATGGCAGCCAATGTAGCACAGGAGTGCGGCAGTGAAGCACCCCCGGATTGTTGCGATTGCGCGACAGCGCAGATAATCCGGATGCCCACCAGGCCCACTTCCAACACCCTGATTCAACGCCGCCAGCGACGAAACCAGGCGCTCGCACGTTGCAGCACTGACAGCTTGCGCGGAGGCGCGCGATCCTGCAGGTCACTGGGTTGATCGCTCTGGTGCTCATACATGTCGATGAGCAGCAGCGCCTCGCCCAGCGTGCGCCAGGCCAGAAGCTCGAACTGGTCGAAACTCGCACTTTCCTTCGGGCTGCGCCGCTCCAGCATCTGCTGCCAGTCCGCGATCGCATTGCGCAACTCCCTCAGCGCACGCTCATAGGCCCCGAACTCGTACAACGCGTGCCAGGCCGATCCCAGACCGGTCAGGAACAGCTGGTGCTCGCGGGCGCAATGCGACAAAGTCAACACACGCCGGGTGATGGCGGCGGTATCGGTGCTGGTGCGCCGGATGCGCACCGCCTCGTCGATCTGCGTTGAGAGCGCGCTCAAGCTATCGCGCAGTTGGCGAGATTCCTCATCGGCCACGCCTTCACGCAGAAAGCGGCTGATGTCGCCAAATGACTGAAGGGTCAGTAGCTGACTGGGGCGCGTCGCGGGCATGCGCCATTTTGCGCTGCCAGGGCATGCACCATGCGCTTTGTGCACCGCACAAGGCCAAAGATGGTGGAAGCGAGCAACAGTCAGCGTGTCGAGCCGAAGCAGGAACGCTGTCGCCGATCGTCAGGCCGTCCCACCCACCGTCAACCCCTCGATACGCAGCGTAGGCTGGCCCACGCCCACGGGTACGCTCTGGCCTTCCTTGCCGCAGGTGCCTACGCCGCTGTCAAGGCGCATGTCGTTGCCGATCATGGTGACCTTCTTGAGCGACTCGGGGCCGCTGCCGATGATGGTCGCGCCTTTCACGGGGTATTGGATCTTGCCGTTTTCCACCCAGTAGGCTTCGCTGGCCGAGAACACGAATTTTCCCGAGGTAATGTCCACCTGTCCGCCGCCGAAGTTGCTGGCGTACAGGCCCTTCTTGATGCTGGCGATGATTTCCTGCGGGTCCTTGTCGCCGCCCAGCATGTACGTGTTGGTCATGCGCGGCATGGGAATGTGGGCATAGCTCTCACGCCGACCGTTGCCAGTGGGTGCCACACCCATCAGGCGCGCGTTGAGCGAATCCTGGATGTAGCCCTTCAAGATGCCGTCCTCGATCAGCACATTGCGCTGGCTGGCGTGGCCCTCGTCGTCCACGTTGAGCGATCCACGGCGGTCGGCGATGGTGCCGTCGTCCAGCACCGTCACGCCCTTGGCCGCCACGCGCTGGCCGATGCGGCCGCTGAATGCGCTCGAGCCCTTGCGGTTGAAGTCGCCTTCCAGCCCGTGGCCAATGGCTTCGTGCAGCAGGATGCCGGGCCAGCCAGACCCCAGCACCACCGTCATCTCACCCGCAGGGGCGGGGCGCGATTCGAGGTTGACCAGGGCCGCATTCACGGCCTCGTCCACGTACTTGCCCATCTGCTCGTCGTCAAAATAGGCCAGGCCGAAACGACCACCGCCGCCCGCCGAACCCATTTCGCGGCGGCCATTCTGCTCGGCGATCACCGTGACCGACAGGCGCACCAGCGGGCGCACATCGGCCGCCAGGGTGCCGTCGGCACGGGCCACCAGCACCACGTCGTATTCGCTCGCCAGCCCGGCCATGACCTGCGCCACGCGCGGGTCCTTGGCGCGGGCGCGCTGCTCCAGCTTTTCCAGCAAGGCCACCTTGGCGGTGCTGTCGAGCGAGGCAATGGGGTCCACGCCGGGGTACAGGCTGCGGCCTGCCGCTACTTTTTTAGGAGCTACTCGCGATTTACCCGCCTGCGCTGCGGTCGAAATAGACCTTACAGTTCGGGCTGCGTCCAACAAGGACGCCTCGGAGATGTCGTCCGAATAGGCAAACGCCGTCTTCTCGCCGCTCACCGCGCGCACACCCACACCCTGGTCGATGCTGAAGGAACCGGTCTTGACGATGCCCTCTTCGAGGCTCCAGCCCTCGCTGCGGGTGTACTGGAAGTACAGGTCGGCATCGTCTACCTTGTGGGTACGGATCTCGGCCAGTGCCCGTGCCAGATGGCTTTCGTCAAGCCCGAAAGGGGTCAGCAACAATTCGCGAGCGACATCGATGCGCTGGCTGGTGGCCGCACGCTGGGGCGCGGCAGTGGTGGAGCGGGAAGTCATCAGGGCATTTTAGGCGCGCAGCCCCGCCTTACCGGACAAGGGGGCACATGCCCCCTGCCACAACGCACCTGCCCAGAGCATCAAACTGCCGTCTGATCGTCCAGGACGGCCTGGGGCGCATGGGTCTGCACCGACTCGATGCCCGCATCGCGCGCCTTGGCACCGGAATACATCTGGCTTTGGCCGATCACCTGGCCATTGCCCGCCTTGAGCGTGAAATAGGGCGATCCATCCTTGGCACTCAGGCGACCGAAGCGGCCATCATCGGGAGCGTTCTTGCGCACGGATTCGATGCCGTTCAGTGCACTGGCCCGTGATTCGTACATCTCGCTGGTGAGGATGATCTGGCCATTGGAGGCCAACAGGTTGAAGACAAATTTATCGTTCTTCGACTTCTTCAGCTCGAACTTCGCCGCCATAGGGAATCCCTCCGGTTGCATAGGCCAAGGCACAGTTGGCCTGCCGGTTTGTACCCTCTTGCCGCCCTGCACGCAACGCCTGGGTAAAGACCCTGGAAGGTGTTCCTGATCTCCCAGCGGAGCCCATGGCTATAGGGCAGGCCGAGCGTCCTTGGGGTCCTGCCTCTGGGCCCGGGCCACCGACATCAGGATGCCCAGCGCCAGGCCCAGGGTGACCATGGCGGTGCCGCCATAGCTGATGAAAGGCAGCGGCACGCCCACCACGGGCAGGATGCCGCTGACCATGCCCATGTTCACAAAGGCATAGGTGAAAAAGATCATCGAGACCGCCCCGGCCATCAGGCGTCCGAACAGGCTGGTGGCCCCTGCGGCGATGGCCAGGCCGCGCCAGACCAGCATCAAAAAGCAGACCAGCAGAAACAGGTTGCCTGCCAGCCCGAACTCCTCGGAAAACGCGGCAAAGATGAAGTCGGTGGTGCGCTCGGGGATGAACTCCAGATGCGTCTGGGTACCCGCCATGAAACCCTTGCCCCACATGCCACCCGAGCCGATGGCGATCATGCCCTGGATGATGTGGAACCCCTTGCCCAGCGGGTCGCGTGTGGGGTCGAGCAGGGTGCAGATGCGCTGCTGCTGGTAGTCGTGCAGCACCGACCAGCGCACGCCGTCCGCGCACAACTGGTCCCCCAGCAACACCAGGGCCAGGATGCCCACGCCCCCCAGCACCACCGGCGGCAGCACCAGTTTCCAGGAGAGCCCGGCAAAGAAGATCACGGACAGGCCAGCTGCCAGAACCAGTAGCGACGTACCCAGATCGGGCTGCTTCATGATCAGCCCCACCGGAACGGCCAGCAGCAGCCCTGCCGCCGCAAAGTCGAGCGGGCGCAAGGTGCCCTCGCGTTTCTGGAACCACCAGGCCAGCATCAGGGGCATGGCAATTTTCAGGATCTCGCTGGGCTGGATGACGATGCCCACATTGATCCAGCGCGTCGCCCCTTTTTTGGTGATGCCAAACAGCGCCACCGCCAAGAGCAGCGCCACGCCAGCCGCATACAGCGGCACAGCGAACAGCATGATTTTCTGGGGCGGCACCTGGGCCACCATGAACAAAATGGCACCCGCAATGAGCATGTTGCGCCCATGGTCCGAAAACCGTGTGCCGTGGTCGTAGCCCGATGAATACATGGCCACCAGCCCGGCGCAGGCGAGCAACCCCACCACCAGCATGAGCGGCAGGTCAAACCCGCGAAACAGGGGAAGAAAACGCTGGGCGAGCGAGGGCTTTTCAAAAACAACGGCCATCGAGGGATTATCGCGGCCCTTGGGGCCGCGCCACCGTCACCCCGCCTGGCGGAAGGCCATCACCGCCTGGTTGCGCAGGGTGCGCAGCAGGCCCAGGGCCTTGTCGTCCACCACGATGCCCCCTGCCGTGGACTGGTCGGCATAGATAAGCGCAAACGTCTGCCCCTTGATCTGCAGCGGAAGCAGCAGGAACGAGGGGGCATTGAGCCCCGCGCGGTACCACTCGGGCAGGCGGGCCTGCATCTTGGGCTCCGTCGCGTCGTTGATGAGCGTATCGGCACCGCGCAGGCAGACGGCGGCAAACAGGTCGCCCGGCGCCTTGAGCGGGACTTTCATGGCACGCACGGCGGCATCGCTGCCCTCGCCCAGGCCAAAGCGGCCGGTCAGCAAATCGGTGCGTGCCTCACGCAGGCAAAACACCATGCGCCGAAACCCCAGCGCGCGGAACATGGTCTCCAGGATCATGCGCAACACGTCGTTGAGCTGAAAACTCTCGACCATGGCATTGGTAATGTCCTGGATGCCCGCTGCCAGCACTTCGTTGACCTGCGCGACCGACACGGCGCCGCTGGCCTGCGACTCCAGCACCGCTGGCAAGGGCTGGGTTTCGCTGGCCCGCAGCTCGTGCGAGCCCAGGGCGTCATCCTGCGCGGGCCCGGCACCGGCCGCCGGGGGCAGCTGCAGCAGCCGCGCCGCAGGCGTGCCGGGGGCTACGCGCAGGTCCAGCGCCTCGGCCAGCGCCACGAGCTTGTGGCGGGCGCGCAAAGTGCCCTCCGAAATCGCTGCGGGAGACAGCGCCAGCGTACGGGAATAGCGGGTGCCGATCTGGCCCAGGCGGGCTTCCAGCGACGCGGCATCGCTCGCCAGCAAGGTGCTGGCCACCTCATTGGCAGCCATCGCCACCCAGCGCAGGCGCTCCACCCCCTGCTCCGGCGCGCGTTGCATGGGCGAGCCCAGGGGCTTGCGCATGCAGCGCTGCAGGCTCTCGGGCAGCCCCCAGACGCGGGCCACGCCCACCCCCAGGTCCTCGAAGCCCAGGCCCAGCACCTGCAGCGCGGCCGACTCTTCGCCCCCCTCCACGCGGCCAGTCTCCATCAGGGCGCGCACCTGGCGCGCCTCTTCCGGAAAATAGAACTCGCACAACATGCGGCCCAGGTTCTGGAACATCGCGCCAATGAAGGCCTCTTCAGCCGCCTGGCCGGGCTCGCACAGCTCCGCCGCCACCGAGCCAGCCATCATGGCGCGCAAAAACTCCTCGCGCATCTGGCTTGCATGGGCCTTGTCCTGCATGTGGTCCAGCAGCACCAGGCTGAGTGCCATGTTGCGCACGGCGTTGAAGCCCACCAGGCTCACGGCCCGCGACACGGTGCTGATGGTGCCCCGGCCCGCATGCGCGAAATGCACGCTGTTGACCAAGCGCAGCAACTTGTTGGTGAGCGCCACATCCTTGAGGATCTCGTGTGTGAGATCGCTGATGCTGTCGTCCTCGGAGTTGGCCACGCGCTGGATGCGCGCCACCGAGTCCGACAGCGCCGGAAAGTCGCTTTTGTGGCGCATGCGCCGCAGCAGGAAGTCGAGCGTGGCATTGCTGGCGGCCGTGGGCGCGCTGGCCGGAGCGGCCCAGGCACGCAAGGCATCGCGAAACTCCGCCGCCGACGGATAGCGCTGGCCCGGCTCGCGCGCCATCGCACGTTGCAAAATGGCCCGCAGGGCGTCGTCCACGCCCGGCCCCAGGTCTTCCGGCAGCACCAGGGTTTCGTTGGCAACGCGGTACAGCGCCTGCCAGGCGTCCTTCTGGTGGATCAGTGGCCGGCCCGTGAGCAGCTCCACCAGCACCAGGGCGGCCGAATACACATCCATGGCCGGTGCAGGGGCCGCCCCGGCCGCCGCCTCGGGCGCGAGGTACGCCGGGGTGCCACTGGCCAGTTGCGAATCCGGCACAGCCTGCACCGGCGCCGCCATGCCAAAGTCCATCACCCGCGCGTGGCGCTGGGTGTCGATCATGATGTTGGAAGGCTTGAGGTCGCGGTGCACGATGCCGGCCTGGTGTGCGGCTTGCAGGCCATCCAGCACATCCACCATCAGCGCCACTGCGTCGTGCGGCGTGCAGCGCCCCTGCTGCGCCAGATGCTCGGCCAGCGTCTTGCCTGGAACGTACTCGAACACGATGTAGGGCTGGCGGCCCTGCACATCGGCCTCAAACACCGGAACGATGAAGGGGTGCGCCAGGCGCCCCACATGCCGGGCTTCGCGCAGCCAGTGCTCCAGCACCGACGGGTCCTGGTCCTCCACGGGGCGCATGAGCTTGATGGCCACCTCGCGCTGCAGGCGCGGGTCCAGCGCCAGCCACACGGTGGCCTGGGCGCCCCGGCCCAGCAGCTTTTTCAGTTCAAAGCGGCCCAGCGAAGTGGGAGGCTTGTCGGTGGATCCCAAAGCCCAGCGTTTGGCGGTGGAAAGCGGGGCAAAATCAGTCATGGTGGGGATCAAGGCAGCGGGCCCACCGCGTGGTGCCCATGCCATGCATCTTATGTCTCGGCCACCCCTTTCGCAGCAGTGATTCCCCTGCCCTGTCGTTTTCCCCCTTCATGACCACCACCCACCTTCTGTACCTGCACGGCTTTCGCTCTTCGCCCCAGTCTGCCAAGGCGCGGCAGATGGCCGCGCATGTGGCGCAGCACCACCCGGGTGTCACCTTCTGGTGCCCCCAGCTGCCGCCCTCCCCCAAAGCGGCGATGGAACTGGTCGCGCAGGGCATTGCCCCGTGGCGCGGAGCAGCAATGGCGGTGATCGGCTCCTCGCTCGGTGGCTTTTACGCCAGCTGGGTGGCGCAGCACAAGGGCTGCCCCAGCGTGATGCTCAATCCGGCCGTGCACCCGGCGCGCGACCTTGCGCGGTACATCGGCGAGCAGACCACCTGGCACGACCCAGCGGAGCGGTTTTACTTCCAGCCTGAATACATTGACGAGCTGCGCGCGCTGGACACCGCAGGCCAGCCGCCCGCAGCGCCCGAGATGGCCATCATTGCCAAGGGCGATGAGGTGCTGGACTGGCGTGAAATGGTGGCGCGCTACCCGCAGGCACGGCTGGTGGTGCAGGAGGGGGGAGAACACGCCCTCGCCAATTTCAGCGACTACCTGCCCCAGGTGACGGAGTTCCTGGCTCTGGCCTGACATCAACCGGGCGCCAGGGGCACCAGCGCATCAGAACCTCTTCAACGTGCCTGGGATGCCCAGGTGCCGCCCGCCCCCATCCAGCGGGCATAGTCGTCCGGGTAGGCTGCACGGTAGCGCTTCATGTGGAAAGCCGCTTCGTCGTCCTTGCCCAGCATCACGGCACTTTCAACCAGCACTTCAATGACGCGGGGCTCGGGGGAGTAATGCAGCAGCTCCTGGGCCAGGGCGTTCATGCGCGCTGCGTTGTCGCGGGTCAGCCCCGTGGTGGTCAGGCGCGCAAAGTCCAGCGGGCCCGAAAACAGCAGCGAATGGGACACCTTGGCCTGCGTGTCCTCACGGTACGCGGCAGCCCGCTGCGCCCCCGGCTTGTAAAGCTGGCTCACGCGGTGGTAGTCCCAGGCGGCAAGGCCGCAGGCACCCAGGACTGCCAAGGCGGCCACCAGCGCTGCAGCCCCCGCAGGCCACGCGCGCCCATCCGATGCTTCGTCGCGCCGGGGCCAGACCAGGATCGCCACCGAGAGCAAGGCCACCACCTGGAACGGCCCGTACCACAGCGGGTATTCCAGCATGCTGTGCAGTCCGATGATCGCCAGCACGCCCCAGGCCAGTTGGCGCACGGGCTCGGTTTCGCTCCAAGGCCGGGCCCACAGGCACCCTGCCACGACGGCCCCGCACAACGCCACGGCAGCGGGAAGGCCCAGCTCTACGGCCAGGTGCAGGGGCAGGTTGTGCGCGTTGTCCAGCAGCACACAAAAGCGCTCGCCCGGGAACAGCGTGATGTAGTGTGCGTAGTCCAGTTCGCCCCAGCCCCAGCCCAGCCACGGTTTCTGCGCAATCAGGGTGAGCACGTTGGACCACAGCACCCGCCGACTGGTGCAGCTGTGCGATCCGTCCGTAAAACGGTGGAACAAGGCATCTGCGCGCACGCCCTGGAACTTCCAGAGCGCCTCGGGCAGCACCCAGGCGGCCACCAGAAAAACCGCAAACCCAGCGATACCCAGGCGCAGCGCCTCGCCACGGCCCGCGCCACGCCACACGACCAGAAGCACCAGGACAAGCAGCCACTGCGCCACCACGGTCCGCGACGCTGTGGCGGCCCCGCCCACGGCGATCCACATCAGCGCCACGGCGGTCAGCACGCCCCACACGCCGGAGGAAGGTAAGCGGCCTGGGCTGGCCGCCCCGGCCAAGTCCGCGTTGCCTTGTGGACGGGCATGCAGCGTCCACCACAGCCAGGCCCACGCGCCCAGGCTGAGCAGGGTGGCCTGCTGGTTGCGCTGGCGCAGGTTGCCCACCGCCTGGCCCGGCACCGAAGCGTGAATCCAGGGCCCCAGGCCGACATCGCCAGCAAGGTACTGCACCAGCCCGATGACGCTGGCCACCAGCGCGGCCAGCCCCAGCCCACCCGCCAGCAGCCAACCCCAGCCCGCAGGCCCCCTGCGCTGCGCGACCCCGGCGCGTGCCCACCCGGCTGCCAGCAGCAAAAGCATCGCCCCACACACCCAGGACGCGATCAGCGGCCAGAAGTTGGCGATTGGGGAGTCAGTGACGGCGAACAGAAACGGCAAAGCCACTGCGAGCAAGGCCAGCGGAACGGCAATGGCATCAAAAAACATGTCGAAAGAACCGGGCCATCGTGCAAAGCCCTGGATCATAGGGGCAGGCCCGGGGCCGTCGGACCGGCTCGGCACCCATGGGACAATGCCGCCCATGCACGCATTGTTTGAAGAAGCCGGCAAGTTCATGGCCGGTCGTATCCTGTCCGAAGCCGATACATCCGCCCAGGTTGAGCTCGACTCGGGCAAGCGGGTCAAGGTCAAGGCCGCCAACATCCTCCTGAAATTCGAGAAACCCTCGCCTGCCGACTTGATCGCCCAGGCCCAGGCCGTGGCCGAAACCATTGAGCTGGACCTGGCCTGGGAGTTCGCGCCCGAAGACGAGTTCGGCTTTGCCGACCTGGCGCGGGACTATTTCTCTGAAAACGCCACCCTGGCCCAGCAGGCCGGTGCGCTGTTCCGCCTGTACGACGCGCCCCACTATTTCCGCCGTGCGGGCAAGGGCCGGTTCAAGAAGGCATCGGCCGAGATCCTGCAGCAGGCGCTGGCCGCCATCGAGAAGAAAAAGGCCATCCTCGCGCAGATCGACGAATGGGCCGCCGCGCTGGGACGGGGCGAATGCCCGCAGCCCATCCGCGACCAGCTTTACAAGATCCTGTTCAAGCCCGACAAGAACGCGCCCGAGTACAAGGCCGTGGTGGACGCCAGCCGCGCCACGCACACCGCGCCGCTCGACCTGCTGCAAAAGGCGGGCGCCATCGATTCGGCCTACCAGTTCCACTGGAAGCGCTTCTTGTTCGAGAACTTCCCCAAGGGCACGGGCTTTCCCGCCGTCACCGCACCCGCCATTGCGGACGAGCTGCCGCTGTCCACCGCGCAGGCGTATTCCATCGACGATTCGCAGACCACCGAAATCGACGATGCGCTGTCGGTGCAGGGCCTGGGCACCGGCACCGTGGTGCTGGGCATCCACATCGCCGCGCCGGGTCTGGCCATACAGCCGGGCAGCGCCATCGACCAGCTCGGCCGCGCGCGCCTGTCCACGGTGTACATGCCGGGCTACAAGATCACCATGCTGCCGGATGACGTGGTGCAGACCTACACGCTGGACGAAGGCCGCGCCAACCCGGCCGTGTCGCTGTACGTCACCATCGACGAAGCCACGCTGGAATTCAAAAGCTCTGAAACCAGGCTGGAGCGCGTGCACGTGGTCGCCAACCTGCGCCATGACCAGCTCGACAGCGTGGTGACCGAAGAATGGCTCTCCAACCCGGCGTTCGAGCATCAAAACGACCCCCAGCGCTTGTCTGACCTACGCCCCCAGCTATCATTTTTGCACCGCCTTGCCAAGGACCTCAAAGCCCGCCGCGAAGTGGTGCGTGGCAAGCCCGAGAACTTCAACCGGCCGGACTACAACTTCCGCCTGGTCGGCAACAACGGTGCCGAGCCCACGGGCGATGAACAAGTGCAGATCAGCGTGCGCCAGCGCGGCGCGCCGCTCGACCTGATCGTGGCCGAGGCCATGATCGTGGCCAACAGCACCTGGGGCAGCTGGATGGCCGAGCTGGGAGTGCCCGGCATCTACCGCAGCCAGGCCAGCATGGCGCCCGGCGTGAAGGTGCGGATGGGCACCAAGGCGCTGCCGCATGCGGGCATCGGCGTCAAAGCGTATTCGTGGGCCACGTCGCCCCTGCGCCGCTACACCGACCTGGTCAACCAGTGGCAAATCATTGCCTGCGCCCGCCACGGCAAGACCGCTGCGCTGGCCGCGCCTTTCAAGCCCAAGGATGCCGACCTGTTCTCCATCATCAGCAGCTTTGACGGCGCCTACAGCGCCTACAACGGCTACCAGGCGGGCATGGAACGGTTCTGGACGCTCAAATATGTAGAGCAGAACGGCATCACCGAGCTCAACGTCACCGTCTTCAAGGAAGGCCCGGGCGGCAGCTTCCTCGTTCGTGCAGACGATATTCCGCTGGTCTTCCCCGTGCTGGGCGCGCAGAACCTGCCGCGCGGCGCGCGCCTGAAGGTCAAGCTGGGCGAGGTGGACGAGATCACCCTCGATATCCATGGCACCGTGATCGAGCGCCTGGATGACCCGGCCGACACCAGCGACGACGGCCCGGTGGACGATGCCGAGGACGACGATACCGTGGCCGGACCGATTGCCATTGCAGTGGACGTGAACGAGGCACCCGCCGAAGCCGCTGCGGCAGCACCGGCCGCCTGATTCCCCCTGACAGCCCCTGATAATTGCTGGCGATGAAACTCCCTGCCTTCCTCCGCACCTTCAGCACGCTGCAGCTCGCGTTGGGCATCTCGGTGGCCGTGCATGCCGCGCTCATCTCGGTGCGTTTCATTGACCCCGAGGGCTTCAACCGCGTGTTCCAGGACACGCCGCTCGAAGTCATCCTGGTCAACGCCAAGTCCAACGAGCGCCCCGACAAGGCCCAGGCGATTGCCCAGGCCAACCTGGCCGGCGGCGGCGATGCCGAGAAGGGCCGCGCCACCAGCCCCCTGCCCTACACCGCGCTGACCACGGTGGGCGACGACTACGAAGAAGCCCAGCGCAAGATGGATGCGATGCAGGAGCAGCAGGCGCAATTGCTGGCCCAGTTGCGCAAGCAGTTGGCCACCATGCCCGAGCCCGATCCGCGCCAGGCCAGCCAGAGCGCCGAGCAGGCCAACGAGCAGGAAAAGCGCCGCCAGCTCGTCAAGCTGCTCGCCGAGATCGAAAAGCGCATCAATGAAGAAAACTCGCGCCCCAAGAAGCGCTACATCAGCCCCGCCACGCGCGAAGAGGCCTACGCCATCTATTACGACGGCCTGCGCCGCAAGGTGGAAGACAAGGGCACCGAAAACTTCCCCGAACAGGGCGGAAAGAAGCTGTATGGCGAGCTGACCATGATCGTCACCGTCAACCACGACGGCCGCGTGCTCGACACCGAGGTGGTGCAAGGCTCAGGCAACCCCACGCTGGACCGGCGCGCCGAGGCGATTGCCCGGGCTGCCGGCCCGTTTGGCGCGTTTGGCGCCGACATGCGCAAGAAGGCCGACCAGATCGCCATGGTGGCGCGCTTCAAGTTCACGCGCGATCAGACGCTGGAGACCAGCGTCCGCTAGTCGCCACCAGGCCCTGCCCGCGGCGGCTCTGCCAACCCGCCTTTTTCATACCGCACGATTTTTTACCCATGAGCCAAGCCGCCGACCTGTACTGCGTGATGGGCAATCCGGTGGCGCACAGCCGCTCCCCCGCCATCCACGCCCGCTTTGCCGAACTGACGGGTGAGCACATCGCCTACGAACGCCGCCTGGTGCCCATGGATGGTTTTGCCCAGGGCGTGCGCGACTTTGTGGCCCAGGGTGGGCGCGGTTGCAACGTGACGGTGCCGTTCAAAACCGACGCACCACTTCTCGCCACCGAATGCAGCGAGCGCGTGCAGCTGGCCGGTGCGGCCAACACCCTCACCTTCCGCGCCGACGGCAGCATCTATGCCGACAACACCGACGGCCTGGGCCTGGTGGCCGACATCACGCGCAACGCGGGTGTGTCGCTGGCGGGGCGCGATGTGCTGCTGGTGGGCGCCGGTGGCGCCGCTGCGGGCGTGCTGGGCCCGTTGTTGCTGGCAGGAGCCCGCCACATCACGGTGGCCAACCGCACGCTGGCCAGGGCGCAGGCCCTGGTGCAGTCGCACAGTGCGCTTGCATTGCTACAAAAATCAGAGCTTATTGCGCTTACTCCACAAGCGCTAGAGGCCAATTTTGATGTGATTATCAATGCCACGGCCAGCAGCCTGGCCGGTGCCGAAGTGCCGGTATCCGCCCGCGTGCTGCACCCCGGTTGCCTGGCCTACGACATGATGTATGGCCCCGCCGCGCAGGGTTTTCTGGATTGGGCCCGCCAGCACGGCGCCGTTCCGCGTGACGGCCTGGGCATGCTGGTCGAGCAAGCCGCCGAAGCCTTCTTGCTGTGGCGCGGCGTGCGCCCGCCGTCGGCCCAGGTGCTGCAGGAAATGCAGCAGGCCAACTCATCCAAATAACAACACCCCACACGAGGAGACACACCGCGATGAAAGCCGTGCTGCGCTGGCTGGGACTGGTGGTGCTCGCCTTCGTGGCGCTGCAGCTGTTCTTTGTGGTCCGTATCGCGGCCATGGTGGTCATCGACCCCGAATCCACCAGCTTTCAGCGCTCCGAGGCCTGGACGCTGCTCACCACCAAAGGCAACGTCCCCTGGCGCCAGCAGTGGATGCCCTACGCCAGCATCTCCGACCAGCTCAAGCGCGCCGTGATCGCCTCGGAAGACGATGGCTTTGTGAGCCACGACGGCGTGGACTGGAATGCCATCGAAAAAGCCTGGGAGCGCAACGCCAAGGCCGAGGCCCTGGCCAACAAAGCCCAGGCCCGTGCCCCCGACCGCCCCGTGCGCGCCCCCAAGATCCGGGGTGGCTCCACCATCACGCAGCAACTGGCCAAGAACCTGCTGCTATCCGGCGAACGCACGCTGCTGCGCAAGGGGCAGGAATTTGTACTCACGCTGCTGCTGGAGCAGCTGCTGAGCAAGCAGCGCATCCTGGAGATTTATCTGAACAGCGTGGAATGGGGCGAAGGCGTGTTCGGCGCCGAGGCGGCCGCGCAGCACTACTTCCGCAAAAGCGCCTCGCGCCTGAGCGCCACGGAAGCCGCGCGGCTGGCGGTGATGCTGCCTGCACCCAAGCGGTTTGAGAAGACGCCCGGGTCGGCGTATCTGGCGGGACGGACGCGGACGATTCTCGGGCGGATGGGTAGTGCGGAGCTGCCCTGACAGGGCCTGTCAGCGTTCGGAGACCGGCACCGCTGGCGCCATGCCAAGCCTGCCAAGCCTGCCAAGCCTGCCAAGCGGAATACATGCGCGCATTCAGAGGGTGCTGATCAGCGCCGCTGCAGCCGCAGCACCACGGGGGCATCGGGCCGCAAGGTCACATGCAGCTTCGGCACACACACCGCCGCCCCCTCCGGCAACCGCAGCCGGTACCGCTGCAACAACATCGCCGCCAGCAGCGTCATCTCCAGCATCGCAAAGTGCTGCCCGATGCAGACGCGTGGCCCCACCCCAAACGGTATCCACGCGCCTTTGGGGATGGCCGGGGCGTCATCCAGAAAACGCTCCGGCACAAAGCGGTCGGCCTGGGCAAACCAGCGTTCATCCCGGTGCAGCACCCAGGGCGTGATGCGCAGCATGGCGCCCTGGGGCACCTCCACGCCGCCCAGCGTGATGGGTGCGGTGGTGCGCCGGGTCATCAGCGCGGCAATGGGCGGGTACAGGCGCAGCGCCTCCTTGAGGGTTGCGGCCAGAAAGGGCAACCGGGCCAGGTGCTCGGGGCCGGGCGTCTGGCCCGGGGGCAGCACGCTGTCCACCTCGGCCTGTGCGCGTTGCGCAGCCTCGGGGTGTTCGGCCATCAGGCGGCTCCACCACAGCAGCGTGGTGGCGCTGGTCTCGTGCCCGGCCTGGAAGCTGACCATGCACTGGTCGAAAACCTCCTGCGGCGACAGCGGCTCGCCGGTGGATTCGTCGCGCAGCGCCAGCAGCATGTGCAGAAGGTCAGTGCGTGGCGGGGCGCCTGCTGAATCTGCCGCCTCCCGGCTGCGCGCACCGATGTGGCGCTGCACCAGCCCCTTGAGCGCCCTGAGCGCGCGCCGCTTGGCGGCCTTGCCGGGCAGGGGCAACCAGTCGGGCAGCGTGAAGGGCATGAACATTTCGCGGAAGGCTGTCTCCGACAGCGTCTGCGTGGCCCAGGCGGCATCGCGCGCGTCGGCCTGGGCCGATTCGCTGAACAGCGTGCGCAGGATCACATCCATGGCCACATCGGTCCAGAGCGTGTCCATGGGCACCAACGCTTCGGCCTGGCCAGCGGGCACGGCGGCGTCGAGTGCGCTGCGGGCGGCATCGGTCATGAGCTGCGCGTAGCCCGCCATGCGTTTGGGGGTAAAAGCAGGCATCAGCATGCGGCGCTGGCGCTGCCAGGTATCGCCCTCGGTCACCAGCACGCTCTGGCCGAACACCTGCTCGAACACGGCGATGCCGCGCTCCCAGCGGATCAGGTGGTCTGCGTGGGTGACCAGCGCCTCGCGCACGAGGTCGGGCGACAGGAGGTCCCAGGCATCTTCATTACCCAGGCGCATGCGGGTGAGGTCGCCATGGTCACGCTGCAGACGGGTGACGAAACCGAGGTAATCGGCCCGCATCTCCCACAGCAAGGGCAGGCCCCACCAGCGGCTGGGCGGGCCACCGGGCTCGGGGAGCCGGGCTGGCGCAAGCTGCGCAGAGGGGGAAGGTGTTGCGGGCTTCGATGGGGCAGTGGTGATGGCGTGGTTCATGGTGCGGATGGTGCGGTGCAGCAGCGGGCAGGTATTGAACGAATTCGACATCGCCCCTGGCCTACACTCGCGCCCCATGGCAACCCTGGTCCCACCTTCCGCACGGCATCCGCAGGGGCTGATCCCCTCGGGCCAGCTGTGGCTTCCGCGCGCCAGCCTGTCGGCCTGCCTGCGCGGCACCATGGTGCGCAGCACACTCGGCTACACGCTCACGGATGCGCAACGCATCAACCGCTTTCCGGCCACACCCCTTTGCAGCCTGAGCTGGTGGTTTGAAGGCCGCAGCGAAGCCCTGGTGGCAGACCGCCCCGACGCCCTGCCCGGCCTGCACAGCCCGCGCGAGGCGTATCCCGGCCGCTGGGTGCTGGCGGGCCCCCAGACCCGGCCCAGCGCCAGCTATTGCGCAGCGCCCACCCACGCCATGATGGTGATGTTCATGCCCGACGCGCTGCACCAGCTCACCGGCCTGGAGCCTGAGGCGCTGACTGACCGTTTCGTGGATGCGCAAACCGTGCTGCCACCCGACTGGATCGCGATGTGCGAAGCCGTGCAGCACCAGCCGGGCGATGCCGCCCGCATGGACTGCCTGGAGGCGTTTCTGGAACCCCGCTGGCAAGCCTGCCGTCCCGCGCAGGCGCTGCAGGTGCAGCGCTACGGCGACTGGGCCATGCACCTCGCGCAGCGCGCCGCTGTATCGGCTCCAGGCCGCAGCCTGCGCCAGCTGGAGCGCCGCATCAAGCGCTGGGCCGGGCTGCCGCTGCGCGAGCTGCGCGGCTTTGGCAAGGCCGAGCAGGCGTTTTTCGACACCATCGCTTCGGACGCCGCGAAGGGCACCGTGAAATGGGCCGACGTGGCGGCAGGCGCGGGCTTCTCGGACCAGTCGCACCTGTGCCGCGTGACGCGGCGCATCACCGGCTATGCCCCACAGGCGCTGTACGACGGCATCTACGGCGACGAGGCGTTCTGGGCATATCGCATCTGGGTGTAGTGGCCAGGGTAGCTGCAGCCGCCCGGCTGCGGCACGCCACAGTACACGCCCGACAGGGCACACCCGCCACGTATCATCCCCGCCATGCTTGCCAAGTTGATGAGTTTCCTTCTGCTGGGGATCGTGCGGTTTCTGACCGGTTCCCAGGCCCGCTGGTACGGCTGCCCGCCCAAGGCCGAGCAGCGCATTTATTTCGCCAACCACCAGAGCCACGCCGACATGGTGCTGATCTGGGCGGCGCTGCCCGAGGAGCTGCGCAGCATCACGCGGCCCATTGCCGCCAAGGACTACTGGACCAAGACGCCGTTCCGCCAGTGGATCACCACCGCCGTATTCAACGCCGTGTATGTAGACCGTCAGGCCACGCCTGCGCGGCCCCCGGCTCCCCTGGCGGTGGAGCCGGTGGGCGTGCTGGAGGCCCTTGCCACCGCCGCCAGCGACGCGGACACCGCCATGGCGGGCGGCCCCGATCCGTCGCCCGAAGCCCCGCCCCGCGCGCCCACCCCCGAGGAGCTGCGCGCAGCCCTGCCCGAGTCCGACCCGCTGGCCCCGCTGGTGCGTGCGCTGGAGAGCGGAGACTCCATCGTGATCTTTCCCGAAGGTACGCGCGGCCATGGCGACGAGCCGCAGCCGTTCAAGTCGGGCCTGTTCAAGCTGGCGCAAATGTTCCCGCAGGTGGTGCTGGTGCCCGCCTGGATCAACAACGTGCAGCGCGTAATGCCCAAGGGCGAAGTGGTGCCAGTGCCCATCCTGTGCTCAGTGACCTTTGGGGAGCCCGTGCAGCTGGAAGCAGGTGAAGAGCGTCGCCCGTTCCTCGACCGGGCACGCCGTGCAGTCATCGCGCTAAGGGAAGTCTGAACATGAACAACTTCCTCCGCAATTTGACTGCCACCCAGCAGGTCGGTGCCCTGTTCCTGGTGATGTTTGGCATCCTGTCCGTCGTCACCATCTGGGCCTTCGTACGCAATCTGCGTGAACACGCCAGCGACGACCCTGAGTCCGAAGCCCGCATTCTCGAAGCCAAGCGTTTCTGGGGGCTGCTCAAAACATCCTGGATGATGGCTTCCGTCTTCTGGATTGGCTGGGTCCTGGGCGACACGGTAGCCACCGTGCTGTTTGCCATCGTGGGGTTTTTTGCGCTGCGCGAGTTCATCACGCTCTCGCCCACGCGGCGTGGCGACCACCGCAGCCTGGTGCTGGCGTTTTTTGTGGTGCTGCCGCTGCAGTTCTGGATCGTGGGCAGCAAGCACTTTGACCTGTTCACGGTGTTCATCCCCGTCTACGTGTTCCTCGCCCTGCCCGTGGTGAGTGCGCTGGCCAACGACCCGCAGCGTTTTCTGGAGCGCAACGCCAAGCTGCAGTGGGGCATCATGGTCTGCGTGTACGGCATGAGCCACGTGCCCGCGCTGCTGCTGCTGGACTTTCCGGGCTACCGCGACAAGGGCGCGTTTCTGGTGTTTTTCCTGGTGTTTGTGGTGCAGACCTGCATGCTGGTGCAGCACCTGCTGGGGCGGCGCTTTCCGCACAAGCCCGTGGCGCCGCAGGTGAGCCAGAGTTTTCAGTGGACGAGCTGGCTGGCCGGTGTGGCGGCCGGGGGGCTGGCCGGAGGGCTGCTCACGTTCATCACCCCGTTCAAGCCCGGCCAGGCCCTCGGTATGGCGCTGCTGGCCTGCGTGGCGGGCAGCCTGGGGCACCTGGTGATGAAGGCCCTGAAGCGCGACCGCGGGATCACCAGCTGGGGCATGCAGGGCATGTCGGTCACCGGTGCGGGTGGCCTGCTCGACCGGGTGGACGCGCTGTGTTTTGCGGCGCCGGTGTTTTTCCATTCGGTGCGCTGGTACTTCGGTCTGTAAATGAACCGACCCAGAAATTTTCAAGAAAATTGGCATCTAGCGCTTTACCAACAAGCGATAGCAGCTATCAAATAGTGAGCAAATGCGCATCTTAGGCATCGACCCCGGCCTGCAGACCACCGGATTTGGCGTGGTAGACATGGACGGCCACAAGCTCAGCTACGTGGCCAGCGGCACCATCCGCACCACCACGCTGGCGCTGGGCGATCTGCCCGGGCGCCTGAAGATCCTGTTCGACGGCATCACCGAAGTGGCGGCCCGCTATGAACCCGATGTGGCCTCGGTCGAGATCGTGTTCGTCAACGTCAACCCCCAGTCCACCCTGCTGCTGGGCCAGGCACGGGGCGCCTGCATCACGGCCCTGGTGGCGAGCAATTTGCCGGTGGCCGAATACACGGCGCTGCAGATGAAAAAAGCCGTGGTCGGCCACGGGCGCGCCGCCAAGAGCCAGGTGCAGGAGATGGTGCGGCGCCTGCTCAGCCTGCCCGGCGTGCCAGGCACCGACGCGGCCGATGGACTGGGCATGGCCATCACACATGCGCATGCGGGTGCTGCCATGGGGAGGCTGGGCGAAGCCGCGACGCTGAACCGGCGCCAGCACGCGATGTACAAGGGTGGGCGGAGTTACTGACCCCAGGCGAGCCAAAGCACCGCCGCGCGGATAGGCGCCCACGGCCGCGGGGATGTCGAAATGTGCGGACAAAAAAATACCGCGCCCGAAGACGCGGTACTGCCCCACCAGGCTTTAGCAACAGCGAAAGGTCAGGCCACCTGCGTCTTCATCCGGTCCGCCCGCTCCTTGGGTGACGGATGGGTAGACAAAAAGCTGGTCGAATCCCCGCCCGACATGGCGGCGAGTTTTTCCAGCGCAGTGACGCAAGCGGCGGGCTGGTATCGCTTGGCCTTCATGAAGCCCATGGCGTAGTCGTCAGCCTCGCGCTCGTTGCTTTGCGAATGCTGGGCGCGCACCACTTTCTCGAACAGGTCACCCAGCTGCGAGCTGGCAATGGCACCGGCCTTGCCGTTGCTCGACGCCACGGCATTGCGCAGCGCGCTGGTGCGCAGGGCGGTCTGGATGCGGGCCTTGGTGTGGCCGGCCTTGACGTGGCCGATCTCGTGGCCGATCACATAGCGCACTTCATCGTCGGTGAACTTGTCCATCAAACCCGAATACACCCGGATGGTGCCGTTGGCCATGGCAAAGGCGTTGATCTCGGGCGTGAGGTAGACCTTGAAGTTCATCTTGAGGCCGTCGTGGGTGCCCAGGCCCGAGGTGAGTTTGGCCAAACGCTTGGCATAGGGGTTGCCTGCCGGAGCCACCTGGTTCTGGCTGTCCATCTCGGCGGACATCTGGTCGAACGTGCTCTTGAGTTCCTCGTCCGACAGGCTCTCGGACTTGGCCAGGTCCTTGCCTGCATCCAGCATCTTGCCCAGGTCAAACTGCGCCCACACGGGCGATACGGCGCTCACGCCGGAAGCCAGGGTTACGAGCGTCAACAATTTACGGCGGTCCATGGGGGTTCCCTCTCTGACGTGGTCAGCTTCTTGATTGGTCTTGAATCGATGGGTCGATTGTGTTTTTGCGCAACCAACTGCAAGCAATGGTTGGCGCGCGCCGAAGGATAGCCACGCCAACGGCGTTTCTCGCTGGCGGCCATGTCTTCAGATGTAAGAACTGTGTGCCGATGCTGGCGAGCGGGCCGAAACGGTGGGGGCTGGGCCAGGTTGCGGCGCTGGAAATCTTCGCAAAATTCAGATAAAAATGGCCTTAGCGCTTGTTTATCAAGGGTTTTAAGCTATCAAAAACAGAGCGGCCATTCACACAGCGCCGACTGGCCCTGGCCGTGCCTGTGTACACCGCGCCCCAAGGTATCAGCGCCCCAGGCCCCGCTTGAGTTCCTTGAGCAACAACAGCACCTGATTGGACGCATGGCGGCAGCTGCTATTGAGCAGTTGCACGGCCTTTTGCTGCTCGCCCGCCTGGAACGCAGTCACCACATCGGCCGCCTGCTGGTGAAAGTATTTGTGCCGGGCCACCAGCATGTCGAACGCGGGGTAATGCCCCAGCCGCACGCGCCCCGTGCCATAGAGCCATCGGCCCAGGTCGCAGCGGTCGTCCTGGCAGATGCGTTCGGGCCGCATCACTTCCTGCGAGCGGCCATTGACCATGTCCTGCAGCTGCAGGCGCCAGCGCTCATGGCTGGCAATGGCCGCGTCGATATCGATTTCGGTCATGAGCATGGAGGCGTACTCGGCGTCCAGCACCAATTCGCTGCCGTTGTCTTCCATGGCCCAGGTGGTGTCAGGGCTGGTGGGATCTTGCTCCCGGATCTTGAACAGACGACTGAAAAAACCCATGCTTGGTCCCTGTGGAGGCACCCCGTCCGCCAGCACCAGGAATGGTCCTGCCGGAAATGCCTTGAAACATTCTGTGGGGCGCGCGCGCTTTTGGCTACCAAAAAATGACCTCTTGGTAAAAACCGTGCGCGTCAACCCTTCTGGCCCTGCCAGCTCTGCCCCGGTAGCCAGCAGCAATGTGGCGAGGGCCAGACAATGCACGGATGACTTCCACTGCTCAACGCCCCGCCCTGTCCATGCTCGACCTCGTCGCCGTCCGGGAGGGCGGGACCGTAGCCGATGCGCTGCAGATTGCCCTGCGCACCGCGCAACATGCTGAAAAGCTGGGTTTTGCCCGCTACTGGCTGGCAGAGCACCACAACATGGCGGGCATTGCCAGCTCAGCCACCGCCGTGCTGGTGGGCCATATTGCCGGTGGTACCTCGCGCATCCGTGTGGGTTCTGGCGGCGTGATGCTGCCCAACCACGCGCCTCTGGTGGTGGCCGAGGCCTTCGGCACCCTGGCCGAGCTGTACCCGGGCCGCATCGACCTGGGACTAGGGCGCGCGCCGGGCACGGACCCCACCACCATGCGCGCACTGCGCCGCAGCCGGGTAGAGACAGCCGATGATTTTCCGCAGGACGTTGCAGAGTTGCAGCGCCTGCTGGCCCCGGCCGAACCAGGCCAGCGCCTGATTGCCATGCCCGGTGCGGGTACCAACGTGCCGATCTGGCTACTGGGCTCCAGCCTGTTTTCGGCGCAACTGGCGGCGGAGCGCGGGCTGCCGTATGCCTTTGCCTCGCACTTTGCCCCGCGCCTGCTGCACCAGGCCATTGACCTGTACCGCAACCTGTACCGGCCGTCCGCCGCCTGGCCCCAGCCCTATGTGGTGATCGGGGTGCCGCTGATTGCAGCCCCCACGGATGAAGAAGCGGAGTTTCTGGCCAGCAGTACCTACCAGCGGGTGCTGGGCATCCTGACCGGCGACCGGCGC
This sequence comes from Acidovorax sp. SRI_002, assembly GCF_057586455.1. Lineage (NCBI taxonomy): Bacteria > Pseudomonadati > Pseudomonadota > Betaproteobacteria > Burkholderiales > Comamonadaceae > Acidovorax > Acidovorax sp. SRI_002. The sequence continues at coordinate 90,507 of NZ_JBYCZW010000009.1, read as the reverse complement.
CGCCTGCTGCCGCCCGTTGAGAACTACGCCGCGCGTCTGCAGCCCCAGGAGCGCGCCGCGATTGGCGACTTTCTGGCCGCTGCCGTGATCGGCGGGCCGGACACGGTGCGCGCGGGCCTTGCACAGCTCACCGAAGCCACCGGGGCCAATGAACTAATGCTCGTGAGCGATGTCTACGACCCAGCTCTACGCCTGCGCTCACTGGATATTGCGGCACAGGCCCACGCCGAAGCGTGGGAAACCTGCCAAGCCCCTTGAGGAGGGCCGGGGGAGGGCTTAGCTCTTTTGCCCGGTGTAGACGAAGGTCTCTGCCTTGCTCGCACTCTGCCCCATGATCAAGATCGCTTGGGTGGTGTCGTTGTACAGAACGACGTGCTGGACGACAACGCCATCGCCCACGGGGCAGGCGGCCCCACTGAAGGTGAGCGGCAGATCAAACACGTTCCGGCCGCTGGCGCGGGGCACCACGGTGCCGCGAATGGAGCAACCCGGGTAGGAGGGAATCGACACCAATCCACCGGTGGAAATGGAAACCGACACCAGGGGCTCCCGCACCTGGTTGCCAATGCCGGTGCCGGAATATGTACCCAGCAACTCGCTCACGACAGCAGGCTGCTCGTAGAGCACGCCATAGGTACCGGTGAACTTCACGCCCTTGGAATCCGTGACCTGCACCGAATCCCGCACCGCGTACTTGCCGCTATAGCTGACCGCCACCGTCGTCCGGCTGGCAAGGTTTGCCTCATCCACCACATTGAGATAGCGCCCGGTGCCAGAGACAACATCTGGGCCCGACGTCTGAACGGCGCCTTGCGATATGCCCACCACGGCGCCCACTGCATCGGTCAGGATGCTCCAGGATTCGCCGTTCTCCAGCACCACACCCTGCACATTCAGAGGGTCGGTGGTCGCCCCGGTCCACAGGCCTTCCACGCCGGTGACCACGGTCGCAGGAGGCTTTGGCGCAGGTGGCGCCACATCATCCCCGCCTCCGCCGCAAGCAGATAACACCAAAGCGGCAACCAGTCCTCCCAGGGCAGTCGTCTTATTCACTTTCTTCTCCTTTGTGAGTCAAATCTGGGGGGCTGCGCCATGGCGCGGCCCCAACTGCCGCATCTTAAGCGCAGGCACCGCAAGCGGCACACGGCAAAATAGCATACGGTGGCGGGCCGTCTCACCCACGCCACATCGGGTTCGAGGAGAACTTCATCAGAGGCAGCCACCCTTTCCAGCCATCCAGTTTCGATGGCTCCAACGCCGCGCCGGTGTTTTATCGCGCCAGGTAGCCGCCATCCACCGGGTAATACGCCCCGGTCACAAACGACGCCTTGCTGGACGCCAGCCAGGTCACCAGCTCGGCCACCTCTTCAGGTTGCCCCAGGCGGCCGATGGGGTGGGCGCCCACCAGCATCGCGTTGATGCCAGCATCCTGCTCCAGCCCGCTGATCATGGGCGTATGGATAAAGGCAGGCCCGACGGCATTGATGCGCACGCCATGGGCGCTGTATTCAATCGCAGCCGCCTTGGTCAGCCCCACCACACCATGTTTGGCCGCGGTGTAGGCCGGGGCGGTGGCAAAACCCACCGATCCCAGGATGGATGCCATGTTGATGATGGAGCCGCCGCCATTCTTGAGCATGGCTGCGATCTGGTATTTCATGCCGTAAAACACGCCGGAGAGGTTGATGTTGATGACCTGGGCCCAGCCATCCAGGGGGTAATCGGCCGTGGCCGCCTGCGGGCCGCCGATGCCCGCGTTGTTGCAGGCGATGTCCAGCCGGCCGTAGTGGGCCACGGTGCGGTTCACCAGCGCTTCGCAGTCCTCAGGCTTGCCCACATCGGCAGCCACAAAAATGGCATCGCCCCCGGCTGCGCGTACCAGCGCCGCCGTTTCCTCACCCGCCTGCACATTCACATCCGACACTACCACCTTGGCGCCTTCGCGTGCCCACACCAGCGCAATAGCACGCCCAATGCCCGACGATGCCCCGGTGACCAACGCAACCTTGTTCTTCAGCATGAAAGACTCCTTGTTCATTCAGAACACCTGCAACCCGATGCCACAGATCGCTTTTCATTCTGCGCGCCCAACGCGTCAGCGCCTTGACCTGGGTCATCCCGCTGGCAAGGGTACTGGCCCACAGCCATGGGCCTTGGGTACCGGCTACCATCAGGGGCTGCAAGGTTTTCGCCCGCATCAGCCTGTTGTGTGACCGCCTGATTTCCACGCCACCGCCATACCGCCCGCACCCGCATGCCTGCTTTTTCCTTTGAAGCCCTGGACGCCCAGGGCCAGACCCGCAAGGGCCTCATGGAGGCCGACACCGCCAAGGCCGCGCGCAGCCTGCTGCGAGCCCAGGCCCTGGTGCCCCTGGCGGTAGAGCTGGTGCAGACCGGCCAGTCGCTGGATGGCAGCTCGGCCAGCCTCAGCCAGCGCCTGTTCACGCGGCCCGTGTTCAGCGCCACGGGCCTTTCGATCTGGACGCGGCAGATTGCCGGGCTGGTGTCTTCCGGCCTGCCGCTGGAGCGCGCCCTCACGGCACTGTCTGAAGAAGCCGACGACGAACGCCAGCGCCATCTGGTGGCCGCACTGCGCGCTGAGGTCAATGCCGGGGCCACGTTTGCGCGCGCCCTGTCGCAGCACCCGCGCGAGTTTTCCGATATCTACTGCGCGGTGATCGGCGCGGGCGAGCACAGCGGCAACCTGGGCCTGGTGCTGGAGCGCCTGGCCGACGACCTGGAAGAACGCCAGGCGCTCAAGGCCAAGCTGGTGGGCGCTGCGCTGTACCCCGCCATCGTGACCATCGTCGCCATCGTGATCGTGCTCTTCCTCGTGGGCTACGTGGTGCCCCAGGTGGCCAGCGTGTTTGCGGGCACCAAGCGGGCGCTGCCGTTTCTGACCGTGGCCATGCTGGGCATCAGCGCTTTTGTACGCAGCTATGGCTGGATGATGCTGATTGCTTCTGTTTTGATCGCTTTTGGCACACGCTGGGCGCTGACCATCGGGCATGTTCGCGAAAAATTCGATGCCGCCTGGCTCAACCTGCCGCTGGTGGGCAAACTGGCGCGCGGCTACAACGCGGCGCGTTTTGCGGGCACCTTGGCCATGCTGGCGGGTGCGGGCGTACCCATCCTCAAGGCGCTGCAGGCCGCCGCCGAAACGCTGAACAACCGCGCCCTGCGCGCCGATGCACTCGAAGCGCTGGTGCTGGTGCGCGAAGGTGCGCCCCTGGCCTCGGCGCTGGCGCAGAAAAAGCGCTTCCCCGGCCTACTGTCCATGTTTGCGCGCCTGGGCGAGCAGACGGGGCAACTGCCGGTGATGCTGCAGCGCGCCGCCAGGCAGCTTTCCACCGAGGTCCAGCGCCGCGCCATGGCGCTGGCAACCATCCTGGAGCCTTTGCTCATCGTCGGCATGGGCCTGATCGTGATGCTCATCGTGCTGGCGGTATTGCTGCCGATCATCCAACTGAATCAGTTCGTGAAGTGACCCTATGGCTGTGACACTGGACGACAAGCTGGTGGTGGCGATCTCATCGCGGGCGCTGTTCAACTTCGAAGAGGAAAACCGCGTCTTCGAGCACGAGAGGGATGACCGCGCCTATGTGGACCTGCAGCGCCAGCGCCTGGACGTGCCCGCCGCGCCCGGCGTGGCGTTCTCGCTGGTGCGCAAGCTGCTCGCCTTCAACACCTCGGAGCACCAGCGGGTGGAGGTGGTGCTGCTCTCGCGCAATGACCCGGTCAGTGGGATGCGCGTGTTTCGCTCCTGCAACGCCCATGGCCTGCCCACCATCCAGCGCGGCGTGTTCACCCAGGGGCGTGACCCGTTTCGCTACCTGCGACCGCTGGGCGCACACCTGTTCCTGTCTGCCAACGAGGCCGATGTGCGCGAGGCGCTGCACCTGGGCTACCCGGCCGCGCGGGTGATCACCGAATCGGTACAGGCAGGCGACGCCAACCCGCAGGAAGTGCGCATTGCCTTTGACGGCGACGCCGTGCTGTTCTCCGATGAGGCCGAGCGTGTGTACCAGGCCGAAGGCCTGGCCGCCTTCCAGCAGCACGAAACCGACAAGGCCGCCCTGCCCCTGCCCGATGGCCCGTTCAAGCCTTTGCTGGCGGCGCTGCACCGGCTGCAATCCGCCGGAGAGGCCGGCGGCACCACCGGCATGCGCATCCGCACCGCACTGGTCACGGCGCGCAGCGCCCCGGCGCACGAACGCGCGATCCGCACGCTGATGGACTGGAACATCGATGTGGACGAAGCCATGTTCCTGGGTGGCCTGCCCAAGGGCGAATTCCTGCGCGAATTCGAACCCGACTTTTTCTTCGACGACCAGACAGGCCATGTGACCTCAGCCGCCCGTCATGTGCCAGCCGGGCATGTGAGCAGCGGTATCTCCAACCCCCTGCGCCCTGCCGACGGTTAACCCGGGGCCGGACACGGACCCACGTTCCTTCGAAAAGTTTTGCAATCCCCTGCAACTCCCGGTGAAAGCTGCAAGCCTTGGGTTGCATTCCGCCCACGCACGCCCAGCTGTGCCAACATCGTTGCCAGTCCACAGAAGGAGCCTGTTTTGCGCATCAGATTTTCCCTGGCCGCCTGCGTGATGAGCACCCTGGCGACAGCCTTGGGCACCACTGCGCTGGCCATGCCCCCTGCAACTGCGTCGGCACCGCCTGCACCCGCTGCCAGCACCCCCGCGGAATCCCAGGCAGCCCTGACCAAAGGCGAGATCAAGGCCATGCGCGAGTTCAAGATGCTGGACTTCAATGGGGACGGCAAGCTCAGCCGCACCGAGGTCAAGCTCTTTCCCCGCCTGGCCGCCGCGTTCGACGATGCAGACACGGACAAGGATGGCTACGTGTCGTACGAGGAAGTGCGGGCCTTTGCCGCCAAGTACCGCGCGGAGCGGGATCAGCAGCGGGCGGCCCAGGCAGCGGCTCCCGCTTCATCGCCCCGGCCTTGAGGCCAGAATGGGGCAAAAATTGAATGAAATAAGGCTCCAGCGCTTATCAGTTATGCGCAAACAGCTATAATTTTAGGAGCAAAACCCTCACAAGCCGCCAGTGCGCTTGATCTTGGGGTCCGAGTAGGTCAGCGGCTCGTTCTTGACCTGCTGGGCCATGCGCTCCTGCAGGGTCATCTTGTTGATGTCCTGCGCCACCTCCACCGCACTGCCACTGGCCCGCCACATCGACTGGATCAGTTCCAGCAGTTGTTTGTAGATCGGCTCCTTGGGGGGCTCGGGCGGTTCTTCCACGGTGTCTTTTTTCTTGACCTCGGTCCAGTCCCGGTTTGCTACGTCGGGCGCGGAGGGCTTGTCGGGCTCGCGCACGATGGCGCCCTCGCCCAGCCGGTCCATGGATTCGACGGGATTGGATGCATTGATGGGCCGCACCGGCGGCGCGCCAGAGGCGCCAGTGGAATACAAATCAGCGCCCTGAGGACGCCAACTCGGCGATCGGTCGACAGGTGGCATTTGCATGGCAGTGGCCCCAATGGTTGATGAATAGATATGCTCGAAGTGCAGAGGCTTTTTCGCCGTCTTCGTAATCTATTACGGCAAAAAGAAGGGGAAATTTAGGTCTTTTTCACCGATTGGCTCAAATTTAGGGTTTTCCCTAATCTTTGTCACCCTTTTGGGAGCATGCGGGGGCCGGATCGGCTCACAGCCCACCGATTGCACTCATTCCCGCACCGGGTCTGGAGCTACTGGCTTGTGGGGGAGCGGGCACGGCAGGGCTTGGCACTGCCGTTGTACCTTGCCGGTGGAGACACCGGGATGACCCCGTACAGGGTCAGATCAGAGAAAGCGTTCCAGCAACCGGCGCGAATGCCGGTCCAGCGCCGTGGTGTCTTTGACGCGGAACTGCACGCCGTCGCCCCCGGCAATCAGCAAGCGGGTGCGTCCGCCCAAGCGGCGGATGTCTTCCTCGGCCTTGAGGACGAGGCTGGCAGGGCCCCGGTCCGTCTCCACCTGCCAGGTGCTGGGGGTGGAGAAGCTCGATACTGCAATGATTTTTTCGATAGTGGGCACAAACTCTCGCACTTCCAACTCTTCTTCGATGAGCTGGCGGGCGGGGGCTGGCAGCTGGTCCAGCCGGTCGATCCACAGCAGTTCGTGGCCGTCAGATCCGATCAGCGAGAGCCCTTCGGCGGGTGCCGCGATGGGGAAGGCCCGCACGGGCGTGACGCCCTCGTGGGCCGTGCCGTCGGCCAGGGTCAGAACCAGCCGACCGTGTGGATTGCGCGCCAAGGTGAACGTGGCGGAGGCGGTGGACGGCGATTGCGGGAAGGAAGGGGTGTTCATGGCGTTTTCCTGCAGTGCAGTCATCACGGGTTGCCCGCAGGGTGGGCGGGGTGCAGCAGGCTGCTGTCGATGATGACGCCGGCCGCCTGGGCGTCTTCTTCAGCACGGCGCGCCTGGGCTTCGTAGAGCCGCCAGTAGGCGCCCTGCTTCTCCATGAGTTCGTCGTGCGGCCCGACCTCCACCACTTCGCCCCGGTCCATCACTACCAAGCGGTCGGCTTTGCGCAGGGTGGACAGGCGGTGGGCGATGGCAATCGTGGTACGGCCCTGCACCAGGTTGTCGAGCGCCTTCTGGATTTCCTTCTCGGTCTCGGTGTCCACGGCCGAGGTGGCCTCGTCCAGGATCAGGATGCGCGGGTCGATCAGCAATGCGCGGGCAATGGAAATGCGCTGGCGCTCGCCGCCCGAGAGGCCCTGGCCGCGCTCACCCACGAGTGAGTCGTAGCCATGGGGCAAGCGCAGGATGAATTCATGGGCGTGCGCAGCGCGGGCCGCCGCCACGATCTCCTCGCGCGTGGCCTCGGGCTTGCCGTAGGCGATGTTCTCGGCAATGGTGCCGAAGAACAAGAAGGGCTCCTGCAGCACCAGACCGATGTGGCGGCGGTAGTCGGCCACAGCGAAACGGCGGATGTCGATGCCGTCAACCTGGATGGAGCCATCGCTCACGTCATAAAAACGGCTGATCAGGTTGACCAGCGTGCTCTTGCCTGAGCCGCTGTGGCCCACCAGGCCGATCATCTCGCCGGGGCGGATATCCAGATCCAGCCCCTTGATGACTGCGCGGCTGCCGTAGCGAAAGCCCACGCCCTGCATGGTGATCGCGCCCTGAACCTTGTCCACCTTCACGGGTTGGGCCGGATCGGGCACGTTGCTCACATGGTCCAGGATGTCGAAGATGCGCTTGGCGCCAGCGGCGGCCTTTTGCGTGACCGAGACAATGCGGCTCATTGAATCCAGCCGCCCGTAGAAACGGCCGATGTAGGCGATGAAGGCCGTGAGCACACCCACCGTGATCTGGTTGCGCGACACCAGCCAGATGCCGAAGCCCCACACCACCAGCAAGCCAATTTCAGTGAGCAGCGACACGGTGGGCGTGAACAGGCTCCAGGTCTTGTTGAGCTTGTCGTTGACTTCCAGGTTGTGTTGGTTGGCGTCGCGAAAACGCTGGGCTTCGCGCTTTTCTTGCGCAAAGGCTTTCACGACCCGGATGCCCGGGATGGTGTCGGCCAGCACGTTGGTCACTTCGGACCATACGCGGTCGATCTTTTCAAACCCGGTGCGCAGACGATCGCGCACGGTGTGGATCATCCAGCCAATGAAGGGCAGCGGCACCAGCGTGACCAGCGCCAGCCATGGGTTGATGGAGAACAGAATGGCCGCCGTCATCATGATCATGAGCACGTCGGTCACAAAATCCAGGGCGTGGAGGGACAGGAAGACGTTGATGCGGTCCGTCTCCGAGCCAATCCGCGCCATCAAATCTCCCGTGCGCTTGCCGCCAAAGTAGTCCAGTGACAGGCGCAGCAGGTGCTCGTAGGTGGTGGTGCGCAGGTCGGCGCCAATGCGCTCGGACACCAGCGCCAATATGTAAGTACGCGCCCAGGAGAGGCCCCAGGCCGCCAGCGCCGACAGCAGCAGGCCGCTCAGGTACAGCAGCACCAGGCCGGGTTCGATCTGCTTGCCGTTCTGGAACGGGATCAGGATGTCATCCATCAGCGGGATGGTCAGATACGGCGGCACCAGTGTGGCGGCGGTGGACGCCAGCGTCAGCGCAAAACCGGCGGCCAGTTGCTTGCGGTAAGGCCGGGCAAAGCGCCACAGGCGCAGCAGCACCCAGGTGGAAGTTTGGGGCGGCTGGGCGCGGGCGCAGGCCGGGCATTCATCGGTGTCGGGCGGCAGGGGCGTGTGGCAGGTGGGACAGGCGGGTTCGTCGGCCTCGTCCTCGGCGCCGTTGTCGCCCCGGGCGCTTTGTTGCTCAAAACGCTGCAGCAGACGCAGGGCCTGGGCGTGGTGCGCCAGGGTAAAGCGCCACAGCGCCAAGCGCTCGCGAGGGCTGTGCAGCTCCAGCGAGCCCACACCGCCATGGTCCTGCAGCTTGAGCGCCAGGCCATCGCCCAGGGGCCAGCTGCGCCAGGCCGTGGTGCCCGCATCACAGGTCAGCAGCCGTTCAGACGTCACCACCACCCAGCCTGCCGCAAAGCGCAGCGCCGTGCTCAGGTCAACCTGAAGCGCTGCCAGTACGTTTTCCTTGGAAGCGAGCATGGCCCGCAAATCGGCCCCCAAAGGGCCAGAAAAGACACCCGAGGCGTCCACAGAATGGTGATGTTGCATTTTTGGTTGGGTTTTCCGCCCCCGGCTGCCTGCGGTGACCGATCTCGCGAAAGCGCGAATTCTCCCCGATACTGCATGCCACGGTGCGACGGCATCCTCATTTAACGCCTCTGACGCTCATTTGGCTGACACTGCGCACAGCCTCAGGACTGGAGCACAATCCTCGTCCACAAAAGTTTCCTTTCACAGTTTCTTCCTCTCCCGCATAGCCCTTACCCGGCCGGACCAACTCACCCGCTGCAATCCATGGCGAAACTCAACGACATCCAACTGCTTCGCATCAACTACCTGCGCGGCCCCAATATCTGGACCTACCGGCCTGTACTGGAAGTCTGGCTGGACCTGGGCGAGCTGGAGGACTACCCCTCCAACCTGCTGCCCGGTTTCAACGACCGACTTACCGCCTGGCTGCCCGCACTGATCGAACACCACTGCGGCGTGGGCGAACGCGGTGGGTTCCTGCAGCGCCTGCAGGAAGGCACTTGGTGCGGCCATGTGTTGGAGCACATCGTGATCGAGTTGCTCAACCTGTCGGGCATGCCCACCGGTTTTGGCCAGACCCGCAGCACCAGCCAGCGTGGCGTATACCGCATGGTGTTCCGGGCGCGCGACGAAAGCGTGGCGCGCGTGGCGCTGGCCCAAGGCCACGCGCTCATCATGGCCGCCATCAACGATGAGCCGTTTGACGTGGCTGCCGCCGTGGCCCGTGTGCGCACCGAGGTGGACGACCAGTACCTTGGCCCCAGCACCGCCTGCATCGTCACAGCCGCCACCGACCGGGGCATCCCGCACATCCGCCTGAACGACGGCAATCTGGTGCAACTGGGCTATGGCGCCAGCCAGCGCCGCATCTGGACGGCTGAGACCGAGTTCACCAGCGCCATCGCCGAAGGCATCGCCAGCGACAAGGACCTGACCAAGAGCCTGCTCAAGTCCTGCGGCGTGCCCATCCCCGAGGGCCAGGTGGTCAACAGCCCCGAGGAAGCCTGGGAAGCCGCCCAGGACATCGGCCTGCCTGTGGTGGTCAAGCCCTCTGACGGCAACCACGGCCGGGGTGTGACGTTGGATCTGCACAAGCAGGCAGACATCGAGGCCGCCTACCACGTGGCCTACCCCGAGGGCAGCGACGTCATGGTCGAGAGCTTCATCCCCGGCGACGAGCACCGCCTGCTGGTGGTGGGCGGCAAAGTGGTCGCAGCGGCACGTGGTGAAGTGGTCACCATCACCGGCAACGGCCGCTCCACCGTCAAGGAGCTGATCGACACCCAGCTCAACTCCGACCCGCGCCGTGGCTACGAAGAAGAGTACCCGCTCGAAATCATCGACCTGGCCACTGACACCAAGGTGCAACTCGAACTCAAGCGCCAGGACCTGGGCGCCGACTCGGTGCCCGCCGCTGGCCGCCAGGTGGTGGTGCAGCGCAACGGCAACGTGGCCGTGGACTGCACGGACGACGTGCACCCCGAGGTGGCCTACATCGCCCAGTTGGCGGCTAAGGTGGTGGGGCTGGACATCGCCGGCATCGACTTGGTGGCCAAGGACATCTCCAAACCCCTGCACGCCCAGGGCGGTGCCATTGTCGAAGTGAACGCAGGCCCTGGCCTGCTGATGCACCTGAAGCCCGCCGTGGGTGCACCGCGCCCTGTGGGCCAGGCCATTGCAGAGCATCTGTTCCCGTCGGAAGACGATGCGGGCCAGGCAGGCCGCATTCCGCTGGTGGGCGTGGCGGGCACGCGTGGCACGTCAACCATCGCGCGGGTCGTGGCCTGGCTGCTGCACCTGAGCGGCCACCACACGGGCCTGGCCTGTCGCGAAGGGCTGTTCCTGGACCGCCGCTGCGTCGAATCGACCGATTGCGCGCACTGGGAGGCCGCCCACCGCCTGCTGATGAACAAGACCGTGCAGGCCGCCGTGATCGAAAGCGACGCGCGCACCATCCTGCGCGACGGCCTGGCCTACGACCGCTGCCAGGTGGGTGTGGTCACCGACATGGACGGCGTGGAAACGCTGGCCGAATTCGACGTGCACGAACAGGACCAGATGACCAAGGTGATGCGCACCCAGGTGGACGTGGTGCTGTCGGAAGGCGCAGCGGTGCTCAACGCTGCCATCCCGCAAGTGGCCGACCTGGCGCCGCTGTCGGACGGTGCCGTGGTGCTGTATGCCCAGGACGCCACCCTGCCCGTGATCGTGGAACACCGCGCCAAGGACAACGGCCGCGCCGTGGTGGTGAAGAACGGCCGCGTGGTGCTGGCCACGGGCAGTGCAGAACATGTGCTCGGTTCGCTGGCAGACCTGACCTTTGGCCGCAATGCCGTGGCGCCCGACACCGACGCCCTGCTGGCTGCCATCGGCACGGCCTGGGCGCTGAACATTGCCCCTGACCTCATCGGCGCTGGCATCAAGACCTTTGAGCCCGAACTGGTCCCCACCACCGCACTGCGGTCGTGATGGCACCTCGCGCATTAGCTTTAGTTTGTTGTTTGACCTCGCATCCCACGACCTGAACAGGGCCTCAGCGCCCTGATGGACCACTGAAAGAGACTTCCATGGATGTATCCCGCACCCGGGCCCTGCGTGGCCCCAACCTCTGGAGCCGCCACATGGCCATCGAGGCCGTGGTGACCTGCGCCGAAAACGAGCGCGCCGTGGGCCAGATGGCCGGGTTCGAAGCCCGCCTGCGGGCCCTGTTTCCCGCCATCGGCGCGCTGCACCCCGAAACCGGGGGCGGCGATGTCTCGCTGGCCCATGTGCTGCAGACTGCCGCCCTGGCATTGCAGGCGCAGGCAGGTTGCCCTGTCACCTTTGCGCGCACCACCGCCACCACCGATGCGGGTGTGTACCAGGTGGTCGTGGAATACAGCGAAGAGGCCGTGGGCCGCAAAGCCTTTGAGTATGCGCAGCAACTCATCAAGGCAGCGCAAGGCGAAGGCAATTTTGATGCCGACACCGTGATTGCCGAGCTGCGCGAACTCGACGAAGACGAGCGCCTGGGCCCCAGCACCGGCTCCATCGTGGACGCCGCCGTGGCGCGCGGCATCCCCTACCGCCGCCTCACGCGTGGCAGCCTGGTGCAGTTTGGCTGGGGCTCCAAGCAGCGCCGTATCCAGGCGGCCGAGGTCGACTCGACCAGCGCCGTGGCTGAGTCCATCGGCCAGGACAAGGACCTGACCAAACGCCTGCTGCATGCGGCCGGTGTGCCCGTGCCGCTGGGCAAGCCGGTCGAAAGCGTGGACGAAGCCTGGGAAGTGGCCCTCAAGGTCGGCCTGCCCGTGGTGGTCAAGCCACAGGATGGCAACCAGGGCAAGGGTGTGACGGTCAACATCACTGACCGCGCCCAGCTCGAAGAAGCCTACAAGAACGCCGCCGAATACGGCACCGTGATGGTCGAGCGCTTTTTGCCGGGCCATGACTTCCGCCTGCTGGTGGTCGGCGACCAACTGGTGGCCGCTGCACGCCGCGAGCCGCCCCAGGTGCTGGGCGACGGCCAGCACACGGTGCGTGAGCTGGTCAACCAGGTCAACCTCGACCCACGCCGGGGCGAGGGGCATGCCACCTCGCTCACCAAGATCCGGCTCGACGACATTGCCGTGGCCCGCCTGGCCATGCAAGACCTGACGCCCGACTCGGTGCCCGCCAAGGGCCAGCGCGTCGTCCTGCGCAACAACGCCAACCTCTCTACGGGTGGCACCGCCACCGACGTGACTGATGATGTGCACCCCGAGGTTGCCGCACGCGCTGTGGCCGCCGCCCAGATGGTGGGCCTGCACATCTGCGGCGTGGACATGGTGGCCGAGACCGTGCTGCGCCCGCTCGAAGAGCAAGGCGGCGGCTTTGTGGAAGTGAACGCCGCCCCCGGCCTGCGCATGCATCTCGCGCCCAGCTACGGCAAGCCCCGCAACGTGGGTCAGGCCATGGTGGACAAGCTCTACGCCCATGGCGACGATGGGCGCATCCCGGTGGTGGCCGTCACCGGCACCAACGGCAAGACCACCACGGCCCGCCTCATCGCCCACCTGTTCACCGCCCAGGGCCTGCGCGTGGGCATGACCAACACCGACGGCGTGTACGTGAACGGCCGCCAGATCGATAGCGGCGACTGCAGCGGCCCAAAAAGCGCGCGCAACGTGCTGCTGCACCCCGAGGTGGATGCAGCCGTGTTCGAGACCGCCCGTGGCGGCATCCTGCGCGAAGGCCTGGGGTTTGACCGCTGCCAGGTGGCCGTGGTGACCAACATCGGCGCGGGCGACCACCTGGGCCTGAACTACATCACCACGGTGGAAGACCTGGCCGTACTCAAGCGCGTGATCGTGCAGAACGTGGCCACCACAGGCTACGGCGTGCTCAACGCGGCCGACCCCATCGTGGCCGCCATGGCGCCCGCCTGCCCTGGCAAGATCATCTTCTTTGCGAGCGACCGCCACCATCCCGTGATGGCCACGCACCGCGCTCAGGGCCACCGCACGGTGTATGTGGATGGCGACTCCATCGTGGCTTCGGAAGGCTCGTGGCGCGAGACCATCCACCTGCGCGACGTACCCATCACACGCAACGGCAAGATCGGTTTTCAGGTCGAGAACGTCATGGCGGCCGTGGCCGCCGCCTGGGGCGTGGGCATGCCCTGGCAGACCATCCGCCGGGGCCTGTCAGGCTTTGTGAACGACAGCGACAACGCGCCCGGCCGCTTCAACATCATGGACTACCGGGGCGCCACCGTGATTGCCGACTACGGCCACAACCCCGACGCCATGCGCGCCCTGGTAGGCGCCGTGGACGCCCTGCCCGCCAAGCGCCGCAGCGTGGTGATCAGCGGCGCGGGCGACCGCCGCGACGAAGATATCCGCGACCAGACCGTGATCCTGGGCGCCGCATTTGACGACGTGATCCTGTACCAGGACGCTGCCCAGCGCGGCCGTGCCGATGGCGAGGTGATGGCCCTGCTGCGCGAAGGCCTGGCAGGCGCATCACGCACCACACACGTCGAAGAGATTCGCGGTGAGTTCATCGCCATTGACGCCGCCCTGGCGCGCCTGCAGCCCGGCGACCTGTGCCTGGTACTGGTGGACCAGGTCGAAGAAGCCCTCGCCCACCTGGCCCAGCGCTGCACCGAAGCCGGGGCCGCTGCGTGATGGCCCTCAAGCAAACGGCCACCTCGGCGCTGCTGGCCCTGGCCGCAGCAACCGCCTGGGTGGGCGCAGCTGGCACAGCGCAGGCAGCGCCTGGCGAAAAAATCGGCACGGTGGACACCGCCTTCCAATGGATCGGCCGCGACCACGACATCCTCGTGGAAGCCTATGACGACCCCGGCGTACTGGGCGTGACCTGCTACGTCTCGCGCGCCCGCGTGGGCGGCATCAAGGGCACCCTGGGCCTGGCCGAAGACCGCGCCGAAGCCTCGATTGCCTGCCGCCAAGTGGGGCCTATCAGCTTCCCCGAGCCGCTCAAGAAGCAGGAAGAGGTGTTCAGCGAACGCATGTCCATCCTGTTCAAGCGCCTGCGCATCGTGCGCATGGTCGACCCGGCCCGCAACACGCTGGTCTACCTCACCTACTCCGAAAAACTCATCGACGGCTCGCCGCAGAACAGCGTGACCGCCGTGCCGGTGGACCGGGCCATGGCCATCCCGCTGCGCAAATAAGCGGGCAAGGCCGTACACAACAGAAAACAGAAAGGGGCCATGGCCCCTTTCTGTTTTTTATATAAAACCAGCTCCTAGCGCTTATCCATCAAGCGCCAGCAGCTATCAAAACAATAGTATTCATCAAGCCTGGCTGGCAATCTGCCGCAGCGCCTGCTCAAACACCTCCACCGGCTGACCACCTTGAATCAGGTGGCGCTCGTTGATGATGATGGCGGGCACCGAGTGGATGCCATTTTGCAAATACAACTGCTCACGCTCGCGCACCTCTTCGGCAAAACGGTCAGACGCCAATAGTTCACGCGCCTCGTCCACATTCAGCCCGACCTCACCCGCCACGCGCACCAGCACTTCGTGGTTGCTCGGGTCTTGCCCATCGGTGAAATAGGCTTTGAACAGCGCATGTTTGAGTGGCGGCTGCAAGCCCTTCTCTTCGGCCCAGTGCAGCAGGCGGTGCGCGTCAAAAGTGTTGTAGACGCGACTGCGTTTGCCTTTACCAAAGGTGAACCCCAAGTCCGCACCACGCGCGGCAATGGCCTCGCGGTTGCGTTCGAGCTGCTCGGGCGTGGAGCCATACTTTTCCTGCAGATGCTCGTTGATGTCCTGGCCCTCGGGGCCCATCTGCGGGTTCAGCTCGAAAGGCTGAAAGTGCATGTCAAGGGCCACTTCGCCCTTCAGGCGATCGGCCGCCTGCTCCAGCGCCTTGAGGCCGATGATGCACCAGGGGCAGGAGACATCGGAGACGAAATCGATCTTGAGGGTTTTGGTAGTCATGGCAAGCTCAAAAAATCAGAGCTGGATGGTAGACCAATGCATTGGCCTTCGCAGGAGGGCGCTTTTGTGCCCCTGAAGCGCCCGCTTCCTGCCCCAGTGTTCTCTAGTGTGGCGTTGCACGCTAGCGCAGAACGCCAGGCTTCAGTCCTCCTCGTTTCTGCCGATATCCGTCAGACAGCTATGAAATATCCTGAATGAGTGCGATCAGCCTCTCCCCTCTTTCCACAAGCTGGAGCCCGTCAGGAAATTCCGCCCCAGCATCGGTGACGGCCTCTGCGCAGGCCTCTTCACGCATGCAGATAGCGAGCGACGTATCGCCGGACGTGACCCGCAACAGCGTCACAAACTTCACTCCATCTGCCATCCCGGAAGCCGTGCCTTCGACGATGGGTGACACCCGGTTTCTGCACGTTACCCAGTGGCCCTTGGCGATGGAGTCGATCGACGTCACCTACGAAGCAATCGCCCCATCGCAGACCAGCAGCCGGCAAATGCAGGTATGGGAGCAGACACCAACGACCGCTGTGGATCAGATCATCGGCCGAAACGCGAGCGCCACGACGGAAAAGGCGCGGTTTGCCGGTTTGGGGTCCGCCCTGATAGAGCAGGCCGCCCGCACCGGCTCGAGCTACCGTCAGACGGTGGTGAACCTGGGTGCAGTGAGTTCGCCCGACAAAATTCAAGGCAAGGCTACTGGCGCTATGTGGGGCATTCAATCCAGCCCCAGCGCCAGTGCGACATTTGCCATCACCACTCAATCTGGCGCCACGGTGCGGATCTCCATAGCCGACCAGCGGGAGCAACGCGCCACAGGCTCTGGCATCGCTGTGCAGATCGAGGTGGATGGCAACCTTACGCAGCAGGAAAAGGACGCACTCCAATCTCTGGCAGAAGGTTTCGATCTTGCTATCGAGGGCTTGACGGCTGAATCCCCTGTGCTGCGGCTGGACGGTCTGCTGAAGTTCGATAGCAAGCTCTTCACCAAGCTGGAATTCAAGGTGGATATCTATGGGGTGGACCAGTATGGCGTCCGCATCCTGAAGCTCGGTGCCAACATCAGCGCAGACGCCAAAACCCGCGAGATTGAACTCAAGAGCCCTGAAGGCACCGTAAGAATGAAAACCGATTTGCGGCAGCCCGCGCTATGGGGCACCGCAGACCAGAAGGCCTACGCCGTGCGACAGTACCTCAGCCGCATCGACAAGGCAGCAGAGCGCGGGCATGCAGACAGCGGCTTGGTTGACCTGTTCAAGTCCAGCTTCGCCGCCCTGAACGGCGGCTATGAATCGGCAAACTCCCCTGGGAGGTCAGGCAGCGCCAGTATCAGCATTGGCGACCCGGTCGATCTGACGCGCGACGCCAACGCCTTCAGTGAAGGCGACAAGAGCCTGCTCACCGGCCTGGCGGACTTTGATGCATCGATTACCGCCACCCGCCGTGCGTCCAATCCGCGCCGCACCATAGAGGTTGACACCTTCGAATACACACTCAAACAGTCCACTCAGATCTCCGGCTCATCCCCCAGCAACCGCGGCTTCACCCAGACCCAGTCCGCCAAGCTTTCTGCTGCCTATCACCAATCGCTGCACTCAAGAGCAGCACCAAAGTTGACATCAGACTCTGCAACCCAGAACTATTCCTACGAAAAGGTGGAAGACAGCAGCAGCACGCAGGTAGAGCTAGGCTACGAGAAGGATGAGCCTGTGCGCGCACTGATCACGCAGGCCGCCTCGCAATCGCTGCACGTCCTCAAGGTGGAAAACAACAAGATCACCGAGAACACGGCAGAGCCAGCTCATGTGCAGTCAAAGCAGACAGATTTGCTGCCCTTGCTGAAGCAATTGAAACGGCAGCAGGATGCGAACCAGTTGACGGATGACGAGAAACAAAAGCAGCTGCAGGAATGGGGCGGAATGGTGCTGGGAAGCTTGGTCACGGATTAGCACCTCTGAAAAATTTCGTTGACGCAGCGCCCGTGCGTTCTCTGCTGCGCAAACTGACAAAGACGCCGAGCACCCGCTCTAACCCGTTCGATCCGCCGAGAGCATCTCTCGAAGTGCTGTCTTTGGCACTTTGCCATAGCTGTTCTTGGGCAAAGCCTGCACAAAGCGGTACAGCCGAGGGCGCTTGAAACGGGCTATATGGGCCAGGCACAGCGCGTCCAGTGCATCCGGGCTCACGCCCTCCTCCGCCACCACAAAGGCCACAGGCACCTCGCCCCATTCCACATCGCGCTGCCCCACCACGGCCACCTCGCGCACCTGGGGGTGCAGCAGAAGCACCTCCTCCACCTCGCGCGGGTAGATGTTGGAGCCGCCGGAGATGATCACGTCCTTGGAGCGGTCCTTGAGGGTGAGGAAACCATCGGCATCCAGCGCGCCCATGTCGCCGGTGTAGAGCCAGCCATCGCGCAGCGTCTGCGCCGTGGCTTCGGGGTTGTTCCAGTAGCCGGGCATGACGGTGTCGCCGCGCACCACCACCTCCCCGGTCTCGCCTGTGGGCATCGGCTGGCCTGAGGCATCCACCACACGCACCTCCACCATCGACTGCGCCACGCCCACCGATACCATGCGCTCGGCCCAGCGCGGGTGGTTGCGGTCGGCCAGCTGGGCGCGCGACAGGGCGGTGATCGTCATGGGGCTTTCGCCCTGGCCGTAGATCTGCACGAAGCGGTTGCCGATCACGGCCAGCGCGTTGCGCAGGTCGTCGGCATACATGGGACCGCCACCGTAGACGATGGTCTTGAAGCCGCTCACATCGGCACCCGTGGCGCGCACATGGTCCACCAGGCGGTGCACCATGGTGGGCGCAGCAAACAACGTGAGCTGGCCCACGCTGGCCGCAAGCTGCACCAGCTCCGCAGGCTCGAAGCCACCCGACAGCGGCACCACATGCCGCCCGCCGCGCAGCACCTGGGCGTAGTTGTAGAGGCCAGCGCCGTGCGACATGGGCGCGGCGTAGACCATGGCGTCGCCGGGCAGCACATCGTCTACGTCGGTGAAGTAGCAGGCCGTCATGGCCAGCAGATTGCGGTGGGTCTGCATCACCCCCTTCGGGCGGCCAGTGGTGCCGGAGGTGTAGAAGAGCGAGGCGACATCCTCGGGTGCACGGTCGCAAACGTCCATGGGCGCGTGCGTGACGGCGGCGCGGTACGCTTCGGAGCCGAACACCAGCAGACCGGCATCCGCCGCCCCGGCCTCGCGCGCGGCCGGTGCCAACGCCTGCGATGCCAGCACCACACGCGCGCCGGAGTCGGCCAGCACGTAGGCCAGTTCTTTGGCATGCAGCTTGTAGTTGACCGGCAGCGACACGGCCCCGGCCCACACGATGGCGTGCAGGGCCTCCAGGTACTCGGGCGCATTGGCGGCGTAGATGGCCACTCGGTCACCGGGGGCCACGCCGCATTGCGTGTGCAGATAGGCGGCCAAGGCGGCAGCGCGTGCGCCCAGGTCGCCGTAGGACCACAGCACGTCACTCCCCTGGAGTACAGCGGGCTGGTGGGCATGCAGCAAAGCACTGCGGCGCAGCAGGTGGGCGATGTTCATAGTGTGCACTCCACAACAACGGGATTTTTCAGGGTCAGCCGCCTCCACAGCCGTGGAGACCTGTTGGCACTGCAGGCACTGTAGGCACGCCGGGCGCTGGCGCACAGTCGCCAAAATACCCAAGGGATAACCCGGCCCGCCCCCGAAACACCCAGTTACCACGCGCGCCCAAATCCCCACAGGCTGTGGCGTTGAAACCCCGTTGCCTAGACTGCATCTGATCCCATGCGCGCGGCCAGCCCACCCAGGCGAGCGCACCACCGTTTTTACCCAACGCCTTGCAGGCAACACCCCATGAACCTGGACCAGCAAAAATCCATTCTCACCATCGCCCTCCTGGCCGCGTTTGCGGACGGCAACAAGGACGACGCCGAGCGCGAAGAGATCCGCCGCATTGCCCAGTCGCTCGCGGGCGACGCAGGCATGGCGGACCTTCCACGCATCTACCAGGACGTGCTGCTCCGGCGCACCAGCGTGCAGGCGGCGGTGCAGGCCTTGAGCGACCCCATGCACCGCCAGCTGGCCTACGAGATGGCCGTGTGTGTGTGCGACGTGGATGGCCGCCAGACGGCGGCAGAACGCGAGTTTCTGAGCAGCCTGAAGGCGGCGCTGCAGCTGGGCGCACCGCAGACCGACGCGTTTGACCGGGAAGCCGATGCGATCGTGGATGTGGCCGAAAAGGCCGTGCCTTTATCCGTGCCTTTATCCGTGCCTGTGTCCGCGCCCATCGCGATCCCAGTGGCAGCAGCCGCCGCAACGGCAACAGCCGCCGCAGCCCCCAGCAGTGCTTTGGATGCTGAGCTGGACAAATCCATCCTCAACTACGCGCTGCTCAACGGTGCACTGGAGCTGCTGCCGCAGTCCTGGGCGTCAATGGCCATCATCCCCATGCAGGTGAAGATGGTGTACGGCATTGGCAAGGCCCATGGCGTAGAGCTGGACCAGGGCCACATCAAGGAGTTCATCGCCGCTGCGGGCGTGGGCATGACGTCCCAGTACCTGGAGCAGTTTGGCCGCAAGCTGCTCGGCGGCTTGCTGGGCAAAGCGGCGGGCCGGACCATCGGCGGGCTGGGCAGCGCCGCCACCGGCATGGCGTTTTCGTTTGCCACCACCTACGCGCTGGGGCAGGTGGCCAAGCGCTACTACGCCGGGGGTCGGGTCATGAGCACGGCCATGCTGCGCGATACCTTCCAGAACCTGCTGGGCCCCGCCAAGCAGATGCAGTCGCAGTACCTGCCGCAGATCCAGCAAAAGGCCGCCACGCTGGACGCGGGGAAGATCATGGCGATGGTGCGCGGTGCCTGACACGTCACAGCCACTGCGGCAAACGCTATATTATTAATAGCTACTAGCGCTTAACAGATCAGCGCCAGAGGCCATTTTTAATCAAAGTCCAGTGGCGAGGCCCGCGTGGGCCAAACGCAATCAGGCCAGAGCGTTGCGCCCGCGCTGACCCGCGCGCAAACCAGGTGGCGCAAACATCGGCCCATGACAGAATCGGCCCATGCTCGACCACACGGACCCTGTCGCCTCCATCATCCCGGCCATGTCGCTCGACTCACCGTCCGACAACGCCATGACGGCGCTGTCCCGGCTGGCGCTGGGGCCCGTGAACACGGCCTACTACATGGCCGTTTTCGAGCGCTTTGACAACACGGGCCGCACCACCACCACCTGGAACTGGGTGGCCTGCCTGGCCACGCTCAACTGGATGCTGTTCCGGCAGTTGTGGACCCCCGCGCTGGTCTACCTGGCGGCGGCCGAAGGGCTGGCGCTCATCGTGTATGGCATCGGCCGGACCTTCCTGCAATGGCCGCCGGGCGTGGAACTGGGCGTGCTGGGCGCCTTTGCAATGCTGGCCTTTGCGGTGCCGGGCCTGTATGGCAACGCCATCCTGTATGCCGACATCCGCAAACGGGTGGCCCGCGCGCTGGCGGCCTCACGCACGCTGCCCGAGGCCTGTGTGCTGCTGGAGAAGCAGGCCAGCTCACGCAAGCGGCTGCAGGCACTGGTGCTGGCCAACCTGGTGCTGGTGGCCGCAGCCGCGCTGGCATACCTGGTATGGGCTCCTTCAGACACCAAGCCGCTGGCCCTGGAGCCCGCCGTAACGGTGGCGCAAGCCACGGCGGCGGCGTCCCGGCCCAGCGCAGCGGCTTCTGCACCAGCCGCTGCCATTACGGCGGCGCCTTCACCAGCACCAGCGCCAGCACCCGTACCTGTTCCGGTTCCTGCACAAGAGCCCCCTACCCCCGCCCTTCCCGCCACCACCGCCTCGGCTCCTGACCCAGCGAAACCGGCAGCGGCCCCAGCAACCCCAGCGCCAAAGGCCGCAGCAACAGCCAGCACGCCAGCGCGATCCTCTGAGGCCAACCGCCCCGCTCCGGCTACGCTCTCTGCAGCCTCCACGGTGTCCAAAACGCCCTCTTCAGCGCCCGCCACGGCAGCCCCCAAGCCCTCTGCAAAGACGACGCCCCCCGCCGAGCCCGCCAGCCACGCGGCCTCTGCAGCCAAGGCCAAAACGCCCAAAGCCTCCGCTTCGGCCGCTGCGCCAGCATCCTCAGCCCCTCTCCCCACCGTGGGCACGGCGGCGGGCTACTACATCAACGTGGGCCTGTTTGCCGACGAGGCCAATGCCCGCAAGGCCCAGGCTCGCTTGCTCAACGAAGGGCTACCCGCCTTTCGTCAGGAGCTGAACAACGCCAAGGGCCGCCGCATCCGCGTGCGCGTGGGGCCCTATGAAAGCCGGGCGAAGGCAGAGGCTGCGGCCGCGTCGATCCGGGCGATGGCGCTGGAAGCTGTGGTTTTCAAGCAGTAGCCGCCTGCGGCGGCGCGTCCGTCCTACTCGCTCCGTTGCCCGCCACCGACGCATCCGGCCCCTGCCTGCCGGTAGGCTGCAGCAAGGTTCTACTCTTGCTCCAGCCCATGAAACACGCCGTCCGTACCCGCCCCGCATCCTCGCGCCGCATGGTGACCCTGGTGGCCATTGCCACAGGCGCACTCTTGCTCACCGCCTGCGCGCCCTGGCGCATGTGGACCGCCGCAGACCTGGCCCGCGAGGCCCAGCCCTACACTGCGCAACCGGATCAACCCGTGCGGCGGGTTTTGGTGGTGGGCGACAGCACGGCCGTGGGCACGGGGGCCAATGACCCGCTCGACAGTCTGCCCGGGCGCATTGGCCAGGACCACCCGAAGTGGCACATCGACAACCTGGCCGCCAACGGTGCACGCTACGCCGACGTGGCCGCCCAACTGGATCGGGCGTCTGCGGGCTACGACCTGGTGCTGGTGCTCGCGGGTGGCAACGACGTGATCCGGTTGACAGCGCTGGATACCCTGCGCCCCCAGATCGAGCAGGTGGTAACCCTTGCACAACAAAAGGGCCAGCACGTGGTGCTGATGCCGTGTGGGAACGTGGGGCATGCGCCGTTTTTCATCCCCCCGGTTTCGTGGGTGATGTCGCACCGCTCTGAGGACCTGCACGCCATCGTCAAAGACGTCGCAGCCACGCGCCAGGCGCGCTATGTGCGCCTGCTCAAGCCACGCCATGAAGACCCGTTCGTGGCCCGTAGCAAGGCACTGAACGCCGCCGACGGCCTGCACCCCAGCAGCGCTGGCTACGAGGAGTGGTACCGCGAACTGGTGGCCCAGGGCGGGCTTGCCGGTCTGGGGGAGTGAACGCCAGCGCGGGGTTTGCGCCACCTCACGGCGAGCCCTCCATCCAGGACCGCACCTGCCCAATAACCCACTGCGCGTCATCCAGCGGCAGGTCATGTCCGGCCGACGGATGCATGCGCAGCGGCACCCCCCACGCCCGTGCAATGGCCTGCGAACACTGGCAAGACACCAGCCCGTCGTTCTGGCTGGCCAACAGCAGGATGCGGGGGCTGTCTGAGACCGGCACCAGGGGCGTTGCAACAGGCGCCGTGTAGCGCGCTGCAGCCACCAACTGGCGCAGGGCGTTGGATGCCGACACCGGCCGCTGCCTGCGCAGGGCCACCCAATCGTCTACCACCGCCCCCCTGGCGTGGGCAAGGTTGCTGGTCATTCGCAGCACGGTCTGTTCAATGGTGAGCGGGCTGCTCCAAGGCGTGGCGCAGCGCAGCACCTGCAGATAACTGGCTGGCCGCAGCCGTTGGTAGAAGGGGCTGAAGGGCCGCAGGCTGGTGTTGATCAACACACAGCCCACCAGCTCCTCCGGCGCCACCCGCGCCCACTCGGTCGCCACCATGGCGCCCAGCGACATGGCCAGCACCCGAAAAGGTGGCCGCACACCTTGCGCGGCCAGCTCGGCGCGGCAGCTATCCACCATGCCCCGCACCGTGGCGGGCGACACGGCCCGGTGCAGCAGGCCATTGCCAGGCAAGTCTTGCACCACAACGCGGGCACCCGGCAGGGCGTGCTCGAACGCTTCGACAAATGAGCCCCAGTGCGCGGCCTCGCGCGTGAGACCTCTGAGCAGAATCCATGGATGGTGCATGGTGGACACCTCTTCAGTACCACGCGGCCAGGGCATCCGCCCTGCGCTGCGCCCGCGCTTCGGGAGCTGGCACCCAGCGCTCGTGGCTACAGGCCGCGCGGGCCAGAAAATCGAGCAGTGACAGATGGCGCCGCAGCACCCGCTGCTGGCGGTGGTTGATGAGCGGGTTGAAGATGCCGTTGCGCGAAAACAGCTGGCGCGGGTTCTTCTTGATCCACAGCCACGACCCCATCTCCAGCGTGAGCGGCAGGAAGGTGTGTGTGGGCGCCTCGCGGCAGGCCTGCAGGTACAGGTGGTCCCACAGGTCGCCGTGCGCCAGGTACTGGGCGCTTTGCGGCTCGATGACGTACTGGTGGTGGCTGTGGGCCTGCAGAAAGATCTCCTGCAGCGCATGCAACTCGGCCAGGTGCGCAATGGGCTTGCGCGTGTGGGCAAACGGAAACCACAGGCGGTCACGCACGCCAAACCCCGAATGGCAGTCAATGGCCATGCTGAACGGCCGCGCCAGCAACTCCTGGGCCACCACCTCGCACAGCGCCTGGCTTTCTGCCTCCATGGCATCGCCCGCGCGCCCCCGGTACCAAGGCAGCCCCGCGCTGATGCGTTGCCCGCCGATCCAGGGCGGCACGCGATCCGTGGCATCGACCGGGGCATTGCGCATGAGGTCCACCCCGCGCGGGTTGGCGCGCGTGGCGGCCCACATGCCACCCGGGTTGACCACCGGCATGAAAACCAGGCGCATCTGCTCCAGCTGGCGGTGCAGCGTGGTGTCCCACTGCAGCCGCATGACCACGTTCTGCAAGTAGGCGATGACCACCTCGGCGCCGATGCGCTCCAGCCCATGCACGCCTCCGAAAAAGCCGATGGCAGGCACGTCCAGCGACGGGTTGCCCACGCCGATGGCATGGATCGGAAAGCTGTGGCCCGACGCCAGCTGCACCTGCCGAACCACCTGCACCTGCAGATGGGGTGCCCCCAGCTCGATGATTTTTTCGAGCGCCAGCAACTCGGGCAGCGTGTTCATGGTGGATGGCGATGGCGGCGTGGGGCCGTGCAGCAAGGCGATAGGCAGCAAGCATAGCCCCGGCCCGCACGCGCCAACAGCGCCATGACGCCTCTGTGTGAATTCGGCGAAACGACTCGGAACTGTCACACAAGCGCGTTAACTTGCCCGCAGACACAACCCTTCGAAGAGGCACACGATCATGCTCTGGAGATTGCTCGGACTGCAGCGGCTGCTGGATGAACTCTTCGATGCCCCGGGCTGGCCCAGCTTCGATTTGCCCAGTCCCGACGGATGGACCCACTATGAAGACGCAGCCGCAGCGCAGGACTGAGGTGCACCGCATCGCCCTGCTGTGCGGCACCCTCGGTTGTGCGCTGGCCTGGGGTCTGGTGGAGTTGCTGGCGCTGCAGCGCCAGCGCTACCACCAGTGGCGCCAACGCCACGAGACCCCTGCGCACCGCTGACGCAGCAGCAAGACGGACACATGCGTGCATGCATGTATGCGAGCGCGTGATCGCACGCAGCACGCACGGCCTTCAGCAGACGCCAACTGCGCACGGCCCCTCACCCGCAGCGTCTTTCTACAGCCCTTCTCAGAAGCCTCTAATGCTGGCGGGTCTTCGTTTTTGCACGGTATGCCGCAGTCGCACCTAAAATTGCGCACCTTCCCTTCATTGGGGGGAGGCATATTGCAACTCTGAACAAAGAAGAATCACCATCATGGCAACTGCAAAAAAGACTCCAGCGCCCGCGAAGAAGGCCGTCAAGGCGGCAGCACCTGCTGCTGCAAAGAAGGCGGCACCTGCCGCCAAGAAGGCTGCAGCCCCCGCAGCGAAGAAGGCCGCCGCACCAGTGGCCAAGCCTGTGGCTGCAGGCATCAAGCCGATCAAGACCGCCTTCAACAAGACCACGCTGATCGCCCACCTGGCCGATCAGGCTGGTGTGGAACCCAAGGCCACCAAGGCCGTGCTGGCCGCACTCGAAGCCACCATCCTGGGTTCGGTGCACAAGAAGGGCTCCGGCGAATTCACGCTGCCCGGCCTCATGAAAATCGGCCTGCAGCAAATCCCCGCCAAGAAGAAGCGCTTCGGCAAAGACCCCTTCACCGGTGAAGAGCGCTGGTTCCCCGCCAAGCCTGCAGCCGTGAAGATCAAGACCCGCGCGCTGAAGAAGCTCAAGGACGCCACGGTCTGATCTCAGCCGTTGCGAAGGGCGTGACGGGGTGATGCCCCATCATTCCTTCTCCGCAAGAAAAGGACCCGTTGCCCAAGGCAGCGGGTCCTTTTTTACGGGTGGATTCGAAAAGCCGCAGAAGGCGCTGCCACGGCACCCCGTCAGATTGAGATCACGTTGGGGGCAGCAGGGCTGGCATGCAGCAGCTCGACCTGTGCAGCACGGCGCGAGAGCACAGCGCCCTGGTTGATGTAGCCCTTGTCGGTGATTTCTCCAGCATCGGGGTCGGGCGGCGCCGCCATCACCAGTGCACGCGCGGGGCACTGCGATGAACCCGCGCCAGCAGTGCGGCGGGCCTGCATGACACCGCGCAGGGCGTCGTCCAGCCGCGCGCGGTCCGCTGCACCGGCGGCAGAGGGAAACACCAGCATGCCCACTTCGTCCCGGTTGTGGCCCGTAAGCACGATGTCCTGCACCAGGGGGGCCAACTCGGACACCAGTTCCACCCGCAGCGTGCCCACCGACACCCAGCTCCCGCTGGAGAGCTTGAAATCCTCGGCCACCCGGCCGTTGAAGACCACGCCACACTCCGGCCGCACAGGGTCCACCAGGTATCCCGCGTCACCGATGCGGTAGAAGCCATCGCTGTCAAACGCGGCGGCCGTCTCGGAGGGTGCATTGCGGTAGCCCGGAAACACCGATACACCCTTGACCCGCATTTCGAGCTTGCTGCCGTTGGGCACCAGCTTGAGTTCAAGCCCGGGCAACGGCGCACCGATACAGCCAGCGCCCTCCATGCGCCAGTGGGCGCTGGTCACTGCGGGCGATGTCTCCGTGGAGCCCCAGGACGTGGTCAGCCACAGCGGCGACGCGGGCCGCACGCGTGCTGCCACGGCCTCCAGCCGCTGCCAGGTGGAAGGGGCCAGCGCTGCCGCGGCATAGAACGCCAGGCGCATGCGCGAGAGGATTTCAGCGGCCAGCGCGGCGTCTGCCTCCAGAAACGGCAACAGCATGTCGAAACCACGCGGAACATTGAAGAGCATCGTCGGCTTCACATCGCGCAGGTTGCGCACCGTCTTCTCGATAAGCCCTGGCACGGGCCGCCCTTCATCGATGTAGAGCGCGCCCCCATGGCACAGCACCATGTTGAGGTTGTGGTTGCCGCCAAAGGTGTGGCTCCACGGCAGCCAGTCCACCAGCACAGGCTTTTCGTGGGCCAGGAACCGCCAGGTCTGGGCCATCATCTGCTGGTTGGCGCACAGCATGCGGTGGGTGTTGATGACCACCTTGGGATGGCCCGTGGAGCCCGACGTCAGCAGGTACTTGGCAGGGTCGTCGGGCTGGAGTGCCTCAAACGCCTGCGACACGGCCGGGCTTTCCACGCCCGCGAGCAGTTGAGCAAAAGGCAAGGCGCCAGGCACGGCCTCGGCATGGCGACTGAAGACCTTGACGGCATCGGACGCGTACCCCGCCAGGGCGGGCGCGTAGACCGAGGCGTCCGATGCATAAACCAGCGAAGGCTCCAGCACCGCAAGCATGCTGTGCAGGCGGCCCGGGTCTCGGGATCGTGCATAGGCGCTCGACAAGGAACAGGGCGTGATGCCCACATGCATCGCCGCCAGCATGAGCACCGCGTGGTCCACCGCGTTGTCGGAAAGAATGGCGATGGGGCGGCCCGCCGGCAGCTTCAGGTCCAGCAATGACTGCGCAACGGCGCCCACGGCCTGGCGCAGCTCGCCATAGGTCAGGGTGCGCCAGTGCTCGGCCGTCTCGTCACGCTCCGCCAAGGCCAGCGCGTGGGGTGTCTCGCGCGCCCACTGCTCCACCCATTCACCGATGCAGCGCGCATACGCGCCCAGCGCCACAGGGGAACGCAATACGAACGAGCCGTCGTCCTGATGGACCAACACCGTGGCGGGCGGTGCGATTTGGTTTTCATCGCCAAGAAATTCGGGGTGCATGGTGTGGGTGATCTCTCGTATTCTTGGGGCAGCAACAAAAATGGGCAACACAGCGCTAACCAGCGGCGCGGCGGTGCGCAGCACCACTGCTGGAAGCGCTTGGTTGAACCCGTCGAATAAACCCATGCGGCAGGACCGCACGGTGCAATAGCGGATTCAGACCGGCGAACAAAACTCAGCGAAGCGGTTCTGGCCGGGCGCTGCGTCGCAGGCAGTACGGGTAGTACGGCAAGACGCGGCAACAACGCCAGAAGGGTTCTGTTAGCCGCTCTCAGTCCAGGACGCGGGCGTCTTGCTTGGCACGCAGAAGGTCTACCAGCAAGGCGTCGCGTGCAGCCACCAGCTCCGCACTGGTTCTCCCTCCAAGCGCCTGCGTAACGCCGTCAGCGACACGGCTTTGCAGCGCTGGCGTCATCTGCGGAGCCCCCAGGTCCTGCCACCAGTCTTCGATGGGGCCGCCGAGGTGCGCGAGCAAATGGGCGATTCCACCTTCGCCGCCGGAAAGGTGCAAGTTCATGAAAGGCCCCATCAGCGCCCAGCGCAGCCCCGGGCCATGGGCAATGGCGGTGTCGATGTCGCTCACACTGGCAACCCCCTCGTGGACCAGATGAAACGCCTCCCGCCACAGCGCCGCCTGCAGGCGGTTGGCAATGTGCCCCTTGATTTCGCGCCGAACATGGATGGGGCGCTTACCGATGGCGGTGTAGAAATCCATCGCGGTAGTGATCGCCTGGGCCGATGTCTTTTCGCCTCCTCCCACCTCCACCAGCGGGATCATGTGCGGGGGGTTGAACGGATGGCCCAGCACCACGCGCTCCGGGTGTTTGCACTGGGCCTGCATGGCCGTAACAGACAGCCCTGAAGAGCTGGAAGCCAGGATGGCATGCGACGGGGCGGCTTCGTCTATGCGGCGCAGCAGATCCACCTTGAAGTCCAGCCGCTCCGGCCCGTTTTCCTGCACGAAGTCCGCCTGCCCCACAGCGTCCTCCAGCCGAGCATGAAAGTGCAGCCTTGCCGTGCTGGCGCCCGGCGCAAGCCCTTGCCGTTGGAGCACCGGCCAGTGCTGTGCCACGGCATCGTGCAGGCGCTGCTCGGCCCCCGGAGAAGGATCTGTGGCATCCACGTCCAGCCCGCGGGCGAGAAAGTACGCAGCCCAGCTTGCACCAATGACGCCAGTGGCGACCACCGCCACCCGGTTCACGGAAACATCCATGTCCGTGCCCTTCAGGACTCGGCCGTGAAGCCGATCTTCTTGACCAGAGGCCCCCAGCGATCTGCCTCCGCCTGTTGCGATGCGGCCATCTCTGCGGCGGTGGAGCCCTTGGCAATCAGGCCCACCACAGCCAGGCTGTCGATCACCGACTTTTCCTTGATCGCCGTGTTGATGGCAGCGTTGGCGGCTGCAACCACGCTGGCCGGTGTCTTGGCGGGTGCGTAGAAGCCAAACCATTCCTCGGTCGTCAGCTCGGGGAAGCCCTGCTCCGCAAAGGTGGGCACCTCGGGCGAAAACGGCGAACGCGCCTGGCCAGAGGTGGCGATCAACCGCAGCTTGCCCGCCTTGTGGTTGGGAATGAAGTCGCCGCTGGGCGTCACCATGGAGGCAATCTGCCCACCCACCACATCGGTCACACCGGGAATGGATCCCCGGTAGGGCACATGCTTGAGGTCCACGCCGTTGTTCAGCCCCAGCAGCGCACCGATGAAATGGGGGGTGGAGCCCGCCGCTGGCGAGCCGTAGTTGGCCTGCCCCGGGTTCGCCTTGGCCCAGGCCAGGAAGTCTTTCACGTTCTTCACCGAGGCTGGCACCAGCGGCCCCACGGCCAGCCCATGGTGCATAACGGCGGCGATGGACACCGGCACGAAGTCTTTCGTGGGGTCGTAACTGAGTTTGCTGTAGATGTGCGGATAGATGGACGTGCAGGAAAACGGCGACAGCGTGAGCACGCTGCCATCGGTGGGGGCGCCCTTGAGCGCCTCCAGCGCAATGCGCCCGCCGGCACCGGGCTTGTTCTCCACCACGGCGGCATTGCGGGTATAGGACGAACCCGCCAGCTTCTCACCCACCCGGCGCGCCACGCTGTCACCCGCGCTGCCCGCCGGGAAACCGTAGAAAATCTTCACCTGCTCCAGCGTCTGGGCCATCGCGCTCCAGGGAGTCAGTGCCCCCAGCGCGGTTGCATAGCCCAGGTGGTTCATGAATTGGCGGCGTGTCTGCATCATCTGTCTCCTCTTTCTTGGTGGGTGAAATCACAACAACTCAATCGATCGCAAAGGCGGGGCGAACGCCGCCTGCGCGGGGCAGACCCATGAGGGCGCGGGCCTCTGCTGGCGAGGCGGGCTCCATGTCCAGCTCCCGAATGATGCGCACGATGCGCTCCGTCAGCTGCACATTGGTGGCCAGTTCGCCCTGGCGGAAATACAGGTTGTCCTCCAGCCCCACGCGGGCATGCCCACCCAGCAGCAGCGCTGCCACATTGGCTTCGAGCTGCGAGGGGCCGATGCCACTCACGCAAAAGATGCTGTTGCGCGGCAGGGCGTCCACCATCATCTGCAGGTAGCGCGGCGAATACGGCATGGCGTTCTGGAAGCTGCGGTGCACGTTCATCACGAGGTTGATGAAATGCGGGCCCTCGTCGTGCCCCTCATCGATCAAGGTGGTGGCATCCTGCAGGATGTGTGTCGGGCTGAACACCTCCCACTCGGGCTTGATGCCGCGTGCCTTCATGCCCAGTGCCAGTTCGCGCCCTTTGCTGAGCGGGGTGTCCATGAGGATCTCGCGGCCGTCAAAGCTCAGATTGAGCGTGGTGGCATCCAGGGTGCACATCTCGGCCCCCGCATCCATGCCCTTGATGCGCTCTTCCCAGGCGATCTCCCAGCGGTCACCGGACAGCGGCCGCACCATGTCGCCATGCACACCACCGCCGGTAGAGTTGTTGATGACGATGTCGCAGCCTTTGGCCCGGATGCGGGTGTTGATGTCGCGGTAGATATCTGCGTTGCAGGTGGCGCCATCATCCGGGCGCCGTGCATGGATGGCCACCACGCTGGCCCCTGCGTTCCAGCACCGCTGCACATCGTCGGCAATTTCACCGGGCTGGGTGGGCAGGTGCGGGTTCTGCGACTTGTGGGCCATGCCACCGGTGGGAGCGATGGTGACGATGACTTTGCGCTTTGTCATGACATGGACTGGTGGAAAATGGTAATGCACCCATTATTTTTTTTAGCGTCTGCATACTCAGTCATCGCGATGACATTTGGACTCAGGGTATACGAGGACGCATTTCTCCTTCACTCTGGAGCCTCACACCATGCTGGTCAAGCTGGCGCCGCCGACGGTCGCCGATCTCCTGAAAAACTCAGCCTGGTTTCCCTTGCTGGACGAGAGCGCACAGCGACGCGTCCTGGACGACCTGCGTGAAGTCGAAGTGGCCCAGGGCAGCGCCCTGTGCCGGCGCGGCGACGTACCCCTGCACTGGTACGGTGCCGTTGAAGGACTGCTCAAGTGGACGGTGACCTCGGACAACGGGCGCTCGGTGACCCTCGGCGGTCTTTCTGCAGGCAGCTGGTTTGGTGAAGGAACCCTGCTGCGTGGCGTGCCGCGCACGGCGGACATCATTGCGCTGCGCCCCAGCCGGGTTGCGCTTTTACCCGTGGACACCTTTGAATGGCTGCACGCCACCCAGCGCAGTTTTGACCACTTTCTGCTGCGCCAGATCAACGAGCGCATGCACTGGTTTCTGGGCAATTTCACGGCCCACCACCTGCTGGACACGGACAGCCAGGTGGCGCGGGCGCTGGCAGGTCTTTTCCATCCCTGGCTGCACCCTGGCAGCGACCCTCACCTGCAGGTATCGCAGGAGGAAATCGCCAATCTGTCCGGTGTCTCGCGCCAGCGCTGCAACGCTGCACTCAAGCGCCTGGAAGCCGAGGGTGTGCTGCAGATCGAGTACGGCGGTATCACTGTGGTGAACCTGGAAGAACTGCGCCGCAGAGTGGAATAAGGGCCGGCGCTGCGTTCGATGGGCGCAGGTGCAGGCCTATCGGGTGTTCACGGATTTCGGCCTGCTGCAATCACGAACGCCAAGGTCGCAGCGATCACATCGTCGGAACGATCGCGGTGGGGTGAATGCGCGCAATCGGACAGTTCCAGCAGCTGTGTTCCGGGCACGCGGGCAGCAATGCCGTGGATCTGTGCCAGCGTGCCGTACTCGTCATTGAGCCCCTGCACAGCCAGTACGGGCACACACACGGTGCCCAGCTCTTTTTCGATGTTCCACGCGCGAAATGTCGGGTCGAGCCAGATGCGGTTCCAGCCCCAGAAAGCGGAGTCCGGGTCGTCGTGGTAACGGCCCAGCTTGCGGGGCAGGTCGGTGGTCTGGTAGGCGTTCCGCGCCTGCTCGATGTTCTGGATGGTCACATCCTCCACAAAGAGGTGGGGCGCCAACACGACCAGACCGCTGACCCGCTGCGGGAACATCGATGTATACAGCAAGGCAATGGATGCGCCATCACTGTGGCCAAAAAACCAGGGCGGCTCGTTAACGCCCACAGCCTCCAAAAAAGCAGGCAATACCTCCCGCGCCTGCCGGTGCATGAAGTCCACACCCCAGGCTTCATCGGGCGCCCGTGGGGTGGAACGCCCATACCCCGGCCGCGAGAACACCAGACCCCGAAAGCCTCCCGCCTCGCACAGCTGCTGCGGGAAGTCCTTCCACATCGCCAGCGACCCCAGCCCCTCGTGCAGGAACACCACCAAAGGTGCAGACCGGCGCTCTGGCGCAATCCACTGGTATTCCACCTGCACCGGCCGACCTCGCCAGTCGATGGCGGCCCATTCGCTGCCCCCGCTGGTACCGCCGCGTATGCCCCCGTTCACGCCCGGGACTCCAGCTCGCGCAGCCTGAAACGCTGGATCTTGCCCGTGGCGGTCTTGGGCAGCTCCGGTACGAACTCGATGAAACGCGGGTACTTGTAGGGCGCGAGTTTCTCCTTCACGAAGGCTTTGAGCTCGTCCTGCGTCGCGGCCTTGCCATCCTTGAGCACCACAAACGCCTTCGTCTTGGTAAGGCCGTCTGCGTCATGCTTGCCGATCACGGCGGCCTCCAGCACGGCGGTGTGCTGCATCAGCGTGGCCTCCACCTCGAACGGCGAGACGTAGATGCCGCTGACCTTGAGCATGTCGTCGCTGCGGCCTGCGTAGGTGTAATAGCCGTCCGCGTCGCGCACATACTTGTCGCCGCTTTTGGTCCACCCGCCCTGGAAGGTGTCGCGCGTCTTCTCGCGGTTGTTCCAGTACATCAAAGCAGCGCTGGGGCCCCGGATGTAGAGG
The DNA here is from genome assembly GCF_057586455.1 of Acidovorax sp. SRI_002. NCBI lineage: Bacteria > Pseudomonadati > Pseudomonadota > Betaproteobacteria > Burkholderiales > Comamonadaceae > Acidovorax > Acidovorax sp. SRI_002. The sequence continues at coordinate 57,966 of NZ_JBYCZW010000009.1, read as the reverse complement.
TCGCCCACCTCGCCGTCGGGCACGCTCTGGCCGTCCTCGGCACGCAGTTCCACCTCGTAGCCCGGCACGGGCTTGCCGGTGGTGCCATAACGGATGTCGCCCGGGCGGTTGGACAAAAAGATGTGCAGCATCTCGGTGGAGCCAATGCCATCGATGATGTCGCAGCCAAAGTGCGCCTTGAAGCGCTGCGCGATCTCTGCGGGCAGCGCCTCGCCTGCCGAGGAGCACATGCGCAACGCCACCGCCGCACGCGCTGGCAACCGGGGTGATGCGAGCATGCCCGCGAAGCCTGTAGGCGCGCCAAAAAACACCGTGGGCTGGTGGTCCACCCAGCGCTTGAAGGTGGCATCGGGCGTGGGCCGCTCGGCCATCAGCACCACAGTGGCGCCCACGGACAGCGGGAAGGTGAGCGCATTGCCCAGGCCGTAGGCGAAGTACAGCTTTGCGGCTGAGAAACAGACGTCCTGCTGGGTGAGGCCGAGCACCGGCTTGCCATACAGCTCGGCCGTCCACCACAGGTTGCCGTGGGTGTGCACCGTGCCCTTGGGCTTGCCCGTAGAGCCCGACGAATAAAGCCAGAAGCCCGGGTCGTCCGCGCCGGTGGGCGCTGGTGCGGCCAACGGAGACGCACTGTTCAAGGCCGCCTCCAGATCGCGGGCGCCCGCATGCAGCTTGCCCACCGGCAGCGATACCAGCAGCGTGCCCGCTTCATGAGGACCGCGCGCCATGGCCTCGGACAATACCGGCAGCAAGGCCCCCGATACCAGCGCCGCCTGCGCCCGGCTGTGCGCCAGCATGTAGGCATAGTCGTCTGCGGTCAGCAGGGTGTTGACCGCCACCGGCACCACCCCTGCATACAGGCAGCCCAGAAAGCACACGGGCCAGTCGCTGGTGTCGTGCATCAGCAGCAGCACCCGCTCTTCGCGCCGCACCCCCGCCTCAGCCAGCACGCTGGCCAGCCGCCGGGCGCGGTCTTCCAGATCGCCATAGCTCAGGCGCCCCCGGTCGTCGATGTAGGCCGTGCGCTCGGCATGCGCCCGGTTCAGGTCGAACAGATGTTCGGCGAAATTGAATCGCTCTGGCAGGCTGGTCATGGGGATGTCTCCGTATTGTTCTGGGCAATTCACAGGCCTTGGAAGGCCTCATAGACCGAGCGATGCCAACACACCTGGGCTGGCTTGAACCGCACTGCGCTGGTGGTAAAAGTCGAGCGCACGCAAGCCGCCCAGCTCTGCACCACCACCAGCGCGCCCCGGCCCCCCGTGCTGCGACATGGGCATCACATTGCCGTGCCCTGTGTGAGCCTGCGCCACATCGGGTGTGACGACATGCACACGCCCGTGGCTCGCGGCCAGCTGCACGGCCGCAGCGGCCAAGGCTGCCTCGTCAGCACCAAACAGCGAGGTCACCAGCGATCCTTGGCCCCTGTGCGCCAGCGCCAGGGCATGGTCCAGGTCACGGTAGGGCAGTAACGTGGCGACAGGGCCGAATACTTCCATGTCATGCACCGCAGATGCTGCATCGGCATCGCGTGCACCCAGCAGCACCGGCCCCATGCAGGCCGCTACGGCAGGGTCGGCATCCACCAGCGGGCGTGCGCGGCCATCGTGCAGCAGGTCGGTGTGGGCGCTCAAAGCGGCCAGACCTTCGCGCACCGCGTGCAATTGCGCGGCGCTGACCAGGGAACCCATGCGCACGCTCTCGTTGCGCGGGTTGCCCACGCTGATGCCTGCGAGCTTGGCACCGATGGCCTCGGCCGCAGCGTCGTATACCGCAGCGGGCACCAAAATGCGGCGGATCGCCGTGCACTTCTGCCCGGACTTGACCGTCATCTCGCGCACCACTTCACGCACCAGCAGGTTGAAGGCATCGCTGCCCACGGTGGCATCGGGCAGCAGGATGGCAGAGTTCAGGCTGTCGGCCTCGATATTGGCCCGCACCGAGCGGTGCGCCACGGCCGGGTGCGACCGGATGACAGCCGCAGTTTCCGCCGAGCCCGTGAAGGAGACCACATCGAAAGGCTGCAGCTGGTCCATCAAACCCGCAGAGCTGCCCGCGATGACCGACAGCGCGCCCACGGGCAGCACACCCGCATCGATCACATCCTTCACCATGCGCTGCGTGAGCCAGGCCGTGGCGGTGGCGGGCTTGACGATCACCGGGACGCCAGACAGCAGCGCAGGCGCCGCCTTCTCCCACAGCCCCCAGGCGGGAAAGTTGAAGGCGTTGATGAACAGCGCCACACCCCGCGTGGGCACCTGCAGGTGCTGCGACAAAAAGACCGGCTCCTTGCCCAGCTTGACCGCGTCGCCATCGCGCAGCACCCGCACATCACCCAGCGCATCGCCCCACCGCGCATACTGGCCCAGGGTGAAGATGCCGCCGTCGATGTCCACCGCCGAATCGTTCTTCACCGTGCCAGAGTTGGCGGTTGCAATGTCGTAGTAACTCTCACGGTGTGCCTGCAGTACCTTCACCACCGCCGCCAGTAGCGCGGCCCGCTCACGGTAGGTCATGGCGCGCAAGGCGGCGCCGCCGCGATCCCGTGCAAAGGCAAAGGCTTCCGGCAGATCCAGCCCCGTGCAATCGACGCGCACCAGCGCGTCGCCCAACACCGGGTCGCTGAGCACGGTGCCCGGGCCGTTTCCGGTTTGCCAGCGTCCAGCGGCAAAGTTGGCCAGGAGTTCAGTCATGCAGGTCTTTCAAAAAAAGGGATCGGTATGGCGAGAAGCGCCAGAAAGGAGGGACCGCTTTAACGTGTGAACTGGATCTGCCCCTCCGGCAGCAGATAGAGCACCAGCGCACGCCCCTGGGCCACCGTGGGGCGGTGGGCGCTGGCCGGTGGATAGACGCACCACCCAGCGGGGTGCCCGTCGAAGGTGGCACCGGCCGTGAGCGGCAGGATCAAATCGATTTCCCCCAGAGGGTGGCTGTGGTGAGGGCCCGCAATGTCCTGCATGTCCACCACATCGACGGAAAAGCGGTGCAATGCATCGTCAGCCTTGAAGACGCGGCCGTAGCGGATGCCGCCACCTTCGCGGTCGCACAGCCACCCCTCTTCCACGCCCACCAGGCAGGCCGCTTTGAGCCCTGCATAGGCAGCGCTGTCAGGCCCATGGGTCTGGTTGAGCCAGTCCTGCAGTTCGGAATCCAGAGGTCGCCCGGCGATCTGCGCGGTCAGATCCACCAAGGCTTGATGAAATGCGGCTTTGTGGGGCATGGCTTCTCGGGGGCTAGGAAAATGGGGGCCCGCACACCTTTTTGATCTGTATCCTTGTGGATTTTTCAGATGTGCAGTATTTTGCTTGCACATGAACGATAGGTAATGCATGACCGAATGTCAAGCACTATAGTGCATAAATTGTTTTCTCCGACGGGGTGGAAACGCGCCGTGGTGAGGCGTCCCTGAGCGCGCTCGACCTGCCACTACCCACCAATACCCGCCAATGGGCTGTAAGAACCTGTTCCAAGAAAGATGGGCATGACCGAACAAGAAGACGCAGAAACCGCGCTCTCCACGCCTGCCGACAACATGCCGGGGGCTGCGGAAGAGGCCAAGAACCCCCTGCTGGTCGCGCTGGGCGAGCGCGTGCGCAACCTGCGCGCACAGCGCGGCCTCACGCGCAAGGCCGTGGCGGTGGCGGCCGACGTGTCCGAGCGGCATCTGGCCAACCTCGAATACGGCACCGGCAACGCGTCCATCCTGGTGCTTCAGCAAGTGGCAGGCGCCCTGCACTGCTCGCTGGCCGAGCTGGTGGGCGACTTCACCACACGCTCGCCGGAATGGCTGCTGATCCGGGAGCTACTGGAGCACCGCAGCGAGCCCGAGCTGCGCCGTGCGCGGCTGGCGCTGAACGAACTGTTGAGCGGCGGTGGCAGCGACACGGCACGCCACAGGCGCATCGCACTCATTGGCTTGCGGGGCGCGGGCAAATCCACCCTGGGCCCCCTGCTGGCGCGCGACCTGGACGTGCCCTTTATTGAGCTGAGCCGCGAGATCGAAACCCTGGCGGGCTGCAGCGTGCGGGAGATCCACGACCTGTACGGCACCACGGCCTACCGCCGCTACGAACGCCGCGCCCTCGAAGAAACCGTGCAGATCCACAGCGAAGTGGTTATCGCCACGCCCGGTGGCATCGTCTCGGACCCCGCCACCTTCAACGAGCTGCTCGCGCACTGCACCACCGTGTGGCTGCGCGCCGCACCCGAGGAACACATGGGCCGCGTGCTGGCCCAGGGCGATATGCGCCCCATGGCCGCCAGCAAGGAGGCCATGGACGACCTGCGCCGCATCCTGGAAGGGCGCGCGGCCTTCTATTCCAAAGCCGACCTCACCATCGACACCTCCGGGAGCAGCCTGGAAGACAGCCTGCAGCAACTGCGCACCGGAGTGCGCAAGCTGATGACCGCCCGGCCAGGCTGACCTCCTCCCCACCACCAGCCCACAGCCTCGAAGCTCTCTGGGGCTGCCGCCGCGTGGTTTCAGAAAAATCCGCAGAAAACAGCGACATGCATTGACTTGCCTATTGATATGCACGATGATGCACATCAACGATGCATTTAATGCACTATTATTCCTGTTAGCAGATGGATGGAGACCCCATGACCACACCCGCCCCCACCCGCGTGGACTACCGCACCGATCCCACCCAATACCGCCACTGGGCGCTGGCCGTAGACGGCCCGGTGGCGCGCCTGTCGCTCGACATCGCCGAAGACGGTGGCATCCGCCCCGGCTACAAGCTCAAGCTCAACAGCTATGACCTGGGTGTGGACATCGAGCTACACGACGCACTCAACCGCATCCGCTTCGAACACCCCACGGTGCGCACCGTCATCGTCACCAGCGCCAAGGACCGCATCTTTTGCTCGGGCGCCAACATCTTCATGCTGGGTGTCTCCAGCCACGCCTGGAAGGTGAACTTCTGCAAGTTCACGAATGAGACGCGCAACGGCATCGAGGATTCGTCCAAACACTCGGGCCTGAAGTTCGTCGCCGCCGTGAATGGCGCATGCGCGGGCGGTGGCTACGAGCTGGCCCTGGCCTGCGACGAGATCGTGCTGGTGGACGACCGCTCGTCGGCCGTGTCGCTGCCTGAAGTGCCGCTCCTGGGCGTGCTGCCCGGCACCGGCGGCCTGACCCGCGTGACCGACAAGCGCCATGTGCGCCACGACCTCGCCGACATCTTCTGCACCAGCGTGGAAGGTGTGCGCGGCCAACGCGCGGTGGACTGGCGCCTGGTGGATCGCATCGCCAAGCCCGCGCAATTTGCCGCCACCGTCGATGAAACCGCCGCACGCCTGGCCGAAGGCAGCCCCCGCCCCACCAGCGCGCAGGGCGTGGCCCTGACCCGCGTGGAGCGCGAAGAAAGCGCCGACAGCCTGCGCTACGCACACGTCAGCGTGGACATCGACCGCACCCGCCGCACCGCCACGCTCACGCTGAAGGCCCCCACCGGCGCGCAACCCACGGACATCGCTGGCATCGAAGCCGCAGGCGCCGCCTGGTGGCCGCTGGCCCTGGCGCGCCAGCTGGACGACGCCATCCTGAACCTGCGTACCAACGAGCTCGATATCGGCACCTGGCTGCTCAAGACCGAAGGTGATGCCCAGGCCGTGCTGGCCAGCGATGCCACGCTGATCGCGCACCAGGACCACTGGCTCGTGCGCGAAACCATTGGCGCACTGCGCCGCACCTTTGCACGGCTGGATGTGTCGTCGCGCAGCCTGTTTGCGCTGGTCGAATCCGGCTCGGCCTTTGCAGGCTCCTTGGCAGAACTGGCGTTTGCGGCCGACCGCACCTACATGCTCGCCCTGCCCGACGATGCCGAGCGCGCGCCCAAGATCACGCTCAACGAATTCAACTTCGGCCTGCTGCCGATGGTGAACGACCAGAGCCGCCTGCAACGCCGCTTTTACGAAGAAGCCACGCCCATGGAGGCAGCCCGCTCGGCCGCCGGCAAGCCACTGGACGCCGATGCCGCTCTGGCACTCGGCCTGGTCACCGCCGCCCCGGATGACATCGACTGGGACGACGAGATCCGCATCGCCATCGAAGAACGCGCGGCCATGTCGCCCGACTCGCTCACCGGGCTGGAGGCCAATCTGCGCTTTGCCAGCAAGGAGAACATGAACACACGCATCTTCGGCCGCCTGACCGCCTGGCAGAACTGGATCTTCAACCGCCCGAACGCCGTGGGCGACAAAGGCGCGCTCAAGGTCTATGGCACGGGCCAGAAAGCCGGTTTCGACTTGAATCGCGTCTAGCCCCAACCCCGACCGTTCGGTTTTCCATCCAACGAGGAGACATCCATGAGCACCATCAACTACAGCGAGAAGATCCCCAACAACGTCAACCTCGGCGAAGACCGCACGTTGCAGCGCGCGCTCGAAGGCTGGCAGCCCAACTTCATCAACTGGTGGGACGACGTGGGCCCCGAGGGCTCTACCAACCACGAGGTGTACCTGCGCACCGCCGTGAGCGTGGACCCCAACGGCTGGGCGCAGTTCGGCCACGTGAAGATGCGCGACTACCGCTGGGGCATCTTTTTGAACCCCGGTGACGCCAACCGCGAAATCCACTTTGGTGACCACAAGGGCGAAAAGGCCTGGCAGGACGTGCCCGGCGAGCACCGCGCCAACCTGCGCCGCATCATCGTGACGCAGGGCGACACCGAGCCCGCCTCGGTCGAGCAGCAGCGCCACCTGGGCCTGACGGCGCCCAGCATGTACGACCTGCGCAACCTGTTCCAGATCAATGTGGAAGAAGGCCGCCACCTGTGGGCCATGGTCTACCTGCTGCACAAGCACTTTGGCCGCGACGGCCGCGAAGAGGCCGAGGCACTGCTGCAGCGCACCTCGGGCGACGTGGACAACCCACGCATTCTGGGCGCGTTCAACGAGAAGACGCCCGACTGGCTGGCGTTCTTCATGTTCACCTACTTCACCGACCGTGACGGCAAGTTCCAGCTGGCAGCGCTGGCCGAGAGTGCCTTCGACCCGCTGGCGCGCACCACCAAGTTCATGCTGACCGAAGAGGCGCACCACATGTTTGTGGGCGAAAGTGGCATCTCGCGCGTGCTCAGCCGCACCGCGCAGGTAATGAACGACCTCAAGACCGACGACCCCGCCCGGGTGCGCGCGGCCGGTGCCATCGACCTGCCTACCATCCAGCGTTACCTGAACTTCCACTACAGCGTAACCATCGACCTGTTCGGTGCCGACCAGTCCAGCAACGCCGCCACGTTCTATAGCTCCGGCCTCAAGGGCCGCTACGAAGAGGGCAAGCGGAGTGACGACCACATCCTCAAGGGCCAGACCTACAAGGTGCTGGAAGTTGTCAACGGCCAGTTGCAGGAGAAGGAAGTGCCCATGCTCAACGCCTTGAACGAGGTGCTGCGCGACGATTTCATCAAGGACTCGATGGCGGGCGTAGGTCGCTGGAACAAGGTGCTGGAAAAGGCCGGCATCCCCACGCGCCTGGCCGTACCACACAAGGCCTTCAACCGCCAGATCGGGGCGCTGGCGGGCATCAAGATGTCACCCGACGGCCGCGTGGTGAGCGAAGCCGAATGGACAGCCCGCAAGGCCGAGTGGCTGCCCACGCCCGAGGACTTTGCCTTCGTTGCCTCGCTGATGGGGCGCGTGGTGGAGCCCGGCAAGTTTGCGGGCTGGATCGCGCCGCCGGTCATGGGCATCAACCGCCAGCCCGTCGATTTCGAATACGTGCGGTTTGGTTGATCCCCCTGAGCCGCTGCGCGTTTTCCCCCTGAAGGGGACACCTCCAGCGGCCCGGCAAAGCCGGTTCCGCGATGGCACTGGCATCAGGTCGCGCCACTGCTTACCGCTGCGCGCAATGGCGCAGGGACATGGCACCGGAACAACTGTTGGAAGAAGAATATGGGCATGACCACCACCACGCTGATCGACAACGGCATCCTGAAGCAGCACCTGATCGACCCCGAGATCTGCATCCGCTGCAACACCTGCGAGGCCACCTGCCCGGTGGGTGCCATCACACACGACGACAACAACTACGTGGTGCGCGCCGATGTTTGCAACGGCTGCATGGCCTGCATCTCGCCCTGCCCCACCGGCTCCATCGACAACTGGCGCACCATGCCGCTGGCGCGCGCCTACAGCATCGAAGAACAGCTCACCTGGGAAGAACTGCCGTCCGAACTCACGCCCGATGAACTGGCTGCCGAGGGTGTGGCAACGTCGACCGGCGATACAAAGCTGCCGTCCGCACCGGCTGCACCGACCACGCCCATGGAGCCGGGCACGCAGGCGTTCCGCTCGGCGCAGTACGGCGCCACGGTGCCGCCCTGGTCGGCCGCACACCCCTACACCAACCTGTTCCCCCCGAGGAGCCCCACCACCGCCACCGTGGTTGGCAACTTCAACTGCACCGAGGCGGGCTTTGAGAGCGAGACGCACCACGTGGTGCTCGACTTCGGCAGCATGCCGTTCCCGGTGCTGGAGGGGCAGTCCATCGGCATCATCCCGCCCGGCACCGACGCGCTGGGCAAGGCGCACCACGCGCGCCAGTACTCCATCGCCAGCCCGCGCAATGGCGAGCGGCCCGGCTATAACAACCTGGCGCTCACGGTAAAGCGCGTGACCACCGACCACGACGGCAACGCCGTGCGCGGCATCGCTTCCAACTTCGTGTGCGACCTGAAAGTGGGCGATAAGGTCCAGGTGGTGGGGCCGTTTGGAAGCTCCTTCCTGATGCCCAACCACCCGCGCTCGCACATCGTGATGATCTGCACCGGCACCGGCAGCGCCCCCATGCGCGCGATGACCGAATGGCGTCGGCGCCTGCGCAGCAGCGGCAAGTTTGAAGGCGGCAAGCTCATGCTGTTCTTCGGCGCACGCACGCAGCAGGAGCTGCCGTACTTTGGCCCGCTGCAAAACCTCCCCAAGGATTTCATCGACATCAACCTGGCGTTCTCCCGCACCGCCGGGCAGCCCAAGCGCTATGTGCAAGACCTGATGCGCGAGCGCGCCGCTGACCTGGCTGCGCTGCTGCGCGACGGCAACAGCCACTTCTATGTCTGTGGCCTGAAGAGCATGGAAGAAGGCGTGGTGATGGCCCTGCGCGACATCGCCAGCGAAGCCGGCCTGGAGTGGGACGCTGTGGGCGCCGCACTCCAGCGCGAAGGACGGTTGCACCTGGAGACCTACTGAGCTGCATCGCCGCCGGTCCGTAGGCCGGCGGCACGGGAAGCGCGCTGGTGGTGGTGCGCCTCCAGGTTGGTCGGATTGCGCATCAAATTTTGAGTGCAATAGGGCCCTAGCGCTTGATGAACAAGCGCAAACAGCTATTATTTTTATAGCATTTAAGCCATCCACCACGCTCGCAGCAGTTGCGCATAGTCAGGCGAGAAATGAACGGCTCACTTTAGCGCACGCGCCCCGCACTTCCCGCCAGCACAGCCAAAGCGCCACGCTGCACTATCCAGAAGAATCCCACGCACCTTTGCGCGCCTCGAAAGATGCAGAAACCTGGCGTGCGTTTGCTTACGGCAGATGGAAAAAGGACGACCCGCCTATAGGACAGGGACTACAGAAATTGCCCTGGTGCATTTTGAGAATGAATTCACACACGGCCCCCCGTGTGCAATTTTTCTTTTCTTTCACCAGGAGATATCAATGTCCAGCAACAACCCTCAAGGCCAGAACCAGCACACCGACAACAACGACTCCCAGCGCAAGAATCAGGGCAGCCGGCAGGCCGAGCAAAGCAACGATCCATCCGGCAACCGCCAGCAGGGGCAGAACGACCCTTCGGGCTCCAGCGGCAATCAGGGAAGCCGTGAGCAACATGGCGATTCTTCCCGCCGCACACCCCAGAACCAGCGCTGATCCGTCGAGCGGCGCCTTGCCGTGAGACTGATACAGGCCAAACGGGCGCACGCCAAGCCGCAAGCCGGCGGTGGGGCGTCCGCCTTGTGACCTCGGGCCGCGCTGCCTCCACCTCGGAAGCAGCGCGGCCTTACTTTTTGCCTCTGTTGCGGCCTTCATTCAGCGCGCCACACCACTGCGCTTCGTTTTTCTTTCATTCATTGAGCCAGCACCCTCTGCCATGAACACATCCAAAACGCCCCCTTCCGACACAGCGGTCCATGCAACGGTCCAGAAGCAGAGGCGGATCCAGACCGAGCAGGACCGCCACGACACACACCAGCCTCCAAAGAGCAAGGCACAACCCACGCAGGGCAAAGGCAGTCCAGCGGCACCGGGGCCGGGTCATGCGGAACCGGCACCTCCGCTGCCCGACCAGCACCTCACCAAACCGGGCCTGGAGGCGGACATGGAACTCAAGCCCCAGTTCGAGGCAGCCCACTACCGGGGCAGCGACAAACTCAAAGGGTTCTCTACCCTGGTCACTGGCGGTGACTCGGGCATTGGCCGCGCGGTGGCCGTGCTGTTTGCCCGCGAGGGCGCGGACGTTGCCATTGCGTACCTGGCGGAACATGAAGATGCCGAGCAGACTCGCCAGCTGGTGGAAGCCGAAGGCGGCCGGTGCATTCTGATCCCCGGCGACGTCAAAGACGCTGCGTACTGCGCCGATGCCGTGCGGCAGGTGGTCACCGCTTTTGGCAAGCTCAATGTGCTGGTCAACAACGCGGCATTCCAGGAGCATGCGGCATCCCTGGAAGAACTGACGGCCGAGCGTTTTGACGAAACGTTCCAGACCAATATCTACGGCTACTTCCACATGGCCAAGGCAGCCCTGCCCCACCTGCACCGGGGTGACTCGATCATCAACACCGGCTCCGTCACCGGGCTGCGCGGCAGCAAGGAACTGATCGACTACTCGGCCACCAAGGGGGCCATCCATGCGTTCACCAAGGCCCTGGCCCACAACCTTGCCGACCAAGGCATCCGAGTGAACGCTGTCGCCCCCGGGCCGGTATGGACCCCGCTCAACCCAGCGGACAAGGCGCCAGACGACATCGAAAAATTTGGTGCAAAGACCCACCTGGGCCGCCCGGCGCAGCCCGAGGAGATTTCACCCGCCTACGTATTTCTTGCAGCGCCGTGCTGCTCCAGCTACATCACCGGCACCGTGCTGCCGATCACGGGCAACGCCGGCGACGGCGCGTAAAGAGAGCACCGCCTCGCATCACGCCAGATCGCGGGCGACCAGCGGTTCAATCCCAGCCCATTCCTCGTCCGTGAACAGGCGCGAGCGGGTGTGGAAAGCCTTGCCGGTGCTGCCCTCCAGCGAAAACGTGCCGCCGTGCCCGTCAATCACATCCAGAATGAGCTGCGTGTGCTTCCAGTACTCGTACTGCGATTTTCCGATGTAGAACGGCGCGCCGCCCACATGCCCCAGCAAGACATCCCCCGCCCCAATGGTCAGATCGGTGGGCAGGTAGCAGTTGGCCGCACTGTTGTCGCAGCAGCCACCCGACTGGTGAAACATCACACTCCCATGCTGCACCTGCAGCTGCGCAATCAGCGCCAGGGCTGCGTCGGTGGCAATGACTCTCTCGACCATGGTGATCTCCTGATGGGCCAAAAAAATGCTGCTGTGCCCAAAGTGGTTTCACAGCAGCGTCACGGTGGTTCACAGAGCGCCGATGGCTAGGCGCGCCGTCGCAGACAGTAGCAGCGCTACGGCAAGACGGAGCAACGACGCCAGCGGCGTTCTGTGGACCACAACTCCCAATCAGAAAAAGCCCAGCTTGTTTTCAGAGTACGACACCAAGAGGTTCTTGGTTTGTTGGTAGTGGTCCAGCATCATCTTGTGCGTTTCGCGCCCAATGCCCGATTCCTTGTAGCCGCCAAACGCCGCGTGCGCCGGGTAGGCGTGGTAGCAGTTGGTCCACACACGCCCAGCCTTGATGGCGCGGCCCATGCGGTAGGCCACATTGCCGTTGCGGCTCCACACACCGGCGCCCAGGCCGTACAGCGTGTCGTTGGCAATGGCCAGCGCTTCGGCTTCGTCCTTGAAGGTGGTCACGGCCAGCACGGGACCGAAGATTTCTTCCTGGAAGATGCGCATCTTGTTGTGGCCCTTGAACAGCGTGGGCTGCACGTAGTAGCCGCCTTCCAGGTCGCCACCCAGGTGGGCTTGGCCACCACCGGCCAGGACTTCGGCGCCTTCGGCCTTGCCCAGTTCCAGGTACGACAGGATCTTGGTGAGCTGCTCCTTGGAAGCCTGCGCGCCCATCATGCTGTCGGAGTCCAGCGGGTTGGCATGTTTGATGGCCGTCACGCGCTTCAAGACACGCTCCATGAATTTGTCGTAGATGCTTTCCTGGATCAGCGCTCGGCTGGGGCAGGTGCAGACCTCGCCCTGGTTGAACGCGAACAGCACCAGGCCTTCCACACACTTGTCGAGGAAGGCATCGTCCTTGTCCATGATGTCGGCGAAGAACACGTTAGGGCTCTTGCCGCCCAGCTCCAGCGTGGCGGGAATCAGGTTGTTGGCGGCGGCCTGCGCAATCACGCGGCCTGTGCTGGTGGAACCGGTGAAGGCGATCTTGGCAATGCGCTTGCTGGTGGCCAGCGGCATGCCCGCCTCACGGCCATAGCCGTTGACGATGTTGAGCACGCCGGGCGGCAGCAGGTCGGCAATCAGCTCGGCCAGGATGAGTATGGAAATGGGGGTGGACTCTGCCGGCTTGAGCACCACGCAGTTGCCCGCGCCCAGGGCAGGCGCCAGTTTCCACGCCGCCATCAGGATGGGGAAGTTCCACGGAATGATCTGGCCCACCACGCCCAGTGGTTCCTGGATGTGGTACGCCACGGTGTTCTCGTCGATGTTGGAGAGGGCGCCTTCCTGCGCACGCACGCAACCCGCAAAGTAGCGGAAGTGGTCCACGGTGAGTGGGATGTCGGCGTTCAGCGTTTCGCGGATGGCCTTGCCGTTGTCCACGGTTTCCGCATAGGCCAGCAGCTCCAGGTTCTGCTCGATGCGGTCGGCAATCTTCAGCAGGATGTTGCTGCGCGTGGCGGCGTCGGTCTTGCCCCAGGCGTCGGCAGCGGCGTGGGCGGCGTCCAGCGCCAGCTCGATGTCTTCGGCGGTGGAGCGGGCGGCCTGGGTGTAGATCTTGCCGTTGACGGGCGAGATCACATCGAAGTATTGGCCCTTGACCGGGGGCACAAATTGGCCGCCGATGAAGTTGTTGTACTGGGGCTTGTAGGCGATCTTGGCGCCAGCGGCGCCGGGGGCTGCGTAAACGGTCATGTTGTCTGTCTCCGGTGGATTTGTGGACATCTGGTCGGCACACCGCGCCGCCAGATAGAGGACATGACTCAAAACCCGTGCCAACCTGTCCCACCTGCTAAGTGTTTGATTTTTATGGCTTTGTTTGCGCGTCCGCAAGAATGCACAACCCATCGGCCGTTAAGGTGTCCGCTCCAGAACGCGACACCTGTCACGAAATGGAACAGTTGAAGCGGCCCCTCAGCGCTTGCTATTGCCCTGGCCTCTGGCCGCCGCCATACTGGCTTTCAAACAGGGCGCATTGCATTGATGACGCCCGGGCAGGAGACAAACACCATGCGATCCACTTCCACATCTGTGGCACTGCGGCAAGCCCGCCAGCACCTGCTGGAATCAGGCCAATGCCCCATCGGCCTCGTGGACGAGCGCCTGGCACGGTCGTGGCAGCGCAGCCTGGACAGCGGCCTGCTGCCCACCGGGCGGCTGGGCAACCCCGACAACCTGGAGCACCAGGCCTTGCGGCAGTTGCGCGGCCACCACCAGGAGTTGCTGGCGCATTCGCGCCCCGTGATGGAGTACCTGTTTGAGCAGGTGCGCGACAGCCAGAGCGTGGTGGTGCTGGCCAGCCCCTGCGGCACGCTGGTGGACACCTGTGGTGACGCCTACTTTCTGGGCAAGGCCGAACGGGTGGCCCTGACCAGCGGCGCCTCGTGGCACGAAAAGCAGCGCGGCACCAACGCCATCGGCACCGCGCTGGCCGAAATGGCGCCCGTGGAAGTGCACGGCGCAGAACATTTTCTGGAGCGCAACGGCTTTCTGACCTGTGCCGCCGCCCCCATCCTGTCTGCCACCGGGCAGATACTGGGCATTCTGGACATCTCCAGCGAACACAGCCGGGGCAACCCCCACACGCTGGGGCTGGTAAGCACCGCCGCCCACATGATCGAAAACCGGCTGCTGGTGTCGGGCAGCCAGCGCCATGTCCGCCTGCACCTGCACACGCACCCTGAGGGCATTGGCACCGTGGCCGAAGGCATCGCGCTGGTCTCGGAAGACGGCTGGCTGGTGGGCGGCAACCGCAGTGCGCTGGCGCTGCTGCGCATTTCGGTGGCGCAGCTGGGCAGCATCTCGCTGGACCAGATCCTGAACGTGGACCTGCAAGAGCTTCTGGCGCGCCATCACCGCCGGCCCGACGCGCCGCTGTTCTTGCGGCGGCACGATGGCGCCCCGCTTTTTGGGCTGCCAGTGCCCGACAAGCGCACGGTGCGGACCCTGCCCCCATCTGCGCCCGCCCGCCCGCCAGAGGATGCGCTGGCCCAGCTGGACACCGGCGATGCCCGCTGGCGCGCAGCGGCCGCCAAAACACGGCGCATTCTGGGCAAGCCCATCGCCCTGCTCATTCAGGGCGAATCCGGGGTGGGCAAGGAGTGGTTTGCGCGCAGTGCACACCAAAGTGGCCCGCGCCGCGACGGCCCCTTCATTGCCATCAACTGCGCCGCAATGCCCGAGTCGCTCATCGAGTCCGAGCTGTTCGGCTACAGCCCCGGGGCGTTTACCGGCGGCCGTCGGGAGGGGCGCCTGGGCCTGCTGCGCGAAGCCCATGGCGGCACGCTGTTTCTGGATGAGATTGGCGACATGCCGCTGGCCCTCCAGACGCGGCTGCTGCGCGTGCTGCAGGAGCGGCAGGTGGTGCCGCTGGGCAGCGCGCAGCCGGTGGCCGTGGACTTTGCCCTCATCTGCGCCTCCAACCGCAAGCTGCGCGAAGAGGCGGAGCAGGGACGGTTTCGCACCGACCTGTACTACCGGATCAACGGTCTGGCGGTCGAGCTGCCCCCCCTGCGCGAGCGCACCGACTTCGAAGCGCTAAGCCATCGCATGCTCCAGGACATTGAACCCGCCCGCCCCCTGCGCCTGGACCCTTCGTTGACGGCAGCGCTGGAAAAATACCGTTGGCCGGGCAATCTGCGCCAATGCGCCAGCGTGCTGCGCACCGCCTGCGCCATGCTGGACGCGCACGAGGAGATGGTGGAATGGCACCACCTGTCGGATGACTTTCTGGAAGAACTGCAAAACGTGGATCGTTTTGCCACGCCAACCACCCCGGAGCGCCCTCCGCAAAACCTGGATGAACTGTCCCAATCGGCCATCCAGCAGGCGCTGGAGAGCTGCCGGGGCAACATGAGCCACGCAGCGCGCACCCTGGGCATCAGCCGCCAGACGCTGTACCGCAAGCTGGCCCTGCGCAAGGAGCGGCTCGCCGCCCCTGATGTGCAGCACTCCGCCCGAGGCTTGTTGTCAGGGCGCTGACGTTCAGGCCAGCATCAGGCGCTGGCCCGCATGCTGCCCCGATTCCAGTGGCTGGGCAACGCCGGAGAGCTTGAACGTTGCGACCGTTTCCACCAACTTCCTCGACTGGGTGCTCAGGCTGGAGGCTGCTGCTGCCATCTCCTCCACCAGCGCTGCGTTTTGCTGGGTGGCCTGGTCCATCTGGTTCACCGCCACATTGACCTGATTCACCCCTTCGCTTTGCTCGGTTCCGGCCGCGCTGATTTGCGCCACCGTCTCCGTCACCCGCTCAATGGACGAGACCACCTCTTTCATGGTCTGCCCGGCGGTGCCGACCAGCACGGTGCCAGCCTCAACCCGCTCGACACTCGTGGCAATGAGCGTTTTGATCTCCTTGGCGGCCTCCGCAGAGCGTGCCGCGAGGCTGCGCACCTCCGAGGCCACCACGGCAAAACCCCGTCCCTGCTCACCCGCCCTGGCAGCCTCCACGGCCGCATTCAGGGCCAGGATGTTGGTCTGGAACGCGATCCCGTCAATGACACCGATGATTTCGGAAATCTTCTTGGAGCTTTCGTTGATGCCGCTCATGGTGTCCACCACTTTCGACACCACATCGCCCCCTTGCTTGGCCACCGTGGATGCACTCTGGGCGAGGGCATTGGCCTGGCGTGCATTCTGCGCATTGTTTTGCACCGTGGAATTGAGTTCCTCCATGGCGGCAGCGGTCTGCTCCAGCGCACTGGCCTGGTTCTCCGTCCGGGTGGAAAGGTCGCTGTTGCCGATGGATATCTGCGCGCTGGCCGCCGCCACGGTTTCCGAACCACTGCGCACCTGGCTGACGATGCGGGTCAGCGAGTCCTGCATCACGGCCAGCGCTGCCAGCAGGGGGCTGAATTCATCCTGCGACGCATCCACCACCGCCGTGGTGAGGTCGCCATTGCGCACGCGGTCGGCCACGGCTTGTGACTCGGCAACCCGGCGCAGGAGGGTAGCGCCGATGTGCCACGAAAACAGCAGCAGCCCGATAGCCACCACCACGACGGAGCTCACCAGCGCACGCAAGGTCAGCTTGACGTCCCGCCCAATCTCGGCAAGGCTGGCATCGAGCAGCTTGGACTGGTGTTCCTTCTCCTTGGCAAGAACGGCCAGCACCACATTGCGCGTAGGTATCGTGGACGCGACCAGGAAGTCAAACGCTGGCTCCTTCTTTCCTTCCTTGATCAACTGCAGGTTCTGTTCGGCAACCCGCCAGAAAGCTTCCAGTCCTTGGGTCAATTCGGCACTCAGTGCCTTTTCCGATGCCGAATTTACTGCTTGCTGGAAGCCCGCAAGGTCTTTGTCAATCAGGCGCCTTTTCTCGCCGATATCTGCGAGCGTGGCGGCCAGGTCTTCGGGTGTGCGGACCAGGATGGCATGGCGAACCTGCAAGGAAACCCGCGTGACGTTCAACTCCATGGCACTGGCCTGAAGCTGGCGCGGCACCTCTTCCCGAGCCACCAGTTCGGTCTGGTGATTGACCTCACCCAGATAGATCCAGGCCAGTACGGCGATCCCGGCCAGTCCTGCAATCAGCAGGAAGGAAATGGCATGAAGACGTCTGGCAATGCTCATGGTGTCACCTCTGCAAGGAAGAAATCTGCGTTGCGGCGGCGCTCTAGCACTGCCCCCTGGGCTTCGTGCCGATTGCGACAATTTGCAACCAACCGGGCATCTTGGCGGATTGAACGCGCTTCTCGAATGCGGGTCAATGGGGCCGCCCCTGCATGGCGGCAAGCGGGTCTTCAGGGGTCACAGGGCGAGGGGCTATGCTTTACCCATGAGCCCCCGCAAGACCTTGTTGATCGTTTACCACTCGATGACGGATGGCACGCGCCAGATGGCAGATGCAGCACGGGCAGGCGCTTGCTCCGACAAGGATGGGGCCGTTCAAGTGCGACTGCTGCATGCCTCACAGGCTGGCGCCGCAGACGTGCTGGGCGCGGATGGGTTCATTTTTGCCACCCCGGAAAACCTTGCAGCCATCAGCGGACAACTCAAGGATTTTTTTGACCGCAGCTACTACGCCGTGCTCGACCACGTCAATGGCCGCCCCTATGCATGCCTGGTCTGCGCGGGCAGCGATGGGCACAACGCGGCCCGGCAGATGGAACGCATTGCGACCGGCTGGCGCCTGCGGGCCATCGCAGAGCCCCTCATTGTCTGCACCCACGCGCAGACGCCAGAAGCGATTCTGGCCAGGAAGAGCATCTGCAGCGATGAACTGGAACGCTGCCGATCCTTGGGCGAAGCGATGGCGCAGGGTTTGGCGCTGGGCGTTTTTTAGGGCGGGCCACTGCGCCCAGAAATCTGGTGGGTTAGTCCACTGAAACGGCTCAGCGCACCACCTGAAACGCAGCACGCGCCGCCGAGTCCCGCTCCAGCTGGCGTGCAATATTGCCGCAGACCAGATCACACAAGGCATCGACCGACTCATCGGTCAGCCGGTAGTACACGCTGGTCCCGCGCCCCTCCCGGGCCACAAGGCCGTGTTTGGTCATCAACGACAGATGCCTGGAGACATTGGCCGCCGTGTAGCCACATTGCTGCGCCAGGTCTCCCACGTTTTTCTCTCCGTCCCGCAGCAAATTGAGGATGCGCAGCCGCGTGGGTTCGGCAAGAACCTGGAAGTAGGCAGCGACCTGCTCAAGGGCTTCGGGGGGCATTTCTTTCATCGCGGGATCTCCGTGCATTGGGAACACATGATACATTATTGACTAATTAGCTGATTAGTTAAATAATCAATCTCACAAAGATTCCCTGGAGCCGCCATGAAGTCCCTGACCCTGTTGACCGCAGCGCTTTCCCTGGCCGTGTCCGGCGCCTGGGCGGCTGGCGACACCGCTGCGCAGCCGGTCGCCACCTTTACCGTCAAGCCCGCTGCCGCCCAGCTGGCGAGCAGTGTGGACGCCCAGGTCGAGGCCGTGCGGGACGCCACCCTCTCCGCCCAGGTACAGGGTGCGGTGATCAGCCTCTCTGCCAAGGCGGGCGACCGCGTTACGGCGGGCCAGGAGCTGGCACGCATTGATGCGCGCGCAGCGCAACAGAACGCCGCTGCCAGCGCGGCCCAGGTGGACGCCGCGCGCGCCGCCCAAAACGTCGCGACCAAGGAATACGAGCGCCAAAAGCAGCTGTTCCAGAAGCAGTACATCAGCCAGGCCGCGCTGGACCGGGCAGAGGCCCAGTGGCGCGCCAGCCAGTCGCAGGTGCAGGCCCTGCTGGCGCAGGCAGGTGCGGCCACCACGCAATCGGGCTTCTACGTCATCAAGGCGCCTTTTGCGGGCGTGGTGGGCCATGTGCCCGCCACCCTGGGCGACATGGCCATGCCGGGCAAACCCCTGCTGACCGTGTACGACTCGTCGCTGATGCGCGTTACAGCCCATGTCGGGCAGCAACAGGCCGCCATGCTGCGCGATGGAGGCACTGGCGAGCTGCAGGTCGAAATTCCGGGGGTCTCCGCTTCGCGCATCGCAGTCCCGGCATCCAAAGTGCAGGTGCTGCCCACCGTGGATGCACAAAGCCACACCGTGCAAGTGCGCGCAGAGCTGCCAACCAGTGTGGTGGGCGTGGCACCCGGCATGTTCGCCCGCTTGTGGCTGGACGCTGGCAAGGGCACTACCTCGCCGACAGCCGCTGCCGTGGGCCCGCTGCTGGTACCCGCCAGTGTGGTGGTGCGGCGGGCGGAAATGACGGGCGTCTACGTGCTGGACGGCCAGGGCCGGCCGCTGCTGCGGCAGGTGCGCCTGGGGCGGCCCGCTGGCGACATGGTGGAGGTGTTGAGCGGCGTGCGCGCAGGCGACCGCATTGCACTCAAGCCCCAAGCTGCTGCCAAGGTGCGCTGACATGAGCACCCCCAAAAATCCTTCTCCGCTCGGAATCTCCGGGCGCATCGCCGCCTTGTTTCAGGGCGCGCAAATCACACCCTTGCTGGCTGTGGTGGCGTTTTTGCTCGGCGTGTTTGCCGTGCTGGTCACCCCCCGCGAGGAAGAGCCCCAAATCGACGTCACCATGGCCAATGTCATCGTGCCGTTCCCCGGTGCCTCCGTGGCAGATGTGGAGCAAATGATTGCGACGCCCGCCGAACAGGTGCTGTCGCAGATGCAAGGCACGGAGCACGTGACCTCGGTGTCCCGGCCCGGCGTGGCGGTGATGACGGTGCAGTTCAAGGTGGGCGTGCCACGCACCGAGGCGCTGGTGCGCCTGCACGACACCTTGCGCAGCAATGCCGACTGGCTGCCCAAAGGGCTGGGGGCCATGGACCCGATCATCAAGCCCAAGGGCATCGACGACGTGCCCGTGGTAACGCTCACCCTGCACAGCCGCGACGAAACCTCCGGTGCCTTTGCGCTGGAGCGAGTGGCCCACAGCCTGGAGGCCGAGATCAAGCGCGTGCCCGGCACCCGCGAAGTGCAGACTCTGGGCGGCCCGGGCCGCGCCGTGCTGGTGCGCATGGACACCAACCGCATGGCAGCCACCGGCACCACAGTGGACGACCTGCGCCGCGCCTTGCAGTCGGCCAACATGGGGCTACCCGTAGGCGAGCTGCTGGGCGGCGACCGAACCATTCAGCTGGACAGCGGCCCCGTTCTGGCGCGCGCCGATGAGGTGGCCGACCTCATGGTGGGCGTGCGCTCGGGCAAGCCGGTGTTCCTGAAAGATGTGGCCGATGTTCAGGACGGTGCCTTGCCCGCCAGCCGCTACGTCTGGCATGGGGTTCCACGGCGCACCGCCAGCACCGCCAGTACCAGCGGCGAAGCCCCGCAGAGCGCCGTGGACGAATACCCGGCCGTGACCCTCACGGTGACCAAGAAGGCGGGAGAGAACGCCATCGACGTCGCCAATGCGGTGATGCAGCGGGTCGAACAACTGCACAACACCGTGATTCCCGACGGCGTGGAGGTGACGGAAACCCGCAACTACGGCGCCACCGCCAACGACAAGGCCCAAAAGCTCATCCAGAAGCTGCTGTTCGCAACAGCGTCGGTGGTGGCACTCGTCTTCCTGGCCCTGGGCCGCCGCGAGGCCGCCATCGTGGGCGTGGCCGTGGTGCTGACGCTCACGGTGACGTTGTTTGCGTCCTGGGCTTGGGGCTTCACCCTCAACCGGGTATCGCTGTTTGCGCTGATTTTCTCGATCGGCATCCTGGTGGACGACGCCATTGTGGTGGTGGAGAACATCCACCGCCACCAGCTGCTGCACCCCGGCCGCAGCCTCAAGGACATCATCCCGCACGCGGTGGACGAGGTGGGTGGCCCCACCATTTTGGCCACATTCACCGTGATTGCCGCCCTGCTGCCCATGGCGTTTGTGAGCGGCCTCATGGGCCCCTACATGAGCCCCATCCCCATCAACGCCAGCATGGGCATGCTGCTGTCGCTGGCCGTGGCGTTCGTCATCACCCCCTGGCTGGCCCGGCTGTGGATGAAGGAGCACACTGGCCATCCATCAGGGCATTCCAGCCCGGTGCACAGTGGGCTCAGCGCTCGCATCGCGCCCACCTTCGAGCGGGTTTTCAGCCCCTTGCTGGATGACACCCAAGGCCGGCGCAATCGCCGCTGGCTGGGGCTGGGCGTGGCGGCACTCATTGCCTTGTCGGTCGCTTTGCCGGTGCTCGGATGGGTGCAGCTCAAGATGCTGCCGTTCGACAACAAGTCCGAGTTCCAGGTGGTGGTGGACATGCCTGCGAGCACCCCGGTAGAGCGCACGGCCGCCGTGCTGCATGAGCTGGGCGCACACCTTGCGACCGTGCCCGAGGTGACCGACTACCAGGCCTACGCAGGCCTGTCTGGCCCCATCAACTTCAACGGCCTAGTGCGCCAGTACTACCTGCGCTCGGGGGGCGAGGTCGGTGACATCCAGGTCAATCTGGTGGACAAGCAACACCGCAAGGACCAAAGCCACGCCATTGCCATGCGGGTGCGCCCCGCCTTGCAAGAGATCGGCAAGCGCCATGGCGCCAATGTGAAGGTGGTGGAAGTGCCTCCCGGCCCGCCTGTGCTGTCGCCCATCGTGGCCGAGGTGTATGGCCCCGAGGCCGATGGCAGGCGCGAAGTGGCGCGTGCTGTGCGCGCCGCGCTGGCCGCTACCGAAGGCATTGTGGACGCCGACGACAGCAGCATTGCCGACGCCCCTCGCAAGCTGCTCATCGTGGACCGGCGCAAGGCGTCCCTGCTGGGCATTCCCCAGCAGGCCATCGTGAGCGCGCTGCATGCGGGGCTGAGCGGCGAAGCCACCACCTGGCTGCGCGACACCAGCAAATACCCGGCGCCCGTGCTTTTGCAATTGCCCGCAGAAAGCCACGGCGACCTGGAGGCACTGTTGCGCCTGACGGTCCGGGGTTCTCAAGGCCAGTTGGTCCCCATCCGCGAGCTGGTCACGGTGAGCGACACCCTGCGCGAACAGCCCGTGTATCACAAGGACCTGTTGCCGGTGAATTTTGTGGTGGCCGACATGGCGGGCCGTGTCGACAGCCCGCTGTACGGCATGTTCCAGGCGCGCAGCGCGATTGCCCGCATCGTGGCGCCCGATGGCGGATCGGTGCAGGAATACTTTGTGCGCCAGCCTGCGGATGCCCTGCGGGGCTACGCCATCAAATGGGATGGCGAATGGCAGATCACGTTTGAGACCTTCCGCGACATGGGCGCTGCCTACGCGGTGGGCCTGATCCTGATCTACCTGCTGGTGGTGGCGCAGTTTGGCTCCTACCTCACGCCACTCATCATCATGGCGCCCATCCCGCTGACCATCATCGGCGTGATGCCCGGCCATGCCTTGCTGGGCGCGCAGTACACGGCCACCAGCATGATCGGAATGATTGCCCTGGCGGGCATCATCGTGCGCAACTCCATCCTGCTGGTGGACTTCATCAACCTGCAGGTGCGCGAGGGCGTACCCCTGAAGACGGCCATCGTCCACTCGGCCATCACCCGTGCACAGCCCATTGTGCTGACGGGGCTGGCGGCCATGATCGGCGCGTTCTTCATCCTGGACGACCCGATTTTCAATGGCCTGGCCATTTCACTGATCTTCGGCATCTTTGTTTCCACCGTGCTCACGCTCGTGGTGATTCCCACCCTGTACTACGCAGCGTACCGGGACCGCAGCGCGGGCAGCAGCACCAACGGTGCCGGTCCCGCCAACCCACCTGACAACAGCCCCTCAGAGGCTTCCGTTCACCACGGAACGCAGTGAACAGCGCACCGAACGCACTGAACGAACGATCGGGCAACCATCCTTCAACCACAGGAGACAACCATGGCACATGTAGTGATTATTGGAGCGGGTATCGGGGGCATGCCGGCTGCGTACGAAATGCGCAGCAAGCTGCCACGCGAAGATCGGATCACAGTGATCAGCGCGGTGGACTACTTCCAGTTCGTGCCCTCCAACCCCTGGATCGCCGTGGGCTGGCGAAAGCGCGATGACATCGTCCTGCAGATCCGCCCCTTGCTGGAACGCAAGGGCATTGATTTCATCGCCCAACCGGTGAAATCCATCGATGCTCCGGGCAAAACCGTCATGCTGGAAGACGGAAGCACCGTGGCCTACGACTACCTCGTGATCACCACCGGCCCCCGGCTGGCCTTTGAGGAAGTGCCGGGCTCAGGCCCCGTCAACGGGCACACACATTCGGTGTGCTCCGTGGACCACGCGGAACACTTCTGGCGCGACTACCAGAAGTTTCTGGAAACCCCCGGCCCCATCGTCATTGGCGCCATGCCAGGCGCGAGCTGTTTTGGCCCGGCCTACGAGTTCGCATTCATCGTTGCAGCGGACCTGCGCAAGCGCAAGCTGCGCCACAAGGTGCCGATCACCTTTGTCACCAGCGAGCCCTACATCGGCCACCTGGGCCTGGGCGGCGTGGGCGACAGCAAGAGCATGCTGGAGAGCGAGCTGCGCAGCCAGGACATCAAGTGGATTCACAACGCGCGCACCACACGGGTTGAGGCGGGCAAGATGTTTGTCGAGCAGCTGGACGACAAGGGCCAGGTGCACCAGCAGCACGAGCTGGGCTTCAAGCTGTCAATGATGCTGCCTGCCTTCAAAGGGGTCGATGCCGTGGCGTCCGTACCCGGGCTGTGCAACCCGCGCGGGTTCGTGTTGATCGACGAGCACCAGCGCAGCAAGGCCTACCCCCACATCTTCTCGGCCGGGGTCTGCGTTGCGATTCCGCCCGTCGAGGTGACACCCGTGCCCACCGGCGCACCCAAGACGGGCTACATGATCGAGACCATGATCTCGGCCATCGTGCACAACATTGCCGCCGACATTGCGGGCCAGCCCGCCACTGCCACCGCCACATGGAACGCCATCTGCCTGGCCGACATGGGGGACACCGGCGCGGCGTTTGTCGCGCTGCCACAGATGCCGCCGCGCAACGTCAACTGGTTCAAGAAGGGCAAATGGGTGCACCTGGGCAAGATTGCTTTCGAGAAGTACTTCCTGAACAAGATGAAGTCGGGCAATTCCGAGCCCATCTACGAGAAGTACGTGCTCAAGCTCCTGGGCATCACCCGCTTGCACGAGCAAAAGCCCCATTGACCGGCGCGTGACCAAGCCCCCCCCAGTTTCTATCTTTTCTTAACAAGGAGTTCATCATGACAACCTGGCAAATCGTTCGTTTGGTCGCAGGCACCTTCATCCTGCTTTCTCTGGCGTTGGGCATTCCCGGCAGCCCTGTTTTTGCCAGCCAGTGGTGGCTGGCCTTCACGGCGTTTGTGGGCGCGAACCTGCTGCAGAGCGGGCTCACCAAGTGGTGCCTGATGGAGACCATCTTGCGCAAGCTGGGCGTGCGCCCAGGCTGCTGAGGAGGACCACGCCATGCGCAAACTCCTCCTGAGCGCTGCCTTGCTGGCCTGCGGCATGGGTGCAGCCCAGGCGGCAGATTTGCACGAGGCTTGGCTGGCCGCACGGCAGCAACACCCGGACATGGCAGCAGCAACGGCCACACGCGCCGCAGGCGAGGCCCGCCGCGTGCAGGCTAGCCGCTTGTGGAACCCCTCTGTGACGGCCCAGGCTGCGGCAGGCGCGATGGGCTCACAGACCTCCGCCCAGGGGGCCGCGTTTTCCATGCCAGGGACACCACAGACCTCTGGGGTGGGTTTTGACACCTCGGTCCGCAGCGGCCCGGGTACACGCTGGGGTGTGGAGGCGCGCATGCCGCTGTACAACCCCGAGCGCAGCGCACAGGGGCGCCAGCTGCTGCTGTCCGCCGATCTGGCAGAACTGCAGGCCGCCTCGGTGCAGCAACAGCTGATGCTGCGAACGGCCCAGCAATACTTCTCGGCCGTGCTGGCGCAGCAGCAGCGCGCGTTGCTACTGCGCCAGCAGGAGGCAACCGATCAGGCTCTCAAAGAGGCGCAGGACCGCTTTGCATTGGGGGACTCGCCGATCACGGATGTGCGCGAAGCCGAGGCGCGCGCGCAGGCCAACGCTGCACTGGTGCAAGCAGCCGATGTTGAGATGCAGATTGCGCGCCAGGCTCTGGCCCAGACCACAGGCTGGAGTCCTGCGCAACTGCCCCCCCTACACCTGCCAGCCTCGTCGGGCAACGAAACCACCGCCTTGCGCGATGGCAAACCCCTCGCGCCCCTGCCTCACTGGCTGAATCTCGCCGCGCAGGACAACCTTCAGGTGCGCACCCAGGCGCAGGCCCTCGCACTGGCCGAGCAAGAGGCAACCAAGGCGGCGCGTTTTGCCAGCACCAAGGTGGACCTGGTGGCCCAGGCCGGTGGCGACCACCTGTCAGGATCAGGCCGGTGGGGCTCGGCCAGCAACTCCGCACGCCAGTACATGGTGGGTGTGCAAATCCAGGTGCCGCTGTACACCGGTGGCCAACTTGATGCGCGCCAGCAGGAACTGCTGCGCCTTCAGGACAAGGCCCAGGCCGACCTCGACAGCGCCCGGCTTGCCGTCGCCCAGCAGGTACGCACCAGCTGGCTGCACCTGCAGGCTGGGGCCGCCCGGACCCAGGCCCTGGAGTCAGCGCTCAGGTCGGCCCAGGTTCGGCTGCAGGCGACCCAACTGGGTCGCCAGGTGGGCGACCGCACCACACTGGATTTGCTGCAGGCACACAATGACGCGATGCAGTCGCAATCCAACCTGCTGGGGCACCAGACCCGCATGGCGCAAGAGCGCCTGCAGTTGATGGCTTTGGCGGGCCAGCTCGACGAGGCCGCGTTGCAAGCGGCCACCGACACAGCGCACATGCTGGCCCCGCCCACACCGTGAACGCCTCCAACCATGCCCTCATCCCACACCCTCACCCCGCCAGCGCCATGAACCCCCACCCCGCCCCCACGCTTCCCCTGGTCGTCGATGTCCGTTCGCCCGGCGAATTCGCAGCAGGCCATGTGGCTGGCTCTATCAACCTGCCGCTGGACAGCCTGGCCCAGCAGGCCGCAGTAGCGCTGCCGCACCGCGACCAACCGATGGTGCTTTGCTGCCTTTCGGGCGCACGCTCGGGCATGGCAGTCCAGTGGTTGCGCACGCAAGGCTATAACCAAGTGTCCAATGGAGGCGGTGTGAGCAGCGTGGCCCTGCAGCTGGGCCGCCCCATCGAACGCGACTGATGGGATCACGCGCTTGCCACCGCCACACTCGGAGCATTGTGTCCATCGACGCCTGCAACAGGAGACCCCCGTGAAGCCCCAAATAGAAGCCTTCTTTGACGACGCGACCTGGACCGTGAGCTACGTGGTGTTTGACGAACCCGGGGGTCACTGCGCACTGGTGGATTCGGTACTGGACTACGACGCAAAATCAGGCCGCACCCGCACGCATTCGGCAGATCGTCTGGTAGCGTTCGTCCAGAGCAAGGGTTTGACCGTGCAATGGATTCTGGAAACCCATGCCCATGCCGACCACCTGTCCGCCGCGCACTACCTTCGCAGCAAGCTGGGAGGGAAAATAGCCATCGGAGCCGCCATCACCCAGGTGCAAGAGGTGTTCAAAGCCATCTTCCACCTGGAGCCAGAGTTCCACCCGGATGGCCGTCAGTTCGACCACCTGCTGCACGACGAAGAAGTGTTTTCTATTGGCCAGCTCGAAGCCAAGGCGCTGGCCGTGCCGGGCCACACCCCTGCGTGCATGGCGTACCAGATCGCAGACGCCGTGTTGGTGGGCGACACCCTGTTCATGCCCGACGTCGGCACCGCGCGCTGCGACTTCCCGGGTGGCAATGCGCACACGCTGTACCGGTCGGTGCGCAAGCTGCTCAGCCTGCCCGCACAGACCCGCCTTTTCATGTGCCACGACTACCCCCCCGCAGAGCGCGCCCCGGCCTGGCAGACCACGGTCGCCGATCAGCGCACCCACAACATCCATGTGCACGACGGCATGACCGAAGCGGCATTCGTCAAACTGCGCACCCGGCGCGATGCAACGCTGGACATGCCCGTTCTCATCCTGCCGTCGGTGCAGGTCAACATCAGGGCCGGGGCGATGCCCCCGGCAGAAGACAACGGCATGACCTATCTCAAGATTCCCGTGAACGCGCTGTGACACGCTATCCACGAGCCCCCTCAGAAGATCCCGGAGATTTCCATGAGCAACGAACAAGTCACCGTTGAGCTGGTCCAGCAAGAGGACTACCGCTTTGACATCCATTTTGGCGGCACCGTCCCCCACCTGATCGGCGATGAACCCGTCCCGTTGGGCTCGGGCAAGGGCCCATCGCCGGTGCAGCTGCTTTGCGCAGCGGTGGGCAACTGCCTGAGTGACTCCCTGTTGTTTGCGCTGCGCAAATTCAAACAGTCACCGGAGCCCTTGCGCGCCACCGTGGTGGCCCAGGTGGGCCGTAACCCAGAGGGACGCCAGCGTGTGCTGCGCATGGACGCCACCTTGCAACTGGGCGTACCCGCCGCACAACTGGAACACCTGGACCGCGTGCTGGGCCAGTTTGAAAGCTATTGCACGGTAACCCAGAGCGTGGGGCAGGGCATTCCCATCGTGCTGAAAGTGCTGGACGCCAACAACGCCGTCCTCAAATGACACCACGGCATATCCACCGTCACACTACTTGAGGAAACATCCGATGAAAACAGCCCACGATCTCGTGGCTGCGGCGAAAGCCCAGGTCCATGAAGTCCCCATCGACCAAGCCGATGAAGCCATCCGACTGGCCGATGTGCTCATCGACGTGCGTGAGGCCGATGAGTACCAGGCCGGACACATACCCGGTGCCATCCACGCCTCGCGCGGCGTTCTGGAGTTCAAGCTCAGCAGCACGCCTGCACTCACCTCGCGCGATCTGAAGGTGGTGGTGTACTGCAAGACCAGCGGGAGGGCCGCCTTGGCAGCCTGCGCCATGCGCGAGATGGGCTACCTGCAGGTGCAGTCCATCGCAGGCGGCTTTGACGCCTGGGCTGCGGCGGGCAAACCCGTGGCGTCTCCCGAGCCACCGTCTTTCGACTGATTCGGTGGTGCATCAGCCATGCGCCACCTCCTGTGCAAGAAAGGTCCCGCCCCCGGGGCCCATGCGTAACCCAAAGGAATTGTCATGAACGTCAACGTTGGAACCATCGATCGCGTGCTGCGCATCGTGGCAGGCTTGGTGCTGATTGCCTTGGCTGCCACCAACACTGTGGGATGGTGGGGCTGGTTGGGCGTCGTCCCCTTGGCCACCGGCCTGTTCCGCTTCTGCCCCGCCTACACACTGCTGGGCATCAACACCTGCCCCTTGAAAAAGTAGCCAGACGCGGCAAACGCTGCGCGTGCGGTGCAGGCATTTCCCGTACGTGCAGCACTGAACACGTGTCTACGATCTAGCCGGAGATCGTGAACAGACGCTTCGACAATTTGGCCCCACACATCTCAAGCCGGACCACCACCTGCGCACAACAGGCTGCCGAAGGGCTGACGCCCCGTGCAAGGTCACCTGCACCACCACCGGCGGGTGGTCTGCATCGCCCAGGCTCTGACTGACGCGGAGCAGTTCGACAGCTCCACGCTTTCCCGGCGTCGCAGGCCCGGGCACCAGAGTTTCTCCCCGTGAAACCTAGTGGGTGAAATACGCCCATGGGCCTCCAATCCCTGCATACCCCCTCCCTGCGAAGCGCTTCTTGGCGCAGCAGATCAATTGTTTCCAATACTGGAACAGTTAGTTTGCGACTGGATAGTTTTTCTCTGAACAGCACCGGCGTACAGTTCAATCCATCGATGAGCCGAACCCGCAAGGCGACTCACCGAACCCGGTTTGAAGTAGTTTTCAGCATCCGCTTTTGGCGCTTTGTTCCGGCTTTTTTTGAGACGCTTTTATCCAAGGATTTGCACCATGAACACGACTGCCCGTTTCCTCTCTATAGCCGCTATTGCTGCTTTCGCCTCTTTCGGCGCCCACGCAGATGAAGCCGATGGCTCGCAATTTGCGCTCCAATTCGACACCAACCGCACCCGTGCTGAAGTGCAAGCGGAAGCCGCCACGGTGGCCCAGACCCGCAGCCAAGAACCCGCTGGCTCGCGCGTGGTGACATACACCTCCACGGCTGACCGCGCTGCAGTACATGCCCAGGCAGCCGAAGCCCTGCGCACCGGCAAGATTCCCCACGGCGAATTCAGCGCCATGTAATTGACGCAGTTGCGGGCCTTCCCATGGCGGTGGCACTTCGCGGGTGCTGCTGCCATGGGGAGTGTTTTCCTCACTGTCAGGCAAGCAAACTGGGCTCCCACTGGGAGCCCTTTTTGTTGCTACACCTATGCCTCGGCAAGCAGCTGTCTATCCCTGCGCGTTTTGCGCATCCGGCGCGGGGACCGAGGATGAAGGCGGTTCCCACGGGGCTTCCTTCTTTGCTCTTGCCAGCATCTCCGAATCGCAACGCAATTATTCTGGGCAACTAAAGTCGTAACCCACTGCCAAGCATCCTTGCAGCCTAGCGCCCTGCTCAACCAAGTGGCTGTCAACCTAAAGTCGCAAGCCCTTCCAAGAGCGCTGCAGCAATCACTCAAATACGGGTTCGAGAAGTCAGCGCTTTCCGTTCGACAGTCTCAATTGTGGCCCACAGTGGCAGCTACCCCTGCGGCGCTCCTGATCCATCTCACTGCACGCTCACGCACCTCAGGCGAGAACTTGTGCGTCTTCTTCATGGCTCAATCCTCTCAGAGTGTTGAGTCTCCTCAGAACCAGGGACGATTCACGTAGAGTCAATGCGCCCTTCTAAGTCGTGGTCTGCACATGCAGGCGACTGGACTTACAGCGGTGCAAGGCGTTGTAGTACTCCAGGCGCCGGCCGTTGGCGCCATAGGCGATGGATTCGATGCGCAAGAGCGGCTCTGGGGTCTCCAGCTGCAGCAGCCCGCAGGTCTCAGCATCGGGCAGCACGGCGTCAATCCAGCGCTCGGCGCGCACCAGACGCACACCGTACTGGCGGCGCAGCACGTCGTACAGCGAGCGGTCGTCCAGGCGCATGCGGTGCAGGCCGGGTGCCAGGTCGGCGGGCACCACCGTCTCGACCAGCAGGCGCAGCTCGCCGTCCACGCTGCGCAGCCGCTTCAATGCCACCACCTGGGTGTCGTCGGTGAGGCCCAGCGCGCTGATCTCCTGCGGCGTGGGGTCGCGCAGCTGCTGCAGGAGGACTTGGGTGCGCACCGAGCGGCCCTTGCGCTCCATCTCATCGGAGAAGCCGAGAACGGTGGAGACGAAATCCTCGTCGCGTTCGCGCGCCGCGACGAAGGCTCCGCGGCCCTTGATCTTGTAGATCAGGTTGTTGCGCACCAGGTCGGCCAGTGCCTCGCGCACAACGATGCGCGAGATGCCGAATTGCTCGCCGAGCTCGGCCTCGGAGGGCAGCTTGGCGCCGATGGCCAGTTCGCCCTGCAGTATCTGCAGGCGCAGGGCATCGCGGAACTGCGCCCACAGGGGCGATTCGGAGTTGCGGTCGAGCAGGGGCTGGAGTTCGGTCGGTGCATTCACGTCAGGACGGGCTCAGGGCCGGATGGATGGTCAATGGTGCATGGAAGGCCGGCGCTGCCGCATCGGTATCGGGCGCTGCCGTGGCCAGGCGCACGCCATGGCGTTCGCGCAGCGCGCTGGCGCAATTGTGCAACTCCTGCCGTTCGCGCCCGGCATCCCAGCCCAATGCCTGCCCGGCAATGCCGGCCATTTCGGCCAGCGCCGCGTCCGTGACGAGGCCACGGATGGCCAGCAGCGTGCGGCGGATCACCAGGTCGTCGAGGTGGATCACACCGGTTTCGGTGCACAGCCAGGCCACTTCCGCCACCGAGTAATCGGGGGCATGCTGCAGCGGCTCGTCACCCGCCACCTTGAAATGCTGGGCCATGCGCAAGGCCTGGGAGCCGTAGCGGCGCAGCAGCGCCTGGGCGCGGGCACGCGCCAGGCCAGCATCCTTGGCAATGCGGTCGATGAAGCGCTCGGTCGCCTGCGCGCCCTGTGGCATGTCGGTGCCGCCGCCAATGGGCAACTGCCGGGTCGAGGCGGTGCGCGCTCGCCCCAGCAGGCGCAGCACCTCGTCGGTGGCCTCCTCGGCCAGCGCGCGGAAGGTGGTCCATTTGCCACCCACCAACCCCACCACCGGGATGTCGCGCGATGGCGAGGGTGCGTCGATCACCACCGAATGGTCGCGCGAGATCTGCCCTGGTTTGTCGGCGTCCGAGCGTGCCAGCGGCCGCACGCCCACATAGGTGTAGACCACGTCGCGGCGGCCGAAGGCCAGGTTGGGGAACACCTCGCCCAGCACGTCCAGCAGGTAGTCCACCTCGGCCGGCTCGGTGGCGATCTGGTCGGGGTCGTCCACCGGGATGTCGGTGGAGCCCACCAGCACCCGATCCAGAAACGGGTAGACGATGCATACGCGCCCGTCCAGCGCCTCAAAGTAAGCCATGCGCCCGCCCAGCGCGTCGCGCAGCAGGGGGTGGTCGAGCACCAGGTGCGAGCCCTTGGTGCCCATCACGCGCGGCCCCGCGCCGCCCAGCAACTCGGTGCTGCGGTCGAGCCAGGCGCCGCTGGCATTGACCACGGCATCGGCCGTCACCTGCACCACTTCGCCCGTGACTTCGTCGCGCAGCGTGAGGGTCTTGCCCGCACAACCCATCACACGGCAGTGGTTGCTGGCCGCCGAACGCGGCTGGTCGCGGCAGGCGTCGCGCACCAGCTCCAGCACCAGCCATTCGGGGTGGCTGATCCAGGCGTCGAAGAAGGTCGCCGTCCACCGCACGGCCGCGCGAAATAGCAGGCGGTCCGCCGGCTGCACACGGCTGATGTGGTGGTTGGGCATCACGCGCTGGCGACGGCCCAGCAGGTCGTACAGGCGCAGCCCAGCGGCCACGGCGAGCAGGCCGCGCGTGCGCTGGGGCGGCGTGCGGCCCAGGAACTTGAGCGCGCTGCTCATCAGCCCGCCGAAGAAGCTTGACAGCGGCACCACGGTCTTGAGCGGCTGCACCAGGTGCGGCGCGTTGCGCAAGAGCAGGTTGCGCTCGCGCGTGGCCTCGGCCACCAGCGAGAAGCTGCCGCTTTCCAGGTAGCGCAGGCCGCCGTGGATCATGCGCGAAGGCGCGCTGCTGGCCCCGGCGCTGAAGTCGCCCTTGTCGACGATGAGGCAGTCCACGCCCTGCAGCGAGAGGTCGCGGAACACGCCCACGCCGTTGATACCGGCGCCCACGATCACGGTGGAGAAATGGCGACCCGCCACGGCGGCCGGGCGCACGAATGGCAGGGGGGTGGAGGCGCTCATGGCAAGGCCTCCACGCGCTGCGGCGGGACGGGGGCCGCCGTCGCCGCAGGGGGCTGTGGCGCGCGCTCGGGCGCGTGGCCGGCCAGATGGCCGAAGACAGGGGACATGGTGGCGATCAGTTCGTTGAAGGAGGCGTTGAAATCCGCGTGGGCACGCGCCTGGCTGGCATCGGGCTCGACCGTGTCGCAGTTCGCGTGCAAGGGATGGGGGTCGATGCCCTGGGACCGGGCGGCATAGATCGCCGCGCCACGGGCACCGGTTTCGTCGTCTGCACAGCGCTCCACCGGGTGCCCCAGCAGGCCCGCCAGCAGGCGCACCAGGCGGGTATCGCTGGCGCCGCCGCCCAGCACGGTGGAAGCCGAGACCGGCAAGTCCCCCGCCGCCAGCCGCGCCGTGTGGCGTGCATGCAGGGCCGCCACCGCATCGACCACGGCACGCGCCATATCGCCGCGCGTGTGGTGGCTCTTGAGGCCCACGAAGCCCGCCGTGACGCCGCCTCCGCCGTTCACGAAGGGCAAAAAGCGCAGTCCGCCGGCCCCCAGGGGCACGGACATCGCCAGGTCGACCACCGCACGCGCATCGGGCAAGCCCAGCACGCCGGCCAGCCAGGCGATGTTGGCCATCGACGAGGGGCTGTTCTCCATGTACAGGCGCCGGTCGCGGGAACCGTAGTTCACGGTGGACGCCACGTCTGGCAAGGGTTCGAGAACCGGCCCGATCACGGCATTCACGCACCAGGTGCCCAGCACCGACACAGCACGGCCCCGCTCTTCGGCTCGCACGGCCGTCATCGCGGCCAGCAGGTCGATGGCGCCCATGGCCACGGGAATGCCTGCGGGCAGGCCATGCGCGGATGCCGCCGATGACTGCAGCGTGCCGATAACCTCGCCACTGCGCACCAGTGGCCCGAAGGCCTGCGGCCCCAGGCCGGCGATGCCAGGGGCGGAAAAGGCCAGCGGCGACCAGTCACCACTGGCCACGGACAGCAGGCCTGCCGTGCTCGCGTCGCTGGCATCGGTGGCGATCTGGCCCGTGAGCAGAAAGCCCACGTAGTCCTTGGCGAACATCAGGCGCTGCAGCGCGCCGCTGCGCACGGCATCGCTGCCCAGCAGCTCGGCGGCAATCACGGTGGGCTGGCCGGGCCAGGGCTGGCAGCCGACGTCTGCCAGCAGCTGCGGCCCGTGGCTCGCGGCCAGGGACTGGGCGCGTGCGCCGGCGCGCTGGTCGGTCGAGGCCACGGCGCGCCCGCCTGCGAGTTCACCGCGCGCATCCAGCGCGTACAGGCCTGCGCCATGCCCCGTGCAGCCGATGGCGCGCACATCGGCCACGCGGCGGCCCAGTTGGTGGGCCACATCGCGCAGCACGGCGGACAGGGCCGAACGGAGCATGGGCTCGCCCACTTCGCAACCACCGCCTGGCAGGCGGTCGTGCTGCAGGGGCATGCGGGACAGGGCGACGGTGCGGCCGCTCGCGGCCTCCAGGGCCAGGGCTTTGAGGCTGCTCGACCCGAGGTCGATGCCGATCAGTAGTTGGGGCTTCATGTCATAACAGCTTCCGCCGAACCAGCGGGTATATCCAGTAGTGTTTCCCCTAACTATCTGGAGATTCGATCCACGCTTACATTCTACCTGTCATAACAACTGTCGTGACACCAAGC
Organism: Acidovorax sp. SRI_002; assembly: GCF_057586455.1. Taxonomy (NCBI): domain Bacteria; kingdom Pseudomonadati; phylum Pseudomonadota; class Betaproteobacteria; order Burkholderiales; family Comamonadaceae; genus Acidovorax; species Acidovorax sp. SRI_002. Next base: position 24,116 of record NZ_JBYCZW010000009.1, on the reverse strand, counting down.
ACCCCATCGCAGCCCTGGATAAAGCAGCATCCCATGCTGCACCGTTCAACAAGAGGAGACAAAAAATGAGGCGTAATTTCCTGAAGTCCGCAGCCGCCGCCGGTATCGGCTTGGCCGGCACCAGCGCATTCGCACAGCAGCCTGCAGCGGCCCCCGCCGCAGCGGGCGGCCTGCGCGGCAACCCCAGCGACGTCTACGTGATGAACGTTATGGTCTCGGGCGTGGAGTACTGGTTTCCGGTCTACGAAATGATGAAGCAGCTGGGCCGCACCCTGGGCGTGCGCACCCGCTACACCGGCACGCCGGAATACGACGTGAACAAGCAGCTGGCGTCGTTCGAGCAGGAGCTGGCCCGCAAGCCCGCCGGCATCCTGCTGCACCCCATGAACCCGGACCCGTTCATCGAACCCATCAACCGCGCCGCGGCGATGGGGATCCCGGTGGTCACCTTCGCAGCCGACTCGCCCAACTCCAAGCGCACGTCGTTCATCACCTCGGACAACGAGCGCGAAGGTGCGCAGGCGGCCGATGCGATCGCGGCATCGCTGAACGGCAAGGGCGAGTTCGCCGTGCTGGAGAACCCCGGCCAGGACAACCACGACCGCCGCATCGCCGCCTTCATCAACCGCATGAAGACCAAGCACCCCGGCATGAAGCTGGTGGGCCGCGCCGCGAGCAACCAGGACCCGAACAAGGCCTACCAGGCCGTGCAGAGCCTGGCGCAAGCCAACCCCAACCTGGGCGCGCTGTTCATGCCCGAAGCCAACTCGGCCCTGGGTGCGGCACAGGCCAAGGTGGAGACCAAGAAGAACATCAAGGTGATGTGCTGCGACGTGAACGCCAAGATCCTGGACATGATCAAGTCCGGCGACGTGTTCGGCGCCATCAACCCCAACCAGGGCATGCAGGGCTACATGGGCATGATGATGCTGTTCCTGGCCAAGAACCCCGGCCTCATCGACCCGATGAACGACGCCAAGCGCAACGGCACCAACCCCATGGCCGTGCCCTTCCTGGACAACGGCCTGGCCGTGGTCAGCAAGGCCAACGCCGACGATTTCTACTGGGACAAGTACCTCGCCCGCCGCGGCACCAAGGGCATCAGCGAGTGAGCACCACCACCATGGGCGCTCCCCTGCTCGCGCTGCGTGGCATCTGCAAGCGCTTCGGCGCTTCGCATGCGCTCTCGGGCGTGGACTTCTCGCTGCAGGCGGGCGAGATCCACGCTCTGTGCGGCGAGAACGGCGCGGGCAAGTCCACGCTGATGAACATCATCGATGGCATCCACCAGCCGGACGCGGGCGAGATCCTGCTCGACGGCCGCGTGGTGGCCATCGATGGTCCGGCCCAGGCCATGCGCCTGGGTATCGGCCTGGTGCACCAGGAAATCGCCCTGTGTGCCGATGCCACCGTGGCCGAGAACATTTTCATGCCCGAGATCAATGCCGGCCGGCAGGCCTGGATGGACTACGCCGGCCTGAACGCGCGCGCCGCCCAGGTGCTCAGGCGCCTGGGCCAGGACATCGACCCCGCCGCCTGCGTGGGGGACCTGCCGATCTCCAGCCAGCAGCTGATCGAGATCGCCAAGGCGCTCACGCTCGACTGCAAGGTGCTGATCCTCGACGAGCCGACCGCCGCCCTCACCGACAACGAGTCGGCCGCCCTCTTCCGGGTGCTGCACGACCTCAAGGACCAGGGCATAGCCATCATCTACATCAGCCACCGCATGGCCGAGATCTTTGCGCACTGCACGCGCGTGACCGTGCTGCGCGATGGCCGCAACGTGCATTCGGGGCCGCTGGCCGAGCTCGATGCCGATGGCCTGGTGCGCCGCATGGTCGGGCGCGACCTGGGCAACTACTACCCGCCCAAGCAGAAGGACGCAGACCGCGGCGAGCATGTGCTCGAAGTGGGCGACCTGGCCGACGGCGAGCGCGTGCACGGCGTCTCGTTCACCGTGCAGCGCGGCGAGATCCTGGGCATCGCCGGGCTCATGGGCGCCGGGCGCAGCGAGCTGGCGCAGACGCTGTGCGGCCTGCGCCCCGCCACCGGCGGCAGCGTGCGCCTCAACGGCAAGCAGCTCGCCATCCGCAAATACAGCGATGCGCTGCGCGAAGGCATTGCCTACCTCAGCGAGGACCGCAAGGCCGCAGGCGTGTACCTGGACCTGCCGATCGCGCAGAACATCGCCTCCATGGCGCTGGCGCGCGTGAGCTCGCGCTTCGGCCTGCTACAGCGTGCGGCCGAGCACCGGCTGGCGCAGGAGCTGGGCGCGCGCCTGAAGCTCAAGTCCGACGGCGTGCAGATTGAGGTGGCCAGCCTCTCGGGCGGCAACCAGCAGAAGGTGGCCATCGCCAAGCTGCTGGCCACCAACCCCGCGGTGCTGCTGATGGACGAGCCCACGCGCGGCGTGGACGTGGGTGCCAAGTCGGAGATCCACCACATCCTGCGCGACCTGGCCGGCCAGGGCGTGGGCGTGGTGGTGATCTCCTCGGAGCTGCCCGAGATCATCGGGCTGTGCGACCGGGCCCTGGTGATCCGCGATGGCCGCGTCGCGGGCGAGGTGCAAGGCGAGGACATGACGGAAGAGGCCCTGCTGCGGCTGGCCTCGGGACTGGAACGACAACAAGAGGAGATGGTATGAATCACCCCGCACAACTGGATGCCGGCAGCGTGGCCGGCCTGCAGCCCCTGCGCGAGAAACCCCAGGGAGGGCCCGGCAAGCCGGGCGGAACCAGGCTGACCAGCATGCGCGAGATGGGCCTTCTGGTCATCATCCTGGTGCTGTGCATCGGCATGAGCTTCGCCTCGCCCTACTTCCTGACCTGGGACAACATCCGCGCCATGCTGCTCTCGTTTTCCATCGAGGGCATCGTGGTGGTGGGGATGACCATCCTGCTCATCGTGGGCGGCATCGACCTGTCGGTGGGTTCGGTGGTGTGCTTTGCGATGGTGGTCACGGGCAAGCTGTTCCTGATGGGGTTCGACCCCTGGACGGCCGGGCTCATCGCGATCGCTGCCAGCGCCCTCATCGGGGCCATGATCGGCGGCTGCGTGGTGCGCATCGGGCTCAACCACTTCATCGCCTCGCTGGCTTTCATGGTCATCGTGCGCGGCCTGTGCCTGGCGCTCACCCAGGGCACGCCGCAGTCGCTGTTCTCGCTGCCGGCCTCGTTCAAGTTCATCGGCCAGGGCACGCTGTTAGGCATTCCGGCGGTGATCCTGATCTTCCTTTTCATCGTGGTGGTCAGCGACTTCGTGCTGCGCCGAGCCAGCCTGCTGCGCCGCGTGTTCTACACCGGCAGCAACGAGAAGGCGGCGCTGTACTCGGGCATCCGCGTGGGCCACGTGAAGTTCTGGGTCACGGTGCTGTGCGCGGCCTCGGCCGGCCTGGCCGGGGTGATCTACACCGCGCGCTTCGGCGCAGCCACGCCGACCTTCGGCGTGGGCATGGAACTCAACGTGATTGCCGCAGCCGTGATCGGCGGCGCTAGCCTTAAGGGGGGCTCGGGCACGGTGCTCGGTGCCGTGCTGGGCCTGGCCCTGCTCTCGGTGGTGACCAGCTCGCTGATCCTGCTGGACGTGTCGCCGTACTGGCAGGACGTTATCAAGGGCCTGATCCTGCTGGCCGCCGTGACCATCGACCACCTCATGAACACCCGAAAGACCAAGCGATGAATGCCGTGATGATGAACGCAGCGATGAAGACCACCACCCTGGGCCCTTCGAGCATCCAGTGCTCGGCCATCGGCCTCGGTACCTGGGCCATGGGCGGCTGGATGTGGGGCGGCCAGGACAGTGCCGCCGCCACCGAAGCCATTGCCGCCTCGCTCGATGCCGGGGTCACGCTGATCGACACCGCGCCGGCTTATGGCCTGGGCGCCTCCGAGCAGCTCGTCGGCGCGGCGCTCAAGGGCCGCCGCCACGAGGCGGTGATCGCCACCAAGTGCGGCCTGGTCTGGCATACGCAGCAGGGCACGCACTTCTTCGACGAGGATGGCCACCCCGTGCACCGGCACCTGGGCCGCGCATCGATCTTCCACGAGGCCGAGGAGAGCCTGAAACGCCTGCAGACGGACTACATCGACCTGTACATCACCCATTGGCAGGACAGCACCACGCCGGTCGAAGAGACTATGGACGCCCTGCTCGACCTCAAGAAGCAGGGCAAGATCCGCGCCATCGGCGTGAGCAACGTGGATGCGCCGACCCTGGCCGAGTACCTGCGCCATGGCCCCGTGGATGCCGCGCAGGAGCGCTACAGCCTGATCGACCGCGAGATCGAGCAGACCCTGCTGCCGCTGTGCGGCCGCAACAATGTCGCCATCCTGGGGTATTCCTCGCTGGCGCTGGGCCTGCTGGCCGGCCCCATCGACCCGGCTCGCCAGTTCACGGGCGATGACCAGCGCGCCAGCAATCCGCGCTTCAGCGCGGCCAACCGCGCCCGGCTCAAGGCCTTCTTCGACGAGCTGGAGCCCCTGCGCCGGCAGTTCGGCTGCTCGTTTGGCCAGTTGATGATTGCCTGGACGCTGGCCAATGGCAGCGTGTCGGTGGCGCTGTGCGGTGCGCGCACGCGGGCGCAGGCCACCGAGAACGCGACCGCCGGTGCACTGGAGCTGCCCGAGGAGGCCGTGCAGCGCATCGACGACGCCGTAAGCGCCCACCTGAAGGCCCTGGCCTGACCCGTATCCATCCCCCAACCCAAGGACTTCTTCGTATGTCGAAAGACAAGACCGCACGCCTGAACCGCCTGCTCACCAACGGCCGCTGCTTGGACATCGCGCTCGACCATGGCGTGTGCAACGAGCCCAGCTTCCTCAACGGCCTGGAAGACATGCCCCAGGTGATGGACAAGCTCGTGGCCGCCGCGCCCGATGCCATCCAGCTCAACTACGGACAGGCCGACCTGCTGCAGGACCGCCCGGGCCGCAACAAGCCGGCGCTGGTGATGCGCATCGACATGGGCAACCCCTACAACGCCACTGCCCACCGCGTGATGTGGGCCCTGCTGCAGAACGAGCACGACCCGGTGCTGCCGGCCGTGCAGCGCGATGCGGCCTGCGTGGTGGTCAACCTGTTCATGCTGCCCAATGAGCCCGACCTGTTCCGCCAGTGCGTGCAGAACATCGCGCGCGTGCGCGCGGACTGCGACCGCTACGGCATGCCGCTGATGATCGAGCCGCTGGTGATGCGCCCGCACAGCGACCAGGGCGGCTACATGGTCGACGGCGACGCCGAGAAGATCGTCACCCTGGTGCGACTGGCGCGCGAGATGGGGGCCGACATCGTGAAGGCCGACCCCACCACCGACCCGGCCGAATTCCACCGCGTGGTGCAGGCCGCGCGCTGCCCGGTGCTGGTGCGCGGCGGCGGCCGCGAGGACCTGCAGCAGGTGTTCGCCCGCTCGCGCGTGCTGCTGGACCAGGGCGCCGTGGGCATGGTCTATGGCCGCAACGTCTACCAGCATGCCAAGCCCTCGGCGGTGGTCGATGCTCTGATGGCCATGATCCACCGCGGTGCGAGCGCTGCGGCTGCCTGGGACATCTACAGCACGGGGACGCACGCGTCCTGAGGCCACAAGCGCATTGCGCGCAGAAGACTGCGCACCGACGAGAGCAGAAAAAGAAGAGAGGGCCCTAGGAGAAAGCCCGGCGGCCGGTGGCGAGGGAGCCACCGGCCTGGAGCACCTGTGCGCGCCTGCGGCGGGCGATCAAGAGGATCGAGGAAAAAGGTTCACACAGAACCACACGAACAGGAGACGACGATGAAAATCCGGTATTACCTGATGGCACTGCTGCTGCCGTTCGCCACCTTGCTCACGCATGCGGCGATCACGGGGGTCAGCCCCATGACCACCCTCACCACCATGGCGGCAGCGGTCACGCGGGCCGGCGAGGCTCCTCTCCCACTGCAAGGGCCAGGCCTGGGCAATCTCACCTACACCTCGGCCGAACTGTTCAAACCGGTCTCCATGATCACCCGCGCCTCGGGCGACGTGCCGGCCACCTACCCCGGCCGCAAGGACTACGGGCTGAACGTGGGCATCATGCTCAACGGCTATTTCCTGACCTCCTTCGCACCCGACAGCGGCCTGGGCCCCGGCGGCTTTTTGCTCTACGACGTGTCCAACCCGCGCGCCATCGTGCTCGTCAAGAAGATCTACGAGCCCGAGGGGCGCACCAAGGAATTCCGCGAGGCGCACGCCTTCGGCACGGCCAAAATCAATGGCCGCCAGTACGTGGTGGTGCCCGGCATCAAGGGCATCGAGTTCTGGGACTTCACCGACATCAACAACATCCAGCAGGTCAAGAAGCTGGCCCTGCCCACCGTCAACGGCGGCGACTATGCCAACGTGGCCTGGCAGCTGTGGTGGCAGGCGCCCTACGTGTACGTGGCCTCGGCCAACGACGGCGTCTACATCGTCGATGCCAGCGACCCGGCCAACGCCGTGATCGCCAACCGCGGCGCGGGCAAACCCAACCCCGTGCCCACCGGCGAGCTCGGCGGCTTTCGCGTCGGCCCCATCTTCACCATTGGCAACCACATGGTGCTGACCTCGATGGACAACACCGATGGTTTTGCCAGCCTCGATATCTCCGACCCGCTCAACCCAAAGGTGCTGGACACCGTGGGCTCCAACCCCAACTACTACGCCACCTGCTTCGACGGCCGCAACCTGCACGCCTCGGCGCGCGGTGGCGGCGCCAAGATGTACAGCTACGACCTGTCCGACCGCACGCAGTTCGTGGTGGAGGACAACCGCCTCGTCATCGACGAGCAGCTGTACTGCGGCATGCAGGACCACTACGTGTTCCAGGGCGCGCAGTTCAAGGTGCACAAGGTGGACGTGAGCAACCCGCTCAACCATGTCGAGGTGGGCCAGGGCAGCCTGTTCGCCACCAACGACCCCGAGTACTCGCACTCCGACCACGGCCAGGTGGCGCCCATGGGCAACCTGCTGTTCATCGGCAACGACCACGGCTCGGGCAGCGGCTTCATCGTGCACCAGACAACACGCGACACCACACCGCCTGCGGTCAAGCAAACATCGCCCACCCAAGGCGCCAAGCAGCAGGCGCTGACCTCGCGCATCGGCGTAGGTCTGACTGACAGCATCCTGCCCGAGAGCGTGAACGCCAGCACCTTCATCGTGCGCCCTGTCAATGGCAACACCCTGCAAGGTACCTACAGCGTGCAACTGGGCATCATCAATTTCCACCCCGCACAACCCCTGGCAGCAGGCACCTCCTATGAAATCCTGCTCCCCGCAGGCGGCGTGAAAGACTATGCAGGCAATGCCATCGCCAGTCAGTACCGTTCCGTGTTCCACACCGGCAACGCCACCGACATCAGCCTGATGAACCACTGGCCTCTGACCAGCGGGCTTGCCGATGAGATCAGCGCCAACAATGGCACGGCCTCGGCAGCGGACCAGTTCGGCAGCATCGGCCTGAACTTTGCGCAGCGCACCGGCGGCGTGCCGCTCAAGAACGATGGTGTGGCCACCGCCCTGGGTGGCACGGCCTCGCTGGCGTTCTACATGAAGACCACGCAGAACGGTTCGGCCAACGCCTGGACTGCGCCCGGCATCTTCGGGCGCGACCAGTCCGGCGGCGCGGACGACGTGTTCTGGGGCTGGATCGACAACACCGGCCGCATGAACCTCTCGGTGGGCAACGCGGCAGGCAACAACCCCGGCACCCGCTCCACTGCTGCGGTGAACGATGGCAACTGGCACCACGTGGTGATGACGCGCGACGCGGCCTCAGGCGCACAGACGCTGTACATCGACGGCGCCAAGACCAGCTCGACAGGCCTCACCGGCACCAAGGGCCTGTCCAACAAGTTCGCGCTGCTCGGGCAGATCCAGGGCAACGCCGACTTCTTCCGCGGAAGCCTGGCCGATGTGCGCATCTACGGGCGTGTTCTCAGCGATGCTGATGTCGCGCAGCTGCGCTCGCAGGCCATCATAGGCGATGCGGGCGTGAGCGGCGGGCCGCAGCTGGTGAACGGGCAGATGAACTTCGCCCCCACCCGGCTGGGCGGTGGCACGGGCGTCACCTACCGCTGGAACTTCGGCAACGGCACGCAGACCGCCTTCTCGTCCCAGGCCAACACCACCTACAGCTACAACCGCCCCGGCCACTACACCGTGACCCTGACGGTGCGCGACGCAGCGGGCCTGGAGACCTTCTACACCTACAACGTGACGGTGACCTTCCCGACCACGGCCACGGCACCCACGCATTCAAGCAACATCGTCGGCGACGCCAACAGCATCTACACGGTGAACCCGGACAGCGGCACGGTCGCGGCCATCGACGCCACGGCCCTGACCAAGCGCTGGGAAACCCGCGTGGGCGACGAGCCCAAGACCTTGGCACGCGGGCCGGACGGCCGCCTCTGGGTCACCGTGCAGGGCGAGGACAAGCTCGTAGCCTTGAACCCAACCGATGGCAGCATCTCCGCAACCTTTGCACTGGCCTACGGCAGCGGCCCTTATGGCGTGGCGTTCACCCCCAACGGCAGCAAGGGACTGCTCTCGCTGGAAAGCAAATCTACCCTGCTCACCTTCGATCCGGCCAACGGCAGCATCACGGGAACACTGGCGCTCGAAGGCGACCTGCGCGGCATTGCAGTGGCGGCAGACTCTCAAACTGCCTACATCACACGCTTCAAGTCGACGATGACGGGCGGCCAGTTGCACAAGGTGAATCTCAATGGCATGCAACTGCTGTCCACCATCGCTCTGCCTGTGGACACGACTACAGTGGACACCGAGAACAGCGCGCGCGGCGTGGCCAACTACCTGAGCCAGGTGGTGATCTCGCCCGATGGCTCGCGCGCAGTGCTGCCGGGCAAGAAGGACAACATTGTGCGCGGGCGCTTCCGCGACGGCAACGACCTGCTGCACGACCAGACGGTGCGCTCCATCCTCTCGCAGGTGGATCTGACCCAGGCCACGCACCTGCTGCCAGAGCAGATCGACTTCGACGACCGGGCCCCCGCGCGCGCCGCCCTCTTCTCCCCGGCGGGTGACTACCTGTTCGTCGCGCAGATGGAGGGTAACAACATCGCCATCGTCGATGCCTACACCCGCGCTGTGCGCGGCGAGATAAAGGCCAGCAGCGCGCCGCACGGTTTGTACCTGGACGCCACACGCAAGCGATTGTTCGTGAACAACTTCCTCGCGCGCTCGGTCACCGTGCACGATGTGGCTGACGTGCTGGCCTCGCGCAGCGCGGCAGCCGTGTTCCTGCAGAACATCGCCACGGTGGCGCAGGAGCCCATGGCAGCGGCCGCTCTGCGCGGCAAGCTGGTGTTTTACAACGCCGCCGACCGGCGCATGAGCAAGGACAACTACATGTCTTGCGCGAGCTGCCACGCCGACGGTGGCGACGACGGCATGGTCTGGGATTTCACCCAACGCGGCGAGGGCCTGCGCCGCACCATAAGCCTGCAAGGCCGGCGCGGCACCGGCCACGGCAAGCTGCACTGGAGCGCCAACTTCGACGAGGTGCAGGACTTCGAGAACGACATGCGCAGCGCCTTCGGCGGCACCGGCTTCTTGAGCGACGCGGACTTTTCCGCGACCAGCGACCCACTGGGCACACCCAAGGCCGGCCGCAATGCGCAGCTTGATGACCTGGCCGCCTACCTGGCATCGCTCAACAAGTACCTGCGCAGCCCGGCGCGCGCCGCCGATGGCAGCCTCACGGTGGAGGCTGCGCGCGGGCAGACCCTGTTCGCAAACGCCAACTGCGCCAGTTGCCATGCGGGCGGGACTTTCCAGGATGGACTTCGGCACGATGTGGGCAGCATCCAGCCCTCGTCAGGCAAAGGGGCTAACCAGCCACTGGCCGGTGTGGGCTTTGACACGCCCACCCTGCTGGGCAGCTGGACGGCCAAGTCCTACCTCCACAACGGGCAGAAGGCCAGCGTGCTGGATGTGATCACCGATGGGCACGGCAACGCCGCCGGCTTGCCCGCCGCCGACCAGCAGGCACTGGCTGCCTACGTGCGTTCGCTGGACGCCACGGCCGAGTACACCACCCGCCTGCGCTCCAACCACAGCAACCTGTGCGTCAACATCCGTGGGGCCTCGGCCAATGCTGGTGCAGTGGCCATCCAATGGCCCTGCGGCACGGCCGACAACGAAACCTTCACGGTGCGCAGCGGGGCAGGCGGCTATGTGCAGTTGGTGGCGCGGCACAGCAACCTGTGTCTGGCGCAGGACAGCGCCGCAGCGAGCGGCGCCAGCGTGGTGCAGCTGGCCTGCAGCGCGGGCAACGCGGCGCAGTGGTCGCTAGTGAGCTCTACTCTACGCAACCGCGCCTCAGGCGCTTGCCTGGACGTGCCCAACAATGCGACGGCGCAGGACACTCCCCTTCTGACCTGGACCTGCAACGGCGGCAACAACCAGAACTGGGTTCAATTGCCCTAACCAATCATTGCGCCAGGGACCATGCAACAGCTGTGGAGAGGCAAATAGCAACGCTGCGTGGAACCCGGGCGCTCGTGACGGGCTGTTTTCAGCATCTTGATCGTGAGAATCAACTCTGTACCCTGAAAATCAAAACAGCAAAGATGCCGAGTTCAGGTGCGTATGGTTTCCAAATGGCAAAGGTTGCTTGGGAGTTGGGGAGTTGCTTCAGGCGGATGGTGACCGACGTGATTCAGGTCTGGCTGGGTGTGTTGAATCACCCGACACAGGGGCAGGAGCAGACGGAGCCCATTTTTAGGAGGGTGCTACGGCCCCTGTTTAGAAGCGACTTTCACGCACATCGCGAAACACATGATGGACCCAACGATCGTTTTGCAGCGGCTGCGGTCATACGCTCATTGTCTTTGAACGCGGACTGTCGGCTGTGTCCTGTCTCTCGCCAGAGACAGGCTCCGGGCATCTCCGAACTGTGCGGAGCATGGACTCGCGCCGCGCCAGAGAGACTGCGCAGCCTTTCTTCTCCCTCAGGGGAGCGATCCAGCAAGGTGATGCATGCGCCCCGGTCTCGATGCCGCCCCGACGCTGGCATGCCAGCGGCCATTTCAGCTGACGTTTCGGGGCCCACCTGGCCCTGTCCGTATGCTTGCTTTGTTCTGCAGAAAGCCTAAACTGCAAGGACGGAGCCCCACCCCCCCACTGGCCGGCAGTCGACCGAGGCGCGGTGTCAACACCATGCCGAGTAGCCCGATTGCCGTCTCCACCAGGTACGAACTCCTGGCCCGAGAAATCGAGCGGCAGATTGCCCGTGGAGTGCTCCGTGCAGGAGACCGGTTGCCTTCCGTGCGTCAGACCTGCGCCAGCCGCGACTTGAGTCCGAGCACGGTCTTCCAGGCCTATTACCTCCTCGAATCGCGCGGGCTGATCCGGGCGGTGCCGCGGTCGGGCTACTTTGTCGCCGCCCGCGCCAGCGGTACCTTGCTACCGGAGCCAAAAACTTCACAGCCGCAGTCCGGATCTAGGCCTATCGAGATCAACGAATTGATCTACGCATGCCTGGGCACCGCGCGCGCGCGGGACGTCGTGCCTTTCGGTTCCGCCTTCCTGAGCCCGACGCTGTTTCCGCTCGATCAACTGCGCCGTGCGCTCATCTCCAGCATGCGGCGGCTCGACCCCTGGCGCATGGCCGAAGACCTGCCTCCAGGCAATCTCCAGCTCAAACGCGAGATTGCCAAGCGATATCTGGGCCAAGGATTCACCGTGGCCACCGACGAGATCGTGCTCACCCACGGTGCCATGGAGGCATTGAACCTGTGCCTCAACGCGGTTGCGCGGCCCGGCGATGCAGTGGTGGTCGAGTCCCCCACCTTCTACGTGGCGTTGCAGGCGCTTCAGCGGCTGGGCCTGCGGGCCATTGAGGTGCCGACCCATGTGCGTGAAGGCATTGATCTCGGCCGCCTGGCGCAGGTGATCGAGCTCTACCGCCCCAAAGCCTGCTGGTTGATGACGACCTTTCAGAACCCGCTCGGCGCGCTGATGCCGGAGGCGAAGAAGCGCGACCTCGTCGCATTGCTTGCCCAGCACGATGTGCCGTTGATCGAAGACGACGTCTACTCGGAGCTCTACGAAGGCAAGACAGCGCCACTGCCTGCCAAGGCCTTCGACCGCCGCGGACTGGTGCTGCACTGTTCGTCGTTCTCCAAATGCCTGGCGCCTGGCTACCGCGTCGGCTGGGCCACGCCCGGCAGGTTCACACGCGAAGTCGAACGGCTGAAGCTGACGACGAGCCTGTCGGGGTCTATTCCAATCCAGGCGGCGCTGGCAGCGTACCTGCAGGAAGGTGGTTATGACCGCCACCTGCGAAGCCTCCGTCAGTCGCTGCAAGCACAGCGCGACAGCGTGTTCGATGCTGTGACCCGGTCCTTTCCGGACGGAACCCGGGTCGTGCGGCCGGCCGGCGGTTACTTCGTGTGGGTCGAGTTGCCCACCGGCGTTGACGCGATGGCCCTGCACCAGGCTGCGCTGGCACAGCAGATCAGCCTTGCCCCGGGGCCGATGTTCTCGGCGCGAGCGGAGTTTCAGCACCACATCCGGTTGACCTGCGGGCAACCCTGGAACGAAACGCTGGAGCGCGCCATGCGCACGCTGGCACGGCTGGTCGATGATGCTCCACGCGTCGACGCCACTGTGCTTGCGTCGCTCTGATCCGGTCGTCGGCGCACCCAACTGATCACACCACCGGCGCAGGCTGGCGGGCAGACTGAGGGCATGTCAAATCCCTCTTCCTGTCCCATGCCGCACCGTGACGCCGCGCTGACGTTGGGGGCGACCAACCAGCAGCCGCGCGGCCCTGAACTTTCGCTGCACGAAGTGCTGGACCGATTGGGCCCCTCGGTCTTTGCCGGCCTGCTCGATGCCGATGGCACGGTGCGCTATGCCAACCAGGCTGCATTGCGGGCCATCGACAGCGCCCCAGAGCAGGTGCTTGGCCGACGCTTTGATGCTACCCCCTGGTGGTCGGGCTGCGAGGTATCGCAAAGGCGGCTGCAGCAGGCGCTGGCCCGTGCAGCGCGCGGCGAAGCATCGCGCTTCGATGTGCGGGTGGCCACCAGCAGCGGCGCCATGCTGGTGATGGATTTTTCATTGTTGCCGCTGTATGGGCCCGACGGACGCGTGGTGTGGCTGATTCCTTCTGCACGGGACGTGAGCGAGCGAGAGCATGCTCAGCACCAGTTGCTGTTGACCCGCCACGCCGTTGAACAGGCCAACGACGCGCTGCTGCAGATTGGGTCCGACGGTGCCTTTCAGGATGCCAATGCGGCCGCCTGCCGGCTGCTGGGCCTGGAGCGTGCGGAACTGCTGCGGCTGCGGGTTCCCGACATTGACCCGGAGGTCGACGAGGCACAGTGGGTGCAGAGCTGGCGTGAACTGTGCGAGCGTGGCTCCTTGCGGTTCGAGACCCGCTTGCGCCACCACGAAGGCCACGAGATCCCGGTCGACGTCTCCGTCAGCCTGGTGACGAGCGGCGACAGGTCCTTCGGCCATGTCTGCATCGACGACCTGCGCGAGCGCCGCGCCGCCGAACGCCGTATCCGGCAACTGCTGCAGTTCGATGAACTGACTGGTTTGCCGAGCCGCCAGCTGCTCCTGGAGCGCCTGGACGCGACCTTGCAGGCCGGTAGCCAGACAGCGGTGCTGGTGCTGGAGCTTGATCGCTTCAAGCGCATCAACGACGGCCTTGGGTTGAACGTCGGCGACGCGGCACTGCGCGAGGTGGCGCAGCGCATCGTCGCTGGTGTGCGCAGCGTCGATCTGGTGGCGCGCCGCGGCGGCGATGAGTTTGTGATCGTGATGGTGGCCACCTCGGCGGAGGCCTTGCACACGGCGCAAGCGCTGCTCGACGGTATCGCCAGACCGATGGCAATCGAGGGGCATGAGGTACACCTGACCTGCAGCATCGGCATCGCAGCGGCGCCTGCCGACGGCGACCGCGCTGAGACCTTGTTGCGGCGTGCCAATGCAGCGCTGCACCAGGCCAAGGTGCTGGGCCGCAACCAGATCAGCGTCTATGCCGGTGCGCCGCAGGACGACGATCCCGAGCGGCTGGCGCTGGAGACCGCGCTGCGCCAGGCATTGCACGACGAGCAGCTGGAGCTGCACTACCAGCCTCAGGTCGACCTGGTGCAGGGCCGCATCGTCGGCGTCGAGGCCTTGCTGCGCTGGCGACACCCCACACTGGGCCTCATCGCGCCGGATCGCTTCATCCCTGTCGCCGAAGAGACCGGCCTGATCGTCGCCATCGGTGATTGGGTGCTGCGCCGCGCCATCGAGCAGGCTGCGGCCTGGCAGCGTACCGGGTTGCCGCCGTTGCGCATGGCGGTCAATCTGTCGGCGCGCCAGCTGGTACAGCCGGATCTGGCACGGCGCATCGAAAGCCTGCTCGCTGCCAGCGGCCTGGACCCGCGGCTGTTCGGCGCTGAGGTCACCGAGAGCATGCTGATCAACAACTTCGAGCAGGCGGTGCAGCACCTGCAGGCACTGCGCGCGCTGGGCGTCGAGGTCTCGCTCGACGACTTCGGCACCGGCTACTCCAGCCTGAGCTACCTGCGCCGTCTGCCAGTCGATGTGGTCAAGATCGACCGCTCGCTGGTGCCAGACGTCACCGCTCCGTCAGAAGATGTGTCGATCACGCGCGCCATCATCACCATGGCGCACCAGCTGCAGATGAAAGTGCTCGCCGAAGGTGTCGAAAGCGAGGGCCAGGCAGCGCTGCTCGCGGCCAATCAGTGCGATCAGATGCAGGGCTACTGGTTCAGCGCCGCACTGCCGGCGGCAGAGGTCGAAGCCATGCTGCGCGAAGGCCGGCAGATCGACCCGACACTTCTTGACCGACGTTCGCGACAGCGCACCTTGCTACTGGTCGACGACGAAGAGAACGTGATCGCGGCGCTACGTCGGCTGTTGCGCACTGAAGGCTGGCTGATTCTCAGCGCAACCAGTGCCGAGCAGGCGCTGCAGCTGATGGCGCGGAACGAGATCGACGTGATCCTGTCCGACCAGCGCATGCCTGGCATGACCGGCGTTGAGCTGCTACGCCGGGCCAAGCAGCTGTACCCGGAGACGATTCGGCTGGTGCTGTCGGGCTACACCGAGCTTCAGTCGATCACCGACGCCATCAACGAGGGGGCGATCTACAAGTTTCTCGCCAAGCCCTGGGATGACGCAGAGCTGCGCGCCCACCTGCGAGAGGCCTTTACGTTGAAGGAGATGGCAGACCAGAACCGCCGTCTCGACCGGGAGGTGCAGACCGCCAACCAAGACCTTGCTGAGGTGAACCAGCGGCTGGAGACGCTGCTGAGTGCACAGCGCGAGCAGAATCAGCGTGAGGTCGGCAGTCGGGAGGCCGCGCAGGAGCTGCTCGATGCCGTACCGGTGCCTGTGCTTGGAGTCGACGACGAAGGCCTGCTGGTCTTCGCCAACGCGCCAGCCCAGGCGCTGTGCAGGCTGCGTGGCGAGTTCCTCGGTGCGGTCGCGACCGGGCACCTGCCCCCCAACCTGATGCGGGCCCTGGACGGTGAATCCATTCTGTTCACGCTGGCCGGCCGCCGCTGGTGGGCCATGAGCCGGTCTTTGATCGGCAATGCGCGCGGCCGCCTGTTGGTGCTGCTGCCGCAATTCGGAGCCTCGAAATGACCCTTCCAGCGACCACCGATACCCCACCTGTGGTGCCAAACCACCTGTTTCGCCACAGCCTGCGTGACGGGCGCGTGCATCCGCTGCTGCACCTCGTGCAGCGCTATCGCCAGGAGTCCAAGCAATGAACACGCCCATTCGACCGATCTCCCGTGACGAACTGCTCGCCGCGCTGCGCGATCTTCCGCCGCTGCCATCGGTCGTGCTTGAACTGGTCGAGTCGCTCGGCCACGAGGAGCTCAGCGCCGCGCAGTATGCAGCCAAGATTTCGCGCGACCAGGCGCTGGCCGCAAAGATACTGCGCTTGGCCAACTCGTCGTTCTACGGTCGCGGCCGGCAGGTTCGCTCGGTGCCTGAGGCCATCACCATACTGGGCCTGCGTACGGTACGCGGCGCGGTCACGGCCGCAGGTCTGGCCGGCAGCTTCCGGCGCCACCCCGGCTTTGACCAGACCACCTTCTGGCGCCATGCGCTCGGCAGTGCCCTGTGTGCCCAGGCATTGGCCGGTGAACTGCAGCGCGACGATGCGGACGTGGCGTTCACGGTAGGGCTGCTGCACGACATCGGCCGGCTGGCGCTGGCCAACGCGTTTGCAGCGGCCTATGCCGAGGTCGAGCGCTGGCGGTGTGAGAGGGATTGCACCATGGGTGATGCCGAGTCCGCTGTGCTCGGCATCGATCACGCCGAGATCGGCGGGCTGATCGCACGGCAGTGGAATTTCGCGCCCGCCATCGTCGATGCCATCAGCCAGCACCATGTACCACCAGCCACCGCCGATCTCACATTGACGGGCATCGCGCATGTTGGCGATGCCATCGCTCACGCCCTTGGCTTGGCCGGCGACGCCGACGAGGCGGTGCCTGCGTTGGTGCTGCCAGTCTGGGCTACCTGTGGCCTGGACGACGCGGCCTGCATGCGGGTGTTTGCGCGCGCGGAGACCCAGTTCGAAACCGTCTGCCAAGCGCTGCTCCATTGAAGGAAAACCATGTCTGATTCCGAAATCATCTCGCTGCAGCGCGCGAACCAGGAGCTGCGCTCTCTGAACGAAAGCCTGCGCCGCGCGCAGCACCAGTTGCTGCAGTCCGAACGACTGGCGTCAATCGGACAGCTGGCAGCCGGCGTGGCACACGAAATCAACAACCCGATCGGCTATGTGTTCTCGAACTTCGGCACACTCGAAGTCTATCTACAGCGGCTATTCGAGATGCTCGACGCTTACGAGCAGGCTGAGTCGGCGCTGGCCAACCGCGACATCGCGACGGGGCTCGCGGCCTTGCGTGGGCAGGTCGAACTCGACTATCTGAAGCAGGACATCCCGATGCTGATGGGCGAGTCGAGGGAAGGCCTGTCGCGCGTGCGCAAGATCGTCCAGGATCTGAAAGACTTCTCGCGTGTCGATACCCACCAGGAGTGGGTCTGGGCTTCATTGCACCAAGGCATTGACTCGACGCTGAACATTGTCGCCAACGAAATCAAGTACCGGGCGGACGTCCGCCGCGAGTACGGCACCTTGCCCGACATCGAATGCCTGCCGTCGGAATTGAACCAGGTGTTCCTGAACCTGCTTGTGAATGCAGCCCATGCGTTCGGCCCGGAACGCGGCCTCATCGTCGTGCGCGGCGGCGACGCCGGGGACGAAGTATGGGTCGAGGTCGAAGACAACGGCAGCGGCATCGCACCCGAACACCTGGCGCGTGTCTTCGACCCCTTCTTCACCACCAAGCCGGTGGGCCGAGGCACCGGGCTAGGCCTGTCGCTGGCCTACGGCATCGTGCAAAAGCACCATGGCCGCATTGACGTGCGCAGCGAACCGGGCCGCGGCTCGTGCTTTCGCGTCACGCTGCCGGTGCGCCGCCCGGGCGGCGAAGGAGGTGCAGAGTGACCACTGCCACCCCGAACTGGACGTTGCTTGCCGTCGACGACGAGCCCAACATCCTGGCTGCGCTACGGCGGTTGTTCCGCGAGACTGGCTGGCGCATCCTGACAGCAGGAAGTGCCGAAGAGGCGCTGGCCTTGCTCTCCCTTGAGCCCGTCAACGCCGTGCTGTCCGACATGAGGATGCCTGGCATGGACGGCGTGCAGTTGCTCGAAAAGGTCCGCCTGGGATGGCCGTATGTCGCACGGTTGCTGCTGACGGGCCAGGCCGATCTGGGTTCGACCATCGCCGCCATCAACCGCGGCTGGCTGCACCGCTACATCACCAAACCCTGGAACGATGACGAACTGGTGCTCACCCTTCGCCAGGTTGCGCAGATTCAGCAACTGGACGCCGAGAAGCAGGCGCTAGAGCGGCTGACGCAACAGCAGAACGACGAGCTGAAGGCGCTGAACGAAGGGCTGGAGGCCCGCGTCGCCGTACGGACTGGGGAGCTGGCCACCGCCAACGACAAAGTCAAGCGCAACTACCTGACGTCCATCAAGGCTTTTACCGCGCTGATCGAGCTGCGTGGCAGCGCCCAGGTTGGACATGCGCGACAAGTGGCCGACCTGGCGCGGCGCATCGGGCGCGCGATGGCGCTGGATGCCGACACCGCACACAATCTGGCGATTGCCGCGCTGTTGCACGATATCGGCAATATCGGCCTCAGCGACACCGTGCTGGCGCGTCCGGTGGGGCGGCTCGACCGGGATGAACTGCGGCGCTACCAACTGCATTCGGTACTCGGCGAGCAGGCCTTGCTGGCCAGCGACGACATGCAGGGCGTCGCACCGCTGATTCGCGCCCACCACGAGCGCTGGGATGGGCAGGGTTTTCCCGACGGCCTGCGCGGTGCGGCGATTCCACTGGGAGCCCGCATCCTGGCAGTGGCCGACACCTTCGAGGACCTGTGCAGCGGCCGCATCGACGGTCAGGCCCTGAGCCCACTGGAGGCCCGCCGCGCGGTGCTCGCCGGGCGCGGCAGCCGGTTCGACCCGGATGTGGTCGATGCCTTCGCGGGCCTGTTCGCGACTGCGCCGCCAAAGCCGAGCGTGCAGACGCTGCGCCTGCCTACTGCAGATCTGCGCCCTGGCCATACGCTGACGCAGGATTTTGTGTCGCCCGAGGGTGTTTTGCTGCTGTCGGTCGGCCAGCGGCTGACCGAGGATCTCATTGGCCGCATCCGTGCCTTCGAACTCAAGCATGGCCTGGCGCTGACACTGGCCGTGCAACTGCCCCAGGAGGTGACCCCATGAAGCGCTTGCTGATCATCGATGACGAAGTGCCGGTGCTGTACGCCTTGCGCCGATTGCTGCTGCGGCATTTCACGCCGCAGCAGCTCAACGTGGAAATCTGCCCGGATCCGTTGATTGCACTGGAGCGTCTGCAACAGGAGCGTTTCGACGTGTTGATCAGCGACTACCGCATGCCGCAGCTGGACGGCGTGGCACTGCTCGCCCGCGCCAGGGACCTGGACCCTCGCACCGTGCGCATGATGCTCAGCGCCGCGGCCGACTTCACCACCGTGCTGGCTGCGGTGAACCGTGCGGGGGTCTTCCGCTACATCCCCAAGCCGTGGAGCGAAGAGCAGTTGCTGGCCGACCTGCATGCAGCTTTGGCGTTCGACCCCTGCGCCACACCGAGTGCATACGAACTGGAGCGACGGCGACTTGAAGCGCTGGAGCCAGGCATCACGCATGTCGAGTGGGGGCCGCACGGCGAGGTGCTGATGCCTGGCGACTTGCTGACACGACCGAGCGCGTTGTAAGTCCGCGGCGGAGTCGCCGCAGCCACTCCATTGCCGAGCTGGTTCGCAACAGTGTCGACGCTTGGACGAGGTCGACGTTCCTAGCCCTGGCGCAGAACAATCCCATGGCTGGTCTCGTCAAGGAATTCATCGCTCTGCACAGCAAGAGCACCAAAGCGACGACCATTTCTGCACCTGCGCCCACCATGCTTGTCTTGGGCTTCATCTAACGACCGCGACGACAGCCTGCAGAAGTCCCGTCGCACCGACCTTTGAGTTGGTCTGGGAGGCGAGCGAATGGGTTCGGTGCGGCCCCACAACATATTCGGCAGCTCCCAGCTTCCGCACCTGGACCACGTCTGGGAGCTCATCTCCAAGCCCACCAACGTGAAAACGCGGATCTGGGGCATCTAGCCTCGAGTTGGAGGGCCGCTTTGGGCGCACTCCCGCCGCCAGTGTTGTTCCGCTGAACGGCTCCAATCAGCCTAGAGCAGTCCAGTGCAACACGTCTCATTCGGTGCGGTTTACGATAGCCGAGAAACACTGAATTTGCAGAACCCAGAGTTTTGCAGATGCTGTATTTTCACAACCGGGTGCAGCAAATTGCTCAGGGAATCCGTGGTTCGATCCAACTGGTGGCATGGTCCGCAATTGTGGTCGAGCCACTTAGTACCGCCGACTGCAGCGATTCAATCGTTTCACTCGCGCCCCGGAGATCAAACGGGACGCGACAGCTATCTACAGGGAAAAACTCTCCAGCTTTCACGAGCCATTGCACCTCAAGACTTGGTCAACACGGGAGTCGGGTCGCCCATTACTCGACTCAATGCTGCTGACGGATCTTGCAAGCTCGCGGCTGCGGCGCTGCTGTACTCCACCAACTCTGCATTTCGCTGTGCAAGCCCTTCCAGTTGCAGGACGGCCTGCCCCATTTCGACGATGCTAGCGCCCTGATAGGTGGTCGACGCATGAATTTCTCCGATCACCCCGACCATCTGCCGCACTGCAGAAACCATCTCTCGAATAGCGGCTCCAGCACTGTGGACCAAGCGAGCGCCGTCGTCCACCAAGTCAACAGAGGACGAAATGAGGCCTCTGATTTCTCGGGCGGCCTGAGCGCTGCGCTGCGCCAGTTGACGCACCTCTGCAGCTACAACGGCGAAGCCGCGTCCCTGTTCGCCCGCACGAGCTGCCTCCACCGCAGCGTTGAGTGCCAGGATGTTGGTCTGAAATGCAATGCCGTCAATGACGCCGATGATGTCCGCAATCTTCTTCGAGGCTGCGCTGATCTGGTCCATGGTCTGCACCGCCTGACCCACCACTGAGCCTCCATGGCCGGCAATATCGGATGCCTGGGTGACAAGCAGCTTGGCTTTGTGTGTGGCATCGGTGTTAGCCCGCACAGCCCCGGTAAGCTGTTGCATCGAAGCAGATATCCCCTCCAGACCGGACACCGTGAGCACGGTGCGATGGCTGAGGTCCTGGTTGCCAAGCGCAATCTCTTCGGCCGCGACCCGCACGGATGAGCTGGCGTCGCGAATGCGGGACAGCACCACAGCCTGTTGGTGAGCAAACGCATTGAAGCTGGCCGCGATGTCTGCCAGCTCGTCAGAGCCGCGCGCATCCATGTGGCGTGGGCGATGGGCATCGCCTTCGCCCGAAGCCACTACACGCATGGCGTCGCGCAATTGCACCAACCGGGCCAGGCGGTGTGCAATAAAGCCGCCGAGCAAGGCGGCGGTGGCCAGCAGCACCAGCGCGCTCACGATGACGGAGGCGGTCAGCATGGCAGTGATCGGCTCCAGCGCCTGGGCTTCATGCAACAGCACAGCCAGCCGCCAGTCGGTGCCCTCCACGGGCACCAACACAAGCAGGAATTTTGTTCCCCCCCGTTTCACCGGGACTAACGTGCCGCCAGTGGCGGCCATGCTCAGCGTTTGCGGCGTAAGGTCGGCCGAGATATCGGTAGAAGGCGCGAGAAACATGCGCCCCTCCGAGTGGGCAATGATCACACCATCCGCGTTGATCAAAAACGCCTCGCTGTCGGGTGTAGGGCGTATGGAGGCCACATTGGCCACCACCGCGTCCATGGAGGCATCCGCCGTACCCACGCTGGTGACCGCAGACTTCGGCCCCACCGGTGCCGCGAATGTGATGACCAATGGTCCGTCAGAACCTGCAGCACGGTAAGGCGAAGTCACCACAGGCTGGGCCGTTTGCAGCGCCTGCTCATAGCCCGGCTTGGACGAGGCCGGACCGGACTGGGCAGAAGACGATTCTGCGGCGGTTACGTAATCGAAAGACGCGCCCACAAACTGCCCTGCATCGCGCAGCATGAGCAACGATTTGGAGGGCTCAGGGTCCTGTGTCGCGGCTTGCACCAGGCTGAGCTTGGACTGGATCCAGTCAGAGATGCCTTTGGCGTGGCTCTTGGCTAGCGCCAGATTCTGCTCGGCCAAGCCCTGGTAAGCACGCTCCCGTGCGGTGAAGTAGTTGGTTAACGTGATGGCAAATACCCCCAAGGCCAAGCACAGCAATGACGTAAGGACGATCTGCGTCTTGAGCGATTTCAGCATGTCGGCACACCTTGAGGGGTTTGAGGCGGAGCGCGCGTTGACGCACCTCCCAACCAGAACGGGACAACTCAAATGAGAGAGGAAAACTGGGGCACGCCCCCGCGCCGCAATGCGGCGGCGTGAAAAAGCTGGTCAGTCCAGTTGCCCCTGGCACACATACTTGGTGTGCAGGTAGTCGTCGAGCCCGTGCGTGGAGCCTTCGCGGCCGTAGCCGGATTCCTTCACGCCGCCAAACGGCGCGGCCTCTGCCGCGAGGGCGCCTTCATTGATTCCGACAATGCCGGTCTCCAGCAAATCGGCCACGCGCCAGATACGGCGCACATTCTGGCTGTAGAAGTAGGCAGCCAGACCAAACGGCGTGTCATTGGCGGCAGCGATGACCTCAGCCTCGTCGTCAAACACCGTCAGCGGTGCCACGGGGCCAAAAGTCTCTTCGCAGGCACAGGCCATGGTGGCGTCGGCGCCGGTGAGCACTGTCGGCGCGTAGTAGGTGGCGCCCAGCTCAAGCAAGCGCTTGCCACCCGTGAGCACCTTGGCACCTCGGGCTACAGCGTCGTTGACGTGGCGCTCTATTTTTTCCACCGCTCGGTCGTTGATCATGGGACCGATCTGCGAGGCCGGGTTGCTTGCGGGGCCAACCTGCAGTGCCGAGACCTTGGTGGCCAGCCTGTCGGCAAATGCTTCGAACACCTCACGGTGCACGAACACGCGGTTTGGACTCACGCAGGTCTGACCACCATTGCGGAACTTGGCGGCCATGAAGCCCTGCACGGCTGCATCGATATCGGCATCTTCAAACACGATGAAGGGAGCATTCCCACCCAGTTCCAGCGAAAGCTTCTTGAGTGTGTCGGCACCACGGCGTGCCAGATGCTTGCCCACGGGTGTGGAGCCGGTGAAGGTAATCTTGCGCACGCGCGGGTCATCAAGCCACACATCCACGACTTCGGGAGTCTTCTCGCGCGAGGCGGTCACGATGTTGAGCACACCCGCCGGCACCCCCGCCTCATGGGCCAACTGCACCAGGGCCAACGAGGTCAGCGGCGTATCCTCAGCTGGCTTGCATACCACGGTGCAGCCTGCGGCCAGCGCCGGGGCGATCTTGCGCGCGATCATCGCAGCGGGGAAGTTCCACGGCGTGATAGCGGCCACCACGCCCACAGGCTCTTTGAGTGCGAACATGCGGCGCCCCGACACGGGTGCTGGGATGACCTCGCCGTTCATGCGCGTGGCCTCTTCGCCAAACCATTCGATGTAGCTGGCGGCATAGGCTACCTCGCCCCGGCCTTCGGCCAGAGGTTTGCCTTGCTCCAGCGAAATCAGTGCTCCCAGGTCATCGCTGTGGGCCACAACCAGGTCGTGCCAGCGCTTGATGATGGCCGCACGCTGCTTGGCGGGCACCTTGCGCCAGGTGGGAAAAGCGGCATGTGCAGCATCCAAGGCGGCGCGGGCTTCTTCAGCACCCGAGTCGGGTACCGAGGTGATGACGGCGCCGGTGGCGGGGTTGGTCACGTCGAGACGGGCTTGCGTGTCTGCGGTCCATTCGCCAGCGATGAAGTTGGCGCTGCGGATCAGGTCGGAGCGGGTGAGGGAGAGGGACATGGCATGAAGGAAAATATTTGAATGAAACTGGCCGCTAGCGCTTTATTAGCAAGCGCTAAAAGCTATCGAATCAGGAGCGTTGCGCAAGATCGATCAAGCACTAGCCACCCGCGCGGCAATCGCCTCGCCCACCTGCGTGGTGCTGGCCGTGCCCCCCAGGTCCGGCGTGCGCGGGCCGCTCTTGATGACTTCTTCGATGGCCGCCACGATGGCATCGTGCGCCGCCCGTCCTGCACCCACGCCCTGGGTGAGGAAGTCCAGCATCAGCGCGCCCGACCAGATCATGGCGATCGGGTTGGCAATGTTCTTGCCATAGATGTCGGGTGCCGAGCCGTGCACGGGCTCGAACAGGCTGGGGAAGTTGCGTTCGGGGTTCAGGTTGGCCGAAGGCGCCAGGCCAATGGTGCCAGTGGTGGCCGGGCCCAAGTCACTGAGGATGTCGCCAAACAGGTTGGTGGCCGCCACCACGTCAAAGCGGCCCGGCTGCAGCACAAAGCGGGCGGTGAGGATGTCGATGTGCTGCTTGTCCAGCGTGACCTCGGGGTAGCCCTTGGCCACGTCGTCGGCACGCTGATCCCACCAGGGCATGCTGATGGCAATGCCGTTGCTTTTGGTGGCCAGGGTGACGTGCTTCTTAGG
>NZ_JBYCZW010000008.1:0-298736 GCF_057586455.1 Acidovorax sp. SRI_002 | reverse complement strand
GGCGCTAATGCAGTGCAGGATGGCTTCGAGAGCGTTGCGTGCCAACTCTCTGGACACTGAAGCTACACGGCCAAAGGCTCCCGCCCGAGACAAGCCCCTTTGATCGCATCGCGCGCACAGCGCTAGTGCTTAGACGTCCAGTCTTCTGCCTTCGCAAAACACCAGCAATTCGCTTTTACCAAACGCTGTCCAGGTTTCATTGGTCGTCAGCGGGCTCGTCACAATCACGGCCACTTCGTCTTTTTCATTGGTTTCCCGTGAAAAGTCGAGGCTGACGTCTTCATCACTCAGTTGCGCCTGTCCAAACGGATACCGGCGCTCCAAGTAGTACAAGCTGGTAGTTGCATGGGACCAGAGTGCTTGGCCATTGGAGAGCAAGAAATTGAAGGTGCCGTGGGGGCTGATCCGTGCGGCCAGCTCTTTCAGCGTCAAAGTCAGTTCCGGGACGGACGGCACACTGGCATGGGACTTTGCCAACTCCTGCATGATCCAGCAAAAAGCATGTTCGCTGTCGGTGTCGCCCACCGGGCGGAAATGCGAGTGGAGGCGGGGGCGGAAATCCTTCAGATCGCCGTTGTGGGCAAAAACCCAATAGCGTCCCCAGAGTTCACGCACGAAGGGGTGGCAGTTTTGAAGGCTGACAATGCCCTGGGTCGCCTTGCGGATGTGGGCGATGACGTTTTTGCTTTTGATCGGGTATCGGCGGATCAGCTCTGCCACCGGCGACTCCACCGCTGCCTGATGATCTACAAAATGTCGTAGGCCTTTGTCTTCAAAAAAGGCGATGCCCCATCCATCGCTGTGGTGATCCGTCTTTCCTCCCCGTTGCGCAAATCCCGTGAAGCTGAAGGTCACGTCGGTGGGAACATTGCAATTCATGCCGAGCAGTTGGCACATGGGGAGATTCCGTTTCTCTGAAGTCTTGGCGGTGCAGCCAGATCATGCCCGATGCGGTCCAGCGAAGGCGATGGCGATAGGTGGCCCGTTCAACTGGGCTTGGCTTCCCGCAGTTGCCAGGCGGCTACCAAGGCCAGCAGGCACAACAAGGTCAGCATCAAAAAGGTTTCGCCGAACGCAGTGATACGGGCCGGGCCGCTGGCGCCCGCGACCAGCGAGGCGCCATGGGCGCTCAATCGCCACTCCAAGACGATGCCACACAGGCTGACGCCGGCTGCCCCGCCCAGCATGCGCAAGAAGCCGATGGTGCTGGAGCCCTGCGAGATAAGTGATTTGTCCAGAGGCCGCATGGCCCCGAGGTTCAACGAGGGCAGGATGAAGCCGAGACCAATGCGGCCCAAAATTGCAAACGCCACCAGCATCCACAATGAAGAGCCTAAGCCCACAAACACCATGAGTCCAAACGAAAGCGCCAGCAAGCTCAGTCCGATGCTGACCAGAAAATGGGTGGGCTGGCGGTCGGCAAGCCGGCCCACCACCGCGATGGTGATGGCAAGGACAAATCCTGCTGGCAGCATGAGCGTACCCACATGTGATGCGGACAAGTCCAGCCCCAACTGCATGAACACTGGCAGCAGATAGGTGGACCCGAACAAGGCCGTACCGTAGATGAATGCCACCACGCTGCCCATGGCGAACTGGCGGTATTGAAACAGGCGCAGATCCATCAGCGGCTTGCGGCCCGTGCGCAGCAACTTGCGCTGCCAGGCAATGAAACACGCGACAGCCACCACCGCTCCCGACAGCAGGCCGAGTGCCTCGGCCACGGAGCCGCCATGCAGCGACACCAGGCCATTGAGCAAGCACAGCGTACCCACAGTGCCCAGCAGGAGCCCACGCCAGTCCAGCGCCTCACCTTGGCGGTTGGCCTCTACCCCGCCCGGGGCGGTGACGGGCACAAACTTGTAAGCCAACCAGATGGACGCCAGACACAGCGGCACCACCATGAAAAAAATCGAGCGCCAGCCAAACCAGTCCACCAGCAAGCCGCCGATGCTAGGCCCGATGGCGGGTGCCAGTACAACGCCCATGCCGAAGATGCCGCTGGCGCGGCCCTGCTCATGGGGTTTGAAGGCGTACAGAATGATGACGGCCGGAATCGGTTGAACAACGCCTGCCGCCAGGCCCTCCGCCACCCGGGCGACTAGCACCAGGCCGAAGTCCTGGGCGAGTCCGCCGCCAATGCCACCCGCCAGCAGCAGCAACATGGCGCCCACGTAGGTGGCGCGGTACCCGTAGCGCGACAGCAGCCAGGGCGTGGTGAGCATCGACACCGTGGTGGCCACCATGAAGCCCGAGGTGACCCACTGCGCGCGTTCCTGGCCCAATGTGAAATAGTGGCTCATGTCGGGGATGGCCACGTTCACGATGGTGGACGACATGATCGACGCCATCGTTCCCACCATGACCGACAGCAGCACCAACCAGCGGTAGCGCTCTCCGTAGCGCTCTCTCAAAACGGCCAGCGAGCCTGCCTGGGTCATGGCGTCGCGTGCGTCAAATTTCTGAAACGGCGCGAGGGCGAAAACACTGAGAGCCGCTCAGGTGCGCTCGGACCAGAGCTTGCCGCCCGTGGCCCAGTTTTCGCGCTTGATATCGGTGATGAGAATGTCCACCGACTCGGGCGAGCCGCCCAGGATTTCAACGGAAACGCGGGTGATTTCCTCCACCAGCTTCTTCTTTTGTTCGACCGTGCGGCCTTCCATCATTTCGACGTGGTACGTGGGCATTTCAGCTTCCTTGCAGTAGGGGTGGTTGCACAAACAAAAAACAAAGGCGAAATCATATCGACGCGGGCTGCTACGACGGTGCAAGCGGCGACGACGACGGAGAGGGCGGCCTCCCGCGTGATCCGCAGGCCGGGCAGATACAGGTCTTGCCCCGCTGTTCGGGCCGCAGCGCGGCCAGTGCCTCGGGGGCAACGGTGCCGGGGGCCATGCACCAGCAGCTCTCGGATGGCTGTCCGGCAGCAATTGCGCAGAGGTTTGGCTGCCCGCACAGGGGGCAGACGGATGCGGCGGGCGCATCGGTAGCGCTACTAGCGCTGGGCGAAGGGGAAGTCATGGCGGATTCGGCTTGCAGACGGGTGGCCCGCCACGGGGGCGGGCGTGCCGAGGGCCAGTGTACGGCGCAAGCACATACCCCGCTGCGGAGCGGAACTGGTTGAACCCTCTGCCATGGGCCGATTCCCTCGGACCTGTCGCACGTTCGTAAACCAACTTTGGGTTGTGCGCAGCGAGGTGGGGATGGGTTGAAAGAAAGCTTCAAACAAAAATAGCTGCTAGCGCTTTACTATCAAGCGCAAGCAGCTATAAAAAACTGAGCAATCGTCTCATTGAAGCGCGCGCGATGCCCACGCGCGCGTCACCGCCTGCTGCTCAGGCTGCCTGCGCCGCCTTCAGCTTCAGGCGCCAGGCGTGCAGCAGCGGCTCGGTGTACCCGCTGGGCTGCTCCTGGCCCTTGAGCACCAGGTCAAGGGCCGCGCGGTAGGCGTAGCTGGTGTCAAAGTGGCCCGCCATCGGCTGGTACAGCGGGTCGCCCGCGTTCTGGCCATCGACCACGGCGGCCATGCGCTCGAAGGTCTCCTTCACCTGGGCATGCGTCACCACGCCGTGCAGCAGCCAGTTGGCCATGTGCTGGCTGCTGATGCGCAGCGTGGCACGGTCTTCCATCAGGCCCACGTTGTGGATGTCGGGCACCTTGGAGCAGCCCACGCCCTGGTCCACCCAGCGCACCACGTAGCCCAGGATGCCCTGGGCGTTGTTGTCCAGCTCCTGCTGCTTCTCGGCGTCGCTCCAGCTCGGGGCGGCGGCCACGGGCACGGTCAGCAGGCCGGTCAGCAGGTTGTCGCGCTCGGCATTCACGTCGGTCTTTTCCAGCTCGATCTGAATGTCGCTCACCTTCACCTGGTGGTAGTGCAGCGCGTGCAGCGTGGCGCCCGTGGGGCTGGGCACCCAGGCGGTGTTGGCACCGGCCTTGGGGTGGGCGATCTTCTGCTTGAGCATCTCGGCCATCAGGTCGGGCATGGCCCACATGCCCTTGCCGATCTGCGCCTTGCCGCGCAGGCCACAGCTCAGGCCCACGAGCACGTTGTTCTTCTCGTACGACTGGATCCAGGCGCTGGTCTTCATGTCGCCCTTGCGCACCATGGGGCCGGCGTGCATGGCGGTGTGCATTTCGTCGCCCGTGCGGTCCAGGAAGCCGGTGTTGATGAAAGCGACGCGGCTCGATGCGGCGGCGATGCAGGCCTTGAGGTTGACGGACGTGCGGCGCTCTTCGTCCATGATGCCCAGCTTGACGGTGCTGTCGGGCAGGCCCAGCAGCTTCTCGACGCGGCCGAACAGCTCGGCCGCAAAGCCGACTTCGGCCGGGCCGTGCATCTTGGGCTTGACGATGTAGACGCTGCCCTTGCGGGAGTTGCGGATTCCGTTGGCGCCATGGCCTTGCAGGTCGTGCAATGCGATAGCCGTTGTGACCACTGCATCCATGATGCCTTCGGGGATCTCGCGCTGCGTGCCCTGCGCGTCGGTCCACAGGATGGCCGGGTTGGTCATCAGGTGGCCCACATTGCGCAGGAACATGAGCGAGCGGCCATGCAGGCGCACTTCTCCGCCTTGGGGGGCCGTGTAAACACGGTCAGGGTTCAGTCCGCGCGTGAAGGTCTTGCCGCCCTTGGCGACCTGCTCGGTCAGCGTGGCCTGGATGATGCCCAGCCAGTTGCTGTAGCCCAGCACCTTGTCTTCGGCGTCCACGGCGGCCACGGAGTCTTCCAGGTCCAGGATGGTGGAGAGGGCCGCTTCCAGCACCAGGTCGCTCACGCCCGCAGCGTCGCTCTGGCCGATGGGGGTAGACCGGTCGATCTGGATATCCAGGTGCAGGCCGTTGTGCTGCAGCAGCACCGATGAAGGCGCTGCTGCGCTCCCCTGGTAGCCCTTGAACTGCGATGCGTCCTTGAGGCCCGTGGTGCTGCCGTTGGCGAATGACACCACCAGCTGGCCGCCTTCCACCTTGTAGCCGGTCGAATCCTTGTGCGAGCCAGCAGCCAGCGGCGCCGTGTCGTCCAGCACCTGGCGCGCAAAGGCAATCACCTTGGCGCCTCGCACGGGGTTGTAGCCCTTGCCTTTTTCGGCGCCGCCTTCTTCGCTGATGGCGTCCGTGCCATACAGCGCGTCATACAGGCTGCCCCAGCGCGCGTTGGCGGCGTTGAGTGCATAACGTGCGTTCAGGATGGGCACCACCAGCTGCGGGCCGGCCTGCGTGGCCAGCTCGTCGTCCACGTTGGCGGTGGTCGCCTTCACATCGGCGGGCTGGGGCACCAGGTAGCCGATCTTTTCGAGGAAGCTGCGGTAGGCCACCATGTCCTTGATGGGGCCGGGGTTGGCCTTGTGCCAGGTGTCCAACTCGGTCTGCAGGCGGTCGCGCTCGGCCAGCAGGGCGATGTTGCGCGGGGCCAGGTCCGACACGATGGCGTCAAAGCCCTTCCAGAAGGCGGCGGCATCGACACCCGTGCAGGGCAGCACCTTGTCTTCGACAAAGCGGTACAGGGAGGTGGCCACTTGCAGGCCGTGGATTGCGGTGCGGTCGGTCATGAGGGTGCCTAAAGAGTTGAGTTGTTGAAACGTGGATCAAAGAAATGTCGGACCTTGGCGAGAAGGCCATGGACAGACTGTATTGCAAATGTTTCTCCACATAAATACGGTGAAAAGCTCGAAACCAGTGACTTTTACGCAAAACTGGTGACAGTCCGTAGTTGCACGGAATGGCGCACCGGCCGGTTAAGCACTACGCTGTGCGAAGAGCCGGGGCGCCCCCGCAATCCATTGCGAGGCCGTGATCTGGCTCATAAAAATAACCCCACCGGGAGACAAATCCATGCAGGCACCCCTGGCCGCTGGCGCGCTGAACGCTGCCTACAAGAACAAGATCGTCAGCGCCGCCGATGCGGTGCAACTCATCCACGACGGCGACACCGTGGCCACCGGCGGCTTTGTGGGCATCGGCTTTGCCGAGAGCATCGCCGTGGCACTGGCCCAGCGCTGGGAGTCCACGCAAACCCCGCGCGACCTCACGCTGGTCTACGCTGCAGGGCAGGGCGATGGCAAGCAGCGCGGCCTCAACCACCTGGGCCACGCGGGGCTGCTCAAGCGCGTGATCGGCGGGCACTGGGGCCTGGTGCCGCGCATTCAGAAACTGGCGGTGGACAACCAGATCGAGGCCTGGAACCTGCCCCAGGGCGTGATCACACATTTGTTCCGCGACATCGCCGCGGGCAAGCCCGGCACGCTCACGCGCGTGGGTCTCGATACCTTTGTGGACCCGCGCCACGGCGGCGGCAAGCTCAACGCGCGCACCACCGAAGACCTGGTGCGCGTGCTGCCCATCGACGGGCAGGACTACCTGTTCTACAAGGCCTTCCCCATCCACGTGGGCATCATCCGCGCGACCACAGCCGACGCGGACGGTAACCTCACCATGGAGCGCGAGGCGCTCACGCTCGAAGCGCTGGCGATTGCCATGGCGGCACGCAACTCGGGCGGCGTGGTCATTGCGCAGGTCGAGCGCATTGCCGAGCGTGGGTCGCTCAACCCCCGGCAGGTGAAGGTGCCCGGCGTGCTGGTGGACGCCGTGGTGCTGGCCACCGAGCCCGCGCACCACCACCAGACCTTTGCCGAGCCCTACAGCGCCGCCTTTGCCGGCGAGCTGCGCGTGCCCATGGACACGCTGGACGCGATGCCGCTGACCGAGCGCAAGATCATCGCCCGCCGCGCGGCGCTGGAGCTGCGCCCGCACCAGGTGGTGAACTTAGGGATAGGCATGCCCGAGGGCGTGGCCAACGTAGCGGCTGAGGAGCGCATCATCGACCTCGTCACGCTCACGGCCGAGCCCGGCGTGATCGGCGGCATCCCGGCGGGTGGCCTGAACTTTGGCGCGGCCGTGAACCCGCAGGCCATCATCGACCAACCCAACCAGTTCGACTTCTACGACGGCGGTGGTCTCGACATCGCCATCCTGGGCCTGGCGCAGGCCGACCAGCACGGCAACCTCAACGTGAGCAAGTTTGGCCCGCGCCTGGCGGGTGCGGGCGGCTTCATCAACATCAGCCAGAACGCCAAGACCGTGGTGTTTGTCGGCACCTTCACCGCAGGCGCGCTGCAGGTGGAGGCGGTGGACGGCCACCTGCACATCCTGCACGAAGGGGGCGCACGCAAGCTGGTGCGCGAGGTCGAGCACCGCACCTTCAGCGGCGCCGAAGCCCTGCGGCGCGGCCAGCGCGTGCTGTATGTGACGGAGCGCTGCGTGTTCCGCCTGGTGCCCTCGGGCGAGCCGGAGGGCGGCGGCGCGCTGGAGCTGATCGAGCTGGCGCCCGGCATCGACCTGCACCGCGACGTGCTCGCCCACATGTCCTTCACGCCGCGCATCAGCCCGGGTTTGCAGACCATGGATATGCGCCTGTTCGAGCCCGGCCCGCTGGGCCTGCGTGAGCAACTGCTCAACCGCCCGCTGGTGCAGCGCTTTGAGCTGGACGCCGCACGCCAACTGCTGCACATCGACTTCTCGGGCCTGCAGATCAACACCGCCAGCACCATCGACGCCATCGAGCAGGAGGTGCGCCACCTGCTGGCCCCGCTCGCCACGCGTGGCGAACGCGTGGCGGTGATCGTGAACTACGACCACTTCACCATCGCGCCCGACCTGGCGGATGCCTATGCGGCCATGGTGCAAGGCCTCACGCGCGACCACTATGCGGAGGTCAAGCGCTACGGCACCGTGGGGTTCCTCAAGTCTCGATTGACCTGATTGCTATATTAATAATAGCTATCAAGGCAATCTGGTCGCGCGCAAGGGCCTGTTCTTGCTTCAGATTTTTCAGTCACTGGGCGACGCCGCGCTGCAGCGGCCGGGTGCAGGCCCCCGCGTGGATGTCTCCATAATCACCGCCCATGGACAAACTCAAGGCCTTCGAATCCTTTGTATCGGTGGCCACGCGCGGCAGCCTCACGGCAGCCGCCAAGGCCGAGGGCGTGGCGCCCGCCATCATGGGCCGTCGGCTCGATGCGCTCGAAGAGCACCTGGGCGTGAAGCTCTTGGTGCGCACCACCCGCCGCATCAGCCTCACGCACGAGGGCAGCGCGTTCCTGGAAGACTGCCAGCGCCTGCTGTCCGACGTGGCCAATGCCGAGGCCAGCGTGTCCGAAGGCGGCGTCAAGGCCACGGGCCATTTGCGCATCACCGCCCCGGCTGGTTTTGGCCGCCGCCATGTGGCGCCGCTGGTGCCGCGTTTCCGCTCGGCGCACCCCGATGTGACCATCTCTCTCAACCTCAGTGACCGCGTGGTGGACCTGGCGGGCGAAGGCTTTGACTGCGCTGTGCGCGTGGGCGATTTGCCCGATTCGTCGCTGGTGAGCGTGCGCATTGCCGACAACCGCCGCCTGTGCGTGGCCACACCCGAATACCTGGCCCGGCGCGGCACCCCGCGCGCCCCGGCCGAGCTGGTGCAGCACGACTGCCTCACGCTCTCCAGCGACGCCTCGCAGACGCGCGGCTGGGCGTTCCGGGTGCCGCATGCCGATGGCTCCACCGAGGTCATGCACCTCAAGCCCGGCGGGCCGCTCGACTGCTCCGATGGCCAGGTGCTGCACGACTGGTGCCTGGGCGGCTGGGGCATTGCCTGGCGCAGCACCTGGGAGGTCGAGGCCGAGATCGCCGCAGGCCGACTGGTCGCGGTACTGGAGGACTTTGCCGCCCCGCCCAATGGCATCTACGTGGTCTTCCCCCAGCGCAAGCACCTGCCTCTGCGCGTGCGGCTGTGGATCGAGCACCTCAAGCACCAGTACGCGCAGCCCGCGTTCTGGAAAGGCCCCCAGGGCGGCTGATGGCCCCTTGGCAGACTGCACATTCCATGTCCTCCGCGCCCACGCTCCTCGTCGCTGACGACCACCCGCTGTTCCGCGCGGCCGTGCTGCACGTGCTGCGCGAGCGCCTGCCCCAGTACCGCACGCTGGAGGCGGCCAGCGCCACCACGCTGGGCCAGGCGTTGCAGGAGCACCCGGAGATCGAACTCGTGCTGCTGGACCTGAGCATGCCCGGCACGCGTGGCTTCTCGGCCCTCTTGCATGTGCGCGGCGAATACCCCGAGCTGCCCGTGGTCATCATTTCGTCCAACGACCACCCCCGCGTCATCCGCCGCGCCCAGCAGTTTGGCGCGGCAGGCTTCATCCCAAAGTCCGCGCCTGCCGACGCCATGGGCGACGCCATTCAGGCCGTGCTGGACGGCGGCAGCGGGTTCCCGCCCATGGCTGCCGAGCGCTCCGAGGCCGACGCCGAGTTGGCCGCGCGGCTCGCGCAGCTCACGCCCCAGCAGTTCCGCGTGCTGCTGTGCCTGGCCGACGGGCTGCTCAACAAGCAGATCGCCGCCGCGCTGGGGTTGGCGGAGAACACGGTGAAGGTGCACGTCACCGCCATCCTGAAAAAGCTCGCGTGCTACAGCCGCACGCAGGCGGCGGTGCTGGTCAAAAGCCTGGAGACGGAAGACGGCGTGTCTTCCTGAGGTGGAGATCTGCATCAAAACGGCCGCTGTCGCTTATTCAAAAAGCCCTGGCAGCTACTAAAAGCGTAGCGACGAGCGCAGCCTATCCAACCGGGCGCAGCACCCTGCGCGAGGCGCCGTGCAAGGGCCGCCCCGCCGCGCAGCGGCTCAGGGGGATGCTCCCTGTCTCAGCAGCGTCTGGCTCACCAGCGCCCGCAGCGCGGGGGCGCGCACGGGCTTGGCCAGAAAGCCCCAGCCGCGCTCGGCGGCCTGGCGGCGCAGGGTGGCATCGCGCTCGGCGGTGACCAGGATCACGGCAGGCGTCTGGCCCCAGCGCTGGCACAGCTGCGCGAACACTTCAGGGCCGTGGAGGCCGGCGCCCAGGTGCACGTCCAGCAGCACCAGCTGCGGTGCCTGGCCGGGCTGGGCTGCGGCCAGGGCCTCGGGCGCGCCAGCGGCTAGCGGCACCGTGCACCCCCAGCGCTGCAGTAGGGCCTGCGTGGCGGCGCAGGTAGGGCCGTCGTCCTCAATCACCCAGGCACTGCTGCCTTGCAGGGGGGCGTCGTCGGCGGGTTGCTGCGTGGTGGCGGGGGGCGCAGCCTGCTGCGCGGCGGCGGGGTTGCCCAGCGGCACACACACCCAGAACACGCTGCCGCGCCCCAGTTGCGAGCGCAGGCCAATGTCGTGCCCCAGCAGGCGGCCCAGGCGTTCGACGATGGCGAGGCCCAGGCCTGCGCCCCGGTCGTCGGCGCGGCCTTCGTCCAGGCGGCGGAATTCTTCGAAAATTTCACGCTGCAGAGCCTCGGGGATGCCGGGGCCCTGGTCATGCACTTCGATGCGCAGGTGGTCATTGCCCACCCTGCGGCAGCCCACCACGATGCGCCCCCGCCGGCTGTAGCGGATGGCGTTGGAGACAAAGTTCTGCAGGATGCGGCGCAGCAGGTTGTCGTCGGTGCGCACCACGGCGCGCGTGGGCACGCAGCGCAGTTGCAGGCCTTGGCTTTCGGCCAGCACGCCAAAGTTGTGGCCCAGCACCTGCAAGAGTGGCCCTAGGGCCACGTCGTGGATGTGCACATCGAACTGGCCCGATTCCATGCGCGAGATGTCGAGCAGGCTGTTGAGGATGGCGTCCTGCGCGGCCAGGGCGCCGTCGATGCTGTCCACGGCGTGCCGTTCGGCGTCGCCTGGCAGATGGCTGCGCAGCAGCGAGGTGAACATGCGCGCGGCGTTCAGGGGCTGCAGCAGGTCGTGCACGGCGGCGGCCACAAAGCGGGTCTTGGAGCGGTTGGCCTGCTCGGCCTCGCGCCGCGCGGCGTCCAGGTCGCGGGTGCGGTCGGCCACGCGCTGCTCCAGCGCATCGGCCAGCGATCGCAGCTCGCGTGCGGCGTTCTTGTAGCTGGTGATGTCGGCGTAGCTGGTCACAAAACCGCCTTCGGGCAGCGGATTACCCCGGATCTCCAGCACCGTGCCGTCGTCCTTAGCGCTTTCGTGCAGGTGTGGCGTGCCGCTGCGCAGGTGGGCCAGCCGCCGTGCGATGGCCTCATCCACCGGGCCTGGCCCCAGCAGGCCCCGGCGCGCGTTGTGGCGCAGCAGGTCGGCAATGGGCTGGCCCACGCGCATCAGGTCTGCCGGGAAGCGAAACAGCTGCACATAGCGCGAGTTCCAGGCCACCAGGTTCAGGTCGGCGTCGATGATGACCACGCCCTGCGGCAGATGTTCCAGGCTGCGCGAGAGGCCCGTGTCGGTCTGCTGGGCGGCCTGCTGCGCCGCCTGCACGATGCCGTCCTGCGCGGTGCGAAGCTCCTGGGCGTGCTGGCGCAGCACGGTCTCCAGCTCCTGGCGGCTGCGCTGGCGCAGGCTGGACAGGCGCTGGCGCTGGCGCACAAACAGCACGAGCAGGCCCAGCGCCAGCCAGCCGCCCGCGCCTGCCGCAGCGGCCCACCGGCTGTCCGCGAAGCTGCTGTGTGTCTCGTGCAGCAGGTGCAGCTGCCACGGGGTGCCGGGCAGGGGCTGGGTCCGCCACAGCACGCGGCCGGGCAGGGCAGGGGCCTGCACGCTGACCAGCCGACCGCCAGTGTCCAGGGCTTCCACCACGCGGACTTCCAGCGGGCGCAGCGGCTGGTCGGCGTACTGCCGGGTGGCGTTCAGCTCGCGGCGTTCCTCATCGTCCAGTGGCTCCAGCAGGCGGTAGCGCCACGCATCCTGGCTGGCCAAAAAAACCACGCCATGCGCGTCCGACGCCAGCACGATGTCGGTGGTCTGCAGCCACTCGCGTTCCAGCTCCTGCAGCGCGATCTTGATGGCCACCAGCCCCAGCGTCTGGCCCTGGTCGTCGTGGATGGCCTGAGACAGAAAGTAGCCCGGCTCACCCGTGGTCACGCCAATGCCATAGAAGCTGCCGCGCCCCTGGGCCAGCGCCTGCTGCACGTAGGGGCGAAAGCTGTAGTCCACCCCCACATTGCTGGTGGCCGTGCGCCAGTTGCTGGCGGCCACGGCCAGGCCGTCGCGGTTGAGCAGGGTAAGGGTGGAGGATTGGCTGGCACCGTTGGCCTGCTCCAGCTTGCGGTTGAGCTGCTCCCCATCGGCCGCACTCAGTGGGTGGGTCAGCGCGTTGCGCAGCTGTGCATCCAGCGCCAGCACTTCGGGCAGGGTGCGGTAGCGGTCGATGCGCTGGGCCAGGGCCTGGCCGTAGAGCGCCAGTTGGCCCTGCACGCTGCGGTTTTCTTCCTGCAGTGAACGCTGCCAGGCCCATTGGCCGGCGATGAACATGCTGCCCACCATGCCCCCAAGCAGGATCAGCAGGGTCCAGAATTTTCGGAGGCGGGGCGTCATCGTCATGGGGAAAATTTGTTCCTGGCGCGGTCCGTAGGCTGGGATGTTGCGGGGAGCGAGTGTGCCGCATCCCGGCCAGGTGCTAGGTGTTTTCCCTATATTGGGGCAAGCGGCGCCCTATGGCGGTGCCCCTGACTAATACCAATAGGTTATCGGCTCAAACAGCGTGCGGCGGTACAAACGGCACCCTCGACGCACCCCGGTGGTGCAGTCTTTCGTGATTTCAGGAGACCTCCATGCACGCCATTTCCGCCCCCACAGCCCACCCCGTGCGGCTGCCTTTTTACCGGCAGCTGTATTTCCAGGTGGTGCTCGCCATCGTCCTGGGTGTCTTGCTCGGGCATTTTGAACCCGCCTATGGCGAGGCGCTCAAGCCGCTGGGTGATGCCTTCATCAAGCTGGTCAAGATGATCATCGCGCCGGTGATCTTCCTGACCATCGTGACCGGCATTGCGGGCATGTCGCAGCTGAGCAGCGTGGGCCGCGTGTTTGGCAAGGCCATGGCGTACTTTTTGTTCTTCTCCACGCTGGCCCTGGTGGTGGGTCTGGTGGTGGCCAACGTGGTGCAGCCCGGCGCGGGCATGAACATCAACGTCGCCGATCTGGACCAGACGGCCGTGAAGAGCTACGTGGCCAAGTCGCATGAGATGAGCCTGACCGGGTTTGCGATGGACATCATCCCCAAGACGCTGGTCAGCCCCTTCGTGGGCGACAACATCCTGCAGGTGCTGCTCGTGGCCGTGCTGTTTGGCGTGGGCCTGGCACTGGTGGGTGAGGCGGGCCGTCCGGTGCAGCATTTTCTGGAAGCGCTGACCACCCCCGTGTTCAAGGTGGTGGGCATTGTGATGAAGGCCGCGCCCATCGGTGCGTTCGGTGCCATGGCGTTCACCATCGGCAAGTTTGGCCTGGGTTCGCTGGTCAATCTGGCCTGGCTGGTGGGCTCGTTCTACATCACCTCGTTGCTGTTCGTGGTGGTGATCCTGGGCTTTGTGGCGCGGCTGTGTGGATTCTCGGTGTTCAAGCTGTGCCGCTACCTGAAGGCCGAGCTGATGCTGGTGCTGGGCACCTCGTCGTCTGAATCCGCCTTGCCCTCGCTGATGGAAAAGATGGAAAAGGCCGGTTGCAGCAAGTCGGTGGTGGGTCTGGTGGTGCCCACGGGCTATTCCTTCAACCTGGACGGCACCAACATCTACATGACGCTGGCCGCGCTGTTCATCGCCCAGGCCACGAACACCGAACTGACGCTGGGTCACCAGGTGGCGTTGCTGCTGGTGGCGATGCTCAGCTCCAAAGGCGCAGCAGGCGTGACCGGTGCAGGCTTCATCACTCTGGCCGCCACCCTGGCCGTGGTGCCTGAAGTGCCGGTGGCCGGCATGGCGCTGATCCTGGGCGTGGACCGCTTCATGAGCGAATGCCGCTCGCTGACCAACTTTATCGGCAACGCCGTGGCCACCGTGGTGGTATCCCGTTGGGAAAACGCGCTGGACCATGAGCGCCTGGATGCCGCGCTGAACGGTCATCCTCTGCCCGCCCCGGCCACTGCCATGGCCCCGGTGGTGCCTGCGGATGTGCCCGCAGGCGCGATGGCCCGCACGGTTGCCTGATCGCGTCCGCTCCGGTGTTCGGTCAAAGCGGCGCAGGCCCTCGGGTCTGCGCCGCTTTTTTTTGGGGGGCGCAATGCGGTGGCACGCATACCGGCATGCCGCGTTGCGCGGCGGTAGCGAAATTCCTCAAGCAAAATGGCGGCCACCCGGGCTCCAGAAAAGCCGCGCGCAATGAGGTCCTGGGTTTTGCAAAGGAAACCCCCATGACCCTCGAAGCCGTCCTCGCCGCCCTGCACCTGGTGGCCATCCTGACCTTTGTGGTCTTTTTATCGAGCCAGGCGGCGCTGTGCCGCATGGAGTGGATGAACGCCGCTGTGGTCGAGCGCCTGGCGCGGCTGGATGTGATCTACGGTGTGGCGGGGGCGCTGATGATCGCCAGCGGCGTGGCGCGTGTCCTATGGGGCATCAAGGGGGCTTCGTGGTATCTCTCGCAGCCGCTGTTTCACATCAAGATCACCATCGTTCTGGCGATGGTTCTTCTGTCCTTCTGGCCTTCGCTGGTGTTTCGCCGCTGGCACCATGCCCTGCGCAGCACGGGGGCACTGCCAGCGGCGCAGGAGGTGGCCAAGGTACGCCGCCTCGTGATGATCCAGTCCCACGTGTTGCCCGTGGTGGCGGTGATCGCGGTGTTCTGGGCGCGGGGCTGGTAGGCGTCGCAAGAAAGACGTTCCACCCAGAAAAAAGCCGCTGACCCTGACGGGCAGCGGCTTTCTTTGTTTTGTCAGGGCTTATTTGTTCTTCAGGCATTCGCTCATGAAGGCCTTGCGCTCGTCGCCCTTGAGCGTCTTGGCTTTTTCGTCAGCGTTGCAGGCCTTCATCTTGTTTTGCTGGGTTTCTGGCTTGTTGCTCAGGCAGGTCTTCATGAAAGCCTTGCGCTCGTCGCCCTTCTTGTCCGCCGCTTCCGCATTGCAGGTGGCCATGCGGGTCTGCTGCTTGGTGGGCGCGGCGGCCGATGCCGCAGGCGCTGCCGGCGTGGCGGGGGTTGCTGCCGTGGCCGGGGCGGCGGCCTTGGCTCCAGCGGCAGGGGCGTCGGCAGCGTGGGCTGCGCCGAACGAAAGGACCAGGCTCAGGGCTGTCAGGGAGAGAAGCTTGTTCATAGGGGCTCCAGTAGAGTGTGGCATCTGACGCAACCTGCGTCGGATTGCCCGATTACAACGTATGCCCTGGAGACGGGGCTGACACGCCGCAGGCCAGGCCATGATTCTTTACGATCTGTTGCGTACTGGCTGCGCAGGGCTGCTTTGGCGGTGCTGGCGGCATGCTCGGTGAGCGCCCCGGCCCGGCCCCGTAAAATCCGCCGATGCTCACAGCCAAAAATGAATTGCTCGCTGCGCTTGCAGCCGAGCTGGAAGTCCTGTCCCCTGGCGCTGGCGCCAAGGCGGCGTTTGAATCCCCCAAGGTGGCGGCCCATGGCGACTTCGCCTGCACCGCCGCCATGCAACTGGCCAAGCCGCTCAAGCTCAATCCCCGCGCCTTGGGTGAACAGCTCAAGGCCGCACTGGAGGCCACGCCAGCCTTCACCCGCTGGGTGGATGCCATTGAAATCGCCGGACCGGGCTTTCTGAACATTCGCTTGAAGCCCGCCGCCAAGCAGGAAATCGTGCGCGAGGTGCTGGCCGCTGGCGAGCGTTTCGGCTATCAACCCGACAACGGCCAGCGCGTGCTGGTCGAGTTTGTCTCGGCCAACCCCACCGGCCCCCTGCACGTGGGCCACGGCCGCCAAGCGGCTCTAGGCGATGCCATCTGCAACCTGTTCAGCACCCAGGGCTGGAAGGTGCACCGCGAGTTCTATTACAACGACGCGGGCGTGCAGATCGATACGCTGACCAAGAGCACGCAGCTGCGCGCCAAGGGCTTCAAGCCCGGCGACGACTGCTGGCCCACCGACAGCGACAACCCGCTGGCCAAGAACTTCTACAACGGTGACTACATCGCCGACATTGCCGAGGCCTTCAAGGCCAAGGCCACGGTGAAGGCCGACGACCGCGAGTTCACGGCCAACGGCGACGTAGAGGACTACGACAACATCCGCCAGTTCGCCGTGGCCTACCTGCGCAACGAGCAGGACAAGGACCTGCAGGCGTTCAACCTGCACTTTGACGAGTACTACCTGGAGTCCAGCCTGTACACCAGCGGCCGCGTCGAGGCCACGGTGAACAAGCTCGTCGCCAATGGCAAGACCTACGAGCAAGATGGCGCGCTGTGGCTGAAAAGCACGGACTACGGCGACGACAAGGACCGCGTCATGCGCAAGCAGGACGGCTCCTTCACCTACTTCGTGCCTGATGTGGCGTACCACATCGCCAAGTGGGAGCGTGGCTTCACGAAGGTCGTCAACATCCAGGGCACGGATCACCACGGCACCATTGCCCGCGTGCGTGCCGGGCTGCAAGCGGCCGACGTGGGCATTCCGCAGGGCTACCCTGACTACGTGCTGCACACGATGGTGCGTGTGGTCAAGGGTGGTGAAGAGGTCAAGATCAGCAAGCGCGCAGGCAGCTATGTCACGCTGCGCGACCTGATCGAATGGACCAGCAAGGACGCCGTGCGTTTCTTCTTGCTCTCCCGCAAGCCCGATACCGAGTACACCTTCGACGTGGACCTGGCCGTGGCGCAGAACAACGACAACCCCGTGTACTACGTGCAGTACGCGCATGCCCGCATCCAGTCGGTGCTGCGCGCTTGGCAAGAGGCTGGCGGTGGCGACGTGGCTTCGCTGCACGATATTGATCTGTCGGCTCTCGAAGGCCCACAGGCCCAGGCGCTGATGCTGCAGCTGGCCAAGTACCCCGAAATGCTCACGGCTGCGGCCGACGGCGAAGCCCCGCACGATGTGACCTTCTACCTGCGCGACCTTGCCGCCAGCTACCACAGCTACTACGACGCCGAGCGCATCCTGGTGGACGACGAGGCCGTGAAGAAGGCTCGCCTGGCGCTGGTCGCCGCCACCGCGCAGGTATTGCACAATGGCCTGGCCGTGCTGGGCGTGTCGGCTCCAACCAGAATGTAAGCAGTCACTATGAAGAAACAACAGACGGGCGGGACCATCGTCGGCTTTATCGTTGGGGTCATCGTGGGCCTGGGCGCTGCCTTGGCTGTGGCGGTGTACGTGACCAAGGTGCCGGTGCCCTTCCTCAACAAGGGCAATGGCCGGGGCGTGGACATGGACGCCGCCGAGACCCAGAAGAACAAGAACTGGGATCCCAATTCGCCTTTGTATGGCAAGAATCCGGCTCGCCCGGCAGCCCCGCCCGCTGTGGCTGCCTCGGCGCCCACCCCAGCCGCGCCGGATGCGCGGGCTGTGGCATCGGCGCCCGCACCCAAGCCCGCTGCCAGCAAGCCCGAGGCCAAGGCTGAAACCAAGCCCGGCGCCGACCCGCTGGGCGATCTGGCCGTGGCCAAGGCTGCTGCCAAGGGCAATCTGGACCCGTTCGACTACTTTGTCCAGGCCGGGGCTTTCCGCACCCAGGCGGACGCCGATGCGCAGCGCGCCAAGCTGGCCATGCTGGGCTGGGAGGCCCGCGTGAGCGAGCGTGAGCAAAATGGCCGGGCGGTGTTCCGCGTGCGTGTGGGGCCGTTCACCAAGCGCGACGACGCCGAGCAGCTCAAGGAGAAGCTCGATGGCGCCGGTCTGGAGTCGGCGCTGGTGCGCGTGCAGCGCTGATGCGCCAAGCTTCGGGAGGCTGAACTTTTTGCGGGGGCATGGCTCACATCCCCCAGACCTGTAACAGGAGAGTCTTTGTCATGAAACGCCGTGAGTTTTCTTTGTCCGCCGCCTCGGCGGTTGCCGCTTCCGCCCTGACGTTGCCAGTGGCCACCCCCGCGCTGGCTCAGGCCCGCCAGTTCAAGGAGGGCAAGGACTTCCGGCGGCTGGACAAGCCGGTAGCGCCCGACGCGCCTGCGGGCAAGGTCGATGTGATCGAGTTCTTCTGGTACAGCTGCCCCCACTGCAACGCCTTTGAACCCGCGCTCGACGCCTGGGTCAAGGCCGCCCCCAAGGACCTCTCCGTCCGTCGTATGCCCGTGGCCTTCAACGCGAGCTTTGTGCCCCAGCAAAAGTTGTACTACGCCCTGGAAGGCATGGGCAAGCTCGAAGCCCTGCACGCCAAGGTGTTCCGCGCCATCCATGTGGAAAAGCAGAAGCTGGCCAAGGACGACGAAATTTTTGCCTGGGTGGCCCAACAGGGTGTGGACGCCGCCAAGTTCAAGGAAATCTACACCTCGTTCAGCGTGTCCAACCAGGTTCGCCGTGCTTCGCAACTGCAGGACGCCTACGGTGTGGAGGGCGTGCCCTCGATGGGTGTGGCGGGCAAGTTCTACACCGATGGCACCATGGCGGGCAGCATGCAAAACGTGCTGCAGGTGGTGGAACATCTGGCGACAGTGGCCCGCAAAGGCTGACGGTTTTCGCCCGGCCGCCGGTTCCCATTGGCAAAAGCCCGCACATGCGGGCTTTTTTCATGGAGGAACGCGACGGGGTGGCTACAATGATTGCAAGATTCGTGCCCTATGAACCATCGCCTCCTTCCGATCCTCCTGCTCGCGGCCCTGGCCTGCACCTTCGGTGTGGCCCATGCCGAAAAGGCCGACCGCGCCAAGCCCATGAACATTGAGGCGGACGCTTTGCGCCATGATGAGCTCAAGCAAACCAGCGTGTTCTCTGGCCGCGTGGTCATGACCAAGGGCTCCATCGTGCTGCGTGGCGCGCGGCTGGATGTGCGCCAGGATGCCGATGGCTACCAGTACGGTGTGGTCACGGCTGAGCCCGGCAAGCGCGCCTTCTTCCGGCAAAAGCGCGACACCCTGCCGGGAGCACCCGATGAGTTCATCGAAGGCGAGAGCGAAGTCATCGAGTACGACGGCAAGGCCGACAACGTGCGCTTCATCACCCGTGCCGAGTTGCGCCGCTACCGGGGCGCTGTGCTCAGCGACGAGATCACCGGCGCCGTGATTGTCTACAACAACCTGACCGACGTGTTCTCCGTGGACGGAAAGCGCACCGCCACCAACGCTGCGGGCGATGCCCCCGCGCCGGGCAGCCGCGTGCGCGCCGTGCTGGCCCCCAAAGATCCACCGCCCGCTGCGGCGGCCCCCGAGGCGGCGTCCCCGGCCTCAGCCCCGGCGCTGCGCCCCAGCAACAGCCTTGGCGGCGGCGCCAAGTGAGTGGGCCCGCTGTGAGTACCGGTCCTGACACTCAGGCGGGTAGCCGCCTGGGGCCTGATTCCCAGGCGGGCAGCCGCCTGGAGGTGCAGCACCTGGCGAAGTCTTATGGCAGCCGCAAGGTCGTCAAGGACGTTTCGCTGGTCGTGCAAAAAGGTGAGGTCGTGGGGCTGCTCGGCCCCAACGGCGCGGGCAAGACCACCTCGTTCTACATGATCGTGGGCCTGGTGCGCAGCGACGAGGGAGACATCCGCATCGACGGCCAATCGGTGGCCCACATGCCCATCCACCGGCGCTCGCGCCTGGGCCTGTCGTACCTGCCTCAGGAAGCCTCGATCTTTCGCAAACTCACGGTCGAAGAGAACGTGCGCGCCGTGCTGGAACTGCAGCGTGGTGATGACGGCCAGCCGCTCTCGCGCGACGCCATCGAGGAGCGCCTGACGGCCCTGCTGCAGGAGCTGCGCGTGGACCACCTGCGCGCCTCGCCCGCCATGGCCCTGTCCGGCGGCGAGCGCCGCCGCGTCGAGATTGCCCGGGCCCTGGCTACACAACCGCGTTTCATCCTGCTGGACGAGCCCTTTGCCGGCATCGACCCCATTGCCGTGATCGAGATCCAGCGCATCATCGGCTTCCTGAAGGCGCGGGGCATTGGTGTGCTCATCACCGACCACAATGTGCGCGAAACCCTGGGCATCTGCGACCACGCCTTCAT
Source organism: Acidovorax sp. SRI_002 (assembly GCF_057586455.1). Classification (NCBI taxonomy): domain Bacteria; kingdom Pseudomonadati; phylum Pseudomonadota; class Betaproteobacteria; order Burkholderiales; family Comamonadaceae; genus Acidovorax; species Acidovorax sp. SRI_002. The sequence continues at coordinate 278,944 of NZ_JBYCZW010000008.1, read as the reverse complement.
CATCAGCGATGGCCGCGTGCTCGCGCAGGGCACGCCGTCCGAGATCGTGGACAACGCCGAGGTACGACGTGTTTACCTTGGCGAACACTTCAGGATGTGATGAAGCCTGGACTCTCGCTGCGCGTCTCGCAGCATCTTGCATTGACCCCCCAGCTTCAGCAGTCCATTCGGCTGCTGCAGTTGTCCACGCTCGAACTCTCGCAGGAAGTCGAGCAGATGCTCGACGAAAACCCGTTCCTCGAACGCAATGCCGACGAAGCTCCGCGCGAGGAGTTTGGCCTGGAAGCCGCCGACACGCCCGCGCAGCCCGATGAGTACAGCGCCGATGATGCTATATTTTCAGGAGCTATCAGCGCAAGCAGCACAAGCGCTGAAGGCCAAAATGATGCTGAAGCACCGAGTGCTGGCGCTGACGAGCCTGACTGGAGCGGTGACGGCACGGTAGAAATGGCGCCCAACGACGCGGAGTGGGGCGGGGATGCGCCCGCCCGCAACCGCAACGACTCCGAAGGCGACGAGGCCGACGCCACCGAGCTGGCCCGTTCGCATGAATCGCTGACCGCCTTTTTGCACCGTCAGGCGCTGGCGCTGCGCTTGTCCGAGATCGACCGCGCCGCGCTGCGTTTTCTCATTGAATCGCTCAACGACGACGGCTACCTCGAAGAGCCGCTGGAAGAGCTGGCCATCAGCCTGGCCGGGCCGGACGACCTGGAGCAAATCGAAGAGCTGGTGCACCGCTTCACCGTGGCCCAGCGCCTGCTGCAAAGCCTGGAGCCCACCGGCGTGGGTGCGCGCAACCTGGCCGAATGCCTGACGCTGCAGCTCACGGCGCTGGCTGCCGACGAGGACAGCGATGCTGACCCCGACACGGTGCAGACCGCGCTGCGCATTTGTCAGCAGCCGCTGGAGATGCTGGCCCGCCGCGACATCCGCCGCCTGACGCAGCTGTGTGGCGACGGCGAAGAGCGCACTCGCGCCGCCATGGCGCTGATCGCTCGCCTGGAGCCCCGCCCCGGCCGTCGCTTTGCCGACGTGGAGCGCAACATCATCATTCCCGATGTCATCGTGCGCAAAGCCGGGCGTGCCAATGGACGCGATGGCCAGCACAACTTCATCGTCAGCCTCAACCCCGATGTGATGCCGCGCCTGCGCGTGCACGACATTTATGCTGGCGCCCTGCGCGGCCACAAGGGCGGCGAGGGTCACCAGGGCATGCAGCAGCGCCTGCAGGAGGCGCGCTGGTTCATCAAGAACATCCAGCAGCGCTTTGACACCATCCTGCGCGTCTCGCGCGCCATCGTGGAGCGGCAAAAAAGCTTCTTCACCCACGGCGAGTTGGCCATGCGCCCGCTGGTGCTGCGCGACATCGCCGACGAACTGGGCCTGCACGAATCCACCATCAGCCGCGTGACCACCGCCAAATACATGGCTACGCCAATTGGCACGTATGAGCTGAAGTACTTCTTTGGCTCCGGCCTTGGCACCGAGACGGGTGGCAATGCATCCAGCACCGCCGTGCGCGCCCTTATCAAACAGTTTGTGGCCGCAGAAAGCCCCGCCAAGCCGCTGTCCGACAGCCAGATCGCCGAGATGCTCAAGGAGCAGGGCATCGAGTGCGCACGCCGCACCGTGGCCAAGTACCGCGAAGCGCTCAAGATCGCGCCGGCCAACCTGCGCAAGGCGCTGTAGGTACCCCGGTTGGGGGCGCATGGCTCGCCCTGTTTGAATTTTTCGTTTTTCTATCCGCCACCCCACCATGGCCCGCATCGTCTTCGACCTCCCCCCGCACTTCGGCTTTGCCACCGAGCTGCAGATCTACATCAGCCACGTCAACCAAGGCGGGCACCTGGACAACGCGCAACTGCTGAGCCTGGTCTCTGAAGCGCGGGTGCGCTTCTTCCAGTCGCTGGGCTACCCCGAGGCCGACGTGGGCGGGCTGTCCATCGTGGTCGGCGACATCGTGGCGCAGTACAAGTCCGAAGGTTTCCACGGTGAAACCATGCGCGTGGAGATGGCGCCTGCGGACTTCAACCGCTATGGGTTTGACCTGGTCTTTTGCATGACCGAGAAGACCTCAGGCCGCGAGGTGGCGCGCGGCAAGATCGGCATCGTCTTCATCGGCAAGGCCGACCGCAAGGTGGCGCCGATCCCCGAATCCATCCGCCAATTGCTGCTGGCCCGCGCGGGAACGCCGGATTCCCACGCATTGTCTGAGCGCGTATCCTCCCCATCGACATGAACCAACTCCAACTTTTTCTCCCCTGCGCCGCTGGTGTGGAGGGCTTTCTGGCCGACGAGGTGCATGGCATCACCGGCCTCACGGGGCAAGACCTGCTGGTCGGCCGCGGCGGCGTGCTGCTGCGCGCCTCGTGGCGCGAGGCGCTGCTGCTCAACCTGCACAGCCGCCTGGCCCAGCGCGTGCTGGTGCAGTTGGCGCACCGCCCGTACCGCTCCGAGAACGATCTCTATGCCATGGCCAGCGACGTGGCCTGGGAAATCTGGTTCACCACGCGCCAGACCTTCAAGGTCGAGGTGACCGCCCAGCACAGCCCGCTGCAGAGCCTCAACTTCGCAGGTCTCAAGGTCAAGGACGCCGTGGCCGACCGCTTTCGCGCCAAAAGCGGGGTGCGCCCCGACGTGAACACCCAGTGGCCCGATGTGCGCATCCACCTGCACCTGACCACCGACGAGGCCACGATCTACATCGACACCTCGGGCGAGCCGCTGTTCAAACGCGGCTGGCGCGAAGACAAGGGCGATGCGCCACTGAAAGAAACCCTGGCCGCCGCCATGATTGCCGCCAGCGGCTGGGACCCGCATGGCGACAACCCCCAGCCCCTGTACGACCCCTGCTGCGGCAGCGGCACCATCGTGATCGAGGCCGCGCAGATCGCCTGCCGCATTCCGGCCGGCATGCTGCGGCGTTTTGCGTTCGAGAAGCTGCTGCCGTTCCAGGCCCATGTCTGGGATGCTATTAAAAAAGAAGCTGAAAGCGCAATACAGACAAGCGCTGTGCCCCTGTTTGGCAGTGATGTGGCCTTCCGCATGGTCGATTTTGCGCAGCGCAATGCTGAGCGCGCAGGCGTGGCCGATGCCGTGCAGCTGCGCGGCGGCGACGCCCTGCAGCGCATGCCGCCCTGCGAGCAGCCCGGCGTGATGCTGCTGAACCCGCCCTATGGCGAGCGCATTGCTGCTGCAGGCAGCGCAGGCCGCAACGCCAGCGAGCGCGCCGCCGACCGTGCCCAGGGCATGGCCGTGGGCCGCGAAGAGGCGCAGACCGAGGATGGCGGCGAATTCTTCAGCCAGCTGGCCTCGCACTGGAAGAAGAACTACGCTGGTTGGCAGGCCTGGATGCTCACACCCGACCTCAAGCTGCCCGGCAAGATGCGCCTGAAAGAATCGCGCCGCGTGCCGATGTGGAACGGCCCCATCGAATGCCGCCTCTTCCGCTTCGACATGATGAAGGGCGCGGTGCGCGACCGTGCTGCAAAACCCGCCCCTGACAACGACCCGCGCAATGCAGGTTGAACTGCGCCTGCCCGCCGAGGCCGCACCGGGCGAACCCGCTCGCCCTGTGGTGGTGGACACCAACGTCGCGCTCGACCTGCTGATCTTCAGCGACCCGCGCACCGCCCCCCTGCGCGCACTGCTGGCCCAAGGGCGCCTGGCCTGGATAGCGACCCAGGTCATGCGCGACGAACTGGAGCGCGTGCTGGCCTATCCGCACATCGTTGGGCGCATGGACTACTACCGCGTGGATGCAGCGCAGGTACTCGCTGCATTTGATGCGCAGGCGCGGCTGGTGGAGATCGCGCCCAAGGTGCCCTATGTCTGCAAGGACGCGGACGACCAGAAGTTCATCGACCTGGCGGCGGCACACCGGGCGATTTTGCTGAGCAAGGACAAGGCGGTGATCTGTATGCGCAAGCGCTTGATGAATTTCGGGGCGGATGTGGCGACTGCGCTGGTGCTGGAGGCGAGGGTAGCAGCACTTGCGGTTTGATAGTCCTGCCAAGTCTTCGACAAGATCGTGGGGACTGTTACCCTCCGATGATCGTTTGTCACCGCACATGAGTTCAAGGCGGCACTTCCTCTGGCATACCGCTGGCGCTGTCGCATTTTTTGCGAGGCCGTCTTTGGCTCAAAGTCTTCCGTCGTCAATCCTTCGTGATCTCCCCTGGTCTTTTTCTGAGCCGTCTTGCCAGGATGTGGAGACTTTGCTCTCAGCCCTGCGTGAGTACAGCAGGAGCATTGGACACAGCCTGGATGAGCAGGAGCTCCAGAGGCAGTTTCCGGGCAGGACGTTGGACGTGACCTATGCGTACTGGGTTCGGGATAACGGTGGCGTTTGGACCGAATTGAGCGCTACGGTTCAGATTCGCAGGGACCACAACCCAACCTATGCAGAGGTGCTGTTCCTTTTGCACCAGGAGGCCGCGCACCTGCTGGCTGACCAGGATCACCATTTTTTTGAGGGGCTGGTGCTGTCTGCAGATCCGTTGTCAGACACGCCAAGGTACGAAATGCTGCTGGGAAGTTGATCGTAAGTTTGGTGGGGTGGGTGGGCGCAGTCGGACCTGCCACGTTGGCAATCCAAGCCCTGGAAATCAGGACGTCAAAACCTTCTTCAAATACACCAGCTGAAATCCCTGGATGTAGTTGTCGATGTGCCCAAACTCCTCATAGCCCTGTTTAAGATAGAACTCGCGCGCCTGCCACTCAAAGGTGTTCAGCGTCACGCTGTGCGCGCCCAGGTTGCGGGCTTTCTGTTCTGCCGTGGCCAGCAGGTTGCGGCCCACTCCATGGTGCCGGGCGGCTTCGTCCACAAACAGCAGTTCCACGTTCAGCCATTCCAAAAACACGAATCCGCGCAGCCCGCCCACCAATTCGCCCTGGGTGTCACGCGCGCTCACCCACACCGGCTGGGACTGGCCGTACTCACCGACGAACCGGTAGTTGAATTGCCGTATCCGACGGCCTAAGACGCCGGAGTGAACTTCTTCTGCTGTGGGTGTGTAGATCTCAAAGTCGGTCATTGCGGAAGTCATGTAGGTCGGGTTGGCGAAGCGTAACCCGACCTGCTCTCATCGGGCGAAGCTGCCCCGCCGTCGCTTGAGCCGCCGCGCTCAGCTATCAAATCTGAAGTCCGCTGCCGCGTGCAGCTCCCAAGCCCCTTCGCCCTTGAACTCCAGCACGTGCGTGTGGTGTTTGAGCACAGCGGGGCGGTGGGCGATGCTGATGAGGGTGGTTCCGCTGGCGCGCAGGCATTCGTAGAGGGCGGTTTCGTTGGCGCTGTCCAGCGCGCTGGTGGCTTCATCCAGGATGACGATGCTGGGCTGGCGCGCCAGCACGCGGGCAAAGGCCAGGCGCTGTTGCTCGCCAACGGACAGCAGTTTCTCCCAGTCGTAGGACGCATTGAGCCCACCCACACGCTCGGACAGTGTTTCGAGGTGCACCTCCTGCAGCAGCTCCAGCAGGCGTTCGTCGCTCAGCGCCGTCTGCTTGCTCGGGTAGATGATCTGGCTGCGCAGTGTGTCAATCTGCATGTAGGGGCGCTGGGGCAGGAAGAACATGTCTTCCAGGGGCGGGTGCTGCACGGTGCCGCTGCCCGTGTGCCACAGGCCGGCAATGGCACGCAAGAGCGAGCTTTTGCCGCAGCCGCTGGGGCCGGTGATGAGCAGCGCGTCGCCGGGCTGTAGCTGCAGCGAGAGGTCGGCCACGAGCAGGCGACCGAAGTGGGGGGTGTAAAGCGAGAGCCCTTCGATGGCCAGCGTGTCGCCGATGCGGGTGGTGATTTGCGGTGGGGGCTCGGAGGGGTCGTGGGCGTTGATCGCGGGCGTCGCATCGTCCGCAGGTTGGCCTGCTGGGGCGGACTCGGCCCAGGGGGTGGGCGCGGCAGGGGTTTTGAGCACGACCTGCGACAGGGTATGGAGCCGGTCGATGCCCGCCACAAACCGGCTCAGGCTCTCGAAGTTGTCCACGATGAGCGAGATGGCGCCCAGCACGGCGGCAAAAGCGCCTGCCGCCTGGATGGCCCGGCCCACCTCCAGCTCACCCGACAGCACCGCATTGGCCAGGAGGATGCTGGGCAGGATCAAGGTGAGCTGGCTGAAAGAGCGCTGGTACAGGTTGAGCGAGAGCTGCTTTTTGATGAGCCGGGCGAAGTTGGTAAACGCAGCCTCGAACCGGTGGTCGATCTGCACGCGCTCCTGGGGTTCGCCCCGGTAGAAGGCGATGGATTCGGCGTTTTCGCGCAGCCGCATCAGCCCGAACCGGAAGTCTGCCTCGCGGCGGATCTGCCAGAAGTTCAGCCGGATCAGCGGCGCGCCAAAAAAGTACAGCGCCCCGAAGGTGCCCAGCAGGGCATACACCGCCAAAAAAGCCACCAGCGTCTTGGAGATGGACCACAACACCGCGCTGAACGCCACCAGCTGCATCAGGGAGCCGATGAAAATCAGCAGGAAGTGCGTGGACCGGCTTGTGAAGGTGTTGATGTCTTCGCTGATGCGCTGGTCGGGGTTGTCGATGTCGCCGCCCGCGCCGATCTCGTAGTACTTGCGTTCGCTCAGATAGCCATCCAGGAAACGGTGGGTGAGCCAGCGCCGCCAGTGGTTGGAAAACGCATCGCGCATGTAGTAATAAAAGGCGTACACCGGCACCGCGAATGCCAGAACAACAAGGCTGGTGCGCACCGCGATCCAGAAGCGGTCGGCCTGCTTGGCCGCCAGGGCCGACGTCATCTCCCCCGTCTTGTCGATCAGCATGACGGCCAGCTGGGTCTCGCACACCATCAGGGCGATCAGCAGTGCCAGCAGGCCCCAGGCAGTGCGTTTCTTGTCGCCTGCCCAGTAGGGCCGGGCCACGCCCATGAACTGCTTCCAGGCAGCCCGCGACAGGGTGGGCGGTCGGCTGCGGCGGGTCTTGTCGGAGGTGGTGGGCAAGGGCGTGGGCTCAGGAGCGGCTGGGCTGGCAGCGGCGGGCAGTGGCATGGAAAGAAGGGAGGGCTGGAGGAAGCGCCACCTGAACGATAGGCGATGAGCGCGCTTGGCGCTGTCAGCGGACAACCACAGCTTGATAGGAACGGCCGCGTTTCATCTGCTTAGCAACTCGTACGCCGCTCGCACCCGCTGCAAATCCCGCCCCAGCCTGCGGCTTGCCGGCAAAAGCCCCATCCACCCCATCCGCCGGACACTGGTCGCCAGCACCGCCCGCATCTCCGCGCTCTCCTGCGCCACCCACGCCACCCAGCGCTCGCGCCCCTTGGTCAGCGTGCCGCTGGTGTGCAGGTAGATCGCGGTGGAGTGCGCGTAGCACAGCGCATCGCGCACATGGCACACCGCCAGGGGCAGCACGGCGGCGGGGTCGTCCTCAAAGTCGATGCAGGCCACTTCGCCATCGGGGCAGCGCACCATGTTGCGAGCAAAGGCCTGGCTCAGGCACGTGCCTTGGCGGTGCACCTGGGCCAGCGTGTCCAGCCCCTGCTGCCACAGCGCCAGCACGGTGGCCGTGTCGCCCGCCTGCACGGCATGGTCGATCTCGTTGCCCAGCGAATGAATCTCTTCCCCCGTGTGGCCCAGGTGGCGCATGGCAAAACCATGGGGCAAGGCGGCCAGCACCACGGGCACGCGGATGCCGCGCACGGCCAGGTCACGCAGGCGCTGCACTTCGGTGGCAATGGCCGCAGGGCCGCCGGGGTTGGGCACGGGGCGCAGGGCGTCCAGCCGCAGCAGGGCGGCCAGCACGGCCATGGCGCGGTAGCGGCCCGTGCCGTGGGGCGCGCCGGCGCGCTTGATCCAGATCTGTTCGTGGCCCAGCACATGGGCCATCACGTTGTGGGGCTGGGTGGCCAGTTGCTGCTGCAAAAAGGCGGCGTAGTCCGGGGCGGTGGTGTGGGTGGGGGCGGATGCGTCCATCGTCAAATTCATACAGCGGCATCCCCTGCCACCGCAGCAGCGGTGCCGACGGCTGCTGCGTGCACCAGCTCGACATGGTGGGGGATGGAGGGTTCCAGTGCAGGCTCGCTGGCCTGAAAGCTGTGCGCGCTGGCCAAGGGCCAGTACAGGCGGAACACGTTGTGCTGCGCGTCGAGCGGGCCCAGCAGCGCGCCCGGTTGCATGCGCGTGATCAGGTTGGACAGCAGGCGCACCTCGGTGTCGCTGATGCGGCGCACGATGTGGTGGGCCGTGATGTCCTTGGGGTGACGCAGCCCGGCGGCCTGCACCAGCTCCTGCAGCGCGTGCAGCGTGCTGCGGTGAAACTGCGCCACGCGCGTGGCCTTGTCGGGCACCACCAGGGCCTGCTGGCGCAGCGGGTCCTGGGTGGTCACGCCCGTGGGGCAGTGCCCGGTGTGGCAGTTTTGCGCCTGGATACAGCCGAGCGCCATCATGAAACCACGCCCCGCGTTGCACCAGTCGGCGCCCAGCGCCATCATGCGAGCGATGTCGAAGGCGCTGATCACCTTGCCCGCGCAGCCAATGCGCACGCGGTCGCGCAGGTTCACGCCCACCAGGGTGTTGTGCACCAGCAGCAGGCCTTCTTGCAGCGGGGCGCCCACGTGGTCGGTGAATTCGACGGGCGCCGCGCCCGTACCGCCCTCGGCGCCATCGACCACGATGAAATCAGGCGTGATGCCGGTGACCAGCATGGCCTTGACGATGGCAAACCATTCCCACGGGTGTCCCAGGCAGAACTTGAAGCCCGTGGGCTTGCCGCCCGACAGGGTGCGCAGCCGCGCGATGAACTGCATCATTTCCACCGGGTTGCTGAACGCACTGTGGCTGGCGGGCGAGATGCAGGCTTCGCCCTCTTTCACACCGCGCGCAGCGGCGATCTCGGCAGTCACCTTCGCGCCGGGCAGCACGCCGCCATGGCCGGGCTTGGCGCCCTGGCTGAGCTTCAGCTCGATCATCTTGACCTGCGGGTCGGTGGCGCTGGCCGCAAAACGCTCTTCGCTGAACGTGCCATCGGGGTTGCGGCAGCCAAAGTAGCCCGAGCCGATTTCCCAAATCAGGTCGCCGCCGTGCACGCGGTGGTGCTGGCTGATACTGCCCTCGCCCGTGTCGTGCGCGAAGCCGCCTTTTTTTGCACCCTGGTTCAAAGCAAGGATCGCATTGGCCGACAGCGCACCAAAGCTCATGGCCGAGATGTTGAACACGCTCGCGTGGTAAGGCTGGGTGCAAGGCGCCACGGACTGCGACGGCGCATCGGGGCTGCCGCCGATCCACACGCGAAAGTCATGCGACGGCAGCTGTGTGGGTGCGAGCGAGTGGTTCACCCATTCATAACCCTGCGCGCCCACGTCCAGGTGCGTGCCGAAGGGGCGGTTGTCCGGGTCGCCCTTGGCGCGCTGGTACACCAGCGAGCGCTGAGCGCGCGAAAACGGCGCGGCCTCGCTGTCGCTCTCGATGAAATACTGGCGCACCTCGGGCCGCACATATTCGAGCATGAAGCGGATGTGCCCGATGACCGGGTAGTTGCGCAAAATGGCGTGGCGCGACTGCTGCAGGTCGTACACGCCCACTGCTACCAGGGCAGCAAACACCAGCACCACGGGCAACCCCACGTGAAAAGCCACCAGCGCAAACAGCGACAGCAGCAGCCCGAAAACGCACAGCGCAAAGGCCGTGTAGCGCACCGGGTACAGGGAGTTCAGTTGGTGGAGCATGGGGGTCCTGGTTCTGGTGGCGGTGCGAGAGGGGGCTACACTGACCGCCTTTTTATCGGGTTGCCATATTGCGCAAGGCGCTTTTGAGGCCCGGCACCACCCCGGGTCGCCGTACCTCCGCCGCTACACCAGCGCCACGGCACAAGGCCTGCGCATCATAAAAGTAAAACAATGTTTTACCGCCCCCGCTTTCTCGCTTGACGACCGGAGCCCCCATGACCGAACCCACATCGCCCACGCCCTCCACCGACGATCTTGATGACCCCGCGGGCGCCCCGGCCGCCGCACTGGGCCCTGAAGAGCTGGAAGAGATCGACAACATCCTCGACGACCTGCGCTCGCGCGGCGAGGAAATCCCGCAGTGGGAGTTCTGCGATGGCTTCATGACCGCGCTGATCTGCAGCCGCCGCCCCATCGCCCCGGCCGAGTACCTGCCCATGCTGCTGGGCGACGGCGCCGAGCTGGATATTGCCCAAGGCGACCCGCTGCCGCAGTTGCCAGCCTTTGCTGACGCCGCCCAGCAGGCGCGCTTTTTAGAGCTGTGGAGCCGCCGCTGGGCCGAAATCGTGACCCAGCTCGACACCGACGTGAAGACGCTGGACGACGACCGCACCTTCCAGCCCGAAGCCATGGACATGCGCGGCGCCGTGGCCAGCCTGACCGACGAGCAGCGCGCCGAAATGGGCGACGACCAGGAGATCCCGTCCTTCGGCCAGGTGTGGGCCCTGGGCTTCATGTTTGCGGTGGAAAACTGGCCCGAAGACTGGGCCGCCCCGCGCGACAAGGAAGCCGCCAAGTGGCTGGACGACGCGCTGGAGCGCATCGTTGCCCTGACCGAAGACGACACCGGCAAGCCCGAAGTCTGCATGTACGACGAAGACGGCCCACCCAGCACCAGCCAGGCGCGCGTCGAGGCCTTCGGCGAAGCCATCTGGGCCGTGTACGACCTGCGCCAGCTGTGGAAGAGCATGGGCCCGCGCGTGGAGACGGTGCGCAAGGCGCCCGAGCCGGGGCGCAATGACCCGTGCCACTGCGGCAGCGGCAAGAAGTACAAGAAGTGCCACGGGGCTTGATTTTGTTGGGTAATTTGCTATTGATTGAATAGCTATTGGCGCTTGCAGAATAAGCGCTAGAGCCTGTTTTGATCTGAAATTCCTCGCAGCGCGCCTTCGGGCGCGCTTTGTTTTTTGCAGGGCACACCGCATGAACCCTTCCACCCTGAACCGTCTGCGCGCCGAATGGGCGCCCAGCATTCCGCGCGAGCTGCTGGCCGGGGCTGTGGCCACGTTTGCGCTCATCCCCGAAGTCATCGCCTTCTCCTTCGTGGCGGGCGTGGACCCTTCGGTGGGGCTCTTCGCCTCGTTTGTCATCAGCCTGGTCATCGCCTTCACCGGCGGGCGGCCTGCGATGGTGTCGGCGGCGGCAGGCTCGGTGGCGCTGGTGGCTGCGCCGCTGGTGCAGTCGCACGGGCTGGGCTACCTGCTGGCGGCGGGGCTGCTGGCAGGCGCGGTGCAGGTGGCGTTTGGGCTGATGAAGCTGGGCGTGTTGATGCGCTTCGTGTCCAGCTCGGTGCGCACGGGCTTCGTCAATGCGCTGGCCATCCTGATCTTTGCCGCGCAACTGCCGCACCTGCACGGCGCCAGCACTGCCACCTGGGGGGCGCTGGCGTTGGGGCTGGCGCTCATCTACGGCCTGCCGTGGCTGGGCCAGCGGCTGGCATGGCCTGCGCTCACCGCCATTCCGTCACCGCTGATCTGCGTGGTGGTGCTCACGGTGCTGGCTTCGGCGCTGGGGCTGCACCTGCCCACGGTGGGTGACCTGGGCAAACTGCCCGACGCGTTGCCTGTGTTTGCGCTGCCGCAGGTGCCCGCGTCGCTCGACACCCTGCGCATCATCCTGCTGCCCGCGCTGGCGATCGCCATGGTGGGCCTGCTTGAATCAGTGCTCACCGCCGCCGTGGTCGATGAGCTGACCGGCACCCCCAGCGACAAGAACCGCGAGTGCGCGGGGCTGGGCGTGGCCAACATCGCGGCCAGCCTGTTCGGTGGCATTGCGGGCTGCGGAATGATCGGCCAGGCCGTGGGCAATGTGAAGTACGGCGGGCGCGGGCGCCTGTCCACGTTGTTTGCCGGGGTGTTTTTGCTGATCCTCATGGTGGCACTGAAAGACTGGGTATCCAAGGTACCGGTGATTGCGCTGGTGGCCATCATGGTCATGGTGTCGGCCGAGACGTTCGACTGGAAATCGCTCGGCGCCCTGGTGCGCCACCCGCGCCTGTCCAGCGCCGCCATGCTGGCCACCGTGGCCGTCACCATCGCCACGCACAACCTGGCGGCTGGCGTGGCCGTGGGCGTGGTACTCAGCGGGGTGTTCTTTGCGTTCAAGGTCTCGCACATGCTGGAGGTGCGCGTGCACGACGATGCGGATGGCGCCACGGCCTTGGGCCAGCGCACCTGGCGCGTGTCCGGCCAGGTGTTTTTTGCCTCGGCCGATGCGTTCATCGAGGCGTTCGACGTGCTGGGCGCCGAAGGCCGCGCGGTGGTCATCGACGTGACGCACGCCCACTTCTGGGACATCACCGCCGTGGCCGCACTCGACAAGGTGGTGGAACGCTTGAGGCACCATGGCTGCACGGTGCAGGTGCTGGGGCTTAACGAAGCCAGCGCGGTGCTGATTGATCGGATGGGGAGCGATGTCGCTCCGGCCCGTGCGAAAGGAGGGGTGGGCGGTTGAGCGGGGAGAGGGCCGCTGGCGTTTTAGCCAAGGCGACCAGCCCCGCAGCACACCCAGCAGGCCCAGCGCTTGGCTGTCGGCCTTTTTGTCGCCGTGCACAGCATCGCCACATGTCCTGCCGCAATGCTCCGTGCCATTGCGGCAGTGGCAAGAAGTACAAGAGTACTACGGGTTTTGGTGGATGCTGCTGATTTGATAGCTGTTGGCGCTTATTGGATAGGCGCTAGAGGCCAATTGGGCTTCATTTTTTCACTGCTCCCCGTTGCAGATGCAAGGGCGGGGTTCAAGGTGGGTGGCTGCCTTTCGCTGATCGAGCACAGTGATAGGGCGCTTTGGGCCCGAAGGCGACGTTGAGCGCAGCGCTCCAATCCGGTCATTTGTTCTGCTTGCGGCCCAAACTTGAGCGTCGGCACGCCTGCCTTTGCGCGTTCGCAGGCTATAGTTTGCTCAGCTAAAGCTTGCGGGGTTTGCGGGAATCTCTATATGTGAACGTTTCCACTGCCCTACGCTTGCAAACCCAGGCTGCAAGCCGCTTTCAGGAGGAAACAGTGTCCAGAATATCCCGCACGGTCCAGCGTATCCCGCAAGTTCTGCGAGATACGCTATTCGTTGAGATCACGTGAAAGCCAAGCTCTTCGCGGTTGCTGCAACTGGTGTGATGTCGGCGCTGCTCTTGTCTGTGTCGTCGCCTAGCTGTGGCTGTGAAACGCCAGTTATGCAACTGGGGTGGGAGTTGGAGATGTTTGCCCCGCCTGCGTATGCATTGCCACAAGACATGACCACCCATGCCATTAAGGCGGCAGCAAGCAAAAAGTTCAGGGGAGCCAGCCTTGCGAACCTATCCCCGCCCAGTTCCATGCGAGATGAAGATTGCAAGCGCACCGCCTCCAATCGGCTGGAGTGCACGTATTGGCTAGAGGTCGGGCCGTTGCGGGAAGAAGGCAAGAGGGTAGAGTTTTTCGCTGGCACGGCTGGTGATGTGGAACGAGTTGAAGTGACCAATGTTCGCCGCTGGCTAAAGAGGTATGAAAGTGACCTCTAACGCATCAATCGAGCGGACAGCCAACGGCGGGCTTCGCCTAACGTTGGATGCCGCTCATGTCAATCGTTAGACCGCGCGATGGGACCTGAGATCCTCGTTTACTTTGTGGCGGCATTGGGCTTGGCTGCCTTCCTAATGCTTTGCATCCACTCGGCGAGGCAGGCGACGCGCGTCTATGCGTTGCCTACCCTGCTCGCTTCGACCGCAGCGGCACTTGCCCTCTCGAATTCTGTCCCGGCCGCGCACCTTGCAATATGGTTCTTGCTGTACTTCGTCCCGTGTGCCGCCGTGTTCGCAGGCTTAGCCGTGCTGATTTGCTGGGTGGTAGGCGCAACTTCGAAGTTGAGGAAGACTGATGCTGGGCGCGACGCGGTCTAACTGGTGGCGCAATGCCGCCGCGTGCCGGTCAACTCCAAAACGTTGAGAGTCCGCTTTCACCAGTCGCGACCGGCTGCTTCTGGCCGAGAGCCGCAGTTCCCAATGCGTTGAGCGATCTGCGTCACCGCAACACCACCCCTCACCCCTGCGCCAAAAACTTCTTCAAATTCCCCGCCGCCGTACTCCGCACCTTGCGCTTGAGCGATGGCGACCAGCCCAGCAGCAGCCCTGGCGCCCCCAGCGCCTGCCGTGCCCAGCGCCAGAAGTTGAAGCGGTCGCGGTGGGTGGCGATCAGCCCGTCGGGCGTGAAGGTGAAGGTGCCGTCGATGATGTTGTGCACTTTGCGCCCCGTGGCGCTGAAGAGGTAGTGCGCCTCCCAATGCGCCTTGGCGCCGGCCGCGTCGGCTTCGATACCGCTGAACGTGAGCTTCCAGTGCTCGGCCGCGCCGGGCTTTTTGGTGGCGGTGCATAGCATGCGCCACATGCCGCCGATCTGGTCGCGGCCCTTCAGGGAAAAGGCCTCGTCGTCGAACGTGGCGTTGGGCGCATAGCAGGCGGCCATGGCGGCGTGGTCAAGCTGCGCAAACGCGGTGTAGAAGCGCTGCAGGGTCTGGGCGTTGGGGTGCATGGGGTCTCCTCCTCAAGGGCGCCCATGCTACACCGGTGCCTGCCTGTTGCATGCCGCTTGGGCGACCGGGCCGTGTGGTGCGTTCTCAACGGGTGCGCAGCCCGCCGATGCGCCGGCGCTTGATGTCATCCAGTCCGTCCAGCACCTGGATGCCATGTGCATACCCCTGCTGCACGATCTGCTCGAAGCGGTTCCACTGCAGCATGCCCACGCGGTCCATGGGGGGGTTGAAGTACAGGTCAGTGAGCTGCTGGGACTGGCGCTGGCGCGACATGCTGTACAGGATGGTGACCTGCATGAGGTAGCTGGCCAGCGAGGGCAGCTTGTAGCGGCGCTGGGCGCGCGGGCGCAGCTTGTCGCGCAGCAGGGCCCAGCTGGTGGGGATGTCGTCCAGCTCAATGCGGCGCGGCTTGCGGAAGTTCAGGTCCACGCCGATCACCGTGCCCACGCCGCGCATGCTGCTGCGCATCACGTCCACCGGAAAGTTGTTGAACGTGCCACCGTCGCACAGCAGGTCGCCCTCGTGCACCACGGGCGGCAATGCACCGGGGATGGAGATGCTGGCCAGCAGCGACTTCACCAGGTTGCCACGGCGCACCACCTGTTCGCTGGCGCGCGAGTAGTTGGTGGCCACGCAGTAATAGTTCTTCCACAGGTCTTCCACCTGGGCCGGGAAGCCCACCAGGCTCCCCACGGCCTCGTGCAGGATGTGGCGCAGTCGGCGGCCCTTGATGAGCGACATCAGCGGCAGCAGGTTGAAGTCTCCCGTGGGGTTGGTGCGAAACGCCTCGCGGGCGTTGGCCATGACCGTCGCCAGCGGCTGGTCGGATGCCACATACGCGGCCATGACCGATCCGATGCTGGTGCCACCAACGCAGTCGATCTCCACGCCTTCCTCCTGCAGCGCGCGGTAGATGCCCAGGTGCGCAAAGCCGCGCGCGCCCCCGCCCGCCAGCACGAGGCCCACGGCGGTGCGGCTCTGGATGCGGGCCAGGCGCGCCATGTCGCGGTCGAGGGTGGGGCGCACATGCACATGGTCGGCCACGGGGCGGCGGTCCAGCCATTGCTGGGTGCCGCGCGGGCACTGCGTGCCTCCCGGGTGCAGCAGTACCAGGATCTCGGCGGCCTCGGCCAGGGGCGCGCGGCGCAGCAGGCAGTTTTCTTCGATGGGGTGGATGGCGGGCTCGGCCTGCGCGTCGGCCAGCAGCAGCAACTCGTCGCAGTGGCGGCTCACGCGCCGTGTCCAGGGCGTGGGCTCGGGGTCGGCCAGCAGCAGCACGAAGTCGTTGCGGGCCTCGATCTCGTCGAGCAGCATGGCGATGCGCCGGTTGGCCGTGGCGTCGGCGCCTTCGCGCTGGGCAATGCCGGGCTCATGCAGCTCTGCGTCCACGGTGGCGGAGTCGACCACACGCACGCGGCCGATGGTGCCCAGCTGGCGCGCCAGGCTCTGGCCAAAGCCCTGCAGGTCTACGCCGCTGCTCACGGGCAGCAGGCCCATGGCCACGGGCCGCTCCTGTGCGGCCGTGTGGGCGGCGGTGCCCGTTTGCAGGCGCTGGATGATCTGGCGCGTGAGGGCAATCGACACCTGGACGCTGCTGGCCAGCAGGGTCTTGAACACATCCTTGGTCAGGCGCACCAGCACCGAGTCGCGCACGGCGACCACGGTGGCGGCGCGCGGTGCGTCGGTGAACAGGCTGATCTCGCCAATCACCTGGCCCCGGCCCATATCGGCCACACGGCGCTGCGGGCCGCTGCTACCGTCATCGCTGCGCACATAGGCACGCAGGCGGCCGCTCACGGTGAGGTACATCGACTCGCCGGGCTCGCCCTGCGCCATCAGCGTGCTGCCGCCGGGCACCTCCACCCACTCCAGCTGGGCGCGCAGCAGCTCCAGCGCTTCGGGTTCGATGCCTGGCAGAAAGCTGCGCAGGTGCTCGGTGAGCAGTTGGTTCTGGGTGGCGGTAAAAGGGGGCATGGTCACGCAATCGGCAAGGCTCGGTGGGGCGCTGCGGAAAGCGGGGGGCTCGCCAACACGTCGTGTTTGCGATGGGTTCCGCAGCGTGCGAAGCGGCGGATTCTAGGAACGCAAGGGCACCTGTGCGCACTGTGCAAGGCATGGTGGCCGGGCAGCGCGTGAACAAATGCACGGCGGGCCCTTGCGATTGCCCTTCCGTGCCGATGCGGAACCGGTCGTCAGCGCATGAAGGCGCTCAGCGCGTGGGCCGTGACCACAGGCAATTGCTCAGGGATGAAGTGCCCTGCAGGCACGGCCTGGCCCGTCACCACGCCCGCGCATTGCGCCTGCCACAGAGCCAGTGGGTCGAACAGGCGGTGAACTACGCCGTGTTCGCCCCAGATCACCAGCGTGTCGCACGCGATCTTCTCGCCGCGCGCGCGGCTTTCGCGGTCATGCTCCAGGTCGATGCCTGCGCTGGCGCGGTAGTCTTCGCACGCGGTGTGGATGGCCTCGGGCGTGCAAAAGCAGCGCTCGTAGTCGGCCAGCGCCTGGGGCTCGATGTGGGCCAGGCCCGCGCTGCCCCAGCCGCCCAGCTTGGCGTGCAGGTAGGCGGGGGCGTTGCCGCCAATCATGGTCTCGGGCAGCGGCGCGGGCTGGATCAGGTGGAACCAGTGGTAGTAGGCGCGCGCAAAGTCCATGTCGGTGCGGGCGTACATGTCGAGCGTGGGGGCGATGTCGATCACGCACAGCTTCTTCACGCGCGGCGCATGGTCCAGCGCCAGGCGGTGCGCCACGCGGCCGCCCCGGTCGTGGCCGCACAGAAAGAACGCGTCGTGACCCAGCGCGGTCATCACCTCGGCCATGTCCTGCGCCATGGCGCGTTTGCTGTAGTTGCCGTGGTCGGGTTGGCCGGGTGCGTGGGACGAGTCGCCATAGCCGCGTAAATCGGGCATCACCAGAAAGTAGTCGCGCGCCAGTTGCTGCGCCACGCGGTGCCACAGCGCATGCGTTTGCGGAAAGCCGTGCAGCAACAGCAGGGGCGGTGCACCCACAGTGCCGCCGGTGCGGACAAAAATCTCGGCGCCAGCGGTGGTGATGCGCTGGGTGGTGAAGCCTTCAAACCAGGTAGGTGAGGTCATGCGGGATGCGGCGATGGTTGATTGCGTTGGAGCGACAGGCTGAATTGGCGTGTGCGCCCAGTCAGGCGCCCACCCAGGGGTCAGGCCAGCAAAAAGCCCAGCAGCCGCTGCAGTGCGTAGCGCACCGTGGCCGCACGGATGGCGGCGCGGTCGCCGGCAAAGTGCTGCATCTCGCTGTGGGTTTCGCCATTCACGCACCAGGCAAACCACACGGTGCCCACGGGCTTGGCCTCGCTGCCTCCTGTAGGGCCGGCCACGCCGGTTACGGCCAAGCTGACGTGCGCCTGGGAATGGGTCAGCGCCCCATCGGCCATCGCACGGGCCACGGCCTCACTCACGGCGCCTTCCTGCTCAATGAGTGCGGCGGGCACGCCCAGCATCTCGACCTTGGCGGCGTTGGAGTAGGTGACAAAGCCGCGCTCGAACCACTGGCTGGAGCCCGCCAGGTCGGTGCAGGCCGCTGCGATCATGCCGCCCGAGCAGCTCTCGGCCGTGGCCAGCAGGTGGCTGTGTTTGAGCAATTCCAGAGAAATTTGGGTCAAATTGGCCTCTAGCGCTGATGTATCAAGCGCTAGCAGCTCTTTATTTGATAGCGATGCGGTTGTCATGCGAACCTCCACACTGCAATGACCAGCAGGGTACAGAAGGCTGCCACAAAGTCGTCCCACAAGATACCCCAGCCGCCGCGCCAGCCAAAGCCCTTGAACAGGCTGTCGGCCCAGCCCACCGGGCCGGGTTTGGCCGCGTCAAAGAATCGGAACAGCCCAAACGCCACCAGCTGCCCCCACCAGCCCATGGGCATGGCCAGCCACAGCACCAGCCAGAAGGCCACCACCTCGTCCCACACGATGCTGCCGGGGTCGGCCACGGCCATGTTGCGCGCGGTGGTGGTGCAGGCCCACCAGCCCACTACGGTGCTGGCGGCAATCAGCAGGCCCATGTGTTGGGGTGACAGCCATTGCTGCAGTGCAAGGTAGCTGAGCCAGGCCCACAGCGTGCCCACGGTGCCCGGCGCCACGCGCGACAGCCCGGCGCCAAAACCCAGTGCGATGAAGTGGGCCGGGTGGGAAAACATGAACGCCACGGTAGGGCGGCGGGAGGGCAGGGGCTGCGGGGGCTCGGAAACGGTCATGGCACGAGGGAGGGGCTGTCAGGCGCTGGCGGCCACGTCTGCCCCTGCGGGCAGGCGCACCAGCAACACGGGCACGGGCGCGGTGCGTGCAATCTGCTCGGCATCGCTGCCCATCAGCACGCGGGCCAGGCCACGGCGCCCGTGCGTGCCCAGCACGATCAGGTCGGCCCCCCAGGCCTGGGCATGCTCCACCACCAGCTGCGCCACGCGGGCGTCCAGGTTTTCAATCAGCACAGTGTCTACCGGTACACCGCGTTGCGCCACGCGCTCCTGGGCCTGGCGCAGCAGGGCTTCGCCGGCCTTGCGCAGGCGGGGCAGTACCTCCTGGCTGTAGACCTCGGGCTGCTCAAAGCCGCTGATGTGGGCCACCGGGTCCATCACATTCAGCAGCCGGATGCGGCCGCCCGTGGATTGCGCGAGGCTGGTGGCCTGGGCCACGGCGTGGTCCGAGGTGGGGCTGCCGTCAACGGCAACGAGGATGTGTTGGTAACTCATGGTGGGGCTGGCTCCTCGGGCTCTTTCGTGGGGCGCTGTTGTCGATTGTGAACGACTGTTGTGGGTGAGTGCGGGCTGCAGTTGCCGGTTCACTGGCGTTCTTGCAGCTCCACATCCTTGGGGTAGCGGATGGTGTGCTCGGCGCTGAACTGCGCCGTGGCGCCTGCGGCCAGCGGCTGCTGCCAGGCCACGGTGCCGGGCGTGCGGTTCCAGGCCGTGTCGGTGGGCTGGGGCTGGTAGCGCGATTCGACCTCGATCTTCTCGTTGCGCGATACCGGCGCGGCATGCAGCACCTGCAGCGTGATGCCGGTCTTGTGGCGGTTCTCCACGCTGTAGGCGCGGCGGGTCTTGCGCTCGGTGCGCGAGCCGGTAAAGCCGGTGCTGCCCGTCAGGTCCTGCGCGGGCTCGGCGCGCACGGTGACGAGTTCATCGCGGCCAAATGACAGGCTGGCGCTGCCCTCGGGTGCGCCCGCGCTGGGGGTGGAGAAGTCGATGCGCCCGTTGCCCACAAACGCGCCGTCGCGGTACAGGCCTGCTGGCCCTGCGGGCCACACGCCGGGCGGCTGGGCCATGTGGGCCACCAGGTAGGCGGCTTCTTCCACGGCGGGGGCTGTGCGGGTGATCAGCGTGGCGGGGGCCGTGTGGTTGCCCAGCGCCAGCGTCACGCGCTGGCCGCTCGATGGCACGGTGATGCGCTGCGGCACGGCGAACTCGGTGGCAAAACCCTTGTCGAGGGTGCTGACATCGAAGGTGGGCATGGCCTCCTCGACCGCGTTGCGCGAGCGTGCTACGGGCGAAGGCGCTGCCGCCATGGCCATCGCAACGGCGGGGGCGGCGGCGGGCATGGGACGCGGCGGCGGGGCTACATCCAGCGTCCATTCGCGCGGCAAGCGGCCCTGCGTGGCGCGGCCTGGTTGGCCGGTGGACAGGGTCAGTTGAACGTTGCTCCAGTCTTCGCCACTGTTTTGCGCCACCAGCGCCTGGCGCTCGATCAGCACGGTGGATTTGGTGGCATCCAGCGTGGCACGGTAGGTGGGTTGCCAGCCAGGGCCGCGTACCTGGTAAGACAGGCGCAGCTCGGCCTCGCGCTCGGCGGCCAGGTTGATGGTGACGGAAACCACCCGCGCACGCTGGCTGGCCACGCGGTCGCGCTCGGCCACCAGAGGCTTGAGGGCCAGCTCCAGCGCCTCCTGCTTGCGTTGCAGTTGGTGCGCGCGTGCAAAGCTGTCTTGGCCAGACTTGCGCAGTACATCGGCGGTAGCGGTGATCTGTGCGGGCGTAGGGGTGGCGACACGGAGGGCGCTTGTAGCAGGTGCTGCCGCCTCCTGGCCATTGCCGGTTTGTGCCACGCTGCGCAGGTAACCATCCACCAGTTGCAGGGCCGAGGCCTCGGCCTTCACCCCCGCGATCTGGTCCTCCAGCTCGCGGATGCGGCCGTCCAGCGGGCTCGCGCAGCCTGCCGCCACATCGCGGTCCTCGGTGAGCACGTTGAACTCGCCCACACGCACGGCAGGGTCGGCGTTGATCTGCAGGCTTTGTGCATCCAGCGACGCGGGCAGGCAGGCCAGCGTGAGGCTGCGCGCGCCCGCAGGCACCTTGGCCACACGCTCCACCGTGGCGCTGCCGGGGTAGACGGTGACGCGGGCGATACGGGAGGTGTCCTGGGCGTGGGCCGACGAGGCCGCGATGGAGAGCAGTGCTGTGCTCAAAAGGCCCAAGGTACGGTGCAGGCGCGGGATATTGGGGCTATGAATCACGGGACTCCTTGGGCGTGGATGGACAGCGAAGGATGCTAGCAGCCCGAGCTGCGGATGCAGTGCCCCCGCGTGGTGTGCCTCCGGTGATTCGTGGGGGGATCGCGCTACCGCCGCTCAATCAGCTCTATCTGATAGCCGTCAGGGTCTTCAATGAAGGCAATGTTTTCTGCTGAAGTCCGGTCCGGAGAGAGGGACTGCATGGGTCCCGCCTCGCGAACTACCGAAACCCCGGCGGCTTGCAGGCTGTCGCAGCTTTTGGCCACACTGTGAACGGCCAACGCGATGTGTCCGTAGGCCGTCCCACGTTGATAGGCAGACTGGTCCCAGTTGTAGGTCAGTTCAATGCTGGCGTCGGTGGACTCGTGGCCATAGCCGACAAAAGCCAAGGTGAAGCGGCCTTGGGGGAAGCGCTCCTGGCGGTGCAGGCGCATCCCCAGTTTGTTGGTGTAGAACTCGATGGACCGCTCCAGATCTGCCACCCGCAACATGGTATGCAGCAATCGTGTGGGCCGGGGGCTCAGTCCTTCATCGTCAACAGTCGTCATGGTGAGCCTTGGGGTGGTTTGAACACACGGTGTGGCAATGTGGGGCGATACAGTCGCACACACCGTGTTGAGGCGTGCTGGATTTACCCGTGGGATGCTGCTTCGCCCAGCTCCTGGTTGGTGTAGGCCTTGCCGCCAATGCCCCACATGCCGTCCACCGCGTATTTCAGGTTGACCCAGATGTTTTCGCGGGGCTGCTTGCCGCCGCAGGCTTCAAAGAGGATCTCGGTGGCCTCGGCGACATAGGCGGTTTGCACTTCCCGCGTGGCAAATGCAAATGAGGGCGTGAGCCATTCCACGATGGCGACGTTGGTCGGGCTTGTTCCCGCGTAGGTGCTGCCCTCAGGGAGCTCTGAAATATGCCCAATGACGTTGGGTGTGAAGAACTTGTTGCCAGCCAAGCCGTGCAGCTTGAGAAAGGCCTCCGACAGGCGTGCCATGGTGCTTTGCTGGCGGTTTTTGGGCAGGATGCCTTCGGTGATGATGAGTGTGAGGGGCATAGCAGCTTCAGAAAGTTGATGGCTTGGTGCGGACCATCCGCACACCCGGACTGTCGCGAATCGCAAAGACTTCGGAAACTGCTGGCCGGACACAGCGCTTGTGCAGAAAATGCACAACCATGGACAACCTCACGCTGGATGACTTCGCCTTGTTTGTGCAAATTGCCTCGGCACACTCGTTTTCAACCGTGGCACGCGAGCGCAACGTGGCTGCAAGCCACGTCTCGCGCGGCATGGCCCGCATCGAGGCGGCCTGCGGCTTGCGTCTGGCCCACCGCACCACCCACAGCCTGTCGCTCACGGAAGAGGGCGAAATGTTCCTGGAGCACGCGCGGCGGATTCTGGGCGAATATGCCCAGTTGCGAGACGGATTTGGTGGGCGTTCGCTGCACATTGGCGGCACGGTGCGCATCAGTGTCAGCCAGCTGCTCGCTGAATATGTCTTGATTCCCAAGCTGCACCTTCTGGGGGCCCAGTATCCGGGGCTGACGGTCGAACTTCAGGTGGAAGACCGTGTGGTGGACATGGCCGATGAGTCGATTGATATTGCGATTCGCGCTGGCGTCGACCCGGCACAGGCATCCGTGGCGCGGTCGCTGGGCAGCCATGGCCGTGCACTCTATGCATCACCTGGGTATGTGCAAACGTACGGAGCTCCGATATCCGTGCAGGATTTGGCTGCGCATCGGCTCATATCCAACGCCTCCACCCCGTCGCACAACCAATGGGATTTTCGGGTGAACGGCGAGCCCACCATGCTGATGGTGAAGGGCAAAGTGCAGGTCAACAGCAGCGCAGCGGTGATCTCCCTCGCCCTGGGTGGCGCGGGCATTGCACGCATGAACGACGTGATTGGCCAGGCGCTGGTGGACCAGGGCAAGCTCTTGCCGGTCTTGCCACAGGCCGTGGAACGCGGGAGCCATCCCATATTTGCGGTGATTCTGAGCACCCGGCACCGCGCGCCCAAAGTGCTGGCCACCATGGACTATTTGCAGACCTGCTTTGCGTCGTTTGCAAAACCATCGGGTGAACCCGGCATGCTGTTGCGCCCCGACAGGGGGTAGGCGTGCAGCGCAGGCACGGGGCTACAACACCCCGGGCACTTGCGCCGCCAAAAAGTCATACACCGCCCGAATCCTGCGGCTGGTGCGGATCTCGCGGTGCACCGTGAGCCAGATAGGCAGCTCGGGCAACGCAAGCTGGGGCAGCACCGCCACCACGTTTGGGTCGGTGCGGGCCATGTAGTTGCCCACAAAGCCGATGCCCAATCCTGCGCGCACGGCTTCCCAATACGCCATGAGGTCGTCGGTGCGAAACGCGAAGTGCTGGCGCTCCACCGGGTAGCCCATGGCGGCAAAGCCTTGCAGGATGTCCTCGTGCCGGTCGTTGCCCACCAGCTCGTGCTGCAGCAGGTCGGGCGGCTGCCGGGGTGTGCCTTTGCGGCGCAGGTAGTCGCGGTGGGCATAGGCGCCCAGCGTGACCGCGCCGATGCGTTTGGCCACCAGGCTGGCCTGGTCGGGGCGCACCATGCGCAGCGCAATGTCGGCCTCGCGGCGCAGCAGGTTGGTGACTTGGTTGCTGGCCACCAGCTCGACCTGCACCTCGGGCAGCGCCTGGCGCATGCGCGCCAGTACGGGCGGCAGCAGCACGCAGGCCACGGGCTGGCTGGCGGTGATGCGCACGGTGCCGCTCACGCCTTCCTCAGCGCCCGACACGCTGCGTGCCAGCTGGTGGGCGCCCATCTCCATGGCGCGGGCCGATTCGGCCAGCCGCAACGCCGTGGCCGTGGGCAGCAGGCCGCGCCCGGTGCGCTCAAACAGCACCACGCCCAGCTGCGATTCGAGTTCGGCAATGTGGCGACCAATGGTGGGCTGGCTGGCGTTGAGCACCCGGGCTGCGCCCAGCAGGCTGCCCTGGTCCAGCGCGGCCAGAAAGGACTGCACCAGGCTCCAGTCAAAGGTTTGGTTCATGGCGATAGCGTGCCTGCAACGGGGTAACAGCAGGGTGGTTGGAGGTATTCAAATTTGCATTGCTGTTATGGATGCTTAGCCAATTGTGTAACGGGCTCTGCGTTTCCACAATCGATACATCCCTTGTGAATGGAGCCCTGACATGACCACCCACCCCCGTTTTCCGCCCTGCACGGACAACCCTTCCACTGTGTTGATCCTGGGCGCCCGGGGCCGGCTGGGACTGGCGGCGGCCCGGGCCTTTGCCCAGGCCGGCTGGCAAGTGCTGGCCCAGGTGCGGCCCGGTGCGCGCGGGCCTGCGCTGCCCGCTATCGCCGGTGTATGGTGGATGCCCGTGGCGGTGGAGGACACCGCCGCACTGGCGGCCCAGGCGCAAGGCGCGCAGGTGGTGGTGCATGCGCTCAACCCCGCCTACACGCACAAGGCCTGGCGCGAAGAGGCGCCCGCGTTGATGGAATCTGCCATTGCCGTCACCCGCCAGCTGCGCGCCACGCTGATGCTGCCCGGCAACGTCTACAACTTTGGCGAATCCATGCCGCCCGTGCTGCACGAAGATACACCCCAGGCCGCCACGGGCTTCAAGGGCCGCATGCGGGTGCAACTGGAGCTGCGCCTGCAGGCTGCCACGCAAGGGGGCGACATGCGCGCCGTGGTGCTGCGCGCCGGGGACTTCTTTGGCAGTGGCACCGGCAGCTGGCTGGACCAGGCCATTGCCAAGGACCTGCCCCGGGGCCGCATCACCTGGCCCGGCCCGCTGGACGTAGCCACGCCCTGGGCCTATCTGCCCGACCTCGCCCGCACCTTCGTGCGCGTGGCGCAAGAGCGGGATCGGCTGGCCCCCTTCGAGTGCCTGCATTTCGCTGGGCACCACGTCACCGCGCAGCAGTGGCTGCACAGCTTCACGGCTATTGCAGCAGAGCAAGGCTGGTTGCCCGATGCGGGCGCGCTGCGGGTGGGCCAGTTGCCGTGGCCGCTGCTGCGCGTGATGGGGCTGGTGGCCCCCACGTTCGCTGCGCTGGCGGACATGCGCTATCTGTGGCGCACGCCCCACCGTCTGGACAACACCCGCCTGCGCGCGCTCATCGGCGACGAGCCCCACACCCCCTTCGATCAGGCCGTGCGCCAGGCGCTGGCAGATTTGGGGCTCGTGGCCTTGCGTGCGACCCGCGCTGCGCTGGCCTGACGGCACAACCTTTGAACCACCGGAGTCTTCTCATGAACCGTCGCAACTTCATTCGTTTGGCAGGGGGTGGCACCATCGCCGCCGCCACCACCGGCACGCTGGTCGCCTGCGGCGCCGTGAGCTCGAACTATCCCGCCGAGGCGGTCGAGGCCTGGCAGGGCCCTGTGGGCGAGACCGATGTGCGCCGCCGGGCGGTGGCCTACGCCATCACCGCGCCCAATTCGCACAACCTGCAGCCCTGGCTGGTGGACTTGCGCGAGAGCGGTGTCATCACCCTGCGCACCGACCCTGCGCGGGTGCTGCCACAGACCGACCCGTGGGGGCGCCAGATACTCATCGGCCACGGCGCCTTCCTGGAGCTGCTGGTGATGGCGCTGGCCCAGCAAGGCGTGGCCAGCGAGGTGCTGCTGTGGCCGCAGGGCGAGCTGCCTGCGGCCCTGAAGGACTGGGACGACCGTCCCGTGGCGCGCATCACCTTGAAACCCGGTGGCCAGCCCGACCCGCTGTTTGCCCAGGTGCTGCTGCGCCACACGCCCAAGACCGATTTCGACACCACCCGCCCCGTGGCGCCCGAGTTGCTGGCCCGGTTGCTGGGCAGCGCCTCGGCTCAAGCCCCGCTCAGCGTTGGCGGTACCGTCAGTGCAGACCAGTTGCCTGCGCTGCGCACGCTGTGCTGGGAGTCCGCCCGGGTAGAGCTGCTCACGCCGCGCACGATGATGGAAAGCATCCAGCTCACCCGCGTGGGCCCGGCCGAGATCCTGCAGCACCGCGATGGCATCTCGATCAACTCGCCCTTTGTGCGCGCGGTGTCGGCCCTTGGCCTGTTCGACCGCTCCGCACCACCCGCCGAAGGCAGCGCGGCGTACAAAAATGCCATGGGCCGCTTTGAAGGCCACAGCCGCACGGCCATGGGTTTTGTGTGGATCACCGGCCCCAACACCCGCAGCGACCAGATCCATACCGGGCGCCTGTATGTGCGCCAGCAGTTGCAGGCCACGGCGCTGGGTGTGGGCATGCACCCCATGAGCCAGGCGGTGCAGGAGTTTGCCGAGATGGCCCCGCACTTCGAGCGCGTGCACCAGCTGGTGCTGGGGCGTCCAGCGCCGCGCACGCCCCAGGAGCCCACCGTGCAGATGTTCTGCCGCATGGGTTACCCGCAGGGCGAGGTGCCTGCCACGCCGCGCAGGCCGCTTGCGCGTTTTGTGCAGGCTTGATTCGGAGGAGGACAGCACCTGCGCAAAGGGCTGATGCAGATCAACCTCCGGCCACAAGCTGGCGCGCTTTGCCGCTGCTTCACACACTGTTCAGGTGGCGTTCATCGCGGGTTTCTACAGTTGCTGCGTTGCAACAATTAGTGGGGCTGGTGATGTGGAAGAAGGTTTTGGGGGGAACTCTGGCGGTGGCCATGGGCGTGTGGATGTTGGCTTTGATCGTGCCCCAGCCTGCACCGCCCGCGTGGGGCGATGTCTGGTGGTGGCGTAACCAGCTGATCCTGCTCACCGGGGTGGCAGCCTGGGCGCTGATGTCGCTGATCATGGTGCTGGCCGTGCGGCCCGCGTGGCTGGAAAAGCCGCTCGGTGGCCTGGACAAGAGCTACCGCCTGCACAAGTGGGCGGGTATCGGCGCGATTGTGCTGGCGTTGCTGCACTACGGGCTGCAGCTGTCGCGCAGCCTGCTGGCTGACTGGGTAGGCCGCCCGGTGCGCACGCCGCGCGCGGATTGGTGGCTGAACACCTTCCGCCACCTGGCCGAGGAGATGGGGGAATGGGCCGTGTGGTTCCTCGCGGCCATGCTGGTCATCACGCTGTGGCAGCGGTTTCCGTACCACGTGTGGCGCTACCTGCACAAGCTGCTGGCCGTGGTGTACCTGGTGCTGGCCTTCCATGCTGTGGTGCTCACACCGCCTGCTTGGTGGCAGCAGCCTGCGGGTGTGCTGGTGGGCCTGTGCACGCTGGTGGGGGTGCTGTGCGCAGTGCGCTCGCTGGCCGGGGCCATCGGGCGCAGCCGCCGCCATGCGGCCCGTGTGGTGAGCGTGTCGCCCCAAGGGGCTGGGGTGCTGGAAGTGACCTGCCAGGTGAGCCCTGCCAGTCGCTGGAAGCATGCGGCCGGTCAGTTTGCGTTTGTCACCTTTGGCCGTGCCGAGGGGGCGCACCCCTTCACCCTGCTCAACGCCGACAAGGGCGACGGCGCGCTGCGGTTTGCCATCAAGGCGCTGGGCGACCACACGGGGCAGCTGCCCCTGCAGGTGCAGCCGGGCCAGACGGTGAGCATCGAGGGGCCGTATGGCTGCTTTGACTTTCGCAGCGACAGCGCCACCGAGCAGGTGTGGGTGGCCGCAGGCATTGGCGCCACGCCGTTCATGGCCTGGCTGGAGTCGATGCAGTCCACGCCCGCGCTGGCGCCCCGGGTGCACCTGCACTACTGCGTGCGCCATGCGGGCGAGGCGGTGTTTGCCGAGCGCATGGCCGCGCTGTGCGCGCGCCTGCCCAGCGTGACGCTGGAGATCCACTACAGCGACGATGCTGGGCCCGTGACACCCACAGCGCTGCTGGCGGGCACCAGCCCGGCGGCGAGTGCGTGGTTCTGTGGGCCGCAGGGTTTTGCCGAGGCGGTGCGCCTGGGCATGCAGCAGCTGGGGCGCTCGCCTGCGCGCTTTCACCAGGAGCTGTTCCAGATGCGTTGAGGCGGGGTTTTCTCCCCGGCGCTCCGGGTGGGGCTGAGGAAAAATGGGTCCAATTGCCACTCAGCGCTTTACAGGTAAGTGCAAATAGCTATTGAAAATGTAGCAAATGGTGCCCGTAATGTTGGCCGTGAGGTGCTCATGCCCCCAGCGCTACGAACGCGATCAGCCTGCCCATGCGCCGTATCCAGTCTGCGGTGAAGATGAACTGGGGCTTGTCTCTCTTCACACAGGGCTCGATGTCCGGTGGGTTGTCGGCCGGGTAGGGCGAGGTGTCATGCACATCGCCCACATGCGTGCTGCGGTAGGCCTCCATCTGGTTTGCATCACCCCGTGGGGCAAGCTTTCGGCCCAGAACCGCATGGCCTTTGCCGATGCGGGCGCGCAGTCCTCGCGTGAAGCGTTGCTGACCATCATTGCGAAGTAGCCGGGGTCTTCGGCACCTGCCCCGCAGGGCGGACTCTCAGGCGGGAAACGATGGGCCGTGGGGCTGCAGGCACATGGGCCGTTCATCGAAGGCCAGCCAGCCGAGCGCGTCGCACAGCGCCTGCACCCAGGCGGTGTAGTCGGTGCGCAGCGAACAGTGCATGGCGAGCGGGCCTTCGGACGCGTTGTCGGGCAGATGAAATTCCACGCCATGCCCGAGCACCGTGGCGTGGCCCCAGGTGGGCAGGGCCCACTCCAGGCCCGGCACCATCTGCGCGAGCGATGTTTTGATGTGATGGATGTCGCGCAGCACCAGCACCGTGTCGGGTGAGAGCTCGTCGGTGGACAGCGGCAACCGTGCAGGCTGAAAGAACAGGTAGGTATAAGCCATGGAGCGCGATGTTGCACCTTGTTGCACGGGCCACGCACAAGCCTGCAGCGTGCTGCGTGAACTATTGCGCAGCCCGCTAGATTGCGTGCACAGCGGGGCTCAGCGAGCCGCAGGCGCCGATGGCACCAGGTACTCGCGCACCAGGGCCCTGGCCCGGTGCAGTCGGCTTTTGGCGGCCTCGCGCGTCACCCCAAGCCGCTGCGCCATCTCCTCGATGG
Organism: Acidovorax sp. SRI_002; assembly: GCF_057586455.1. NCBI lineage: Bacteria > Pseudomonadati > Pseudomonadota > Betaproteobacteria > Burkholderiales > Comamonadaceae > Acidovorax > Acidovorax sp. SRI_002. The sequence continues at coordinate 250,106 of NZ_JBYCZW010000008.1, read as the reverse complement.
TCAGCTCCTCGAAGTCGCGCAGCAGGAGGGCCTCGCGGTACAGGGGCGGCAGTGAGTCGATGGCCAGGGCCAGGTCGTGGCGCAGCTCGTGGTCGGGGCGGTGCGACCAGGCGAGGTTGTCTTCGACTTGCGCCAGCGGCTCGGCCTTGAGCCACGCCAGCATCGGCCGCATGCACAGGCGCTGCACGATGCGCACCACCCAGCCACCAAACGCCGCCACCTCGCGCAGCGCGCCCACGCGGCGGTACACGATGATGAGCGCCTCCTGCACCACGTCGTCGGTGGCCGTGGTGGCTGCGCAGTGGCGCAGCGCATAGCGGCGGATGTCGGGGCGGGTGAGGCGCAGCAGCTGCTCCATCGCCACGGCGTCGCCGCTGCGCGCGGCGGGAAGCAGCTGGGCGAGTGTGGGTGCGGTCATGGTTTTAGTCCTCCACAGTGCATTGCGCCACCCGCAGCCTGTGAAGCCGGTGCGACCCCTGCGCGGGCAGCCGCGCAAGGGCCGCCCCGCCGCGCTGGCTGCGTCCCCCTGCCCACGCACAGCATGAGAGCAGGGGGTGAAGGCGCGAAGCGACTCAGGGGGTGTTGTTTCATGTCATTCGACAGGCTTGCGGCCCACCATGGCGCAGGCGGGGCAGTAGCCAAATGCGCCGCTCAGGATGCTGCCAACGCCCGAGGCAGCCAGTGCCAGGCCCAGGGGCGATGCGGCCAGCCACCACAGGCCCGCAGCGATGAGGGCGACGCCCCCCACAACGCGCAGCAGGCTTTCGGGGCGGGTGATGTTTTTGCGGTACAGCATGGGAATGGGCTCCTTGGTCGGTTGAAGGAGGTGCCAACACAGGGCGCCTCCACCACCAAGAGCTGCGGGTATCGCAAAAGGATTCATGGTTTGCGAAAAAAAGTCGCGGCCAGTCACGGCTGCCCGTTACCGGAAATGGTCAAACGAGGCGTAGCGCTTGTCTACCGGTTGGCCCTGTGCATCCACCAGTTGCAGTCCAGGTGTGGCCAGCACCGTGCCGATGCGGGCGACGGGCGTGCTGCTTGCCTGCGACGCGGCGGCCACCGCGTCACGCTGCGTGGGCGGGGCGGTGAAGGCCAACTCGTAGTCGTCGCCACCTGCCAACGTGCATTGGCGAATCAATTCAGCATCAAATAGGGATCCAGCGCTTGATGGATAAGCGCTAGCAGCTATCAGTTTTGAAGTGATGTGCGTGTCGATCCGGGCCCCTACGCCTGAGGCCTTGAGGATGTGCGACAGGTCGCCCAGCAGCCCGTCGCTCACATCCATGGCGCTGCTGGCCACGCCGCGCAGGGCCAGGCCCAGGCCCACACGCGGGGTGGGGCGCTCCAGCCGCTGGCGCGCGCGGGCCAGCACGTCGGCGGGCAGGGGGGTGTGGCCCAGCAGTGCCTCCAGCGCCAGGCGGGCGTCGCCCAGCGTGCCGCTCACGTAGATGTCGTCGCCGGGCCGCGCACCGCTGCGCAGCAGGGCCTGGCCGGGGGGCACCTCGCCAAACACGGTGATGCAAATATTGAGCGGGCCCTGCGTGGTGTCGCCCCCCACCAGCTCGCAGCCGTGGGCATCGGCCAGCGTCCACATCCCGCGCGAGAAGCCTTCCAGCCAGGCCTCATCCACCCGGGGTAGTGACAAGGCCAGGGTAAACGCCAGCGGGCGCGCTCCACAGGCCGCCAGGTCAGACAGGTTCACGGCCAGCGCCTTGTGGCCCAGGGCTTCCGGGTCCACGTCTGCGAAGAAGTGGCGGCCCTCTACCAGCATGTCGCTGGAGATGGCCAGCTGCATGCCGGGTGTGGGCGCGAGCAGCGCGCAGTCGTCGCCCACGCCCAGGGCCACGGCACAGCCCGGGCGCGCGGGGCGCGTGAAGTAACGTGCAATCAGGTCGAATTCACCCACGGTGCGGTCCTAAAGAATTGGAGGAAGAAAACGGCGCGAACCCGCTCAGGCGCTCGGCTCTGCGGCGGCAAACCACTGCGCCCAATGGTCGATGCAGGCCTGGATCTTGGGCAGACGGTGCTTGCGGGTGAGGGTGATGGCGTGGATGGGGCTGGGCTGCAGGTCCACGCAATCGGCCAGTACCTGTGCCAGCAGGCCCTGGCGCACCAGGGGCTCCGCCACCACCGTTGCCAGGCGCGCAATGCCCAGGCCCTGCAGCGCCAAACGCGCCGTGATCGCCGTGCTGCCCGAGCGCCAGTGGCCCTCGGCCACCAGCACATGCGGTTCGCCATTGATCTGGAAAGGCCAGTGGTTCAGAAACGCCACCGCGCTGTTGGTGATGAGCCGGTGCTGGCGCAGATCGTCGGGGCGCTGGGGCACGCCGTGTGTCTGCAGGTAGCCGGGTGTGGCGTACAGCGCGCGTGCCAGCGTGCCCAGCGGGCGCGCCACCACGGTGTCGGTCAGCGGCGGGCCGGTGCGGATGGCGATGTCGATGCCATCGCGCGCCATGTCGGCCATGCGGTCGTCCACTACCAGTTCCACACGCAGTTGCGGGTGCTTGTGCTGCAGGCTGTCGAAGCTGGGGATCAGCAGGTGTTCGGCCACCACCGAGCTGGACGCCACGCGCACCCAGCCGCTGGGCTGGCCACTTTGCTGGGCGAACTCGCCCTCCAGCTCGTCGAGCGTGCCGGTGATGCGGCGGCAGTAGTCCAGAAAGGTCAGCCCCTCGGGTGTGGGAGTGAGGCCGTGGGTCGTGCGGTGCAGCAGCCGTGCGCCGCAGGCTTTCTCGATGCGCGCCAGCGTGCGCGAGACCTGGCTCACCGGCGCATCGCGCTCGCGCGCTACCGCCGAGAGCGAGCCCAGATCGGTCACGCGCACGAACAGGTGCATGTCTTCAAAGCGGATATCGCGCATCGGGCAATGGTAACGGCGGGGGGCTGGGGAGCCTCTGCACGAATCGTCGCGCTCGATGCGCGCACAGGCCCCTTGCAATCTGTGCAAAACGGCCTTGCAGCGCAGGCGGTTTCCGCCGTGCCCGGTGCTGCCTACAGTGGCTTCACCCTGAAAGGAAATGAGCATGTACCCACAGCACCTGCACCCCGATGACTACCAGCGACTGCGCGACGAGGCCAAGCGCCACGCGCTGCAGCTGCGGCAGGAAGCGATTCGCGAAGCCCACACCTGGGTGGCGCGTGGGTTCCTGCGCATGGTCCGCCGGGCTTTCCACCTCGCGCGCACTGAAGCTGCGCCCATGAATCCTTCCACCCCGGAGCTGAAAACACCATGCCAACCCTTGTTCTGAAACTCGCCCCGCTACAAAACCCCGAGCGCTACCGGCAGCTGGCCAGCGCGCTGACCGACTTGACCGTGGACCTGCTGGGCAAGCGCCGCGAGGTGACGGCGGTGGTCATCGACGACCTGCCCGCCGCGCGTTGGCACATCGGCGGTGCGCCCATCGAGCAGCCCACGGCACTGCTGGAGATCAGCATCACAGAGGGTACGAACACACGGGAAGAGAAGGCCGCCTTCATCCAGGCCGCATTTGCTGAACTGCAGCGCCAGCTGGCCGGTGACGGCGCGCTGGCCACGGCCAGCTACGTGGTGGTGCGGGAGCTGCCCGCCAGCGACTGGGGCTATGGCGGGCGCACGCAGCAGGCGCGCAAGCTGGCGCTGGCGGCGTGAAGGTGCGGGTGCGAGGCGCGCTCAGGCTGGTGCGCCGCGAAAGCGCTGCGCTGCCTGGCGGCTGACCTCGGCCAGCAATTGCTCTTCGCGTTGACGCTCGCGCAGCCAGCGCGCGTCGTTCTGGCCCGCTTCCGCTTCGGTGCGCAGCATGTGCATGGCGCTTGATGCGCCTTGCACGGCGGCGTGTCCGGCGATCTTGTCCATGGTCTTGAGGATGTGCTCGCGCAGCGGCATGTGGTCGCCCGTAGCCGGGTCTACATACACCGCATCCATGCCAAAACGGCAGGCCTGGAAGCGGTTGTAGGTGTACACAAGGTAGTCGTCTTCGGCGGGCATGAAGGGCTGGTCGGCCAGAAACCATGCGCCCAGCGACTGCACGTAGCCCGCGAGTGCGGCAGCGCGCTCAATGGTCAGTGGCGTGTCGAACACGCGGATCTCGATGGTGCCGAACTCGGGCTTGGGGCGAATGTCCCAGTAGAAGTCCTTCATGCTCTTGACCACGCCGGTGCGCGTCATCTTGTCGAAGTAAACCGTGAAGTCATCCCAGGTCAGGGCCATGGGGGCGCGGCCTGACAGCGGAAACGCAAACACCGAGTTCAGGCGTGCCGAGTCGAAGGCCGTATCCTGGCCCTGCACATAGGGGCTCGATGCCGACAGTGCGATGAAGTGAGGTATGTAGCGCGACATGCGGTGCAGCATGAGCAGCGCGGCGTTCGCGTCGGGGCAGCCGATGTGCACGTGCTGGCCGAAGATGGTGAACTGCTTGGACAGGTAGCCATACAGCTCGGACAGCTCACGAAAACGCGGCTTGTCGTAGATGCGCCGCTCGTGCCACTGCTGGAAGGGGTGCGTGCCGCCGCCCACCACGGCGATGTTGAGCTTGTCAGCGCTTTTGACCAGCGCATCGCGGATGGGCGTGAGCTGGCCCAGCACTTCGCTGGCCGAGTGGCAGATGCCGGTGGAGATCTCGATCATGCTGTTCGTCATCTCGGGCACCACGCTGCCGGGCAGCGGGGTTTTCTTCATGAGGCGCAGCATGTCCTCGGCATAGGGGGCCAGGTCGTAGTCGTTGGTGTTGACGAGCTGTAGCTCCAGCTCAACACCCAGCGTCAGCGGTTCGGAATGGTTGAAGGCTTCAAGACTCACGGCTGTTTTCTCCGTTGTTGCTGCGGGTCAATGGCGCCCAGGGTTTGGAGCTTTCGCCCGCACGGTAAATGGCCACGGTGGCGATCACGGCGCCCAGCACCTCCATCAGCAAGATGGCCGGCAGCGCCACACCGGCAATCACATGGCCGGTGGAAGGCGAGGCCAGCACGAACTGCGAGGCGATCAAGAGTGCGATGGACGACATCGGTGTCATCGCGCAGCCCACCCACAGCGCCTGCTTCCAGCTCGCACCGCTGCCCACGTTGCCCAGTGCCACGCCGGTGGCCTTGGCCACGAGGCGCACGGCAATCAGGGCCAGCACCACGCCGGCCACCGGGGCGCTCCAGTCGGCCTGCGCCGCCACGGTAGAGACCAGCACAAACATCAGCATGGTGAGCAGTGACGACGCATTGCCCAGCTGGCGGGGCCAGGCCCAGGGGCGCGGGTTGAGTTGCTTGAGCAGCATGCCGCCCAGTAGTGCGGCCAGCGGCGCCGAGCCCCCCATGTGCGCTGCCACGGCGGTGCCCGCCGCGACCAATGCCAGAAACAGCATGGAGGTGTTTTCGCTCGTGGGGCTCATGAAGCGCAACGCCATGCGCAGCACCAGGGCCAGCACGGCGGCCACGATGATGGAGACGCCCAGCACCACCATCACGGGGTACACGGTCTCCACCATGGTGACGCTTTGGCGGTTGATCAGCTCGGCCTTGGCGCTGCCCAGTGTCAGCGCGTATAGCGTAGAGAGCGTGGTGAGCACGATGGCGCGTTCCGTCACGGGCCCGGCGGCGCGGGTGTCGGCCACCACGCGCGTGAGCACGGCGGGTGAAGCCGCGAGCGCCACCAGGGCCAGCGGCCCGGCCACCTGCGTGGGCAGGTTCAGCCACACCAGCACCCAGTACACGGCGAAATAGGTCAGCACCGATTCGGCAATGCTCTGCACCAGCACCATCGGGTTGTGGCGGAACCAGCGCAGCGGAATGCGGCCACCACATTCAAAGAGCACCAGGGCAATGCCCAGCTCCAGCAGGAACAGGCCAATGCCCTGCAGCGGCCACACGGCACCGCTGAACCCGGCCAGCCCGGCGGCGGTGCCTACCAGCGAATAGCCGAGCACCTTGGGCAGGCCCGTGTGGCGCTGCGTGAGATAGCCCGCCATGGCGGCCACGGCCAGCAGCAGCGACCATTGCACCGTGGGCAACCCGGCCGAGGGGCGCAGCCACTGCGCCCAGAAGGTCAGGATTTCGTTCATGTCATGGAACCTCTGCGTCAGACGGGCGGTGCCCGTTGGTGTGAAAGGGCCCGCGCACAGGCCCTCCGCAGATGGGAGGGGGTGCGCTTGGGCGTTGGTGCCCCGAATTTACAGGCGGAAACATTCCGGCCATGTAGGACAGATGCGGCGGTTGCCCGCCGTCAGGCCTGCGACGATACACCAACGCTGGCTTGCCGCGCTGGCACAAAAAAGCTCAGGGGCGCGCTGCGCAGGCGGGCGCGAATGGCGGCGTAGATGCGCGAGCGGTCTACACCGCTCACGTTTTGCGCGCGCAGCGCGAGGCTGAAGGCCAGATAAAAACTGACCGACACATTCAGCGCACCCAGAAAGGGCAGCGAGGCCACGGCCCACCAGAATGCGGGCAAATGCAGTACCTGCGGGCCCAGTGCGGCGCTGGCGGCAGCCACCTGGCCGGTGGACAGCGTGACGTGGCGCACATCGAGCCCCAGCCCAAAAAACGAGGCAAACGCGGGCACCAGGCCGAGCATGAAACCCAGCGAGACATTGGCCGCAAGGCCCGAGAGGTTTTCGCGCAGGAAGCGGGCCCAGCGCGCGGCGCGCTCGGCGCCCAGCAGCCCGGTGATGCGCGGGTTGTAGTGCAGGGCTGAGTCCATGCGGTGGAGCACAAACCAGTTCTCCGTCCAGCCCGCAATGATGCTGGATGCAAACAGCAGCACCCCGGTAAAGGCCGCAAAAAAAAGCGAAGGCCCGAGCAGGTGCAAGGATGCGAGCACATGCTCTGCCTCCTTCACGCTGATGGCGGGGCCGCCCGTGGCCAGGGCAATCAGCGTGGCCAGCACCAGCACGGCGGGAAACACCACCAGCACATTGCCCAGCACGGCCGCCACCTGGGAGCGCACCAGGTGCGTGATCTCATCCACAAACGCCTCGATCGCGCCGCCCGAGCCCAGCTCCTTGAGCTTGGCTGCCATGGCCGGCGCCGTCATGGCCGGTTGTTTGGTGGCCACCGTGAAATGCAACAGCTGGATCAGCACAAAGCTCACGGCGTAGTTGACCCCCGCCATGAATCCGCCCCAGAACGCCGACAGCGCCAGCGCATGGAGGCCGAACTTGGTCAGTGTGGTGAACGCCATCAGCGCACCGCCGCCCGCCGCCTTGCGCAGCATGGCGCGGTATTCGGTGCCTGTGCGGGTGATGTAGTGCTCGCCCGTCTCGGCGCTGCGCTCGGCCACCTTGGCTGCCAGCAGCGAGGAGTTGGACGCCAGCAACGCGCGCAGGCTGCGCCGCTCCTGTCCCACCATCACCAGGTGCGCCATGAGCTGCGCCGCCGTGACGGCTGGTTGGGCCGACAGCAGGCAGTCGAGCAATTCGCGCACGCGCAGGATGCGCTCGCGCAGCTGCCGCAGGCGAAAGACCAGGCCCACTGAAATGCCGTTGTCTTCGAAATGCGTGTACACGGTGGCCGCCGCCGCGCGGCAGGCCTCCAGGCGCTCGCGCAGGCGCTGGGCCGACTCGTTGAGCCGGTCAGGCGTGCGCAGCGCATGCAGCACCTCCACGCGCAGGCTTTCCACATCGCGGATCAGTGCATGAAAGGGCTGCGCCTCGCGCGCGGATTCGCTCATGCGCAACCGGAGTTCGGGGGCAAAGCCGGTCGAGAGAATCTGCCCCGCGCAGTAGGTGATGGCGTCGAGCAGGGCGCGGTGCCAGCGCGTGGCGCCACCGGGGCTGTTGTTGCCACCCGGGGAAGCCAGCAACTCCACCAGCCGGTTCAGCTGGGCTTCGTCGAGCGCCGCGAGCCACTGGGCGTCAAAAGCGCTGGGCAGCGCCAGCATGAAAAGCTCGGACGCGTCGATGGTCTCTGGGCTGCCCGGCAGCAGCTTGGTGCGCAGGCGTTCCGCCATCTCGCTGACCAGCGCAGTGCGGGGCGCAAAGCCAAAATCGGCCAGCAAGGTGGTGATATCGACCTGGCCCACCAAGGTGGCCCACCAGGCTTGCAGCCGCTGCCGGAGATCGGGCCGTGCCGCGACCGCATCGATGAAAAGCTGCACCCGGCCCACAGCGGCAGGCACCGAATCGCGCTTGCCGCGCACCCAGTCCAGCAGGTGGATGAGCCACAGATGGCGATGGGCCAGGTCAGCGGCCGGGTCGAGAGCCGCCAGAATGCTGGCCAGGTCGGAATGGGGGGTGTTTTTCATCGCCGGGCCGCCCCAAGATGAAAAGCGGCCCCCTTGGGGGGCAGCGACCACACGAAGTGGGGAGCGTGGGGGTAATGCTTCATCGCCGGGCCGCCCCAAGATGAAAAGCGGCCCCCTTGGGGGGCAGCGACCACACGAAGTGGGGAGCGCGGGGGCAATAGCGCTTCAATGCAGCACCCGGCCGCTCAAAGGTTCGCCCGAAGGGCCGTGGCTGATCGCCTCCAGCACGAACAACGGCACCGGGCTGTTGAAGGGCTCGCCATCTTCGGCCACGCAGTGAAAGGTGCCGTGCATGGTCCCGCTGGAGGTGCGAAGCCGGCAACCGCTGGTGTACTGGAACGATTCGCCCGGCTTGAGCAGCGGCTGGTGGCCCACCACGCCCAGGCCCTTGACCTCTTCGGTGTGGCCCCGGGAGTCACTGATGATCCAGTGGCGCGAAATCAGCTGCGCAGGCGTTTCCCCGGAATTGGTGATGGTGATGGTGTAAGCGAAGCTGAACACCCCCGTGTCCGGCGCAGACTGCTCGGGCAGGTATTCGGGCAGCACTTCCACGTCAAACTGGTACTTTGGCATGGGGCGAATGGTAACCGTGGAGATTCGTAAAAAGTGCATGCCCGTGGGGTAAAACCCCAGGGCTTCTGCGCTTTGCGACAATCGGAGGATGAGCCGCACATTCCGAATCGCCCCCTCCATCCTCTCCGCCGACTTCGCCCGCTTGGGTGAAGAGGTGGGCAATGTCATTGCCGCTGGCGCAGACTGGATCCACTTCGACGTGATGGACAACCATTACGTGCCCAACCTCACCTTCGGCCCCATGGTGTGCCAGGCGCTCAAGCCCCATGCCAAGACCGCCGCCGGTGTGGCCGTACCGATCGATGTGCACCTGATGATCCAGCCGGTGGACGCCCTGGCCGCCGCGTTTGCCGACGCGGGTGCGGACTACATCAGCTTTCACCCCGACGCCTCGGGCCATGTGCACCGCAGCATCCAGGCCATCCGTTCCAAGGGCGTCAAGCCCGGCCTGGTGTTCAATCCGGCGGAGCCGCTGGACGTTCTCGACTGGGTAATCGACGACATCGACCTCATCCTCATCATGAGCGTGAACCCCGGCTTTGGCGGCCAGAGCTTCATCGACTCGGCCCTGCGCAAGATCGAAGCTGTGCGCAAGCGCATCGACGCCTCGGGCAAGGACATCCGCCTGGAAGTGGATGGCGGCATCAAGACCGACAACATCCGCCGCGTGGCCGATGCGGGTGCTGACACCTTTGTGGCGGGCAGCGCCATCTTTGGCAAGCCCAACTACCAAGGCGTCATCGACGCGATGCGCGCAGAACTGGAGTGATCTCCCGAGCCGCTGCGCAGACTTTGCGCGGTGGCCGTTTTCACAGACCACCCCTTCCTGGAGCTTGGTTATTGTTGCGCAGGGACGGTGATCGTCGTGGTGGTCGATTCACGCAACACGCCGCCGCCGGACACCGAGCCACTCGCCGGGCTGCTTTGCACACGGCGCATGCAATCAGCTTGGTCGGCAGCCGTCTGGAACGCAGCACAACGCTGTGTGGCGTTGTCGTTTGCGGCGGCTCCAGGGTTGCTCAGATCGCCCTTGCGCGAAGCATCCAGCGCGTTGTTGGCCTCGCGCAGGCAGGTGGCCAGACTGTCCTGGGTGTTGTTGGTCATGCACTTTTCCCGCTCCTGCTCATAGCGTGCCCGCGCATCCTGTGGCGGCGTTTGTGCGGATACACCCGCGCATGCCAGCAACAAGGCGGCGGTGAAGAGGGGGGTGGCAAAGGGAATGCGGTTCATGAAAGGGCTCCTGGGGCAATCGCAGACGGTGGTCTGAACGTATGCCTGCAGGGTAGGCCCCCCTGCTGCGCGTCCCTGTCGGACAGTGCCGCCCCCTGCCGTGCGCGGGGCGCGCGTTTCGGGCCTGGTCAGCCCAGGCGCTGAAAAGTCAGGACGAAGGCCACGCCGTCGGCCGTATTGCGCGCGTTGATTGTGCCGCCCATCTTGGCCATGTAGGTCTTGGCCACGAACAGGCCCTGGCCCCGGTGCCCGCTCTCGCCGTCGGGCATGGGAAGGCTGGGGTCGGACACACCCAGCTCAAAGATGCGCCCCAGCAGATCCTCGGCAATGGTGACACCCTGGTTGCGCAGCGTGGCGCTGGCAGTCGATTCGGAGGCCGCCAGCGTCAGTGTGATGGCCGTGCCCGGCGGGCGGTAGCGGTCGGCATTGCGCAGGATGTGGGTCACCACGTCTTCCAATGCAAATTCGTCCGCCCGAACGATGACCGGGCCCGCCCCTCCTTCATAGACCACGTTGTCGATGCCTGCAAAGTGCGCGTTGTTGGCCACGTGGCGCAGGAAGGCATCCAGGTCCAGTCGACCCTGCGGCACGTCGGCCGCCTGCAACGCCTCCGCAGGGGAGGCCGTGCCATACAGCACATGCACGGCCTGTTGCATGCGCTGGATGTAGCGGTGGCCCGGGTCGTCGGCGCTGCCGTGCAGCACCATGAGCGATTGCAAGGGGGACATGATCTCGTGCCCCACGGCATGCCACATGTCGCGCTCCTGCTGGGCGCGCAACTGTTCGCGCTGGATATCGTCTTTGACGCGCTGGAGCAGGTCGGCCAGGCCGCCAGCCAGAATGCCCAGCTCGTCCGACCCGCGCAGGTCCGACACGTCCAGGTCGCCCAGGCGGGGGCCGATGTGCCCGTCCTGCACGTTGTACGAAACCGCTGCCGCGCGGCGGGTGAGGGCGGTCACGCGGCGGATGAGGCCCACCTCCACCACCAGCCAGGCCAGCGCGATGGCCGCGAGCATGGCGCCCAGGTACCACGACATGCGGGTGGCCACGGCGGCAAGGCCCTGCTCCACGCCGCGCAGGTTGCCGGTAAAGGTGACGGCATAGTTGCCCGCCGGGGTGTCCAGAATGTCGAGGCCGGCCGGTACCGGCTGCGCCTGATGATCGCCAGCGGCTTGCCACTCCAGCGGCAGCCAGCTGATAAGGCGCAGCAGCCAGGGCGCCGACGGGTCTGCCTGCACTTCGGAACCCTTGAGCGTGATCGCTTCGCTGTCGCTCGTGCCCAGCTTGCGGATCTGCACCTGTTCGCCGGGCAGCAGGGTGCGCGCCACATCCGCCAGCGAAGCCGCAGCCTGGGCACCGGGGGCATTGCTGTCGAACAGCGCCGCGCCTGTGCCGGGCGCCAGCATTTCCACCCGCACGCGCATGTTGCCAAGATCCTGTGGCGGCCAGACCAGGCGCTGCTTGTCAAACAGCGCTTCGCGGAACAGCTCCACCGGCAGGCGGATGGAGTAGAAGGTGCGGCGCAGGCAATCGGGCACGGCGCCCGCCAGATCCCGGCACTGGCCGTTCTGCCAGAGCCAGCCGCGAAAATCCCGCACTGGCCGCGCCCGGGCATCCAGGGACTCTTCTCCGCTGTCCACGAATCCTGTCAGGCGGCCCCGGGTGCTGATCGTGCCCTGGGGTGGCAGTGCTTCAAAAGGCGCCACCCAGCGGTAGGTAGCGCCGCGCATGTCCAGCGTGATGCGGGCGCGGTGCACGGCCTGCACATCCAGTGCGCCACGTTCGCGGGGCACCAGCTCGCCCGCGTAGAAGCTGCCCACCAGGTAGATGAAGCCCCCTGCATAGGGGTTGTTGCCGATGGCCGCGCAGACCGACGAACCGTCGGGGTACTGCACCGCGCAGCCCGCCATTTCCACGGCCTGTTGGGCCTTGTTTTGGTCGTCGAAATCTAGCGCCGCATAGGGCAGCAGCAGGGGCGCCAGCGGCGCGGGGGCGGCGCCACGGTTGCCAGCATTGAGCAAAGCCAACTGCCCAGAGGGGTGGCGCAGACGGGCCATGACCTCGGACTGGCTGCGCGCGAAGCCATGCTGGTAGCTTTGCCAGCCACGCTCCTTTTCTTCCTTGAGCAGCACCACGCTCAGCGCGACGGTGGCTAGCGCCAGCAGCACAAACACACCGCGCACCAGAATCCGCAACCGGAAGGCGGGTAGGCCCAGGCGGGGCATCTCCAGCGCGGGGTGGCGGAGCAGACGCTTCACTTGCCAGTCCAGCGAAAGCCGCGCATGGGCACGTTCTCGATGCCTTCAAAGCTGGGGTCCACCTCGCGCAGGGCCTCGCGGATGGTGCTGACGTGCTTGCGCACGTTATCGCGGTTGCGCCCGCTTTTCACCACCTCAAAAAGTTCGTCGTACGACACCACCTCGCCACTGCGCTGGTGCAGCGTGGCCAGGATGCGCTGGGCCGTCAGCGGCAGGTTGATGCGCTCGCCGCGCCAGGTGGGAGAGCGCTGCCACAGCGGGTCCAGCACCAGCGCATCGCCCACCGGGGCGGGTGCTGCGCGGGTCGGAGTCTGTGCCTGCGTGGTGCGCAGGATGTCGAGAAAGGTCTCGATGAAGTCGGCCTCCTCAAACGTGGTCTTTTGCAGGTAGTCCCACGCGTCCAGCGCCTTCATGATGCTGCGGTAGATGGCCGCAGGCATGGCCGACACCACCAGCACCGGTGTGCCCTGACGGCGCTTGTTGATGGCGTTGATGAGCGCCACGCCCGCATGGCGCTCACGGCCCAGTTCGATGTCAAGGACCACGGCGTCGTAGTGCTCGCGCGCCAGGGCGGCTTCGGCGTCGTCGCGCGTGAACCACTGGTCAATCACGATGCCGCTCTTCGCACTGGCAATCCAGCCCGCCAGCTGGTTGCTGGTGGGCAGGTCGTCTTCGATCACGGCGATGCGGGTCATGGGCGGGGCGCGGAGTAAGGGTGCGTCGATTATCCGGGGCGCCTTGCTTGCCCGGTGTGAAGGTTTCTTCCGGGCCCGGAGGGTTTGTGCGGTGGGTGTGAGGGCTTTGGGGTGCGCGCTGTGTTGTTGCTTCCGGGGTGAAGCCGAAGAATCAGTCCCCAATGAGCAGCCCGGTGAGGCCGCTCAGAAGCAGACAACAAATCACACCCTACCGAGAGAGAGAAACCCCATGAAAACCGCCTGGAACCGCATCGTACAAGCCCTGCGTGGTCGCAATGCCGCTCCCCGCCCGCTGGACGCCGGCGGCGAATGGCCGCAAGACGCGGCACCTTTGCAGACGGAAGCTGCCATGCCAGCATCCGCAGACGTGGACGCAGGGCGCATCCACTGGGCATACCTGCTGCCCACGGCCAGCACGGTGCGCTGGATGGTGGCCGGTGCCGTGGTGGTCGGTGCAGGGGGGCTTGTGCTTCGCCACCCGCCGGTGCAGCAGCTGGGCCAGGGGGAGCTGGCGGTCCGCATGAACCAGTTCACCGGTTCGGTGAGCCAGTGGCGTGATGGCAGCATGTGGGTGGTTCCGGGCCTGCACAGCGTGCGCATCTTCTCTCTGCGGGACCAGAGCTACCGCCCTGAAGCCATGCGCCAGGCCAATGGCAGCGCACCCTTGCAATCGGTGGAAGGACTGTCGTTCGGGCTTGACCTGAGCGTGCGCTACGCACTCGATCCTGCCTCCGAAACCGTCAAGGCTGGCCGCCTGCCCGATGATGTGGACGCCGACATCGTGGCACCTGCCGTGCAGGGGTTGGTCTACAAGGTGTTTGCCCGCTACACCGTGCGTGAAATTTTCTCGTCCAAGCGTGCCGAGATCGCACAAATCATCGAGACCGAACTGCGCACGCGCCTGGCCGCCGATGGCGTGCTGCTGCGCCACGTGCAGATCGGCAAGGTGGACCTGCCCGCCGAGTACCGCCGCGGCATGGACAGCCTGCTGGCCGAGGAACTGGCTTCCGAGAAGATGCGCTACACGCTGGAGCTGAAAGACAAGCGTGTGAAGGAGACCGAACTCGACGCCAATGCCGACAAGGTGCGCCGCGAGGTGGCTGCTGAAGCTGCGGCCCGCGAGCAGGTGATCGCCGCCCGCGCCCAGGAAGAGGCGATGAAGCATGTGCTGCCCTTCAAGCAGCGCCAGATCGAGCAGCGCCAGCTGGAGGCCGAGGCCGAAAAGGTATCGCGCATCAAGGCCGCCGAGGGCAGCGCCCAGGCCCGCCGCATCGAAGCCAACGGCGAGGCGGATGCCCGCCAGAAGCTGGCTGAGGCCGAGGCCTACCGCATGGACCGCATTGGCAAGGTGAACGCCGAGCAGATGGCGCGCGAAGGAGCGCTGGTCACCAAGCATCCGCTGCTCATCCAGAAGACGCTGGCCGACAAGCTCTCCGACAAGATCCAGGTCATCATCGCGCCGCCTCCGACCAACGGTGATTTCATCGGCGCGGCGCTGCTGGGCGGCAACCGCAATGCGCAAGCCGGTGTCGTGCAGGCTGCGGGCGTGGCCGACGACACCTCCACCGTCCAGGCTGTGGAGCAGTGAACATGAATCTCACGACCTTGACTTTCATCGCAGCGGTCGCCAGCGCTGCAGTCACGGTGGCCTCTGCCGCCGTGCCTCCTGCTTCGGTCAATACCCTGGGCAGTGCCATCGTGGTGCAGGACCAGGCCAGCCTGCGTGCCGCGCCGCGCGATGGCGCCCAGCAGCAGGCCAGCCTGTGGCAGGGCGAGGTGCTGGAGGTGCGCGGCGAGCGCCTGGATTACCTGCAGGTGTGGGACCACAAGCGTGAGCGCGGCGGCTTCATCCGCGCCAGCGATGTGCGCCACATGGCACTGACCGAGGCCGAAGGCCCCGCGTTGCTGGCTGTGCTGCGTTTCATGCAAGACACGCCGGGTGCTGAGGCGCTGGGGATTGGCCTCACCGCCGCGTACCTGCAGGCGGCTCCCGGCCAGCTGCTGGCGGGTGTCGAGGGCGCGCAGGCTTTTGATGCGCTGGGCACGTTCGCCGACCGGCTTGCACGTCGCGCCTCGGTGGCTGTGCCGGGCAAGGCTTCGGGGGCCACGCTGTCCGCGCACCTGGATGTGGCCAATGCCTACGGCGTGCGTTTTGCCACCTATGAGGTGGAGGGCCGCATGCAGGTTTGCTATGAAGGCGAAGCCTTTCGCCGCGTGCTGGCCATGCCGGTGGCCGATGCCGCCCAGCGCGCCCGCGCCGCCCTGGCGCTGACGCGGCCAGAGTGCATCAACCCCGACCTGCCAGCCCACGAACGCGCCAAGGTGCACGCCTGGCAGGTCGATGTGCTGGAGCGTGTGGACGTTGCCGGCTTGCCGCCCTACCTGCGCAACCGCGTACAGATGCGCCGCGCCAGCGTGTGGGGCGCCACGGCTTTCGAGCAGGCGCGCAAAAATGTTGCAGATCCAGCGGTGGCTGCCGCTGCTGCGCGCGCGCTGACCGAGTTCACCGGCGTGAGCAAGGCCGACCTGCCCGACGAGGATCAAAGCACCTACAACGACGCTGCCATGCGGGTGAGTGCGGTGCGCTGGGCACTGGTGCCCACTACCGCGCCAGCGGCCCCGTCCAAAGCAGCCCGCCCGACCCTGGTGACCGAGCCCGGCGCTCCCGGCGAAACCTGTGTGCTGCTGGTGGATGCCCAGCACACGGCCCAGGCCCCGCTGCTGCGCCGTTGCACCTATGGCGTGGTCTGGTCTGCGTCGGCCAGCACCAACCGCGAAGGCACGGCGGTGGCCCTGGCCGTGCAACCCCTGGAAGGCTGGCGCGAGCTGTGGGTGCTGCGCAAGACCGAAGGCGGCTGGCTCGCCGATGTGCTGCCGCCAGCGGCCACCACGCCAGAAACCGGCGTGGCCGAGTGGGCCGGATGGGTGCCTGGCGGACAGCAGATGCTGGTGGCACGCGAGGCGCGGGGCCAGGGGCGCTACCGCAAGAGCTTTGAGGTGGTGCGGTTGGACGGCCTGACCACTGAGCGGGTCACAGGGGATGTGGCGGCGCTGCCTTTGTTTCAGCGCTGGCAAGACCCTGCGTGGAAGCGGCAGACGCTGAGCTTGCGCTAAGTGCAGGGTGGGCGGGAGGAAGAAGGCTTCATCGGTTCCTTAAACTTGGGCAACTTTTTCCTCTTCCGTCTTTCTGCCTTATGTCCCACGCCGCCGACCCCATGTTGTCTTCTCTGCTGTCCCGTGTAGATGCCGTCATCGTGGACCTGGACGGCACCATGGTGGACACCATGGGGGATTTCAACGAGGCGATCAATCGCATGCTCCGTGAGCTGGCCCTGCCGGCCATCGAGGCCCTGCACATCGAACACATGGTGGGCAAAGGCTCGGAGCATTTGCTGCGATCAGTGTTAAAACACGTGCTAGCGCTTGATGGTATTGCGCAAGATGCTATAAAAAGCGAAGCATACTATCCTGCAGCCTGGGCCAGCTACCAGCGCCACTACCTGGCGATCAATGGCCAGTTTGCAGGGGTTTACCGGGGTGTAGAGGACGGTCTGAAGGCGCTGCGTGCCCGGGGGCTGCGCCTGGCCTGCCTGACCAACAAACCCACGGAATTTGCGCTGCCGCTTCTGAAGTCCAAGGGCCTCGATGGGTATTTCGAGAAAGTGTTTGGCGGTGACGCCTTCGAGCGCAAGAAGCCCGATCCTCTGCCCCTCCTCAAGACCTGCGAAGCGCTGGGCACTGCCCCCGCGCGCACGCTGATGCTGGGCGATTCCAGCAACGACGCGCAGGCTGCCCGCGCGGCCGGGTGCCCCGTGGTGCTGGTCACCTACGGCTACAACCACGGCGCGCCCGTTCGGGCCGTGGATGCCGACGGTTTTGTGGATTCGCTGGCGCAGCTGACCTGAGCCGCTCTCAGGCGGGTAACTGGCGTGGCGCGACGGCGCGGTAGTCCAGTCGCGATGCGCTGATGCTGCTGCCGCGCACAGGGGCGGGCGTTGCATCGCCGTGGCGGGTGGTGTTGGCTGAGAGGCGGAAGACCGCCACCGCATCCACCAGCTGCCCCGCCTGTGTCTTGAGGCTGTCGGCCGCTGCTGCGCTTTGCTCTACCAGGGCCGCGTTCTGCTGCGTGGCCTGGTCCATCTGCGTGATGGCTTCGCCCACCTGCGAGACACCCTGACTCTGTTCGCTGCTGGCTGCGCTGATCTCGCCCATGATCTCCGTCACGCGGCGGATCGATGCAACCACTTCGCTCATGGTGGCGCCGGCCTTGTCCACCAGGGCTGTGCCGCGCTCCACGCGCTCCACGCTGGTGCCGATCAGACCCTTGATCTCCTTGGCGGCTTCAGCGCTGCGTCCAGCGAGGCTGCGCACTTCCCCGGCCACCACGGCAAAGCCGCGCCCCTGTTCGCCCGCGCGCGCAGCCTCCACGGCAGCATTCAGGGCCAGGATGTTGGTCTGGAAGGCGATGCCGTCGATGACGCTGATGATGTCGGCGATCTTGCGGCTGCTGTCGTTGATGCCCTTCATGGTCTCGACCACTTCGGCCACCACATCGCCTCCCTGTTGGGCCACGGTGGATGCGCTCATGGCGAGCTGATTGGCCGTGCGCGCGTTGTCGGCGTTCTGGCGCACAGTGGAGCCAAGTTCTTCCATGGATGCGGCGGTCTGCTGCAAGGCTGAGGCTTGCTGTTCCGTGCGTGCCGAGAGGTCATTGTTGCCGGAAGCAATTTCGACGCTGGCGGTGGCCACGCCTTCTGCGTTGTGGCGCACATTGCCGACGATGGTGGCCAGGCGCGATTGCATGGTGGCCAGCGCCTGCAGCAGTTGGCCGGTTTCGTCATTGCCGCTGGCTTCGATGGGGTGGGTCAGGTCGCCATCGGCAATGCTCTCCGCCGCCTGCTTGCCCCGCTGCACAGGTTGCACGATGGAGCGTGTGACGGTGAAGGCCAATAGTGCCCCCAGTGCCACGGCTATCAGTGTGCCCACGCCCAGCAACACCTGGCTGGCCTTGGCCAGCGTGCTGGTGTCGCCCTGGCTGTCGGCCAGCTGCGCGGCCATGGCAGTGCGCAGGTCGTCGAGGGATTGGAGGTACTTGTCCGCCAGAGGGCGCAAGTCCTTGTCCACCAGCGTGGGCACATTGGGCTCGCCGCCACGGTGCAGTTCGCGGATCTCGGCGAGTTTGTCGTTGTAGGCCTTGCTGGCGGCGGCAATGGTGGCCAGTTGCGCACGGTTCTTGTCTCCCTGTACCAGGCCTTCGATGCGCTGGACCTTGCCCTCGATGCCTTTGGCTGTGGCCTGCGTGTCGGCCGTGAGCTTTTCCATGTAGTCGCGGTCAATGGCCTTGAGGAAGGCCTCGGTGCGCACCCAGTTCAGGCGGATGTCTGACGCCCAGTTCTCCACCAGGGTCTGCTGCTCGATCTCCTGGGTGGCCACGCGTTCGCTGGCGCCTTGCAGGCTCGCGATGCGCCACATGCCGGTGGCGGCAATCAACGCGGTGATGAGCAGGATGGCACCGAACGACGCGCCCAGGCGCAGGCCGACGGAAAGGTTGCTGAGTTTCATGGTGGGGTCTGGCGCAAAAAGGTATCTGGGGGCAGAAAATGGGGGCGTTACAGACGGCTCGTTGCGGGGCGCGGGTAGCGCGAAAAACTCGGTTCAGGCCGTGGCATCAGTGACTGCGGGGTGCGCGCAGCAAGAGGCCGTTGTTTCGTCAGTGAGGGGCGGGTGTGCTCGTTGGTCCAAAGGCTACTCCCGAGTAGGGAGCGCGTCTGTCGGGCGCGGGACAGCCCCGGGCGGAAGTGCCTCGGGGTTTGTCCCAGGGGGTTACGCAGGCTTGCCCAGAAGGGCGTCCTTGAGCTTCCAGTCGGCGGGCACATTGCCCAGCCAGATGCCCAGCAGCGCGTTGAAGAACTCCGGCTCCTTGAAAGGCTCGCCCTGGGGCTTGCCCTTGACCGTGATCACCGTGCCGGTACCTGGTATCCAGTCGATCATGAACTGGTCGCCCGCCTGCAGCTTCTTGTGGTCCGAGAAGATCTGGCTCATGCGCAGCACGCCCGGGATGAGCTTGGAGAACGCTGCGCGGTCCATGTTGTCCTCCATGCCGCGCGAGAACAGCTTGCCCAGCTCGGTGGAGTCGATCTCGCGCAGCATGGTGATGCTCATGCGCTTGGGGCCCTTCAGGGCCATGATTTCAGCGGGAGTCGAGGCCTTCTTTTCAAGGTACAGGCCTGCGGTGTACACCTTGAACACGGCCTTGTAGCGAACCCCTGCGCCATTGAGCTGAAGGCTGCTGCCACTCAGGCTGCTCGTCTCTTCATACTTGACGTCGGCCACGGTGATGGGCTGGGCAATAGCACCGGCCGCCAACAGGCAGGCCACGGCTGCTGCGGCACATCGCTGGAGAAACTTCATGCGCAACTCCTAAAAAAGAACGGTCGTTCGTTTCAAATTGTTGCAGTGCTCCTGCCGGGCCGCAACAGGGTTTTCGAGTGGTTGTGCGATCTCGCCTTGAGAGTCGTCAACTCAGGCCCTGAAAAAAGCTTTGCTACACTTTGGCCCATGTTCATTCACCACGTGTTCATCACAGGTTGCAGCGACCGGGGAGCCTGGCCCTGGCGTCAGCCTGTCGCTTTGAACGCCTGATGGCACCTGGGCAGCAGCCCCAGCGTGCACCCGTGGCCTCCACCCCGATGCGGTGAGGCCGATTGAATGGACCGCAGCGCCCCTTTTTCATTGACAGGGACACGCGCTGCGACAGCTGGGAGCCCTCCCCGTGATCACAGAACTTGAATTCAAAAGCCTGGCCAGCGAAGGCTACAACCGTATTCCGCTCATGGTCGAGGCCTTTGCGGACCTGGAAACCCCGCTCTCGTTGTACCTGAAGCTGGCGCACACCAAGGACGGGGGCAAGCACAGCTTCCTGCTCGAATCCGTGGTGGGTGGCGAGCGCTTCGGGCGCTACAGTTTCATCGGCCTGCCCGCACGCACGCTGCTGCGGGCCAGCGGCTTTGGGGCGCAGGCCAAAACCGAGGTCGTGACGGACGGCCAGGTGGTCGAAACCGCCCAGGGCAATCCGCTCGACTTCATTGAGGCATACCAAAAGCGGTTCAAGGTGGCGCTGCGCCCCGGCCTGCCGCGCTTTTGTGGCGGCCTGGCGGGCTACTTTGGCTACGACGCGGTGCGCTACATCGAAAAGAAGCTGGAGACCACCTGTCCGCCCGACACCCTGGGGTGCCCCGACATCCTGTTGCTGCAGTGCGAAGAACTGGCGGTCATCGACAACCTCTCGGGCAAGCTCTACCTCATCGTCTACGCCGACCCGGCCCAGCCTGAGGCCTACACCCGCGCCAAGAAGCGCCTGCGTGAGCTGAAAGAGCAGCTCAAGTATTCGGTGAGTGCCCCCGTGGTCAAGGCCACCGAAAGCCACCCCGCCCAGCGCGACTTTGCCAAGGCCGACTACCTGGCCGCTGTGAACCGCGCCAAGGAGCTGATTGCTGCGGGTGACTTCATGCAGGTGCAGGTGGGCCAGCGCATCCACAAGCGCTACACCGAAAGCCCCCTGAGCCTGTACCGCGCGCTGCGTTCGCTGAACCCGTCGCCGTACATGTACTTCTACGACTTTGGCGACTTCCATGTGGTGGGCGCCAGCCCCGAGATCCTGGTGCGCCAGGAGAAGACCGACGAGGGCACCAAGGTCACCATCCGCCCCCTGGCCGGCACTCGCCCGCGCGGCGCCACGCCCGAGAAGGACAAGGCCACCGAGGTCGAACTCATCAACGACCCCAAGGAGCGTGCCGAACACGTGATGCTGATCGACCTGGCGCGCAACGACATCGGCCGCATCGCCAAAACTGGCACCGTGAAGGTGACCGAAGCCTTTGCCGTGGAGCGCTACAGCCACGTGATGCACATCGTGAGCAACGTCGAAGGCATCCTGAACGAGGGCATGACCAGCATGGATGTGCTCAAGGCCACCTTCCCCGCAGGCACGCTCACCGGCGCGCCCAAGGTGCACGCCATGGAACTCATCGACCAGCTCGAACCCACCAAACGCGGCCTGTATGGCGGCGCCTGCGGCTACCTGAGCTATGCGGGCGACATGGATGTGGCCATTGCCATCCGCACCGGCATCATCAAGAACGGCACGCTCTACGTGCAGGCGGCTGCCGGTGTGGTGGCCGATTCGGTGCCCGAGCTGGAATGGAAAGAAACCGAGCACAAGGCCCGCGCGCTGCTGCGCGCCGCCGAACTGGTTGAGGAGGGCCTGGAATGACGATCCGTGACCCCAAGGCCATCGCCAAAGTGAAGGCCTGCACCACCATGCAGGACGTGCGCCGCGAAGTGAACGCGCTGGACGACGTGCTGGTGCCCCTGCTGGTGGAGCGCGTGGGCTACATGACCCAGGCCGCGCGCATCAAGCAAGGCGTGGAACAGGTGCGCGACGAAGCGCGCATCCAGGCCATCGTGGACCGTGTGCGCGAACGTGCCCAGGCGGAAGGCGGCGATGCCGACGTGATCGAAGCCATCTACCGCAGCCTCATGGAAGTCTGCATTGCCTATGAACACCGCGAGTTCGCCCGCCTGCGCGAGCCCGCCACTGCCGGGAGCGCCGCATGAAACTCTTGATGGTCGATAACTACGACAGCTTTACCTACAACATCGTCCAGTACTTTGGTGAACTGGGCGCCGAGGTCGAGGTGTTCCGCAACGACGAGATCACCGTGGCCGAGATCGAGGCGCGCCTGAACGCGGGCCAGCTTGACCGCCTGGTCATCTCGCCCGGGCCTTGCTCACCTGCAGAGGCCGGTATCTCGGTGGCAGCGATCCAGCACTTTGCCGGCAAGCTGCCCATCCTGGGCGTGTGCCTGGGTCATCAAGCCATTGGTGCAGCCTTTGGCGGCACCATCATCCGTGCGCAGGAGCTCATGCATGGCAAGACCAGCGTGATCACCACCACACAAAAGGGCGTGTTTGCGGGTCTGCCGGAGCAATTCGCCGTCAACCGTTACCACTCGCTGGCCATCGAGCGTGCCACCTGCCCGGATGTGCTCGAAGTGACCGCCTGGACCGACGACGGCGAAATCATGGGCGTGCGCCACAAGACGCTGCCGATCGAAGGCGTGCAGTTCCACCCCGAAAGCATCCTCACCGAACACGGCCACGCCATGCTCAAGAACTTTCTGGAGCAGCGCGCATGACAGCCCCCCAGGGCCTGGCCCAGCTTTTCCAGTACAAGCGTTGGGCCAACCAGGAACTGCTGGCACTGGGCGCGGCATCGCAAGGCGCGCTGCCTGCCGACGACTACCGTCTGTTTGTGCGCATCCTGAACCACACCTACGTGGTGGACCGCATCTTTGCCAGCCACCTGCAGGGCCTGCCCCAGACCACCTACCGGGCCACCAACACCGATGAAACGCCGGAGCTGGCAACCCTGAGCGATACCGTGCGCGCGTCGGACGACTGGTATGTGCAGTACGTGGGCGGGCTGGATGATGCGCAGCTGGCCGAACCGGTGGCGTTCCGCTTCACCGACGGCGACACGGGGCGCATGTCGCGCAGCGAGATCCTGAACCACTTGGTTGTGCATGGCACGTACCACCGGGGGGCAGCAGGGCGCATCCTGGCCGCGCATGCGGTGCAGCCTCCGCGCGATTCGCTGACGACCTTCCTGCATCGACTGGAACCTGACCGACGCTGGTAGACACACCCATGCCCGAACTTCATCAACTGCTCATGTTCATCGCGGCAGGCTGGCTGCTCAACCTCACGCCCGGGCCCGATGTGCTCTACATCGTTACCAACGCGCTGCGTTCCGGCACGCGCGCGGGCATCGTGGCGGGCCTGGGCATCACGGCCGGTTGTTTTGTGCACATCTTCGCGGCCGCCGTGGGCGTGGGCGCGCTGCTGGCCACGTCGGCCACGGCATTCACGGTGCTCAAGTGGATCGGCGCGGCGTACCTGATGTGGATGGGCGTGCGCATGCTGCTGTCCAAACCTGGCGCCGACAATGGCAACACGGCCGCGCTGGCGGCGGCGCAGGCCGCCCCTGTGCAGCACACGCCACTTCGCAAGGTGTTCCTGGGGGGCTTCTGGACCAATGTGCTCAACCCCAAGGTCGCCATCTTCTTCCTGGCCTTTGTGCCGCAGTTCATCGCGCCGGGCACCGACAACAAGGCGCTGGCCTTTGTGCTGCTGGGCGTGCTGTTCAACGTGAACGCCATCCCCGTCAACGTGGGGTGGGCGCTGGCGGCCTCGTGGATGGCGCGCCGTGCCACAGCCATCCAGCGCGGCATGCACTGGCTGGACCGCTTGGCAGGCGCCATGTTCATCGGCTTCGGACTCAAGCTGGCCTTTACTGATCAACCGGCGGCTTGACCGCCACCCCAGGAGACACCGTCATGCCCATCACCCCCCAGGAAGCGCTGCAGCGCACCATCGAGCACCGCGAAATCTTCCATGACGAAATGCTGCATCTGATGCGGCTCATCATGAATGGCGAGCTGTCGCCCGTCATGACCGCAGCCATCATCACCGGCTTGCGCGTGAAGAAGGAAACCATCGGCGAGATCACCGCCGCTGCGCAGGTGATGCGCGAGTTCAGTACCAAGGTCCACGTCAAGGACGCGACCCACATGGTGGACATCGTGGGCACGGGCGGCGACGGTGCCAACACCTTCAATATCTCCACCTGCTCCATGTTCGTGGCCGCCGCCGCCGGTGCCAAGGTCAGCAAGCATGGCGGGCGCGGTGTGTCGAGCAAAAGCGGCAGCGCCGATGTGATGGAGGCCCTGGGCATCCACATCAACCTGAAGCCCGAGCAGATCGCCCAGTGCATTGCAGAAGTCGGCATCGGCTTCATGTTTGCGCCCAACCACCATCCGGCCATGAAGAACGTGGCCCCGGTGCGCAAGGAGCTGGGCGTACGCACCATCTTCAACATCCTGGGCCCGCTCACCAACCCGGCCGGGGCTCCCAACATCCTGATGGGCGTGTTCCACCCCGACCTCGTCGGTATCCAGGTGCGCGCGCTGCAGCGCCTGGGCGCCGAGCACGCGCTGGTGGTGTACGGCCGTGATGGCATGGACGAAGTCAGCTTGGGCGCTGCCACTTTGGTGGGTGAGTTGAAAAACGGCCAGATCACCGAGTACGAAATCCACCCTGAGGACTTTGGCCTGCCGATGGCGAGCAATCGCGCGCTCAAGGTTGAGACGCCCGAGCAGTCGCGGGAGATGCTGATCGGCGTGCTCAAGGGCGAGCCTGGCGCCGCGCAAGACATCGTGTGCCTGAACGCGGGCGTGGCACTGTATGCCGCCAATGTGGTCGATTCGGTGCCCGCAGGCTTGGCCAAGGCCCGTGCCGTGATTGCGTCGGGCGCCGCGCTGGCCAAGCTGGAGCAGGTGGTCACGCGCACGCACGCGCTGGCCACGGCGGCCTGACACGGCCATGTGGCGCGACCCTGGCACCTGGATTGCACTGGGCATCTCTGCCCTTTTCATCGTGGCCGGGTTTGTGATGCACCGCGTGTTCACCAAAATTCTGAAACAGGGCTCCCCTGAGTCCGACGACACCGAAACCGACAACCCAAAGGCCGCGCACCATGAGCAGTGACATCCTCAACAAAATCGTCGCCGTCAAGCACGAAGAAGTAGCGGCAGCAAAAAAGCGCCTGTCCTTTGAAGCCATGCGCGCCGACGCCGAGAGCCGTGTGCTCACGCGCGACTTTGAAGGCGCGCTGCGCGCCAAGATCGCCAAGGGCCAGGCGGCGGTGATTGCCGAGATCAAGAAGGCCAGCCCCAGCAAGGGGGTGCTGCGCGCCGACTTCGAGCCCGCTGACATTGCCCAGAGCTATATGGAAGGCGATGGCAAGGTGAGCGCGGCCTGCCTGTCGGTACTGACCGACCGGCAGTTCTTTCAGGGCCAGCCCGACTACCTGAAACAAGCCCGCGCCAGCACGTTGCTTCCTGTGCTGCGCAAGGATTTCATGGTGGATGCGTACCAGATCTACGAATCGCGCGCCATGGGCGCCGACGCCATCCTGCTGATTGCGGCCAGCCTGGACGACGCCCAGATGGCCGACTTCGAGGCCATTGCACGCAGCCTGGACATGGCGGTGCTGGTGGAGGTGCATGACCGGCCCGAGCTGGAGCGCGCCCTGAAGCTCAAGACTCCGCTGGTCGGCATCAACAACCGCAACCTGCGCACGTTCGAGGTCACGCTGGACACCACGCTCTCCATGCTCAAGGACGTGCCTGCGGACCGGCTTCTGGTCACCGAGTCGGGCATCTTGAAGCCTGCCGATGTGAAGGCCATGCGCGACGCTGGTGTGCACGCCTTCTTGGTGGGCGAAGCCTTTATGCGGGCGGATGATCCGGGCCTGGCCTTGGCCAAGCTCTTTGGGTGAGAGAGGGCGAAAACTCCTGTTTTAATAGCTGCTTGCGCTTGATGGTAAAGCGCTAAAGCCTATTTTGACCATGAATTCAACTTCCCAGACCCCGGCCCAACTCCAAAGCGCCAACCCCGCCGACTGGCCCGTGGCGCCCGGCTGGCAGCCGTTGGCGGACGCCTTTTTCGCCGGCGCACGCGGGCAGGCGTTGCTCGCGTTCTTGCAGGCGCGGCTGCAGGCGGGTGCGGCGATCTTTCCGCCCCAGCCGCTGCGGGCGCTGGAGCTGACGTCACCCGAAGACGTGCGTGTGGTCATCCTGGGGCAGGACCCGTACCACGGCCGGGGCCAGGCCGAGGGGTTGGCGTTTTCGGTGGCGCCGGGCGTGCGCCTGCCGCCCTCGCTGCAGAACATCTTCAAGGAAATGCAGCGCGACCTGGGGGTGGCCTTCCCCCCGTTCCCGAACCCCGGCGGCAGCCTGGTCAAGTGGGCGAAGAACGGCGTGCTGCTGCTCAACACCTGCCTCACGGTGGAAGAGGGTCAGGCCGCCAGCCATGCAGGCAAGGGCTGGGAGGAACTGACCGACACCGTCATCCGCCATGTGGCCGAAGGCCCGCGCCCGGTGGTGTTCATGCTCTGGGGCTCGCACGCCCAGTCCAAGCGCGCGTGGATTCCCGCAGACCGCGGGCACCTGGTGCTCACATCCAACCACCCCTCGCCCCTGTCGGCACTGCGCCCGCCTGTCCCTTTTATTGGCAACGGGCACTTTGGCAAGGCGCGGGATTTTCGCGCGCAGCACGGTTACTGAGCAGGGTTTGCAGCACCGCCTGCGCGTAACGCGCGGTGGGGTGCCAGTGGATGCCACGGTGCCCGGGGGGCCGATTCGCCTGGGGCTGCCGGGTGATGACCAGCACGCCGGATAACCGATGCCAAGGGCTACCACTGCTGCGGTAGCCGCTCCTTGAGCAGCTCCAGAAACGCCTGCGCCGCCACCGGCAGGCTGCGCCCGGCCAGGGTCTGGATTTCGATGTCGCGCAGGTCCATGCCGGGGTCGCTGATGGGCAGGGCCACGATGGCACCCTCGGCCACCAGGTGGCGCACGGCGATCTCGCTGGCCACGGACAGGCCGCCGCCCAGCAGCACAAAGTTGACCACCGTCTTGGCATGGTTGCTGATGAGCACGGCGTCGAGCTGCAGGCCCTGGCGGCTACAGACGATGTCGATCATCTGGCGCACCGTGGTCTCGGGCGGGGGCAGCGCCAAGGGGTATTCGGCCACCTGCGCCAGGGTCACGCTGCCTGCGCTGGCCAACGGGTGGCCGGGCGGCAGCAGGGCCAGCACCGGGGCGCTCTGGCGGTAGGCCACGTCGATGTCCTTGTGCGGCGCGCGGCTGAAGCACAGGCCGATGTCGGCCGTGCCGCTGCGCACGGCGTCGGGCACCTGGGCCGTGGGCAGGGCGATCACGCTGAACTGCACCCCGGTATAGGTGCGCTGGAACTCCACGCACAGGCGCGGCACCAGCTCGTTGGCAAATGCGTCGGAGGTGGCCAGGCGCACCTGCCCCGCGCGCAGGCCCTGCAGCGCGCCGATCTCGCCCA
The DNA here is from genome assembly GCF_057586455.1 of Acidovorax sp. SRI_002. Taxonomy (NCBI): domain Bacteria; kingdom Pseudomonadati; phylum Pseudomonadota; class Betaproteobacteria; order Burkholderiales; family Comamonadaceae; genus Acidovorax; species Acidovorax sp. SRI_002. Next base: position 223,173 of record NZ_JBYCZW010000008.1, on the reverse strand, counting down.
GTGCGCGCTCGGCGTCCAGCACCGTGCGGCGGGCGTGCACGGCCAGGATCTCGCCCGCCGCTGTCAGCACCATGCCGCGCGGGTGGCGCTCAAAGAGGGGCGTGCCCAGCTGGGCCTCCAGCCCCGCGATCTGCCGGCTGAGGGCCGAAGCAGCCACATGCAGCCGAGCCGAGGCCTCGGTGAGCGATCCACTCTGCGCCACGGCCAGAAAGTAGCGCAGGGTGGTGTCTTGCAGCAGGTGGGGACGCATGGAGGAAGGGGCGGAGAGGGAGGTGTTCAGTATGCGCCGGTTTGCCGTGATGGCAAAGCAGCTTGCTGAAATGCTGTTGGTCAAGCAAGGCGCAGCTTCCTAAGATGGTTCCATCCTCTTTGTGTCCGATTTCTTTGCGGGAGTGCTCTGTATGCGTCTACTTTCCTGGGGCCGTGGTGTCTGGGGCCTGGCCGGCCTGCTGGTGCTGGCATCTGCCGCGCAGGCACAAGCCAATTGGCCGGATCGCCCCGTGCGGGTGATCGTGCCCTTCCCAGCCAGCGGCGCGACCGACCTGGTGGCCCGCGTGGTCACCCAGCGCGTGGCGGCCGACCTGGGCCAGCAACTGGTGGTGGACAACAAGCCCGGCGCCGGCGGCACCCTGGGCACGGCCGAGGCGGCCAAGGCCGCACCCGACGGCTACACCCTGCTGCTGACCACCAGCAGTACACATGCCATCTCGCCCCACCTCATGCCCAAGCTGGCTTATGACCCGCGCAAGGACTTCACGCCGGTGGCCCATGTGGCCGACGCACCCAGCGTGCTGCTGGTCACCAACAGCCTGCCGGTCAAGACCGTGGGCGAACTGATTGCCTACGCCAAGGCCCACCCCGGCAAGCTCAACTACGCCACCAGCGGCAATGGCACCATCGTGCACCTGAACACGGCCGCCTTCAGCGCCCAGGCGGGTGTGGAGATGACGCACATCCCCTACAAGGGCACGGCCCTGGCCATCCCCGACCTGATAGCCGGGCAGACGCATGTGCTGTTCGATTCGCTGCCCACGGGCATGCCCCACGCCAAGGCGGGCCGCCTGCGCGCGCTGGCTGTCACCAGCGAAAAGCGCAGCACCCTGGCGCCCGAGCTGCCCACGCTGGCCGAATCTGGCCTGCCCGGCTATTCGTCGGTGACCTGGTTTGGCGTGTACCTGCCCGCCGGGGCTCCCCCCGCCTTGGTGGACCGCGTGCACAAGGCTTTTGCCAAGGCCGTGCAGGCGTCCGAGGTGGCCGAGAGCCTGGCCAAGCTGGGCGTGGAGCCCGCCGCGCCGCGCACACCCGCGCAGTTTGGTGCCATGGTGCAGGCGGACAGCAACCGCTGGGCGACGGTGATTCGCCAACACAAAATAAGCATTGAATAACCCCCTGAGGCGCTGCGCGCCTTCCCCCCGCTCTCGCACCGCTGCGCGATGCGGGCGAGGGGACGACACCCTCGGTGCGGGGCGGCCCTTCCTCGGTGTCCTTTTCCTCGGACACGCCAGTTTTCATCCGAGCGGGTCCTGGCCCGCCATGGAGTCCCATCACATGAACCCCCAAGCCCTCGACTGGTCCCTTCCCTACGCCTCCCACCGCAGCGCGGTGATGGGCCGCAATGTGGTCTCCACGTCGCAACCACTGGCGGCGCAGGCGGGGCTGCGCATGCTGCTGGCCGGTGGCAACGCGGTGGACGCCGCCATTGCCGCCGCCATGGCCCTCACGGTGGTGGAGCCCACGGGCTGCGGCCTGGGCAGCGACGGGTTTGCCATCGTGTGGGATGGCAAGGAGCTGCACGGCCTCAATGCTTCGGGCCGCTCGCCTGCGGCATGGACGCCTGAATACTTCGAGAAGCTGGGCGGCATCCCCGAGACGGGCTGGAACGCCGTCACCGTGCCCGGTGCCGTGTCGGCCTGGGTGGCGCTCTCCAAGCGCCTGGGCAAGCTGCCGTTTGCACAACTGGCCCAGCCCGCCATCGAATATGCGCGCAATGGCTTCCCGGTTTCGCCCACCATCGCCCGCCTGTGGGCGCTGGGCGCGGCCAAGCTGGGCACGCAGCCCGGGTTTGCCGAGTGCTTCATGCCGAATGGTCGCGTGCCCCAGGCGGGCGAAATCTTCCGCAGCGAAGCCCATGCGCGCACGCTGGAGCTGATTGCCGAGACCGAGGGCGAGGCTTTCTACCGCGGCGTGATCGCCGAGCGCATCGCGGCGCATGCGCAGGCGAATGGCGGTGCCTTGACGCTGGCCGACCTGGCCGCGCACCAGGCCGACTGGGTTGGCACCGTCCAGCAGCGGTTTGGCGAGTCGGTGGTCCATGAGATTCCGCCCAACGGCCAGGGCATTGCCGCACTGATGGCGCTGGGCATGCTCGACGCGCATGGCATCGGCGCTCACCCGGTGGACGATGTGGAGACCGTGCACGCCAGCATCGAGGCCATGAAGCTCGCGTTTGCCGACCTGCACCAGTACAACGCCGACATCGACGCCATGCACGTCAAGCCCGATGCGCTGCTGAACCCCGACTACCTGCGCGGCCGCGCCGCGCTGATGGACACCACGCGCGCTGGCGATCCTGGCTACGGCGCCCCGCGCCCCGGCGGCACGGTGTACCTGGCGGCGGCCGACGCGTCCGGCATGATGGTCTCGTTCATCCAGTCCAACTACATGGGCTTTGGCTCGGGCGTGGTGGTGCCGGGCACGGGCATCAGCCTGCAGAACCGGGGCCACGGCTTCAACCTGATCCCGGGCCACGCCAACCAGGTGGCGCCGCGCAAGCGCCCCTCGCACACCATCATCCCGGCCTTTGCCATGCATGCCGACGGCACGCCCCAGATGGCGTTTGGCGTGATGGGCGGGCCGATGCAGAGCCAGGGCCACACCCAGATGGCACTGCGCGTGCTGCGCTACGGCCAGAACCCGCAGGCGGCGGCTGATGCGCCCCGCTGGCGTGTGACGGGCGGCAAGGGTGTGGCCGTGGAGCCAGGCTTTGACCCTGCCGTGGTCGCCGCGCTGCGCGCGCGCGGGCACGAAGTGACGGTGGAAGAGGGCAACGGCGTGTTCGCCTTTGGCGGCGCCCAGCTGGTGCTGAAGAACGGCAACAGCTACATCGCAGGCTCCGACCCGCGCAAGGACGGGCACGCGGTAGCGTTCTGACGGCCTTGCGCGCAGCGCACTGAGGCGGCTCAGCGCGTTGTGCAGGCCGGAAACCGCTTGGCGAGCTCGTGCGCTGGCATCGTCTCCGCAAGGTCGAGGTTGCGTACCAGCGGGATGTATTCCCCTGTGTCGGTGAATCGCAAGAGGGTGGTCACGACGCGGCTGCCGGAGCCGCCTTGTTGACAGCCCGACAGTTCCAGCCCCAGGCCCAACTGACGGGAACCATCGTCCGTGCCTTTCCAGCCCATGGCCCGCTCTCGCAGAGCCTGCAGGCGCGGCAGGGCGGCGGGGTCGATCCGCCAGACCTGCACATGGGTCCGGGACGTTTCATATTCCGCGAGCACGCTGCGATCGGCCGTGCTGCGCAGCTCCTGCAGGGGCAATTTTTCTTCCAGGCGCTCGGTGGCGATGGCTCCCCCGGGCTTGCGCAGCGTGCGCGAAACGCTCACTGTGAGCTCCAGTGCGTTGCCATGAAGCTGCAGGCCCGGGCTGTGTACCACGGCGGCGCGCAGCGCGGCGGGGTCCAGCGTCTCCAGCTGGAGCTGCCGCAGCTTCCACAGTGATGACACCGGCACACTGCCACAGGCCGACAGCAGCACCAGGGCCAAAAAACACGAGAAAGCACGGAGAAAAGCCAAAGGGCGCAGGGGCGTTAGGAAAAAAAGCATGGTAGTAAATTTCTGTTTGACGGTATATTATTATTGTTTTACAGAAAAATTCACCAACCATGACGCAACATTTACCCCCATCGGTATCTTCTGTTCACAGCCCCTCGTTTCGCCGCCTGGCCTGGGGCCTTCTCGCGGCCAGCTGGGCGTGTGCCCTGGTATCGCTGGTGTTGTCGATGGCGCGCTGGGCGGCCATCGGGCATGAAACGGGTTGGGGTGGCTGGATGCCGCTTTCGGTGGTGCCCTCGCAGGCCTTGTTGGTTGGCCTCACACCGCCGCCCTCCATGGAGACCCATTGGCGCTGGGTGGGCGTGGCGCTGGAGTGCATTCCCGCTGCAGCCATGCTGTATGCGGTGCTGTGCGTGCATCGCATCTGCCGGTCCTTTCTGGCCGGGGCCGTGTTCGGGCCAGTGGTGGTGCACGGGTTCCGTGGCGTGGGCTGGGGCTTTTTGGCGATGTTCGTGACTTCACTCGTCTACCAGGCGGGGGTGACGGCGCTGCTGTCCTGGCTGGCTTCCGGCCAGCAGAACGGCCTGGTGGCGCTGGGCGTGGGGCCGTTTGAAATGAGCGTATTGGTCGTGGGACTGATGATGTTGCTCCTGGGGCACGTGCTGGCCGAGGGCCACCGCCTGCAAGCCGAAGCGGATGCGTTTGTTTAGCAACTCGCCAGCGAAGGAATTCCCATGGCGATTGTCGTGACCCTGGATGAAATGCTCGCGCGCCGCAAGGTCAAGTCGCGCGATCTGGCGGCCCATGTGGGCATCACCGAGGCCAACCTGTCCCTGCTCAAGAGCGGAAAGGTCAAGGGCGTGCGTTTCGAGACCCTGTCCGCCATCTGCAGTTATCTGCAGTGCCAGCCGGCAGACCTGCTGGCCTGGGTGCCCGATGCGGACACGAAGGATAGCGAGGCGCCTTCGCGTGGCGAGGCTGGTGGCTTGGCCCAGGGCGACTAGGGCAGTGCGAGGCACGCGCGGCTTCGGCCCGCGACTGGCCTGGGCAGTAGGTGGGGCGCTGTTGCTGCATGGATTGGTTCTGGCGATGCTGAGCAGAAGCGATGGTGCTCTGCGAACTTCGCCCGAGCGCAGCGATGCACCTGCCATGGTATGGGTGACGCTGGCGCCGCTGCCCGCGTCTACGGCACCCAGCGAGCCGTTGCCAGCTGCCGTTCCCCAGCCTGCCGCTCCAACCCGGAGCGCCACACCCGTTGCCAGCGGGCAGGGCCCAAAGCAGGCCGTTACCCGCAGCGGGCGGCCGATCGCTGTGGAGTCTGCTGCGCCTGATGGCAGCGTGGAGGGCTTGACCGCCGCCCTGCCGGTTGCGCCCGCGCCGCAGGCGCCGGCATCCGGGCCGGGTGATGCCGCACGGGCTGCTCCCAGCATGGACGATGTGGCATGGGCGCTCCAGCGCGAGCGAGCCTGGCAGCGCCGGCAAGGGGCACAGCAACCACAGCCGCTGCATCAGCGCTGGGAAGTCGCTCCAGCGGGTGCCTTGGGATCTGGCATTGCCGAGCGCGACCTGCGCGGCGCAGAGGGCCGGCGCATGGTTCAGGCTGCGGGTCCCTGGGGCACCTACTGTGTGGAGTTGCCTTCGGCCAACCAGCCTCCGGCCATGGGGGCCGCGCCCCGCGTTGCGCCAACCAGCACCTGCCGCTGAATGCTGGGGCGGCGCTGGGCAGTGCCGTCAGCGCGTTTCCCGCACGGTCAGCCAGGTGCTGGCCGCGCCGCTGAGCACGATCGCGGCGATCCCGGCCATCGACCAGCCATCGGGCACATGGCGGTACACCAGCCAGCCCGCCAGCATGGCAAACCCGATCTGCGAATACAGGAACGGCGCGATCGTCACCGGCGTGGTGCGCGCATAGGCATGGAGCAGCAGCATGTGGCCCACCGCGCTCGACAGGCCCATGGTGAACATGCCCGCCCATAGCCACGGGTCGCTCACCGGCTGCCAGAAGAACGGCACGCCCAGCGACACCAGCGCGGTGGCGATCCAGCTGGTGTAGAGCTGCGTGGTGGCGGGGCTCTCCTGGCCTGCCATCTTGCTGCTCAACACCTGGTAGCCCGTGCCCGCAGCCAGCATGCACAGCGGCCACAGCAGCGCCCAGGTGAAGGCCTCGCCACCGGGCCGGATGATGGCCAGCGTACCCGCCAGGCCGGTGACCACCAGCAGCCAGCGCACCGCGCTCACGGGCTGGTGCAGCCACAGGGCCGCCACCACCGTCACACACAGCGGCACCGTGGCCACGATGGCCGTGAACTCCGCCAGCGGCAAGGCCGTGAGGCTGATGAAGCCGAACAGGCTGGTCATGGCGAACAGCGCGCCGCGCAAGGCCTGGAAGCGGGGCTGTGTGGTGCGCAGGGCAGGGCGCCCCGCCCGTTGCAGCACGAAGGCCGTGGTCAGCAGCGACTGGAACACATAGCGCATCCACAGCGCCATGACGATGGGTACGCCCACGCTGACCAGCTTGCTTGCGGTGTCCAGCAGCGCAAAGAACGCGCAGGCCGTGACGGCAAGCGCGATGCCCGCCAGCGCCGCACGCCGGCGGGCTGCGGGGCTGGTCGACGTCGCAGGGCCTGAGGAACTCACGGCGTGCTGCGTGCACGCTCCAGCAGCATCGCGTCGCCATAGCTGAAGAAGCGGTACTGCTGCGCAATGGCGTGCCGGTACAGGCCCATGATGTGGGCGTAGCCCGCAAAGGCGCTCACCAGCATCATCAGCGTGCTTTTGGGCAGGTGGAAGTTGGTGATCAGCACATCCACTACCTGGAATGCAAAGCCCGGTGTGATGAAGATGTTAGTGTCGCCAGAGGCCTGGCCCGTCTTCGCCCAGGATTCGAGTGTGCGCACGGTGGTGGTACCCACGGCCACCACACGGCCGCCGCGCTGGCGGCAGCGCTCCAGCGCGGCCAGCGTGGCCAGGGGCACCTCGTACCACTCGCTGTGCATCTGGTGCTCGGCCAGGTTTTCGGTCTTGCAAGGCTGGAAGGTACCCGCGCCCACGTGCAGCGTGACGCTGGCGCGTTCGATGCCGCGTGCAGCCAGGTCGGCCAGCACGCCCTCGTCAAAATGCAGCGCGGCCGTGGGCGCGGCCACGGCGCCGGGGTTGCGGGCAAACACGGTCTGGTAGCGCTGGCTGTCCTCGGCCTCGTCGGGGTCGTGGTCGCTGTTCTGGTGGCGCTCGATGTAGGGCGGTAGCGGCAGGTGGCCGTGGCGGTCCATCAGCTCCCAGGGCGATTCGCCTGCGGGGCCGTGCAGCGCAAAGCGGAACAGCGGGCCGTCCTCGGTGGGCCAGCGGCCCAGCAACTGCGCGTCAAAGCCGCCCGCCTTGCGGCCACCGGCCATGTGCACCACGCTGCCGGGCAGGGGCTTCTTGCTGACCTTCATGTGGGCCACGACTTCGTTGCCCGGGTTGCCAGCCTCGACGGGCAGCACGCGTTCGATCAGCAGCTCCAGCTTGCCGCCGCTGGCCTTCTCGCCAAAGATGCGCGCCTTGACCACGCGCGTGTCGTTGAACACCAGCAGGTCGCCTTCGCGCAGCAGTCCGGGCAGCTCGCGAAAGATGCGGTCTACCGGCTGCATGGCGCGGCCATCGAGCAGGCGCGAGGCGCTGCGCTCGGGCGCGGGGTGCTGGGCAATGAGTTCGGGGGGCAGCGAGAAGTCGAAGTCGCTGAGGGTGAACACGCGGGGTGTTGTGGGGGCGCTGGCTGCGCCGCTGGAGAGATCAGTCATCGTGCTTGAGGGCCGAACGGGCCCGTGCCAAGGTAAAAATTGCGGAAGGCGCGATTGTCACACGCGGGTGCGGGCGCTGCAGGCGCGGTGCTATGGCTGGGGGGTGAACGCCATCGGCGCGGGCACACTGCGCACCAGCCGCCGCACGTCATCCGCCTGTGCGAGCGTGGTGCCAGGGTGCAGCAGCGCGGCCGCTCCGGCCGCCACGCCCCAGCGCAGGGCCTCGGCCGGCGCATCGCCCCGGTCCAGCGCCCAGACCAGGGCCGCCAGAAAACAGTCGCCCGCGCCCGTGGTGCCGGAGGTGGCGGGTACGTTGAGGGCTGGCGCTTGCCACACGCCCTCGCGCGTGGCTAGCACGGCGCCTTGTTCGCCCACTGACAACGCCACGATGTCGGCAGCGCCGCTGTGCACCAGCGACTTGGCGGCGGTGCACCAGTCGGCCGCATGTTCCAGCGGCTTTTGCATCACGTCGCGCAGCTCGCGCAGGCTGGGCTTGACCAGCGCCACCCCGGCCTGCAATGCCGCCGCCAGCGGCGGCCCCGAGGTGTCGACGGCTACCCGCACGCCCCGGCCGGATGCGGCGCGCGCCAGCTGGGCGTAGAAGTCGTCCGGCGTGCCAGGCGGCAGGCTGCCGCTGGCAATCAGCCAGCGGGGTGGCGGTGTGTGGGTAGCCAGCGCATCCAGGCAGGCCTGCCACTCGGCGGGTTGCAGCGTGGGGCCGGGCAGCACAAAACGAAACTCCTGGCTTGTGGTGGTCTCGACCACCGAGAAGTTCTCGCGCGTATCGCCCGCAATGCGCTGCAGTCGCGTGGGCACGCCCTCGTCGGCCAGCAACTGCTGCACCTGTGCACCCGCCGCGCCGCCCGCCAGCGCCCAGGCGCACACGTCCGCACCCAGGCGGTGCAGCACCCGCGCCACGTTGATGCCGCCGCCACCCGCAAAGCGCTGCGCCGGACCGCAGCGCAGCTTGTGGGTGGGCGCAACGTGGTCGGTGGTGGTGGCCAGGTCGAGGGCGGGGTTCAGCGTGAGGGTGATCAGTGCGGGCATCGGGCTACCAGACCTTTTCGGCAAAGCCTGACCATAGCTCGTTCAGGTCCGGAAAGCGCCACTTGTCGGGGTCTTCGCGCGCCACGATCTTCTCGGTGCAGCCCGGGGCAGACAGGTCCACCATTTCGGGGGGGATGCGCAGGTCGGACTTGGTCGAGAAGAACACCTTGACCATGGGGGCGGTGAGTGCGGCGGCCGATTGCTCGGTGACCACGCCGATGCGGCCCGAGGTCAGGCGCACGAGCGAGCCCACAGGGTAGATGCCGATACTTTTGACAAAGGCCTGGAAGATGCGGGCGTCGAAATGGTCCTTGGTCCACTCGGCCATGCGGCGCAGTGACTCGGCGGGGTCCCATCCACGCTTGTAGGGCCGGTCGGAGGTGATGGCGTCGTACACGTCGCAAATGGCCGTCATGCGCGCGATCACGCTGATGCCTTCGCCCTGCAGCTTGTCGGGGTAGCCGGAGCCATCGACTTTTTCATGGTGGTGCAGACAGGCGTCCAGCACGGCGTCGGGCACGTTGCCGCCCTCCTTGAGCATGTGGTAGCCCTCCACCGGGTGGCTGCGCACCACGGTGAATTCCTGGTCAGTGAGCTTGCCGGGCTTGTTGAGCACGGCCAGCGGGATGGCCGCCTTGCCCAGATCGTGTAGCAGGCCTGCCATGCCCGCCAGCCGCTGCTGGTCGTCCTTGAGCTTGAGCTGCTTGGCCAGGGCCACCATCAGCGCGCACACCGCCACCGAGTGCATGTAGGTGTAGTCGTCGGCCGTTTTCAGGCGCGCCAGGCTGATGAGCGCGCCGGGGTTGCGGGTGACGGAATCCGAAATTTCTTCCACCAGGCTCTGTGCACTCGCCGAGTCCACCGCGCGGCCCATGCGGGCCTCGTTGAACATCGAGACCACGGCTTCTTTGGATTTCACGCAGATGGCAGCGGCCATCTTGAGTTCGCTGTGCATGTCCGCAGGATTGCGGTTGCGCTTGGGCGGCGGCGGTGGGGATGGCAGCGTGACTTTGATGGGCGGCAGGTCCTCCAGGCGGCTGAAGTCGGTGTCAATCTGCGCGTCGGCCTCCTCGCGCGACACCGACGCGGTGCCCGCCGCCACGTCCAGCCCCTTGTCGGTGTCAATCCAGATTTCCTGGATGGCAGTGGCTTGTATCCGGGCCAGGTCCCCGGGGTCTTTGAGCAAGAACTTGGCCCGCCAGAACGGGTGGTCCATCCACGACCCGCAGAACTCGTGCAGATACATGCCCAGGGTGAGATGCTGAATGTGAATGCGCTTGAGCATGGTAGGGGACCTGAACTCTGAATAAACGCCCGTCTTTAGGCGTAATCAACGGTAACCATGGTAGCCTTTTTGCCCCGCCCTTGTCGTTCGCAGAACCCGCTACATGCCCGCCGCAGCCCCCAGAGTTTCCCTTAGCGCCAAGGCTTCGGCAGCCCCTGCTGCGGCCAAAGGCGGCGCGTCGGTAGCGCAAAAGGCGCTGCAAAAGCTGGGGCTCCAACGTGACATCGACCTCGCCCTGCACCTGCCCCTGCGCTACGAGGATGAAACCCGCATCACCCCGCTGGCCAATGCGCGCGACGGGCAGATGGTGCAGATCGAAGCCACGGTGACTGCGAGCGAAATTCAGCTACGGCCGCGCCGCCAGCTGCTGGTGCAGGTGGAGGACGACACCGGCTCGTGCGAGCTGCGCTTCTTCAGCTTCTACCCCTCGCACCAGAAAACCCTGGCCGTGGGTGCGCGCCTGCGCATCCGGGGTGAGATCAAGGGCGGCTTCTGGGGGCGGCAGATGATGCACCCGGCGTTCCGCGTGGCGGGCGGCGAGCTGCCTGCGGCGTTGACGCCCGTCTACCCCACCACCGCCGGTTTGCCCCAGCCCTACCTGCGCCGTGCGGTGGTGGGCGCGCTGACGCGGGTGGACTTGTCAGACACCCTGCCACCCGGTGCCGAGCCGCCGGTGACTCGGGTTTATGGCCAAAATGGCCTCCAGCGCTTATTCAGCCTGCGCGAGGCGCTCACTTTTTTGCACCACCCCACGCCCGATGTGGCGCTGTCCACGCTGGAGGACCACAGCCACCCCGCGTGGCAGCGCCTCAAGGCCGAGGAGTTGCTGGCCCAGCAGCTGTCGCAGCAGCAGTCGCGCCGAGCACGCGACATGCTGCGTGCACCCGTGTTGCGCGCCCAAAAAGCCGCAGACGGTGCCTTGCCGCTGCATGAGCAGTTGCTGGCCGTGCTGCCCTTCAGCCTCACCCCCGCCCAGCGCCGCGTGGGCGAAGAAATTGCCGCCGACCTGGCCCGCCAGGTGCCCATGCATCGGCTGCTGCAGGGCGATGTGGGCTCGGGCAAAACCGTGGTCTCGGCCCTGGCCGCCTGTCTGGCGATGGACGCGGGTTGGCAGTGCGCGCTCATGGCGCCGACCGAAATCCTGGCCGAGCAGCATTTCGCCAAGATGATCGGCTGGCTCGAACCCCTGCTGGCCGAGCGCGGCCGCAAGGTGGCCTGGCTGGTGGGCGGGCAAAAGAAAAAGGACCGCGCCGCCATGCTGGCGCTGGTGGCCAGCGGCGAGGCCGCGCTGGTGGTGGGCACCCACGCCGTGATCCAGGAGCAGGTGCAGTTCAAGAACCTGGCGCTGGCCATCATCGACGAGCAGCACCGTTTTGGCGTGGCGCAGCGGCTTGCCTTGCGGCAGAAACTCGCTGCCCATGGCATGGAGCCCCACATGCTCATGATGAGTGCCACCCCTATCCCGCGCACGCTGGCCATGAGCTACTACGCCGACCTCGATGTGTCGGTCATCGATGAGCTGCCCCCGGGCCGCACGCCCATCGTCACCAAACTCATTGCCGACAGCCGCAAGGACGAGGTGATCGCACGCATCGGCGCGCAGGTAGAGGCCGGGCGGCAGGTGTACTGGGTGTGCCCGCTGATCGAAGAGAGCGAGGCGCTGGATCTGAGTAACGCCACCGCCACCCACGCCGATCTGAGCGAGGCCTTGCCGGGCTGCATGGTCGGTCTGCTGCACTCGCGCATGCCCACGGCCGAGAAGAAGGCCGTGATGGCACTCTTCACCAGCGGCCAGATGGGCGTGCTGGTCAGCACCACCGTGATCGAGGTGGGGGTGGACGTGCCCAATGCCTCGCTCATGGTCATTGAACATGCCGAGCGTTTTGGGCTGAGCCAGCTGCACCAGCTGCGCGGCCGGGTGGGCCGGGGCGCGGCCGCCTCGGCCTGTGTGCTGCTGTACGCCACCAACGACAGCGGCCGCGTGGGCGAAACCGCCAAGGAGCGCCTGCGCGCGATGGCCGAAACCAACGACGGCTTCGAGATCGCCCGGCGCGATCTGGAGATTCGCGGCCCCGGCGAGTTTCTGGGCGCGCGCCAGTCGGGGGATGCGCTGCTGCGCTTTGCCGACCTGGCGACCGACACCCACCTGCTCGAATGGGCGCGCGAACTGGCGCCGCAGATGCTGGACCGGTATCCTGACCTGGCCGCAAAGCACGTCGCGCGCTGGTTGGGTGGAAAATCCGACTATCTCAAGGCATGACACGGCCTGCTGGAACACACCATGACCCTCACCGAACTCAAGTACATCGTTGCCGTAGCGCGGGAGAAGCACTTTGGTCATGCGGCCGATGCCTGCTACGTGTCGCAGCCCACACTGTCGGTGGCCATCAAGAAGCTGGAAGAAGAGCTGGATGTGAAGCTCTTCGAGCGCAGCGCGGGTGAGGTTTCGGTGACGCCGCTGGGCGAAGAGATCGTGCGCCAGGCGCAGAGCGTGCTGGAGCAGGCGGCGGCCATCAAGGAGATTGCCAAGCGCGGCAAGGACCCGCTGGCGGGGCCGCTCACCCTGGGGGTCATCTACACCATCGGGCCCTATCTGTTGCCCGAGCTGGTGCGCCAGTCCATCACGCGCACGCCGCAGATGCCGCTGATGCTGCAGGAGAACTTCACCGTCAAGCTGCTGGAGATGCTGCGTACCGGCGAGATCGACTGCGCCATCCTGGCCGAACCTTTCCCCGACACGGGCCTGGCCATGGCGCCGCTGTATGACGAGCCCTTCATGGCGGCTGTGCCCAGCACGCACCCGCTGGCGGCGAAGAAGTCTGTGACGGCGGCCGAACTCAAGAGCGAGACCATGCTGCTGCTGGGTGCGGGCCATTGTTTTCGCGACCATGTGCTGGAGGTCTGCCCCGAATTTGCGCGCTTTGCGAGCAATGCCGAGGGCATCCGCAAGTCGTTTGAAGGCTCTTCGCTCGAAACCATCAAGCACATGGTGGCCGCAGGCATGGGCGTGACGCTGGTGCCGCGCCTTTCGGTGCCGCGCGATGCGCTGCTCACCGTGTCACGCCGCCGTAAGAGCGACGAAAGCTATATCCGCTACCTGCCCATCCGCGAAGAGGACGGCGGCCCGCCACCCATGCGCCGCGTGGTGCTGGCATGGCGGCGCAGCTTTACCCGGTATGAAGCCATTGCGTCATTGCGCAACGCGGTGTATGCCTGCGAGCTGCCGGGGGTCAAGCGGCTGTCATAAGGCCGGCCTGGCCTGCGCCGCGCTGGCGGGCGATGTCCTGCTGCCGTGGTGTGGCTCTGACGCAGGTCAGGCTCGCTGGTCATGGCCTTGCGCTACAGTGTTTTTGGTGCGATGCCTCCAGGTCCGACGGGTCGGCGGGCATCTGCTGTCGAATCCATCTTCACTTCAGGAGCAATGACATGGCCAAGGCCTCCAAGACCACCGCCCCCACCATCAACATCGGCATCAGCGACAAGGACCGCGCTGCCATCGCCCAGGGCCTGTCGCGCCTGCTGGCCGACACCTACACGCTGTACCTCACCACCCACAACTTCCACTGGAACGTGACGGGCCCCATGTTCAACACGCTGCACACCATGTTCATGGCGCAGTACACCGAGCTGTGGAATGCCGTGGACCCGATTGCCGAGCGCATCCGCTCGCTGGGCCATGTGGCGCCGGGCTCCTATGCCGAATTCGGCAAGCTGGCCACGGTGCCCGATGCGCCCGCCAAGCCGCCCAAGGCACTGGAGATGGTGCGCGTGCTGGTCGAAGGCCATGAGGCCGTGGCCCGCACCGCGCGCAGCCTGTTCCCCCTGGCCGACAAGGCCAGCGACGAGCCCACGGCCGACCTGCTGACGCAGCGCCTCACGGTGCACGAGCAGACGGCGTGGATGCTGCGCTCGCTGCTCGAAGAGTAAAAGGGTTCGCAGCTTCCACGCGCATTACCCGAGGGGCGCAGAACACTGCTGCACAGCGAAGAAGAGCGCCTTGTCCTACATGGCGCAGTTCCATCGCCTGCGCATGATGCGTGTTTTGGTCATGCTCCCTTCTTCGCAGGGCGGCATGGCGTATCAATCCCCTCTGATGTATGCGAATCCTGTACGTTGAAGACAACCCGGAGCTGCGCGAGACCATCGGCATGCTTATGGAAGGTGAAGGCCGGACGGTCACGCCCTGCGCCACTGCCGAGGAGGCGCTGGCTCTGGATGCTGGGGACGTCTTTGATGTGGTGGTGACCGATGTCAGCCTGCCCGGCCTTTCGGGCACGGAACTGGCCCGCCAGCTGCTGGCGGATGATCCGCAGCGGTGGGTGGTGCTGTGCTCCGGCTACGAGCTGGGTAGCCACCCGCGCAGTTGGGGGCCCAACGTGCGCGCATTGCTCAAACCTTTTGAGCTGGAAGAGCTGGAGCAGCTGCTCGAGTCCATCCAGACAGCGCTGGCTTCAGCCGCCGGCTGAGGCTTGCTAGCGCCGATCGCTCGCTGTTCATACTTTACTTCATCACGCCACCCGCCTGGTCGTGGTGACCTGCGCTGTTGTGCTGGGCTGCGCGCAGTCAATTGCGGGGGCTGCGTACTGGCGAGTGGCGCGGCAGTCTCACCCGAAAGGTCGTGACATCGTCCAGTGACTGGGCCTCGATGGTTCCATGGTGGGCCCGCACGATCTGGTGCGCAATGAAGAGCCCCAGCCCCAGCCCTTGGTGGCGGCCGGGCTCACGCTCTCCACCCCGGAACGGGTCGAACAAATGCGGCAGCAGCGCAGAGGGAATGGTGCCGCCGTTGGACACCGTGATGCTCACCTCCTCAGGGCTGGTACCGTCCACTGCAATCTGCACAGGGTGGTCGACTCTGCCGTGGTGCAGGGCGTTGCCAACCAGGTTGGTGATCACCTGACACAGGCGTTCGGCATCCCAGGTGCCGGCCAGGTCGCCTTGCAGGGTGGACCCGATATAGCGTTCCGGGTGGCTGGTGGCCACCTCATCCAGCGTGCGCTGCACCAGCGCCTGCATGTGGGTGGAGCCCAGCTGCAGCGCCAGCCCGCCCGCCTGGCGAATGCGGGTCACGTCCAGCAGGTCTTCGATCATGTGGCCCATGCGCTGGCTGGCGCCCAGCACCCGGTCGGCCATCAGCACCGCCTTGTCGGGGGGCGGCTGGCGCTTGAGCACGGTGGCCGCCGCGACGATGGACTGCAGTGGTGTGCGCAGGTCGTGGCTCAGCACTGCCATGAACATTTCGTTGATGCGCAAGGCCTCGGTGCGCGCGCGCAGCTCGTGCGCCAGCGCCTGCTTGCGCCGGTGCAGTTCAAAGAACACGCTCGCCTTGTTGGTGAGCATGTGCGGGTCGATGGGTTTGTACAGAAAGTCCACCGCCCCGCTTTCGTACCCCCGGAACTGCCAGTTCTGCTCGCGTGAGCCCGCCGTCATGAAGATGAGCGGAATGTGCCGGGTGCGCTCGCTGCCCCGGATCAGTTCCGCCAGCTCGAAGCCGTTCATCTCGGGCATTTGCACGTCCAGCAAGGCCAGGGCCACGTCGTCATGCGCCAGCAGCAGTTCCAGGGCCTCGGGGCCCGACTGGGCCTTGAGGATGTCCAGCCCGTCGCGTTGCAGCAGCGCCTCCAGGGCGATCAGGTTTTCCTCGACATCGTCAACGAGCAGGCATTTGGTGCGGTCGGTCTGGGGCATGGGCGGTGGGGAGGGTGGATGGGGTTCTCAAGGAAGGACGCATATGCCCGTATCAAAGCTGCTGGCGGCGGTGCAGGTCCACCAGCAGCCTGGCAATGCCTTCAGGGGGCAGGATGTGGTCAACCGCCAAGGCCGCGATGGCCGCCTGCGGCATGGTGGGCATGCTGGCGCTGGCGGGGTCTTGCACGATGGTGAGGCCGCCCCCCGCCTGAATGGCTTGCAGGCCGTGCACACCGTCTTCATTGGCGCCCGACAGCAGGACGCCCACCAGCCGGGGGCCGTAGTGGTCTGCCGCCGATTCGAACAGCACGTCGATGGAGGGGCGGGAAAAATGCAGGGGAGGGTCTACCGACAGCCCCACATGCGGGCCTTGGGGCCCAGCATCGACCAGTAGGTGGTAGTCCGGTGGCGCAAAGCTCACCGAGCCCAGAGTGATGGCATCCTTGTCCTGAGCCTCGCGCATCGGCATTGCGCAGCGGGGCTGAAAAATATCTACCAGCAGGCTGCGCCGGTCCCGGGGCAGGTGCAGCACCACTAGCACAGCCGCCTGCAGCGTGGCGGGCAGCGCGGGCAGCAGTTCCAGCAAGGCGTCGATACCGCCCGAGGAACCGCCCACCACGATGGCTGCGTAGCCCCCGGAAGGTGCTGGTCTGGGCGCGAGGTCGGTGGTGCTCACAGCCCGGCCTTTTTGCGGTAAATGCGGTCTTCCTTCACAAAGTCCTCGAAGGCATCGGTGTGCGCTGAAAACCGCAGAGACTCCTTGGACCCCAGACCCAGAAACCCCCGATGGCACAGCGACTCGCGGAACAGCCCCAGGGCGCGGTCTTGCAGGTCGCGCTCGAAGTAGATGAGCACATTGCGGCAGGACACCAGATGAACCTCGGCAAACACGCTGTCGGTGGCCAGGCTGTGGTCAGAGAACACCATGTGCTCGCGCAAGCCCTTGTCGAACACCACGCGGCCATAGCCGGCAGCGTAGTAGTCCGACAACGAGCTGCGGGCGCCGGAGCGCGCATGGTTCTCGGTAAAAGCCGCCACCCGCGACACGTCGAACACTCCAGACTCTGCCGCGCGCAGCGCGTGCGGGTTGATGTCCGTGGCGTAGATCAGTGTGCGGTCCAGCAGGCCTTCTTCCTGCAGCAGGACGGCCAGCGAATAAACCTCTTCTCCCGCGCTGCACCCGGCCACCCAGATCTTGAGCGACGGGTAGGTGCGCAGCAGCGGCACCACCTCCTGGCGCAGCGCCTGGAAGTAGCTGGGGTCGCGGAACATGTCGCTCACCTGCACGGTGAGGTATTCGAGCAGCGCAGGGAACACGGCGGGTTCGTGCAGCACGCGGTCCTGCAGCTGCGACAGCGTCTTGCAGTCAAACTGCACCAACGCCGACGCCAGCCGCCGCTTGAGCGACGCCTGTGCGTAGCCCCGGAAGTCGTAGTGGTAGCGGTGGTAGATGGCATCGATCAGCAGGCGCTGCTCGATGTCGGCGGTGCGGGCCTTGCGATGGGGCATGGCGGGGCCTACTTGGGCATCCACACCCGCACCAGGGACAGCAGCTTCTCCACGTCCAGCGGTTTGGCGATGTAGTCATTGGCCCCGGCGGCCAGGCATTTTTCCTGATCGTCCTTCATGGCCTTGGCGGTCAACGCGATGATGGGCAGGCGGCGCCACTCGGGGCGGTTGCGGATCTCGCGCATGGCGGTGTAGCCGTCCATCTCCGGCATCATGATGTCCATCAGCACCAGGTCAATCGCAGGGTGGCCGCCGCTGCCGGCGCGTTCCAGCGCCTGCAGGGCCTCCAGGCCGTTGCGCGCGATCTCCACGCGGATGCCGGTGGGCTCCAGGATGCTGGAGAGCGCAAACACGTTGCGTACATCGTCTTCCACCACCAGCACGTTGTGGCCTTCCAGGGCAGTCTCGCGGTTGCGGGCCACCTGCAGCATCTGGCGGTGCTCTGCCGACAGCTCCGACTCCACCTGGTGCAGGAACAGCGTGACCTCGTCGAGCAGCCGCTCGGGGGAGCGGGCGTCCTTGATGATGATGGACTTGGAAAACCGGCGCAGCTGCTGCTCCTCGTCGCGCGACAGGGCGCGGCCTGTGTACACGATGACGGGCGGGAAGGAGACGCCGTCCTGCTCCGTCATCTGCTGCAGCAATTCGTAGCCGCTCAGGTCGGGCAGGTTGAGGTCCATCACCATGCAGTCGAAGGTGGAGCCGCGCAGGTGCGCCAGCGCCTCGGCTGCCGTGCCGGCGCCCACGATCTCCACGTCGTCGTTGGTGAGCAGGTGGCGCACGCTCTCGCGCTGGCGTTCGTCGTCTTCCACCACCAGCACGCGCCGCAGGTTCTGGGTGAACTTGGCTTCCAGCCGCTGCAGGGCATGCACCAGTTCGTCGCGCTTGACGGGCTTGAGGGCGTAGCCCACGGCGCCCCGGCCCAAGGCCTCTTGCGAGTAGTCGGCCACCGAGACCACGTGCACCGGAATGTGGCGCGTGGCCGGGTTGCGCTTGAGCTGGTCGAGCACGCCCAGGCCCGAGAAGTCGGGCAGGTTCACGTCCAGCACGATGGCGCTGGGCAGGCTGTGTACGGCGTAGGCCAGGCCATCCGCTGCGTTGTGGGCCAGGTGGCAGTCAAAGTCCATCTCACCGGCCAGGTCGCTCAGGATCTGCGCAAAGCGCACGTCGTCCTCAATCACCAGAATGCTGCGCGCGCTCGCGCGGCGCGGGGCTGCGGGTGCGGTGGGGGCCGCCACGGGTGGCAACGCGGGGGCCGAAGGAACCGGTGCGACGACCGGTGCCTTCGCGTGGGCTGGCGCAGGCGCCGCCAGCGGCATTGCGGGTTCAGCTTCAGGCGACGAAGGCAGCAGCTTCTGGGGCAGGATCAGGGTGAATACGCTGCCCTCGCCCGGCGTGCTGTGCACGTGGATCGATCCGCCCAGCAACTGCGCCAGATCGCGCGAGATCGACAGGCCCAGGCCCGTGCCGCCGTACTTGCGGTGGGTGCTGCCATCGGCCTGGCGGAAGGCTTCGAAAATCAGCTCCTGCTGGTGCGCCGGAATGCCGATGCCGGTGTCCTTGACGGCAAACGACAGCGTGTCGTCCGGGTTGCGCGACACATGCAGCGCCACCGAGCCCTTCTCGGTGAACTTGAGCGCGTTGGACAGCAGGTTCTTGAGCACCTGCCCCAGGCGCTGCGGGTCGGTGTCCAGCGTGGCCGGTGCGTCGGGGGCGACGGTGGCCGTGAGCGTCAAGCCCTTCTCTTGCGCCAGCGGGCGCAGCGGGTCGATCAGGGTTTGCAGGGCCTTGGACAGCGTCACCGTTTCCACCGACACGGTGGCCTGGCCAGCCTCGATCTTGGACAGGTCGAGGATGTCGTTGATGAGTGCCAGCAGGTCGTTGCCCGCCGCGTAGATGGTCTGCGCGTACTTCACCTGCTCGGCGCTCAGGTTGCCAGGCTTGTTGTCGGACAGCAGTTTGGCGAGGATCAGGGTGGAGTTGAGCGGTGTGCGCAGCTCGTGGCTCATGTTGGCCAGGAACTCGCTCTTGTACTGGCTGGCCAGCTCCAGTTCGCGCGCCTTGTCCGTCATGGCGCTTTGGGCGCGCAGCAGTTGCTCGCGCTGGTATTCCAGCTGCTGGGTCTGCGCCTCCAGGTGGGCGTTGGTCTGCTCCAGCTCGGTCTGCTGCACCTCCATCTGGGCCTGCGACTCTTGCAGGATGCGGCTTTGCTGCTCCAGCTCCTCGTTGCTCACACGCAGCTCTTCTTGCTGGGTCTGCAGCTCTTCGGACTGGCGCTGGGTTTCTTCCAGCAAGGCTTCCAGGCGGTTGCGGTCAATCCCAGCGCGGATCGCCACCGCCAGAATGCCCGAGGCGCGTTCCATCAGGGTGCGCTCAGGCTCGGTCAGAGGGCGATGAAAGCCCAGTTCGATCACGGCAAACACTTCGCCGTTCTCGATTGCGGGCGCCAGCAGCAGCTCGGTCGGTGCGGACTGGCCGGTGCTGGACGACACCATCAGGTGCCCGGCGGGCACATCGCGCACATGCAGCATCTGGCGCGAGCGCGCGACCTGGCCCACCAGGCCTTCGCCGGGCAGCAGGCGCTGCTCCAGCCGTTCGCGGGGCAGGGCGTAGCCACCAAACAGGGTGAGCGCGCCGTTGCAGTCGGCCACATAGCCTGCCCCCACGGCCGCGCGCAGGTATTGCGCCAAGTATTCGAGCGTGAGCTGGCCCAGGTCCTCCAGCCGGTGGTCGCCCTGGATGCGCTGGCTCAGCCCGTTGAGGCCGGCCGCCACCCACGACTGCTGGGCCTTGAGGCGGTACTCCCGCGCATTGGCGGCGGCCGACAGGCAGATGAGCACCAGCAGCACGAACGATCCGCCCCAGGAGTAGTAGGTGGACATGGCCGCCGCCTCCACCCATTGCTTGCGTTCGTTTTCCAGCTGCTGGTTCAGCAGTGTGGACAGGTCCGACGCCAGGTCGCGGATGCGGTCCATCAGCACCCGGCCGGCATCACTGCGGGTCACGGCCACGGCGGCTTCCTGGCCCTTCGAGCGGCGCAGTTCAATGGTCTCGCCCAGCTCGCGCAGTTTTTCGTGGCGCAGGTCGTCGATCTGCAGCACCAGGCGGCGCTGCACGGCGCTGTCGTCCGTCAGCTCCTTGAGGCGCGCCATGTTGCGCTCCATGGCGCCCAGGGACAGGTTGTAGGGCTGCAGATAGGTGTCGTCCCCCGTCAGCAGATAGCCGCGTTGCCCGGTCTCGGCGTCTTTCAGCGAAGACACGAACAGGTTGAGGTGGCGCATGGTCACCGTGGTCTCGTCCATGGCTTCCACAGCGTGCGAGCGCACCTGGGCGGTGCGGAAGTTCACCAGCGCGATCAGCACCGTGGCGAGGGCAGCAATCACAAATCCCACCAGCATTCCGCGGGGGACAGCAAAACGCGTGGCGGCCTGGGAGGTCGATGTATGGGGCATGCGTTGGTGCCCCAGAGGGCGGTACGTTGGGGGAACGAGCGGAGACTTTAACGGGTTTTTTGCGCGCGCTGGGGCGGTTACCTGGCCTCGTGATGCGTGTCCCGGTCGCGGCGCTGCTGCTACATTCTGTGCGCCCGTGGCCCGCCACCCGCCGCAGCGTCTTGCTGCTGAGCCTGTTCTTGTAATGGTCCCATCATGTCGTCGTCCCCTGTTTCCCCCCGCAGCCGTTTTTCGCTCTATCTCGACCTGATCCGCTGGGACCGCCCCGCCGGCTGGCTGGTGTGCCTGTGGCCGACGCTGAGCGCGCTGTGGATTGCAGCCGACGGCTTTCCGGGCTGGCACCTGCTGGTGGTGTTTGTGCTGGGCACCTTCCTCATGCGCAGCGCAGGCTGCTGCGTGAACGACGTGGCCGACCGCGACTTTGACAAACACGTCAAACGCACGGCGCAGCGGCCCGTCACGACCGGTGCGGTGTCGGTGAAAGAGGCGCTGAGCCTGGGCGCGGTGCTGGCGCTGGTGTCGTTTGGCCTGGTGCTCACCACCAACCAGGCCGCCATCGCCTGGTCGGTGCCCGCCGTGCTGGTGGCCATTGCCTACCCGTTCACCAAACGCATCATTTCCATGCCCCAGGCGGTGCTGGGCATTGCGTTCAATTTCGGCATCGTCATCGCCTTTGCCGCCGTGCAGGGCAGCGTGCCCGCCGTGGCCTGGTGGATGTGGCTGGGCAACCTGTTCTGGGTGCTGGCCTACGACACCGAATACGCCATGGTGGACCGGGATGACGACCTCAAGATCGGCATCAAGACCTCGGCCATCACGCTGGGGCGCTGGGATGTGCCGGCCATCGTGGCGTTCTATCTGCTTTTTTTGTCTATTTGGGCCCTAGCGCTTTATCCATATGCACTGAATGCTATATTTTATATAGCAATTGCCGTTGCGCTGGCGCAGGTGCTGTGGCACTTTACGCTGATCCGGACCCGCTCGCGCGAAGGGTGTTTCAACGCGTTCCGCGTCAACCACTGGCTGGGCGCCACGGTGTTTGCCGGCATTGCGGGCAGCTATCTGCTGCGGTGGCTGGGGCTGACGGGCTGACTACGGCGCGCGGCCGGGATTGTCTGTGATGGTTGTGGCGGGTTTTTACAAGCCGGTTTCCACGCCATTCGCTACATTGATTGGAAGCCGCGAGCCCGCCTGCAGTTTTCATTCAAACCCATTTTTGCTCCCCTTCATCCATGGCCGAAGACCGCGTCCATAAACTGCTGCAGGACATCCGGCAGCGCCATCCAGATCAATACAGCGTGCTGCAGGGCGCCCGCGCCCTTGTTCTTGCCCTGGGGCCGGATGTGCGCGAGGAGGTCAAATACGGCGGCATCCTCTTTTCG
The DNA here is from genome assembly GCF_057586455.1 of Acidovorax sp. SRI_002. NCBI lineage: Bacteria > Pseudomonadati > Pseudomonadota > Betaproteobacteria > Burkholderiales > Comamonadaceae > Acidovorax > Acidovorax sp. SRI_002. The sequence continues at coordinate 201,264 of NZ_JBYCZW010000008.1, read as the reverse complement.
GCACCAGCGTCTTTTTGCGGCCTGTTTGCGTACACCCAGCATGTGTCGCTGGAGTTCGGTGATGGCGCCCAGCTGGCGGACGAATTCAAGGTGCTGGAGGGCGCTGGCAAACAGCGCAGGCACATCAAACTGCACACGCCAGAAGACCTGGCTGCCAAGCAGGTGGCCCACTACCTGGGATTGGCGTGCTCCCTCAGCAATAGCCCGAAGCGCCAATAGCCGCCTGCCACTGGGGCGAGGCCACCACTGCTGCGGGCGTGCGGCCCAACCAGCGCCCAAATTCGCGGGTCATGTGGGCCTGGTCGGTGTAGCCATGGTCCGCTGCGCACTCCGCGAGCGAGGGTGCCTCCGGCAGCGCCTGCGCAGCACGGCGCACGCGGGCCAGGCACTTCCAATAAGCCGGGGGGCGCCCGGTGGCGACCTGCACCAGCCGCTGCAGGGTGCGCTCCGACACGCCCAGTTGCCGCGCTGCCTGGGCCACCTGGCTGTGGCGCGCCAGGCTTTGCAGCGCATCGGCCACCCGCGCATCCAGCACCATGCAGTCGTGCAGCAGGGGCAGGGCATCGTGGGCGTCGTTCATGGAGCGTTTGTGCAACAAGGCCAGCAGGCGCTTGGCATCCACCTGCGCGCCCGGCTGCATGCGAAATCCCCAGTAGCGCTCGCCCACCATGCCCGACACGGTGTAGGTGGTGTCTGCCAGGTCGGTCACAAACCAGGTGGGCGGCTGGTGGGGGAGGGCATGCAGGATCAGGTCACGGCACCCATCAGGAACCACCACCGTGCTGTCGGCCGAGGCCGATGTGTGGTGCCAGGCTTCAAAGGGCTGCAGGAGCTGGGGCATGGAGAGCACCGATTGCACTGACTCAGTGCACTACCCCCCGAATTCATTCCCCAGTTCATCGGCGCGCTGGCGTGCGGCCTCCATGGCGCGTTCAAAGGCAGCAGCGACGCCGGCCGATTCCATGGATTGCAAGGCAGCATAGGTCGTGCCGCCCTTGGACGTGACGCGCTGGCGCAGCACGGCCGGGGGCTCGTCGGAGCGGCGTGCCAGTTCTGATGCGCCGACAAATGTGCCCACGGCCAACTGGTGCGCCTGCTGCTCGGTCAGGCCCATGTCGGTGCCCGCGCGTGTCATGGCTTCCAGGAAGTAGAAAACGTAGGCGGGGCCAGAGCCCGACAGGGCGGTGACGGCGTCAAGCTGCTTTTCAGACTCCACCCAAAGGAACTCGCCGGTGGACGCCATGATGGCTTCGACTTGTGCGCGTTCGGCCGCGTCCACGGCAGGGCGGGCGTACAGCGCGCTCATGCCCTTGCCCACCAGCGCTGGCGTGTTGGGCATGGTGCGCACGATGCGCTCGGTGGAGAGCCATTGGGCAATGCTGTCGGAGCGGATGCCGGCGGCCACGCTCAGGTGCAAGGCCTGTTGCGTGTGAGCTTTTGCCTGCGCGGCGGCATCTTTGAAGGTCTGGGGCTTGACGGCCCACACCACGATGCGGGCGCGCTGCAGGGCAGGGCCCGCTTCAGGCTGGGCTTCGATCCCGTAGTTCTTTTGCAGCGCAGCGCGCGCATCGGCCCAGGGTTCGACCACCTCGATCTGGCTGGCCGGGTGGCCCTGGCGGATCAGCCCGCCGATGATGGCGCTGGCCATGTTGCCGCCGCCGATGAAGGCGATGGTGGGAAGGGAGGAGTTTGCTGTGGCTGGAGCGGGGGAGGTCATTTTGCGGGCAGGCTGGAAAGGGAGAGCCGATGGTAGCGCCGCTAGACCTATGAGTTGCTCGAACACTCGTGCAACCGGCGTGGCCAAAGCCAGTGCTCCCGCGCAAGGGCCGCCCCGCCGCGCTGGCAGCGTCTCCCTCCGCGAGCAAAGCGAAGCAGAGAGGGGGAAGGCGCGCAGCGCCTCAGGGGGAGCTACTCAGCTACTGTTTGGCGAACGGCGTGTTCCCAGTTCGCCATCAGCTCCTGCGCACGCGCGCTGCTGAGCGTGGGCACAAAGCGCCGGTCGGCGCGCCACAGCCGCGAGAGTTCATCCGTGCTGCGGTACACGCCGCTCGACAGCCCGGCCAGGTACGCGGCCCCGAGCGCCGTGGTCTCGATGACGGCAGGCCGTACCACCGGAATGCCCAGCAGGTCGGCCTGGAACTGCATCAGCAGGTCGTTGATGCAGGCGCCGCCGTCCACGCGCAGTTCGCTCACGGGCGCACCGCCAGCGGCCACGGCGTCGCGGCTCATGGCCAGCAGCAGGGCGGCGCTCTGGTAGGCAATGCTCTCCAGCGCCGCGCGGGCGATGTGGCCCAGCGTGGTGCCGCGTGTGAGGCCGGTGATGGTGCCGCGCGAGTCGGGTTTCCAGTACGGAGCGCCCAGGCCGGTGAAGGCGGGCACCATCATCACCCCGCCCGAATCGGGCACGCTCTGCGCCAGCGATTCGACTTCGTTGCTGGTGGAGATGGCTCGCAGTCCGTCGCGCAGCCACTGCACCACGGCACCACCCACAAAAACGCTGCCTTCCATGGCGAACTCCGGCTGCACCGTGGCCTGTGCGGCACTGGTGGTGAGCAGGCCGTTCTGCGAGGTCTGGAACGTGCCGCCTGTGTGCATGAGCATGAAGCAGCCCGTGCCGTAGGTGTTCTTGGCCATGCCGGCGGTGAAGCAGGCCTGGCCGAAAAGCGCGCTTTGCTGGTCGCCCGCCACGCCGCCGATGCGGATGCTGTGGCCCAGCAGGTCGGCCGCGATGTCGCCAAAGTGGGCGCTGGATGGCAGTACCTCGGGCATCAGCGCCTTGGGAATGCGCAGCAGCGCCAGCAGCTCGTCGTCCCACTGGTTGGTGTGCACATTGAACAGCATGGTGCGCGAGGCGTTGCTCACATCCGTGACGTGCACCTTGCCGTGGGTCAGCTTCCACATCAGCCAGCTGTCCACCGTGCCAAAGGCCAGCTCGCCGCGCTCTGCGGCTTCACGGGCGCTGGGCACATGGTCCAGCAGCCACTGCAGCTTGGTGCCGGAGAAGTAGGCATCCACCAGCAGGCCCGTCTTGGCCTGGATGGTGGCGGCATGGCCTTGCTCGCGCAACTGGGCGCAGGCGGGCTCGGCACGCCGGTCTTGCCATACGATGGCGTGGTGCACGGGCTGGCCGGTTTGGCGGTTCCATAGCACCGTGGTTTCGCGCTGGTTGGTGATGCCCACGGCGCGCACGGCGCTCGCGGCAATGCCCGCCTTGGCCAGAGCATCGCGTGCGGTGGCGAGCTGGGTGCGCCAGATCTCCAGCGGGTCGTGCTCCACCCAGCCGGGCTGGGGGTAGATCTGCGGCAGCTCCAACTGGGCCTGCGCCACGATGTGGCCGCCTTCGTCGAAAACGATGCTGCGGGAGCTGGAGGTGCCTTGGTCGAGGGCGAGCAGGTAGGTCATGGTGACGAGGGGCTCCGAAATGTATGAATCCACGTAGTGTCCACAGCGGTCGATCAGCGCGCGGCCCAGACCAGCGGACGCTGTGCAAGGGCCTCCCCGCAGCGAGGGCATCGTCCCCCACCGGGGGAAGGCGCCGCAGGCGACTCGGGAGGGCCTTCTGTCATGCAGCTACCGTGCAGATGACTTCAGCATCTTGCAGCAGGGCCGGGAAGGGCTCAGGCGGCGGCGCGTCGGTGAACAGGCGGTCGATTTGCGCCAGTGTGGCCAGTTGCACCATGGCTGGGCGGTTGAACTTGCTGAAGTCGGCCGCCAGCCAGACCTCGCGTGCGTGTTCGATGATGGTTTGCGCCACCTTCACTTCGCGGTAGTCGAAGTCGCGCAGGGAGCCATCGGGCTCGATGCCCGAGATGCCGATGAGCGCAATGTCCACCTTGAACTGGCGGATGAAGTCCACCGCCGCTTCGCCGACGATGCCCCGGTCGCGGGCGCGCACCACGCCGCCGGCCACGATGACCTCGCACTCGGGGTTGCCGCTCAGGATGGCGGCCACGTTCAGGTTGTTGGTGATCACGCGCAGGCCGCGGTGGTGCAGCAGGGCTTTGGCGATGGCCTCGGTGGTGGTGCCGATGTTCAGGATCAGCGAGCAGTCGTTGGGCACTTGTTCGGCCACAGCGCGCGCGATGCGGGCCTTTCCTTCGGCGTGCAGTGTCTCGCGCTGGGTGTGGGCCAGGTTTTCCACCGTGGAGCTGGGCACGCGCACGCCACCATGAAAGCGCGTGAGCAGGCCGGACTCGGCCAGGCGCTGCACGTCACGTCGCACGGTCTGCAGGGTCACGCCCAGGGTGTCTGCCAGTTGTTCCACCGTGGCGGATTTGCGCGCGCGGACTTCTTCGAGAAGCAGCAGTTGTCGGGGGTTCGTATTCACGCGAATCAATCGGCTTATGGGGTGGAGATACTTTAAATCGAACAAAAAGGAACTCATTAAGGGTAAACCTTGATTCGATACGATCAAAAAAGAACAAAAATGAACGCAATCGAAAACGAGGCACTTTGCTGCGTGTGCAGCAGAAAGCCAGATCCACACAGCCCCCAGGGGGCCATTAGAAAGGTTGCGTGATGCAGCTGGCACTGGACAGCATCAGCAAGAAGGTAGGGCCGCAGACTTGGCTCCACGACATGAGCCTGGCGCTGCATAGCGGCGCCGTCACGGTGCTGCTGGGCGCCACGCAGGCGGGCAAGACCAGCCTGATGCGCATCATGGCGGGGCTCGATACGCCCACGGCCGGGCGCGTGATGGTGGATGGTGTGGACGTGACCGGCATGCCAGTGCGCGACCGCAACGTGGCCATGGTGTACCAGCAGTTCATCAACTATCCCTCCATGAAGGTTGCGGCCAATATTGCGTCGCCCCTGAAGCTGCGCGGCGAAAAGAACATCGACGCCCGCGTGCGCGAAATTGCGAGCCGCCTGCATATCGACATGTTTCTCGACCGCTACCCGGCCGAGCTGTCGGGTGGGCAGCAGCAGCGCGTGGCACTGGCCCGCGCCTTGGCCAAGGGTGCGCCGCTGATGCTGCTGGACGAACCGCTGGTGAACCTGGACTACAAGCTGCGTGAAGAGTTGCGCGAAGAACTGACCCAACTGTTTGCTGCAGGCCAGTCCACCGTGGTGTATGCCACCACCGAGCCGGGCGAGGCCCTGCTGCTCGGCGGCTACACCGCTGTGCTCGACGAAGGTCAGTTGCTGCAGTACGGCCCCACGGCCGAGGTGTTCCATGCGCCCAACTCGCTGCGTGTGGCGCGTGCCTTCAGCGACCCGCCCATGAATCTCATTGCCGCATCGGCGGTCCCAGGGGGTGTGCGCTTGGAGGGCGGCGCCGAACTGGCCGTGCCCCTGTCCCAAGGTGTGGCCACGGCGGCAGGGCTCACGGTGGGTGTGCGCGCCAGTGCGCTGCGCGTGGTGGCTCGCCCGGGCGACATCAGCGTGGGCGGAGTGGTCGAGCTGGCCGAAATTTCGGGCTCGGACACCTTTGTGCACGCGGCCACGCCCTGGGGCGATTTGGTGGCGCAGTTGACCGGGGTGCATTACTTTGAACTGGGCACGCCCATCACGCTGCACCTGGACCCGGCTCAGGCCTATGTGTTTGGTGCTGACGGCCGACTGGCATGGGCGCCCGCGCGCCCGAACGCTGTACAAGGAGGGCGTTGAGATGGCCCGCATCAGTCTGGACTTGGCGCATTCGTACAAGCCGAACCCGCAGCAGGACAGCGACTACGCGCTGCTGCCCCTCAAGATGGAGTTCGAGGATGGCGGTGCCTATGCGCTGCTGGGTCCTTCGGGCTGCGGCAAGACGACCATGCTCAACATCATGTCGGGTCTGCTCGTGCCCTCGCACGGCAAGGTACTGTTTGATGGCCGCGACGTGACCCGTGCCAGCCCGCAGGAGCGCAACATTGCGCAGGTGTTCCAGTTCCCGGTGATCTACGACACCATGACGGTGGCCGAGAACCTGGCGTTTCCGCTGAAGAACCGCAAGGTGCCCGAGGCGCAGATCAAGCAGCGCGTGGGCGTGATTGCCGAGATGCTGGAGATGAGCCATCAGCTGAACCTGCGAGCCGCAGGGCTTTCAGCAGACCAGAAACAGAAGATTTCACTGGGCCGTGGCCTGGTGCGCGCCGATGTGGCGGCGGTGCTGTTCGACGAGCCGCTCACGGTGATCGACCCGCACCTCAAGTGGCAACTGCGGCGCAAGCTCAAGCAGATCCACCACGAGCTCAAGCTCACACTGATCTACGTGACGCACGACCAGGTCGAGGCATTGACCTTTGCGGACCAGGTGGTGGTCATGACGCGTGGCCGCGCTGTGCAGGTGGGCTCGGCCGATGCGCTGTTCGAGCGGCCCCAGCATGTGTTTGTGGGGCATTTCATTGGCTCCCCAGGCATGAACTTTTTGCCCGCGCAGGTGGACGCAGGCCAGCTCAGCATCGTGGGCCACCGCCTGCACGCCCCTGTGGGACGTGCTTTGCCGACGGGCACGGTGCAGGTGGGTATTCGGCCCGAATACTTGGCGCTGGCATCAGCAGAGCAACCCGGCGCCATTGCCTGCACGGTGGCGCAAGTGCAGGACATCGGCACCTACCTGATGTTGACCGCGAAGGTGGGCGAGCACACGCTCAAGGCCCGCTTCAGCCCCGAGACGCGACTGCCCTCGGCGGGCGACACGGTGTGGCTGCAGGTGCTGGGTGAGCACACCTGCTACTACCAGAATGAGGAGCTTTTGGCATGAGCACGACGACCAAGCCCGTGAACCAGAAGGCCTGGTTCCTGATCCTGCCGGTCATCATCTGCGTGGCCTTCTCGGCCATTCTTCCATTGATGACAGTGGTGAACTACTCGGTGCAGGACATCATCTCGCCCGAGCGCCGCGTGTTTGTGGGCACCGAATGGTTTGCCGCCGTGATGCGCGATGAGGAGCTGCACGCGGCCTTGTGGCGGCAGATCACCTTCTCGCTGGCTGTGTTGGCGGTGGAGATTCCGCTGGGCATCCTGCTGGCGCTGTCCATGCCCGCTCAGGGCTGGAAGTCTTCCGCCGTGCTGGTGGTGGTGGCGCTGTCGCTGTTGATCCCCTGGAACGTGGTGGGCACCATCTGGCAGATCTATGGCCGTGCCGATATTGGCCTGATGGGCCGGATGTTGCAGGAGATGGGCATTGAATACAGCTACACCGGCAACGCCACGCAGGCGTGGCTCACGGTGCTGCTGATGGATGTGTGGCACTGGACGCCGCTGGTCGCGCTGCTGGCCTTTGCCGGGTTGCGTTCCATCCCCGACGCGTATTACCAGGCAGCCCGCATCGACGGTGCGAGCAAGTTCGCGGTGTTCCGCTACATCCAGCTGCCCAAGATGCGCGGCGTGCTGATGATTGCGGTGCTGCTGCGCTTCATGGACAGTTTCATGATCTACACAGAGCCCTTCGTGCTCACGGGGGGCGGGCCGGGCAATGCCACCACGTTCCTCAGCCAGTACCTCACGACCAAGGCGGTCGGCCAGTTCGACCTGGGCCCTGCCGCAGCGTTCTCGCTGATCTATTTCTTCATCATCCTGCTGCTGTGTTTCATCCTCTACAACTGGATGCAGCGCGTGGGCACCGTCAGCGACGAAGGAGCCGGCCATGAATGAAAAACGTTTCCAGAAGCGCACGCTGTTCCTGATCGCATACCTGCTGTTCGCGCTGTTGCCCATCTACTGGATGGTCAACATGAGCTTCAAGACGAACGAGGAGATCCTGTCGAGCTTCTCGTTCTTCCCGCAGAACTTCACCTGGGCCAACTACAAGACCATCTTCACCGATGCGTCCTGGTACTCGGGCTACATCAACAGCCTGATCTATGTGGCGATCAACACGGTGATCTCGCTCACGGTGGCGCTGCCCGCAGCCTATGCGTTCAGCCGCTACCAGTTCATGGGCGACAAGCATGTGTTCTTCTGGCTGCTGACCAACCGCATGACGCCCCCGGCCGTGTTCTTGCTGCCGTTCTTCCAGCTCTACACCACCGTGGGGCTGATGGACACGCACATTGCCGTGGCGCTGGCCCATCTGTTGTTCAACGTGCCGCTGGCGGTGTGGATTCTGGAAGGTTTCATGAGTGGCATCCCGCGCGAGATCGACGAGACGGCCTACATCGATGGCTACAGCTTTCCGCGCTTTTTCATGACCATCTTCCTGCCGCTGATCAAGGCCGGTGTGGGCGTGGCGGCGTTCTTCTGCTTCATGTTCAGCTGGGTGGAGCTGCTGCTGGCCCGCACGCTGACCAGCGTGAACGCCAAGCCCATCGTGGCCACCATGACGCGCACCGTGAGTGCCTCGGGCATGGACTGGGCGACGCTGGCGGCGGCGGGGGTGCTGACAATCGTGCCGGGTGCCATCGTGATCTGGTTTGTTCGCCACTACATCGCAAAAGGCTTTGCGATGGGGCGGGTTTGAGGAGGCAGCGACATGTTTGACTGGATGGCCTGGACGCTGCCGGTGGCAGTGTTCTTTACGTGCATCGTGCTGATGCTGGTGGGCATGGCGGTGTGGGAGATCAAGTCGCCCACGACCATGCGCAAGGGTTTCCTGCCCCTGGAGACCACGCGCGGCGACCGGCTTTTTATCGGGCTGTTGTCGGCCGCCTACGTGAACCTGATCTTTGTGGGCATCAGCGGCAAGCTGGCCCAGTGGTTCAGCCTGCAGGGCGACCCGTCGATCTGGATCAGCTTTGTGGTGTCGATGGCGCTGCTGGCGCTGATCATGCGCAAGGGTTAAGGAAAAAATGGCCGTTTGCGCCTGATGGGCAAGCATTTGTAGCTATTGTTTTTGTAGTGTCGAAGGCCTGGCCTGGTTCCCCCCCGGGTTGGTGCCGGTCTACCAATGGGGGTCTCAATCTGAGAGGAGACAGCAATGAAGATGCAGTTCAAGGCGATCGCTTTCGCCGCCGCGGCTCTGGCGATGGGGCAGGCTGCCTGGGCCGGCGAGGCCGAGGCCAAGAAGTGGATCGACAGCGAATTCCAGCCATCCACGCTGAATAAAGACCAGCAGATGGCCGAGATGAAGTGGTTCATCGACGCAGCCAAAAAACTCCAGGCCAAGGGCGTGAAGGAAATCTCGGTGGTGTCTGAAACCATCACCACCCACGAATACGAGTCCAAGACGCTGGCCAAGGCGTTCGAGGAAATCACCGGCATTAAGGTCAAGCACGACCTGATCCAGGAAGGCGACGTGGTCGAGAAGCTGCAGACCTCCATGCAGTCGGGCAAGTCCATCTATGACGGATGGATCTCGGACTCTGACCTGATCGGCACGCACTACCGCTACGGCAAGATCCTGAACCTGACCGACTACATGGGCGCTGCGGGCAAGGAATGGACCAACCCCGGCATCGACCTCAAGGACTACATCGGTACCAAGTTCACGACCGGCCCCGATGGAAAGATGTACCAGCTGCCTGACCAGCAGTTTGCCAACCTGTACTGGTTCCGTGCCGATTTGTTCGACCGCAAGGACATCAAGGACAAGTTCAAGGCCAAGTACGGCTACGACCTGGGCGTGCCGCTCAACTGGAGCGCCTACGAAGACATCGCTGAGTTCTTCACCAACGACGTGAAGAACATCGACGGCAAGCCCATCTACGGCCACATGGATTACGGCAAGAAGGACCCATCCCTGGGCTGGCGCTTCACCGATGCCTGGCTGTCCATGGCGGGTACGGCCGACATCGGTGCGCCCAATGGCCTGCCGATCGACGAATGGGGCATCCGCGTGGCCGACGACAAGTGCACGCCCGTGGGCGCCAGCGTGGCCCGTGGCGGTGCGACCAACTCGCCCGCAGCCGTCTACGCCCTCACCAAGTACGTGGACTGGATGAAGAAATACGCGCCCAAGGAAGCCACGGGCATGACCTTTGGCGAGGCCGGCCCCGTGCCCGCCCAGGGCCAGATCGCGCAGCAGATCTTCTGGTACACCGCCTTCACGGCCGACATGACCAAGCCCGGCCTGCCCGTGGTGAATGCCGACGGCACGCCCAAGTGGCGCATGGCCCCTGGCCCCAACGGCCCCTACTGGAAGCAAGGCATGCAAAACGGCTACCAGGACGTGGGCAGCTGGACCTTCTTCAAGGACCACGATGCCAACAAGACGGCTGCCGCCTGGCTCTACGCACAGTTCGTGACGGCCAAGACCACGTCGCTGAAGAAGACCATGGTGGGCCTGACGCCGATCCGCGAATCCGACATCCAGTCCAAGGCCATGACCGACATGGCGCCCAAGCTGGGTGGTCTGGTGGAGTTCTACCGCAGCCCTGCCCGCGTGGCGTGGTCGCCCACTGGCACCAATGTGCCTGACTACCCCAAGCTGGCCCAGCTCTGGTGGAAGAACGTAGCCCAGGCCGTGACGGGTGAAAAGACGCCCCAAGGCGCCATGGACACGCTGGCCGACGAAATGGACCAGGTGATGGCCCGTCTGGAACGCGCTGGGATGGCCCATTGCGCTCCCAAGCTCAACCCCAAGAGCGACACCGCCAAGTGGCTGAGCGACAAGCAAGCGCCATGGGCCAAGTTGGCCAATGAGAAGCCAAAGGGTCAGACGATTGCGTACGGCACCTTGTTGCAGGCCTGGAAGGATGGCAAGGCGCGGTAAGCCTGTTTAACCCGCCGTCCTGCTTACTGTGACGATGCTTCAGGCAGCCGTGGCTCACAAGGTCTCTGGCTGCCTTTTCATTCAAGACCGTCCCCAGTGCCTTTGGAGGCCTGGGGCCGGATCTCCCCCCGAAGTGACAAAAATTCAAGGGTAAACCCTTATTTTTTGCTTCGCCCATGGACAATCACCCCATGACTACTGCCTCTGCTCCCCTCCCCACACGGCGTGCCGACCTTTTGGCGCGTTTGGCCCAGTCCCACCACTATGACCTGGCTGTGATTGGCGGTGGGGCTACAGGCCTGGGGGTGGCGCTGGATGCGGCGGCCCGAGGGTTCAGCGTGGTCTTGGTGGACTCGCATGACTTCGCCAAGGGAACCTCGTCCCGGGCGACCAAATTGGTACACGGCGGTGTTCGTTACCTGGCGCAAGGCAACATCGCACTGGTGCGCGAGGCGTTGCATGAGCGCACTACCTTGCTTCACAACGCGCCCCACTTGGCGCAACCCCTGCCGTTTGTGATGCCGTCATACCACTTTTGGGAGACGCCGTTTTACGGTATCGGCCTCAAGATGTACGACGCTTTGGCTGGGAAGGCGGGTTTGGGCGCCACCGAATTCATGGGGCGCGCACGCACATTGGAGTGCCTGCCCACGGCCCGCCCCGAAGGCCTCAAGGGTGGCGTCAAGTACTGGGACGGACAGTTTGATGACGCCCGTCTGGCCCTGGCCTTGGCGCGAACGGCTGCCAGCCTGGGCGCCCTGGTGGTCAACTACTGCCCTGCGCGGTCGTTGATTCACGAAGCTGGCAAGGTTGCAGGCTTTGTGTGTGAAGACGCAGACAGTGGCCAGCAGTTCACCGTGCGCGCGCGTACGGTTGTGAATGCCACCGGCGTATGGGTGGATGCCCTGCGCCAGATGGACGGAGAGGCCATAGGCCGCCCCGTCAAGCCCATTGTGGCGCCCAGCCAGGGGGTGCATATCGTGGTGGATCGGGAGTTTCTCCCGTCCGACCATGCCCTGATGGTTCCCAAGACGGCCGATGGCCGGGTTCTTTTCGCCGTGCCGTGGCTGGGAAAGCTCATTCTCGGGACCACTGACAGTCCGCGCCAGGACATCGTGCGTGAGCCGCAGCCTTTCCGCGAAGAGGTCCGGTTCATCCTGGACGAATCGGCGCGCTACCTCACCCGTGCGCCCAAGGTGGAAGACATCCGGAGTATCTGGGTGGGCCTGCGCCCGCTGGTGAAGCCTCAGGACGACGATGGTGACAACACCAAGAAAATCAGCCGCGAGCACACCGTGCTCGCCAGTCGCAGTGGCCTGATCACCGTGACGGGAGGCAAATGGACCACCTACCGCGCCATGGCCGAAGATGTGTTGCAAAAATGCTTCACCACGGGCCTGCTGCCGGAAAAACCGTCGGGTGTGACCAATCGTTTGCCCTTGGTGGGAACCCCTGAAGGGGCTGTTCAACATCGCATCAGTGATGCCCAGGGGCTGCACTCCTACGGGAGCGAGGCGGCGGTTGTCCGGGACATTGCCGGTGCGCACACCGATCTTGGTGGGGGGCTGACAGAAGCCATGGTGCGCTTTGCCGCCCGCTACGAATACGCCTGCACGGTAGAGGATGTGTTGGCCCGCCGCTCCCGGTTATTGTTCCTCGATGCCCGCAAGGCCATCGAGCTAGCCCCAGCGGTCGCTGACATCCTGCGTGCGGAGCTGGGTGCCGACCCCCACCTGGATGCCTTTTTGGAGCTGGCGCAACAGTATTTGCAGGTTCCGGCCTGATGGGGCGCTTGACTTCGTAAAAGTCTTTTGCAATAATCGAGGGCTTCGCGTTTCCTACGTGAAGTTTCTGCCCAGCGGGAAGTGCTGCAAATGGTTTGCGGTGCGGACGACGGGCCCAAGACTGACTGGCTGATTTGCAGCCCTTGAGAAGTTCTCTGGGGCTGTTGTCTTCTGGTGCAAGTTGGGAATATTGAAATGATCCAGACAGAATCTCGGTTAGAGGTTGCCGACAATACCGGCGCCAAGTCCGTCCTTTGCATCAAGGTGCTGGGTGGCTCGAAGCGTCGCTATGCAAGCGTTGGCGACATCATCAAGGTGAGCATCAAAGAAGCCGCTCCACGTGGCCGCGTCAAAAAAGGCGAGGTTTACAGTGCAGTGGTGGTTCGCACGGCGAAGGGTATTCGTCGCGGCGATGGTTCGCTCGTCAAATTCGATGGCAACGCCGCAGTGTTGCTGAATGCAAAGTTGGAGCCTATCGGCACCCGTATCTTTGGACCCGTGACGCGTGAGCTGCGTACCGAGAAGTTCATGAAGATCGTGTCTCTGGCTCCTGAAGTTCTCTAAGGACGCGCCATGAACAAGATTCGCAAGGGCGACGAAGTCATCGTGCTGACCGGCCGTGACAAGGGCAAGCGCGGCACGGTGTCGCTGCGCAAGGATGACTCCTACGTGGTCATCGATGGCATCAATCTGGTCAAGAAGCACGCCAAGCCAAACCCCATGAAGGGTACGACGGGCGGCATCGTTGAAAAGTCCATGCCAATTCATCAGTCCAACGTGGCCATCTTCAATGCCGCTACGGGCAAGGCTGATCGCGTGGGCATCAAGGTGCAGGCTGACGGTTCGCGCATTCGCGTGTTCAAGTCCAGCGGTGCTGAAATCAAGGCGGCCTAAGGGGTAAACATGGCACGACTCCAAGAAATTTACCGCGACAAGATCGCTCCCGAACTGGCCAAACAGTTCGGCTACACCTCGCCAATGCAGGTTCCCCGTCTGACCAAGATCACGCTGAACATGGGCGTGAGCGAGGCAGTCTCGGACAAGAAGGTGATGGACAACGCTGTGGCTGACCTGACCAAGATTGCTGGTCAAAAGCCTGTGGTGACCAAGGCCAAGAAGGCTATCGCTGGTTTCAAGATCCGCGAAGGCCAGGCCATTGGTTGCATGGTCACGCTGCGTGGCGTGCAGATGTATGAGTTCCTGGACCGTTTCGTGACCGTGGCTCTGCCTCGCGTTCGTGACTTCCGTGGTATCTCTGGTCGCGCGTTCGACGGTCGTGGCAACTACAACATCGGCGTCAAAGAACAGATCATCTTCCCTGAAATTGAGTACGACAAGGTCGATGCCTTGCGCGGTCTCAACATCAGCATCACCACGACGGCCAAGTCCGACGAAGAAGCCAAGGCGCTTCTCGCTGGTTTCCGTTTCCCGTTCAAGAACTGAGGCGAAGCATGGCTAAAGTAGCTTTGATCCAGCGCGAACTGAAGCGCGAAAAACTGGCAGCCAAGTACGCAACCAAGTATGCGGAACTGAAGGCAATCGCTGGCGATGCCAAGCGCAGCGACGAAGAGCGCGATGCAGCCCGCCTGGGCCTGCAAAAGCTCCCTCGCAACGCCAACCCGACGCGTCAGCGCAACCGTTGCGAAATCACTGGTCGTCCACGTGGCACCTTCCGTCAATTCGGTCTGGCTCGCGCCAAGATCCGCGAACTGGCTTTTGCAGGCGACATCCCCGGTGTCACCAAAGCCAGCTGGTAAGCAGGCAGGAGAGATTAAACATGAGCATGAGTGATCCCATCGCTGACTTGCTGACCCGCATCCGTAATGCACAGATGGTCGCCAAGGCCACGGTTCTGGTGCCTTCTTCCAAAGTGAAGATTGCCATCGCCCAGGTGCTGAAGGACGAAGGTTATATCGACGGCTTCCAGGTGAAAACCGAAGCCGGCAAGTCCGAACTCGAAATTGCCCTGAAGTACTACGCAGGTCGCCCCGTGATTGAGCGCATTGAGCGCGTCAGCCGCCCTGGCCTGCGTGTCTACAAAGGCCGTGATTCCATTCCACAAGTCATGAACGGTCTGGGTGTGGCAATTGTCACGACGCCCAAGGGCGTGATGACTGATCGCAAGGCGCGTGCTACCGGTGTCGGTGGCGAAGTGCTCTGCTACGTGGCCTAACCCGCGGCATTGAGGAGAAACTGAAATGTCCCGAGTAGGAAAAATGCCCGTGACCATCCCCGCAGGCGTGGATGTGTCCGTGAAAGATGACCAGATCTCTGTCAAGGGTACTGGTGGCGCTCTGTCGCTGGCGCAAAACGCGCTGGTGAAAGTGTCCAGCAATGACGGCAAGCTCAGCTTTGAGCCTGCTAACGAATCCCGCGAAGCCAATGCCATGAGCGGCACGATTCGCCAGTTGGTCAACAACATGGTGGTCGGTGTCAGCAAAGGCTTTGAAAAGAAGCTGAGCCTGGTCGGTGTGGGCTACAAAGCCGCTGCCTCAGGCTCCAAGCTGAATCTGGCTGTTGGCTATTCGCATCCGGTCAATATCGAAATGCCCGCAGGCATCACGGTTGCCACCCCGACGCCCACGGAAGTGGTGATCAAGGGTGCAGATCGTCAGCGTGTCGGTCAGATCGCTGCTGAGATTCGTGCTGTTCGTCCACCTGAGCCCTACAAGGGCAAGGGTATCCGCTACGCGGACGAAAAGATCACGATCAAAGAGACCAAGAAGAAATAAGGAGCTGCAACATGTTGACCAAGAAAGAGCAGCGTCTTCGTCGTTCGCGCCAGACCCGCATCCGCATTGCACAGCAAGGCGTGGCACGTCTCACGGTGAACCGTACGAACCTCCATATCTACGCCAGTGTGATCTCCGGCGACGGCAGCAAGGTGCTGGCAAGTGCATCCACGGCGGAAGCCGACGTGCGCAAGTCGCTCGGCGGTTCGGGCAAGGGTGGCAATGCCGCAGCAGCCCAGATCATCGGCAAGCGTATCGCTGAAAAGGCGAAGGCTGCAGGTGTCGAGAAGGTTGCATTTGATCGCGCAGGCTTTGCCTACCACGGTCGCGTCAAGGCTTTGGCCGACGCAGCCCGTGAAGCTGGCCTGCAGTTCTAAGCGGAGCGGAATACAAAATGGCTAAATTTCAACCCAAAGTGCAGAACGAAGGTCAAGACGACGGTCTGCGCGAAAAAATGATCGCGGTCAACCGCGTGACCAAAGTCGTGAAGGGTGGCCGTATTCTCGGTTTCGCCGCACTGACGGTGGTTGGCGACGGTGATGGCCGCGTGGGCATGGGCAAGGGCAAGTCGAAAGAAGTGCCAGCTGCCGTGCAAAAGGCTATGGAAGAAGCTCGTCGCAACATGGTCAAGGTCTCGTTGAAGAACGGCACCATCCACCACAATGTGACCGGCCACCATGGCGCTGCTGTTGTGATGATGGCACCTGCTCCAAAGGGTACCGGCATCATCGCTGGCGGCCCTATGCGTGCAGTTTTTGAAGTGTTGGGTGTGACTGACATCGTGGCCAAGAGCCATGGTTCGTCCAACCCTTACAACATGGTCCGTGCAACGTTTGACGCGCTCGTCAATTCGACCACCCCGTCGAATGTGGCGGCCAAGCGCGGCAAGACAGTCGAAGACATCTTCGCCTGAACCGGAGCTTGAAAATGACAACGCAACAAACCGTCAAGATTCAACTGGTGCGCAGCCCGATTGGCACCAAGGAATCGCACCGCGCCACCGTTCGTGGCCTGGGTCTGCGCAAGCTCAATAGCGTGAGCGAACTGCAGGACTCGCCCGAAGTGCGCGGCATGATTAACAAGATCAGCTATCTGGTCAAAGTCCTCTGAGAGATAGATCATGGAACTCAATAGCATCAAGCCCGCAGACGGCGCCAAGCATGCCAAGCGCCGCGTAGGCCGTGGTATCGGCTCCGGCCTGGGCAAGACCGCTGGCCGTGGTCACAAGGGTCAGAAGTCTCGTGCCGGTGGCTACCACAAGGTTGGTTTTGAAGGCGGTCAAATGCCTTTGCAACGCCGCTTGCCCAAGCGTGGTTTCAAGTCGCACTTGCTCAAGTTCAACGCAGAAGTGACGCTGACGGCATTGGATCAACTCGGCCTGGCCGAAGTGGATGTCCTCGCTCTGAAGCAAGCAGGCCTGGTTGGTGAATTGGCCAAGGTGGTGAAGGTCATCAAGAGCGGTTCCCTGACCAAGGCTGTCAAGCTCAATGGCGTGGGTGCTACGGCTGGTGCCAAAGCAGCGATTGAAGCTGCTGGCGGCAGCGTCGCCTGAGTGTGGCTCTGAAGGAAGGCATCTGTGGCTACTAGCGCGGCTCAAATTGCAAAGACCGGGAAATTTGGCGACCTCCGTCGTCGTCTGGTTTTTCTGTTGCTTGCGCTGGTCGTGTACCGCATTGGGGCTCATATCCCTGTGCCAGGCATCGATCCAGCCCAACTCCAGCAGCTCTTCAGTGGCCAGCAAGGCGGCATCCTGAATCTGTTCAACATGTTCTCCGGTGGTGCGCTGTCGCGCTTCACGGTTTTCGCTCTGGGGATCATGCCGTACATTTCGGCGTCGATCATCATGCAGTTGATGACCTATGTGGTTCCCACATTCGAGCAGTTGAAAAAGGAAGGCGAAGCCGGTCGCAGGAAGATCACTCAGTACACCCGCTATGGCACCTTGGGCTTGGCCCTGTTCCAGTCGCTGGGAATTGCCGTAGCGCTGGAAAGCTCTGCTGGTTTGGTCCTGAGCCCCGGTTTCGGGTTCCGCATGACCGCTGTGGTCAGCTTGACGGCTGGCACGATGTTCCTGATGTGGCTGGGTGAGCAGATCACAGAGCGTGGCTTGGGGAACGGGATCTCGATCCTGATCTTTGCGGGCATTGCCGCTGGTTTGCCTAGTTCGATCGGTGGCCTTCTGGAGCTGGTTCGTACGGGTGCCATGAGTATTCTGGCCGCTATCTTCATCGTCCTCGTCGTTGGTCTGGTGACTTACTTCGTGGTGTTTGTCGAGCGGGGTCAGCGCAAGATACTGGTGAATTACGCTCGCCGGCAAGTAGGCAACAAGGTTTATGGTGGTCAATCGTCTCACCTGCCCCTGAAGCTGAACATGGCAGGTGTGATTCCTCCGATCTTTGCCTCGTCGATCATTCTGCTGCCGGCAACGGTGGTGAACTGGTTCAGTGCAGGTGAATCGATGCGCTGGTTGAAGGATATCTCGGGTGCGTTGACTCCTGGTCAGCCCATCTACGTGATGTTCTATGCTGCAGCCATCATCTTCTTCTGCTTTTTCTACACGGCTCTGGTATTCAACAGCCGTGAAACTGCAGACAACCTGAAGAAGAGCGGTGCGTTCATTCCAGGCATTCGCCCAGGTGAACAGACGGCCCGTTATATCGACAAGATCCTGGTGCGCCTGACATTGGCAGGCGCTGTGTACATCACCTTTGTGTGCTTGCTGCCAGAGTTCCTGATCTTGAAGTACAACGTTCCGTTCTACTTTGGTGGAACCTCGCTGTTGATCATTGTGGTGGTGACCATGGATTTCATGGCCCAGGTTCAGAACTACATGATGTCGCAACAGTATGAGTCGCTGCTCAAGAAAGCCAATTTCAAGGGCAACGCAGGCGGTTGATGATGAGGAAGGCAGTGCTGCACTTGCGACACTGCCTGCAAGGAACTGAATATCGGTTGAGTTGGCGCCCCACGATTTTTCGCGGGCACAAATTGTGTTCCGTGCGAAGCAGCCGGGACGGATGGAAAAGTTTTAGGAGAATGCAATGAGAGTTTCGGCTTCGGTCAAAAAAATCTGCCGCAACTGCAAGATCATCCGCCGCAAGGGTGTGGTGCGCGTGATCTGCACGGATCTGCGTCACAAGCAGCGCCAAGGTTGATTGGAAAGTATTAGAGGACGCATATGGCACGTATCGCTGGCATTAACATTCCGCCGCACAAGCACGCGGAAATCGGTTTGACCGCCATTTTTGGCATTGGTCGCACCCGCGCTCGCAAGATTTGCGAAGCAACTGGTATCGCTTACTCCAAGAAGATCAAAGATCTGACGGACGGCGATCTGGAAAAAATTCGCGAGCAAATCGAGCAGTTCACCATTGAAGGTGACCTGCGCCGCGAAACCACGATGAACATCAAGCGTTTGATGGACATCGGCTGCTATCGTGGCTTCCGCCATCGCCGCGGTCTGCCAATGCGTGGTCAGCGCACCCGTACCAATGCTCGCACTCGCAAGGGTCCGCGCAAGGGTGCAGCTGCACTGAAGAAATAAAGATTGAAAGATCATCATGGCTAAGTCTCCTGCCAATAACGCAGCTCAGCGCGTTCGCAAGAAGGTCCGGAAGAACGTTTCGGACGGTATTGCACACGTGCACGCCTCGTTCAACAACACCATCATCACGATCACCGATCGCCAAGGCAATGCCTTGTCGTGGGCATCGTCCGGTGGACAAGGTTTCAAGGGTTCGCGCAAGTCCACCCCATTCGCAGCCCAAGTGGCTTCGGAAGTGGCTGGCCGCGCTGCCATCGATCAAGGTATCAAGAACCTTGACGTTGAAATCAAGGGTCCCGGTCCTGGCCGTGAATCTTCGGTCCGCGCACTGGGTGCCCTGGGCATCCGTATCACGTCGATTTCTGACGTGACGCCAGTGCCGCACAACGGCTGCCGCCCTCAGAAGCGTCGTCGTATCTAATCTCTCTAAGCCCACCGCCGCCTGTGAACGCGCAAGCGCCTCAGGCGGCTCCCGCAATGGTTTGCGGCAGATGACACAAAGGAAGCTCAAGTGGCACGTTACCTCGGCCCCAAGGCCAAACTCTCCCGCCGTGAAGGCACGGACCTGTT
Source organism: Acidovorax sp. SRI_002 (assembly GCF_057586455.1). Taxonomy (NCBI): domain Bacteria; kingdom Pseudomonadati; phylum Pseudomonadota; class Betaproteobacteria; order Burkholderiales; family Comamonadaceae; genus Acidovorax; species Acidovorax sp. SRI_002. The sequence goes on along the minus strand of NZ_JBYCZW010000008.1, from coordinate 182,058 downwards.
CCTGAAGAGCGCCCGTCGCTCGATCGCCGACAAGTCCAAGTTCGATTCCAAGCCTGGTCAGCACGGCCGCACCTCGGGTGCCCGTACCTCTGACTACGGTCTGCAACTGCGCGAAAAGCAGAAGGTCAAGCGCATGTACGGCGTGCTGGAAAAGCAATTCCGCCGTTACTTCGAAGCCGCTGAAGGCAAGAAGGGCAATACCGGCGCCAACCTGCTGTTCCTGCTGGAATCCCGCCTCGACAACGTCGTGTACCGCATGGGTTTCGGTTCGACCCGCGCTGAAGCCCGTCAGCTGGTGTCGCACAAGGCGATTACCGTGAACGGCAAGTCCGTGAACATTGCTTCCTACCTCGTGAAGACGGGTGACGTTGTGGCTGTGCGCGAAAAGTCGAAGAAGCAAAACCGCGTTGTGGAAGCCCTGCAACTGGCCGCACAAGTGGGTATGCCTGCCTGGGTGGAAGTGAATGCCGACAAGGCTGAAGGCATCTTCAAGAAGGTGCCTGACCGTGATGAGTTTGGCGCCGACATCAACGAATCCCTGATCGTTGAGTTGTATTCGCGCTAATCGCTCGGTACATATTTCGAGAAAACCGTCCCTAAACCGCGAGGCATCGCGGTTTAGGCGCTTCACCAGCCTTACCGGTGTAACGAGCTGGGGGTATTGAGAGGAAGTCTGAATGCAAACCAATTTGCTGAAACCCAAGGCGATCAATGTCGAGCAGCTTGGCCACAATCGTGCCAAGGTCGCACTGGAGCCGTTCGAGCGTGGGTACGGCCACACGCTGGGCAACGCCATCCGGCGCGTCCTGCTCTCGTCCATGGTGGGTTACGCAGCGACGGAAGTCACCATTGCAGGCGTTCTGCACGAGTACTCGTCCATCGATGGCGTTCAGGAAGATGTGGTCAACATCCTCTTGAACCTCAAGGGCGTGGTGTTCAAGCTGCACAACCGCGACGAAGTCACGCTGAGCCTGCGCAAGGATGGCGAAGGCGTGGTCACCGCGCGCGACATCCAGACGCCCCATGACGTCGAGATCGTCAACCCCGATCACGTGATTGCCAACCTGTCGGCAGGCGGCAAGCTGGACATGCAGATCAAGGTGGAAAAGGGCCGTGGGTATGTGCCTGGTAGCCTGCGCCGTTATGCCGACGAATCGACCAAGTCGATCGGCCGCATCGTGCTGGATGCTTCGTTCTCGCCCGTCAAGCGCGTGAGCTACACCGTGGAAAGCGCCCGCGTGGAGCAGCGTACCGACCTGGACAAGCTGGTGGTCGAGATCGAAACCAACGGTGCCATCACCGCTGAAGACGCTGTGCGCGCCTCGGCCAAGATCCTGGTGGAACAGCTGGCTGTGTTCGCACAGCTCGAAGGTGGCGAACTGGCTGCGTTCGACGCACCGGCAGGCCCGCGCGGCAATGCCACGTTCGATCCGATCCTGCTGCGTCCTGTGGACGAGCTGGAACTGACCGTGCGTTCCGCCAACTGCCTGAAGGCCGAGAACATCTACTACATCGGTGACCTGATCCAGCGCACCGAGAACGAGCTGCTCAAGACGCCTAACCTGGGCCGCAAGTCGCTCAACGAGATCAAGGAAGTGCTCGCATCGCGTGGTCTCACGCTGGGCATGAAACTGGAAAACTGGCCACCAGCTGGCTTGGACAAGCGTTAAGTTATAATTTTTGGTTCCCCGCCGGGAACAGTGCCTCGGGCAGTACCTGATACGGCTGCCTGATTTAATTACTCAAAGGAAAGCACCATGCGCCACGGACACGGCCTCCGCAAACTCAACCGTACCAGCTCGCACCGCCTCGCGATGCTGCAGAACATGATGAATTCGCTCATCGAGCACGAAGTCATCAAGACCACCGTTCCCAAGGCCAAGGAACTGCGCCGCGTGATCGAGCCCATGATCACCCTGGCCAAGGAAGATTCCGTAGCGAACCGCCGTCTTGCATTCAACCGCCTGCGCGACCGTGATAGCGTGACCAAGCTCTTCAATGACCTGGGGCCTCGTTTCAAGGTGCGTCCCGGTGGCTACACCCGTATTCTGAAGATGGGCTTCCGTGTGGGCGATAACGCTCCCATGGCGCTGGTCGAATTGGTCGATCGTGCTGCTGAAACCGAAAATAATTCGGCAGCAGCTGAATAATAGGGTATAATTTATTTCTTATCGCGCGATGGAGCAGTCTGGTAGCTCGTTGGGCTCATAACCCAAAGGTCGGAGGTTCAAATCCTTCTCGCGCAACCAACATAGCAGGCTTCTGCTGAACAAAAAGCCCACTACACAGTGGGCTTTTTTGTTTCGGCCTCTCGGGGCGTGCGGAATTGGCACTCTGGCTTTCCAGGTGATTTCTTCCAACCCGGCAAATGGCCTTTCATGTCGCCGTCATCCGGCATGGCATGTTTTCACAAACGAGGGCCTGGCCCTGGGCTATCGGGGGAGCCTTGGTGTTTGCCGCAGGGCTGATCACAGCAGCTCCATGAGTTGGCTGACTGAGGCCGAGTTTTGTTGAGAGGCTGCAAAAAGCTGCCTTAACCTGACCCCTCGGCGATCCTGAGCCCGCCTGGAGGCCTTCGATCGTGGAGTCCTGCGCGGGGTGGCACCCGGCAAACTCATTTCCCGAACAGATCTGCCTTGGCTGCCTTGGTGATTGCTGCCACGCAGGGGTGCGTGATGCGTCGCTCCACAGAAATCGCAAAAAACTCCTCGACCAGTTCCGTCGTGCGGCCGATCACTTCGACACCAAACTGTGCGGTGGTTTCCTCATCCAGAACGGTCGGGGACGTGAAAACGCCACGGCCTTCGCGGCCGAAAGCATTCATCAACGCACTGTCGTCGAACTCACCCACGAGCCGTGGCTGCAATTGGTATTTGTTAAACCAGTGATCGAGCTGTTGGCGCACGGAAGACATGGGGCCTTGGATGAGCATGGGGGCGCCCTGGAGGCATTGGGGAAAGGACCCCTGTAGCTGCGTCTTCAGGCCAGGAGCGCAAAAAAAACTCATGCCACTGGTTCCTAGCGGGTGGTTGAACGCCTTGACGCCGATTTTTTTGGAAACGGGTTCATCGGCCAGCACCAGATCGAGTTTGTGCAGGCTCAGTTGGGCGATGAGTTCTGGAAATTTTCCTTCCTGGCAGGTCATGTGCACCTGTTCAGGCATGCCCAAGGCGGGTTCCAGAAGGTGATAGGCCACGGACTTCGCGATCGAGTCTGCAACCCCCACGCGAAATTCCAGCGGTTTGGCGTGGCCGCGGGAGAGGCGGATCGATTTTTCCAGCTCGTCCCCCAGCGTAAAAATCTGCTCCGCGTAACCCAGGGCGACACGACCCTCGCTGGTGAGCTCCAGCCCACGCCCCCGCTTGCGAAAGAGGTCGTGGCCTAGCCATTCCTCCAGCTGTTTGATCTGCCCAGAAAGCGTCTGGGGCGTGGTGTGCAGCTGCTCGCCTGCCCGCATCACCCCTCCGGCCTTTGCAACCGTCCAGAAATACCGCAGATGCTTGAAGTTCATGGTGATAAATGCTTCGTAAAAAACGATCAATCAACGTTGATAAAACGAATATACGCGAAGTATTAAACCGCCTACATTGAACGCTTGGCCCCTTTCCGCAGCCATTGGTGCTGCGGTCTGGAACTGTCAACGTTCACAAGGAGTAGCAACGATGCGGATTACCACCCGAGGACAACTTGCGGTATCGGCAATGACCGACCTGGCGCTGCGCCAGAAGATGCGGCCGGTAGCGCTTTCGACGATCAGCGCCCGGCAGGGTACCTCGCTGTCGTACCTGGAGCAGCTGTTCAGCGCCTTGCGCCGTGCCGGGCTCGTGGACAGCACACGCGGCCCGGGTGGCGGTTACACCCTTGCCCGAAACACAGACCAGATCTCAGTGGCCGAGATCATCCTGGCGGTCGAGAACCTCAAGACCGACGATCTGCAAAGCCTGGGTGCCGGCCAAGCTGCGCAAGTCAAGTCGATGACGGGCGAACTCTGGTCCACCTTCAACGCACGGGTGATGGAGTACTTGCAGTCGGTGACTTTGCAAGACCTTGTGGCGCAGCAGCATGCCAAGGGTGTGGTGGCCGAGGAAATGGCCCCTGCAGCCCCTCGCCCCAAGCTGAGCGCCAAGCCACGCCCCTTGATGGCGCGGGTGGGCGTGCCCAACTCGGTGTTCGCACTGGGTTCGATCCCGCTGCTGCAACGCCGTTGAGACCGCACACCGGTTGCGCTCTGCAGTTGCGGGCGCATGCCAGTGCTCCGGGGGCGGCCTTGGCCCGCCCTCTAACAGTTTTGCGTGCGCGGGGCGGCTACAGTTGCTGCGCGAGCTGCTTGATTCCCCGGATCAGCATCTCTACCGAGATGGCGACCAGGATCAGGCCCATCAGGCGTTCAAACGCCATCACCACGCGTTCGCCCACCAGGCGCTGGATGCGTTCTGCCATCAGCAACACCACGGCGCACACGGCCATGGTGACGCACAGCGCGCCCACCCATTCCCAGCGGCGTTCCGGCGCCTGGGCCACCAGCAGCATGACAGTGGCGAGCGCTGAGGGGCCCGCCAAGGCAGGGATGGCCAGCGGCACGATCAAGGGTTCGCCCGGCAACTCCGCCTGTGGGCCGTCAGCCGACGGAAAAATCATGCGCAGCGCGATCAGAAACAGCACCACCGCACCCGCAATCTGCAACGACAAATCGCTCAGGTTCATCACCTGCAGAAACTGAGCCCCGAAAAACAGAAACACCAGCAGCAGCGCAAACGCAATCAGCACCTCCCGCAGGATCACCCGTGCCCGGCGCTCGGGCGCCACGCCGCGCAGGGCGTTGGCAAAGATGGGGATGTTGCCCAGCGGATCGGTGATCAGCAGGAGCAGGATGGTGGCGGACGCGAAGGTGTAGCTCACGATGCGTACACCGCGTCCAGTGAGCGAAAGCCCTTGATCTCGATCGGATTGCCGCTGGGGTCGTGGAAGAACATCGTCCACTGTTCGCCGGGCTGGCCCTCAAAGCGCACCTGCGGATCCAGCACGAAGGTGGTGCCGGCGGCCTTCAGCCGTGCGGCCAGCGCATGCCAGTCGGGCAATTCCATGATGGCGCCAAAGTGCGGCATGGGTACCAGGTGATCGCCCACATGGCCGGTGCGGGCGCTGGCAAACGGGGTGCCCAAGTGCAACGAGATCTGGTGGCCAAAAAAATCGAAGTCCACCCAGGTATCGGTGCTTCGGCCTTCCTGGCAACCGAGCACGCCGCCATAAAAGCGGCGCGCGGCATCCAGGTCGGTGACGTGAAAGGCGAGGTGAAAGAGGCTGCGCATCCGGCAAAGGATAGCAGCCAAGGCTGCGCTGCGGGCGTGGCCTGGAGGCCTGTCAGGCGACAGACGGGTCGGCGGCCATGTTGTCAAATTTCTTGAAATACTGGCGCGCCATGGCCACCAGCTGGGCGTCGGTCGGGTGGTCTGCAGCCACAGAGTCCACCACCACATCGGCCACCGCAGCATGGTGCTTGGTCGCCCAGTCACGGAACTGGTTGCGTACCAGGCCCGGGCCAGCCAGCAGCACTTCACGCGTGTCGGCCAAGGCCTGGGCGACGTCGGCAAAGAAAGCGGTGAGGTCGTCGGCTTTGCCCTGGTGCTTGTGGTGGCTGCGGGACTTGATGCGCTGGGCCTCGGCATGCTCGCGGTCGAACATCACCACGTGGGCTTCGGACTGGTCCATCCAAACTACTGCGTGAAAAGTGCTCATGAATCGGCTTTCTTGAAGTGACGAAAAAAACGGGGAAAGAAGGGAAAAGGGGCCTGAATGCGTGAGCGAACTCACGCAGCACGGCGGTGTTGCTCGGCCTTTTCCTGGCAATGCACGCAGCGTGCGGCCTCGGGGGTGGCGTGCAGGCGTGCGGCGGTGATGTGGGTGCCACAGTCTGTGCATTCGCCGTACGTACCCGCTTCAATGCGGGCCAAAGCGGCTTCCACGGCGGCCAGGTGGGTGGTTTCGCGCTCGTCCAGCGCAAACTCCAGTTCACGCTCGGTGGCGAGTTGGGCACGCGGGTCCTCGGGCTGACCAAAGTGGTCGGCAGCGGCCTCGGCGCGGCCGATGACGCCCCCGCGCTGCGCGGCCAACTGGGCCAGCAGCTCGGATTGCTGGGCCAGCAATTGTTGGCGGAATGGGGCGGCCTGGGTCTTGTCCATGCAGTGTCTCCTCAAGGGTGATCGGATACCTGCATGGTGCGCTTGTGCGCGATGACCTCGGTTGACCAAGGTCAAGGGATGAAGACCCAGCGCCTGGGGCGGGTTTAGAACAGGGTCTTAGCGCTTGGGCGGCCGCGCCAGCATTTCAGCGGTGTTGGTCTTGCGATCGGCGTTCACGCGCTGCACGTGGGGGCGCTCTGCCATGCGCGTGAGGTACTCGCGCACAGGCAGATCGGCCAAGTAGTCGCGGCCATAGATGATCTTGGTGGCCGAGCTGACGAGCGGCAGGTGCACGATGGCTGCGCAGTCGGCCAGGGTGAAGGCGTCGCCGCCTACGTAGGGGCTGAACTTCGCAAGCTGACCGAAGGCGGCAATGTTTTTCTCAAGCTGCGCTCCCACCTTTTCCTTGGCGGTGTCGCTCACGGTTCCGCCAAAAAAAGCCTGGGGATACAGGTTGCGTGCCACCAGCTCCAGATGCAACTCCAGAAAGGTGATCAGCTCGCGCACCTTGGCGGCCTGGTAGGGGTTGGCAGGGATCAGCGCTGGCTGTGGGTGGGCTGCCTCGATGTAGTCCGCCATCACGGCCGATTCGCACAGCGGCCCCTCGGGCGTGCGCAGGTAGGGCACCTTACCCAGCGGGCTGGCGCTGCGGTCGGTCTCGCCCACCCAGGCCAGTTCTTCGGTGAAGGGCAGGCCCTTTTCGAGCAAGGCGAGTTTGATCTTGTTGTAGTAGTTGCTGGCCGAAAAGCCGCAGAGTGTGAGCATGGTGGCGTCTCCGTTGTGGTGGTGAATGCAGCACGCATCCTAGGTGGGGGCGGGGGCGCAGTCCGTCGCGCAGATGACCCCGGTCAAGGGGTGCGCACCCAGGCCCCCTACAATTCGCACCCATGCCCTCCCTGCAAACCATTCGCAGCCTTCGCTGGCTCGCCCGCCTTGTGCTGGCGTGGTTTGTGTTGTCCATCGGGGTGGCGGTGGCGTCGCCGCTGGTCAATCCGCAGGCGATGGAACTGATCTGTTCGGGCTCGGGCGCCATCAAGCTGCTGGTCAAGACCGATGACGGTGCCAAGGAGATGTCCAGCCACACGCTGGACTGCCCCCTCTGCGCGCATGTCGGCGCTCCGCCTCCCGTGTCGCAGGCCCAGCTGCCTGTGGTCCACCCCCTGGCGCATGCCCTGCGCCCCATCCCTGCCGCGCACATTGCTGCGCGCACCGCCGCGCCGCTGCCGCCGCGTGGGCCCCCGGCCTTCTCCTGAAATTGCTATATTTTTAATAGCTGTTTGCGCTTGATAGATAAGCGCTGACAGCCTATTTGACTTGAAATTCAGGAGTTCCCATGCGCAAAAGCCGCATGGCGCTGGCCGTGGCCAGTGCCTTTCCCCTCGCACTCTGCGTGGGTGTTTCCGCGTTGGCCCAGACCGTCGACAGCGCCGGCAACAGCAATGCCCCCGTCAAGGAACTGGGCGTTGTCACCATCAGCGGCGGCCAGCCCACCTCGCTGCCCACGCAGATTCCCACCACCATCGAGGGCGTGACGCGCGAGCAGATCGAGCATTCGATCAACGCCACCGACAGCGAAGACGCCCTCAAGTACCTGCCCAGCCTGCTGGTGCGCAAGCGCTACATCGGCGACTACAACCACGCCGTGCTGTCCACGCGCGCCTCGGGCACGGGCAACCCGGCACGCTCCATGGTGTTTGCCGACGGCATTCTGCTGAGCAATTACCTCGGCAACGGCCCCACCAACGCGCCGCGCTGGATGCTGGTCACGCCCGAGGAGATCGAGCGCGTGGATGTGCTCTACGGCCCCTTCTCAGCTGCGTATGCAGGTAACTCGGTGGGCGCGGTGGTGGACTACGTCACGCGCATGCCAACAAGGTTCGAGGCACACGGACAGGTCAGCGTCCAGCACCAGCCTTTCGACCTGTACGGCACCAGTGCCACCTATGCGGGCAAGCAGGTCAGCGCATCCGTCGGCAACAAGAACGGCGACTGGTCCTGGTTCCTCAACTTCAACAAGACCGACAGCGAAGGCCAGCCGCTCACCTTCCCCACGCGCCTCGTGTCCGCCGGCACCGTGGGCAACGCGGGCACGCCCGTGACCGGTGCTGTGCTGGGCAACAACCGAAGCAAACAGCCCTGGTACCTGCTGGGCACTGCCACCCAGTACCACACGCAGCAAGACCACATCAAGGCCAAGATCGCCTACGACTTCTCGCCCACCGTGCGCGCGGCCTACACCCTGGGCTGGTGGCACAACGAATCCGAGGGGCGCCCCACCAGCTACCTGCGCGATGCCAACGGCAATGCGGTGTACGGCGGCACGGTCAACATCAATGGCCGCTCGTACACGCTCGCGCCCACGGACTTCAATGTGTCCAACGAGAACCTCACGCACTTTATGCACGGGCTCTCGGTCAAGAGCAACACCAAGGGCGTGTTCGACTGGGAAGTAGCTGCCAGCCTGTATGACTACCAGACCGACACACTGCGTGCAGCCACCGTGGCACTGCCGGTCGCGCTGAACGGCGGCGCGGGCCGCATCGTCAACAGCAAGGGCACGGGCTGGAACACGTTGGCCGCCAAGGGCACTTGGCGGCCCGATGGGGTGCAAGGCGCGCACATTGTGGACTTTGGCCTGCAGCGCGACAGCTACCAGCTGCGCACGGTGGAGAACGCTACCAGCAACTGGATCAATGGCGCTGCGGGCGCGCGCAACCAGGCCTTCAACGGCGACACCCAACTGCTGGGCCTGTGGGCGCAAGACACCTGGAAGATCGCGCCGAAGTGGAAGGCCGTGCTCGGCGCACGCGCCGAACGCTGGAGCGCCAGCAACGGCCAGACCGGCAATGCCACCACCACGCTGAGCCACCCCGAGCGCAACGAGACGTACTTCTCGCCCAAGGCCGCCGTGGCCTGGCAGGCCAATGACCTGTGGGTGCTCAAGGCCTCCACCGGCCGTGCGGTGCGCATGCCTACCGTGTCTGAGCTGTACCAGGGTGGCATCAGTGGCAGCGGCACGCTCATCAACAACGACCCGAACCTGAAGCCTGAAAAAAGCTGGACCACCGAGCTGACCGCCGAGCGCGACATGGGCAACGGTTTGCTGCGCCTCACAGCGTTCTTTGAGCGCACGAAAGACGCGTTGTATTCCCAGACCAATGTGCTCGTCACACCCAACGTGACCAACGTGCAGAACGTGGACGCCATCCTCACCAAGGGCTTGGAACTGTCGTACCAGGCAACCAATGTCTTCATGCGCGGGCTGGAGCTGGGCAGCAGCCTGACCTGGACGGACTCCAAGATCACCCGCAACGACAAGTTCCCCGCCAGCGTGGGCAAGTGGCAGCCGCGCATCCCCGAGTGGCGCGCGAGTGCCGTTGCCACCTACCGGCCGGACGACAAATGGTCGTACACACTGGGCGCGCGCTACAGCGGCAAGCAGTACAGCACGCTGGACAACACCGACGTGAACGGTTTTGCCTACCAGGGCGCCAGCCGCTACTTCACCACCGATATACGCGTGCGCTACCAGATTACCCAGCAGGTGAGTGCCGCCGTGGGCATCGACAACCTGAACAACTACCAGTTCTGGAACTTCCACCCCTACCCGCAGCGCACTTACCTCGCTGAGCTCAAGGTCAGTCTCTGAAAGGAATACATCCCATGTCTCTGAATACTATGAAAAAGATAGCTGTAATCGCTTTGCTGTCAGGCGCAGGAGGCCTTTTTGGCTCTGCATCCGCTCATGTGGTGCTCGAATACCAGGTCGCCCCGGCGGGCGCAGGCTACAAGGCCACATTCAAGGTGGGCCACGGGTGCGGTGCGTCGCCCACGCGGCAGATCGCGGTGGACATCCCGGCGGGCATGCGTGGCGCGCGCCCCATGCCCAAGCCGGGCTGGACGCTCGATGTACAGCGCGAAAAGCTCGCCCAGCCCTATACCAGCCACGGCCGCAGCATCACCGAAGACGTGGTGCGTGTGACCTGGACGGCCAAGACGCCGGACGACATGCTGCAAAGCGCGCACTACGATGAGTTCGTGCTCGTGGCCCAGGCGCCCGAGCAGGCCGGCACCGTGTACTGGCCCGTGCGCCAGGTGTGTGCGGAAGGCAAAAACGACTGGACCGAGGTGCCCAAGGCGGGCCAAAAACTCTCGGACCTGAAGTCCCCCGCCGCAGCGCTGGAGATTCTGCCCACGGGCGGCGCCGCTGCCCACCATCATTGACAGTCCGGCCCACGGCCTGTTCTCCCTCTCCCGTCCCTCTTCCCTTCTTCTCGTTCTCTCACTCACCGAAAGGCATCCATCATGAAAAAACTGCTTCACACTGCCGCCCTGGTTTCCACACTGGCCGCTGTACTCGCCAGCGCCCCCGCATGGGCACAGACCGCTGCCGTCAAAGTCGAAGGTGCTTGGGCGCGCGCCAGCGTGCAGGGCCAGAAGGCCACCGGTGCGTTCATGCGCCTCACCGCCCAGGACGGCGCCCGCCTGGTGCGCGCCGAGTCGCCCGCTGCGGGCATCACCGAAGTGCACGAGATGAAGATGGAAGGCGACATCATGAAGATGCGCGCCGTGCCTGCGCTGGACCTGCCTGCGGGTAAGACGGTGGAACTCAAGCCCGGTGGCTACCACGTCATGCTGCTGGACCTGAAGGCTCCGCTGGCCAAAGGCGCTTCGGTGCCACTCACCCTGGTGTTTCAGGACGCCAAGGGCGTGGAAAGCAAGCTCGACCTCACCGTGCCCGTGGGCACGGCAGCACCCGGTGGTGCCACCGCAGGCACCATGATGAATGGGCATAAACACTGACATCTCCGCATCTGCGGCCGCTTCGCCTGCGCAACGCATTGGAGTAAGCTGTGACTCCACCACAGACCCACCTCTTGCGGAGCGGCCATGAGCGATACATCGAATTTCGGTTTCGGCAAACTTGTCCCCGGTTTTGACTTTCTGCAGAGCCTGGCCAAGGGGGCGTCCAGCAGCATTCCGCAGTTGCCCAACCTCAGCAACTGGGTGGCGCCCACCATCAGCGTCGAAGAGCTGGAAAAGCGCATCGACGAACTCAAGGCCGTGCAGTTCTGGCTGGAGCAGAACTCGCGCGCGCTGGCCGCCACCATCCAGGCGCTGGAAGTGCAGAAGATGACCCTGGCCACCCTGAAGGGCATGAACTTCAGCATGGGGGACGTGGCCAACGCCTTCAAGCTCAAGACGGCTGACACCGTGATGAGCGGCGTACAGAAAGCCGCCGACACCGTGACGGGCGCCGCCGAGGCTGTGGCTGGTGCCGCCGCCCGCGCTACGGGACGTGTGAGTGCAGCCGAAGAAGAAGCCGAAGACGAGGGTGACGACGCCGAACCCGCTGCCCCGCCTGCCAAGGCCAAAACAAAAGGCAGCAAGGCATCGGCCGCTGCCGCGCCTACCGTGGTGGACCCCATGCAGTGGTGGGGCGCACTCACCGGTCAGTTCCAGCAGATCGCCGCCAACGCCATGAAGGATGCGGCCAAGCAGACCGCCATCGACACCACGAAGAACATGGCCACGGGCCTTGCCAAAGAAGCCCTCAAGACAGCCACCGGCATGGCCAGCCAGTTTGCCGCCAAGGGCATGCAGACCATGCAGGGCGGTGCCAAGCGCGCCGCTGCATCGGGCACCGCCAAGAAGAGCACCGCTGCCAAGAAGCCTGCAGTCCGCAAAACCCCGGCAAAACCCGCCGCCAAGAAGGCCAGCAGCAGCACCCGCAGCCCAGCCGCCCGCAAGCGAGCGGGCTGACGCCAACGTGGGCGGGTGTGACAACCCGCAGGTGGTGCAATATCTGCCCGCCACCGCCCTGGCATGGAGATCACCACCATGAAACTATTTCCCACTGGCCATGCCACCCACCCCCAATGGCGCATGGCCGCCGCGCTGGTGCTGGCGCAGCTGCGCGCCCAGATGGCGTTGCCCGACTACGCTGCAGCGCCAACCCTGGGCCTGCTTTACATCACCGACCACTATGGCAACGACGCCCAGGCGCTGCTCGACTACCTGAGCGGCGAACTGCCTGAGGTCACCGACTGGAGCGGCACCGTGGGGGTGGGCGTGTCGGCCAACAACGCCGAGTACTTTGACGAGCCCGCGCTGTCGGTCATGCTGCTGGATGTGCCCGCAGACCAGTACCGCGTGTTCTCGGGCGTGGCGCCGCTGCCCACGCATGCGCCACACCCGGGCAGTGGGTTTGTGGCCCATACCGCCCTGGTGCATGCCGATGGCCGCACGCCCGAACTGGCCGAGCTGCTGACCGAGATGGCTGCACGCACCGACACGGGCTACCTGTTTGGTGGCCTCTCTGCCAGCCGCACCAGCAGTGTGCAGTTTGCCGTGGGGGGCGACGGCAACATGGCCGGGCAGGGTGGTGCCAGCGGGGTATTTGACGGTGGCCTGTCGGGCGTGGCGTTTGGTGCCGGGGTGGCGCTGGTGTCGCGCGTTACGCAGGGCTGCCAGCCCGTGGGCGCGCTGCGCACGATCACCGCCGCGCAGGACAACGTGGTGCTCGCGCTCGATGGCGAGCCCGCGCTGGACGTGCTGCTCGATACGCTGCAGGTGTCGCTGGATGGTGGCGACCCGCAGCCCGCGCTGCGCAAGGTGCGCGCCACGCTGGCCGGGCTGGTCAGCGCGGGCGAGCAGCCCCAGGGCCAGCGCCGCACGGGCCACTTTGGTACCGACACACGCGTGCGCCACATCGTGGGGCTGGACGGCAGCCGCCGGGGCGTGGCACTGGCCGACCATGTGGAGCCGGGCATGCACCTGGCGTTCTGTCAGCGCAACGTGGCAGCGGCGCGTGCCGACCTCATGCGCATCTGCGCCGAGATTCGCGAAGAACTCTCGCCCGAAGAGCTGGAGCCCGCGTCGCTGGTGTCGTCGTCCAGCGCGGATGGCGAGATGGCCGCTGCCAACAGCGCCTCAGGCGCCAGCGCGGCGCCCCAGGCAGGGCGGCGAATCTGTGGGGCTATCTATGTGAGCTGCTCGGGCCGCGGCGGCCCGCATTTTGGCGGGCCCAGCGCCGAGCTGCAGATCGTGCGCCACGCGCTGGGTGACGTGCCGCTGGCCGGGTTCTTTGCCGGTGGGGAAATTGCGCACCACCACTTGTATGGTTACACCGGGGTGCTCACCGTTTTCGTTGACGACGACCCGAACGCCCGCTGAGCGGCTGAGCCGCTTTGCCCGCAGGGAACGCCAGGGCGGGCCCTGGCGGAGACGGTGCTCCATGGAGGGGCCAGGTCAGCCCGCGCCGTTGTCGTCTGCTTCGGCCTTTTCCTCGGGGGTCAGGCGCGTGGCCAGGATCTTGTCGATGGTCTTGCCATCCATGTCCACCACTTCCAGCTTCCAGTCCTCCCACTGCACGGTGTCGGTCACCTTGGGCAGGCGGCCAGTCAGCAGCATGATCATGCCGCTCAGCGTGTGGTAGCGGCCGCGTTCCTCCTCGGGCACGGCATCCAGGTTCAGGCGGTCTTTCAGCTCGGGCACGGGAATGTGGCCGTCCAGCAGCCAGCTGCCGTCCTCGCGCTGCAGCGCCCAGGAGGTCTCCGGGTCGCGCGGCTGAAACTCGCCGGTGATGGCCTCGATCAGGTCCTGCAGCGTGACGATGCCCTGCACCTCGCCGTATTCGTCGATGACAAACGCCATGTGGACGTCCGACAGGCGGAAGTTGTCCAGCAGCTCCATGCCCGTGATGGTTTCGGGCACATACAGCGCTGTCTGCAGCGGCTGGTCGGCCAGGCCGCCGCGCGCCTTGTCGCGCAGCGTGCGCGACAGCCACTGGCGCGCGTTGATCACGCCCAGGATGTTGTCCATGCCGCCGCGCACCACCGGAAAGCGTGCGTGGTCGGATTCCTCGATGCATTTGAGGTTGTCTTCAAACGACGCATCCATATCCAGACACACCACATCACCACGCGGCACCATCAGCGAGCCGATCTGACGGTCGTCCAGCCGGAACACATTGCGCACCATGGTGTGCTCGTGCGATTCGATCACGCCCGCAGTGGTGCCCTCCACCAGCATGGCGTGGATCTCTTCTTCGGTCACCGGGCTGCCGCTGGTTTCCTTCACACCCATCAGGCGCAGCAGCGTGCGCGTGGAGGTGGACAGCAGCAGCACAAACGGCTTGGTGGCCAGCGCCAGAAAGTTGATGGGCCGCGCCACCAGGCGGGCAAAGGTCTCGGGGTACGACTGGCCGATGCGCTTGGGCACCAGTTCACCCACCACGATAGAGAAATACGTGATCAGCACCACCACCAGGCCGGTGGCCGCGTAGCTGCCAAAAGGCATGGGAACGCCCAGTGCTTCAAGCCACAACGCCAAGGGCCCAGCCAAGGCGGCCTCACCCACGATACCGTTCAGCACGCCAATCGATGTGATGCCGATCTGGATGGTGGAGAGAAAACGCGTGGGGTCTTCGCCCAGCTTCACGGCAGCGGCGGCGCCGCTATCGCCCTCATCAATCAGCTTTTGCAACCGGGCTTTGCGGGCCGTGACCAGAGCGATCTCGGACATGGCAAACAGGCCGTTGAGAAGGATGAGGGCGAACAGTATTGCTATTTCCATACAAAGGGCGCCTTGCGCGCCCTTGGGTGTTGAGAAGCGACCAATTGTAAGGACAGGGGCCAGAGACCCTGCGCTGGCTCCTAGCCACCTTCGGTCGGGAGGCCCGTTTCGTCCCACTCGGGCAGTCCCCCCCGCAGCCAGTACACGGACTGGAACCCCTTGGCTGTGGCCACCTTGGCAGCTTTGTAGGACTTCCAGCATTCGGCGCCATTGCACGCAAAAATTACCGGCTTGGCCTTGTCCACGCCCTGAAGCTTGTCCAGCGCCTGGAAATCATCCTGTGCGGCATTGAAGGCCACGTCCTTGAGGCTCTTTTCCACATACGCTGCAAACACGGCGCCCCGGATGCGCTTGGTCTTGAATTCCTTCTCGGTGCGGGTGTCCACCAGCGTGGCGCCCTGCACCAGCAGGGTCTGGGCCTCGCGCGCAGTTATGCGCTTCACCCCAGGCAGGCTCGTGGGGGTGAACAGCCCCAGCTCGGCCACACGTCGGTACTCAACGGCCTCCGGGCGGACGGAGGCTGGTGGCAGGCCGCTGGCGGAGGACGACGCGCTGAACCACTGGGCCAGCTTGTTGCGCGCATCCGCCGGCAGGTCTTTTTTCACCACGATGGAGAACCCGCCTGGCACCGGCTGCGATGTAGCCAGCACCCGCGCAAGGCCGGGGTGCGCTACCGACCATTCGGCCCAGTCGTCCTCGCGCACCACAGTGGCATCCGCCGTGCCCAGAGTCAGGGCTGTCAGGCCGGCCTGGGGAAATTTCTCGTACTGCACCGCGCGCAGGTCCTGGAACGACAGCCCCGCCTCATTGAGCATGCCGCGCGCCATGTAGGTGTAGACCGAATCCTGCTGGGGCAGATAGAGCCGTCGGCCTTTCATGGCAGGCACCGCAGCGATCTGCTGCAGCCCGACCAGCAGGTATCTGTCCGATTTGTGCGTGGCGCCCACCAGCTCGTAGCCGCGTTGCAACGCGGACGCAGCCACCTGGGCAGGGCCAATGAAGATGTCATATCCCGCGCTGCGCGTGGCGCGCATCACATCGGCCAGGTCGTCGCTGGTGGTCAGTGCCACGGGCTGGCCAGCGGCCTTCGACAGGCCCGATTCTGCGGAGGTGCGCAGGATGGAGTGCGCCGCCTTGCGGGCCGTGGGCTCCACGGCCACGATGGCCGTCAGCTGGGCCTGGGCGGCGCTGCAACACAGCCATAAGCCAAGTAGCGGTCCCAGCGGGCCGCGGGTCGATTTTCTGGTGATGTTCATTGCGCGGTTCCTCTCCCCAAAACAAACCGCGAATATGCCCAGGGCCCCCGCACCTGCGTACGAATGTTTCTGATCTTTTGTTCTTGTTACTTCTGCTAACGAAGCCGTACGTGCGGCGCGCAGAGCTCCCGCACAGAATGCGGGCTGACCCGATCCCTGTGCCTGCCGGGTGGGCGGGGGCAACAAAGAGTTTTTGTCCATCCCATTATTTGGAGACGTTTCCATGAAAGATTCCATGATCCTGCCGCGGCGCCACATGCTGGCCGGAAGTGCCGCCGCCTTGAGCGCGCTGGGCCTGGCTGGATGGGCCGGCGGTGCGCGTGCCCAGCAGGCAGCAGCCGCTGCCAAGCCGCTGCCCGCGTATGCAGGATGGAAGTCACCGGACGCGCTGATCGTGCACAGCAGCAGCACTCTCGAAACCCGTCGCTCCGCGTTTGGCACCAGTGTCATCACGCCGTCCAACCAGCTGTATGTGCGCAACAACCTGCCCGCGCCCGACGCCGCCATCCTGGACAACCGCGATGCCTGGACCGTGGCGATCGAAGGGGTCAAGAGCCCGCGCAGCCTGACCCTGGCCGAACTCAGGACGCTGGGCGTGGAGACCGTAGCCACCGTGCTGCAATGCTCGGGCAATGGCCGGGGATTTTTCCCCAGCAAGCCCAGCGGCACCCCCTGGTCGGTGGGCGCTGCCGGTTGTGTGGTCTGGAGCGGTGTGCCGCTGCGCAACGTGGTGGCCGCCCTGGGCGGGCTGGCCGATGGTGCTGCCTACCTGACCGGCACGGGCGGCGAGAAACTGCCCGAAGGTGTGGACCCGCTCTCCGTGCTGGTGGAGCGCTCGGTGCCCGTGAAGGCGATGGACGACGCCCTGCTGGCCTGGGAGATGAACGGCGAGCCGCTGTCGCTGGCGCATGGCGGCCCGCTGCGGCTGGTGGTGCCGGGCTACCAGGGCGTGAACAACATCAAGTACGTCAAGCGCGTGGCCTTCACCAGCGCGCAGTCGCAGGCGCGCATCATGTCGCACGGCTACCGCATGTCGCCCCCCGGCTCCAAAGCCAGCCCCGACCAGCCTTCGGTGTGGGAGATGGGCGTGAAGTCCTGGATCAACGGGCCGCTGCCGGACAAAGGCGCACTCAAGCCCGGACAGGTGCAGGTGCATGGCGTGGCCTTTGGCGGCACGCGCGGCATCAAGGGCGTGGAGGTGTCGGCCGATGGCGGCAAGACCTGGTTGGCGGCCAAGCTCATCGGCCCCGACCTGGGCCCGTTTGCCTGGCGGCAATTTGCGCTGCCCGTGCGCCTGGAGGCGGGCACCCATGTGCTGGCGAGCCGCGCCACCGACACGGCGGGCAATGTGCAGGCCGAGCAGCGCGAGGAAAACCTGGGCGGCTACAACAACGCCAGCTGGCGCGACCACGCCGTCACTGTGACTGTGGCATGACATCGCTCCCCCCAGAGGCGCTTTGCGCCTTCCCCCCGAGAGGGGGACGCCACCCGTGGCCTGGCAGAGCCAGTTCCACGGTGGCACTGGCGTGGGTGCGCGCCGCTATCGGACGGCATCGGATGCCGCAAGGCGGTTTGCTGGTAGGGCTAGCGTTACTGTGGGCGGGTGCCAGCTGGGCCGCCGAGCCGGCCGAGCTGGCGCGCGGCAAGGAGCTGTTCACCAAGATCCAGCCCGCCTGCGCGGTGTGCCACACGCTGCAGGCCGCCGGTGCCGAGGGCCAGGTGGGCCCGGTGCTGGATGAGCTGAAACCCGACGCCGGCCGCGTGTTGCGTGCGCTCAAGGCAGGCATCGGCGTGATGCCCTCGTATGCCGAGCGCATGAGCGAAAAGGACATGTTGGCCGTGGCACAGTTTGTGGCGCACGCCACGGGCGCGGCCAAGTAGGCGCGGGCTTTCGTGGCGGTTGCAGCGCTGCCTCGCTGCAACCGCGCGCTGCTTCAGGCCGCCGTGCGCGACGGCACCAGCGCCGCCCCGGCTGCGCGCCCCTGCAACCCCTGGAACGCAAAGTCCACCTCGGGTACACGGCCGCTCACGATGTCGGCCAGCGCCTTGCCCGAGCCGCAGGCATGCGTCCAGCCCAGCGTGCCGTGGCCAGTGTTGAGGAACAGGTTGCCCACTTTGGTCTTGCCGATCAGCGGCACGTTGCTCGGTGTAGCCGGGCGCAGTCCGCTCCAGAACTGGGCCTGGCTCGCGTCGCCCGCGCCAGGGAAGAGCTGCTCCACGCGCCGCACGATGGCCTCGCAGCGCACCTGGTTCAGGTGGCGGTCGTAGCCGTTCAGCTCGGCCGTGCCTGCAATGCGCAGGCGATCACCGCCGCGTTCGCTGGTGTAGCGCGAGAACACGAGCTTGAACTCGTCGTCTGTCAGGCTCACCTGGTGCGCCTTGCTGGCGTCTTTCACCGGCATCGTCACCGAGTAGCCCTTGGCTGGGTAGATCGGCAGGTGGATGCCCAACGGCTGTGCCAGCAGCGGGCTGAACGAGCCCATGGCCAGCACAAACGCATCGCCGCGCACGCGCTCGAAGCGGCCTTCGGCATTGGTCACTTCCACGTGGTCGATGCGGCCGCCTGCCTCGCGCAGTGCGGTGATGTGGTGGCCCATGCGGAACTGCACGCCCGCCGCTTCACACAGCTTGGCCAGCTCGCGTGTGAACTGGTTGGCATCGCCCGATTCGTCCTCGGCCGTGTAGGTGGCGCCCGCCAGTTGTGGGCGGATGTGGGCCAGCGCTGGTTCAAGGCGCACGGCCTCGTCGGCGCTGATGACCTGGCGCTCGCAGCCCAGCTGGCGCATCTGCTCGGCCGGGGCCAGCGCGCCGTCGAATTCCTTTTGGTTGGTATAGAAGTGGAGGATGCCCTGCGTGCGCTGGTCGTACTGGAGGCCGGTTGCCGCGCGCAGCTGCTGCAGCGTGTCGCGGCTGTAGGTGCCCAGGCGCACGATTTGCTCGATGTTGTGGCGCGTGCGCGCTGGCGTGCAGTTACGCAAAAAGGACAGGCCCCACAGCCACTGGCGCATGTCGGCGCGGATGCGGAACAGCAGGGGCGCATCCTCCTTGCCCAGCCACTGCAGCACCTTGAGCGGCGCACTGGGGTTGGCCCAGGGTTCGGCGTGGCTCACCGAGATCTGGCCGCCGTTGGCAAAGCTGGTCTCGGCACCGGGCGCACCCTGGCGGTCGATGACCGTGACCTCATGGCCAAGTTGTTGCAGGAAATAAGCCGAAGTCACGCCGAGCAAGCCGGCGCCCAAAACGATCACGCGCATTTTTGAAGCCTTTTAAGGGTTCAGCGCTTGATGGATATGCGTTGGCAGCTATTGATTCAATAGCAAGCAGCCAGCGCGCGTCCGCCAAGCTGCCGCTCCCCCTGTCCTTGGTACCTGAGAGATTCACCGCGCTGCCCACATGGCACGCGGTTTGCTCCTTCGGTGCGCCTCCACGCTGCTGACAGGTGGTGGCGGCTCTCCAGACGGCTTTGATAAATGGTGCAGTACGGGACCTGAGCGTGTATGGGAGTTTGCGCCTTCGGTGCAGCGGTGGGCCTTGTGGCCTGCCGTGCTCTCCTGCGGGGGCCATTCTAGGAGGGTGCGGGCGGCGGTGGGGTGTTTGGGGCGGCTAATGGGTGGCAATCGTTGCTGATGCTGGCGGCGACATGGGGTCGCCATAATCCGGCGATTTGACCCACCCCCAGGACGCTTTCCCGATGCCCGATACCGCCTTTGACCCCTTCGCCAGCGCCGCCGTGATCACCATGGCGCGCCAGGGACGCACGCCCCGGCCGCTGGATCTGCCCGTTGCATTGCGCCCTCGCGATGCGGCCGAGGCCTACGCCGTGCAGGACGCCGTAGTGCGTGAGCGCGGCGAGGTCGCGGGATGGAAAGTGGGCGCCGCGTCGCCCCAGGCCCAACCCGCGCGTGCGGCGTTGACCCGCGACTCGGTGTGGGTGGAGCAACCTGGCCAGGAGGTCAACTTGTCGGCCACAGGCTTTGCCGTGATGGGGGTGGAGGCGGAGCTGGTGTACGAACTGGGCGCAGACCTGCCCGCACGCGCCACGCCCTACAGCGCGGCCGAGGTGCTGGCCGCCATGGTGTCGGTGCGTGCCGCCATTGAGGTGTGCGACACGCGCTTTGCCGCCTGGGCACAACAAGGGGAGTGGAGTCGCCTGGCCGACCAGGCCTGCCATGGGGCGCTGATCGTGGGTTCGGGTTTGACCGATGTGGCTTCGGTGCAGCCCTTGGTGCAAGGGGTCAGCCTGTCGGTGAACGGGTCGGTGGCCGTGCAGCACGCCACCTGGGGTAACCCGGCAGGTGACCCGCTGCGGTTGCTGGTGTGGCTGGCCAACGAAGGCGCGCGCAGCCTGGGAGGGCTGCGCGCAGGGCAGTGGGTGACCACCGGGTCCTGCACCGGCACCGTGATGGTGGCGCCGGGCACGGTGGTGGTTGCCGACTTTCCTGGTGTCGGTCGCGCCGAGGTGAAATTCGACTGAACCGTTTCGAGGATCGTGGAACGCGGCAGATCAGTTGCGGCGCGGGTTGTCCGGCTGGCTGTCGCGGCGGTTGGACACGCCGTCACCGTCGCGATCACGGTCATTGCGGTTGGAGATGCCATCGCCATCGCGGTCCCGGTCGTTGCGGTCGGCAATGCCGTCACCGTCACTGTCCCAGCGGCCCCGCTGCATTTCCCAGCGGCCATCGCGTTCCACCCATTGGGGCTGCCGGTACTGGTAGCCGCTGCGCGCTTGTACCCAGTGGCCCTTCACCCAGCGGTGGCGGTTGCCGCGCCATTCCCAATGGCCTTGTTCCCACACCTGGCCACGGCGTGGGCGCGGCACGGCTTCGTACCGTGGTGGTGGGGGCGCGGGAATCACCTCGTAGGTCTGCGTGGGCTGGTACCCACGCTGTGGTTGGTCGGACTGAATGACGACGGTGCCTTGAATGGCCGCGTGTGTCGGTACGAGGGGCAGCAGTGCCATCAGGGCGATGGCGGCTGCGGTCAGTGTTTGGCGGGTCATGGTGGTCTCCGGGGTGATTCCTGGCGGAATCGGTCTTTGCATGGTGGCGGCCTGGTGCGCGGCGCCACGTAGGTGCTCAGCGGGGGCGGGCGTAGGCCAAAGGGGGGAGTGGGCGCGGGGGCTCGCGAGCCTCCGCGCTCCTTCAGCTGTTCAATCGTTCAATTGCGGTAGGGGTTGTCCGGGCGGCGGTCGTGCCGATTGGGAACGCCGTCTCCGTCACGGTCGCGGTCGTAGCGGTTGGACACGCCATCGCGGTCTCGGTCGTGGTGATCGCGGTCGTAGCGGTTGGGAACACCATCACCATCGCGGTCACGGTCATAGCGGTTGGGGATGCCGTCGCCATCACGGTCCCAGCGGCCGGGGCGCAGGTCCCACCGGCCGCCGTGTTCCACCCAGCGCGGCTCGCGGTAGTAGTAACCAGGGCGCGCCTTCACCCAGTGGCCCTGGACCCAGACATGGCGGTGGCCGCGCCAATCCCAATAGCCGGGCACCCACACCATGTTGTGCCGAGGGCGGGGCGCCACTTCATGGCGGGGGGGCGGTGGTGGGCCGTATTGCACCACCATGGGCGCTGGCGCCTGGTAGTGGTGGGGCTGCCCCGACTGGATGACAACGGTGGCGCTGGTCTGTGCCTGCGCCACCGTTGCGGCGCCCAGAGACAGCAAGGCGATGGAAACAGCGGCGAGTGCATTGCGGGCCATGGTGATCTCCTCAGAATGATTCCTTGCGGAACCGGAGACTTCATGGTGCAGATGCTGCGTCAAGCCGGTGTAGGCGAATTGCGAAGTCTTGTGAAGTTGTGTTTCCTGCAGCAGGAGCAGCAGCGGTTTCCGTGATTTTTCTCACACTTCCGGCAAGCTGCCCACCCCGTGAACGTAGTGCGGCCCTTCAGCGCCACCACACCAGCGCCGCCACCACGAGCAGGGCAAACCAGGCAGGGTGTCGGCCCTCAGTGGCATAGAACACCAGCACGCCGCTGGCCAGCGTGGCGACCCCGGCCACATCGGCCACCCAGGCTCCCAGGTCCGCGTCCACGGGCGCGGTCCCCAGGCGCCACATCAAGGCGCTCAGGGCCCAGCCCAGCACGGTGGCCAGGTGCCAGGTGCCCCACAGAATGCGCACCTGCCACTCCCGCAGCACGGGCCGTCCGCCGGTGGGCACGATGCCCTCTGTGCGCAGGGCGCGAAACACCAGCAATTCACCCAGCACCGAGTGCGCAACACCCACCAGGGCGAGGCCCCCGGCTGCCAGTACCAGCGCAGTATTCATGGACAGTTTCTAGTTCAATCAGGATGGCCGTGGAAGGTGCAGACGCTGCGCATCAACCGCCTTTTTCGCCTTCAGCGCTTTGGGGCCAGCACAGCGCCAGCGCGGGCGGCAGCGCCAGCCAGAAACCGGAGGAAGGCATGAGCACAATGCCCAGCACCGTGAGTGCCAGCAACCCGGCACCCAGCCCGCGCAAAGGAACGGGCGCCAGGGCAGCGTTGCGTTCGGCCAGCAGGATGGCCCAGCCCAGCAACGCGAACAACACGCCGAACAATACAAACCAGACCACGGCGCCCACGGCCGGGTCTTTTTGTACGCTGTTGAAAACGCCGCGCCGCACGATTTCTTGCAGCTGGGTCGGAAACACGACGGCGGCATACAGAGTGTGCAGCACCGCCACGGCCAGCATCCACTGGCCCTTCCAGCGGTTGCGAAACGGTATGGCCGTGGAGCGAGGGGACGGGGAGGTCAGGGAGGTCATGTGGGTGCGGTCCTATGAAGGAAGAAGGGCGGGGCAATGCGTGTGGACACGCGCGCCCAGCCCCGTAAGCAGGTGCATGAGGCCCATCCACATGCGCTCGAACGCGGGCATCTCGCAGGGCACCTGCACCAGGTGCTCGCCCAGCATGCGCTGGTGCCGTCCGGCGGTGATGGGTGGCGGCGTCTTGACGCCAAAATCGAAAATCGGTTGCGTGAAGGGCTCCATCTGCCAGGCCTGCATGTCGGCCAGTGCGGGCGCGAGTTCGGCGGTGTAGGCCGGCACGGTGAGGCGGGCGTTGACGAGTCCGAGTGCCTGGTAGGCTTGCAGCACCAGCGCGTCTCGCTGTGGGTCGGTGGGAGGGCGCAGCAGTGCGGACCATGCTTTTGTCACCTGGGTGCGAAAGTGCTCCGACAGGCTGCGCGTGCAGCCAAAGTCCAGCACGCCCACGGTGCCATCGGGTGCGAACAAGAAATTGCCCGGGTGCGGATCGGCGTGCACTCGGCCCAGCACAAAGAGGCAGTGCATGAACCAGTCCCACAGGTGCTGTCCGGCACAGTCGCGCTGCGCCTGCGTGGGCTGCGAGGCCAGCCAGTCCTGCAGATGCTGGCCCGGCAGAAACTGCTGTGTGAGCACCTGGGCCCGGGTGTGCGACAGGATGGGCTGGGCCAGCACCACGCCCGGCAGCGCCGCGTGCTGTGCAAACCACTGCAGTTGTTCGGCCTCCTGCAGGTAATCCACCTCGCGCAGCAGCGTGGCCTCGATCTCGGTCATCACGCTGTCCACCACGGTGTTGGCGGGCAGCGGCATGTCGGTATGGGCCAGGGCGCGCAGCGCGGCGCGCATGAGCTGCATGTCGCTGGTGATGGTGGCGGCGATGCCGGGGTACTGCACCTTCACGGCCACCGTGCCGTGGCCTGCCAGCTGCGCGCGGTGCACCTGGCCCAGGCTGGCGGCGGCGAAGGCGGTGGGTTCGAAGTGTTCAAACAATGCCTCGGGCTCCTGCCCGAAAGCTTGGCGGAACACGCGGCCCACCAGCGCGCGGTTGAGTGGCGGGGCCTGGTGGTGGGCGCGCGCCAGCTCTTGCCGCACGCCGTCGGGCAGCAGGCCGGGGTGCATGCTGAGCAACTGCGACACCTTGAGCGCCGAGCCCCGCAACTGGCCCAGCGCGCCAAAGAGGATGCGGCCGAGGGCGGCTTCGTGGTCGGCCTGCGCTTGGGCAGATGGCGTGCGCACGCGGTGCCCCAGCTGGGCCATCCCGATGCGCGCGGCAGCGATGCCCGTGATGGTGCCGCGCGCCAGGCGGCCGGTGCGCGGCGGTTCAGTGCGTGCCATGGTCTGCCAGGCGTTGCACCATGGCCCGTGCGATGCGGCGGTGAAAGGGTGTCACCACCGCCATGTAGGCATGCCCGAGCGTGTTGTGGATGTGCACCACGGTGCTGAGCACCATGGTCGGCGGCCCAGAGGTCTCGGTCCGTCCGCTGTGCTTGGTCAGTGCAACCTGCACGTCGAGGTGCTTGTCGTCCTGGCCCATCACGACTTCGGTGTCGCTCAGGTGGCGGATGCGGAAGATGCCCACGCGGTCGCCCACACGGTAGCTGCTGGCCTCGCGCAGCGATCTGCCGCTGGCGGGGGGGTACCCATCGTGCAGTTGCCCCAGGTCCTTCAGGCCCACCAGCCGCACCAGTTTGTTGCGCACGGTCATGAGCATTTGTGTCCAGCGCGGCGTGCGGGCCACCACGTCCAGCCAGGCCTGCAGGGCGGTATGGGATGGCTGGCCGTCAGCCACCTCGTAGGCATCAAAAAAATGGGCGCCGGGCAAGCTGGCATGGATGGCGGTGCCTGCGGGCACCTGCGTTTCGCGCACGGTGGGGGCGGTGGTCATGCGGACTTCCTCTTGCGTGGCGTGGCGGCGGGCTTGGCGGTGGTGCTGGGGGGCGGGACTGGGCTGGCTGCGCGTGGTTTGCGCGGCGCACGGGGCGGCTTGGAAGGCTCTGGCGATGCGGGTGAACCGGCGTTTGCCGTGTGGGCCTGGTGTGCCTGGGGAGTGCTGTAGGGCGCGCTGGCCATGGCCTGCTTGGCCAGCTGCAGCATCCCCATGAGGCCGCTGCTGTGCTGCACCATGCGGGCCATCTGGCTGCGCAGCACAAAGCCGCCCAGTTGCAGCACGCGGTTGACGAGCCCGCCACGCAGCGCCTGCACCAGCACACCCAGCGAAAGGTCCACCAGCTGCGTGGTGTCGGCAAATTCGTCGGAGGTGTCGGCCAGCCAGTAGGTCACCACACCGGCCAGGTAGTCGGTGTAGAGCCCACCCGCCATGCCTTTGAAGTCGCAGGGCTCGATTTCGCCACTGGCCTCTGCCGCTTCGAGAAAGCTGGCGACGGCCTCGCGCAGGCTCTGGCGCGCCGCCAGGGGCTCGGCCAGCATCGACAGCGGCGAGCGCCGCGCCAGACTGCGCACCTGGGCCACAAATTCGCGGTCGGCCAGCAGGCGCTCCAGCACGGCGTCGGTCAGGCGCTGCAGCTTTTCCTGCAGCTGATAGCCCGCGAAGCCTGGCGTCTGCAGGGTTTCGGCCAGCGCCTGGTGGACCACATCGTCCAGGTAGCCGAGCACGATGCGGTCCTTGGTGGGGAAGTATTTGTAGATCGTGGCGTCGCCAATGCCTGCTGCACGCGCGATGTCTTTCATCGTCGTGCCGTCAAAGCCCTGGCGGGTCATGAGGTCCACCGCGCTGGCCACGATCTGGCGGCGCGTGGCGTCTTGTTGCTGGCGGGTGGTTTTCATTTGACTATCTTTAAATAAACAAAATTTGTTATTTAAAGAATAGTATTTTCTGTTTGTTGCGTCAAGCAGGGGTGGCACAGCACAGCTGCTAGCGCTGTGCTCAACTCATAAATTCAGGGTGTTTTTGGCCTCTGGCGCTTTTTGGTAAAGCGCTGATAGCTATCAAAATAAGAGTAAATCAGCGCCGCATGGACGCAAACGCCTCAAACTCCCAGCTGCGCATCGCCAGCAGCAAGGTGTAGCCCTCGCGCTCGCGGTCGGGCAGCTTCTGATCGGCCAGGTGCTGCTGGGCAAAGTCCTGGGCCACGCGCTGCATGCGCTCCATGAACGCTGGGGCCAGGCTGCGGCTGATGTTGCCGTGCACCAGCAGCACGCCTTCGCCCGCGCCGTCAAAGCCGCCCGCGAAGTAGTCCAGCAACGCGTGGTCACGAAAGTAGTTCATCACCGGGCCATGCGGGCGCCAGCGAAAGGTCTTGGCCAGCTTGAGGCGGTAGCGGTTCAGTGGCCGCAGCTCGATGATGCCGATGCGGTCGAGCTGTGCGAGGTACTTGATGCCCTCGGCCTCGGTGAGGCGGTAGGCGGTGGTCACCTGCTCCAGCGTCCATTGGCTGAGCACGCAAATCGCCATCAGCAGCAGTTTCTTGTCGCCCACCACGGCTTTTTCCTGCTCTTGCGTCAGCTCTTTCAACAGCGGCTGTTCGTCGGCCACACGCCGCGCCAGATCGGCAAAGTCCAGCGCCAGTGCGCGGCAGATGGCGTCGATGCGCGACAGCGGCATGTCGCCCTTGGCCAGCATGCGCTTGACGCTGGACTCGGCCATGCCCAATGCCAACGCCAGGTCGGCGTAGGTCATCTGCGCGGTCTTGAGTTCCTTCTTCAGGGCGGTGACGAGGTCGGCGGTCGTGCTCATGGGTTTTGGCTCCTTGGTATCAATTATCAATACCTGAGGTGGCTTTGGTAGCCCTCTGAGCGACTTTCTGGTGTCCGGGTGACTGCGGCTGAACACACTGCGCGGCAATCCCCACTCATCCACGGAAGTGACGACCATGACCTCTCTGATTTCTCTCCCCACCCGGCGCCACAAGCCCGCGACCCGCGCTGAAATGGCTCTCGTGCTGGGCGCGGCCGCGTTGCTGGCGCTGGCCCTGTTCGGCCCGGTGCTGCCCGCCAGCGCACACCAGCATGCCTTTGCCGACCAGCGGGCGCTGTGGGGCATTCCTTGCGCGGTGGATGTACTCAGCAATCTGCCGTTTGCCATCGCAGGGGTGTGGGGCCTGTGGGCGCTGCGCCGGTTGGCGCCAGGAGCGCTGGATCCCACCTCGCGCGCGCTGGCCGCCCTGTTTTTTGCGGGGCTGCTGTGTACGGCCGTGGGCTCCAGCGTTTACCACTGGCAACCGCAGGATGCGGGCCTGCTGTGGGACCGGCTGGGCATGGTGCTGCCGTTTGCAGGACTGCTGGGGCTGGCGGCCAGCCGCGTGAGCGAACGGGCAGGCTGGGCCATGGCGTGGGCGGTGCTGCTGGCGGGGCCGTTGGCCGTGCTGTGGTGGGCACACACCGGCAACCTGATGCCCTGGGCCGTAGTGCAACTGGGCGGCATGCTGGTGGTATTGGCGCTCGCCTGTCTGCCCCGGCGCGATGGCGCGCTGGCGGTGCACTTGGGCGCGGTCATTGGCCTGTATGCCGTGGCCAAGTTGTTCGAGGCGGCGGACCACGCGGTGTTTGATGCCACCCACCAGTGGGTGTCAGGCCACAGCATCAAACATGTATTTGCTGCTGGCGCCGCCTGGCCCGTGTTAAGAACGTGTTTACGATCTTTTCAGGGCCGCGCAAGCACCTTGTCGGGATGGGATGCAAGGCGTGGTGCGCAGTGGATAGCTCGGCTATCCACAAGCGCCTCAACGCCGCAGACCGCCCGGCAAGGTGCTTGCCCGAAGGGTTGGGGCGAAATCGGGCGATTGGACGCTCCGGCTGCTTGCATGGGCACGAGCCCATGCAAGCAGCCGGAGCGTCCACTCATCCCGATTGCGTCCCAACGCGGCCCCGAAAAGATCGTAAACACGTTCTGGGGCCCTGGCGGCATTGCGCAACAGTGCTGCACGGAGCGCGCCGCACGTCACGCTGTCCGGGCAGAATGGCGCCCACGCCGTGGGTGTTGCCCGCAGATCACGCGCATGAAGAGCCATGAAGGCGCATGAAGTGCGGGCACGGAAAATTCCAACAAGCCAACCCATCGGAAACGAGGAGAAACGCATGCACCCCGAGACTCCCTCAGCCAGCGCGGCGCCAGTGCCGACGCATGAGGACCCGAACCAGTTCGCCCTGCTGCGCCAGCGGCGCTTTGCGCCGTTCTTCTGGACGCAATTTTCTGGGGCGGCCAACGACAACCTCTTCAAGTTCGCGTTCACCGTGATGGTGACCTACCAGCTCAGCGTGTCGTGGCTACCGCCAGCGATGGCGGGGCTGGTGATTGGTGCGCTGTTCATCCTGCCGTTTTTGCTGTTCTCGGCCACCTCGGGGCAGCTGACCGACAAGTACGACAAGACCAAGATGATCCGGTTCGTGAAGAACATGGAGATCGCCATCATGCTGGTGGCGGCCTTCGGGTTCATGACCGACAACGTGCCCATCCTGCTGCTGTGTACCTTTCTGATGGGCGTGCACTCCACGCTGTTCGGCCCCGTCAAGTTCGCCTACATGCCCCAGGTGCTCAACGAACGTGAACTGACCGGCGGCAATGGCATGGTGGAGATGGGCACCTTTGTGGCCATCCTGCTGGGTAACGTGGCCGGTGGCCTGCTGGTGGCCATCCCGGGCATTGGCCACACCACGGTGGCCGTGGCCTGCGTGGTGGCGGCCTTGGCCGGGCGCGCGGTCGCGCAGTTCATTCCCCCGCTGCCCGCCACCGACCCGGGCCTGACCATCAACTGGAATCCCTTCACGGAAACCTGGCGCAACCTGAAACTGGCACACGAGAACGTCGCAGTGTTCCGCTCGCTGCTCGGCATCAGCTGGATGTGGTTCTTTGGCGCCGTGTTCCTGAGCCAGTTTCCGAGCCTGGCCAAGGAGGTGTTGCACGGCAACGAACAGGTGGCCTCGCTGCTGCTGGTGGTGTTCTCCATCGGCATCGGCATCGGCTCGCTGCTGTGCGAGGTGCTCTCGCGCCGCCATGTCGAGATCGGCTTGGTGCCGCTGGGCGCCATCGGCATGAGCGTGTTCTCCATCGACCTGTACTTCGCCTCGCGCAGCCTGCCCCCTGCCGAGATCATGGGCCTGGCCGCCTTCATGGCCCAGGGCGCGCACTGGCGTGTGATGCTGGATCTGCTGCTGCTGAGCCTGTTTGCGGGCCTGTACAGCGTGCCCATGTACGCACTGATCCAGATGCGCAGCCAGCCCACGCACCGCGCACGCATCATCGCGGCCAACAACATCCTGAACGCACTGTTCATGATTGCCAGCTCGCTCATCGCCGGTGCCTTGCTGGGCGCGGGCTTCACGGTGCCGCAGATCTTCCTGTTCACGGGCATCGCCAACGCGGTGGTGGCGTTCTATATCTTCATGCTGGTGCCCGAGTACCTGCTGCGGTTTGTGGCCTGGGTGTCGTCGCGCTTCGTGTACCGCTTCAAGGTGCAGGGCGACGAGAACCTGCCTTCGGCGGGCGCGGCCATCCTGGCCTGCAACCACGTGAGCTTTGTCGATGCCGTGTTGCTCATGGCGGCCAGCCCGCGCCCCATCTACTTCGTGATGGACCACCGCATCTTCCGCGTGCCGGTGCTGGGGTGGCTGTTCCGCCTCGCCAAGGCGATTCCGATTGCACCCTACAAGGAAGACCCCAAGACTTACGAAGCCGCCTTCGACCGCGCCGCGCAGGTGCTGCGCGAGGGAGACCTGCTGGCCATCTTCCCTGAAGGTGGAATCACCAAGGACGGGCAGCTGCAGGAGTTCAAGGGCGGCATCATGAAGATCATCGAGCGCGCACGTGCCGAGGGCATCGAGGCCCCCGTGATCCCCATGGCGCTGACCAATTTGTGGGGCTCGTACTTCAGCCGTATCGAGCAGGGCGGCGCCATGGTGCGACCGTTCCGGCGGGGATTTTTCAGCCGTGTGGGGCTCAATGTGGGCCGCCCGGTGGCATCGACGCAGGTGCAGCCTGCGCTGCTGCGCACCCGGGTGGCGGACCTGCTGCAAGCATGAGCCGCGAAGAATCCTCCAACGCTGCAGCGGCAGCGGCGGACCACGGCGCATTGACGGACCGCATCCTGGCCTTCCTGCGCAGCATTGGCGTTGCGGTCTGCGAGGCCGAGGTCCCCGAAGGCAGTTTTCTACCCGGCGTCCGCATCGAGCGGGGTGGCCTGCGTGTGGACCGGGCGCGGCTGCGCTGGCCTGGAGACCTGCTGCATGAAGCTGGCCACCTGGCGGTGGTACCCACGGCGCTGCGGTCCACCCTGGATGATGCGCTGCAGGACCTGCCCGAGGTGGCCCACGGTGGTGAGATCGAAGCCACGGCCTGGGCCTGGGCGGCCACTCGGCACCTGGGGCTGGATTCCGCCGTGCTGTTCCATGACGGCGGTTACCACGGGCGCTCCGTCGGGTTGCGCACCACCTTTGAGCTGGGGGTGTACCTGGGCGCCTCGGGCCTGGCCGCTGCGGGGCTCACCCTGCTGCCCGCGCAGGTCCTGCCGGGCGGAACCCCGGCCTATCCGCACATGCTGGCCTGGCTGCGAGGCTGAGAGTCAAAAAACGCCAAAAGCAAGGGGCCTTGCGCGGCGTTCAATCCGCGCGGATCTGCGCGCGCTGTGCAATTGCACGCATGCGTGGCAACTCGTCTTCGATCTGCGTGAGCACGGCATCGCCCGTGGCGTACGACGGCTCCAGCCCGGCGGCGATGAGCTTGCTGCGGACCTCCGCGTCCGCCAGGGTGTCGGCCAGGGCCTTGTGCAGTTTGGCCTTGGCCTCGGCGGGTAAGCCGCGTGGCGCAACCACGGCCAGCCAGGAGTCGGCCGAGAACCCGGGGAAGCCACTTTCCGCCACCGTAGGCACGTCGGGCAGTTGCGTGGCCCGCGTTGCACCCGTGACGGCAATGGCCTTGATCTTGCCCGCCTTGAGCTGTGGCAGCGCTGCGGCCACGGTGTCGATGGTGAACGGGATCTGCCCGCCCATCAGGTCGCTCATGGCGGGCGCGCTGCCTCGGTAGGGCACGTGCATCACCTTGATGCCGGCGGCAGACCACGTCAGCTCTGCCGCGAAGTGGCCGGTGGTGCCGTTGCCAAAGGAGCCGTAGGAGAACTTGTCGGGGGCGCGCTGCACTGCCACGATCAGCTGCCTGAGATTGCCCACGGGCACCTCGCGGTTTGCCAGCAGGATCAGCGGCACGCGGGCCACCATGCCGATGGGCTCATAGCTCTTGACGGGGTCGTAGGGCAGCTTGGCATTGAGCGCCGGATTCACGGTGAACGTGGAGCCTGAACTGATCAACAGCGTGTAGCCATCAGCGGGTGCGTTGGCCACGAAGGCCGCTCCGACCACAGTGCCTGCACCCGCCTTGTTCTCAATCACGATGGGCTGGCCAAGGCGGTCGCCCAGCTTCTTGCTGATCGTTCGACCCACGATGTCCACGGCGCCCCCTGGCGGGAAGGGAACGATGAGCTGTATTGGCTTGGCCGGATAGCCTTCGGCGTGCGCCAGCCACGGCGTGCCGAGTCCCAGCCCCGCGAGGGCTGCTGCCAAGTGGATCACGCTACGCCGTCTGTCGATCTGCAAGCACTTCATGGGGCACTCCTTGGAGGGGAAAAGCGTCGGCCTCCAGCATCGAGGCCAGGGCCACTCAGATCAACGACAGCCCGGCCAGCGGTGCCAGCTGGTGCTGCTCGCTGGACGCGTCAGCCGTTGCGAAAAAGAAAGCTGTAGGCGTTGAGCGCTGGCACGCCTCCCAGGTGCGCGTACAACACGCGGGAGCCTTCGGGGAACTCGCCCTTGCGCACCATGTCGATCATGCCGTGCATGGACTTGCCTTCGTACACCGGGTCCGTGAGCATGCCTTCCTGGCGCGCGCACAGGCGGATGGCTTCGAGCGTGCCCTCGTTGGGCAGGCCGTACTCAGGGCCGCCGTAGCGGGTGTCCAGCACCACGTCTTCGGCGGTCAGCTCCTGGCCCAGCTCCACGAGCTTGGCGGTGTTTTGGGCGATGCGCAGGATCTGCGCATGGGTCTTCTCGGGTTTGGCCGAGGCGTCGATGCCGATCACCTTGCGCGCCCGGCCATCGGCCGCAAAGCCCACCACCATGCCGGCCTGCGTGCTGCCCGTGACCGAGCACACGACGATGTAGTCGAACTGGAAGCCCAGCTCCTTCTCTTGCTGGCGAACCTCTTCGGCAAAGCCCACAAAGCCCAGGCCGCCATACGGGTGCTCGGAGCAACCGGCCGGGATGGGGAAGGGCTTGCCACCGGCCTTTTTCACATCGTCCATGGCCTGCTCCCAGCTGGGGCGGATGCCGATGTCGAAGCCCGCAGCATCCAGGCGCACATCGGCGCCCATGATGCGGCTCATCTCGATGTTGCCCACACGGTCGTACACCGCGTCGGAGTAGTTGACCCAGTTTTCCTGCACCAGCACGCACTTCATGCCGAGGTGCGCCGCCACGGCAGCCACCTGGCGCGTCTGGTTGGACTGGATGCCGCCAATCGACACCAGCGTGTCGTAGCCGCCTGCAATCGCTTCGGGGATGAGGTATTCGAGCTTACGGGTTTTGTTGCCGCCGAAAGCCAGGCCCGAGTTGCAGTCTTCGCGCTTGGCGTACAGGTGCACCTTGCCGCCCAGGTGGGCCGAAAGGCGCGGCAGCGGTGTGATGGGCGAGGGGCCGAAGGTTAGCGGGTGGCGGGCAAATTTCTGCAGGTTCATGGCGGTTTCCGGTCGATGAAGAGAAGGCGCAAGCGGGGGGCTTGCAGTGCCTTCATCGTAGAAAAATGCGCGCATCACGTGGTTGCAAAATTTGTTCGAATTACGGCGTTTAAGGTTTATGGAAGAGAATATGAGTGGAAAATATTTCTCTGAATAATCTATGTGCGCAACAAAAGTTCGTGTCAAGAATGTGCCGCAGGCCGATGTCTCGGCCGAACTGGACCGCACCGACAAAGCCATCTTGCGCCAGCTGCAGCGCGACGCGTCGCTGTCGAACGTGGCTTTGGCCGAAAAGGTGCACCTGAGCCCACCCGCCTGCCTGCGCCGGGTGGAGCGTCTCAAGCGCCTGGGGCTCATCGACAAGGTGGTCGCGCTGCTCAACCCCCAGGCCGTGGGGGCGGGCATGCTGGTGATGATTGGTGTGGTGCTGGACCGCTCCACGCCCGAGTCGTTTGCCGAATTTGAAAAGGCGGCGGCCAAGGTGTCGGGCTGCATGGAATGCCATGTAGTCACTGGCGAGTTTGACTACTTCATGCTGGTGCGCACGCGCGACAACGACAGCTTCAATCGCCTGCACGCCGAGCAACTGCTCTACCTGCCGGGCGTGCGGCAGGTGCGCTCATTCATGGTGCTGCGCAATGTGCTTTCGACCACAGAGCTGCCGCTGGCGGTGTAGCGCAAGCCCCATTTCTTTATTGCGCCCCGCGCAGCCGCCCCATCACCGCCGTCCAGGCGGTGCCGCCAAACAGGTTGACCACCAGCCCCGCCATCAGCAGCCCGGCGCCCGCAAAGTGCACAGGCAGCAACTGCTCGCCAAATACCACCCAGCCCGTGGTCAGGCCCACCACGGGCACCAGCAGCGTGAACGGCGCCACACGGTTCACGGGGTAGCGCGACATGAGGTAGGTCCACAGCCCGAAGCCCAGCAGCGTGGAGATCCACGCGATGTAGGCCACGGCGGCCATGGATTTCAGCGACAGGTTTTGCACCGCTGCCAGCACAGCACTGGGGCCGTCCATCACCAGCGCCAGGGCCACAAACGGCAGGGGCGCCACCAGGCTGGACCAGACGATGAAGGCAAACTGGTTCATCGGCCCATAACGCCCCACGGCGCGGGTCACGATATTGCCGCAGCCCCACAGCGCTGCCGCCGCCACGGTCAGCGCGAAGCCCGCCAGCGGCATGGAGGCCCCAGGTGCACTGCCAATCAGCACCAGCCCCACGCCTGCCAGCGCCAGGCCCGCCACCTGGTTGCCCAGCCATTTCTCACGCAGCCACCAGGCTGCCAGCAGCAGCGTGAAGAACGACTGCGCCTGCAGCACCAGCGAGGCCAGGCCCGAAGGCATGCCCATGTGGATGGCGGTGAACAGCAGGGCAAACTGGCCCACGGCCATGGTCATGCCGTACAGCAGGTACAGCCGCAGCGGTACCTTGGGTGGCTTGACGAACAGCAGCGCCGGAAACGCCGCCAGAAGGTAGCGCAGCGCGCCCAGCAGCATGGGAGGGATGTCGGCCACGCCCACCTTGATCACGGCAAAGTTCAGCCCCCAGACGACGATGACGAGCAGGGCGAGGGCGAGGTCACGGGGGCGCAGGGGCAAATTCATGGTGAGGCCGTAGAAGGGTCTGGCTGGATGGGGAGATTGTGCGTGGGCATGCTGGGGGTGGCCGGTACCGATGGGCCGGATATCGATCAAAACAAGACATTTCTCGCGCGCCTTGCGCCTTGCATACCATCCCGGCAAGGGCCTTGTGCGACCCTGAAAAAATCTTGAACACGTTCTAAATAAGCGCAGCCACCTCGATCGCGCGCTCGCGCAACCACTGCAGAGCCAGGTCCTTGTCCCGATGGCGGTGCCATTGAAGGGTCTGGCGCATCACCGGGATTTCCAGGGGGGGCTCCCATACGTGGATGGGCAGCCCGTACTGCAGCGCGCGTTGAGCAAGGCGCTTGTGCACGGTGGCAATGCGTGCTGTGCCGATCACCAGGCTAGGCAGGGATGCGAGGGTGGGCGCGGTGACTTCGATGCGGCGCTTGACGCCAAAGCGCTCCAGAAACCAGCCATCGAACGCGGGGATCTGCCGCGCGCCGGAGTAGTCGGCCACCACATGTCCCGCCGCCAGATAGTCGTCAAAGCTGAGCTGGCCTTGGATGTGCGGGTTGCCCGTCCAGGTGACGCACATGTATGTCTCCTCGAACAGCGTCATGCTCGGGTGTTTGGCCGACACATATTGCTCGGGGATGATGAGCATGTCGGCCCCGTACTCCTCCAGCTGCTCCACGGGGCGGGCGTTTTGCGCCCGCAGATGCACCTGGACCCCGGGCGCTTCGTGAAACAGCCTCTCGATCAGCGGCTGCATGAACACGGTGGTGGTGAAGTCTGACACCAGCAGCGTGAAGCTCCGGGTGTCGGTAGAGGGGTCAAAGCGGGGCTTCTCAGCGATGGTGCTGTCGATGCGCATCAGCACTTCACGCACCGGGTCCAGCAGCGCCTCGGCGCGGGGCGTCAACACCATCTGACGGCCCTGCGGCACCAGCAACTCATCGTCGAAATACGTACGCAGCCGCGCCAGCGCATTGCTGGTGGCGGGCTGGCTCAGGTGGATGCGCTCACCCGCGCGGCTGATATTGCGTTCGGTCAGCAGCGCGTCCAGCGCCACCAGCAGGTTTAGGTCGAGTTTGTTGAATCGCATGAGCTACGGGTAAATATTGATATTCGCGATATCAATTGATGGAATCTGAAAAATCCATTTTTCGAATGCGAGCTTACTCCCTACAGTAGCCACCGAACCGATGTCCAGCCCCTTTGGTCATCAGATTCTCAAAAAAACAGAACGGAGACAAATGATGAAACACTGCCCATCAGGCGCAGTGCGGCGGGGTGCTGCCCAAAGCCGCAGAAGCCGCCTCACGCTGGCCCTTGCCACTCTGGCTGTCACCCCCTGTGTTTCTGCCATCGAGCTGGACACTGGCAACCCCGACTGGAAGCTGCGCTGGGACAACACCGTCAAATACAGCCTCACCGGACGCCTCAACACGGCCTTGCCTGAGTTGTCTTCCGTGTTGCCCGTGACGGCCAACCAGAACGACGGCAACAACAATTTCAAGCGCGGCGTGGTGTCCAACCGCGTGGACCTGCTCAGCGAGCTGGATCTGACCGGCCCCAGCTACGGTGCGCGCCTGAGTGCGGCGGCCTGGTACGACCAGGTCTACAACAGCCACACGGACAACACCAGCTTCACGTCCAACCACAGCCCTGCGAGCGATTTTCCGGCGGAGACCCGCAAGCTCATGGGGCGCAAGGCCGAGCTGCTGGACGCCTTTGTCTACGGGCGTTTTGACGTGGCTGACAAGCCGGCCACCGTGCGCCTGGGCCGCCATACCCTGCTGTGGGGCGAAAGTCTGTTCTTCGGCGCCAACGGCATCGCGGGCGGCCAGGCCCCGCTGGACCTGATCAAGCTGCTGTCGGTGCCCAACTCCACCTTCAAGGAAGTGGCCCGGCCGACCGGCAAGGTCTCGGGGCAGGTGCAACTGTCGTCCGACGTGACGGTGGGCGCGTACGTGAACTACGAGTGGGAGAAGACCCGGCTGATGCCCGTGGGGGCCTACCTCTCGACCAGTGATTCGCTGGGCCCGGGTGCAGAGCGCATCAATGCGGGGCCAACGGGCACGTTCATCCGGCAGGCGGACCTGGATGCCAAGAACTCGGGCCAGGGCGGCTTGCAGCTGCGCTGGCGGGTCGAGTCCATCGACACCGATCTGGGTTTCTATGCCATCCGATACCACGCCACCACCCCCAGCAACATCAACAACGTGCTGGTAGGCCTGCCCCCCGCGCTGAGGGCCAGCAGCTACCGCTGGATGTACCACGAGGGTGTGCGCGCCTATGGCGCCAGCTTCTCCAAGACGATTGATAACTGGGGCCTGGCGGGCGAAGTCTCGGTGCGCCACAACGCGCCCCTGGCCAGCTCTGGGCAGTCCACGCTGGCCACCATTGGCGTGAATGCGGGCCTCAACAACAACAGTAATCCGGGCTACGCAGTCGGCGAAACAGCGCATGCGCAGGTGTCCTGGATTGCATCGCTGGGCCCTTCATGGATATCGCGCGAAGCGTCCTTTGTGGGCGAGGTGGCCTGGAACCAGCGCACCAAGGTCACACGCAATGCGCAGATGCTCAACCCCAATGCCGACAAATCGGCCACTGGCGTGCGCATGGTGTATTCGCCCAGCTACCGGCAGGTGCTGCCGGGCCTGGATCTCACCCCCTCCATCGGCATGGGCTACACGTTCGGCGCCTCGTCAGCCGTTGGCCCGGGGTTTGGGGTGGACAAGGGCGGGGACATCAACCTCGGTCTGGCCGGGGTGTACCTGGGCACATGGAACGTGTCGCTGAACTATGTGCATTACCTGGGCAAGGCCGCGCCCACGCTCGATGCCGCCAACAACGCGCAATACAAGCAAGCGCTCAAAGACCGCAACTCGCTGACGCTCTCGGTCCGCACCACTTTCTGATCTGGAACTCTGTCATGAAGCACTACCTGCACATCGCGGGCGCCTGCCTGCTGTCGTCTGTGGCCCTGAGCGCTGCACACGCCGCCGTGAGCGCCGAGGAAGCCGCCAAACTCAAAACCGAGCTGACTCCCCTGGGGGCCGAGCGCGCGGGCAACAAGGAGGGCACCATCCCCGCGTGGAGTGGTGGCTACACCACCCCCATCGCGGGGTTCCAGAATGGCGGGCGCCGGGGCGACCCGTTCGCGGGCGAAAAGCCGCTGTACAGCGTCACCGCCGCCAACATGGCCGAACATGCGAGCAAGCTGACCGAAGGCACCCAGGCCCTGCTTAAAAAATACCCCCAGACCTTCCGGGTCGATGTATACAAAACGCACCGCACCGCCGCTGCGCCGCAGTGGGTTTATGACTACACAGCCAAGAATGCCGTGCAGGCCAAGCTCGATGGCGAGAAGGTCACAGGTGCCTACGGTGGCATTCCGTTCCCCATCCCCAAGACCGGCGAGGAGATCATGGCCAACCACGAACTGCACTGGCGCGGCGAGGCCTGGCAGGCCGACTTCCGGGGCTACCTGGGCACGGCCAACGGCCAGCGCGTGCTGTCGGTGGAGGGGCGCGGCGACTTCCAGATGCCCTACTACGCCCAGGGGCAGCACGACAAGTTCACGGGCGAGTACTGGACCATCCGCCTGGTCAACAGCGGCCCACCGGTGCGTGCGGGCGAGGCCATCACGGGCCGGTCGCACCTGGACCAGGACAAGAGCGCATCGTGGGTGTACCTGACGGGGCAGCGCCGTGTGCGCAAGCTGCCCAATGCCTGCTGCGACACGCCCACGCCTGCCACCGCAGGCGTGGCAAGTTTCGACGAAATCGACGTCTTTGCCGGGCGCAACGACCGCTTTGACTGGAAGGTCGTGGGCAAGCAGGAGATGCTGATCCCCTACAACAGCAACCGCCTGCATGCGCCCACCAAGGACAGCGATGTGCTATTGGCCAATCACCTGAACCCCGACCACGTGCGCTGGGAGCTGCACCGCGTGTGGGTGGTGGAGGCCACCCTCAAGCCCGGCCAGCGCCATCAGGCACCCAAGAGCCGCTACTACGTGGACGAAGACACCTGGGTGGCTGTGCTGGGCGACCGCTGGGATGCCAAGGGCCAGCTGTGGAAGACCATCTGGTCCCACCCGGTGGTGATGCCTGACCTTCCTGCCACCACGCCGCAGCAGCAGTGGGGCTTCAACGATCTGATCTCTGGTGCCTGGTATGCCAGCGGCGTGGTCAACGAGCGCAACCAGCACTACAAGATCGTGCCGCGTCGCCCGGACAGCTTCTTCTCGCCCGATGCCATGGCGGGTGAGGGTGTCCGCTGAGCGGGACGGAACCATGCGTATTGCGATCTATGTAGCTGCAGCCATCGCTGCGGCGGGGGCGGGCTGCGCCTTCGCACAGGTGGGGGATGCACTCCAGCGCCCTGCACTGAGCGTGAAGGCACCTCAGCGCGCCGTGCTGCTGGCAGCTGCCGCTGCAGGGCAGCGGCTGGTGGCGGTGGGCGAGCGCGGAGTGGTCGCGCTGTCCGACGACCGGGGCGTGACCTGGCAACAGGCGGCCTGCCCGGTCAGTGTGAGCCTGACGATGGTACGTTTTGCGGACGAGCGCCACGGTGTAGCCGTGGGCCATGGCGGCACGGTGCTGACCACGTCCGATGCCGGCGCCAGCTGGGCGCTGCGGCTGGACGGGCGGCGCCTGGCCGCGCTGGCCAAGGCGGCCGCTACCACGCCCCAGGCGCTGCAGGACGCAGAGCGCCTGGTGGCCGATGGCCCGGACAAGCCTTTCATGGATGTGGTGGTGTGGGACGCCCAGCGCATGCTGGCGGTGGGCGCCTATGGCTTGGCCTTCTACACCGCCGATGGCGGACAGACCTGGGCGCCCTGGATGGGCAGGTTGCCCAATCCCAAGGCCCTGCACTGGTATGTGGCGCGGCGCCAGGGCAATACCCTGCTGCTGGCGGGGGAGCAGGGGCTGCTTGCCCGCTCCAGCGACGGCGGCGATACGTTTGAGGCATTGCCATCGCCTTACAAGGGCAGCTGGTTTGCGGGCGATCTGAACGCCAACGGGCGTGTGGTCCTGGCGGGCCTGCGGGGCAACGCCTGGCGCTCGGACGACGCGGGCAACACCTGGTCGCAGCTAGCATCGCCCACCCAGAGCACGATCACCGCGGCTGCCGACGATGGCAAGGGCGGACTGTGGTTTGCCACACAGGCGGGCGCAGTGCTGCGCCAGCAGGGCGAGGCACTGGTGCCCCTGAACGCGGCACCCGTACCCGTGCCGTCCGCGCTGCTGCCGCAGCGCGAGGGCCCCTTGCTCGCACTGGGCGTAGCCGGTGTAGTGCCTGTGGTGGCACAGAAGGCACGGCCATGAGCGTGCCCTCCTTCGATACCCGCTCGGGCTCGTTGATCGAGCGCGCGCTGTTCAACCACCGAGCCGTAGTCGTGTTGCTGTGCGCCCTGGTCACAGCCCTGCTGGGTTGGCAGGCCACGCGGCTTCAGCTCAATGCCAGCTTTGAAAAGACCATTCCCACGAGCCACCCCTACATCCAGAATTTTCTGGCCTACCAGTCGGAACTCAGTGGCCTGGGCAATGCGGTGCGCGTGGCCGTTGCCCGCCCCCAGGGCAACATCTATGACGCGCAGTACCTGGACACCTTGCGCCGCCTGTCCGATGAGGTCTTCTTGCTGCCGGGTGTGGACCGTGCGCGGATGAAGTCGCTGTGGACCCCCACCACGCGCTGGGTGGGTGTCACCGAAGACGGCCTGGAAGGTGGGCCGGTCATTCCCGATGGTTTTGATGGATCGTCAGCCAAGCTGCAGCAACTCGCGGCGAACGTGGCGCGCTCCGGAGAGATCGGCCAGACGGTAGCGCGCGATGCCGCATCGACCGTGATCTTTGTGCCCCTGCTGGCCAAGGATGCTCAGGGCCAGTCGCTCGACTACGCCCTGCTGTCGCGGCAGCTGGAGACGCTGCGCGGCAAGTACGAGGCCGAAGGCGTGGCTATCCAGATCACTGGCTTTGCCAAAATCGTGGGCGACCTGATTGATGGCGTGCGGGCCGTGCTGGTGTTCTTTGCCATGGCGGTAGCCATCGCCACGGCCATGGTGTTCTGGTACACGCGCTGCATCCGTTCCACGCTGCTGGTGGTGCTGGCGTCGCTGGTGGCCGTGGTGTGGCAGCTGGGCCTGCTGCCTTTGCTGGGGTATGCACTCGACCCGTATTCCATCCTGGTGCCGTTTTTGGTGTTTGCCATCGGCATGAGCCATGGTGCGCAAAAGATGAACGGCATCATGCAGGACGTGGGACGGGGCGTGGACAAGCTGGTGGCTGCGCGCTTCACATTCCGGCGCCTGTTCCTGGCGGGCTTGACGGCCCTGCTGGCAGACGCAGTTGGGTTTGCCGTGCTGCTGGTCATCGACATCCAGGTCATCCGCGAACTGGCGATTGCCGCGTCGATTGGCGTGGCGGTGCTGATCTTCACCAACCTGATCCTGTTGCCCATTTTGTTGAGCTACACCGGCGTCAGTGCGGTGGCTGCCGAGCGCAGCCTGCGCGCCGAACAGGCCGATGCGGCGGGCTCAGCCAAACACCCGCTGTGGGCTCTGCTCGACCGCTTCACCCAGCGGCCCTGGGCCACGGTGGCCGTGGCCGCCGGGCTGGTCATGGGGGCGGGGGGCTTTCTTGTCAGCACGCAGCTCAAGATTGGCGACCTGGACCCGGGGGCGCCCGAGTTGCGCGCAGACAGCCGCTACAACCGCGATGTGGGATTCATGAACGCAGCCTACGGCGCGGGCAGTGACGTGCTGGCGGTGATGGTCAAGACGCCTGAGGGTCAGTGCTCCCACTTCGATGCGCTGAACAAGGTCGATGCGCTCGAATGGGAGCTGCGCCAGATCGACGGCGTGGAGAGCACCAACTCGCTCTCTCTGCTCAACCGCCGGGTGCTGTCGAGCCTCAACGAAGGCAACCCACGGTGGTACGAGTTCTTGCCCAACCAGGACATGCTCAACACCGTGACGGCCAGCGCACCCCGTGGGCTCTACAACGATGCCTGTGGGTTGTTGACGGTGTACGTCTATCTGCGCGACCACAAGGCCGACACCCTGGCGCGCGTCGTGGGCCACATCGAGGCCTTTGCCCAGCGCAACAACACGGCAGACACCCAGTTTCTGCTGGCCGCCGGGTCTGCGGGCATTGAGGCGGCCACCAACATCGTGGTCAAGGACGCGTGGCGAACCATGCTGCTCATGGTGTACGGGGCGGTGGTCGTGCTGTGTTTTGTGACCTTCCGCTCGTGGAAGGCGGTGGTGGTGGCCGTGCTGCCGCTGGTGGTCACGTCCTTCCTGGCCGAAGCGTTGATGGTGGCGTTGGGCATGGGCGTAAAGGTCGCCACGCTGCCGGTGATTGCGCTGGGCGTGGGCATCGGCGTGGACTACGCGCTCTACATCCTGTCCATCACGCTGTCGCAACTGCGCGAAGGCAAGAGCCTGTCGGAGGCGTACTACCGCGCCCTGCTGTTCACCGGCAAGGTCGTGATGCTGACGGGCGTCACGCTGGCTGTGGGCGTGATCACCTGGGTGGCGAGCCCGATCAAGTTCCAGGCCGACATGGGCTTGCT
The DNA here is from genome assembly GCF_057586455.1 of Acidovorax sp. SRI_002. Taxonomy (NCBI): domain Bacteria; kingdom Pseudomonadati; phylum Pseudomonadota; class Betaproteobacteria; order Burkholderiales; family Comamonadaceae; genus Acidovorax; species Acidovorax sp. SRI_002. The sequence goes on along the minus strand of NZ_JBYCZW010000008.1, from coordinate 140,450 downwards.
GCTGGCGTTCATGTTCCTCTGGAACATGCTGGGGGCGCTGGTGTTGTTGCCCGCACTGGCCCACTTTTTACTGAAGCCTGCGACGCCCATCGCCAACGTCCGCGCGACTGGGCGCGGTGTGCACGGGGTGCCGCAGGGCGCTCATTGACTGACAACGAGGACGAACCATGACCACGACCCACACGATGTGCGTTGCTGCCGGTATGTTGCTGGCATGCGTCAGCGCACAGGCCCAGCCCAGCCCCCAACCGGCCGCAGTGCTGGATCGCTACATCGCCGCAGTGCACGCGGGTGACATGGCCGCCGTGCGCGCGCTCATCGCGCCGGATGTGGAGCGATCGGACTTTCCCGGCTGCACTCCGGCCATGGACAACCCCAGTTGCCTGGCGCACTACGTCGACGCCACGGTGGTTCGGCCGCAGGCCCGTTTGTCTGTGCTGAGCACCGAGGTGGATGGGGACCGGGTGTCTGCACTGCTGGAGGTGCGCAGCGAGCTGTATCGCCGCGCCGGTGTGGAACGCATCGTGGGCCGCGACGTGCTCCGTGTGACCGATGGGCAGATCCGGTCTTTCCGCTTTGTCCCTGACTATTCCGACGCGCCCACGGCCGTCTTTTTTGGCACGCTGGGCATTGGCCCGCGTGCCTCCCAAGCCCCCGCAAAGTGATCCTATGTTCAAGTACTTCCCCACCAACTACGTCTGGAACCTCTCCGTCAATCTGGCCATCGAGATGGGCGCGCGCATCGGCGAGATCGAGCAGATGTGCGCCCCCCTGCAGGAGGCCGCCAAGGCGCCCGACGCTGCCGGCACCGCGGCCTTCCGCGAGACCTGGGTGAGCATGGCCGACCGGCTCTGCGAACTGGCCGCCGAAGACGAGGCCAAGGGCCGCCTTTTGTCGGCCGGCGAAAAGTACCGCCGCGCCTCGGGCTACCTGATCACCGCCGAGCGGCTCCAGGCGCACAACGCGCCGGGCCGTCTGGCCATCTACCAGAGCGCGCTGGCGCTGTTCCTCCAGGGCTCGCGCCTGATGGGCGACCGCGTGCAGCGTGTGGAGATTCCCTACGAAGGCAAACACCTTTCGGCCCTGTACTACCCCGCCGACGGCCTCCAGCCCGGCGAGCGCGCACCGCTGTGCGTGCAGCTGAACGGCCTGGATTCGAGCAAGGAGATGAAGGTGCTCGTGGGCCTGCCGGCCTGGCTGGCCAAGCGCGGCGTGTCTTCCCTGGTGGTGGATCAGCCCGGCACGGGCGAGGCACTGCGCCTGCAGGGCTTGACCGCACGCTACGACGCCGAACACTGGGCCAGCCGCGTGGTGGATTGGCTGGAGCAGCACCCCGACGTGGACCCGAAGCGCATCGGCTGCGAGGGTGTCTCGCTGGGCGGCTACTACTGTCCCCGCGTGGTGGCCATGGAGCCGCGTTTTGCCTGCGGCGTGGCCTGGGGCGCCAACCACGACTGGCGCGATGTGCAAAAGCGCCGGTTGGAGAAGGAAGGCGACTTCCCCGTGCCGCACTACTGGGCTCACGTGTGCTGGGTCTGGGGGGCCAAGGACGTGGACGACTTCATGCGCATCGCGGAAAACGTGCACCTCGATGGCGTGGTCGAGAAGATCAAGGTGCCTTTCCTGGTCACGCACGGCGAGCGCGACTCGCAGATCCCGCTCAAGTGGGCGCACCGCACCTATGAGCAGCTGGTCAACAGCCCCCTGCGCGAACTCAAGGTGTTCACCGACCGCGAGGGTGGATCGCAGCACGCCAGCTTTGACAACAGCATCAATGCCGGCCACTACATCGCCGACTGGGTGGCCCAGACCCTGGGTGGTCATACCGCCTGAGAGCCCCGCACCTGCCCTGACAACCTCTACCACCAAGGATCAACAGATGAACATCATCGGACCCGACGCGCTCGTTTTTGGCGTGGACGACGTCGCTGCCTGCGCCCAGTACCTCACCGACTACGGACTCACTCCCGTGGGCGTCACCGCTGCTGGTGGGCGCTTTGAAGCGCTGGACGGCACATGCGTGGAGATCCGCTCCCAGGGCGATCCTTCCCTGCCACCCGCGCTGGGCACTGCCAGCATGTTGCGCGAAACGGTCTACGGGGTCGCAGATGCGGCCACGCTCGACGCCATCGAAGCCGAGCTGGCGCGCGACCGCGACGTAGTACGCCAGGGCGGCGTGCTGCGCACCACCGATGACTTGGGCTTTGCCCTCGCTTTCCAGGTCACGGTGCGCAAGCCGCTGGCATTGCCTGCCGAGGCCGTGAACGCGCCCGGTGCCGTCCCGCAGCGTGGGCCCAACGCCCTGGGCCTGTCGCCCGACATGGCGGCGCGGCCCCGTTCGCTGTCGCATGTGGTGTATTTCGTGCCCGACGCGGCCAAGGCCGAGGCGTTCTATGCCCGACTGGGCTTTGTGTGCACCGATCGCTTCAAGGGTGTGGGGCCGTTCTTGCGCCCTGCGGGCACGCAAGACCATCACACCTTGTTCATGATCCAGACACCGCCGTTCATGAAGGGCTGCGAACACTTCACCTTCCACATGGGTGGCCCTACCGATGTGTTGCTGGCCGGCACCCGCTTTGTCGAGAAGGGCTACCAGAGCTTCTGGGGGCCGGGGCGCCACAAGTTTGGCAGCAACTGGTTCTGGTACTTCAACTCGCCCCTGGGCTGCCACGTGGAGTACGACGCCGACATGGACCAGCATGACGACACCTGGGCCGCGCGCGAGGTGCCGATGAGTGCCGATGCTTCGCAGCTCTTCCTCTTTCAACACCGCGAGAAGTGGGCGCCTTCGGGCCCGCCACCTGCGGGTGCACCGCACTGAGAGCCGACCATGAAGCTCTGCCACTGGAACGATCTGCCCGATGGCGAGTCGCGGGGCTTTGACCCCGCAGGCCGTGGGCAGGACACGGTGCTCATCGTGCGCCAGGGCGAGCGGCTGTACGCCTATGCCGATCTGTGCCCCCACCTGGACACCCCCATGGCATGGCGCAAGGACAAGTACCTGAATGCGGTGGGTGATCGCATCGTCTGCGCGGCCCACGGCGCGCTGTTTGACATCACCAATGGGCTGTGTACCTTGGGCCCGTGCCTGGGCGACGCCTTGGTGCCCGTGCCATTGAAAGTACAAGCGAACGGCGAGATCCATATCGCCCCTACCAATCACAAGGAGACAAACCCATGAGCCTTTCTCACCAACGGATTTTGATCATCGGCGGGGGCTTTTCCGGCATGGCAGCCGCCATCGAACTGCGCAAGCTGGGTGCGCAGGTGGACTTGGTAGAGATCGACCCTGGCTGGCGCAGCTACGGTGCGGGCATCAGCCTGGGGGGCGCCACGCTGCGGGCGTTTCGGCGCCTGGGAATTCTCGAAGCGTTTCTGGCGCAGGGCAACGCCTCGGACGGCGTGAACCTGCACCTGCCCCACGGCCCTCTGGTGGCCACCTTGCCCACGCCCCGCATTGCGGGGGACGATATCCCGGGCGGTGGCGCCATCATGCGCCCGGTGCTGGCCCGCATCCTGGCTGAGGCCACCCGCGCGGCGGGCGCCAACGTCCGCCTGGGCTGCACCTTCTCTGCCATTGAGCAAGAGGCCAACGGCGTGCAGGTCACCTTCACCGATGGACAGCGCCAGCGCTATGAACTCTTGATCGGTGCCGATGGCCTGTACTCCAAGGTTCGTGAGACGGTGTTTGAAAACGCACCCCAGCCGCGCTACAGCGGCCAGGCCGTGTGGCGCGCCGTCCTGCCCAGGCCGCCAGAGATCGAGACCGCCACGATGTGGATGGGCCCGAAGATCAAACCTGGCGTGAACCCTGTCTCCAAGACCGAGATGTACCTCTTCGTCACCGAGCCGCGCCCTACCAACGACCATGTTGATCCGGCCACCTTTGCGGACCGTTTGCGCGCATTGCTCGACGGGTTTTCCGCCCCCACGCTGCAGTCCATCCGCAGCCAGATCGGACCGGATTCACAGATTGTGTTTCGCCCGCTCGAAGGCCTGCTCATGCCACGCCCGTGGTCGCGCGGCCGGGTGGTGCTAATTGGTGACACGGTGCACGCTACCACGCCGCATCTGGCGTCCGGGGCCTGCATCGGGATCGAGGACGCCTTGGTGCTGGCCGATGAACTGGCGCAGGCGGGCGATGTACCGACCGCGTTGTCGGCCTTTGAAGCCCGGCGCTGGGAGCGCTGCCGCATGGTGGTCGAAAACTCCGCCCGGCTGGGTGAGATCGAGATCGAAGGCGGCGACAAGGAGGAGCACTCGCGCATCATGCGCGAGTCCCTCATGGCGTTGTCCCAACCCATCTGAGGCGAGGTGCGCATGATCACAACCCAATCGCTGCGGGGCCGGGTGGCCCTGATGGTGGGCCACTGCGCAGGCATGGTGGATCTGGTGGCCTTGCCCGTCTGGGTGGGCACGCTGATATCGGTGTGCCGGTTCGACCCGCAGCAGGCCGGCTTGCTGGCTACGCTGTTTTTGGCTGGAGCGGTGGCCGCCAGCTTGGTGTTGGCGCCGTTCTTTCAGTTGTTGCGCGGGCGCACCGTGGCGACCTGCGGCTTTGCCGGCGCGGCCGTGGCGTTTGCCGTGGCGTCCACCACCACCCAGTTCGCCTTGTTGGCGCTGCTGCATGCGGGGGCAGGTATTGCTGCGGGCACGGCCCTGAGTGTTACCCATGGCACCATTGCCCGCAGCCCCAACCCCCACCGCATGTTCGCCCTGGTGGGCATGGCACTGGGGGTATTTGCCATCGCGTTCCTGGGGGGCACCCCCGTGCTGGTGGCCAAGCTGGGTGGACCCGCGTTGTTCCAGGTCTTTGCCGGCGTCATGGCAGTGGGCGCGGTGGTGGCGGCTCTGGCGTTTCCCGAGGCCGACAGCGTAGGCGGCGCGGCCACTTCGCGGGCTCCGGCTGCGCCTCTGCCCGCTGCGGTCTGGTGGGGCGTGCTGGGCATCGCGGCGCTCGGGCTGGTGCAGTCCATGACCTTCAGTTTTCTGGAGCGCGTGGGCAGTGACCGGGGCTACGGACTTCAGGCCGTCACCGGCGTGCTGATTGCCCTGGGCGTCGTCAACCTCTTTCCCGCAGCGTTGGCCGCTGTGCTGGAAAAGCGCTGGGCTGCCCGCAGCGTGCTGCTGGCGGGGCCTGCGCTGCAGGCCTTGCTGGTGGTGGTGATCATGAACTCGCCCGTGTTTGCGCCCTATGCCGCAGCCGCTGCCGTGTTTGCGGCCGTGATGATCTTCACGCACACCTTCGCCTTTGGCGTGCTGGCGCGTCTGGACCCCAGCGGCCGTGCCTTGGCCGCCACCCCCGCCATGCTCATGTTCGGCGCGGCCATTGGGCCCATCCTCGGCGGCACCTTGGTCAAGGCCTGGGGCTATGGCAGCCTGGGGGTGGCAGCCGTGGTGATCGACGCGGTGGCGGTCTATGCATTTGCACGCATCCACCGTGCCCCTCACAAAGCGAAGCCTTTGCCCGGGGTGGCGTGACAACGTTTGCCTTCTCTATTCCATGCCCCGCTGAACGCTCCCGTTTCGGTCGCGTTCAGCGCCAACTCCTGTGCCCGTATGACCAAACCCCAACGCCGCTTCGTGGACCTGTCCATTTACCTCGAAAACGACGTGCTCTCCGACCCGCCGCCCCTGGCGCCCAAGATCACCTACCAGAAACACGCCGATACGTTGCCCGAGTTCATGACCATGATCCCCGGCACCCAGCCTGAGGACTACCCCGATGGCGAAGCAGCAGCGGCCGAGTGGGTGACGCTGACCACGCACAACGGTACCCACCTGGATGCGCCGTGGCACTTCCACTCCACGCAGGACGCGAAGAACGGCGGAGCCCGCCCCTCCATCACGATTGACGAAGTGCCGCTGGAATGGTGCTTTCAGCCGGGTGTGAAGCTGGACTTTCGCCACCTGCCCGATGGCTACGTCGCCACCGCCGCCGATGTGCAGGCCGAGCTGGCCCGCATCGGCCACACGCTGCAGCCGCTCGACATCGTGGTGGTCAACACCCGCGCTGGGTCGCGCTACGGGCACAAGGACTACCTGGGCGCGGGGTGTGGCATGGGCTACGAAGCGACGATGTACCTGCTGGAGCGTGGTGTGCGCCTCACGGGCACCGACGCCTGGAGCTGGGATGCGCCGTTTTCCTACACCGCCCAGCGCGTGGCCGAGACGGGCAACAAGGCCCTGATCTGGGAGGGCCACAAGGCAGGCCGCGACATCGGCTACTGCCATCTTGAGAAGTTGCACAACCTGGAGGCGCTGCCGGCCACGGGGTTCACGATCAGCTGCTTCCCCCACAAGATCCGCGGTGCCTCGGCAGGCTGGACGCGCGCGGTCGCCATTTTTGAAGACTGAGGAGTCCATTCATGGGTTTTCCATCCATACACCGCGTGGTCACGGGCCACAACACTCAAGGCCGGGCCGTGGTCGCCAGCCAGGGGCCGCTGCCCACCGTGGTCGAGATTGCGGCCATTCCCGGTACGGTGTTCCATGAGGTCTGGAGCACATTGCAATCGCCCGCCGTCGTGGACAACGGCCCGGACCCTACGCTAGGTCCGCTGGTGCTGCCGCCCCCGCAGGGTGGCACGCTCATCCGGTTCGTGGACATTCCGCCCGATACTCCCGAGTTCCTCGCACGGGGTGCCGAGCGCATGCATGACGCCTTCAGCCAGATTGGCGATGCGGCCGCCTCCACGGTGAAAACCGACTCCCCCCACCCGCTGATGCACCGTACCGAATCGGTGGACTACGGCGTGGTGATTGAAGGCGAACTGACGCTTGTGCTGGACGAAGGCGAAGTGCCACTGCGCCCCGGCAGCGTGGTGGTGCAGCGGGGTACCAACCACGCATGGGCCAACCGTTCGGGCGCGCCGTGCCGCATGCTGTTTGTGCTGGTGGACGGGCGCTTTGATGCGTCAGTGGCCGCACCTGCCAAGGAGCAGCCATGAGCACGCGCCGTCAATGGCTGGGCGCTGCAGTGTCCGCAGCGGTGGTCCCCCGGGCGTGGGCGCAGGCCCCGTATCCCGCGCGCCCTTTGAGCTGGGTGGTACCTTACCCGGCCGGGGGCTTTGGCGACGCGATGTCGCGCCTGCTGGTGCAGAAGCTGGGAGAGCGCATGCAGCAAGCCGTGGTCGTGGAAAACAAGCCCGGCGGTGCCGCGCAACTGGCGGCGCAGTACGTCAAGCAGCAACCCGCCGATGGCCACACCTTGCTGTACGCAGACATCGGCCCGCTGGCCATGTACCCGGCGCTGTATGCCAAACTGAGCTTCAGCCCCCTCAAGGACTTTGCGCCCCTGACGCGGTTGTTCAAGTCGCCACTGGTCGTGGTCGTGCCAGCGGGCAGCCCGTTCCAGTCCCTGGCCGACTTGCTGCGCGCGGCGGCTGCAGGCGATGGCCTCAACTACGGCTCATATGGGCAGGGCAGTCAGCCGCATGTGTGGACCGAACAACTGCGCATCAAGACACGCTCGCGCATGACCCATGTGCCCTATCAGGGCGCAGCGCCCGCGCTGCAGGACCTGATGGCCGGGCGCCTGGACTTCATGTGCGATGTTGTGGCTTCGAGCCTGCCACTGGTGCGCGAAGGCAAGCTGCGCGCGCTGGTCAGCGTGGGCAGCGAGCAGCGCCTGCAGGTGCTCCCCCAGGTGCCCACCCTGACCGAGGCCGGGCATGCGGACCTCGATATTCCGGGCTGGAATGGTGTCATGGTGCGGGCTGGTACCCCGGCGTCCGTGGTCGATGTGCTTCACAAGGCGGTGGTGACCGCGCTGGAGTCTCCCGAAGTGCTGGGCCGCTACCGGCCGCTTGGCCTGGAGCCTGCACCACTCACGCCAGCTGCATTCGGCGAGTTCATCCAGGGCGAATCGCAGCGGTGGGGTTTGGCCATTCGCCAAGCTGGGATCAAGGTCGAATGAGCCTCTTTGACCTGCAGGGCCGCACCGCCCTGGTCACGGGGGCCACCCAGGGCCTGGGTCTGGCGATTGCGCGCACCCTGGCCGAGCAGGGCGCCCGGGTGGTGGTCTCCGACCGCGATGCACTCGCCTGCGAGCAGGTGGCTGCATCGTTGCGGAATGCCATCGGTGTTGCGGCCGATATGGCGGTGCCCACAGCGATCGCCGCGCTGGTGGAGCGCGCCGGACCGCTGGACATCCTCGTGTGCAACGCCGGTATCCAGGGGCCCGCCGGCCCGCTGGCCGATGCCAGCGACGCCGACTGGCATCAGGTGTTTGACATCAACCTGCGGGCCGCAGCGCGGCTGTGTGCGCTGGTGCTGCCCGGCATGGCGGCACGGGGCGGTGGCAGTGCCGTGCTCATCTCCAGCATTGCAGGCCTGCGCGGCAACCGTTCGATTGGCCTGTACGGTTTGACCAAGGCTGCGCTGGCCCAGCTTGCGCGCAACCTGGCTGTGGAGTGGGGCCCTGCGGGTGTGCGGGTCAACGCCGTGTCACCCGGCCTCATCCGCACGCCGTTGGCCGAGCAGCTCATGGCCGATGAAGCCTTCATGGCCAGGCGCATCCAGGCCACCCCGCTGCGGCGCGCAGGAGAACCCGAGGAAGTGGCCGGCGTGGTCGCCATGCTGGCCAGCCCCGCCGGGGCCTTTGTGACCGGACACAACCTGGTGGTCGATGGCGGCACCACCATCAGCGATGGGAGTTGAAACCATGCACCGCATGTTGAACCGAAGAACCCTGGTGGTGAGTGCCTTGGCGTTCCCGCTGAGCACGTGGGCTGCCACCTGGCCCACACGGCCGTTGCGCATCGTCCTGCCGTTCGCAGCCGGAGGCAGCTCTGACCTGGTGGCACGCCTGCTGGCCGACAAGCTGGGCCAGGCCCTGGGCAGCCCAGTGGTGGTGGAGTCGCGTGCAGGGGCCAACGGCATCATTGCCTCGGAGGCTGTAGCGCGAAGCACAGACGGGCACTCCCTGTTGTGGATCAGCGCAGCCCACGCCATCAATGCCAGCCTTTACCCCCGGCTGCCTTACGACAGCCAGCGCGACTTTGCCCCTGTGGCCCTGGTGGCCAGCCCCGGGCCGATGGTGATTGCGGTGCCTGCGGCCCTGCCGGTGCGCAGCTTGTCGGACCTGATCGCACTGGCCCGGCGGCAGCCCGGGCAGGTCAGCTACGCATCGGCCGGGGTCGGCAACGTGCTGCACCTGGCGGGCGAGATGCTGGCGCAGCAGGCCGGAGTGCAGCTGCTGCATGTGCCTTACAAGGGCGCTGCGCCTGCCCTCAACGACCTGGCGGCTGGGCAAGTCAATCTGATGTTCAACAGCGCCCTGGCCGCGGCCCCGATGGTCAAGGACGGGCGCGTCCGCCTGCTGGCGCAGACCGGCGCACAGCGCTCGCCTGCCTTGCCCGCCGATCTGCCCACGGTGGCCGAGACGCTGGGCCTGACGGGCTTTCAGGTGACAGGCTGGTTTGGCTTGTTGGCACCTGCTGCCATGCCGGCCGACCTTGTGGGCCGGCTCAACGCGGAATGCGTTCGCATCCTGGCCCTGCCAGAGCTGCGCGAAAAACTGGCCTTGCTGGGCAGTGCTGATACACCCACCCAAAGCGCGCGCGAATTTGGCGCATTTCTGGCAGCAGAGACAGACCGTTATGCCCGCGTCATCCGGGCGGCGGGGCTGCGTCTTGAAACACCTTCTTCCTGATTCTTCCTGATGGGACTGGCGATGCGATTTGCAACTTTGAAAGACGGCAGCCTGGACGGCCGCCTAGTACTGGTTTCTTCCAACGGCCTGCGGGCCGTCGATGCCGCTCCGATAGCGGCCAGCTTGCTGGCCGCTGTGCAGAACTGGGATGCTGTGGAGCCCGCCCTGCGCGAGCGCGCTGCTGCGCTGGAGGCTGGCACTGCCACCGGCATCTTTGCGTTCGATCCCGCCGCATGCAGCGCTCCCTTGCCGCGCAGCCCGCAGTGGCTCGATGCATCGGCGTTCCTCAACCATGGCCGCTTGATGGAGCGGGCGTTCAACACGCCGCCCATCCCGCACTTTGACACCATCCCCGTGATGTACCAGGGCGCTAGCGACGATTTTCTGGGCCCTTGCGACGATGTGCCCTTGCCCAGTGAGGCCGACGGCATCGATTTCGAAGGCGAGTTCGGCGTCGTCTGTGGCCCCGTGCCCATGGGTGTGACGGCCGAAGCGGCATTGAACTGCGTGCGCTTGGTCGTCCAGATCAACGACTGGAGCCTGCGCGCGCTGGGCCCGCACGAAATGAAGACGGGCTTTGGCTTCCTGCAAGCCAAGCCGTCTACCAGCTTTGCCCCTTTGGCCGTGACGCCGGATGAATTGGGCGACGCTTGGCAGGGTGGGCGGGTGCATCTGCGATTGCATGTGGACTCCAACGGCAAGTGGTTTGGCCACCCCCATGGCGGAGAAATGAATTTCAGTTTCGGCCAGCTCATTGCCCACGCGGCTCGCACACGGCGGCTCACGGCGGGCACCATCATCGGTTCGGGCACGGTGTCCAACCAGGCGCGCGATGCAGGCTCTGCCTGCCTGGCCGAGCGGCGCGTGATCGAGATACTGGACGAAGGTGCGGCCAAAACGCCGTTCATGCGCTACGGTGACCGCGTGCGCATGCAGGCGCGCTGGCCCGATGGCCGCGATGGGCCTTTTGGCGTGGTGCATCAGCGCGTGGTGGCTGTGGGCTCGGAGGTGCGCTGATGCATGTGCTTGTCACCGGTGCCGGCGGGTTCATTGGCGCCGCCCTGGCCGAGCGGTTGCAGTCCGTGCCGTTGGTGCCCGGTCTGCCCCTGCGCTTGACGCTGGTGGACCGAGCCGGGCCCGCAGCCCTTTGCGCACCGGCCGTGCACTGGCATATCGGCGGCTTTGCAGACCGCGCACTGTTCGAAGTCTTGGAGGACCATCCGCCCGACTGCGTATTCCACCTGGCCAGTGTGCCGGGATCGCTGGCCGAGCGGGAACCTGGGCTGGGTGTGCAGGCCAATCTGCTGGACACCGTGGCCTTGTGCGAGGGGCTTGCGCGCCCGGTGCGCGAAGGCAGGGTGCGTGCCCCCCGGCTGGTGTTTGCCAGTTCGGTGGCGGTGTACGGTGCGCTGGGCACCCAAGCGGTAGATGAGCGCCAGGGGCCGCAGCCCACCCTCAGCTATGGGGTGCACAAGTGGATGACGGAACTGCTGGTGGCCGACTATGGACGGCGCGGCGACATTGATGGCTGCAGCCTCCGGCTGCCTGGCATCGTGGCGCGGCCACCCGCAGAAACGGGCCATGGCTCCGTGTTCATGAGCCAGATCTTCCATGCCCTGCGGGCGCGGCAGATGTACACCTGCCCCGTGTCGGCACAGGCCACCGCCTGGTGGATGTCGCTGCAGTGCTGTCTGGACAACCTGGTGCATGCCGCGCGCTTGCCCACGCGGGGCATGCCGACCGCGCGGTGCTGGCAGACGCCGGTATTGCAGTCATCGGTGGGTGATGTGGTGCAAGCCATCGCGCACGCCCAGGGGCTCGATCCCAAGGACTGGATCCGGTACGCACCCGACGCGCGCACCGAAGCACTGTTCGGGCGTTTGCCAGCCTTGCGAACGCCTCAGTCAGAGGCTGCCGGTTTCCGGCATGACGGCTCGCTGGAGTCTCTGGTTACGCGGGTGCTGGGGGGGCTGCACAGCCCTGGGATGGTGGAGTAGGGGAGACAGAAAAAGGCGCGTCATGGGGTGTGCTGTGGAGCGGGCGCCGGACTGGTGGGCGGTGCCAACTCCTCCCTGCACGCCGTGTGACGCGCCCATAGCCTCGGCGCATCTGGCGTGCAGGTGTGTGCAAGGCACTTCCCGCGGCCTTTCCTGCGGCTTTGTACGTGCCTACCCGCGAAGGCGCTGCACGGCCCGCCCGGGAGCTATGTGTTCACACCGTTTCCACCGCAAAGCTCAGGCCCGCATTCGCCTGCAACCGCGCTATCAGCTTGTCACCCAGCGCGGGCGCCGTGGTCCAGATGCCGCCGGGGGTGGTGGTGGCATCCTGCAGCAGGCACACAGCCGCCTCGGAGATCATCTTGGATGTGGAGCCATAGCCCGGATCACGGTCGCCCTTCACGCCCACGCGCAAGGTGTTGCCTGCATCGTCAGTACCCAGGAACAGCACGTCGTAGAACCCGTTTTCGCGTTCTTCGCGCGAAGGGCCTTCGCCGGGCTTGGGGCCTTTGTCCGAGCCCAGCGACTTGTCGCCCGCCACCGCGTTGGCGATGGCCTCGCCCTTTTCGCCAGGGCCGGTGATGAGCATTTCGTCGTAGACAAAGTCGGTGCCATAGGCGTGCTGCAACAGGAAGTTGGAGCGGTGCACGTTGCGCGTGTTGATGGCGGCCATTACAAACGGGGCCACCCAGATTCCATCGCCCAGCGCCTCGTCCACCATGGGTTTGTGGCCGGTTGGCTGGCGCGGCCCTTCAAACCCGGGCGTGAGAGAGAACGGGTTCTTCAGCAAATCCAGCACCGCAGGGTTGGTGGCAGCCGCGGCCATGGTGGCCTTGAGGCTGGCGGCCGTGCCCCCAGAGAAGGTGCCCTTCATCTTGCGCACCCGGCCGCGCACGCGCGGGGCGGGGTGGCCGAAGCGCTGGGCAAATTCCTTTTGCAGCAGGAACACGCCCAGGTCAAACGGGATCGAGTCGAACCCACACGAGAACACGATGCGCGCGCCGCTGGCCTTGGCCGCAGCTTCGTGCGCGTCGATCATCTGGCGCATCCAGGCGGGCTCGCCGCACAGGTCCACATAGTCCACACCAGCCTTCGCGCAGGCGGCCACCAGTTCGTTGCCATAGAGCTGGTAGGGGCCTACCGTGGTCAGCACCAGGCGCGTGGAATCCATCAGCGCTTGCAGGCTGGCGGGGTTGCTGGTGTCGGTCACGACCAGCGGAGTGTCGGCCGGTGCGCCCACTTCGTCGCGCACGGCGGCGAGTTTGTCGGCATTGCGCCCGCCCATGGCCCAGCGCAGGCCGCTGCCAGCGGGGTAGCGCTGGAGCAGGTATTCGACCACCAGGCGGCCGGTGAAGCCGGTAGCGCCGTGGACGACGAGGTCAAAGGGTTTGGTCATGGTTTCGGTCTCCGTCCATCAAAAAAGCAAGCACGCGCAGCGGTCAGGGGCTGCCACGCCGGGGGTCTGCCATTGTCTTTGGCGGGGCCTGCAGGCTCTGTCGCGCAGGTGCGTTGCAGGGGCTGCGTAGGGCGATAACAACGGACTTCGGCCAGTTTTTCGAGAAAAAGTACCGCCAAACGATACCGGGTAGCCTGCGGGTAGCCACTGTTACGGTTCAATGCAGACACGCAAGTTACGTCTGGGCACCATTCGCTCCGTGTTCAACCAACGTCCCCCCGGGGCACCACTGCAATGTCTTCTTCTCCCATCGTTGTTCAGCGTGACACCAAGGCCTGGCAGTTGCAGGTGTGGGTCTCGTTCGGCATCGCGGTTTTTCTGTGTGCCGTGGGCCTGGCATGGCTGCCTGGCGAGCAACTGGAGCAGGCCTTCATGGTGATGGGCTACGTGTTCTGCCTCTCGGCCGCGTTTGTGTTGGCCAAGTTTGTGCGGGACAACGAAAGCGCTTCGCGCCGTGGCGGTGGCGACACCCCCATGTGGAAGCTGGTGGTGTGGGGCGGCTTTGCGGTGGCCATGGGCCTCACGGGTTGGGGCCTGATGAGCATGGACATTAACGTGACCTACAAGGCGTTTCTGGGCGTGAGCTGGCTTTACCTCATCACCACCGCCTTCACGCTGGCCAAGATGCTGCGCGATCGCCACGAGGCTGATCTGATGGACGCCCGCCTGCAAGGCCGCCGCGAAGCCGCCCCGGCGGCAGCCAACGGCAGCAGCGCGAACTGATCGCATCGAACGTGCGCAGGCGGCAATCCGCTGCCTGTTCGGGTGATTTTTCTTTCTGGTCTATCGACCCGGTTTCTCCGGAACCCCGGGTGCGCGGTGGGGCCGCATTTTGAGGAGTGAATGATGATGAATGCTGTGTTTTCTTCGTGGGGCTCTGCCCGCCTGTCTCGCGCTCTGCTCGCGGCCGGTGTGGTGTGTGCCGTGATGGCCATGGCTCCCGCGCGCGCCCAGAGCGAGGCCTCTGCCGCGCTGTCGCTGTTGCCGGTGGCCTCGGTGGTGGGCACGGCGTCTGTGGCTTCCGCTGCTGCGGGCGCAGTGGCGGCAGTGCCCGCAGCGTTGTCGGTGGGCGGCGCGGTGCTGTCCGTGAAGGCGGTGGAGGCCTCGGCCGTGGGCACGGTGTACCTGCTGGAGCGTGCCTCGGACGGCGCCCAGGTGAGTGTGGAGGTGGTGGGGCGCGGCGTTGCGAGCTCAGCCTACGCGGCGGGCACCGTGGTGACTTGCAGCGTGATCGGTACGGGTGTGATCCTGTCGGCAGCGGGTGAGGCGATTGCCTTTGTGCCCAACGCCATCGGCCGTGCGCTTCTGCACAACGAGCGTCTTTGAATATGAAGTACAACCCCCTGAGCCGCGACGCGGCTTCCCCCTTCTCTCTGCGCGCTGCGCGCTCCGGGAAGGGGGACGATGCCCTCACTGCGGGGCGGCCCTTGCTTGGCATCCCTCTCTTGGGTCGCGTCAGTTTCATGGGCCATGGGCTTGCGTTGCTGGCAGTTGCTTTAGCGGTCGTAGCAACGGCTCCAGCGCACGCCGGCCGCTCCTGCGAATCCCGCAAGCCCGTGCCGCCGCAGGTGATCGAGCGCGGCATGAAGCTGGCCGAGCAGACCTCGGCCGCGCTCGATGCCGAGCACGCCAGGTCGGGCGCGCAGGTGGTGGTGCTGGCCCGTGCGGGGCAGGACCTCTCCAAATATGGCCTGCGCTACTCGCACATGGGCTGGGCCTACAAGACGGCCGAAGGCCCCTGGCGCGTGGCGCACAAGCTCAACGAATGTGGCACGGCCGTGGGGCACCTGTACCGCCAGGGGCTGGGGGAGTTCTTCCTGGACGACCTGTGGCGCTATGAAGCCGTCTATGCCGTGCCCACGCCCGAGGTGCAGCAGCGCCTGCTGGCCGTGCTGCAGGACAAGGGCCGCACCAAGGCGCTGCAGCATCCGCCCTACAGCATGGTCAGCTATGCGTGGGGGCGCAAATACCAGCAGTCCAACCAGTGGGCGCTGGAGACCCTGGCGATGGCCATGGAGCCCGCCACCGTGCGCTCGCGCAACCAGGCGCAGGCCTGGCTGCAGTTCAAGGGCTACGAGCCCACTGCACTGAAGCTCGGGCCGCTCACGCGCATGGGCGGGCGGGTGGGCTCGGCCAACATTGCGTTTGACGACCACCCGAACGAGAAGCGGTTTTCGGACCGCATTGAAACCGTCACCGTCGATTCGGTACTGGCCTGGCTGCAGCGCGCGCAACTGGCGGCACCGCCGACGGTGCTGGCGGTAAATAATTGAATAAAAATGGCCTCTAGCGCTTGCTTGGTAAGCGCTGGAAGCTATCGAATGCATAGCATTTCCAGAGGGGAACGATCATGAGCAAATCCCTGCGGCTGTCCGAAAAATGGTTTCGCCGTGGCCTGTGGCTGGTGGCGCTGGTGTTTGCCAGCTTCCTCATCGGCCTGGGTGGCACCATCGTGGGCGATCTGCCCAAAGTCGAGACCCCGCTGCGGGTGGACGACTTTCTGGACAAAGCCGCAGCCGACAAGCTGCGCGCCGAGGTCAAAGCCGCGCGCCAGGCCGAGCAGGATGCGCAGACCGCGCTGGAGCAGGCCCAGCTGCAGCGCAGCAAGGTGCGCAGCGAGGTGCAGGCCGAGAGGGACAGCTTCAACAACTGGCTGTCCACCCGCAGCGCCACGCAGCGCGCCGATCAGGACCCCGAGGTGCTGGCGCGCACCCAGGCGCTGGACGTGCTCAAGCTCGCCGAACGCAAGACCCAGCAGGCGGTGGAGGCGCAGCAGCAGGCTGCGCTCGATGCCCGCCAGACCGCAGCCGCCCGGCAGGAGCAGTTGAACCGCATGGAGTCCGACGGCTACGTGAAGCTCAATGCCGAGCGCCGCAAGGTCGAGCTGCGGGTGTTCCTCTATCGCCTGGCCCTCACGCTGCCGCTGCTGGCGGTTGCGGGCTGGCTGTTCGTCAAGAAGCGTAAAAGCACCTACTGGCCGTTTGTGTGGGGCTTCATCTTCTTTGCGCTGTTTGCCTTCTTTGTGGAGCTGGTGCCTTACCTGCCCAGCTACGGCGGTTATGTGCGCTACGTGGTGGGCATTGCCTTGACGGCCGTGGTGGGGCGCTACGCCATCCTGGCGCTCAACCGCTACCTGGAGCGCCAGAAGCTGGCCGAAACCCTGCCCGACCAGGAGCGCCGCAAGGAGCTGAGCTACGACGTGGCCCTGGCCCGCCTGGCCAAAAGCGTGTGCCCTGGCTGCGAGCGGCCGGTGGACCTGAAAAACGAGAAGATCGACTTTTGCCCGCATTGCGGCATTGGGCTGTTCGACCATTGCGGCCACTGCAGCACCCGCAAGAGCGCTTTTGCACGCTTTTGCCATGCCTGCGGCACGGGGGCGGGGGTGAAGTTGGCGCAGGAGTGACGGTCTGCCTGCGCGTTGATGGGGCCGTGTGCCCATTGGTTGGGCTCGGCGGATGAAATCGGCGCATGGAAAGCCCGAGCTTCCATGGAGCCAGCCCCTGTCGTACCACCGGCGCCCTCCCCGCAGGGGGGCGCTTTGCGGAGGCGCGGGGGCGCGCTTGGACCTACCCTGTCATCACCCGGTTGCGCCCCTCCGCCTTGGCCCGGTAGAGCGCTGCATCGGCGGCGAGCAGCAGCGTGTCCAGGTCGGCGTCGCCGCCCAGCGAGGCGCTGTGCACCAGGCCGATGCTGACCGTGGCGTGCTGCTCGGGTGCTTGCGCAGTACCAAAGGGCCGCTGTTCCACCACCGTACGCAGCCGTTCTGCGATTGCGTGGGCCTCGGCGGGCGAGGCATCGGGCAGCACCACCGCAAACTCCTCGCCACCCAGGCGGCCTAGAACATCCTGGGGGCGCAGCGCACTGGTCATGGCCTGGGCGATGCCAATCAGAAGCTGGTCGCCCGCACCGTGTCCCAGCTGGTCGTTGACCTGCTTGAAGTGGTCCACGTCCACCATCAACACGGCCAATCCGGCGGATTCGCGCTGGTAGCGCGCTAGCAAGCGCTCACCTTGCTGCAGGAACGCGCGCCGCGCAAGCACACCGGTCAGGTCGTCGTGGCGCACGGCGTGGTCCAGGCGGCGCAGGGCCTCTGCGCGCGCCGCGCTGGCGCAGGCCACGGCCAGCGGCCCCAGTGCCAGCAGCGTGACGCCCACACGCAGCGAGAACACGTCGCTGGCATGGGCAGGTGTGAAGTTGAGCACGCCGGTGGCCACGCCGGCCATGGTCCACAGGCACACCACCAGCGACAGCAGGCTGGAGACAAACGGGCTGTAGCTGAGCGCGCACCACAGCAGCCCTGGCACCACAAAGGCCAGCATGCCGGGCCCCCCAATCACAGTGCGCACGCCTTCGGCCAGCAGCAGCGAGCTGACGGGTGCCACACGCCAGATCAGGGGCACCTCCTGCGTTGCGGGCGGCGGGTCGTCGGCGCGCGGCGCGGCCAGCACCACCGGCACGATGAGCATGTAGTTCATGAGTTCGGTGCTGAACCACAGGGACAGCAGGTCGGTCCACGGGCTGTTGAAGTAGACCGGCGCGGCGCCGCAGCCTGCCAGTGCCCCCACGGCACTGGCTGCCAGCGCAGCCAGCAGCAGGTAGAGGGCAGAGATGGTGCGTTGCAGGCGCCGGATGCGTTCGTCCAGCCGACGCAGCACCAGCCAGCCCGCGGTGGCGCCCAGCAGGTTGGCGCCGTTGAGCCACAGGGCCATGGACCAGGAGCTGCCCGTCACCAGGTCTGCCGCCACATAGCCCACGGCCGCAGCTACCCAGGCTGGCGGGCGCGCCAGCCTGGGATAACGCACCAGCAGCCCCAGCAGCAGCGCATTGGCGGGCCAGAAGACCGACAGAAAACCGATGGGCCGCGCAAAGATGCCCACCAGGCAGGCGGCGAAGATCAGCACGGACAAACCCAGCCAGGCCAGGGGCGGCGAAAGCGGGCGGTGGAGCAAAAAAGGGCGGTACATGGGGGCAGCAGTTGATGGGCGGGGAGCGGCGCGCGCGTCAGTGCCGATTGTCCCCGGGCCGGGTGCGCGGGAGACTCCGCAGCGTTGGCTGGGGAAACAATTGTTGATGATTGCCTGTGAGATCGTTGCCAGCTCTCAGGTGTTGCCCAGCAGCAGCGCCACCAGCTCCCCCGTGCTGCTGGCCCCCAGTTTGCGCATGAGCCGCGCGCGGTGGGCGTCCACCGTACGGTGGCTGATGTCCAGGTAGCGCCCGATCTGCTTGCTGGTGGCGCCGGTGACGATGTGCTGGGCGATTTCGCGCTCGCGCAGGGTCAGCGGCGTGCTCACGGGGCGGCGGTGCGAGATGTCCTCGAACATCCACACCGCCCGTGCAAACGGGTCCGACCGGTCCAGTGCCCGGCCCACCACGTGGCACCAGAACAGCGAACCATCGCGCCGTCGCATGATGCGCTCATCCGCATAACTTCCCGACGCCTTCATCGCCTGCAGGCCCAGGTGGCCCGTGTGGGTGAACTCTTCGAACGAGGGGTACAGCGGCGCCAGCGGCTGGCCCAGCAGCTCGGCCTGCTCGTGGCCGAACATGTGGGCAAAGGCGTCGTTGCAGATCTCGATGCTGCGCTCGCGCGTCACGCACATGCCCACCGGCGCCAGGTTAAAGGCCAGCTCCAGCGCTTCGTTCAGGGCGGCATAGGGCGGTGCGGGCATGGGGTGGGATTCTGCCGCAGGTCAGCGGCGCGGCTCGGGTGAGAAGGACCGGTTTCAGGTAGTGCGCTCGTGCGTTGTCACCACGCGGTTGCGGCCCGCGCGCTTGGCGTCGTAGAGCGCCCGGTCGGCCGCAGCCAGCCAGTCGGCCCAGGTTCCGCCGGGGGAGGTCACGCAGGCCAGTCCAATGCTCACGGTGATGGGGATGTCCTCGCCCAGCTCGGACAGCCGGATCTGCTGCACGGCCCCGCACAGGCGCTGGGCGATGGCGCTTGCAGCACTGGCGCTGGCGTCCGGCAGGTAGACCAGGAACTCTTCACCGCCCATGCGGGCCAGCAGGTCCGAATCGCGCAGCTGGTGGCGAAGCGCGTCGGCCGTGGCGACCAGCACGCGGTCGCCCGCCGCATGGCCGAAGCGGTCATTGATGTGCTTGAAGTGGTCCAGGTCGAGCTGCGCGATGGCGCTGCCCACGGGCAGCCGCGCGGGCAGCATGGACATGGCCCAGCGGCGGTTGCCCACGCCCGTGAGCGTGTCGGTCTGCGCCACTTTTTCCAGGCGCACTTCGGCGCGCTCGTTGGAGAGGGACGAGACCATGAGCGCAACGCCAAAGTGGCAGAACATCTGCACGGAGAATGCCAGCGCAAAACCCTGTGGGCTGGCGGTGTGCGTGGCGATGTACAACAGCTGCAGGGCAAAGGTGCCCGCGCTGGCCAGGAGCAGCCCGGCCAGCAGGGGACGCGATGGCAGGGATTCGGTGCGGCGGTCGTGCCACACCTCCCAGGCTGCCGCGGTCAGTGACACTGCGGCGGTCAGGTGGAAGGCGCCTGCGCGCAGCAGGTTGTCCAGCGGAAACTGCGTGACCAGGCCCAGCACCAGCCAGCCTCCGGAAACCAGTATCAGCACGGCAGGCAGGACGCGCCTGCGGCCGCTCAGTGCCCGTACACCTGCCCAGAAGAGGGTGTACCCCAGTGCCCCGAGCAGCAGGCTGGTGTGGGTCCAGAACCAGAGCGGCAGCATGGAATATTCACCCTGGCCTGCCAGTTCGGCACCAACGGCCAGCAGCAGGTAGGCGGCTGCCAGGGGCTTGAGCCCTTGCGGGCGGCACGAATGGCGGCTGACATGAAAGATGCTCAGCGCCCCCGCCACCAGCGCGGTCTTGTAGAGCAGGAGGATGGTCGGGAGGTCAAGCTGCATACCCATGTCGCAATGCGGTGGCGGTGGGGGATGACGTTGGGGAGGGCTTTTGCAGGAGCGCATATCTTGGCAGCAAAACAGCGGCGGGCGCTACCCTGGCGCTACCCAACATTACCTGGCGCGAAGCCTGTGCCAGCGCAGCCGCCATTGCCGCCGCACCACCCGCGCCACGCGCCATGCCCACGAGGCGCGGGCGCGCTCCAGCACCGCGTGCTTGAGGCGCATCCAGTGGGCATAGGTCCAGGCAAACCAGTGCAGCTGCATCAGGGCGGGCTGGGTCAGGCTGAACAGCCGCGCCACCACGGCGGTGCCCACCACCTTGGCCAGCACGATCACCAGCATGCCCAGTACCACGTGCCCCCGGCCCACCGCCCACAGGGCCAGCAGCTTGACGGGCAGCAGCAGTGCCGTGGGCAGCAGAAACACCGCTACCGCAGCCCAGGGGGGCAGGGCGCGCACGCAGCCTTCAATCCAGCGCAGGCCGGGCCAGCGGCCGATGCGCGCCAGCAGGCGCTGCAGCGGCTCCCAACCCCATTCCTCGAACAGGATCAGCAGCGCCAGCAGCCCGCTGCCCAGGCCGGTCAGCATGCGGGCGGGCCAGCGCAGCAGTTGGTGCAGGAGTTTTTGGATGATTTTGGCCTCTGGCGCTTATCTATCAAGCGCTAATAGCTATTATTTTCATAGCTATTGGCTGTGCTTACACGCCCCGTGCGCGCTCGGTCTTGAAGCGTGCACGGAATTCGGCGAACGTGCCCGCGTCCAGCGACTCGCGCACCTCGCGCATCAGGTTCAGGTAGTAGTGCAGGTTGTGCACGGTGGTCAGCATGGGGCCCAGCATCTCGCCGCAGCGGTCCAGGTGGTGCAGGTAGGCGCGGCTGAAGCCCTCGCGCCCGCCATCGTCCCACGACACGCCCGAACTGCCCGCGCAAGCGTAGCAGGTGCAGCTGGTGTCCATCGGCCGGTGGTCGGCCTTGTGGCGTGCGTTGCGGATCTTCAGGTCGCCAAAACGCGTGAACATCGTGCCGTTGCGTGCGTTGCGGGTGGGCATCACGCAGTCGAACATGTCCACGCCGTCGGCCACGCCCTGCACCAGGTCCTCGGGCGTGCCCACGCCCATCAGGTAGCGCGGCTTGTGCGCGGGCAGGCGGTGGGGCGTGTGGGCCATGATGTCCAGCATCTCGTCCTTGGGCTCGCCCACGCTCACGCCGCCCACGGCGTAGCCGGGGAAGTCCATCTCGACCAGGTGCTCCAGCGATTCCTGGCGCAGGTTCTTGAACATGCCGCCCTGCACGATGCCGAAGAGGGCGTTGGGGTTCTCCAGCCGCTGGAACTCATCGCGCGAGCGCTTGGCCCAGCGCAGGCTCATTTCCATGCTCTTGCGCGCCTCGGCCTCGGTGGTCTTGTGGCCCTTGGTCTCGTACGGCGTGCACTCGTCGAGTTGCATGACGATGTCGGAGTTGAGCGTGGTCTGGATCTGCATGCTCACCTCGGGCGACATGAAGAGCTTGTCGCCGTTCACGGGGCTGGCAAAGGTCACGCCTTCTTCGGTGATCTTGCGCATGGCCCCCAGGCTCCAGACCTGGAAGCCTCCCGAGTCGGTGAGGATGGGCTTGTCCCACTTTTCAAATCCATGCAGGCCGCCAAAGCTCTGCATTACATCGAGGCCCGGGCGCATCCACAGGTGGAAAGTGTTGCCCAGGATGATCTGCGCGCCCATGTCGTGCAGGCTGCGCGGCATCACGCCCTTGACGGTGCCATAGGTGCCCACGGGCATGAAGATGGGGGTTTGCACCACGCCATGGTTGAGCGTGAGCGTGCCACGGCGTGCGTGGCTGGTGGGGTCGGTTTTGAGGAGGTCGAACTGCAGCATGATGGGCGGCATTGTCCCAGACACGCTACCCTGACCTCGCTCAAGGTTATGGACGGGTTTTCGACGAGGCCGTGGCTACACTGGACCAAGGTACTACAAGGAGAACACCATGCTCAAAATCCTCATCGCCGTGGACGGCTCCGAACTCTCCCTGGATGGCGTGCACCACGCACTGGCGCTGGTGGGCCAGGGGCTCCAGGCCACCATGGTGCTGGCCAACGTGCAGGAGCCCGCCACGCTGTACGAACTGGTGACCACGCGCGACCCCGACCTGATCGCCGCCGCCAGCCTGGAGGCGGGTGACCATCTCATGGCGTCGGCGCGCGCACTGCTCGATGCGGCCGGGGTGGCTTATGAAACCGATGTGGGTGTGGGCGATGTGGCGCACACGCTGGTGGACATGATCGAGCGCTCGGGCTGCGACATGGTCATCATCGGCGCCAAGGGCCAGGGCGCCATCACCAGTGCGCTGCTGGGTTCGGTGTCGCACGAGGTGGCGCATGCCAGCCCCGTGCCGGTGACCATCGTCAAACACGCCGAGGTGCTGGAGAACACAGACAGCGACGTGGCCGAGGACACGGAGGCCTGAGCGCTCCCAGAAAAAAGAAAAGGGCCGCTGTGTGCGGCCCTGATCGGGATCTTTGAGGAAGCTCGCCTGGTTTCAGGCTGCCTTGCGAAACGGCTCCGCAGGTCGCTGCAGCTTGCCGTGGGGCAAGGTGGCCAGGCGCGAGAACATGCGGCGCACATAGCCGCGCACCCACAGGCATTTGTTGAGTTCGTCCACCGGCAGTGGGCCGGACACCACCACGATGTCGTTGGCCATGTCCTGCGCCCCGGCGGCGCGCAGGCGGCGGCGCGTGTTGTTGGCCCAGGACTGGATGCGCGTGGGGCTGCCATGCTGGTGTACCTCGCCCGTGTGCGCATCGAACGCAATGGCCACCGTGTCGGTCTTGAGCTTGAACCTGCGCTCACCCGTGACGGCACTGGGCGCCTCGCGCATGTCGTAGAGGTAGTAGCTGCCTGCCTTGAGCTGGTATTGCATGTCCATGGGTGTGTTCCTCTTTGTCGGCATTGTCGAGGGCGCACGGTGCGGGCAATGGCAGGTAAAACGGTGGGAAAGGGGCTCTTTTTGAACGCCTCTCACAGATGGCCACGCCGGTTTCTGTGCGCGTGCCATTGTGGCGGCCTGTCGGCGCCGTCACACAAAACTTGAGGACGATGTCGTAACGAGTTGTGAGCAATCCAGCGCGGAGTTCGCTGCGCTTTGCCTTGTGCGCAGCCTGTGAGACTGGCGCTGCCCCAGGCGCGGGCAGCCGAGCCAGGGCCGCCCTGCAGCGAGGGCTGCGTCCCCCTTCCCGAATGGCACAGCCATTCGAGAGAAGGGGGACGGTGCGCAGCGCCTCAGGGGGATGGACTCTAGAAGTCCACCAGACTCAACCCCACGCTGAATACGGTCCGCTTGCGGTTGTAGTCGATCATGCTGTCGCCGTAGCCACTGAACAGCTGCGTGTGCAGGCGCAGGTTGCTCTTGTTGCCAAACAGGCCCGTGCCCACGGTCTGCAGCCATTCCAGGCGGACCGAGCCCCGGTCGCTGCTCGACAACGAGTGGCGCAGCGTGGCGCCCACCGTGTTCTCCTTGTTGACGTTCCAGAATGCCGACAGCTCACCCCGCCCGATGTAGTCACTGATTCCGGGGTTGTCGTCGCTGCCCGAGCTTTCGGGGATGCGCTTCCAGATGCGCGCGTTCACGCTGACGCTGTTGCCCAGCTCCATGCCCGTCATCAGGTAGGCGCGGTTCCAGCTGCGCGACAGGGGCTTGCTCTGGCCGTTGGACTGGTGCACCAGTCCGATGCCGCTGTAGCGCCACTTCCAGCCAAACGGCAGTTGTGCCGTGGTGGGGTAGACATACATGACCTCGGGCTCGTGGTCGGTGGCGCGGAAGGGGCGCGAGATCTCGGGGGTGAATAGCTGCCAGTACGACTGCTGGGAGTAGCCGAACCACACCGAGTCCTTGAGCGTGGGATGTCCCTGGGTCAGCAGCCCTTGCGCAACCTTGGTACGCACCGACAGCTGGATGCGGTTCTCGGTGCGGCGGTAGGGCGTGGACTCGGTGGCCGAATGGTCGGCTGCATCCGACGTGGGCTGGCGGTTCACATTGCTTGACGCCACCACCGACACGGTGATGGGCCGGTAGCCCCGGAAGCTGAAGGTGCCGCAGTCGCTGCCCGACTCCAGTTCCCAGAAGCGCGAGAGGTCGCTGTACTGCGGATCGCGGCAGCCCTCGGTGCGGGCCACGTCAATCACACGGGTGGCGGGTAGCGTGGTGTCCACCGGGGGCGGCACGTCTGTCGAGGCCGACGCCGTGGCGCCAGGCGCGTTCCAGCCTTGCTGGTCGGTGGCCCACTGGTCAAAGCAGGCCAGGCGCGCCTGATTGTCATTGGACAGGGCGGCGCAGCGGCGCCAGGCAGCGTCGCCGCTCGGGGTGGCCGAGCCGCCAGCAGGCGGGGTCTGCGCCAGCGCGGCGCCAGCAGGCGCCAGCGCAGCGGCCACCAGCAGGGCCAGCGTGCCACGCCGGTGGCCGCCGCTGCGGCGGGGTGAGGCTGGCGCGGCCGTCATTGCCAGCCCACCTGCTTGCGCAGCACAAAAGGAGCCGAGGGGGCCGAAGGGGTGGGGTTGGCGTTGTTCCATGTTCCGCGTATTTCCTTGCCGCAACTTCCATCGACCACCTGGCCTGTCCAGGTGGCGCTGATGTTCGTGCCATTGATCGATTCTTCCAGCGTCAGGTCGCCGCCATCGACGTCTCCGCTGACCTGCGCCGTGGCGCCATTTCTTTGCACGGTGCCACGCACGCTCTGTGCCAGCTCGGGATGCGGGCCCAGTTGCAGTGTGGCGGTGGCGCCAGGTGCATCCGGGGCTGCGCCCTGCAGTTGGGCCAGCCAGCGCCCTTGCAGGTGCTGGTGGTCCATGTCTGCCGCCGACGGGCATGCTGCCGTGGATTTTGGGTCATTCTGGCTACTGGCGCTTGTAGGATAAGCGCTGATAGCTATCAAAACAAAAGCAACTGCCAACAGCGGCGTGTGTCGGTGGGTGTCGGGCGCCATGGGTGGAGTGCGTTGTGGTGGGTGCCGTGGCTGCGGTGGGGCGCTCATTCCGGGGTGGCGGCTGCGGCTGCAGTGGCTGCGGTGGTGGCCTGGGCCTTGGCCGCAAATTCGGCGCGCAATGCCTTGAGCTTCTCGCGCGGGTCTTCGCGGGCGGTGGTCTTGTCCAGGCCCATTTCGGCAATGAAGCGGCTGGGCTGCGCGGCCACCATCTCGCGGCCCTTCTTGCGCCGCTTGGTCCAGCTCACGGCCAGGGTGCGCTGGGCGCGGGTGATGCCCACGTACATCAGGCGGCGCTCTTCCTGCAGGCGCTGCAGCGTGTCGTCGCTCACCTTCTGCTGGCGGCCTTCGTCGTCGTCGAGCTTGAAGGGCAGCATGCCCTCGGTCACGCCCACCAGCACCACGTGGGGCCACTCCAGCCCCTTGCTGGCGTGCAGTGTGGAGAGCGTGACCATGTCCTGCTCCTGCTCGCGCTCGCTGATGGTGGACAGCAGCGCAATGGTCTGCGACACCTCCAGCAGGCTCTTGGTCTCCTTGGCCACCACGGCACCGGCCGTATCGTCGATCTGCCCGCCCGCGCGCTGGGCCATCCAGTCGCAGAACTCCATCACGTTGCTCCAGCGGGCGGCCGCCACTTTTTCGCTGTCTTCGTTGTCGTACAGGTGCTGCTCGTAACCAATTTCCTTGAGCCATTCGTTCAGAAAGGCGCGGGCCTCTTCGGCGCCATGGGTGCGGCGCGCGCTGTACTCCAGGTAGTTGATGTAGCGGCCAAATTCGTGCAGGCCGTCCATGGCACGCTTGGGCACCGCCGCTGGCAGCATGCCGTTGAACAGCGCGCCGAACATGCTCTGCTTGTGCTGCGTGGCAAACGCGCCCAGAGCCGCCAGCGTGGTGTGGCCGATGCCGCGCTTGGGCGTGGTGATGGCGCGCAGAAACGCCGGGTCGTCGTCGTTGTTGATCCACAGGCGAAACCAGGCGCACAGGTCCTTGATTTCGGCGCGGTCGAAAAAGCTGGTGCCGCCCGACACCTTGTACGGAATATTGGCCTTGCGCAGCGCCTTCTCGAACGGCTTGGCCTGGTGATTGGCGCGGTACAGGATGGCAAAACTCTTCCAGTCCGGTGGCGGGTTGCTGGCCGCACGCAGGCTCTGGATGCGGGCCACGGCGCGCTCGGCTTCGTGTTCTTCGCTGTCGGCGTCCACCACTCGCACGGGCTCGCCTTCGCCCAGTTCGCTGAACAGGGTTTTGGGGAACAGCTTCGGGTTGGGCCCGATCACGTTGTTGGCCGCACGCAGGATGGCGCTGGTGGAGCGGTAGTTCTGCTCCAGCTTGATGACCTTGAGGTGGGGGTAGTCCACCGGCAACTTCTTGAGGTTGTCCAGCGTCGCGCCGCGCCAGCCGTAGATGGACTGGTCGTCGTCGCCCACGGCGGTGAAGTGCCCCTTTTCGCCCACCAGCAGCTTGAGCAGCTCGTACTGCGTGGCGTTGGTGTCCTGGTACTCGTCCACCAGCACATGGCCCAGGGCCGCCTGCCACTTGGCACGCACCTCCGGGAAGTCGCGCAGCAGCCGCAGCGGCATGCCGATCAGGTCGTCAAAGTCCACGCTCTGGTAGGCAGCCAGGCGCTCTTCATACCGGGCCATCAGCGTGGCGATGATGCGTTCGTTGTCGTCCGCCGCCTGGGCCAGCGCCTGCTCGGAAGTCAGGCCCATGTTCTTCCACTTGCTGATGACCCACTGCCATTGGCGCGCGGTGGCCATGTCGGTGGTGCCGCCCGAGGCTTCTTTCAGAATGCCCGTCACATCATCGGCGTCGAGGATGCTGAACTGGGGTTTGAGGCCCAGCACATGGCCGTCCTCGCGCACCATGCGCACGCCCAGGGCGTGGAAGGTGCACACCAGCACATCCTTGGCGCGCCGGCCGATCAGGCCCTTGGCGCGCTCGCGCATTTCGGCGGCAGCCTTGTTCGTGAAGGTGATGGCCGCAATGCGCTTGGGGTCCATGCCCTTTTCGATCATGTGGGCGATCTTCATGGTGATCACCCGCGTCTTGCCCGAGCCCGCCCCGGCCAGCACGAGGCAAGCCCCGTCGGTGTAGTGGACAGCCTGGAGCTGGGCGAGATTGAGACCGGCAGACATGGGAGGGAGGGCAGCAGAGCAGCGGGGAGCGGGACAGGGAGGGCGGGTGTGGGCGGCGCATGCCCAGGGGCGGGTGGTGGCGCGGCCGGGTCAGGCCGTGCAAGGGCGCAATGATACCGGCGCGGTCCGGCAGCCTGTCTAGCCCGTGCCCAGTCGGGGTGGACCGCGTGTGCCGGGCGGGCGGCTGACAGGCCCCTGACGGGTGGGCGCCACTAGCACCTGGCGGGCCGGACGCTCCGGGAAACCCCGCTAGGGGCTTTGTTTTCACAATTTGATACTCGCAGGCCAGTGCATCTCTTGCCGGGATGCTGGTGTAGAGAACCGAGCCCCGCCATGAACCCCACTGACCAGCCCTCCACCGCTCAGACCGCCGCATCGGGCATCCCGGACGCACGCCGCCGCTGTGTGCACCTTCGCGCATGGAGCGCTGTGGTGGCATCCGGTGTACTGGCCTGCACGGCCCTGCTGCCGGCACAGGCCCAGATCGGCAGCACCGTGCCTGTGCGCGTGGGGGTCGTGGGGCCGTTCACCGGGCCATCGGCCGATTTTGGCGTGCCCATGCTCAACGGCATCAAGCTGGCGGTGGACGAAATCAATGCCGTGGGCGGCTATCTGGGCCGCCCGCTGGAACTGGTCATCAAGGACGACACGGCCGACCCCGACCAGGGGCGTAAGGTGTCGCAAGAGCTTCTCAATGAAAAAGTGGTCGCCACCATCGGCTTTTGCAACACCGGCGTGGCGCTCAAGGCCATCGACCTGTTCCAGGGCGCCGCCAGCCCCCTCATCGTGCCCTGCGCCACGGGCACTGCCGTGACGGCCAAATACCCCGCGCCCGACAGCTACATCTTCCGCGTGCAGGCGCGCGACGCGATCCAGGCGCCCTTCCTGGTGGACGACATCGTCAAGCGCGGCTGGGACAAGGTCACCATCTTTGCCGACAAGACCGGCTATGGCGAAGGCGGCTACAACGACGTGGTGGCCGCGCTGGCGGCCAAAAACCTCAAGCCCGTGCATGTGGCGCGTTTTGACCTGGGGGTGAAGGACCTCACGGCCGAGCTGACCGCCGCGCGCAACGCGGGCGCCAACGTGGTCTACAGCTACACCGTGGGGCCGGAAAACGCCACCATCGCCAACGGCAAGAAGGCCCTGGGCTGGAAGGTGCCGCAGGTGGGGCCGTGGCCACTGTCCTTCCCCTTCTTCCTCGAAGGCGCCAAGGACGCGGCCGAGGGTGCGCTCATGGTGCAGACCTTCATCGCCGAGCCCAGCAACGAGCGCCGTGCATCGTTCCTGTCGAGCTACACCCGCAAGTACCACGGCAAGGTGGCCGTGCCCATGGCAGCGGCCAACGCCTACGATGCCACCTACCTGCTGATGTATTCCTTCCTCGGCATCCGCGACGGCAACCTCACCGGCAAAGCCATCAAGGAGTCGCTGGAGGGCAAGATGAAGACCTACTACGGCGTGGTCACCACCTACGACAAGCCCTTCAGCGTGCAGGACAAGGACGCGATCACGCGCAACATGCTGGTCATGGGCATGGTCAAGAACGGCGCCATCACCTTCGCCTACCCCGAAGACGCCAAGCGCAACCTGATCATCCAGCGCAAGCAGTGAAGTGGATGCGCCTTCAACCGCAACGCTGGCTGGAGATCCTTGCCGTGCATTCGCCATGGGTGATGGCCCCCACCTGACTTTGCGCTGACCACACCGGGCGCCGCAGACCCCGGCCGCAGGCGCAGCAAGGACAATGGGACCGTGCTCTCCGTCCTTCTCATCACCTTCCCCTTCTTTGCGCTGGTGCTCTGCGGCTATCTCGCCGCCCGGCGCGGAGTGCTTCCCCAGCCGGCCATCCCGGGGCTCAACGCCTTCGTGCTGTACTTTGCACTGCCCTGCATGCTGTACCGCTTTGGCGCGAGCACACCCATCGCCCAGCTGCTGGACCCGGCCGTGGCGGGCGTGTATGTGCTCTGTGCGCTGGTGATGGTGGGCGCCACGGTGGCGCTCACGCGCAAGGCGCACATCGGCTGGAACGACGCAGCCTTTGGCGCGCTGGTGGCCGCTTTTCCCAACACCGGCTTCATGGGCGTGCCGCTGCTGGTCGCACTGCTGGGGGCGCAAAGCGCGGGCCCTGCCATCGTCACCATCGTGGTGGACATGGTCATCACCAGCTCGCTGTGTATTGCGCTCTCGCGCCTGGATGGTGCGGGCACCCACGGCGTGGGGGTGGCGCTGAAGAACGCCTTCAAGGGCATGGCGACCAATCCCATGCCCTGGTCGATTGCCCTGGGGGCGCTGGCCTCGGCCCTGCAGTTCAAGCTGCCCGGCCCGGTGGACAAGACCATCGCCATGCTGGCCGACGCGGCCTCGCCCGTGGCGCTGTTCACCATCGGTGCCGTGCTGGCGCGTTCGCAGATGAACCAGCACGAGCAGGTGCCCGCGCGCGACTATGTGCCGGTGGCGCTGGCCAAGCTCCTGGTGCACCCGCTTCTGGTGTGGGGCGTGGGCACGGCGGGCATGGCGATGGGGGTGCCGCTCACGCCCTTTGCGCTGACGGTGCTGGTGCTGCTGGCCGCGCTGCCCAGCGCCAGCAACGTCTCGCTGCTGGCCGAAAAGTTCGGCGCCAACAATGGGCGTGTGGCGCGGATCATTCTGGTGTCCACGGCGCTGGCGTTTCTGAGCTTTTCAGCAGCGGTGGCGCTGCTGACCTGATTGCTATATTTATGATAGCTATTGGCGCTTTTCCATAAAGCGCTGGCGGCCCAAAATGCTTGAATTTTTGGCGCTGCCTTCTACCCGCGTCGCATTCCCGGGCCGCGCCGCATCCAGGCGCCGGTCGCCAGCAGCCCCAGGCAAAGCACCACCAGCGCCCAGGGCGAGTTGACGGGGATGTTGCTGGATGCCACTTCTTCGAGCACCAGGTCGTCGTGGTAGCCCGCCGCGTCGAAGGTGAAGAAGCTGCCGGTTTTGAGTGCGATGGTCACCTGGCTGGAGGTCGCCGTAAACGTCCCGTCAAAGGGTTCCCACTGGAACTGGAAGACGCCGTTGAGCGCGAGGTTCGACACGTCGCGCCGGGCAATCAGCGTATCCAGCGGGCCGGGCGCCGCGTCGATGGTGGCTGCGCCCACGGCGCCGTCGTAGGCCACCACTTCCCACCAGGTGGCGTTGCCGCCGGCATTGCCCGTGACGCCCCCCGACCATGCGCCGCGCAGCCGGTACACCCGCCCGGGGGTGACCGCCACGGTCTGGAACAGGCCCCCGTGTGCATTGCCCGCGCCACTGCCTTTTTTCTGCGCGTGGGACGTTCCGGCGCCTCCGAACGGGCACTGGGTGGGCACCCAGATATCGCAGTCGTTGCTGTGTATCCAGGTGCCGTCCCAGAAGCCCGGCGGCGCCGTCCAGGTACTCCAGCCAGCCAGGCCGGCCTCGAAGTTGCCGTTGGTGAGCAGGTTCTGGGCACGCACGGCGGTTCCCCCCGCCAGGAGGAGCAGCAAGATCAGGGCACGAACAATGGCTGTCATTGGAAGGGCTTTCTGACTATGGAGGGACAAAGCGGGAGCACGGGGCATCGGTCACGCACTGACCCCAGGGCTATCGAGCCCGTGCAGCACAGTTGGCCCGAGGTGACGCCGTGCGATGCCGCAGTATCTGGGGTCAGTCCGCGGCATGCAAGTTTTATCAGGCACCGGGGCGCCGCGCGCTGGAGGGATGATGCAGGGCGGTGGAACGCTCCATGGTGTGGGGCGGCGCATGGATGCGTGTGCATTGGTCCGCACCGTCCACCATGGCACGTGACAGCCCTGGGACCCGATCAGTCAAAAAAGCGCTGAAGGCGGACTAGCAAGCCCGCTGCATCGATTCAATCAGAGCCTGCCGGGCGTGGTGAAGCCCATACATGGCGCCCACCCAGATCAGCCCTTCGAAACAGAGTCGAAAGAAAAAATTCGGCCTGTGAACGCGCGTGACCATGGTGTGCAGCGCCTTGAGTGCTATCAGCAGGGGTGCCGATAACGAAACGGCATAGGCCACGGCCTTCCAGCCTTGCAGATAGGTCCCGATGGAAGTCTTCGGATGGCACACGAGGATGGCACCGTGCCGTTGCCATTCGCCGTACGCCTCGACCAGCATCATGACGTTCAGAAAGCTGAATACTGCCATCGACACCAGGCAGAGCAAAACCAGGTTGACGTCGGTAGGGTTCCAGCTGGCTTCGTCTGCCCGCTCCGCTTTCTGCTGCGGGCTTTCATCGCGGCGCATGCCTTCGGTGCTGATCACCTCCTCGGCCGCGTCCACGGCCAGGTCCAGCCAGTGGGTCCAGGTGCGCACGCGGGGTTGCTGGCCCAGTGCCGCAGCGTAAACGCACGTGTCGTCCACGCACACCTGCTGCTCGGGCGTGATGCGGTGGCCTGGCAGGTACCAGTCCTGGGACTTGTGCGGTAGCCACACGACAAAGACAGTGGTGGTGGCACGCGTTTGCTGGAAGCCCGTACCGCCGTGATCGAGCTCGATGGCCATCCAGTCATAGCCCCGGTGATGGCTCTTGACGATCCACACGGGCCGAGGGGCTGTCAAGCCCAGCCGCACCCACAGCGGTGCCGAAAAACTGTCGAGCAGCCCGCTGGGCGGCTTCTCTTTGACGGCCATTTACAGCTTCTCCAGGTCGGCATCGTCCTGTGCCGCGCGCCAGGCCTGAAACGCAACGGGGATGGCGACGGCGGCGCAGAGAAGCAGGTTCCACGCGCCCGGCACCCCATATACAGCGAAGCCCAACCCGACCACGCCCAGCACGATGGCCATGCGCAGCAAGGTCAGGCCGCCGCAGAACTTGAGGGCATAACCCAGGATGAGGTAAGTGACGGCCAACATCAGCGGCCACCCGAAGATGCTGTAAATCATCAGCGCGGCGAGGCCCGTGCCCTTGGTTTTGATGAACCACGAACCCCAGATCCAGTTGGTCGCGAGGGTGGCCACGATGACGGCGATGGTCTGCCACAGCGGGGGCAGCAGGTTGTAGTAGGAACGCATCAGGGTTGGGATTGCGAGTGTGTGGAGCATGAACTGTGGCCGTGCCATGGAATGTGTCCAGCAGTGCCGTCGATGGCGCCGGATTTCAGCGCTCGGCCCGCGTGTGGCTACCCGCAGTAGCGCATTGCGATACCGCAGTGCGCACCGGACGGTGTGCGGCACTCCATTGGCGCACCCGCAGCACTCAGGGCACCGGCTTGCGCCCCACCAGGTAGCTCACACCCATCGGCCCATAAAACTCCGAATGCGGCTCGTTCGCCTGCAGGTGAAACACCTCACCTTGCCGATACACCCGCTCAGAGGTTGCGGTGACGATGCGGATATCGCCCGCCAGCACCAGTGCCTTGGCTTCGAACGGGTGGGTATGGTTGTCCCAAAAGCCATGAGGTTCACGCTCAACGCGTACTGGCTCGGCAAAGCCTTCCTGGGCAAGAACGTGGGTGAAGTGGTCGGGGGTCATGATCGTTTCCAGAAGCCGAAAGTATTGCGCAAGCGCTGATGGTCTGCGCATGGCAATAACTTGCTTGCCGATTCAGTAATCCCTTGTAACACTTTCTGTTTTACGCAAAAAAGGGATTCCAGAATGAAGCAAGTGATGTTGGGTGCGCGGGCTAGTGTCGTCGCGATGGTGGGATTGCTCGTGGCGCAGGGCGCAGCCGCGCAATCCATGGGTAGCGTGTCCTACGCGCCCCTGGCGGCCTCGAACGTGCCCACGGTGTCTGAATGGGGGCTGATCGGAATGGCGGTTTTGGTGGCCCTGGCGGCCTATCACGCGATGCGTGCCCAGGGCGGCCGTGCGCTGAAGGCGTGGGCAACGGGTCTGCTGGTTTGCGGAGTGCTCTCAGCGAGCCTCTGGAATCACCCCGCCATTGCGACCCCCGCGCCGGTGGAGATCGCCTTTGACCAGGCCACAGGCGGCGTAGCCAACATTCCCCACAGCACCGATCTTTTCTTTGGGGATTTGTTTCATATCTATACCGCCCAGAACCTGACGGACCGCGCGCAGCGGGTGACCGGCGTCAGCGTCATATCCGGACTGGTTGTGCTTCCTCCCACGGGCTTCACGCCGGAATGCACCGTGGGCTTGGTGCTGCAGCCCAACGAAGTCTGTTACATCAAGGTCTATAACGACAGTTTGCCCGGTTGACCGGCGTCATATCGCGAGCGGGTCCACATCCACCAGCCACCGTATCAGCCCCTTGTGCTCGGGCTGACTGCGGGTGGTTTGCAGCACTGGCTGCCACGCGGCCAGAAAGCGCTGCAGGGTGGCGCGGCTGCTGCTTTCCATGAGCATCTGGGCGCGTTCCACATTGGCCACACGCTGGATGGTCAGCGGCACGGGCGGGAACAGGATGACCGTGCCATCGGGCAGCCCTGGCAGCTGCGCGGCGTGGGCGGCGGCGGTGGCAGCTGACAGAAAGCCCTGCGCCACCTCCTGCGTGCGGGCATCGGCCCGCACCAGCGCCTGGTACGAGAACGGCGGCATGGCGGCCTCCTCGCGCTCCTTGAGCTGCTGGGCGGCAAAAGCCTCGTAGTCGTGCGTGCGCAGCGCTTCGAACACGGCGTGTTTGGGGTGAAAGCTCTGCACCCACATCTCGGGCTGCGTGCCATGCACCGCTTGCGCGGCCATGTAGGCCGCATCGCGCCCAGCCCGGCCTGCGGCCTGCATGAGCAGTGCAAACAGCCGCTCGGCCGCGCGGAAGTCGCTGCTGAACAGCGCGCCATCGGGCTGCACCGCGGCCACCAGCGTGATGCGCCGGAAGTCGTGCCCCTTGGCGATCATCTGCGTGCCCACCAGCACATCCACCTCACCAGAATGCACCTGCGCCAGCTGCGCCTCCAGCGCACCCTTGGCCTTGGTGGTGTCGGCGTCGATGCGGGCGATGCGGGCCGGCGTGCGGTCGGGCCGCAGCACTTCGGACAGCAGGGCGCCCAGTTGCTCTTCGAGCTGCTCGGTGCCCCGGCCCATGGGGTGAATGTCGGGGCTGCCACAGGTGGGGCAGTGGTAGGGCACGCGCACGGTGTAGCCGCAGTGGTGGCAGCGCAGGGTGCGGTCGGTCTTGTGGAAGACCTGGTGCGCGCTGCA
The DNA here is from genome assembly GCF_057586455.1 of Acidovorax sp. SRI_002. Taxonomy (NCBI): domain Bacteria; kingdom Pseudomonadati; phylum Pseudomonadota; class Betaproteobacteria; order Burkholderiales; family Comamonadaceae; genus Acidovorax; species Acidovorax sp. SRI_002. The sequence goes on along the minus strand of NZ_JBYCZW010000008.1, from coordinate 106,268 downwards.
GTGCGGGCAGTCGCTTTTCCAGCCGCAGTCCACGCAGTGCAGCACGGGGGCGTAGCCCCGGCGGTTCAGCAGCACCATGCTTTGTTCGCCGCGCGCCACGCGCTCAGTGATGGCCTGCAGCAGGGGGGCACTGAACACGGTGCGGCGGGGTTGCTGGTTCATGTCCACCCGGCGCACACGCGCCAGGGCGCCGGCACCGATGCGGCTGGGCATGTGCAGCCGCACATAGCGGCCGCCTTCGGGGTCGTCGGCCGTGGGGGGGCGGCTGGCGTACCAGCTCTCCAGCGATGGTGTGGCCGAGCCCAGAATGACCTTGGCGCCCTGCTCGCGCCCACGCCAGATGGCAAGATCGCGGGCCGAGTAGCGTGCGCCCTCTTGTTGCTTGTAGCTGGGGTCGTGCTCTTCATCGACCACGATGAGTTTCAGCCCCGGCAGGCTGGCAAACACCGCCATGCGCGTGCCCAGCACAATGCGCGCGCTGCCGCTGTGAGCGGCCAGCCAGCTTTTGAGGCGCTGGGGGTTCGTCATGCCGCTGTGCAGCGACACCACGGCACCGGGGCCGAAGCGCGGGGCAAAGCGGCCCACAAAGCGCTCTTCGAGCTGGGGAGTCAGGTTGATCTCGGGCACCATCACCAGGGCTTGCGCGGTGGGGTCGGCCTCCAGCATCTCCTGCACACAGCGCAAATACACCTCGGTCTTGCCGCTGCCCGTGCTGCCAAACAGCAGGAAAGGGCCTTTTTCAGCAGAAATTCGGGCCTTAGCGCTCTCCTGTTCTGGGGTAAGTGCTATGTTTTCAATAGCATTTGAAGCGTCGCCCCCTGCCTTGGCCGGGCGGCGCAGGCGGCGGGCGAGTTGTTCGGGGCGCAGGTCGCGCAGCTGGGGCGGCAAGGCGGCCGTAGCGACTTCGCCCAGGGCGCGCTGGTAGTAGCGCGCGGCGAATGCCACCAGGCGGCGCCAAGGCAGGTCCAGCGGCGCCACACCGTCGAGCACACCGGCAATCGGCCGCAGCGTGGCGCCGTCAGGCAACTCGCCGGTGGCCTCGTCGATATCCCACACCACGCCCAGCACCTCGCGGGTGCCCAGCGGCACGCGCACCAGCGTGCCGGGCGCGAGCGGGTGTTCACTGGCGTAGCTCAGCAGATCGCCCACGCCGCTGTGTGACGGGGTGTGCAGGGCAACCTGGACGATGGTGGAGGGGGTAGGCACGGCAGAGGGCGGGTTACAGCAGCTTGTGGAGGTCGCGTGGAGGTTTGGGGGCTAAGTGCTTGATTTGATGAGGGGGCCCAAGTAATCCCGACTTTCTGTGGATAACTTTGTTGACATCCTGTCCGGACACCCTGCCAGCCCGCATGAATGCTGGCTGCGAACAGATTGCCCGGAAATGCGGCACAGCAAAAAAATCGTTATGAATCAAGCATCTGAAGAAATTTCCCACGAATTTTTGTGCTAGGCCGTTGTGACGGACGTATGTTGCGCCGCATCACGGTTGGTGTGCATAAGTCGGACACGAGAGCTTCGTCAAGAGGACAGATGGCCCCCTTTTTGTGCTAGCGGTGTGATGTCATGTTCACGCATTTCTTCGATATGGCCTGCAAGTGCTTGATTTCACAGGGTATTTGTAAGAAATCCAAAATTTCTGTGGATAACTTTGTTGATATCCCTTGGGTTTGCCCCGCAAGCCCTTGAAAATCCGTGCTTTGGCTGGATTGCCTGTCAAAAAAGCAGGGGATTTAAATTCATATAAATCAATGACTTAGCGGTTGCGCAAAGTTTTTTTACAAGTTGCCACCTCCGGTGGGGCGGGGCCGCTGGATGCTCCAATTTTGTGCATAAGTGCGCCTTGGAAGCGGGCTCGCCGGCACCTGAAGATCTTGAACAGGTTCTAAGGATTGTCGCAGGGCCTGCCGGGGCGCTGTGCGGTGGGGCTGGTGTCGTCACAGGTACCCGGTGATGGCGGCCGATGTCGCTTTGCTTCAAGACGACGTTGGCCCGCGTGGCGACGATGCGGCTATGGCTAACAACTCTTCTCCTTCCCTTGCAGTAGCTCCCTCCATGGAGCGCGATGGTTTTGTGCTGGCCCGGTTGGACGATGTGGTGCAGGCCGCACGCGCCGACAGCCTGTGGTTCATGACCTTTGGCCTGGCCTGCTGTGCCGTCGAGATGATGCACGCCGCCATGGCGCGCTACGACCTGGACCAGTTCGGCATCATTCCGCGCTCCAGTCCACGCCATAGCGACCTGATGATCGTGGCCGGCACGCTGACGAACAAGATGGCGCCCGCCATCCGCAAGGTCTATGACCAGATGCCCGAGCCGCGCTATGTGATCTCGATGGGCTCGTGCGCCAACGGCGGCGGGTACTACCACTACAGCTATTCGGTGGTGCGCGGCTGCGACCGCATCGTGCCGGTGGATGTCTATGTGCCCGGTTGCCCGCCCACGGCCGAGGCGCTGCTCTACGGCATCCTGCAGTTGCAGGCCAAGATCAAGCGCCCCCGTGTGATCCAGCGGTAAAGCGGTCGCAAAGCGCGGCGGCCCCTTCAACTGCGCCGCAGCAGCCAGTCGGCATCGTCACCCGGCTGCTGGGTGTGGGCCTTGAGTGCAGCAGGAGGGCGTTCGAAAAGGCTGCGTGCCTCGCGGCTGAAGTGTGCCTGGTCGGCGTAGCCATGGCGCAGCGCTGCATCCAGCGCACCCGCATCGCCGTCGCGCATGGTCAGCAGGGCGTGTTCGGCCCGCAGCATGCGCTCGATCTCGCCAGGCCGCAGGCCTACCAGTTGCCGTGTGCGGCGCTGCAGGTGCCGGGGCGTCCAGCCGAGCGTGGTGGCCAGGGCCTGGCGTGCGCCGCGCTGCCAGTCTTGTTGCAACACCTGCAGCCAGGCGGCGTGCCGGTCTGCCACGGCGCCCCAGCGCGGGGTGAGGAAGGCCACACACAGCGCCTTGCGCGCACCATGGTCGGGCGCCGCGTGGACGGCTGCCAGGAATGGGTGCCACTCCTCGGGCAACCAGGTCACCGCGTCCGTGATGCGGTCGGTCAGCGGCGCCAGGTCCTGCCCGGTCAGCAGCCCCAGCGCGCCGGGCTGGAACGCCAGGCAGAACGAATCGCCATCGCGGGAAGAGACCGAGTGGTAAGGATGGCGGTGGGCGCCCGACAGCGTGATGGTGGGCATGGCCGCTGCCGTGGCCGTACCCGTACATTCCACGAGCTGGGCCGTGCCCCGCGTGAGCCAGATGATGCCCGGGTAGGGGCTGGGCGGCACGCGCGTGTCCGCCAGGGTGTGGGGCGGCTGGCGGCCCAGGTCGCGCCAGAAAAAGGCGCGCACGCAGTCCGCGAGCGCGCCGGGTGGGGCTTGCAGGGTCGAGGCGGGCAGCGCCTGCGGGCCGGTGGGTGGCTCCGCTGGCGGCGGTACGGGCTGTTCCATTGCCATCACCTGGTCCCTGCCGGGTGCGCCGCGCGGTCTGGAGCCCTCGCCCGGGGGATCAGCCCTGGCGCTGCGCGCGCGAGTGGCTGTGCACCGCCTCTACCAGCGCCGCCACATGCTCGGGTGGGGTGAACTGGCTGATGCCGTGGCCCAGGTTGAAGATGTGGGTGGGGCCGGTGGTGTTGCGGTCGGTGTGGGGTTTGCCGAAGCTGTCGAGCACTTTGTGCACCTGTTGCACGATCTGCGCGGGCGGCGCAAACAGCACGTTGGGGTCGATGTTGCCCTGCAGCGCCTTGCCCGGGCCTCCTGGCTGGCCGCCCACGATGGCGCGGGCCTTGCCCAGGTTGGCCGTCCAGTCCAGGCCCAGCACCTCGCAGTCGATGTCCTTCATGTCTTCCAGCCAGATGCCGCCGCCCTTGGTGAAGACGATGCGCGGCACGTCGGTGCCGTCCACGCCGGTGCGCTTCAATTGCGCCAGCACGCGCGTGGTGTAGGCCAGGCTGAACTCCTGGAACGCGCCGTCGGCCAGCACGCCGCCCCAGCTGTCAAAAATCATCACAGCCTGTGCGCCTGCGTCGATCTGGGCGTTCAGGTATGCGGCCACGCTGTCGGCATTGATGGCCAGGATGCGGTGCATCAGGTCGGGACGCGCGTACATCAGGCTCTTGACCAGGCGGTAGTCGTCCGATCCCTTGCCCTCGACCATGTAGCAGGCCAGTGTCCAGGGGCTGCCCGAAAAACCGATCAACGGCACGCGGCCGTTCAGGGCCTTGCGGATGCTGGTGACCGCGTCGAACACGTAGCGCAGCTTGTCCATGTCGGGCACGGCCAGCTCGGCCACGGCGGCTTCGTCGCGCACCACTTTGGCAAAGCGCGGGCCTTCGCCCTCGGCAAACGACAGGCCCAGGCCCATGGCGTCAGGCACGGTGAGGATGTCGCTGAACAGGATGGCCGCATCGAGCGGAAAACGCTCCAGCGGCTGCAGGGTCACTTCAGTGGCGTAGTCCACATTGGTGGCCAGGCCCATGAAGCTGCCGGCCTGGGCGCGCGTGGCCTTGTACTCCGGCAGATAGCGCCCCGCCTGGCGCATGAGCCACAGGGGCGTGTAGTCGGTGGCCTGGCGGCGGCAGGCACGCAGGAAGGTGTCGTTGGCAAGGGGGGCGAAGGTCATCCTGCGATTGTCGCAGGCCGACCGCCAGCCTCGGCACCCGGCCTGGCGGCAGAAATTGATGCGCATCAAGCCAGAGCGCACGCGGAACCGGCTTCGCCGGTCCAGGGGTGGCGTCCCCCTCCCGGAGGAACCGGCGCAGCCGCTCAGGGGGGCTTCACCGTTCTGCGATGTAGTGCGACATGCGGACGGTCTCGCCGGGCGCCAAAAACGCCCGCACTTCGGTTTCCAGCGCCTGGTCGGCCATCGTGGCGCGGGCGCGCTGGTGCAGGTAGTCGGCCCAGGATTCAACGATGAAGCGCTCCACGTACCGCGAGGGTTCACCCAGGTCCTTGTACACCCGCCAAAAGGTGGCGCCGTCGCGCCTGCGCGGGGCCTTCATGCGGCTGATGGTGTCGAGGAACGCTGCATCGGTGCCGGGCGCAATGCGGTAGCCCACCTCCACGGCCACGGGGCCGGCCTCGGGCAGAGGCTCAGCCTCGATGAAGAGTTCATCCCACGGTGTGGCCTGAGTCACTTCGTGCAGTCCGCCCATGCGCAGCGGCATGGGGCGTGCCAGCAGCAGCCCCACACCCATGAGCGCAGCGGCCACATACAGCGTGGGAGCCAGGCCCACGATGTCGGATGCGGCGCCCCAGAATGCCGAGCCCATGGCAAACGCGCCCAGCGCGGCCACCATGTGCATGGCCACGGCGCGGGATCGCACCCACTGCGGGGCACTGGCCTGCGTGGCGGTGTTGAAGGTGGACATCGCCGACATCCACGCCGCGCCCGCAAACAGCATGGCGATGTAAACCACCCACGCCACCTTGGTCAGCGCTGCCACCAGCATAGCGGCAGCGAACACCACGCCGCCCACGCCTACGATGACCTCCATGCCAAAGCGCGCGCGCAGCCGCCCCAGCACCAGGCCCACGGCCACGGCACCCGTACCCAGACAACCCATCAGCAGCCCGAAGCCCTGCGCACCGGTGCCCAGCTGGCGCTGCGCGATCACCGGCAGCAGCGCCCACAGGGCCGAGCCTGCCGCGCTGAACGCCATCACGCGCACCAGCTGCGCCAGGATGATGCGCGAGTGCCAAGCAAAACGCAGGCCACTGAGCGTGCCGCCCCACAGGCGCTCGGCGGGCAGCTTGGACGGTGGGTGTGCCTTGGGCGGCCAGCGGCGGATGGACTCCCACATCACCAGCGTTGTGGTCACCGTGACGGCAAACACCCAGCCCGCACCCAGCTGCGCAAACACCAGCCCGGCCAGCGTGGGCCCCACGGCGCGCGCGGCGTTGTAGGCGATGCTCACGGCGGTGATGGCCTGGGGCCACTCGTCGCGCGGAACCGGGTCGATGACGGATGAGTTCCACGCAGGCGTCAGCACCGCCGTGCAGCAGCCACACACAAACACCAGAAACAGCACCGACGCCGGACCGCCCCAACCGCCCAGCACCAGCAGCGTGAGCAGTGCACAGGCGCCCACCTGTGCCATCAGCGCGCCCGATATCAGCCTGCGCCGGTCTGTGGTGTCGGCCAGTACACCGGCAGGCAGGGCCAGCAAAAACATGGGCAAAAACACGGCCGTCTGTACCAACGCCGCCAGGAACGACGAGCCCGTCAACTCCACCATGAGCCACGCAGCGGCCATGGTCTGCATGCCGCTGCCCACAAAAAAAATGCCACCGCAGATCCACAGGCCTCGGAAAGCGGGTTGGCGCAGGGGGCTCCACAAAGAGGTCGGGGGTGATGACATGGCGTGTGGGCAAAGAAAAAGGCGGACCAGAAGGAATGCACTGGAGCAGCCACGCCCACCGATGCGACCTTTGCCAACGCGTCCCGCCGTTGGGTGCTGCCCTGTGCAGTCAATCCCCAAAACGGGGGATGACGCTGAGGTGGGCGTTTGTTAGTATTTGTGCGTGTTGTAGCTATTTGTGTAGAGCAGTGGCAAGGCTAGGTCAATTCACCGACGGAGGAGAGGGTATGTTGGAAAAAAGCATTATTTCTTTGGGGTTTATTTGTGCGGCTGGATTTGCACATGCAGATCTCAAAAATATCAGCGCGGGCGGAGTTCATTCCGCAACCAATCTGGAGGCCATCGCTTGCACTATAGCCGGGTACGATGGGGCGTCGTACCGTGGTACCAAGGTGCTGTATATCTTTGCCGAATCGATGGGTACTGGGCGTGATCCCATGCTCAAAGTCAGCTCGCTGAAATACAACTATGTGATGCAGAACGACGACTGGGAGGAGGAATACTATGTCAATGGTTCAGCACGAACCCCTGTACCGGCGTCTTTGTATTCCAGCTTTTTGCGAATTCCTAAGCGGGCTACCGACGCGGCAGTCATCTACTTTGCAGACCCAGGGGAGGCTGTTTGTGCTTTCACCAAGGAGTATGCAAATGATGGAAACCTTTATCAGGTTCAAATTTCTATTACCGATGTCACGGCGGCCATTACGGCGGCAGGAATCCGATCTTCAGCAAACGATGCCGCTGTGGATCCAAATGGAATGCTGCGAGCTGATTTGAACCAGCTCATGGACATTCAGGCAAATACTGAAAAATAGGAAACTGCGATTCCAGGGGGTTTGGAAAGGACCGTTGGTGGCGCTGCCGTCACCAGTCTTGGTCTGTTCGCGAGGTGTTCCGGCCCCCTCGCAACCGGTAAGTGCGCGGCACATCGGTGCGGCTTGCCACCAGGGCTTCCGCCCGTTTTTGCATATCGGCCAGCGCGTGGTCCAGGGCCTGAACCGTGCCCGTGTTCAGGCCCGCCAGCAGTTCCTGGTTAAGCGCCTTCACCTGGGGGAACAGCTGATCGTGCAGCGCCTGCCCCGCCGGGGTGAGCGATAGCACCGCCTGGCGCCGGTCGCCCGGCATCGCATCGCGGGTGAGCAGCTTTTTGGCCAGTAGCGACGTGATGGCGCGTGACGTGCGCGACCGGTCCAGCCCCAGCCGCTGGGCCAGCTCGGCCGGGGGCATGCCCGGGTGCTGCGCCAGCATCATCAGCAGCCCCCACTCGCGCCGCGTGATGCCGTAGCCCCCTTCGCACAGCCGCACCACCAGGCTGCCCGCGACGGCCAGCAGTCGGTTCAGGCGGTACATCAACAGGTCGTTGGCCGCTTCCGGATGGGTCAGGCGGTGGCCCGGCTCGGCGGGGCCTGGGGGTGCCGGGGTGGGCGCGGACATCAGGGTATTTCCGTGCAATAGTTGATTAGATCAATCGATTGTGTGGCCAATACAGTGCGCCCATCAACCTGCGCGATGGTGCAGGGCCCTGCAATTGTCCCTGGAGACTTTTCGACGATGCGCAAACCCCTTTCATCGGTACTGGCCATAGCGCTGGCCCTGGCCCTGGCCGCCTCCATCACGCAAGCGCAGGAAGCCCCGTTGCGCATCGTGGTGGGCTACGCCCCCGGCGGCTCCACCGACCGCGTGGCCCGCATCGTGGCGGACAAGCTGGGTAGCAAGCTTGGCACGCCTGTGATTGTGGAGAACAAGACCGGCGCGGGCGGCCGCCTGTCGGCACAGGCCGTCAAAGCCGCCCCCGCCCACCAGCCCACGCTGCTGCTGGCCAACCCCGCCGTCATGCTGGTGGCACCGCTGGTCTTCCCCGATGCAGGCTACGACCCCGAGCGCGACTTCCGCCCCGTGAGCCATGTCAACAGCTACGAATTCGGCGTGGCCGTGGGCAGCGCCGTGCCCGTCAAGGAACTGCCACACCTCATGGCCTGGCTGCGCGCCAACCCCGACAAGGCCAACTTCGGCGTGCCCGCCACCGGGAGCCTGCCGCACTTTTTTGGCCTGATGGTGGGCGACGCCGCCAAGGTGCGCGCCGAGGTGGTGGGCTACCGGGGCTCGGCGCCTCTGCTCAACGACCTGCTGGGCGGCCAGGTGCCCGTGGCGTTCGACACGTTTGACACCCTGCTGCCGCAGCACGAGGCGGGCAAGATCCGCATCCTGGCGGTGTCGGGTGCCAAGCGCAGTGCGCTGGATGGAAAGATCCCCACCTTCAAGGAAAGCGGCCTGGACCTGGCCGCCACCGGCTGGAACACGTTCTTTGCGCCCATGAGCATGCCCAAGGCGCAGGCCGAGCGCCTGGCTGGTCTGATCCATGAAGTGATGAAGGACCCCGACACCCAGCGCAAGTTCGAGACCGCCAAGATGGAGCCCGTGGTGGCGACCATGGCGCAGACCGAAGCCATGCTCAAGGCCTACCGCGCGCAATGGGCCCCGGTGGTCCAACGCTCGGGCTTCAAACCATGACCACCCGCCCGAACATCATCTTCGTCGTCGCCGACGACCTCGGCTATGCCGACCTGGGCTGCTATGGCGGCCGCGACGCGGCGTTTGGCCCGGTGTCGCCGGTGCTCGATCAACTAGCGGCCAACGGTCTCAAGCTCACGCAGGGCTACTCCAACTCCCCCGTCTGCTCGCCCACGCGTTTTGCGCTGATGACGGCGCGCTACCAGTACCGCCTGCGCGGCGCGGCCGAGGAGCCCATCAACAGCAAGAGCCGGGGCAGTACCACGCTGGGCCTGCCCCCCGAGCACCCCACGCTACCGTCGCTGCTGCGTGCAGCGGGCTACCGCGCGGCGCTGATGGGCAAGTGGCACCTGGGCTACCCGCCCGCGTTCGGGCCCCTGCGCTCGGGCTATGAAGAGTTCTTCGGTCCCATGTCGGGCGGGGTGGATTACTTCACCCACTGCAGCTCCACCGGCACGCACGACCTGTACCTGGGCGAAGAAGAAAAGCAGCAGGAGGGCTACCTCACCGACCTCATCACCGACCACGCGCTCGACTATGTGCAGCGCATGGCGCCGGGCGCGCAGGCGGGCACGCCGTTCTTCCTGAGCCTGCACTACACCGCCCCCCACTGGCCCTGGGAGACCCGCGACGACGAGGCGCTGGCGCAGGAGGTGAAGACGAACCTGTTCCACCTGCACGGCGGCAACATCGAAACCTACCGCCGCATGATCCACCACATGGACGAGGGCATCGGCCGCATCATGGCGCTGCTGGAGGAAAAGGGCCTTGCGCGCGACACGCTGGTGGTGTTCACCAGCGACAACGGTGGCGAGCGCTTCTCGGACAACTGGCCGCTGGTGGGCGGCAAGATGGACCTGACCGAGGGCGGCATCCGCGTGCCCTGGATTGCCCACTGGCCTGCTGTGATCGCACCCGGCGGTGTGAGCGCGCAGACCTGCATGACCATGGACTGGTCGGCCACCATGCTCGACGCAGCAGGGGCCGGCGCGCATGTGGACTACCCACTGGACGGCCGATCGCTGATGCCGCTGCTGCGCGATGCCAGCCTGCACGACGAGCCCCCGCTGTTCTGGCGCATGAACCACCGGGGCCAGCGCGCCATGCGCCAGGGCGTGTGGAAGTACCTGCGCGTGGACGGCGACGACTACCTGTTCAACCTGGCCGACGATCAACGCGAGCGCGCCAACCGCGCGCCTGTGGAGCCCGAACGCCTGCAGACCATGCGCGCCGCGTGGGAGGCCTGGAATGCGACCATGCCCGCCATTCCTGACGATGCCACGGTGAGCCTGGGGTATTCGGTGAAGGACATGCCGCAGCGCTGAGCCTGGCGGGCAGGTCGTCAGGAGTGTGGGCGGGAGGGCTTGCCCTGTTGCCTGCCCGCCCCGCTTGCCGGTAGATTGGGCGCCATGCCCGCCGCCGCCTTCGCGCCTTCGTCCCCCGCTGCTGTGCGCCAGTGGACCACCGACGTGGTGGCGCCGCCCGCGCGCCTGGACTACTGGGTGGGCGCGATCTGCGAGGCGTTTCTGGAGATGGATTGCAGCTCCCGCGAGGCGCCGCTGTTTGGCGGGGAGCTGCAAAGCCTGCCGGTGGAGACGCTGTCCATCAACCGCGTGCGGGCCTCCACCCAGGACGTGTTTCGCACGCCCGCAGGCATTGCGCGCAGCCGCCAGCTGCCCTTCTACCTGATCGGCCAGGCCGAGACCGCGTGGCATGTGCGCCAGGACGGCCATCTGGCCCATCTGCGCCCGGGCGATGTGGTGCTGCTGGATTCGGCTAGGCCCTATGAACTGCACTTTCCTGAAGGCGTGCACTGTGTGTCGCTGCAGCTTCCGCGCGCCTGGGTGGGGCAGTGGCTGCAGCAGGCCGAGGCGCCCGGCCCGCGCGTGGCCTGGCGCGACCAGGGCTGGGGCCAGAGCCTGGGGGCGCTGGCCGTGCAGCTGGCGCGTGACCCGTCCTCGGCGCAGGCCTTGCCGCCAGCATTGCTGTCCGACCACCTGGGGCGCTGTTGTGCGCTGCGCTGGAGCCGCCCCAGCCACCGGCACCCACTGCGGCGCGCAGCCTGCATGCCCATCTGTGTGCGCTGATCCGGGCGCGCATCGACCAGCCGGGCCTCTCGGCCCCGGCGCTGGCGCAGGAGGCGTGCGTGTCGCTGCGCACCCTGCACCGGGCGTTTGCGGCGCAAGGCCACACCTTTGCGGGCACGTTGCGCGAACTGCGCCTGGCGCGTGCAGGCGAGCTGCTGCGCCGCCCCCAGCTGGCCCATGTGGCCGTGGGCGAGATTGGGCGGCGCTGCGGCTTTGCGGACCCTTCGCATTTCGCACGCGCCTTCCAGCGCGCCATGGGCGTGTCGCCCGCGCAGTGGCGGCGTGGCGGCTGATTCCGTTTACAAATCATCCGCGTCGTTGTTGCTTCGCCTTGCCGCGCTACACGGCGGTGAAGCTTTTGGCACACCCAGCACAGCCGGCTGGCACGCGCAGGCCATTCCTTGCCACCAGGTGTTTCTAAGGTAGCGGCAGGGCGGATCGCCCGGTCCAGCAACACAACCCCAAGGAGACACGCATGCCGGATACCTATGTCCTGGTCCATGGCGCCTGGCACACCGGCGCCGAAATGGAAGCCACCGCCACGCACCTGCGGGCGCGCGGCCACGCCGTGCACTGCCCCACGCTCGCGGGCAACAACCCTGGCGACGACCGCGCGGCCACGGGCCTGGCCGACGCGGTGGATTCGCTTGCGGCCTTCATCGAAGGCCAGGGCCTGACCGACGTGCGCCTGGTGGGCCACAGCTACGGCGGCATGGTCATCAGCCACATGCCCGCGCGTCTGCCTGGGCGCATCTGCCGTCTGGTGTACTGGAACGCCTTCGTGCCGCAGCCAGGCGAATGCCTGAACGACCTGGTGCCGCCGCATTACCGCGCGCTGTTCGACCAGGTGGCGGCCAGCAGTGGCAATGCCGTGATGCTGTCGTACCCCATCTGGCGCGAGGCCTTCATCAACGATGCCGACGAGGCCCTGGCGCAAAGCACCTACGCGCTGCTCAACCCCCATCCCTACCGCACCTTCACCGAACCCGCGCAACTGCCCGTGCCGCTGGCCGCGCTGGAGGTGGGCAAGAGCTACCTCAACGCGCAGCAGGACACTGCGCTGCCGCACAGCCTGCCCTGGCACCCGCGCCTGTCGGAGCGGCTGGGCCTGTTCCGCTTGGTGGAGTGCCCGGGCAGCCATGAGCTGTGCTTTTCCGACCCGGCATCGGCTGCCTTGCACATCGAGCGGGCAGGGCGCGACTGAAGGGAACCAGAGCTTTTTTGCGCTGACTACAAGGCTTTTGGCCTCTTGCGCCTGCTGGGTAAGCGCTGATTGCTATCAATTCAGGAGTGATCCGCTGCTCCCCGCCTCCAGCAGCCGCGTGAGCAGCGGGTGCATCACCTTGCGGGCGCTGTAGATCAGGTGGAACTGCTCCTGCACGTCGGGTGCGGTACCCACCTGCACCAGCCCGTGGGTCTGTGCCAGGTGCTCGCCCAGCGACACCGGCGCGGGCATCACGCCCATGCCGGTGGCGGCAAAGGTGCTCAAGAGGGCGCTGTCTTCAAACTCGCCCGCGATGCGCGGGCGGATGCGTTCGCGCTCCAGCCAGTGGTCGATGCGCGCGCGCATGGCGGCGTGGTCGGTGGGCAGCAGCACGGGCACCACGGCCAGGCTGTGGGGGAAGTTGTTGGCCGCCGCCTCGGCCCACAGCGGCGGCGCGTACCAGGCGATGGCGCTGCTGCCCAGCAACTGGCTGGTGGTGCGCAGCGCCGGGTTGGGGGGCGCGGCGCGGTCGGCCAGCACCGCGTCGAGCTTGTGCAGCGCCAGCTCGCCCAAGAGGGGCTGGAACTCGCCCTCGTGGCACAGCAGGCGCAGGTGCGGCTCGTCCAGCACGGGGGTCAGCAGCCGGTGCACGGCCAGCTTGGCAATGCCGTCGGAGATGCCCAGGTTCAGGCGCAGCGTCTGGCCGCTGGCGGCCTCGCGCACGCGCACGGGCAGCAGCTCGCCCAGCGCAAAGATGTGGTCCGCCTCGTGCAGCGCGGCCACGCCCGCGTCGGTCAGCACCAGGTTGCGGCCCTCGGTGCGCAGCAGGCTCACGCCCAGCGATTTTTCCAGCTCGCGCACCTGGGCGCTGATGGTCTGCACGGCCATGTCCAGCCGCTCGGCGGCGCGTGCGATGCCGCCCTCCTTGGCGACCACCCAGAAGTAGAAAAGATGGCGGTAGTTGAAGCTCTGGCTCATGGGCATCCCTCTTGGATGAATCGGTTGGTTCGTAAAAACCGAACCAATACTACTGTGATCACAGGTTTTAAAGAAGTACCCCAGCCCCTACAGTCCGGGGCTTGGGCGTCCAGCGTGCCTGGGCGTGTGAGGGCATCTTTGGAGAAACTTGATGGAAACGATCGGAACGTGGTGGATGTGGGCGGGATTTGCCGTCTTCGTGGTCATCGCCATTGGCGTTGACCTGCTGGTCATGGAGCGCCAGGGGGCGCACAAGGTCACCATGGGCGAGGCAGCGCGCTGGAGCCTGCTGTGGTTCTCGCTGGCCTTTGTGTTCGTCGCCATCCTGTGGTGGTACCTGGACGGCAGCCAGGGCCGCGAGGTGGCCAACACGGTGTCGATGCAGTTCATCACCGGCTATCTGGTCGAAAAGAGCCTGTCGGTGGACAACATCTTTGTCTTCCTGATGCTGTTCAGCTACTTCGCGGTGCCGCCGCAGTACCAGAAGCGTGCGCTCATCATCGGCATCATCGGTGCCATCGTGCTGCGCACGCTGCTGATCCTGGCAGGCGCCTGGCTGCTGGCCACCTTCCACTGGCTGCTGTATGTGTTTGGTGCGTTCCTGGTCGTCACGGGTGTGAAGATGTGGTTTGCCGCCGGGCAGGAGCCCGACATCGCCACCAACCCGGTGCTCAAGTTCCTGAAGAAGCGCATTCGCATCACCGACCAGTTCGATGGCGAGAAGCTCTCCACCATGATCAACGGCGTCAAGCACTTCACGCCCCTGTTTGTGGTGCTGGTGCTCATCGGCACCACCGACATCATCTTTGCGGTGGACAGCATCCCGGCCATCTTCGCGATCACCAGCGACCCGTTCATTGTGCTCACGGCCAACATCTTTGCCATTCTGGGCCTGCGTGCGCTGTACTTCCTTTTGGCTGACCTTGCCAACCGCTTCCACCTGCTGGCCTATGGCCTGGCGCTGGTGCTGGTGTTCATTGGCGGCAAGATGCTGCTCATCGACTTTGTGAAGATCCCGATCGGCTATGCGCTGCTGGTGACGGCGTCGCTGATTGCTGGCTCGATCTTCCTGTCGCTGCGCAGCTCGGGCGAAAGCGCCCATGGCGCTCCGGCCCTGCCGCGCAAGGACTGAGTGCAGTGGTAAGCCAGATGCTTTGTTCAATGCGCCGCTGGCTGCGCGCCCTGGAGCCACGCGCCCGCGCACACCTGGACCGGGACTGGCTCATCCGCCTGCGCCCCTGGCTGGAGCGGCGCGAGCTGTTTCGCTTTCAGCGCCAGCCCCTGGCGCGTGGGGTGGCGGCGGGCCTGTTCTGTGGGCTGATCCCCGGGCCGCTGCAGATTCCGGGCACGCTGCTGGTCTGCGCATGGCTGCGCGGCAACATCGTGGCGGGCGGGGTGGCCACGTTCTATACCAACCCGCTCACCACCGTGCCGCTGTATGCACTGGCCTTCTATGTGGGCGCGTTGGTGATGCCGGGCACCCAGACTTTGCCCGCGTGGAGCAGCGTGGTGCCGGGCGGAGACTTCTCGGTGCAGGCGCTGGGCGCCTGGATGCAGGCCCTGGGCACACCGCTGCTGGTGGGCCTGCCCACGCTGGGCCTGGTGATGGCGGCGCTGGGCTATGCCACGGTGCAACTTTTGTGGCTGGCGCCCGCCCTACAGCGCAAGCGGCGGCTGGCACGCAGCCGCTGAGTGCCCTGCGACAGGAGCGTGGCATTTGCCTGCGCCACCGTGGAACTGGCGCCGCCAGGCCACGGGTGGCGTCGCCTCCGGGGGAAACCGGCGCAGCCGTTCAGGGAGTTAATCGAGTTTCACGCCCACCTTCGTAATGACGCGGCCCCACTTTTCCCGCTCGGCACGCGCAAAGCTGCCCATCTGGGCGGCCGTGCCGGGCATGGGTTCCACACCCAGGGCCTGCAGCCGGGCCTTGGTGCGCGTGTCGGCCAGGGCCGTCTGCAGCGCCTTGCTGAAACTCGCGGCCACATCGGCTGATGCGCCCGCGGGCACCACCAGGCCCTGCCATGCAAAGCCTTCAAACCCTTGCAGGCCTTGCTCTGAAATCGTGGGCACATCGGGCATGGTGGTCACGCGCTGCGGGCTGGCCACGCCAATGGCCTTGACCTTGCCGCCGTTGAGAAACGGGTACACCGTGGCGCTGTCGATCCACATCGCGGGCACCTGGCCGCCGATCACATCCTGGATGGCCGGTGCTGCGCCGCGATACGGCACATGCGTGAGCTTGAGTCCGCTCTGCTCGCGGAACAGCTCGCCTACCAGGTGGTGCGGGCTGCCCGGCCCGGCGGACGCCCAGTTCACCCCATCGGGCATCCCTTTGGCCCAGGCCATGAATTCCTTGAGGTTCTTGGCGGGCACGTTGTTGGACACCACCAGGAACATCGGAAAGCGCACCAGCAGGCCCACGGGTTGGAAGTCCTTTTCGGCGTTGTAGGCGAGCTTGCTGAACAAGAACGGGTTGGCCGCCAGCGTGGCGAAGTCGGCCGAGAACATCAGGTTGCCGTAGTCCTTGTGGCGGGCGCTGTACTCGGCGGCAATGTTGGTACCCGCGCCGGGCTTGTTGTTGATGACGATGGGGCGGCCCAGCGTCGCCGACATCGATTCGGCAATCGTGCGCGCCACGATGTCTGAGCCGCCACCTGCCGCGTAGCCCACCACCCATTCGAGCGGTTTGGTGTCCTGGGCGTGGGCCAGGGGGAGGGTGGTGGCCAGGGCCAACCCGGCAAGGGTGGCGAGGAAGTGTTTGCGCTGCATGTGTTGTCTCCGTGGTGTTGTCAAAAAATCAAGGCAAAGCCCGGGCCTTGCACCATCTGCGCGGTGCTGGAGCTGTGGGGTAAAAAAGGTGAGGTTAGGCCGCCACCGCGTGGGTGGGCACCACCGGCGTGATGGCGGGGGTGCTGCGACGGTCGGCCGTGGGCACGGCACTGCCGCGCGCCAGTTGCAGCGCGTGCTGCAGCGTGGACTGGTCGCCGATGTGGTTGGCCAGCAGCAGCACCAGGCGTGCGTTCATGGCGTGGCTCTCGGGCGTGGACAGACCCTGGTGCGCCGCAATCAGCGCTTCATAGAAGTCGTCGCAGGCCTGCAGGTTCGGTTGGGTGTTCAGCATGGGCATGTTCCTTGTCGTCTTCCTGGTCAGACGGCTGCGGCCGTGGCACGGGCCAGTGCGCTGTGCACAGCCGCTTCGGTGGGCGTGCGCCAGCGTGCGCACACATGCTGGTCGGGCCGCACCAGGTACACGGTGCGCGGCAGCGCATCCAGCCGCTGGGCGGCCAGCGCCTGGTGGTCGTTCACGTCAATGCCGATCTGCAGCACCTTCACGCCGGGCAGGTCATGGGCCCATGCCGGGGCCGGGCCAAACACCAGCAGCGTGAAGTCCGGCCCCAGCTCGCGCAGCAGCCAAGTGGGCTGGCCCTGCTTCGTCAAGGGCGCGTCCAGCAACACGGCGCCGGGCACCTGCGTGCTCACGAAGGTGTCGGTATCCGGCGTGTTCAGCGGCGACTGGTGCAGCGTGGCCGGCACCGACAGGCGCCCGCTGTTGACGATGCGCCGTGCAAAGGCGTGTTCACGCGCCAGGTGCAGTGCCGCGTCGCGGAACAGGCGGCTCACCTCGCTCTTGGGCGTGATGAAGTCGGTGGCGCGGGTGGAGTTGCACAGGTTCTCATCGGCCGCGTATTCGCGCTCGGGGCCATACGTGCCCACCAGTGCGGTGCTGGCGCGACCCTGGAGCACCCAGTCCAGCTTCCAGGCCAGGTTCTCGGCATCCTGCACGCCGCTGTTGGCGCCACGTGCGCCAAAGGGCGAGACGCCGTGGGCGCTGTCGCCCGCAAAGATGACGCGGCCGTGCACGAACTGGTCCATGCGCAGGCAGGCAAAGGTGTAGACGCTGGCCCAGTCCAGCTCAAACTGCGCATCCGCACCCAGCAGCGCCTTCACGCGCGGGATGATGTTCTCGGGCTTCTTTTCTTCTTCGGGGTCGGCGTCCCAGCCCAGCTGGAAGTCGATGCGCCAGACGTTGTCGGGCTGGCGGTGCAGCAGCACGCTCTGGTTGGGATGAAAGGGTGGGTCGAACCAGAACCAGCGCTCGGTCGGGAAGTTCGCCTCGTCCGCCAGCTTCACGTCGGCGATCAGGAAGCGGTCCTGAAAGATGCGCCCCTTGCTCTCCAGTCCCAGCATCTGCCGCGTGGGCGAGCGCGCGCCGTCGCAAGCCACCAGCCATTGCGCATCCATCTGGTAGGCGCCCTCGGGCGTGTCGATGCTCAGCAGCGCGCCGTCCGCGCGGCTCTCCACCGCAGTGACCTTGTTGTGCCAGCGGATGTCGATGCCCGGCAACTGCAGCGCGCGCTCCACCAGGTAGGCCTCGGCGTAGTACTGCTGCAGGTTGATGAAGGCGGGGCGCTCGTGGCCTTCTTCGGGCAGCAGGTTGAATTCGTACAGCTGCTCGTCTTTGAGGAACACCTTGCCCAGGTTCCACGACACGCCCTTGTCCACCATGCGCTGGCCCACGCCCAGGCGGTCCCAGATTTCGAGCGTGCGCTTGGCAAAGCAGATGGCGCGCGAGCCGATGGAGAGCTTGTGGTCGTTGTCCAGCACCACCACACGCTGCCCGCGCTGGGCCAGGTCGATGGCGAGCGACAGGCCTACAGGGCCCGCGCCGATGACCACGATGGGGTGCTGTGCGGGCGTGGCGCGGTCCTGGTCGGGCGAGCGCACGTAGCCGAAGTCGATGGCCTGCACCTCAGCGCCACTGGCGTGGAAGGCTTCGGTGGGAATGTCTCTGGGATTCATATCTTTTGTCTCCTCCAGCCTCGGCGGATCAGCCTTCCAGGGCTTTCCACATCTGGACATCACGCTCGGCGGTCCAGATGCGTGGGTCGGGGTATTGCGTGGCCTCGTCATAGGCCCGGGTCACGTCAAACGGCATGCAGTGGTTGAAGATGACCCAGTGGCCGTACTTGGGCTGCAGCTTGGCAAACGTGGCCTCGTAGACCTTGCGCAGGTCCTCGCCCTTGGCCGCACTGGCCTTCACGCTCTCGTACAGGTCGCTGATGAAGGCGCGCGTGCCCGCCAGGCCCGCCTGCACCTGATCGGGCGTCTGCAGCGCGGCGCCCCGGCCGGGCACCAGCTTCTCGGGCTTCAGCGCCGCGATGTTGTCCAGGGTCTGCGGCCAGTCCTGGAAGTACGCATCGCCCGCATACGGCGTGGCGTCGAACTCCACCAGGTCGCCGCTGAACAGGATCTTTTCCTGCGGCAGCCAGGCCACCGTGTCGCCCTTGGTGTGGCCCCGGCCCAGTTGCAGGATCTGCACCTCCAGCTTGCCCAGCCACAGGGTCATCTTCCTGTTGAAGGTCATGGTCGGCCAGGTCAGGCCGTCCGGCACGCTCTCCACATTCTGGAACAGGCGCGGAAAGCGGCCGATCTCGCTGTCCTTGTCGAACTGGCCACGCTCCACGATCAGGTCGCGCGTGTCCTCGCTGGCAATGATGTGCTCGGCACCGTAAGCGCTGGCCCCCAGCACGCGCACGGCGTGGTAGTGGGAGAGCAGCACGTACTTGATGGGCTTGTCCGTCACCTCGCGGATGCGGCGGATCACGTCCTGCGCCATCACGGGCGTGGCCTGGGTGTCGATGACCATCACCGCGTCGTCGCCAATGATGATGCCGGTGTTGGGGTCGCCCTCGGCGGTGTAGGCATAGGCGTGGTCGGAGAGCTTGTCGAAGCTCACCTTCTTCACTTCGAGGTCGGCGGCGGAGGCAAAGGTTTTGACGGTGCTCATGGTGGTGATTTGTTAATGGTGAATGCGTTTATCTAAACGGAATGTGTTGATGTTAGGCAAGAAATTCGTTCATGTCTAACGCATTTGTTTAGGTGTAAACCCGAACGGGTGGTGGATGCTGCGCTGCGTGGACAATCGCCCCATGCCCACCACGACCCCCGACCTGACCCCCGCCGACGACGAAGACACGCCCCGCAGCCCGCGCGGCATCCAGAGCGTTGAGGTGGGCGGCCAGCTGCTGAAGGTGCTGGCGCGCACCGGCCGGCGCATGGCTCTCAAGGACCTGGCCCGCGCGGCGGATATGACGGCCGCCAAGGCCCACCCCTATCTGGTGAGCTTTGGCAAGCTGGGCCTCATCGAGCAGGACGCCGTGAGCGGCCACTACGGCCTGGGCCCGCTGGCCATGCAGCTGGGCCTCATCAGCCTGCAGCAGGTGGACCCGGTGCGCCTAGCCATTGCCGAGCTGCCCGCGCTGGCCCAGCGCATCGGCTACACCGTGTCGGCCTCGGTCTGGGGTGACAACGGCCCCACCATCATCCGTGTGGAAGAAGGCCCCACGGCCGTGTACGTGGCCATGCGCCATGGCACCACGGCCTCGGTGCGGCACACGGCCACGGGCAAGGTGTTTGCAGCCTTCGGCCCGCGCGAGCGCGCTGCGGCTGCGCTGGCTGCCGAAGGGTTTGCGGGCGCGCTGGATGAGCCCGCATTTGCGGCCGAGTTGGAGGCTGTGCGCCAGCACCAGATCAGCGAAGTGACTGACCAGCTGCTGCCCGGCATCAGCGCGCTGGCAACGCCGGTGTTTGACGGGTTTGGGCAGCTGGTGTTGTGCCTGGCGGTGATAGGGCCCAGCGCCACGCTGCAGACGGGGCCGGGCAGTGCTGCCGCAGGCCATCTGCGCGACACCGCGCGCAGCCTGTCGCAGCGCCTGGGCGCCGCGCAGGGCACCAAACCCTGAGCCGCCGTCAGCCGCCGCGCAATATGCGCGCCTTGATGCGGCTGAGCGCCACCGGCGTCACGCGCACATAGCTGGCAATGTCGCGCTGGCGCACCTGGGCGGCGATCTGCGGGTGCTGCTGCAGAAAGCGCCGGTAGCGCTCTTCGGGCGACAGGGTGAGCAACTCCATCTCGCGCTGCTCCTTGCGCTGGCCGTACATGCGGTAGGCATTGCTCAGCGCGCGTTGCCACCCCATGTGGCGCGCGGCCAGCGCTTCCAGCGCGGCATGGTCGATCTGCTCCACCGTGCAGGGCCCGCCTTCCGCCAGGGCGGTGTAGCTGGTAACGCCGCCCGGCTGCAGTGCCGTGAGGCTGGCAAAACACATGCCGGCCGGCACAAACCCCTTGACCCAGGCCTCACCTACGGCCGTCTCGTACACCATCTTGATGAGCCCTTGGTTCACCACAAAGACCCGGGGCTGCGCCTCGCCCGCGTGGAACAGCACCTCGCCCGGCCGCAGCTGCCGCACCGTGGTGGCGCGGTCCAGAGCCTCCCACTCGGGCAGCGGGGCCTGTGCCAGTTGCTCCAGCACCGTGTGGGTGGAATGAGAAAAGGTCGGCAAAAGAGGACTCCGTTAACCCAGGTTATCGCCAGCACAGCACGCCATCGGCAGACTGCGGGCCATGTCTTCATTGTGCAAGGAGAAGTTGGAATGCAACGTTTGCTGCTGCCCCCTGTGGTCTGGTTTGCGTCGGTCGGTGCGATGGTGATTTTGCAGCGCACCTGGCCCGTGGCCGTGCTGCCCGCCGATGGGCGCGTGCTGGCCTGGTGGGCGGGGGGTGTGCTGGTGCTGGCGGGCCTGGCCATGGCCCAGTGGCATGCTCGCCTGTTCAAGCGCATCGGCACCAACATCAACACCTTTGGCGAGCCCGGCACGCTCACCACAGCAGGCCTGTTTGCACACACGCGCAACCCCATGTACCTGGGCATGCTGCTGGCCCTGGCGGGTGTGGCGCTGGCGCTGGGCACTTTGTCGCCGTGGTTGCTGGTGTTGCAGTTTTTTGTGCTCGCGCAGTGCTGGTACATCCCGCTCGAAGAGCGCAAGCTGGCGGCCCGTTTTGGACGCCAGTACGCGGACTACTGCCGGGATGTGCGGCGCTGGATCTAGGCTCCTTGAGAGCGCGCCAGTGCCTGGTCAACGTCCCACAGGATGTCGTCCAGGTCTTCAATCCCCACCGACAGCCGCACCATGTCCGCGCTCACGCCAGCGCGGGCCAGCTCTTCTTCGCTCAGTTGGCGGTGGGTGGTCGATGCGGGGTGGATCACCAGCGTCTTGGCGTCGCCGATGTTGGCGAGGTGGCTCAGGAACTCGCAGGCGTCGATGAACTTCTCGCCCGCCGCAGCGCCCCCCTTCACGCCGAACGTGAGGATGCCCGAGGCGCCCGGCGCCCCGTCCACAGCACGAAACTGCTTTTGCGCCAGATCGTAGTACGGCGAATCCGCCAGACCGGGGTAGTTGACCCACGCCACCTGTGGGTGGCTCTGCAAAAACTTCGCCACGGCCAGCGCATTGCGGCAGTGCTCGCGCATGCGCAGGTGCAGCGTCTCGGCGCCCTGCAACAGTTGCCACGCGTTCATGGGCGAGAGCACGCCGCCGAAGGTGCGGTTGACCTCCATGCGCGCCTTCATGGTGTAGCCAAAGTCGCCAAAGGTCTCGTAGAACTTCACGCCGTGGTAGGCGCGGCTGGGCTCCACCATCTCGGGGAACTTGCCGTTGTCCCACGGGAACTTGCCACCCTCGACCACCACGCCGCCCATGGTGGTTCCGTGGCCGCCGATGTACTTGGTGGCGCTGTGCACCACGATGTCGGCGCCGAGCTGCAAGGGGTTGCACAGGTAGGGGCTGGCCACCGTGTTGTCGATGACGAGCGGCACGCCGTGCGCATGCGCCACCTCGGCCACGGCGGCGATGTCGAGCACGTTGACGAGTGGGTTGCCAATGGTTTCGCCATACACGGCGCGGGTGTTGGGGCGCATGGCGCGTGCAAAGTTTTCTGGGTCGGCCGGGTCCACAAATGTGGTCTCGATGCCCAGGCGAGAGAAGCCCACTCCCAGCTGGCCCACCGTGCCCCCGTAGAGCGTGCTGGCCGCCACGATGTGGTCGCCGGTTTTCAGGATGGCCAGCAGCGCCGCCATCTGCGCGGCCATGCCGCTGGCGCAGGCCAGGGCGGCACGGCCGTTTTCGAGGCTCGCAATGCGCTCCTCGAACACCGCCACCGTGGGGTTGCTGATGCGGCTGTAGACGTTGCCAAAGGTCTGCAGGTTGAACAGGCTGCTGGCGTGCTCGGCGTTGTCGAACACAAAGCTCGTCGTCTGGTGGATGGGCGTGGCGCGTGCGCCAGTCACGGGGTCGGGCTGGGCGCCGGCGTGGATGGCGCGGGTGCCGAAGCCGAACTCGCGGTCGGCGCCATTGGAGGGGGCTGAGGACATGGGATCTTGAGGAAATTGGCTGCTAGCGCTTTATGGATAAGCGCTAATAGCTATGAATTTGATAGCTTTAAGTTTGGCTGCGAATTGGCTAGTAAGGCAGCTGCCGCAGGCGCTTGGCGCTGATGACCCGTGTGTTCACGCCCATCCAGCCCAGGCCGCCAAACAGCCGCGCGTGCTCGATCTTCACGCAGCGGTTTTCGATCACCTGCAGCCCGGCGGCCTCGGCGCGTTGCCTGGCCGCCTCGTTGAACACCCCCAGTTGCAGCCACAGGCACTTTGCGCCGATGGCGATGGCTTCATCGGCCAGCGGCGGGATGTCCTCACTTTTGCGAAAGCAGTCCACCATGTCGATCTTCTGCCCCTGCGCCGCCAGCGCGGCAGCGGCTTCGGTCACGCTGGCGTAGGCGGTTTCGCCCAGGATCTGCCCGCCCTCGCGCGCGACGAGCGGATTCACCGGCACGATGCGGTAGCCATGTGCCTGCATGTACTTGGCCGCGAAATAGCTGGGTCTGTGCCATTGGGGCGACAGTCCCACCACCGCAAGGGTGCGGCAGTGCGTCAGAATATCGCGCAGGGTGCTGATGGTGTCGGGCGTGCGTTTCATACATGGCAGTGTATGGGGGCGAACCGCTGCGGCGCCAGACCCCCGCGTTGTCCACCCACACTGCCATCAACACGGTGGCACCGACCCAGAATCCGAGGAGATCCCGTGCAGAACCCACCACGCGCCCGCCGCACCACTGGCCTTGTCGCCACGGCTGTTGTCTTGTCCACCTTTGCCCTGAGCGCCTGCACACCGCCCCGTGCCCCCGATGTGCCCAAGGTCCAGCGCGTCACGACCTACGCCTGTGACCGTGGCCCCATGATGGTGGTGCACTGGCCCGCCCAGCCCGATGGCCCTGCGCTGCTGGAAATGAATGGCCGCACCGTGCCGCTGCAGCCTGAGCGCGTGGCGTCGGGTTTTGGATACGGTGATGGCGGCACCTACATCCGTGGCAAGGGCAACACCATGTACTTCCACAGTCCGCGCGCTCTGCGGGTGAACTGCGTGGCGCGCTGAAATTCTTTTTTCAGCTGGCCGATTTGTACTTGATGCTGCAGCCGTAAGGCTGCGTCGTGGCCGCCGAAATCGGCTTGCCCGCCAGCGTTTCTGCCAGCCCCACCTTCACATAGTTGGTGGCCTTTTCGATGTCGGCCGGGCGGGCCGAGGGGATGCTGTCAATGCCGCCCGCGTAAATCAGCTGGCCCTGCGGGTTGACGATGTACAGGTGGGGCGTTGTGCGGGCGCCGTAGCTCTTGCCCACGGTGCCTTCCTCGTCCATCAGCACGGCGGTGGGGGTGGCCTTGCGCTCCTGCTTCCAGGCCATCAGCTTGGCGGGCTCCAGGTAGTCGCTGCTGGCTTTTTCGGTGGAGTTGATGGACAGCCACACCACGCCTTTGCCGATGGCGTCTTTCTGCGTGGCGGGCATGTTGCCGCTGTCGTAGTGCTTGCGCACGAAGGGGCAGCCGGGGTTGGTCCATTCCAGCACCACGTGTTTGCCCTTGAAGTCCGACAGGCGCACGGTTTTGCCCGACGTGTCCTTGAGCGTGAAGTCGGGTGCGGGCTGGCCCACGGTGGCGGCGGCCTGTGCGCCCAGGGCAACCAGGGCGGCGGTGGCGATCAACGTACGGCGAAGCAGCTTCATGGCGGGGTCTCCTGAAGGGTTGGCGGGTGGTCGAAAGCAGGGAGGGCTATAGCTGGGCGATGGTGGCACGCACCTCGTCCACGCTGAGCACCTCGGTCAGTACCACCGGCGGCTTGCCGGGGCGGTAGAACACGTACACCGGCACGCCGCTGCGTCCAAGCTGGGTCAGCGCCGCCGTGATGGCAGGGTCGCGGCGCGTCCAGTCGGCGCGCAGCAGGGCCACGTTCTTGGTCTGCAGGTCGGCCAGCACATCGGCGTCGGCCAGCGTGGTCTTCTTGTTGTACTGGCAGGTCACGCACCAGGCGGCGGTGAAGTCCACAAACACCGGGCGGCCCGTGGCCACGATCTGCTCGGCCGCGCCGGGTGCCCAGGGTTGCCAGCCGGTGGCCGAAGCCTGCGTGGACGGTGTGGCGGCCTGCGCGGTAGGAATGTGCGTGATGTGGGGCGCAAAGGCCCAGACCAGCAAGGACATGGCCGCGATGGACACCGTGGCCATCCACACGCGCGCACGCCCGGCCAGCGACAGGGCCCACACCACCAGCGACAGGCCCACCAGCAGGATCAGCAGCGCCCCCGCGCCGTCGATGCCACTTTGCTGGCCCAGCACCCACACCAGCCAGACGACAGTGGCCAGCATGGGGAAGGCCATGAGCTTGCGGAAGGTGTCCATCCACGCGCCGGGGCGGGGCAGGGCGCGCGCCACGGCGGGCACAAAGCTGGCCGCTAGGTACGGCAGCGCCAGCCCCAGGCCCAGCGCCGCAAACACGGCCAGCGCCTGGGGCGCGGGCAGCGTGGCGGTCAGGCCCAGGGAAGCGCCCATGAACGGCGCGGTGCAGGGGGATGCCACGGCCACGGCCAGCACGCCGGTGAGGAAGCTGTCGGCCACCGGGTGGCGGGCCTGCAGGCTGGCCACCGAGGACGGCAGGAAATGCCCGAATTCGAACACGCCCGCCAGGTTCAGCGCGATCAGCGTGAACAGTGCCGCCAGCGATGCCACCACGGCGGGCGACTGCAGCTGAAAGCCCCAGCCCACCGCCTCGCCTGCTGCGCGCAGGCCCAGCATGAGGGCGCCCAGGGCGATGAACGACAGCACCACACCCGCTGTGTAGGCGATGCCGCTCACGCGGTGCGCGCGCCGGTCTTGCGCATGCTGGGTAAAGCCCACCACCTTGATCGCCAGCACCGGGAACACGCAGGGCATGAGGTTGAGGATGAGCCCGCCAAGCAAGGCGCCCAGCAGCGCGGCCGTGAGGGTGAGGGACGAGGCGCCGGAGCCCATGGCTGGCGCGGCAGCGCCGCTTGCCTGCGCAGCATTGGCCTTGAGCGCGGCCTCCAGCGCGGGCGACACGCTGGCAACCGACGCCACCTGCGGCCAGGTGCCCAGCACCTTCAGCTCTGCGCGGTAGCCGGTGCGCGTGTCGGGGCCAGTGGCATGTGCGGGCGACTGCTCGGCCAGCACCACGGGCATCAGGCTGGGGCTGGCGCTGCGCTGGGCAGACAGGGGAATCTGCGCGGTCCACACGCTGCCGTTCCAGGCCTGCTTCCACTGCGCGGCGTTGTCGATGACTTCGGCGGTTTCGGGGAACAGGTCCAGTGTCTTGCCACGCAGCGCCACGGGCAGGCCCTGCACGCTGACGTTCAGCAGGTTGCCGTCGGCAATCTGCGCCTGGCTGTCCGGCACGATGCCGTTGGTGCCTGCCAGCACGGGTTGGGGCAGGGCCTTGGCGGCCGCCTCAAAGGCGGCGCCGTTGAGCGCCGTGGTGCTCTGGATGGGCAACTGCAGCGTGAATTCGCCTTCTTCGGGAATGCACTCCTTGCGGCACACCAGCCAGGAGGCGCGCAGCTTGATCGTTGCGTCCTTGGCCAACGGGCTGGGGGCAAAACTGCTGGCCACGGTGACGGGTACGGGCAGCAGCACCGTGCCTTCGTAGCCATAGTTGGCCAGCGTGCCGATGGGGATCTTCTTGGGCAGGGGCCAGGCGATCTCGCCCGCGTCCAGGCCGGCGGGCAGCGTCCAGGCCAGGTCGGTGGGCAGGCCGGAGTCGCCAGGGTTCTTCCAGTAGGTGTGCCACTCGGGCTGGTGGGTGATCGAGAGGCCCAGCCACAGCGGCTGGCCGGGCGCCACGCCCTGGGGTGCATGGGCCAGCAGCTCGGCACGCACATAGGGCGTGGTGACCACGCTGGTGCCCTGTCCGCTGGTTTTGGGGCTAAATTGGGCGTTTGCGCCCGTCCATAAAGCGCTTGCAGCTATCAAAAACAGAGTAACTGCGAGGCGGTAAAGCGGGCGTGAAGGCATGGTGCAGTGTGGGAGCTGGCAGGGCGGGTTTGGTTCCGGCGCCCCTGTGCTCTGCCTGCGGGGCGATCAGACTGGCGGAGGGGGATTCCCCGGAACCTTCCGCCAGCCAGGCGCCTATTGTGTCGCCAGGCTCAAATCCGCACGCGGGGTCCACTTTTCGGCTTGTTTGCCCGCTTTGGGCGCCGCCACAAACAGTCGCTCCACGGGCAGTTTTTGTGCCACCAGATACGCGCGGATCGCCTGGCCGCGCTGCGTGGCCAGTTCGGCGGCCATGGCCTCGGTGGCGGGCTGGTTGGCCAGCAGCAGGGCTTCCATCTCGGGCACGGTGAGCTCCTTGGCCAGGCCGACCAGGTTGCGCGGTTTGGGGATGTCGGCGCGGCGGTACACCTCCTTGAGCAGGGCGGGGTATTCGGCGGCTGATACGGGGGCGGTATCGCCCGGGTTGGCACGGCGTTTTTCGGCCAGCACCCGCTGCTGCAGGCTCTCGCGCCGCAGGCCTTCGCGCTCGTCTGGCAGGCTGGCCGTGCCGGTCACAGTGATCTTGAGCGCGGGGCGGTCGGCCAGGGCCTTGGCCACCTTGTCCAGGTTCTGCTGCGCCTCGGGCGTGAGCGTGGCGCTGCCGGGGGCAAAGGGCACGTGGCTCATCTCGTCGCCACCGCCGAAGGCGCTGGCCAGCAGGCTGAAGGGCGAGGTCAGCGCCTTGCCGATGAGGTTGACGATGATCTTGAAGATCACCGGGCCAATGCGGAACTGCGGGTCGTTGAGCGAGCCGCTGATGGGCAGGTCCAGGTCGATCACGCCCTGGCGGTCAGCCAGCAGGGCCACGGCCAGCTTCACGGGCAGGCTGTTGGGCGCGCCCTCCACGGGCTCGCCAAAGGTCAGCTGGTTGAGCACCAGCCGGTTGCTGGCGGTGAGCTGGCCGTTGGGCAGCACCTTGTAGTTCACGTCCACGCTGAGCTTGCCGCGCTCGATGCCATGGCCCGCGTATTTGACGGAATAGGGCGTGAGCGGGGGCAGCTCCAGGTCGCGCACCTTGCCCACGATGTCGAGGGCCAGCGGTTTGGCCAGCGGGTTGAGCTTGCCGGTCACTTCAAGCGACGCCGAGCCCTCGGCGCGGCCGCGCAGCTCCAGGTCGGCCAGCACGGGCTCGCCACCCGAGGCTTCGGACGAGAACGCGCTGAGCTTGCCAGTCAGCTCCGACAGGTCGGCCGAGTAGTTGGGCTTGATGAAAAAGTCCGAGAACAGCACCTTGCCGTTGACCAGGCTCACGGGGCCAAAGACCACCACAGGGGCCAGCGGGTCGGCCTGGGCCACCGCAGCCTGGGCAGGGGCGGTGGGCGTTGCCGATGTGGCTGAGGCGGGGGCCGATGCCGTGGGGGCGGCCGTGCTGGCCGCAGCGCTGGCCGCATTGGCCGCACGTGCCTCGGCCGGGGTCTTGGCAATGTCGCTCAGGTTGATGCGGCCGGCCTCGTTGATGGTGACCCGGGCAAAAAAGTCCACCAGGCTGGTCTCCTTGACCTCCACGCGCGGCGCGGTGCCGGGGGCGGTGGCCACGGCCAGGCCGCGCAGGTTCAGGCTCTTCCAGGCCAGCAATTCCTCACCCACCTGTGCTTCGGTCTTGGGGGTGAAGGCGGCGGTGCTGTTGGCCTGCAGGTCTTCCACCACGGCATCACCGTTCAGACGCAGACTGACTCCTTTGTCGGTCTGCGCCAGGGCCACCTGGCCCCGGTAGCCCACATCGGCGCGCAGCAGTTCTACCGACAGCTGGCTGGCCAGGTAGCCGTCGAGTGCGTGCAGCGGCAGGCGGGTGGCGTCGAGCTTGCCCTGGGTGGTCAGCGGCTGCAGGGCCAGCGTGCCCTGGTAGTCGAGCTTGCCCGGCGCGGCCTTGCTGCCCTTGCCCGGTGCGGCGGCGCGGGCGGTGAGCGTGAAAGCTTCGGGCTTGCTGCCGTCGCTGGCCAGGTTGCGGGCGGTGATGCCCAGGGCCGTCACCTCCAGCGCCACGGGGCGCGGCTGGGCGTTGTCGGCCAGCGAGACGGTGCCGCCTTGCACCGAGAAATCGGCCACGCGCAGCTTCCAGGGTGTGCTGGTGCTGGCGGGGGCTGCGTCAGCCGTTGTCGCCGGGGCCGTGGTGCCGCCTGGCGCCGCCTTCAGCCAGCGCTCGAACATCCAGCGCCCGTCCGCGCCCCGTTCCACCGCCAGTTGTGGCTGGCTGATGGCCAGGCGCTCCAGCGTGGCGCTGCGCGCGTCCAGGGGCACTTCGGCGTCCGCTATGTCGAGCTTGCCCAGGCTGGCCAAGGTGGTCTTGCCCTGCTTGACGGCCAGTTGCTCCAGCGCCAGGGGGCCTGCCTTGAGGGTGACGCCGGTGGCGCCTGCCTGCGCGGCCTGTGGCGTGGGCGCTTGCCACAGCACACCCACATCTCCGCTGAGCTGGCCGGTCACCGTGGGCTCCAGCGTCTGGGCCAGGTAGGGCGCGGCCAGTTGCAGGGCCAGGGCGTTCAGGGTGGCGTTGACCTGGGCCTTCTGGTCCGTGGCTTCGCCGGTGAAGCTGAGTGTGCTGCCCTGCAGGTTGAGCCCGCCCTTGAAGGTAAAGGGTTTGGCGAAGGGGACGGCGACGTCGGCCGCATCCAGCGTGACCTCTGTGGCCTGCAGGGCCGCTGCGGGGCGCGTGGTTTGGTCGGCCCAGCGCAGGGTGCCGCCGCGCACTGCGGCGGTGGCGACTTCCACGACCCAGGCGGGTGCGGCCTTGGCCTTGGCTTTGCTGGAGGAAGCGGGCGAGGCAGAGGCCGATGCTGCGCTGGCGCTGGCCAGTGGCGAAGACGCCGGTTCAGCAGATGCAGGTGCCGCAGGTGCGGGGGTCTTGCCCTTGACCGCCGATGGCGGCGGTGCAGGCGGTGCCAGTTGCGCCAGGTTGATCTGGCCTGCTGCATCGCGCGTGGCGGTGACCACGGGCGCGGTCAGCTCCACATGCTGCA
Source organism: Acidovorax sp. SRI_002 (assembly GCF_057586455.1). Taxonomy (NCBI): domain Bacteria; kingdom Pseudomonadati; phylum Pseudomonadota; class Betaproteobacteria; order Burkholderiales; family Comamonadaceae; genus Acidovorax; species Acidovorax sp. SRI_002. The sequence continues at coordinate 76,995 of NZ_JBYCZW010000008.1, read as the reverse complement.
GTCGCACCACCTGGTCCAGCGGGCGCACATCGGCCATGTCGACTTTCAGGCGCTCATAGCTCAGAAGGTCGGCGCCCTGGCGGTCTGCGATGCGTACGCCGCTGGCTTGCACGGTGCCGGTCAGCTTCACGGCCATGCGCGGGTGCTGCTCAAAGGCCACCTTCACATCCGCATCCAGCGTGGCGCCCAACACCTTGACGGGCAGGTTGGCTGGCAAATAGCCCAAGTAGGGCGCGAGGTCCAGCCCGTCCAGCCGAATCTGCGCGTCAGCCTGGCCGGTCTGCGCAAACGGCGTGCCCTGGGCGGACGAGTCAAACCGGCTGCCATTGAGCGTGAACGCCAGGTGGGGCTCGACCTTCACCTCGCGTTGCGACGGCAGGGTGCTGATGAAAGGCACCTTGAGGGCCAGATCGCGCACCTCGTGGGTTTTATCCACGGCGGTGTCCGAGAAGTCGATGCTGCCACCCGTCAGTGCCAGGTTGTACAGCGCCACCCGTGCGGGGCCTTTGTCGGGCTCGGGTTCGGTGGTGGGAGCGGTGACCTTGGCGATGATGTCGTCCACGTCATAGCGGCCGTCGCCCAGGTGGGTGATGCGCAGCACCGGGTTTTCGATGGTGAAGGCGTCCACCACGGGCGCCAGGCGCAGCAGCGACTGCAACTCCCCATCGGCATAGACGCGGCCAATGGTCAGCTGTGGGGGCGCGCCGTTGGCACCCGCCACGGCCACGTCGCGCAGCGCGAATTCCAGGCTCCAGGGCTCAAAGTCGATGCCCCCCACGGTGACGGTGCGGCCCAGTTGTTCGGACGCAATGCGCTCCAGCGGCCCCTTGACCAGCGGCGGAATGGCCAGCCAGGTGACCAGCCACAACACGATCAACGCCGCCAGCGCGCGGACGGCGGGGCGGAACCAGCGGTGCTGGCGCAGGGAGGCAAACGAGACGGAGCGCAGGGAGATCGGCATGGCGGCAGGCAAAAGTGAGCGCCGCAGCCCCAGGACGCCGGGTGCAAGAAGTCCAAAAAAGGCCGCGCGCGCGGGCCGCTATTGTCCCCGTTGTGGGTCTGGCGGGGTAAGCCATTGCAACCGGGGGCTGCGGCGGCTCAAGATTGTTGACATTTGAGGGGCGCGCTCGTCGCTGCGCTCACTGAGCAAAACCCAGCACCACCCTGCGGGTGGTGGGTTTATGGCTGGGACTTTTGGCGCGGCCTCACTTGCACTGCGTGCAAATGATTCCGTCCCAAAGAAAAGCGCTCTTCGCTTCGCTCACTGGGCAAAGCCCAGCACCACCCTGCGGGTGGTGGCGCTTTTCTTTTCAATCTTGGTCACCACGATGGCGCCGATCTCCGACGTGTTGGCCACATGCGTGCCGCCACAGGGCTGCAGGTCGATCAGCGGCGCGTTGTCTTCGCCACCGATGCGGATGGTGCGGATGCGCCCGGTGCCGCGCGGGGGCTGCACGCTCATGCTTTTGACCAGCGCGGGGTTGGCGTCCAGTTCTTCGTCGCTGATCGATGCCACGGTGAGCGGGTGCGCAGCGGCCACCAGGGTGGCGATGGCGGCGGTCAGCTGCTCCTTGTCCAGCGGGTCGGTCATCGCGAAGTCCAGCCGAGCGTAGTCGGGCGTGATGGAGCAGCCGTTGACCAGCTGCGGCACCACATGGCACAGCAGGTGGCTGGTGGTGTGCAGGCGCATCATGCGGTGGCGGCGCTCCCAGTCGATACGGGCGGTGACAGCCGTGCCAGGCTTGAGCTGCGCCACGCGGTCTTCCTGCCCGGGGGCGGGGATGTGCACGATGTCGCTGGTGGGGTTGCCGTCGGCGTCCTTGCCCTTGCGGGTGTCGGCGATGGCGATCTCGGTGCCGTCTGCCAGCACCAGCACGCCGCTGTCACCGGCCTGGCCGCCGCCCAGGGGGTAGAACACGGTCTGGTCCAGCACGATGCCGGTATCGGTGACGGCGGTGATGTGGGCGCTGCATTCGCGCAGGTAGGCGTCTTGGCGGAAGAGGTCTTGGGTCATGCGGTGATGGTAGCGGGATGGGCAGCGGCGCGCGGCGGTGGGGCGGGCGCTATGCTGGGCTGCAGGGGTTTCTGCCACGCATCATCCCGCGCCGCTCCACCTTCGGTTTTTCATGAACACGCCCTTGCCCTCATCGCCACAGTCGTCTTCTTCGGCCCCGCTTTCGCGCAGGGCGGTGTGGGTCTCGCGCACGCTGGACGTGCTGTTGCTGGGGCTTTGCGTGGCATTGGGGGGCCTGTCCTACTACACCTTCTCGCTGTACTGCGAGAGCTTTGGCTGCCTGGGCGTGGGGCTGTTGTGGATGCTGTGGGCCGGGCTGGCAGCGGTGGGCTGGGTGGTGGCTCTGGTGGTACGCGCCTGGCAGCGCCGCCGTGGCCTGGGCAGCTGGGCCAGTGGGCTGGCATCCACCGCTCTGCTGGTGATGGGCGTGGCACACCTGCTGGTGTGGCTGGGCAAGATGGCGCTGAAGTGACGCGCCCCGGAACAGGCCCTAACATCGCGGCATGACCGCTGCCGCCGCGCCCCAATCTGCACCACTCTCCTTGCCCTCGCGCTTCTGGGCCGACCTGTCCACCCGCGACTTTGCCGCGCTGCAGCACAGCGGCCAGGCCGATCAGGTCGTGGCGGTGTTGCCCGTGGCCGCCGTCGAGCAGCATGGCCCGCACCTGCCGCTGTCGGTGGACGCCACGCTACTGCAGGGCGTGATCGACGCTGCATTGCCGCAACTGCCTGCCGACCTGCCCGTGCTGTTTTTACCGTCACAGAACGTGGGCCTGAGCCCGGAGCACATCCGCTTTCCGGGCACGCTCACGCTGTCTCCAGCCACGGTGATTGCACTGTGGACCGAGATCGGAGAATGTGTGGCCCGTGCGGGCGTCAAGAAGCTGCTGCTGTTCAACGGCCACGGCGGCCAGGTGAGCGTGATGGACATCGTCGCGCGCGAGCTGCGCACGCGCTGCGACCTGATCGTCTACAGCGCCAGCTGGTTCAGCCTGCCGCTGCCCGAGGCGGTGGCGGGCCAGTTCAGCGCCCAGGAGCACCGCTTTGGCATCCACGCGGGCGAGATCGAGACCTCGATGATGCTGCACTTGGCACCCGGCGCGGTGCACATGGAACATGCGCGGGATTTCCGCTCCACGTCGCAGGACCGGTCGGAGCGCTACGCCATTCTGGGCAACGGCAAAAGCGCCAAGCTGGGCTGGCAGATGCAGGACTACCACCCGGCCGGTGCGGTGGGCAATGCGGCTGGAGCCACGGCCGACAAAGGGCAGGCGGTGGTGGACGCTGCGGCGGGGCAATTGGTGGCGCTGCTGCAGGAGCTGGTGCACCTGCCGCTGCAGACTGTGCGCCCCGAGACCGAATGAGCGCATTTGCGCAACCCCTCCCGTCCGTCCCCGCATGACCACGATCCGGCGCGCCATCTTCCCCGACGATCTCCCCGCAGTCACCGCGATCTTTCGCGAGTACGTCCAGAGTCCGACCGCCAATCTCGATTTTCAGGACTATGAGCAGGAGTTCGCGGAGCTGCCCGGCAAGTACGCGGAGCCCGATGGCGGTGTCCTGCTGGCCGTCGTCGAGGGCCGTGTGGTGGGCTGTGCGGCCCTGCGCCGTGTGGAGGACGGCACCTGCGAGTTGAAGCGCGTGTATGTGCGGCCTGTGGCCCGGGGGATGGATCTGGGGCGGAAGCTGGTCGAGGAGATGCTGCGCGTCGCGAGGGAGGCCGGCTACCGGCGCATGTGCCTGGACGTGCTTCCCGAATTTGTCGCGGCCCAAAGGCTCTATGAATCCTTGGGCTTTGTCACGGCTGAGCCCGTGAGCTTCAACCCGGTGCCGGGAACCCGGTTTCTGGCGCTGAATTTGTAGAGGGGCGGTAAGGTCCCCCAACACGGATTCCGGTGTGGGAGCGGCCTGGAGTCGCGGTGCTGCTGCCTGGCGGAGTTTGGGGGGCAGGAATGTCAGTTTGCTATAAATTACATAGCTTTTAGCGCTTGTCCAATAGGCGCTAGAAGCCAAAAACACCCAAAATTCCGACCGCAGGCGTCAAGCATGCGTCACCCATCCCGCATGCTCCAGCTCGTTCAGGTGCGGCAGCGTGTTGAACGTCTGCAGCATCAGCCGCTTGGGCGAGATCGAGAACTCCGTCACCGCGCTGTTGCGGATGCGCATGTTCAGCGCAATGGTCACCTCGGGTGCGGTGCCCAGCACCTCGCCCACGGCCGTGGAAATGGGGCCGCCACTGCTTACCAGCAGCACGTTGTGGCCCGCGTGGTGGTGGCGCACATGGTCGAGCGCAGCGCGCACGCCAGCAGAAAATTCGTTCCACGTCGGCATGCCCTGCGGGCTGATGACGCCCGCCATCCACTGCGCCAGCGCGTCGCACAGGATGCGAAAGTGCGCGCGGTACAACTCGGGCGTGTCGGCTTTGCCCAGCGGCTGGGGGTGGATGGCCGCGATGAGTGCGTGGCTGTCGTATTCGTTGAGGCCCGGCAATTGAAGCACTTGGGGCATGGCCTGCAAGCCTTCGGCAATGCCTTCCAGCGTTTGCGTGTGGCGGCGCAGCGTGCCGGTGATGACGGCGTCGAACGCCATACCCCGCGCTCGCCAGTATTCGCCCAGGCGCACGGCCTGTTCGCGCCCGCGCGCGCTGAGCACGTCATAGTCATCTGCGCCAAACGAGGCCTGGCCGTGGCGCACGAGGTAGAGGGTTCCCATGCGGCGGATTGTGGCCAGAACAGGGCCCTGGCGCTTGTCACACAAGCGACCAATGCTACTGAATGAATAGCGTGGTAGCTTGTGTGTGCAACGGGATCAGCCTGCCAGAACGCTGCTGAACATCGGCGCGTCCACGTTGCCGCCTGTCAACGCCAGGCCCACATGCAAGCCCTGGAGCTGGTCGCGTTCCTGCAGCGCTGCCGCCAGCGCCGCAGCGCCTGCACCCTCGGCCACGTTGTGCGTGTCAGTGAACAAGGCGCGCATGGCGGCGGCCACTTCGGTATCGCTTACCTGCACGATATGGTCGATGTGCGGGGCCATCACGGCCAGGGCTTCGGGGTCGGCCACGCGGCAGGCCATGCCGTCGGCGAGCTGGGTGGTGACGGGCGCCTCGACCACGCGGCCGGCGGCCAGCGAATCGGCGTACGTGGTGGCGTGGCTGCTCACAACGCCGACCACGCGCACCGAGTGCTGCAGGGCCAGCTTGGCCGCGATGGCCGAGCACGCACCCGAGCCTTGGCCGATGGGCACATACACCACGTCGAGCTGAGGCACGGCGCGCAAGAACTCCCACCAATACGTGCTCACGCCGCGCAGCAGGTCGGGGTGGAAGCTGGGCACCATGTGGGCGCCGCGCTGGGCCGCGAGCTGGATGGCGTGTTCGCGCGCTTCCTGGAAGTCGTCGCCGTGTTCGATGAGCGTGACGCCCAGTGCGCGCATGGCAGCATTTTTCTCGACCGAATTGCCGCGTGGCACGACGATGGTGCAGGCCACGCCGTGGCGGCGCGCGGCCCAGCCCATGCTTTGGCCGTGGTTGCCGCGTGTGGCGCTGATCACTTCCATGGGCAGCGAGCCGTGTTGTGCGAGCTGGTCAAAGTAGGTCAGCCCGCCGCGGATCTTGAAGGCGCCCACGGGCGTGTGGTTCTCGTGCTTGAGCCAGCAATCGGTGCCCAGGCGCTGGCTGAGCAGGCCCCAGCGGTACTGGGGCGTGGCGGCGAAGTCGCGGTACACCACCTCGGCAGCGGCTTCGATGTCGGCCAGGGTGGGTAGCAGGGCGGTGGGGTCGAGGCGGGTGTTCATGCGGCGGCTTTCTTTTCAGTCAACAGTTTGAGGGCGAGCAGACCCAGGACGGTGCCCATGAAATAGCGCTGGGCGCGCATCCATGCAGCATTGCGGTTGAGGAACAGCGCCACGCGCGCGGCGCCCAGCACCAGCAGCGCGTTCACGGCGGCACTGGTGCTGATCTGCACCGCGCCCAGCGTCAGGCTTTGTTGCAGCAGCTGGCCGCGCTCGGGGTGCAGGAACTGCGGGAAGAACGACAGGTAGAACATGGCCACCTTGGGGTTCAGGAGGTTGGTCATGAAGCCCATCAGGAACAGCGTGCGCGGGCTGTCGTGCGGCAGGTTGCGCGCCTCGAAGGGAGCAGCGCCGCCGGGTTTGACGGCCTGCCAGGCCATCCACAGCAGGTAGGCGGCACCGGCGTAGCGGATGGCGTCAAACGCCAGTGGCACGGCGGCGAGCAGCGCTGTGAGGCCCAGCGCCGCTGCCAGCAGGTGCACGACAAAACCCAGCACCACTCCGGTCAGCGAGACAAGCCCGGCGCGCGGCCCCTGGGTGAGGCTGCGCGAAACGCAATACACCATGTTGGGGCCCGGCGTGAGCACCAGTACCAGCGCGGCGAGTGTGAAGAGCAGCAGTTCCTGTACAGAGAAAAGCATGGCGGTTACTCCTGAGGGGTGAACGACGAGAGGGTGACCGGACCCCGTGGCGTGCTGAGCTGAGCGGTGAGCTGGGGCGTGTCGCCGGGTGTGACGGCGACGCAGTTTGCTACCCCCACCGCTTCGCACGCGGCCTGCAGCGTGGCGGCCTGCGGATGCTGTAGTGCGAGCTGCTGCAGTTGCACACCACTGGCGGGCAGGCTGCTGCACGGGTGCACGCCGCCCCACTGGATGAGGGTGGGCAGGCAGCCGTCCATGAGGCGCAGGCCATCGTCGCGCACGGTGATCTGCCATTGCAGCAGGCCGTTTGGCGTGGGCCGGCTGGCGGTGACGATGGCGCCACGCTCGATGTCGAGCGCCCCCAGCGCGGCACACCGCTCGGCCACGTCGGGCACGGAGGCCACCCAGTGGATGAGCTGCGGGCCGTGCGCTGCCACCTGCTGCTGCAGAGCCGCATCGTCCATGTCAAACCAGCGCCTTGCGCCCGCTGGTATTGCGGGGGATGCTCCTGAGTTGATAGCAATGATCTCCAGATAGACGCGCGAATGCGCCGGGCTAGAGACGTTGATGATGCGGTTGTGTGTGCCCATCAGCGGGTGTTCACCGCCCGCCGTGGGGGTGATGCCCAGCGTGCGCTCGCACCACGCCACGCCGCTGGCAAGGTCCGTAGCCAACACAACCAGATGGTCCACGCAGGGTGGGTGCTGGGGGATGGCCGTGGTCACAGCTGCACCTCGCCCGACACGCAGGTGACCGAGCTCCCGCCCACCCAGATGGTGTCGCCGTCCTGCTGCACGTACACCCGCCCGGCGCGCCCCAGGCAGGTGCCTTGGGCGGCCACATACTGCGTGGGGGCCAGCCCGGCGCCGATGAGCCACTGCGCCAGCGCGGCATTCAGGCTGCCGGTGACGGGGTCTTCGGCCAGGCCGTTGTTGCCGGGGAAAAAAGCGCGCACCTCGAAGGCGATGCCTTCTGCGTCCGTGCTGCCGATGACACCCACTTTTCCGCGCGGTCCCACCACGCCCACATCGAGCTGGCCGAGGATGCTGGCGTCGGGCTTGAGCGCCAGCACCTGCTCAGCCGAGCGCAGCATCACCCCGCGCCAGTTGGGGCCGTTGTCGCACCAGGCGTGGTGCAGGATGTCGCTGCGGTCCACCCCCAGGCCCCTGGCAATCAAGGCCACGTCGTCTTCCGCCAGCGGTCCGCTTTTGATCAATGCAGGCGCGGCAAAAGCCAGGCGGTCGCCATCCTGGCGCAGCGTGACCAGGCCCACGCCACATTCCTGCACCACCTTGCCCGCCACCTGGGGCTTGCCCCCGGCCTGCAGCCAGGCGTGGCAGCTGCCCAGCGTGGGGTGGCCGGCAAAAGGCAGCTCGCGCCCGGGGCAGAAGATGCGCACGCGGTAGTCGGCACCGGCGGCGCGGCCTTCGGGAGTGGGTGGCAACAAGAAGGTGGCTTCGGACAGGTTGGTCCAGTTCGTGAACTCCTGCATGGTCTCGGTGGACAGGCCCGTGCCATCGAGCACCACGGCCAGCGGGTTGCCCCGGTAGGCCTGGGCGGTGAAAACATCGACTTGTTGGAAGGGGCGCTGTTGCATGGTGGTCCTTGGTAGAAAAATCGGTGATGCGGCCAGTGAGGTGACGGTGGAGGCACGCCGGGGGCTTACCGGGTGTGTTGCCCGGTGTTTTTGGTGTGGATTCGGTAGGCCCCGTCAGGAGCCCGCAGGCGTGAAGTTCAGCCGCTGGGGCGCGGCACGGAAACCATCAAATTCATAGCAGCACCGTGCCCTCGATGCAGGTGACTGCACGCCCGCCCACCCAGATCTGGTGATCGTCGTCCTGGCGGATGTGCACGCGGCCGGCGCGGCCCAGGCATTCACCCTGGGCGACCAGATAGCTGCGTGGCGCCAGGCCATCGGCGACCAGCCACTCGGCCAAGCTGGCGTTCAAGGTGCCGGTGACCGGGTCTTCGGGGTTGCCCATGGGGGCGGCAAAGGCGCGCACCACCACGCCGGGCTGGGCGGTGTCGCTGGCGGTGGGGCCGACATGGATCACGCCCACGTCCTGCCCCAGATCTTTCAGGCGCGCGTGGTCCGGCCGCAGGCCCAGCACGGTGTCTGCGCTGTCGAGCAGCAGGCCCAGCCACACTGGGCCGTTGTCCAGCAGTTGTGCCCCCAGGATCTGCGGGGGGCGCAGGCCCAGCGCGCTCGCAATCAGCGGCACCAGGGCCGGGCTGGGCGCGCTGCGCTTCAGGGGCGGGGCGGCAAAGGCCAGGGTGCCATCGGCCTGCGCAATACGCACCAAACCCAGCGCGCACTCCTGGATCACCATGCCCTGCTGGCGTGGCGTGTTGCCCGCCTGCAGCCACGCGTGGCAGGTGCCCAGCGTGGGGTGTCCCGCAAAGGGCAGTTCGCCATTGGGGCTGAAGATGCGCAGGCGGTAGTCGGCACCCGCGGCGCGCCCGGCCTCGGTGGCGGGCAGCAGAAAGGTAGTTTCCGACAGGTTGGTCCACGCCGCAAAGCGGCGCATGTCGCTGTCGCTCAGGCCCTCTGCATCCAGCACCACGGCGACCGGGTTGCCAAAACCCGGGCGATCGCTGAACACATCGATTTGCTTGAAGGGACGCTGGTGCATGGGGGGCTCCGGGATCACGACAGGGGCTGGTCCAGCACCCCGCGTGCGCCGGGCCGGGTGCTGACCGTGTTGTACCACCGCTCCAGGTGAGGGCGCGCCACACGTTCTTGTGGCAGGCCCCACCAGCGGTGGATCTCGCAGGCCACAGGGATGTCCGCCATGGTGAACCGGTCGCCCGCCATGAAGGGCTGGCGCGCCAGATGCGCATCCAGCAGTCCCATCAGAGGCTCCGTGGCCGCCACGGATGCTGCAATCAGCCCGTCGTCCCGCTGGGCCGCTGGGGTGCGTATCCACTGCACAAAGGCATCGCGCCCGGCCGGGTTCAGTGTGGTCTGCTGCCAGTCCATCCACTGCTCGGCCACAAAGCGCTCACGCAAGGTTTCAGGGTACAGCTCGCCCGGCGAGTGCCGCGCGCACAAGTAGCGCACGATGGGGTTGGATTCCCACAACACGGTGCTGGTCTCGTCGTCTTCCATCAGCGGCACCAGGCCATTGGGATTGCGCTGCAGATAGTCGGCCTCGCGCACCAGCCCGAACTGGCCGCCCGCGTCGGTGCGCTGCACCGTGATGCCGAGTTCTTGCGCAGCCCACACCACCTTGCGCACGTTGATGGACGACAGGCGCCCCCAGAGCCTCAGCATGTTGAATCAACTTTCATGTGCGTTGAACGAACTGTGATGTATGAAGCGGGCGTGGCCCGGCCAGCGGCCGCCGCGCAAGGGCCGCCCCGCCGCGCTGGCGACGTCCCCCTTCCGCATCGCACAGCGATGTCAGAGAAGGGGGAAGGCGCGCAGCGCCACAGGGGGTTGTTCACTTGTTATCGCGGATGGCCGCTGCCAGCGCAGCAATGCCGGTGGCAATCTGCTCTACCGTCGACGTGACGAACGACAGGCGCAGTGTGCGCGGGTCGGCGTTGTCGGCATAAAACGCCGCGCCGGGCACGAAGGCCACGTTGCGCTCCACCGCCTTGGGCAGCAGTTCGACGGCACTCATGCCTTCGGGCAAGCGCACCCACAGGAACATGCCGCCATCGGGGCGGTTCCACTGCACACCGAGGCCCTGCATTTCCTTGTCGAGCGCGGCCAGCATGGCCTCGCACTGCTGCTTGTACAGCGCGCGGATGGTGGGCACATGGCGGTCCAGGAAATTGCCCTTCATCACCTCGGCCACCAGGCGCTGGTTGTAGCCGGGCGTGTGCAGGTCGGCGGCCTGCTTGGCCTGCAGCAGCTTGGGGTAAACCGCCTTGGGCGCCACCACAAAACCCAGGCGCAGGCCGGGTGCCAGCACCTTGGAGAACGAGCCCATGTAGATGCAGCCTTCAGGGTTGCGGGCCGTCAGCGGCGCGGGTGGCGGGTTGTCAAACCACAGGTCGCCGTAGGGGTTGTCTTCTACCAGCGGCAGGTTCAGTTCAGCGGCAGCCTGCACCAGGGCGGCGCGGCGGGCTTCGCTCATGGTGCGGCCCGTGGGGTTCTGGAAGTTGGGCAGCACGTACAAAAAGCGCGCCTTGTTGGCACCCGTGCCCACCTTGGCCTTCAGGTCGTCGATGAGCACACCTTCGTCGTCGCTGGCCACGGACACCACGGCAGGCTCCATGGGCGTGAAGGCCTGCAGCGCGCCCAGGTAGGTGGGTGTTTCCACCAGCACGCGGCTGTCGGTGTCGATCAGCACCTTGGCGATCAGGTCCAGCGCCTGCTGCGAGCCAGTGGTGATGAGCACCTGGTCGGCATCCACATCCCAGGGCAGGAAGTCCGCGATGGCCTGGCGCAGCGGGGCATACCCTTCGCTGGCGGCGTATTGCAGGGCAGCGGGGCCGTCATTGGCCAGCACGGCGGCCGAGGCTTCGGCAAAGGCCGACACCGGGAAAGTCTTGGGCGAGGGCAGGCCGCCCGCCAGGCTGATGATGCCGGGCTTTTCCGTGACCTTGAGGATTTCGCGGATGACCGAAGGGTTCATGCGCTCGGCGCGGCGCGCCAGGGTCCAGGTGCTGGTCTGTGGAAGGTCGTTCAGTTTCACTCTCGTTCTCCTCCGGGCGGTCCCCAAAAGACTACCCATGTTGCAAAGTCGTCAGAAAAATTCTCAAAGCGGTGGTGCTGTCCCGCAGGTACAAAAAAGGCGTCTCCGGCTGCAAAGTGGTGGCGGGCTTCACCTTGCACGAATTCTCCGCTTCCACGCTGGACGAAATACAACTCGTCCTGCGCGTGCGGCTGCTGCGGGTCGTGGCCGCGTGGCGCATACAGCTCCGTGCGCATGCTGCCGTGGCGCAAGAGTTCCACGAACCGCTCACCGCCCGGGCCAGGTAGCTGCTGCAATGCGTGTTCCACGGAGTATTTCACAGGCGTTCCCATCTTCCTGGTCAGTCCACGATGAACAGGGTTGCCCCTTGGGGTGAGCTGGAACGGTGGGGCTCGGCGTTGTCCGCCACCTGGTAGCTCAAGCCCGGCGTCAGCGTGAAACGGCGGCCGTCGGCCAGCTCGGTGTGCAATTCTCCGCTGAGGCACAGCAGCACATGGCCCTTGACACACCAGTGGTCCGAAACGTATCCGGCCGTGTACTCCACCATGCGCACGCGCATGTCGCCGAACTGCTGCGTGCGCCAGAAGGCCTGGCCTGCCTGTGCGCTTTTTTCTTCGCGGGGAATGCTGGACCAGTCGGTGGTGGCAAACGGGATGTTGTGTATCTGCATGGCTGTCAGTCTTTCACGGAAACCACCGCTTCAATCTCCACCGCGAAGCCACGCGGCAGGGAGCCTACGCCCACGGCAGAGCGCGCATGCCGCCCCGCGTCGCCGAACACCTCGACCAGCAGGTCCGAGCAGCCGTTGATGACCTCGGTGTGCTGCATGAAGTCGGGGGTGGCGTTGACCATGCCCAGCACCTTGACCACGCGGCGCACCCGCGAGAGGTCGCCCAGTGCAGCCTTCATCGTCGCGATCAGGTGCAGTCCCACCTCGCGGGCATGGGCCCTGGCTTCTGCGGCGCTGATTTCGCGCCCCACCTTGGGCACGGTGGCCATGTCTTCGCGGGCGGGAGCGCCCTTGCCCGACAGGTACAGTGTGTTGCCGTCGAGGACATAGGCGTCGAAGTTGCCACGGGGTGCGGTCACGGCGGGCAACACCAGGCCCAGCTGCTGCAGGCGTTCTTCTGGGGTGATGGGGGTCATGCGGCAGCTCCTTGGTGAACGGGCATCTTCTTGCCCACAAATACGGTGGCGATCACGGCCAGTGCAAACACCACCGTGACGGTATCCAGCCGCTCTCCAAGCAGCGGCACGGCGAAGAGCAGGCTCAGGAACGGCTGGATCAGCTGGATCTGGCTCACGCGCACGGCACCCAGTGCCAGCGCCCGGTACCAGGCAAAGAAGCCGATCCACATCGAGAACAGCGCCACGTAGACAAAGCCCAGCCAGCTCATGCCGCCGATGGCCGAGGGCATGGCCGGTGCAAACCACCAGGCGATGGGAATGGTCAGCGGCAGGGAGCACACCAGTACCCAGCAGATGACCTGCTCGGCGCCGAGCCTTGGCGTGAGGCGGGCGCCGCCGATGTAGCCGAACGCGCCCGTGGTCATGGCTATGAGCAGATAGATGTTGGCTGCACCCAGGTAGATGCCGCCGGCACGCCACACCATGAAGCCCAGCACCAGGCTGCTGCCCAGCACCGCGCAGGCCCAGAATCCGGCGGAGGGCCTTTGCCGATACCACAGCGCGCCGAGCAAGGCGGTGGACAGTGGCAGCAAGGCGGTGACCACGGCCCCATGCGTGCTGGGCACATGGCGCAGCGCCAGAGCCAGAAACAGCGGAAACCCCACGATCACGCCAAAGGCCGTGATGGCCAGCAGCGGCCATTCTGCTTTCTGCGGCAGGTTGAGGCGCCCGCGCGCATGCTGCAGCCACAGGTAGGCGATGGACAGCAGCCCTGCCACGGCAGCGCGGCCGAATGTGACGAACCAGGGCGACAGCTGCGGCGCGTCGGTGGGCCCCACGGCGAGGCGGGTCATCGGCAGCGTGGCCGCAAACAGGGTGACGCCCACCAGCCCCCAGACCAGCGCCTCGCGTTCTTGTGCGTTGTTCATAGCGCGAGCATCCAAAGGGCAGTGGCAACGAGCACCAGGGCCAGTGCGCGGTTGAACCAGAGCAGGCGCTGGCCCTGCGCCAGCCACTGGCGCAGCAGCGAGCCGATGAGCGCGTAGGCAAAGTTGCTGGTGAACGCAAACACCATCATCACCCCGCAGATGATGGCCAGGCGCTCGCCCGGATTGGTCGAGGGCTGGCCTGCGGCGTTGACCACCCAGCCCGCGCTGAGCGTGAGCGCCAGCATCCAGGCCTTGATGTTCACGAACTGCAGGCCCACGCCCTGCCAGAAGGTCACGTTCAGGCGCGTGGTGTCGATCTCGGTCATCTTGCCTGCCCTGCTGAGCTTCCAGGCCAGCCAGAGCATGTAGGCCACGCCCAGCAGTGTTACGGCCCAGCGCAGCGCGGGCACTCCGGTGATCAGGGCGCCCAGGCCCAGGCCGCTGCCCAGCATGAGCAGCGTCCAGCCTGTGGGCACTGCAAAGCAAAAGCGCAGGGCGCGCTTGAGGCCCAGGTTCGCGGCCAGCGCAGTGGACAAGGTGGTGTTGGGCCCCGGCGAAAAACTCATCGCGGTGCAGAACAGCAGCAGGGCAGTCAGTTCGGGGGCGGTCATGGGCAGGTGGGTCCGGGCTTTATGGCGGGTGGCTTGTCATCGCCTGGGCTTCAATGTAATCTTCGATGTCAGTACACAACCAGTACAGTTAAGCAGCGCAGTTCGTGATCTGTATTGGCTGCGATAACAGTACACAAGGACACCGCCATGCTGATGAAAACCACCACCCAGTCGCTGACCGAGCAGCTGTCGGCGCGTTTCGGCGAGCGCATCCGCAACCGGCTGCTGGCGCCCGGCGCGCGCCTGCCTTCGGTGCGGCAGTGCGCGCAGCAGCATGGCGTGAGCCCTTCCACTGTGGTTGCAGCGTACGACCAATTGCTGGCGCAGGGGCTGGTGGAGGCGCGCAAGAACCGGGGCTTTTTTGTGCGCGAGATGGCCAACGGGTTGCTGGACAGGGGCGCTGAGGACGACGACGCGGGCGCCCAGGAAGTCGAGCGTGCCATGGGCAACTGGAGCACCGCGCACTGGTTTGCCGCGCGGGGCGCCGGGCGCGGTGCAGCGCGGGGGGCGCCGCCCGTCAACGCCACGGCGCTGATTCGGGGCATGTTCCACAAGATCAGCGACAAGCCGCAACCCGGCATGGGCGTGTTTCCGCCTGCCTGGCTGGAGTCCACGTTCATGCCCGCCGCTGTGCGCAAGGTGACCAGCACACGCGCGTTGAATGATTTTTCGCTGCAGTACGGCGAGCCTCTGGGCGACACGGGGCTGCGCCGGGTGCTGTCCAAGAAGCTGGCCACGCTGAATGTGCATGCGGCCCCCGAAAACATCATCACCACCGTGGGTGCCACGCACGCGCTCGACATCGTGAGCCGTACGCTGCTGCGCCCGGGCGACCCGGTGATGGTGGAGGAACCCGGCTGGGCGGTGGAGTTTGCGCGCTTGTCTGCTTTGGGCATGCACATCCTGCCGGTGCCGCGCCGTGCCGACGGGCCAGACCTGGAGGTCATGGCGAAGTACTGCGAGGTGCACCAGCCCAAGCTTTACGTGAGCGTGAGCGTGTTCCACAACCCCACGGGCTACTGCCTGTCTCCAGGCAGCGCGCATCGCATCCTGCAGCTGGCCAACCAGTACAACTTCCATGTGGTGGAGGACGATACCTACAGCCACATCGCGCCCGAGCACGCCACGCGCCTCACGGCGCTCGATGGGCTGCAGCGCACCATCTACGTGAGCGGCTTTGCCAAGATCCTCGCGCCCAACTGGCGCATCGGTTTCATGGCCGCACCGCCCGCGCTGGTGGAGCAATTGCTGGACACCAAACTCCTGGCCACGCTGACCACGCCCGCGCTGCTGGAAAAAGCCCTGGCCCTGTGCATCGAACAGGGCCAACTGCGCCGCCACGCCGAGCGCATCCGTACGCGGCTCGACGCTGCGCGTGCACGCAGCGTGAAGCTGGCGCTGGGCGCGGGCTGCACCTTTGCAGCCGAGCCCGTGGGCCTGTTTGGCTGGGTGGAGACAGGGGTGGACACCGACGCGCTGTCGCAGCGCATGCTCGACGAGGGCTACCTGCTGGCGCCGGGCGCGCTGTTCCATGCAGAGCGCCAACCCAGCACCCTCATGCGCATCAACTTTGCGACCACGCAGGAGGCGGAGTTCTGGAAGACTTTTGCGCGGGTGCGCGATGAGCAGGCACGGTGAGCCGACCCACTGCCTTTGAGCCCATGTCCCAGACTGGCGCTGTCGGCAAATACTGGCGCGGCCCCAGCCAGTGCCACCGTGGAACCGGCTTTGCCGGGCCACCGGTGGCGTCCCCCTTGGGGGAAGACGCGCAGCGGCTCAGGGGGGTTATCTTCTCTCTACTTCCAGGTCGGCCAGCACCCGCAGCAGCGCGCGGTTGACCTCTTCCAGGTCCAGCTCGAACGTCTCGCAGAGGTTGCGAATGGCACTGGCGTCGTCGGTCTCCAGCGCGCAGGCCATCTGCAGGCCACCGGTGTAGGGGCCGGTGCGCAGCACCGTGGCGTCATAGATGCGCTCAGACAAGGGCAGACGGCGCAGGATGGTGCCAAGCGGCTCCCCCAGCAGGTCGTCGATCTGCGACAGCAGGCCACACAGGTAGATCTCGCGGCGCAGATCGTTCTCCACGCCCGCGTCGAGCAGCTGTGCGGTGAGTTGGGCACGCATCACCATGGCCTCGCGCACCGGCTGCATGTTCGGGTCGGTGCTGGCATGGGGCAGCTGGTCAGACAGCCAGCGCTTGATGGAGCCGTAGCCCATCATCACCAGGCCCCGGCGCAGCGAATCGATGCCGGTGCGCAGGCCCAGGGCCGCAGAGTTGGTGTACACCATGAAGCGGTACGCCAGGATCGGGTCCTGGCCCATGATGTCTTCAAAGGTTTCCAGCGATTGCTCTGCGTCGATGGCCTTCATGAGCTTGAAGATCACCGCGTGCGATGGCTGCTGGGGATGGTGGCGCAGGCTGTAGAGCACATCTTCGGTGGGCCAGCCGGCCAGTGCCAGGGCGTTGTGCTGATCCAGGCAATGCTCCATGAGCGCGCGGCTGGCAATGTTCTCGTACATCTGCCCGGCCAGCACCGGGCTGGTGGTGCGCGCGGGCTGCGTGGGGGTGCCGCCAGGGCGTGCGGCGGGGGCCGCCGTCAGGGCCGCCACGGCGTCTTCGGGGCGCAGGGTGAGCAGGCTGTTGTCAAAGCACTGGGCAATGTCGGGCTCGGGCAGCCGACCCAGCTCGCCACGCCACACGAGCTTCAGGCCCCGCTGGTGGGCGGCCTTGACCAGCGCATAGATGGTGGAGTCGGACAGCCAGTTGCCGCGCACCTCGATCCAGGGCGCGCCACGTGGCGCGTGCTCCAGCATGTTGGACAACAGCTGGTGGCTTTGGGGGGACAGCAGAATCGGGGGAGAACTGGCAGACCACAACTCCTGCAGCGTGCGCAGCAGGTGGGCGGTATCGACCAGGGCCGAGGCCTCGCTGTGCACATAAAGCTGGATGGCCGCGAGCTTGCGGGCGCGGTTCCACAAAGGGCGGTAACCCAGAATCAGGCTGCCAAGGACAGATTGGACCATGTGCTCTTAGGCGGTTGTCTCGTCGTTGGGGCCTGTCCCCGCCCGGGGCTGTGCAGCGTGGGCAGGCCCGCTTTAACTGATGAAATTGAACAGGGACAGCTTCTGAACCTGCGCATAGGACTTGAGCGCTGCCTCGTAGCCCACCTGCTGATTCTGGAAGTCTGAAATTCCCTGGATCATATCGAGATCCTCGGCCCGCGAGCGGTCGCCTTCGAGCTGGATGGAGCGCTTTTCCTGGTCGCCCGTGATGCGGTCCGCTCGGTTGAGCAGCTCGCCTGCGTAGCCGCGCATGTTGTGCAGGCGTTCCAGGCCAATGTCCATGTTGCCCAGGGCCTGCCCCACTGCCTGCGCCGCTGCATTGCTGTCGGGGGCGCTGCGGATGTCGCGGATCGCGTTGTCCAGGGTGCTGAACATGCTCGGGCTGGGCTGCAGGGTAATGGTGTCCCCGGTGGCAGGGTTGCCCTTGATGTCGAAGCTCAGGCCCGGGATGCTGGTGATGGCGATGGTCACTGGCTTATCGGTGGGATAGTCGGGCACCACCACGGCCGGTGACACGGCGCCTGTGGTGGTGTTGGTGAGCGTGTAGGTGGCGGTGGTGGTGCCGGGTGTGGCACCCGGGCCGACCGCGCTGAAGGTGATGGTGTAGTTGTCGCCCGTTACCAGGCTCGGGTCCACGGGGGTGACCGCCGTGGTGTTGAGGAAGCGGCTGGAGGGAATGGCGCTGACGCCTGCGGTGTAGACACCATCGCGCTGCGGGTCGAACATGAAGGCGGCTTCGCCATCCAGGGTGTTGGGAATCGACACGCCACTGCTGGCTGTCTGGCCAGGCAGTCCTTCAAAGCTGTAGTCGGGGCTGGTGCTCAGGGGACCGAGGAACGGCGCGAGCGCGCTGCCCAGGGCGCTGAGCAGGGGAACGCCGTTGGTGTCCTTGCGGTTGGCTACTTCCAGCAGCTGCTCGCGCAGGCCTTGCAGCTGGTTGGCGATGGTGTTGCGGTCGTTGGGGGTCAGAGCCGCACTGCCGGCGTTCACCACCAGTTCGCGGAAGTTCTGCACCAAGTCCACTGCGTCGCCCAGGGCGGACTCGGCCTGCGCGATGGCGTTGCGCTGCGTTTCCAGGGCGCGCTGTTCGGTCTGGATGCGTGCCAGCCGGTTGATGGCGCGCTCGGCCTGCGCGGCCGACACGGGGTCATCGCTGGCCCGCACCACGCGTTTGCCCGAGGTCAGGTTCTCCTGCAGGTTCGACAGGTTGGTCTGGCGCGTGCCCAGGTTGCGCAGCGCGTTGTCATACATGTTGGCCGTGCCAAGGCGGTAGATGCTGTTACTCATGTCGAACTCCTAACTCCTGTCCCGCCGTCAGCGGCCCAGGCCCTGCAGCAGCGAGTCAAAGATGTTTTGCGCAATCTGGATCATTTTGGACGATGCCTGGTACGCCTGCTGGTATTGGATCAGCCTTGCAGCCTCCTCGTCCAGGTTCACGCCCGAAATCGCCGTACGGTCCCGTTCCAGGTTGGCCGCGATGGTGGTGGACAGCTCGGCCGCGAACAGCGCGCTCTGGGTGCGGGTGCCCACCTGGGCCATGGCCCCTGCGTAGCCGTCGGATAGTGTGGATTCGTCGAACATCTTCACGTCCCGCAGGCCCATGAGTGCACTCGCGTTGCCCGCGTTGCGCGTGAAGATGTCGCCGTACTGCGGGTCCGATGCATTGCCGATCACGACGGTGTCGCCCGTGTTGGGGCTGCCCTGCAGCTTGATCTCCCAACCGTTGATCGAGATGGGTGCACCCGGCGTGTAGGGCTGCGCAGCGGCAATGGTGGTGGGGGGCGCAGTGCCCCGGTCCAGCACGTCGTACGTGGTGGGCGGGCCGGCCGTGAACTGCAGCTGGATACCGCCCAGGATGGGGGGCAACGCCGCCGGGTTGGCGTTGGGCGGCAGAACCAGCCCCGGCGGATTGGGCAGGCCCGTGGCTTTGAGGCCCGCCAGCTGCAGCGTGCCGCCGTTGGAGGTGCCCATGGCCGCGTTGATGGGGTTGGCCGCAGCCAGATCACGCGGTGAGTACACCAGCGACTGGATGTTGGCCGCCGCCGTGCTGAACGGCTTGAACAACATGCGCTCGCCGGGGTTGCCGGGCGTGGTCAGGTTGAAGTTCAGGCCGTCGATCTGCAGCGTGGCCAGGTTGGCCGCGTCGGTGAACGGGGTGGACGTGCCGTCCGACAAGCGCACCACCTGCCCGGCCGTGCCGGTGGTAAAGCGGATTTCGTAGTCCGACGCCGCGAACTCCGTGGGGCCGGTGAAGGACACCGTGCCCACGCCCGCGCCGTTGGTGTGGCCCGGCATGCTGGCGGGCAGCGCGAACAGGTCCTTGCCCAGCGCACCGTCCAGCGTCAGGCCCAGGTTGTGCTGGTCGTTCATCGTCATGCCGATGGCCATGGCCATGCGGCCCAGCAGGTTGCGCCCTTCGGCCAGATCGTTGTTGTTAAAGCGCAGCAGGCCCGACATCGAGCCCCCGCCGAGCACGTTCTCGTCCATCTCCACGGCTGGCGCACCGGGCCGGTTGAAGAACAGCTTGATCTGGCCGCTGCCGGGGAAGGCCGTCGCGTCATCGATGGACAGGCTGGTGGCCGTGGTGCCCAGCACCAGCGGCTGGCTGCCCGCCACAAACAGGCCCACGGTGCCATCGTCAGCCGGGATCTGCGTGGTCTGCACGTACTGGTTGATGTCGCGGATGATCTGGTCGCGCTGGTCCAGCAGGTCGTTCGGAGTCTGGCCATTGCCCTTGGCGCGCGCGATCTGCTCGTTCACGCTGGCCATCTGCCCGGCCAGGCTGTTGACGGCGGTGATGCTGCTTTGCAGCTGTTCGGTCACGGTGTACTGGATTTCGTTGATGCGGTCGGCGGCCGCACGCATGCGCGAGGCGGTTTCGTCCATGCGCGTGAGCACCACGGTGCGCGCAGTGATGTCCGTGGGGGCGCTCACCACGTCCGAGAACGCATTCATCATGTCATTGATGGCTGCACCCAGGCCCGCCGTGCCGCCGCTGAAGACCTCCTGCAGCTGGCGCAGGCGCTCGGCCCGCACGATGTCGGACGACTGCACCGAACCCGCCGTGGCCGACTGGCGCGTGAGCAGCTCGCTCTGGTTGCGCAGGATGGTCTGCACATCCACGCCCTGGCCGATGTAGCCGCCGCCCGTGAACTGACCCTGCACGGTCTGCAGCACCACGGTCTGGCGCGAATAGCCGGGCGTGTTGACGTTGGCAATGTTGTGGCCCGCCGTCTGCAGCGCCACCTGGTTGGCCAACAGGGCGCGGGCGCCGACGTTGAGCAAGCTCATGACTCACCTCGCATTTCAGTGATCCCCAGCGCTGCCTGCACCCCCAGCGCGTGAGACTCGCGCGGCCCTAGCCAGTGCCCCCGCGCAAGGGCCGCCCCGCCGCGCTGGGGGCGTCCCCCTCCCGCGAAGCGAGAGAGGGGGAAGGCGCGAAGCGACTCAGGGGGTGTTTGCATGGTCAAGCCTGCGCGCGCAGCGTGCGCAGCACGCTATTGATGGCACCGCCGAGCTTTTTGGCGTACTCGGGGTCGGTGGCGTAGCCCGCCTTTTGCAGCGCCGAGGCATAGGCCATGGCCGAGCCGGACTGGGCGACGGATTCGGCCTTCTCGTAGCGCGGGCTGTCCTTGATGAGCTTTGCGTAGTCCCGGAACGAATCCTCGTACGAGTCGTAGGCGCGGAACTTCGCCGTCACCTTCTGGGCCTTGCCGTTGATGTATTCGGTGGTGGTGATCTCGGCCACCTTGCCTGTCCAGCCCTTGCCGGCCTTGATGCCGAACAGGTTGAACGAGTTGGAGCCGTCCTTGTGTTTGATCTCGCTTTTGCCCCAGCCGGTTTCGTGGCCAGCCTGGCCCAGCATGAAGCTGGCCGGAATGCCGCTCTCCTGGGCCACGCGCTCGGCGGTGCCCGAGAGGTGCTGCACAAAACCATCGCGGCCCTTGGGCGCGGGTCCAGTGGCCTCGGCCGGTGTGCCGGTGGCCGAGGACGCTGTGCGGGGCAGCGCCTGCGGCAGGCTCAGTGTGGAAGGCACGGAGAAATTGGCGTCGGCCCCGCCCATCTGCCGCGAGAGCTGGCGTGCAATCGCTTCAGACAGCCCGCCCTGCTGGCCCGACATGCTGACCGACAGCTGCTGGTCCAGCATGTCCTGGCCCAGGTTGGCCTGCTCGCCTTCCATGAGGCCGGATTTCATCGTGGCGTCGCGCATGCTCTTGATCAGCTCGCGCATGAACAGCGACTCGAACTGCTTGGCGACCTCGCGCGTGGTCTGGGCGTTGTTGGCCGTGCCCGCGTCGTACTTGAGCGAATTGAGCGAGCGGATGTCCACCGCCAGCGCATTGGAGGTGCTGCTGGTGGTGCTGGACGAGGGCAGGGTGAGGGCCATGGTTGCTCCCCGGGGTCAGATCACTTCCAGCTCGGCGTTGAGGGCGCCGGCGGCCTTGATGGCCTGCAGGATGGCCAGCAGGTCGCCCGGCGTGGCCCCCAGCGTGTTGAGCGCCTTGACCACGTCCGCCAGCTGGGGTGAAGCCGGCATCTGGATGATGTTGCCCGGTTCCTGGTTGATGCGGATGTCGCTTTGCTGCGCCACCACGGTCTGCCCTTGCGAGAGTGGAGCGGGCTGGCTGATGACGGGCGTGGAGCTGATGGTGATCGACAGGTTGCCGTGTGCAATGGCGCAGGGGCCCAGCGTCACGGCCTGGTTCAGCACCACCGAGCCGGTGCGTGCATTGATGACGACCTTGGCCGAGGGAGTGGACGCCTCGAGGGGCAGTTCTTCCAGGTCGGCGATGAAGCCCACGCGGGCGCCGGGGTCCAGCGGTGCGCGCACTTGCACGGTGCGCCCGTCGAGCGCCGTGGCCAGGCCGCTACCCAGTTTGGTGTTGATGGCCTGCGCCACGCGGCGTGCGGTCTGGAAGTCCGAGGCATTGAGCCCCAGGTTGATGGTGTCGCCCTCGTTGAGGGGTGTGGGCACGGCGCGTTCGACCTGTGCGCCTTGCGGAACCCGGCCTGCACTCAGATGGTTGATCTGCACCTTGCTGCCGCCCGCCGAGGCGCCCGCGCCTCCCACCACCACATTGCCTTGGGCCAGGGCGTAGATCTCGCCGTCGGCGCCGCGCAGGGGCGTGACGATGAGCGTTCCGCCCTTGAGCGACTTGGCGTTGCCCATGGAGGACACGTTGATGTCGATCATCTGCCCGGGCTGGGCAAAGGCCGGTAGCTGTGCCGTGACGATCACCGCCGCCACGTTCTTGAGCTGCAACTGGTTCGCCGTGCCAGGCGGCAGGCTGATGCCCATCTGCTGCAGGTAGTTGGACATGGCCTGCGTGGTGTAAGGCATCTGCGTGGTCTGGTCGCCCGTGCCGTCCAGCCCCACCACCAGGCCATAGCCCGTCAACTGGTTGCTGCGCACGCCCTGCACCGCCGCCACTTCCTTGATGCGCAACGCATGGGCGGGCACCGCCACACCGGCGGCCACGAGGGCCAGCAACAGCCACAGCGCGCGCACGGGGCGTGACAAGAGGGAGTGGGACAAGGCTTTCATGACACCGATTGTGGGCGGCCCCGCCAGGAACTAAAACCCAAAAAGAAGCGGGTTCACCGGCCTATTGCATGGGTTCCCGAGCGGATGGGAAATGGCGGTGGCGTACCGTGCGCCCGGGCGGTTGGTCCGGGTCAAGCTGCAAGGTGAAATATGAATAAAAATGGCCGCTGTCGCTTAATAGATAAGCGTAAATAGCTATAAATAAGATAGCGATTTTGAGATCGACTACACAATCGCAGCCATCCCACGGCCCAGTGCTCGTCAAAACTGGCGCGGCCAAAGCGCGGGCCGCCGCGCAAGGGCCGCCCCGCCGCGCTGGCGGCGTCCCCCTCCCGTAGCGCGCAGCGCGTAGAGAGAGGGGGAAGGCGCGCAGCGCCTCAGGGGGTGAAACCCTAAAACGGCGTGATCGTGTTGAAGACCCGGTTCATCCAGCCCAAGGCCTGGGCTTCGTTCTGTGCGCCACGGCCACGGGATTCCACTCGCACATTGGCCACCTGGGTCGAGTTGACAATGCTGCCCGGCTGCAGCGCGCGCGGATCGATGGTGCCCGAGAAGCGCAGCACATCCACGTTCTGGTTCACGCCGATCTGCTTCTCGCCCGTCACGACCAGGTGGCCGTTGGGCAGCACGTCCACCACGGTGGCGGTGATCGACCCGGTGAAGGTGTTGGCGCTTTCGGTGCCGCCCTTGCCCGAGAAGGTGCTTTCCGAACCGGCGCCGAGCGTGGTGCGGTCGGCCAGCGACTTTTTCACGAAAGGCAGGTTGGTGATGCCGGCCGAGGCCTCCGAGGTACGGTCCACGGTGGACGAGGATTTCTGGCTGGCCGTCACGTTCTCGACGATCATGATCGTGACGTTGTCGCCCACCAGCCGTGCGCGGCGGTCTTCGAACGCGGGGCGGTAGCTGGCGTTGTGGAACAGGCCCCCGGTCACGGGCGGTGGTGCACGGTGCGCTGCGGCCAGTGGTGGTGGTGTGGTCGGCAGGATGTCCACCGGCGGCGGCGGCGACAGGGTGGCGGCGCAGCCCGTGAGCAGCAGCGCGCCCACGGCGGCGGGCAGGGCAAAAAGGCGTGTGAACGGCAGCATGGCGGAAGCTCCTGGTGTCGGCATCGGGATCACAGCTGGCTGAGCTTGGCCAGCATCTGGTCCGAAGTCTGGATGGCCTTGGAATTCATCTCATAGGCACGCTGTGCCTGGATCATGGTGACCAGCTCTTCCACCACGTTGACGTTGGAGGCTTCCAGAAACCCCTGCTTGAGAATACCCAGCCCGTTGGTGCCGGGCGTGCCCTGCTGGGGCTGGCCCGAGGCGGCCGATTCCTTGAACAGGTTCTGGCCAATGGGCTCGAGGCCGGCCGGGTTGATGAAGGCCGACATCGCCAGGTTGCCCAAGGGCTGGGGCTGGGTGTTGCCCTGTACGGTGGCCGACACCACGCCGTCGGCGCTGATGGTCACGCTCGTGGCGTTGGCGGGCACCGTGATGCCGTTGGCCACAGGCAGGCCGCTGGAGTTGACCAGGCGGCCTTGCGAATCGACCTGGAACGAGCCGTCGCGCGTGTAGCCGATGGTGCCGTCGGGCATGGTCACTTCCAGAAAACCATTGCCGTTGATGGCCACGTCCAGGTTGTTCTTGGACTCCTGCAGGCTGCCCTGCACGAAGTTGCGGCTGGTGGCCACCGTGCGCACGCCCAGGCCCAGGTGCAGGCCGGTGGGCAGCTGGTTCTGCTCGGTGGTGTTGGCACCCACCTGGCGCAGGTTCTGGTAGATCAGGTCCTCGAACACCGCGTTGTTGCGCTTGTAGCCGGTGGTGGAGACGTTGGCCAGGTTGTGCGAGATGACGTCGAGCTGGGTCTGCTGGGCAGACATGCCGGTCTTGGCGATCCAGAGGGAGTTGATCATGGTGCTTCCTTTTGGCGTGGCGGCGCGGGGCGCGACCTCAGCCGTTCATGCTCAGCAACTGGCTGGCGGTTTTGTCGTTGGTTTCGGCGGACTGCAGCAGGCGCATCTGCTGTTCGAACTGACGCGATGCGGCAATCATCCCGACCATGCTTTCGACCGGATTCACGTTCGAGCCTTCCACTGCGCCTGCCAGCATGCGGGCGTTGGCGTCATTGGCAATCGGGTCGCCGGACGTGGTGCGAAACAGCCCGTCGTCGCCGCGCTTGAGCGGGTCTTCCGGGGTGGGAGTGGCCAGCTTGAGGCGGCCAATGGCCTGCGCGGGCTGGCCCGCTGCCTTGGCAGTGACCGTTCCATCCGAGCCCAGCGTGACTTCGGCGCCCGGCGGGACATCAATGGGCGCGCCGCCATCGGACAGCACGGGCAGTCCGGTGGGGGTGAGCAGCTGGCCCGTGGCCGACACCTCAAAGGTGCCGGCGCGGGTGTAGGCCTCGGTACCGTCAAGTCCCTGCACGGCAAACCAGGCATTGCCCACGGCCATGGCGTCGAGGTTGCGGCCGGTACGCTGCACCGGGCCGGGCGTGCTCACGTGGCCCGAGGTGGCCTCCAGCGCAAACACACGGGTTTTGGAGCCATCGCCCTGGATCGGGACCGAGCGGAAGGTGGACATCTCCGCACGAAACCCCTGGGTGGAGGCGTTGGCGAGGTTGTTGGACAACACGGCCTGCCGGTGGGCGGCCGCGTTGGCGCCCGTCATCGCGGTGTAAATGATGCGGTCCATGGGGGCTCTCCGTTGTCCAGGGCTGTTTCAGTGCAGAGTTCTTACGAACCGTTCCCGATCAACGCAAGTTCACCAGGGTGGACATCACCTGGTCTTGCGTCTTGATGGTCTGGGCGTTGGCCTGGTACGCGCGCTGTGCGGTCATCATGTTCACCAGCTCGGCGGTCAGGTCCACGTTGGAGTCTTCCAGCGCGCCCGAGCGCAGCGACCCAAAGTTGCCGTCGGTGGCCGTGCCAGCCACCGGCTGGCCGGATTCAAAGGTGGCGACCCAGTTGTTGCCGCCTACCGAAGCCAGGCCCTGCGTATTGCGGAAGCTTGACAGCGCCAGCTGGCCTTCCGCACGGGTCACGCCGTTCGAGTAACGGGTCATGATCATCCCGTTGTTCTCGATGTTGATGCCCGTGAGCTCGCCCGTGGTGTAGCCGTCCTGGCTCAGGTTGGAGACCGAGAACTTGTTGCCGCTCTGTGAGACTTTGTCCAGGCTCACCGCCACATCAAACGCGGGCAGGTTGTTGGGGTTGGGCGGGGTCGGGTTCACGTTCAGCGTGAGCGCGAAGCCCGTGGCGGGGGGCGTGGCCACGGGGGCCGTGATGGCGCCATTGTTGTCAAACGTGATCTGGCCTATAGGAGTTGCCACCACGGGAGGCACTGCCGTGGGGTCGTCCAGCTGGTCGTACACGTCCCAGGTGTTGTCGGTAGCGGTCTTCTGGAAGTACAGGCTCACTGGCTTGGCCACGCCCTGGCTGTCGAACACGTTGATCGACGTGCCGTAGGTGGCGCGCGGTGTGGCCGGGATGGGCGGCGTGGCGGCAGGGTCGCCGGCCGCATCGGTGGCCGTGGCCGGCAGGTTGAATGCTGCCGTGATCGTGGTGGTCTGCTTGGCAGGGATGGGCTCGGAGGTGGGGAACACCATCGGGATGGGGTCGGTGCCCGAACGCAGGCCGGTGACCGGGTCCACGGGGTAGCCCATCACGTTGGCGTTGTCGTTGGTGATCATGTTGCCCTCCTTGTCCAGCTTGAAGTTGCCGGAGCGGGTGTAGGCGGGTGTGCCATCGGGCAGCGTGAGCGTGAAAAAGCCGTTGCCGTTGATGGCGACATCCAGGCTGTTGCCCGTGATCGTG
The DNA here is from genome assembly GCF_057586455.1 of Acidovorax sp. SRI_002. Taxonomy (NCBI): domain Bacteria; kingdom Pseudomonadati; phylum Pseudomonadota; class Betaproteobacteria; order Burkholderiales; family Comamonadaceae; genus Acidovorax; species Acidovorax sp. SRI_002. Next base: position 50,836 of record NZ_JBYCZW010000008.1, on the reverse strand, counting down.
AGATTGCCCTGTGTGAACTGCTGGGAGACCGCGCCCACTTCGACGCCAATGCCCGCATTGGTGCCGCCGGACGAGCCGATGGCGGACGCCACCATTTCGGCAAACTCGGCCCGCGAGGCCTTGAACCCGACGGTGTTGGAGTTGGCGATGTTGTGTCCGATGACGTCGAGGTTCTTGCTGGCGGCGTTCAAGCCAGAGAGGCCTTGCTGAAAACTCATGGTGTTCTCCTGATGGGGGCTATCACTGAATCGGCCGGGTTAGACCAGGGCCTTGATCTGGCTGTAGTTGATGGTTTTGCCGTTGGCCAGGGTCAGCACCAGCTGGCCGTCCTCGGCACCTGCGGCCGTGACCTTGGACAGGGCCAGCGACGTGCTGTCGATCTTGGTCGAACCATTGACGGCACTGACGCGGAACTGCAGTCCCTCGCTGGAGCCGGTGTACTTGCTGGCATCCCACTCGAAGGTGTGGCGCCCTGCAGCCTTGGCACCCAGATCCATGGTCTCGATCACCTGGCCGCCAGCGGTCATCACCTCGACCTTCACCTTGGTGGCGGCCGAGGCCAGCTCAAAGCCACCCTTGCCGGCCTTGTCGGCCACGGCCAGCGTCGAGCCTTCGGTCATCACGTTGCGGCCAATCAGGGCCGTGCCCTGCATCACCTGCAGCGAGTTGAACTGCGCCGACATGCTCTCCATCGTCTGGTTGAGCTGCTGGATGCCGGTCACCGTGTTGATCTGCGCAATCTGCGAGGTCATCTGGGCGTTGTCCAGCGGGTTCATCGGGTCCTGGTTGTTCAGCTGTGCAACCAGCAGTTTCAGGAAGCGGTCCTGCGCGGCTGCAGGGTCGGTGGCGGCGTTGGCCTTGGTGCCGGTCGCATCGGTGACCGTGGGCGCGCTGGTGGCGGAGTTGAGGATCATGGTGGCGTCCTAGAGTTACTGGCCCATCTGCAGGGTCTTGAGGAGCAGCGACTTGGCCGTGTTCATGACCTCGACGTTGTTCTGGTAAGAGCGGGAGGCGGAGATCATGTTGACCATTTCCTCCACGGCGTTGACGTTGGAGTGCGTCACATAGCCTTCCGCGTCTGCCGACGGGTGGCTGGGGTCGTGCACACGGCGGCCGGGAACGTTGCTTTCGTTGATGGAGCTCACGCGCACACCGGCCGAGCTGTCCGCGCCCATGGGGGCGGTCTGGAATACCACCTGGCGCGCCTTGTAGGCCTGGCCGTCGGGGCCTGCCACGGCATCGACATTGGCCAGGTTGCTGGCCACCACATTGAGCCGCTGCGACTGCGCGCTGACGGCGCTGCCCGAGACGCTGAAGATGGAGAACATGGACATGGGGAGATTCGCTTTCTGCGCTGCACTGCGGATGGCTTATTGGCCCTGGATCGCGCTGAGCATGGTTTTGGCGTTGCCGTTGATGAAACGCAGCGTGGCTTCGTAGCGCACGGCGTTGTCGACAAAGTTGGCGCGCTCGCGGTCCAGGTCCACCGTGTTGTTGTCCAGGCTGGGCTGGGTCTGCACGGAATAACCCAGCGTGCCGGGTGCGCCGGTGCCCGTGCTGGCCGCTGGCAGCGGAATGTGGCGGGGGTCTGTGGCGCCCTTGGCCCCCAGGTTGCCCGTGGTGCCCACCGAGCCACCCGTGGCCAGGCGGGTCACGCCCGAGCCCAAGCCCGTGGCTTCGCGCATCGCATCGCCAAAGCTGAAATCGCGTGCCACGTAGCCCGGGGTGTCAGCGTTGGCGATGTTGCTGGCGATGGCGCGCTGGCGCTCGGCACGCACCACGAGTGCGTTGCCGAGAAAGTCCAGCCGGTTGGTCATCTTGTCAAGCATGGTTGCCTCACACCCTGGGTTGCAATAGGAGCCGGTTGGGGGTTTCCGGCGTGGTTCGATTGTGAAAGCCGCCGCTTTTTTCTAAAGCGCGAAGAACGCGGAAATGGGTGCGCAGTTTCGGGTTTTGCGCAGGGCTCGCCTGCCTATAGTTCCAGTCGTGAAAGAGTCTTTGCCGCCCCGCGCGGTCAGACCTGTTGACCTGCGATGCCCAGGAGGCCCCATGCCATCGATCTTCGTTTTCCCCTTCGTGTCCCCTTTGGTTCGCGCTGGCGCTCTGGCGATCGCCGGGCGGCGTGCTGTGGCTCGGCACGCTCTGGCGGTGGTGCTGGGGTTGACTGCAGTGGCTGGCAGCAGCGGGGCCGCGCTGGCCCAGGCGGCAGCCGACCCCAGTGCCGACCTGGGCCCGCTGACCCAACGCTGGCTGGATGACGCGATGTCGCGCAACCAGGCCTCCGGCTTGCCGCTGCGCATGGAAGTGAGCGTTGGCTCACTCGACTCGCGGCTGCGGCTGGCGCCGTGCGCGCGGGTCGAACCCTACCTGCCGGTCGGCGCCCGGCTGTGGGGCCGCACCCGCCTGGGGCTGCGCTGTGTCGAGGGGCAAACCGCATGGAACGTTTACCTGCCGGTGACCGTCAAGGCATTTGGCCCGGCTTGGGTGCTGACCGGCCCGGTGGCTCCGGGGACGGTGCTGACCGCCAATGACGCCACCGAGGCGGAAGTGGACTGGGCCGAAGAGTCGGCAGCCGTGATGGCCAACCCGGAAATGTGGGTCGGGCAGGTCGCCGCGCGCCAGCTGGTGGCCGGCCAGGCATTGCGCCAGACCATGGTGCGGCCCCCCCAGCTCTTTCGCGCAGGCGCCCAGGTCAAGGTGATTGCCCAGGGCCCTGGCTATGCAGTCACCTCCGCAGGGCAGGCCATGTCGGCAGGCGCTGCGGGGCAGATTGTTCGCATACGTATGGATAATGGCAGGATAGTCAGTGGAACTGTGAATGAGGTTGGGACGGTGGTCGTCGCTCTTTGATGACGGGGCGGTGATAAATGGCTAAAGTCCGGGCCAAATGGGTCGAAAACATTGCTACTGTGCCCCACATCAAACGGGGTGGTGGAGAGAGCGATGAAGATTGGTCAAAAACCGGAACTCCCGGGCGCCTTGGCGCAGACGGGGCTTGCCAAGCAAGCCAAAAGTCCTGCCAGCGCTGCTGAAGGAGCCGCCAAAGACGCTGCGGCTGTGTCAACCGCCGGTGTGCCCGTCACCGTCTCCACCGCTGCCCGCGCGCTGGACCAGACATCCCGTTCCACAGGTGATTTTGATGCGAGCAAGGTCAAGGCGGTGCGGGCGGCCATCGAAAAAGGCACTTTCTCGGTGGACGCCGAAGCCATTGCCGACAAGATGCTCTCCAACGCCCAGGAAATCCTGGCCCGCTCGCGCGGTTGATTCCTCAGCGTCCCGCACGCACCTTTATTGACAGACTTGGCAGGCAGGCGCTATCCACCTCACAATGCGCCATGTCCCTGGAAGAATCCCTCTCGGCTGTTGAACAGCTGATCGAAAAAGTCTCCGCCGCCCTTCTCGCGGCAGACCCCCAATCCCTGGAAAAGAACAGTGTGGCCCTGCGGGATGCAGCGGCCCAGTTCGCGCGTGTTCTTGAGCAGACTGCAGCCAGGGGTCTGCCCGTGCCTGCACAGCTGCAAAAACGAGCCCGGGCCATTGACGACATGCTTGCCGTGCACCGCGAAAGCCTGGCGCGCCTGGCCGTGAATGCCGATCGCCAGGTGGCAGGCTTGGTGCCGCAGGCGGGCACACCCTCCACCTACGGCGACGGTCGGGGCGCACAGGCCGGCAAGCCCGGCGTGGCCCGTATCTACAAATCGGCTGGTTGAGCCAAAAAAAGATAGCTGCTGGCGCTTGTCCCTGTTGGCTTTGAGAGGAAAAACCTCTCAAAGCCACGGATTACAAGTGCAAGCATCTATTGTTTTGACCGTTACCAGTGAAGGCCGGAGGATTGAACTTCGATGTCTGCTCGGCGCGGTTACCCCTGAAACGGTCGCAGCCCCCGACCAGTGCCACCGTGGAACTGGCTCCGCCAGACCACTGGTGGCGTCTCCCTTCAGGGGGAAGGCGCCGAAGGCGACTCAGGGGGTAGTCAATGCGCCCGCATCTTGGCCCGCAGGCGTGCGATGGACTGGCTGTGCAGCTGGCACACCCGAGATTCGGTCACCCCCAGCACGGCCGCGATCTCCTTGAGATTCATGTCGTGCTCGTAGTACATGCCCATGATGTGCTGCTCGCGTTCGGGCAGGGTCTTGATGGCATTCACCAGCGACATCTTGAGCCGCTGGTCGCGCAGCAATTCCAGAGGGTCTGCGTCGGCGTCTGCCACATGGCGGTCCAGAAAGCCGTCATCGTCCTCGTTGCCATGCGTCATGTCCTCCAGATACACCAGTTGTGTACCCCGAACCTTGCCGAGCAGGCTTTGGTATTCGACCAAGCTCATGCCCATCTCGCTGGCAATTTCAGACTCCAGCGGGCTGCGGCCCAGCTTCTGCTCCAGCCGGTGCACGGCGTGTTCGATGTCTTTCTGGCTCTTGCGGGAGCTGCGGCTCATCCAGTCGCCCTCGCGCAGTTCGTCCAGCATGGCGCCCCGGATGCGCTGGGTGGCAAAGGTCTCGAACTGCACACCCTGGGCCACTTCGTAGCGCGACAGGGCTTCCGCCAAGCCCATCATGCCAACCTGGATCAGGTCGTCCAGCTCCACGTTGGGAGGCAGCTTGGCGATCATGTGGTGCGCGATTCTTCGCACCAGCGGGACGTGCTGGCGGATCATCGCATCACGATCGAGCTGGCCTTTGGCGGTGTACATAGAGAGCGTGTTATGCACTTTTACGTGCCCACGAAAGCCGGGGCAAGGCCCGGCAACGAGACGCAGGACGCGCCGCAGTATCAATACTGCCAGCGGCCTGCAACGACGTGGCCGGGCCTTGCCCCGGCTTTCCCTCCGGGTTGACCCCAGAGGCAGGCACTCGCCGCGTTGCAGCACTTGTCAAGGCCCCGGCCTTGGCTGCGCACTGCGCCTTGCGATCACCAGCCTCTGGGGTCAACGTGGGTACGTAAAAGTGCATAACACGCTCTAGTCAACGGCTCCGGACAAATCAGATCAATGGCTCCGGACAAAATGCGCAGGCATGGCTGCCAAGTTGCTGGGTGGCAGCGCTGTCAGCGACTCACTGATAGTGCCCGCATTTTCCAGCAGTTGCAAGGCCAGGCGCTGGAGGTCCTGAGGGTTCTGTGTGGCGATGGTGGTCGTGCGGACGGGGCCGCCCAGATGGCGTTCCGCGCAGTCCTGCAAGGTCATCAGTGCATGCTGGGTCTTGCGCCGTTCTGCGGGCGTGGTGCCGCGCAGCAAAGCCGCCACCATACAGGGCAGTCCTGTGTGCACCGCGATCTGTTTGAGGCTCTTGTAACTGGTCAGCACACCAGCCGAGCCGTCGCCCATCACCACCAGCGGTACGGTGGCGGTGTGCGTCAGCAGCGGCCCCAGCGTGGCCGCAGGCGCGTGCAGCACGATCAGCCCGTAGGTTCGGAAATAGGGCAGCAGACAGGGCAGGGGTGCGGTCTCGTTGCGGCTGGCCTCGCGGCTGATGCGCTGCAGGCCTTTGGCTGCGGGAATCACTGCCAGCGATGAGGCCATGGCCCCCATGTTGAGGCTGACGCCCTCGTTCCACGGCGCTTGTTGCAGCAGGTGCAGCAAACCCGGGTACTCATCCGTCTCCTGCGCTGTGCCGTCGAGCACCACGACCGGGTAGCCCAGGCGCTGCAGGCTGGCGCAGATCTGCCAGAGCGTCTCCAGCCCGGTGCCCGCGTTGTCCTGGCTGGCAACAGCCACCACGCGCAGCTCTGACTGCGGAGTGAAGCTGTGCAGGCCGGCTGCCTGATGAAAGGCGATATCAAGCATCGACCAGCCCCCGTTCGTTCATGGTGTCGGGCGAATGCGAGAAGAAGAAATTCAGGTCGGTCGCCTTGGGGTCGAAGGCCGACTTGGCAGGCGCGCGCATGGAGGTGCTGATGAGCTTGTGCGCATCGGCACGTTCCCAGTCTTCCGGCACACGCTGGCCGTTGGTCACGCCGCGCAGCACCATCTGGTGGCGGATCAGTGCGTCGATGGCGGGGCCCAGCTTCACGGCCTCGTCCACCTTGGACAAGATGGCTTGCTGGGAACCTTCGGTCTTGAATGCAGTGAGCACGTCATCGAGCGTGTCGCCATGGCAGCCCGCGTTGAGCACCAGCAGGCGGTTGACGTGGGGCAGATCCAGCACGTCCAGCATGTCGCGCTTGCGCGGGTCGCGGGGGGCCACACCGGTGGTGTCGATCAGCACCATCTTCTTGCCGCTGAGCAGGCCCAGCAGGTCTTGCAGCGCGGCGCGGTCGTGCGCCAGATGGGCCACGATGCCCAGCATGCGGCCGTAGCTGCGCAACTGCTCGTGCGCGCCCACGCGGTAGGTGTCCAGCGTGATCAGGCCCACGCTGCCCGGGCCATGGATGCGCGCACACAGCGCGGCCAGCTTGGCCGTGGTCGTGGTCTTGCCCACGCCGGTGGATCCCACCATCGCGAAGATGCCGCCTTGCTCATACAGCGGAGGCTCGGCCAGATCGGTCTTGAGGTTGCGCTCCAGCACTTCCATCAGCCAGCGCACCGACTCGGCGGCCGACAGGTCTTCGGGCATGCGCTCGAGCACGGCGCGGGCCAAAGATGGAGAGTAGCCTGCACGGATCATCTTGAGCATGAGGTTGGACTGGATCGGGTTCTGGCGCGCCTGGCCTAGCCAGGCCATGGTGTTAAAGCGGTCTTCGATCAACTCCCTCATGGCATGGAGTTCATTCATCACGCTTTGCTGGTTGTTGTTCGACTGGGCCAGGTGGGCGCTGGCGGCTTCCTGCCGGCGGCGTGGAGGCTCCGGTGGAATGTCCATGGGGATGCTGCGCAGCGGGTTGTGGCGCACCACGGCGGGTGCTGGCATGCGTTCGCGCTCGGGCTCCTGGTCGCGGCTGCGCTCCGACAAGGTTTGTGGTTCGGCCGGGCCGTTGAGCGCCTCGTGGCGGCGGCGCAGCATGCGCTCGCGCACGTAGTCCTGGAACGACAGCGTGCTCATCGCCAGCTGCTCGGTGTCTTCCTCGACTGCGTTGCGGCCCAGGGTGCTGACTGCGGCGGCCTGGCTGGCGCGCTGGGGGGCGCTGCGCGCCGGTGTGGGGGCCAGCAAGGGCGGGTTGCTGGACGCGCCTGCACTTCCATCCAGGGCCGACAGCGTGTCTTCGGCCGTGGCCACAACCTCGACGCCGTTGGCCGTGGGGCGGTTGGACAGGATGAGGGTGCCCTCTCCAAAGGCCATGCGCGCCTTGGCCAATGCCTCGCGGGAGGTGGGGGCGGTAAAGCGTTTGATGTTCATGCTGATGCACCTCTAAGGATCGGCCCAATGCGGATGGTGTGGGTCTCTGGAATTTCACTGTGCGCAAGCACCTGCAGCCGGGGCGCCACACGGCGCACCAGGCGGGAGATGGCGTTGCGGATCTGGTCGGGAACCAGCAGGCAGGCTGGCAGGCCCATCTCTTCCTGCTTGAGGGCCACCTCGGCGGCCTTTTGCGTGAGGATGTCGGCCACGCCGGGGTCCAGAGCCGGTCCTGCTGCGTTGCCCAGGGCTTGCACCAGCAGGCGTTCCAGGCCCGGCTCGATGGCAATGACGTTGAGTTCGCGGGTGGGGCCGTAAATCTGCTGGACGATGGCGGGCGACAGCGCAATGCGCACGCGGCGGGCCAGCTCGACCGGGTCTGTGATGCCACCAGCGTGCTCGGCCAGCGTTTCGATGATGGTCCGGATATCGCGGATGTGCACAGACTCTTCCAGCAGCAGCTGGAGGACCTTCTGGAACGTTGCGATAGAGACCATTTTGGGGACCACTTCTTCGATGAGCTTGGGGGCCAGCTTGGCCACGTGCTCCACCAGTTGCTGGGTTTCTGTGCGACTCAGAAGCTTGGCGGCTTGCACTTGCATCAAGTGTGACAAATGGGTGGCCATCACGGTTTCGGAATCAACGACGGTAAAACCCGCCATTTGTGCGGCTTCCTTCTGCCGTTCGTCGATCCAGTGGGCTGGCAGGCCAAAAGCGGGGTCGGTGGTGGGGGTGCCAATCAGGGGCGTGGTGATACCGCCGGGGTTGATGGCCAGGAACATGCCAGGGAAGGCCTCGCCTTCGCCCACCACCACGCCACGCAGCGTGATGCGGTAGCCGCTGGGCTTGAGTTCGAGGTTGTCGCGCACGTGCACGGCGGGGGGCAGGAAGCCCACCTCCTGCGCAAACTTGCGGCGCACGCCCTTGATGCGGGTGAGCAGGTCGCCCTGGCGGCTCTTGTCCACCAGGCTGATCAGGCGGTAGCCCAGCTCCAGGCCCAGCAGGTCTATGGGTTGCAGGTCGTCCCAGGTGGCTTCGCCATCGCTGACCGGGGCGGGCGGTGCTTCGACTTCGGGCGGCACTTTCTGGCGTTCGTACAGCACCCAGGCGGCGTAGCCCAAGAGGCCACCCATGGTCAGGAACACCATGTGGGGCATGCCGGGGATCACGCCCAGCAGCAGCAGGATGCCGGCGGTCACGCCCAGCACGCGGGGCGACATGAAGAGCTGCTGCACGATCTGGCGGCCCATGTCATGGTCCTTGCCCACGCGCGAGATCACCATGGCCGCAGCCACCGAGATCAGCAGCCCAGGAATCTGTGCCACCAGCGCATCACCAATGGCCAGCAGGATGTAGCTATCAGCCGCCTGCTTGGCCGAGAGGTCGTGCTGCAAAACCCCGATGGCAAAGCCACCGATGATGTTGATGAGCAAAATCAGGATGCCGGCGACCGCATCGCCGCGCACGAACTTGGAGGCACCGTCCATGGAGCCAAAGAAGTTGGCTTCTTCCGCCACTTCGGCGCGGCGGCGCTTGGCTTCTTTTTCGTCGATCAGGCCCGCGTTCAGGTCGGCGTCCACGGCCATCTGCTTGCCGGGCATGGCGTCCAGGGTAAAGCGTGCCGACACTTCTGCAATGCGCTCGGCGCCCTTGGTGATCACCACAAAGTTGATCACCACCAGGATGGCGAACACGATCAGCCCCACGGCAAAGTTGCCGCCGATCAAGAAGTGACCAAAGGCCTCGATCACCGCACCGGCGGCGCCGGGGCCGGTGTGGCCTTCGAGCAGCACCACGCGCGTGGAGGCCACGTTCAGCGACAGGCGCATGAGGGTGGTTAGCAGCAGCACCGAGGGGAAGGCTGCGAAATCGAGCGGCCGCAGCATGTAGGCCGCCACCATCATCACCATCAGGGCCACGGCGATGTTGAGCGTGAAAAACGCGTCGAGCAGCCAGGGCGGGATGGGCAACACCATGAGCGCCAGGATCGCCACCACCAGCAGTGGTGCCGACAGGCCCTGCAGGGCGCCTGCATTGGTGCCCGCCCATTGTCGAAGAGACGTTACTGAGGTGTTCATACGGCGGCGCCTTGCACGGGAGTGCGGTTCAGCGGATCAAGTTCAGGCGGAACGAAGGGCTCCACCAGGCTGTCGGGCATGCGGCCTTCGCCACGCAGGGCGGCCTTGAGGCGGTAGACATAGGCCAGCACCTGGGCCACGGCGGTGTAGAGCGTGGCGGGAATGGCCTGGTCCAGTTCGGCATGCGCATACAACGCCCGGGCCAGCATGGGCGACTGCAGCACGGGCACGTCGTGCGCCTTGGCCACGTCGCGGATCTTGAGAGCGATGAGGTCGGTGCCGCGCGATATCACTTGGGGGGCACTCATGGTCTTTTCGTCGTACTTGAGTGCCACCGCATAGTGGGTGGGGTTCATCACCACGAAATCGGCCTTGGGAACTGCGCCCACGCTGGCGCGGTCGGCAATCTCGCGCTGCTTCTGGCGGATGCGGCCCTTGGTGTGGGGGTTGCCGTCGGATTCCTTGTGCTCTTGCTTGACTTCCTCGTGCGACATCTTCAGGCGCGACTTGAAGAAGTAGGCCTGCAGCGGCACGTCCACCAGCGCGGCCAGGAACACGACCAGCAGCAGCAGGCTCATGCCCGAAGTCAGCCAGTCAGCCAGCTGGCGAATGGCCATGGGGGAGGGCTGCAGCACTAGCATGGCCACGGTGTCGATGCTGTTGCCCATGAACTTCCAGGCCACATAGCTCAGGATCGCGGTCATCAGCACCATCTTGGCCACGTTGGCCATCTGCTGCTTGGAGAACAGGTTGGCCAGGCCCGAGATCGGGTTGAGCCGGTTGAACTGCGGCGTGATGGGCTTGAGGCTCAGGATCCAGCCGCCAGCGCCAATGGCGCTGATCAGGGCGGCGGCGCTGGTGAGGATGGCAAACACTGCACTGGCCACCAGGCCCACCACCACCATGTCCTGCAGGCGCTTGAGCATGGTGCCTGGCGCCATGACGGTGGCGGCGTCAAACGCCAGTTGCTGGCTCATGGCCCGCTGCATGTGGTCCATCAGCTGGGGCGCCAGCACCAGCAGGCAGGCGGCCCCGGCACCCAGAATCGCCAGGTGGGAGAGATCGCGCGAGCGTGCTCCCTGGCCGTCTTCGCGCGTTTTCTGCAGCTTGCGCTCTGACGCGGGTAGGCTTTTTTCTTGGCTGGATTCCATGGTGGCATGACGGCTGGTGTCATGCCATTGTCGTGAGCAGCCCGGAAATCTAAAGCTGGATAAGGGGGCTGCAGCCCCCTCTTTTCCATGCGGGCCGAAGGGGCCTTGCCTGCGTGGCCTCACCCGACAAAGGGTGGGTGGTGCCGGGATGGAATACTAAAAAAGATAGCTGCTAGCGCTTGATGGACAAGCGCTAGCAGCCATTTTGACCGCAAAAAGCCCCGGACGGGCTCAGAACCCGAGGCTGGCCAGCAGGTCGTCCACCTGGGACTGGTCGGTGACCACGTCGGGGGTGTGCTCGGGGTCCACCACGGGGCCCTGCAGATGCTGAGGGCGGGGTGGCTCGACGGGCACCTGTGCGTTGGGTGGGGCCGTTTGAATCAACAGCTGGACCAGCTGGTCTTCAATGGTGGCCGCCAGGTTGACCACGCGGGCAATCACCTGCCCCGTGAGGTCGTGAAAGTCCTGTGCCATCATGATTTCGGTGAGGTGCGTGTCGGCTTCCTTGGTCACGCGCTCCACATCGGTCAGGAAGTTGAAGATCTCGCCCTTGGCCACGGCCGCCACCGGGTCGGCCACCAGCGAGTTGACGACCCGGCGCGTTTCCGCCGCGATGTAGTCATGCTGGGCTTTGGCCTGTTCGACGCGGTTGAGCACCTTCTCGGCCGCTTCCCCCGTCAACCGCGCGATGTAGGACAGGCGGCTTTGCGCGTCGGGCAGTTCGCCCATGGAGCCGCGCAGTTTGTCGGCATAGCCCAGTTCGTTGAGCGAGTCGTGCAGCTGGCGCGTCAGCTGGCCAATCTTGTGGTGTACATCGGCAGGCGGCTGGCTGTTGTCCGGTGTGTCGTCCATGGTGTCATAGCCCCATCTTTTTCAGGATCAAGGTCACTTTTTCTTCCAGCGTGGCCTTGGTGAAGGGTTTGACGATGTAACCCGCTGCGCCACCCTGGGCGGCTGCCACGATGTCTTCCTTGCGGGCTTCGGCTGTGACCATGAGGACGGGCAAGTGCTTGAGCTTGTCGTCCTTCTTGATTTCAGCCAGCAGCTGAAAACCGTTCATGTTGGGCATGTTGATGTCCGTCACCACGAAGTCGAACTTGCTGTTGCGCAGCTTGTTCAGGGCGGCCACGCCATCTTCGGCCTCGTCGGCATCGGCAAAGCCGCTTTCCTTGAGCAGATTGCGCACGATGCGCCGCATGGTGGAGAAGTCGTCAACGATCAAAAAACGAAGGGCTGTGGTCACTTGGGACCCTTTCGGTCGAGAATTACTGTGGGCATTGTCATGGGTGGCAGGTTTGGTGACAAGTCGTAACTGTTACCTGCTTGGGGGGGGATTTTCCCGCTTTTCATTCAGCAGTTCTGTGGAAGTGATTTCGGGAATCCCTTTGCCCATGAGTCGTTCTTCGGCCTCGCGGGTCAGCACCGTGATGGTGATGCGCCGGTTGGCGGGTGCGCGCGGGTTGTTTGGCTCCAGCAGATCGCTGGCCGCCAAGCCCACCACACGTCCCAGTTTAGCGTCTGGCATGCCGGCCGACACCAACTCGCGGCGTGAGGCATTGGCGCGGTCGGCCGACAGCTCCCAGTTGCTGTAGCCCCGGTCGCTGTTTCCGTAAGGCACGGCGTCGGTGTGCCCGGCCAGGCTGATGCGGTTTTCCACCCCGCCCAGCGCTGCCCCGATCTCGCGCAGGATGTCGCGCATGTAGGGTTTCACCAACGCGCTGCCGCTGTCGAACATGGGGCGGTTCTGGTCGTCGATGATCTGGATCTGCAGGCCGTCGGGGGTGATGTCGATGCGGATCTGCGACTTGTACTCGTTCAGGCGCGGGTTTTCGGTGATGAGCGCGTCGATCTTGGCCTCCAGGGCCTTGATGCGGTCCAGGTCCTGCTTGGCGCGCTCGGCGCGGGCGGCATCAATGCTCATGCGGCGCTGCTTGGCCTCTTCCACGTCAGAGCGCCGCACTTGTCCGTGCACCTTCGAGAGATCGTTGCCCCCGCCCGGAATCACACTGGAGCTGTTGCCCGCGCCGTCGCCGCCAGTCATGGCCACCTTGAGCGGCGACGCGAAATACGCGGCGATCCCCTGCAGTTCGCCCTTGGCCGTGGAGCCCAGCAGCCACATCAGCAGGAAGAACGCCATCATCGCCGTCACGAAGTCGGCATAAGCGATCTTCCAGGCGCCGCCATGCACCGCATGACCGCCTTTCTTGATGCGCTTGATGATGATGGGTTGGAGTTTTTTTTCTGCCATGGCGTTTGGGGTTTCGCGGCGCGGACGTCGCTACTTCTTGCCTTTCACATGCCCCTCCAGCTCGGTAAAGCTGGGGCGGACGCTGGAGAAAAGCACCTTGCGGCCAAATTCGATGGCCGTGGCGGGGTTGTAGCCCTGCATGCTGGCTAGCAGGGTGGACTTGATGCACTGCAATTCCTTGGCAGCGTCTTCAGTCTTTTGCTCGACCAGGCCGCCCAGGGGTTCGACCACACCGTAGGCCAGCAGAATCCCGAGGAACGTGCCCACCAGCGCCGAGCCGATCATGCCGCCCAGCACCGAGGGCGGCTGGCCCACCGAGCCCATGGTGTTCACCACGCCCAGCACGGCGGCCACGATCCCGAAGGCAGGCAGGGCACCGGCCAGGCGGGCCAGCGCGGCCACGGGGGCGTGGGCTTCCTGGTGGTGGGTGTCGATCTCGCTGTCCATCAGCGCTTCGATCTCGTGGGAGTTGAGGTTGCCCGACACCATCATGCGCAGGTAGTCGGTGGTGAACTCGATCACATGGTGGTCGCTGCCCACGGTGGGGTACTTCTTGAAGATCTCGGACTCGTGGGGCGCTTCCACATCCTTTTCGATGGCCATCAGCCCTTCCTTGCGGGCCTTTTGCAGGATGTCATAGAGCATGGCCATCAGCTCCATGTAACGGGCCTTGGTGTACTTGGAGCCCTTGAGTGCCATCGGAATGGCCGCCAGGGTGGCCTTGATCACCTTGGGTTGGTTGTTCACCACGAAGGCGCCCAGTGCGCCGCCCAGAATGGTGACGATCTCGAAGGGGAGGGCCTTCAGGATCACACTGATGTTCCCCCCGTGCACGATGTACACGCCGAAGATGCAGCCTAGGCAGACAACGTAACCAATGATGACGAACATGCTGTAGACGTGTTGGGCGGCAGCCGGGGCTAAACAAGTGGGCGGGCGGAGCCGCTGGCAACGCGGCTTACCGAAGGTTACTGTAAATGTATCGGATTGATGAGTGTGGAATGCACTCAAGAGCGCCATCAACACAGGCCTTCTTCGGGAAATGGCGCCAGCGCCACACCTTTGCCTCTTTTGCCGGAGTTTTGACGGTTGTCCTGGGGCGCGGGTTATGTAAAAAAAAGCCTCTGTCGCTTGGTGGTAGAAGGTTTGTTGCTATATAAAATATAGCGATATTCCAATTGTTTGCACCCCTCTCCATCGGCGCGCGGTGCCAATCCCTGCATTTGGCCCGTATTTCCACAGTGACAGGGCCTTTTGGTGGCGCAGGGGCTGCACTATGCTGCGGGCATGAAAGCCGTACTGCTCGCGGGGGGGCTGGGAACCCGCATCTCGGAAGAGTCGCACCTGCGTCCCAAGCCCATGATCGAGATCGGTGGGCGGCCCATCCTTTGGCACATCATGAAGATGTACGCCGCCCATGGCGTCAACGATTTCATCATCTGCCTGGGCTACCGGGGCTACGTGATCAAAGAGTATTTCGCCAACTACTTCCTGCACATGTCGGACGTGACCTTTGACATGGCCAACAACCGCATGGAAGTTCACCACCGCCACGCCGAGCCTTGGCGCGTGACGCTGGTGGACACCGGCGAAAGCACCATGACGGGCGGGCGCCTGCGCAGGGTGCAGGAATACCTGCCCGAAGGCGAGCCCTTCTGCTTTACCTATGGCGACGGCGTGGCCGACCTGGACATGACCGCGCAGTTTGCCTTCCACCGCGCCCATGGCCGCCAAGCCACGGTGACGGCCGTGCAGCCCCCGGGGCGCTACGGCGCGCTGGTGCGTGACGGCGACACCGTGGCTGGGTTCGAGGAAAAACCGCGTGGCGACGGCGGCTGGATCAACGGCGGCTTTTTTGTGCTGCAGCCCGAGGTCATCGACTACATCGACGGCGACGCCACCAGCTGGGAGCTGGAACCCATGGCCCGCCTGGCCACCAGCGGCCAGCTGCGCGCCTTTGAACACACGGGCTTCTGGCAGCCGATGGACACGCTGCGCGAGAAGAACCTTCTCGAAGACCTGTGGCAATCGGGCCGCGCGCCCTGGAAGTGCTGGTAAACCACGATGCGCCCTGATCCCGACTTCTGGCGCGGCAAGCGCGTGTTGCTCACTGGCCACACCGGCTTCAAAGGTGCCTGGCTGGCCCTGTGGCTGCAGCGCCTGGGCGCGCAGGTGACCGGCGTGGCGCTGCCCCCTGCCACCGACCCCAACCTGTTCACCCTGGCCCAGCTGGGGCAGGGCGGCCCGGGCATCGAAAGCCATTTTTGCGACATCCGCAGCCCCCAGGCCCTGGCCATGCGTGTGCGCGCCGCCCGGCCCGAGGTGGTGCTGCACTTGGCCGCGCAGGCGCTGGTGCGGCCCGGCTATGCAGCGCCGCTGGATACCTTTTCCACCAACGTGATGGGCACGGCGCATTTGCTCGATGCCCTGCGCGGGCTGGCTGGCGTGCGCGTGGCCGTGGTGGTCACCACCGACAAGGTCTACCGCAACCGCGAATGGGCCTACCCCTACCGCGAGGACGACGCCCTGGGCGGGCACGACCCCTACAGCGCCAGCAAGGCCGCCACCGAGCTGGTCACCGCCAGCTACCGCGATTCGTTCCTGGCCGCACAGGGCATCGCCGTGGCCACCGCCCGCGCGGGCAACGTGATCGGCGGCGGCGACTGGGCCCAAGACCGCCTGCTGCCCGACGCCGTGCGCGCCTGGGAAAAGGGTGCAACCTTGCACATCCGCCGCCCCCAGGCCACGCGCCCCTGGCAGCATGTGCTGGAGCCGCTGGCCGCCTACCTGCGTCTGGCCCAGCGCCTGTGGGAATCTCCCGCCTTGGCCGGTGCCTACAACTTTGGCCCGCTGCCCCACGAGGCGGCCACGGTCAAAAATGTCATTGAATTGGCCTCCACCGCCTATCCAGCAAGCGCTACCAGCTATGAAAACGAGAGCGAAGGCCCGCACGAAGCCGGCTGGCTCGCGCTCGAAACCGCCCATGCCCGCCAGGTGCTGGGCGTGGCCCCGCACTGGTCGCTGAATACCGCTGTGGCCCGCACCATGAACTGGTACCGCCAGCAACACGGTGGCGCCGACGCTCGCGCGCTGTGCCTGGCCGACATCGACGCCTGGGAGGCGCGCCCATGAGCCGACTGGCCCTGGCGCCACTGCCGCTGGCTGGGCTTTTCCGTGTTCAGCGCCAGCCGCTGGTGGACGAGCGCGGCTTTTTTGCGCGCCTGTTCTGCGCCGAGGAATTAGCGGGCGCGGGCTGGACGGCGCCCATCGCCCAGATCAACCAGAGCTACACAGCCCTCCAAGGCTCCGTGCGTGGCATGCACTACCAAAAGCCGCCGCACGCCGAGATGAAATTGGTGACCTGCCTGCGTGGCGAGGTCTGGGATGTGGCCGTGGACCTGCGCCAGGGCTCGCCCACCTTTTTGCAGTGGCATGCCGAGCATTTATCCGCAGACAACGGCAACGCGCTGCTGATGCCGCCCGGTTTTGCCCACGGCTTCCAGGCGCTGACCGACCATGCCGAGCTGCTGTATTGCCACTCTGCGGCCTATGCGCCTGCCGCCGAAGCGGGGCTGCACCCGCTGGACCCGCGCCTGGCCGTGGCTTGGCCCCTGCCGGTGGGGCAAATGTCGCCCCGCGACGCAGGCCAGCCCGGGATGACCGAAGAATTCGAAGGAGTGCGCCTGTGAAGTGCCGACACTGCGGCAACCCGCTGCGACTGCCGTTCCTGGACCTGGGCAGCGCGCCCCCGTCCAATGCCTACCTGAGCGAGGCCGCGTTGCGCGCGCCCGAAACCTGGTTCCCCCTGCGCCTCTTGGTGTGCGAAACCTGCTGGCTGGTGCAGACCGAAGACCACGCCGGGCGCGAGGCGCTGTTCACCGACGACTACGCGTATTTCAGTTCGTTCTCCTCGTCGTGGCTGGCCCATGCCCAGGCCTATGTCGAGGCGATGCGTGAGCGCCTGGGCCTCACCGCCGCCAGCCGCGTGGTCGAGGTCGCGTCCAACGACGGCTACCTGCTGCAGTATGTGCAGGCGGCTGGCATTCCTTGCTACGGCGTGGAGCCCACCGCCAGCACGGCGGCGGCGGCCCGCGCCAAGGGCATAGCGGTGGTGGATCGCTTCTTTGGCGTGGCGCTGGCCGACGAGCTGGCCGCTGCCGACCGCCAGGCCGACCTGATCGCCGCCAACAACGTGCTGGCCCATGTGCCCGACATCAACGATTTTGTGGGCGGCTTCACGCGGCTGCTCAAGCCCCACGGCGTGGCGACGTTCGAGTTTCCGCACCTGCTGCGCATGGTGCAGGGTTGCCAGTTCGACACGGCGTACCACGAGCACTACTCGTATTTGTCGCTCACGGCAGTGCAGCGCATTTTTGCGGCCAACGGCTTGGTGGTGATCGATGTGCAGGAGCTGCCCACCCACGGCGGCAGCCTGCGGGTGTTTGCCGCCCGCGCCGATACCGTGGGCCACCTCCAGGTAACGGCTGAAGGCACCACCCGCGTGCAGCAACTGCTGGCCAACGAGACAGCGGCGGGCATGCTGGGTGCCGGTTTTTACAGCGACTTCCAGGCCCAGGCCACAAGGGTCAAGCGCGAGCTGCTCACGTTTTTGCTGCAATGCCAGGCCGAGGGAGTCACCGTGGGCGCCTACGGCGCGGCGGCCAAAGGCAACACACTGCTCAACTTTGCAGGCGTGCGGCCCGATTTGCTGCCCTATGTGGTGGACAAGAACCCTGCCAAGCAGGGGCAATCCCTGCCCGGCAGCCACATCCCGGTCGTGAGCGAGGCGCACCTGCGCGCCCACAAGCCCCAGCGCATCCTGATCCTGCCCTGGAACCTGCGCAGCGAGGTGGCCGAGCAACTCGACTACACGCGCAGCTGGGGCGCGCAGATGGTGGTGGCCGTGCCCCGGCTGGAGGTGTTCTAGGTGATCGAGATCCATCCCACCGCGAAGCTCTCGCACCTGGCCGATATCGAAGACTCGGTGCGCGGAACGCGCATCGTGGTGGGCGCGCATTCGGTGATCGACAGCTTCGTCAAGGTCAAGCCTGCGGGCGGCAGCGGCGACCTGGTGGTGGGTGAGCATGTGGTCATCAACGCGGGCTGCGTGCTCTACACCGGCAACGGCATCCACATCGGTAATTACGTGGCGATTGCCGCCAACTGCACCTTTGCGCCGGTCAACCATGCCTATGCCGACCGCAGCCGCTTGATCCGCGAGCAGGGTTTTCTGCCCAGCAAGGGCGGCATCGTGATCGAGGACGACGTATGGATCGGCGCCAACTGCGTGCTGCTGGACGGCGCAGTGCTGCGGCGCGGCTGCGTGGTGGGCGCGGGCTCCATCGTGCGCGGTGAGTTGCTGGCGTACACCGTGTATGCGGGCCAGCCGCTGGCGGCCGTGGGGGAGCGCCGGTGACGGACCTGCCCCCTTCGACGTTTACGGTGCTGGGCGCCTCGGGCTACATCGGCAGCCGCCTGGTGGCGCACCTGCGGGCCCAGGGCCACACCGTGTGGGCGCCACCGCGCGGCGATGCCGAGGTGTTCACCCGCCCGCTGGGCCATGTGATCTATTGCGTGGGGCTCACCGCCGACTTCCGCACGCGCCCGTTCGACACCGTGGACGCCCATGTGGGCCTGCTGGCCGAGGTGCTGCGGTGCGCGCAGTTCGATTCGCTGCTTTACCTGTCATCCACCCGCGTCTACATGGGGGCGGCCTCCACGCACGAGGACGCCCCGCTGTCCGTGCTGCCGGGCGACCCGTCATACCTGTACAACCTCACCAAGCTCACCGGCGAATCGCTGTGCCATGCCTGCGGGCGCCCCGGGGTGCGCGTGGCGCGCCTGTCCAACGTGGTCGGACCGGGCATGGACGCGGCCTCCGGCAACCTGGTGGCCGACCTAGTGGGCCAGGCCCGGGCGGGCCGCATCGTGCTGCGCTCCGATCCGCAGTCCGCCAAGGACTATGTGCATGTGGGCGACCTGCTGGACTGGCTGCCGCGCATTGCGCTGGCGGGCCGCGCTGCCACCTACAACGTGGCCAGCGGCCGACAGACCCTCCATGCCCAGTGGCTGGCCTGGTTGCAGGCGCGCACGGGCTGTACCGTGGAGGTGGATGCCCAGGCACCGCTGCAGGCGTTTCCCCCCATCAATGTGCAGCGCCTGCAGGGTGAATGGGGCGTGGAGCCCCGCGCCGTGCTGGCCGATGACCTCTTGCCCTTTCTGCCGTCGAACGACCTTGTTGGAGTACCCCGCCATGAACCCCGTTGACCAATTTGCCCAGGAACGCCGCGACCGCCTTGCGGGCTATGCCCAGGACACCGCGTTCCAGACCCTGTCGCGCGACTGGCTGCAGGCTTCGATGCAGCGGCAGTACGTCTACAACTTCGACTGGATGGGGCGGCCCATCATCCAGTACCCGCAGGACATGGTGGCCATGCAGGAGCTGGTGTGGCGCGTGCGGCCCGATCTGATCATCGAGACCGGCATCGCCCACGGCGGATCGCTGGTGCTCAGCGCCTCGCTGCTGGCGCTGCTCGACATGAGCGACGCCATCGAGGCGGGCACCACGATGGACCCGCGCGCCTCGCGCCGCAAGGTGCTGGGCGTAGACATCGACATCCGCACCCACAACCGCGCTGCCATCGAATCCCACCCCATGGCCAGCCGCATCGCGATGATTCAGGGATCGGCCGTGGCGCCCGAGGTGGTGCAGCAGGTGCGCGACTTTGCCCAGGGCTACCAGCGTGTGCTGGTGTGCCTGGACTCCATGCACACGCACGACCATGTGCTGGGCGAGCTCAACGCCTACGCGCCCTTGGTGACGCCCGGCAGCTACTGCGTGGTGTTCGACACCTTTGTGGAAGACATGCCGCCGAAGTTCTTTGCCGACCGACCCTGGGACGTGGGCAACAACCCCAAGACGGCGGTGCACCAGTGGCTGGTCGGGCACGCCGAGTTCGAAGTGGATGCCGAGATGGAGCAGCGCCTGCAGGTCACGGTGGCGCCGCACGGGTTTCTGCGACGCAAGGGGTGATGGGCGCAGAAAATATGGGGAAAAATGCCGCCTTGCGAGCGGTGGGTATGTGTTTGTTGCTATATTATTTATAGCATTTTGCGCGACGCAGCCCTGCCCCTGTAACTGAGCGCCAAGGCGTCAGGGCATCACGCAGCAGGGCTCGCCCCCATGTCCAGGCCCATCGCCTGCGTGGCGTGCCGCAGGTAGGTCACGGCAAATTCGGTGTGGCCGTGGGCGTGTTCCACCTCGGCCAGGCAGGCCAGGGCCACCGGGTCGTGAGGCATAGCGCTGAGCACGGTTTCGGCCAGCTCGGTCACGGCGATCCAGTGGCGGTCCTTGAGAGCCGGGCCCGCGCTGGTGTCCGCGCCGGTGGCGGGTGTGGGCGGCGGGGCGGCCTTGGCCTTGTCCACCAGGTCCTGCAGGCGCTGGTGCGCCTCGTGCAGACTCACGCGCTGGCCGGGCTTCAGGCCCACGCCGGGCACGGGCGGCTGGGTCCAGGCCTCTGGCAGCTGGGGCAGCCAGTCCTGGATCGCCTGGGCCTGGGCGGCGGGATCGTCCGGGTGTTCGGCCCGGGCCAGCCACTGTAGCCACATCACGCGCAGGCCTTCGGCAAAGTGGTGGTTGAAGATGTCCTCGCGCATCAGTGCAGAGGCCTCCACCTCGGCGCGCAGCCCCTGCCGCAGGGTGTTCAGCGCCTGCGCATCGGCCGCCAGGCCGGTGGCGATGCGCACATAGTCCTCGGGCGTTTCGGCCAGCCATTCGGTGCGGCCCAGGTAGGCCAGCAGGCCCACGCCCATGCGGCTCTTGAAGCTTTCGCCCACCATCGACACGATGGGCAGGCCCATCCATAGCACGTCGAAGGTGGTGGTGCCGCCCGTCAGCGGGAAGGGGTCGAGCGCGATGTCGATGCGGTGGTAGGTGAGGTACTGGTTGTCGGTGCGCTGCGCCACCAGGTCTACTTGCGCCGGAGGCAGGCCCAGGCGCTCGCAGCGCTGGCGGTAGGCGCTGGCAAAGTCCGGCCGGTCCAGGTTCTTGCCCTCGATGAGCAGGCGCGAGCCCGGCACGGCGGCCAGCACCCGGCCCCACAGGGCCAGCACCTCGTCGGTCAGCTTGCCCAGGTTGTTGCACGAGCCGAAGGTGATGAAACCGTTGGCGAGCGCGGGCGTGGGGCGCACCTGGTAGCGCGGCTGGTAGCGCCACAGCGGGTTGCGGCTCATGGGGCGGTAGCACGCGAACAGCGTGGGCAAGCGGTAGAGCTGCTCGGTGTACTGCGCCTCTGCGCCGGGCGGGTCGGTAATTTCGTCGGTGAACTTGTAGTCCACGGCCGTGAGCCCGGTGGTGGCCGGGAACCCCAGC
The DNA here is from genome assembly GCF_057586455.1 of Acidovorax sp. SRI_002. Taxonomy (NCBI): domain Bacteria; kingdom Pseudomonadati; phylum Pseudomonadota; class Betaproteobacteria; order Burkholderiales; family Comamonadaceae; genus Acidovorax; species Acidovorax sp. SRI_002. Next base: position 29,717 of record NZ_JBYCZW010000008.1, on the reverse strand, counting down.
CAGGACACCTGCACCGGGGCCGCCTTGTGGGCCAGCGTCAGCAGGCCGTTGTTGCCGGTGTGGCCCGCCAGGTCGATCAGGATGTCGATGCCCTGCGCGCGAATGGCCTCGGCCTGCTGCTGCGGGCTGAAACCGGCCAGGGGCACAAAATGGTCGGCATGGCGCTGTACGCGCTCGGTGACGTGATCGTCCCGCGGGAACAGATAGAAAGCGAAAACCTCAAACTGCCGCCGATCCAGTTGCGCCAGCAGACCCTCCACAAAGTACATCACCGAGTGCACCCGGAAGTCGGGGGAGAGGAAGCCGATCTTCAGGCGTCGCCATGGAGAGCCCCGGTGCTCCTGGAAATCGGGCCACTCTGGGCGCAGCGGCGGCTCGAACACAGCGCCGTACTGCCGTGCGGCCGCCGACAGCTGCGCGGCGTCCACCTGGGGATCGGCCAGCATGAACAACAGCTTGTTGGTGTAGTTGCCAGGGTCGTTGTAGCGCAGGGCGATGGCTGTCTCGCAGTCCTTGACAGCCTCGCGCACCTGGCCCAGCTCGCGCCGGTGGATGGCGCTTTGCATGAGTGCGGCGACGCGGTCGTGCAGTGTCTCGGCCAGGGCGGCGGCCCTCTGGCTGGCGTCAAAACCTTTGTCGTGTTGCGTCAGCAGGTAGCAGCATTCGGCCAGCTTGATCCAGCCAATGGCCTGCTGGGGGCGCAGTTCGCACACTTTTTCCAGCAGGGGCAGGGCGTCGATATTGCGTGCTTGCTCAATGAGCACGTTGGCATAGTTGACGAGTAGCTCGGTGTCTTCAGGCCAGTACACATAGGCCTGTCGGTAAGCCTTGAGGGCGGCATCGAACTCGCGCTGCTTGTTCAGTGAGAAGCCCAGCAGCCGATGCGCGCTGAGGTGGCGACTGTTCTTGCGCAGGACCTGGCGGCACAAGCGGGTGAGAAGGGGCCAGTCGGAGGCAGCAAGTGCGGCCTGCAGGCGGGACGCGTCCTGGTCGGTGTGTTTGGTGTGCACGGTGGCGCCGATCTACGAGCAAAGGAGCGGGATGTGCAGGCAGTGTGCCATGTACAAAGGGGCCCGATGGGCCCCTTTGGTGTTGCTGTTTCACTGCGCAGCGTGTGGTTTGGTCAGGTTACTTGAGCAGAGACAGCACGCCCTGCGGGATCTGGTTGGCCTGGGCCACCATCGCCGTACCGGCCTGTTGCAGGATCTGGGCACGCGACAGGTTGGCTGTTTCGGCCGCGAAGTCTGCGTCCTGGATGCGCGAACGCGATGCGGACAGGTTCTCAGACGTGATCTGCAAGCTGGAGATGCTGGTTTCGAAGCGCGATTGCAGGGCGCCGAGCTTGGCACGTTCACCGTTGATGAAGGCCAGGGCCGAATCTACGGTCTTGAGCGCGTCGGTGGCGTTGGTGAAGGTGGTCACGTCCAGGTTGGCCACGGTGTGCAGCGAGGAGCCCCCGTTGTCCAGCTGGTTGCTGGCCGAGGTCACTGCGAAGGACTTTTCGGAGTCCAGCGTGATGTAACCGCCGGTGTTGATGAACTCCACGTTCGCGTCGGCGGCCAGCGTCCGGGTCGCGCCGTTGCTGGCACCTGCCGCGTCATAGCCGGTGACGGTCACCGCACCCGCGTTGGCGTTCACCGTGTCGCCGATCACGATGTTGTTGCCGGTGGCGTTGGTCAGAATGATCTGCGTGCCGTCGGAGTTGAGCGAGGCATTGATGCCGGTCTTGGCCGCTTGTTCATTGATGGCCGACACGGCAGGGGAGAGGCGGTCGGTCCCCGTGCCTGCAACCAGCGTGAATGAAATGGTGCGGGGACTGCCGACGTTGTCACCTTCCAGCGTCAACGAATAGGACCCGGCCGCCGCCATGCCACCCAGGTGCACTTCGGTGCGTGCTGTGGCGGTCACGCCAGTGGTGGCCTGTAAGGCATTGATCTGGTCGGCGGTGGCTTTGGCGGTAGCACTTGCAGCCACCGTCAGGGTGCCGGTGCCCAGGTAGCCGCTGACGGCTACCGAGCCGGTGGTCACACCGTTGGTGCCTGCGGTGGCTTGGGTGGCCGATGCGCCAATGCCCGAGCCGTTGGAGGCGACGTTCTGGTTGTTGCCGTACACGCTGGTACGCAGGTTGGCTGTGGCCGCCACAATGGTCTGGTTGGCGTTTGCACCCACTTGGAACTGCTGCGTACCAAAGGTGCCGTCCAGCAACTTCTGGCCGTTGAATTCGGTGGTTTGCGAAATCCGGTCCAGTTCCGCTACCAATTGGCCGACTTCCTGCTGCAGGGCCTGGCGGTCGCCAGCGCTGTTGGAGGCGTTGGCCGACTGTACCGCCAGTTCACGGACCCGCTGCAAAATGTTGCCAGCCGACCCCATTGCACCTTCAGCCACCTGCGCCAGAGAAATCCCGTCGTTCGCATTGCGAACAGCCTGGTTCAGGCCGCGGATCTGGCTGGTGAAGCGCTCGGAAATCGCCAGGCCGGCGGCGTCGTCCTTGGCGCTGTTGATACGCAAGCCGGACGACAGGCGCTGGATGGCTGTATTCAGCGACATCTGGCTGGTGCCCAGGTTGCGCTGGGCGGTCAGCGAGCTGATGTTGGTATTGATGGTTGCTGCCATGGCGAAACTCCTTAACGTCGCTAGACGGATCTGTTTGCCGGTTCAAGCGCACCCGTCCGGCTGTCAATGGGGGAACGATGGATGAATTGTGGAGACGCTGCTTTTGGGTGTTTAGGAGATAAGCGGCAAAAAAGTCGTACAACTTGTGCGTTTGCCCCTCAAGTTTTCCGGCGGCGACCCGAAAACAATTGCAACGGTCCGTAAGCGGCCCGCCGTTCACCAGATGGCCTGCAGCGCTGGGAACCCAGGAGGCCAGCGCGGTGCTGGCGCCCCGGCTGGCGGCAACGCCATATTCAGTCAGTTCTTTTCTGGAGATTTGCAATGGCTTCCACCATCAATACCAACATCAGCTCGCTGACCGCTCAGCGCAATCTGGGCATGAGCCAGACTTCGCTGAACACGTCCATCCAGCGCCTCTCGTCCGGCCTGCGTATCAACAGCGCCAAGGACGACGCCGCCGGCCTGGCGATTTCCGAGCGCTTCACCAGCCAGATCCGCGGCCTGAACCAGGCAGTTCGCAATGCGAACGACGGTATTTCCCTGGCGCAGACCGCTGAAGGCGCGCTGAAGGCTTCGGGCGACATCCTGCAACGTGTGCGTGAGCTGGCTGTGCAGTCGGCCAACGCTTCCAACAGCGCTGGCGACCGCCAGGCCCTGCAACAGGAAGTCGGCCAACTGGTGTCGGAGCTGGACCGTATCTCGCAAACCACGGAATTCAACGGCTCCAAGCTGCTGGACGGCAGCTTCGGTACGCAACAGTTCCAAGTGGGTGCCAACGCCAACCAGACCATCGTGGCTGCCACGGGCAACCTGCGCACCAGCGTGTATGGCAACAACCAGAACGTGGCTTCCAATGGCTCGGGTATCGGCGCCTCGGCCACCCAGGCCACCGCAGGCACCAACGGTGTGACCACCGGTTCCGTGGCCATTAGCGGCTACCTGGGCACCGGCACGCTGACGGTGGCTGTGAGCGCCACCGCCAAGGCCACGGCCGACCAGATCAACGCACTGAAAGCCGACACCGGTGTGACGGCCACGGCCCGCACGGAAGTGCGTCTGGGCGGCATGGCTGCAGCGGGTTCCTATTCGCTGACGCTGGAAGGCGACAATGTGGGCGCGCCACGCACCGTGTCGTTCACGCTGACCTCGGCCACAGGTACCGATCGCCTGTCGGCAGCTGTGTCCGCCATCAACGACCAAGCCGCCAAGACTGGCATCAACGCCTCGCTGAGCTCTGATGGTAGCCAGATCGTTTTGACCAATGCCACTGGCAACAACATTGTGGTGGGCGATACGACCAACGCCAATGCTGCTGCAGTGACGGTGACCGGCTACGACGCCGCAGGTGCCAGCAACGGCACTGCTCGCACCTTGGCTGCCGATGCCAACGTGGAGAACGTGAACACGGGCGGCTACATCACACTGGACTCGGAAAAGTCCTTCGCTGTGACCTCGGCCAGCAACCAGCTGGACAACGGTGGCTCTGCCCTGCAAACCGTGGCCAACCTGGATGTGACCACGTTCAGCAACGCGACCAACGCCCTGAAGACGGTGGACTCTGCGCTGGCCTTCATCAACGGTGAGCGTGCCAAGCTCGGTGCTCTGCAATCGCGCTTTGAAACGTCGATCAGCAACCTGCAAGTGACGTCGGAAAACCTTTCTTCCTCGCGTTCGCGTATTCTGGATGCCGACTTCGCCGCAGAAACGGCCAACCTGTCGCGTGCCCAGATCCTGCAACAGGCCGGTACGGCAATGGTGGCCCAGGCCAACCAGCTGCCCCAAGGTGTGTTGGCCCTGCTGCGTTAAGCGGCGGGCATGGCAGCCAGGGCGTTGCAGCGCCCTGGTGGACCCCAGGCGGCGGCAGATTTCTGTCGCCGCCCTTTGGCTTTTTGGAAGGCGGGTGCCAGGACCGCTGGATAAGACGGGTTTCCTGGCGTGTTTACGGACGTTCTTGATCGCCGTTCGGCGCCATAATTTCCGTTGGACCAGTTCAGGAGGTTTGTATGGCAACCATTTCATCCCCAGGCGTCGGCACGAACGGACTTGATGTCAAGAGCATCATTTCCCAGTTGGTCACCCTGGAAAAGAGGCCCCTGGACACGCTGAAATTACAAGCGGCCACGGTCAATACCAAGATTTCTGCCTTTGGACAGATCAAGTCGCTGGTGTCCACGCTGCAGGATGCAGCGGGCAAGCTCACCAGCGTGACCGGTTGGAATGGCGTGGCTACCACGTCGTCCGACTCCAAATTTGTTTCCGCCACCGCCGTAGGGGGCACGCTTCCCACCACGTTCAGTGTCGAGGTCCAGAGCCTTGCCAAGGCGCAGGCCACTGCGTCCGCCGCTTTGCTGCCCGTGGGTGGTGCGCTCGGATCCGGTACGCTGCGCCTCGAACTGGGCAAGTGGAGTGTTGCACCCGCGTCGTTCACACCTGGCAGCGGTCAGCCCGTAGATATCACTATCAGTGCGAGCGACAAGCTGTCGGACGTGGCCAGCAAGATCAATGGTGCCAATGCAGGGGTAACGGCGTCTGTACTCAGTGATGCGTCGGGCGAGCGCTTGCTGCTGCGCAGCAAGAGCACCGGCGAGGAGTTCGGGTTTCGCCTGAGTGTGATGGAGGACGGCGACACCGACCCGCAGAGCGCGGGCAACACCGACGCAACAGGCTTGTCCCGCCTCGTCAACGGTGCCACGGTCACGCAGGCTGCCGCCGATGCCAAGGCCACGGTCAACGGGATCGCGGTGTCTTCAGCCACCAATACGTTTGCCTCCACGATTTCGGGCGTGACTTTCAAGGCCGAGCAAGTGACGACGGCTCCCATTGATATCACCGTGAGCAAGGACAACTCCGCGATCCAGTCCAACATTGATGGATTCGTGAAGGCCTACAACGCCATCAACCAGTTGCTGCAGGACGCCACCAAGTACGACGCCGCTACCAAGTCGGCCGGTTTGCTGCAAGGTGACTCGACGGCCGTAGCGCTGCAAAACTCCCTGCGCAATGCCATCCAGTCGGTCACTACAGGGGGCGGTGCTTTCCAGCGGTTGGCGGACATTGGCATTACCCAGCAGCTGGGCGGAGACCTGGCGGTTGATTCCTCCAAGCTCACCAAGGCGCTGTCCGAGAACCCCGACGACGTGAAAAACCTGTTCCGCAATACCGGCGGCGGCGCTGCCGATGGCATTGCCGTCCAGCTGAAGGCGTTGACCACCAACCTGCTCTCCAACGACGGGTTCTTCAAATCCAAGGATGCCACCCTGCAGCTGAGCCTCAAGCGCAACAGCCAGGACCAGACGCGGGTGAATGAGAAGGTCGAGGCATTTGAAAAGCGCATCACACAGCGGTATAACGCACTCGATACCCAGCTGAGCAGCCTCAATGGCCTGAACGCGTATATCTCACAGCAGGTCACTGCCTGGAACAAATCGACTGGTTAATCAGGGGCTTCAGTTTTTCTGGCACATGCCGATAACTTAAGTAATACCTCGGAAGGATTGTCAGCATGTTCAGCGCCTACAGCCCCCGTGCAGCCAACGCTTACCAGCGTATCAATGTGGAAACCAGCATGCACACGATGGACCAGCACCAGCTGGTCAGCCTGCTGTATGAAGGTGTCCTCAATGCCATCGCCACGGCACGTGGCGCCCTGGCACGTGGTGATGTGCTGGCCAAAGTCAATGCCATCTCCAAGGCCGTGCGCATTCTGGAGGAGGGCCTGAGCACCTCGCTCGACAAAGTCGATGGGGGCGAACTGGCCGAAAACCTGGGTGCGCTGTACGACTACTGCATGCGCCGCCTGATCTTGGCCAACGCCCGCAACGACGACGCCATCATGCAAGAAGTCATGCGCCTGATTGAGCCCGTGGCCCAAGGCTGGAACGAAATCAAGAAAACCGGCACCGCGGCTTCGTCCGATGCGCCCGCCGCCACTGGCCAGCCTGTGCTGGTGGAGGCATAACCATGTCACACATGCTGATTGACTATTACAAGGCGATTGAAGACAGCAGCGCCAAGATGCTGGAGGCCGCCAAGCTCAAGGACTGGGATGGGGTGGTGCGCTACGAAGGCGCCTGCGCCGTGCTGATCGAGCAGCTGCGCTTCAAGTCGCAAGAGCACGAACTGCTGCCCGAGCACAAACGCGAGAAGACCCGCATCATGCAGCGCATCCTGCGCAACGATGCCCAGATTCGCTGCCTCGCTGAGCCCTGGCTGGCGCAGTTTGAACACCTGTTCGAGGGCCAGCCGCAGATGATGCACTGAGGCGTGCGCTGAGCCGCAAAAAAGCCGACCCCACGAGGTCGGCTTTTTCATGGGCGAATAGGGCTATGCCGCTTATCTATCAAGCGCAGGCAGCTATTAAATTGAGAGCGAACGGTTCCTGGCGCTTGGCATCCACCTCGCCGCGGCCAGCGATGCATCGCTCAGCCCCTGGTACCAAGAGCGTGGCGTGTCTTTGGGGATAAAAAGTGCCCATAGCGCTTGCCTACAAAGCGCAAATGCTACAAAAATAGGAGTGAAAGAAGGGCCCCTACCGACCGATACCGGCGCGCCCCACGCGAGGGATGCCCTGCAAGGGCCGCCCCGCAGCGAGGGCATCGTCTCCCTGCCCGAAACGCCCAGCGTTGCGAGAGCTGGGGGAAGGCGCGCAGCGCCTCAGGGGGGGCGTCTCTATCACACCTGCATGTTCATGATGTCGGTATAGGCTTGCACCATCCGGTTGCGCACATGCAGCGTGGCTTGAAAGCCGATCTGGGCCTTCTGGATGGCCACCATGGTTTCTTCGAGGCTGACAGAGGGGTTTTCCATCTGCACCTCGGTTTGCAGGTTCGAAGAGCGGTTTTGTGCGGCGCTGACCGACTGCAGTGCGCCTTTGAGCGCCCCCGAGAAACCCACGTCATTGGCGTCGTTTTGCGGCGCTGCAGCACGGCGCGCCACGCCAGCGCCCGTGAGCGGGGCGGTAGAGCTTGAGATGCGAAGGTCCATGGCTGTATCCGTGGGAATGGCGGTATGCTGCGTATCCTAGCCATCGCGCCGGGACCCATCGCTCTGAATTGATGGCCAAACGCGCGGCTTATCCAGCGAACATTTTGGAGGCGTGACCGAATAATCGACCCCACGCTTTGGTCCTTGCCGGGCCACCCTACTGGAAAGCAAGATGTCTGCAGTTGCTGAAATTCCTCTCACCCCCCCTGCCAGCCCGAACTGGCTGCAGCGGCTGTCTGCCCTCGACAGGGCGCAGCGCATGCGGCTGGGTGTGGGCGCGGCGCTGCTGGTGGCGGTGGCCATTGCGGCCATCGTGCTGGGGCGCCAGCCTGACTACCGCGTGCTGTTTGCCAATCTGAACGACAAAGATGGCGGTGCCATCGTGGCCCAGTTGTCGCAGATGAATGTGCCTTACAAGCACGCTGATGGCGGTGGTGCCATCCTGATCCCAGCAGACCGCGTGCACGACGTGCGCCTGCGCCTGGCCACCCAGGGCCTGCCCAAGGGTTCGGTGGCGGGTTTCGAACTGATGGAATCCAGCAAATTTGGGATGACCCAGTTCCAGGAGCGTCTGAACTTCCAGCGGGGCCTGGAGGGCGAACTCACGCGCTCCATCCAGGCGCTGTCGTCGGTGCAAGGTGCGCGGGTGCATCTGGCGCTTCCCAACCAGAACGGATTTTTCAGGGAGCAGCAAAAGCCTTCGGCGTCGGTGCTGGTGAGCCTGCACCCGGGCCGTATTCTGGACCGGGCGCAGCTGGCGGGCATCGTGCACCTGGTGGCTTCCAGCGTGCCAGAGCTGTCTCCGTCCGCCGTGAGCGTGCTGGACGATACAGGCAAGCTGCTGTCCCAGTCGCCCGATACCGCCGCTGGAAACGGTGTGGATGCGCAGCAACTGCTGTATGTACAACAGATCGAACAGCAGTACACCCGCCGCATCCTGGACATCCTGGAGCCCGTGGTGGGCCGCGACAACGTCAAGGCGCAGGTGACGGCCGAGGTGGATTTCACCCAGACCGAATCCACCTCCGAGCAGCACCGGCCCAACCTGGCCACCGATGCCAGCGCCATCCGCAGCCAGCAGGTGGTGGAAAGCACAGGTCCCCAAGGCAATCCGCTGCCCACTGGCGTGCCGGGCGCCACGACCAATCAGCCCCCTGCACCGTCTGCCGCGCCCATCAATGGCGCCAACCCGCCGCCCACCGCAGCCGGCCAGCAGGCTCAGGGCGCCCAGGCTGTGGGTAGCAAGCGCGAATCCATCACCAATTACGAGGTTGACAAGACGGTGCGCGTCACGCGCGGCGGCAGTGGTGCCCTCAAGCGGGTGAGTGCAGCGGTGGTGGTCAACTACCAGTCCACGGAAGACAAGGGCAAGACCGTGTCGAAGGCGCTCACACCCGAGCAACTGGAGCAGATGACGGCGCTGGTGCGCGAGACCATTGGCTTCAACCGGGATCGCGGCGACTCCGTCAACCTCATGAACACACCGTTCCAGGTGACCGCAACGCCAACCAGCGACATTCCTCTGTGGAAGCAGCCTGAAGTGATCGATCTGGCCAAGTCGTTTGCCTTGCCGGTGGGTGCAGTGCTGTTTGCGGCCCTGGTGCTGATGGGCTTGGTGCGTCCGGCCCTCAAGGGCACTGGCGCGGCGGCCAAGCCCCGTGCCATCCCGGTGGCCGGTGGCCAGCTGGATGCCGTGGAGTCCGAAACGCCCGAACGCCCGGCGCTGCCTGCGCCCGCCAAGAAAAACGAGGTGCTTCCTGCCACGCCGGAGCAATTGCGTCTGGAAGAGGCGCGCGTGCTGGCCAAGGAGAACCCTGTGGCTGTGGCCAATATCCTGAAGACCTGGCTGAACGGCGAGCCGGTCTAATCACCGACACCACGGACGACGACCATGGACGACCAAGGACTCAACGACGCCGCGATCATGCTGATGTCCCTCGGCGAGGAAGAGGCTGCCGAAGTGTTCAAGCACTTCTCGCCCAAGGAAGTGCAGAAACTCGGCGAAACCATTGCGCGCATGCGCTCGGTATCGCGCGAGAAAGTGGACGAGGTCATCAACAAGTTCTCCGGCGCCGCTGCTGCGCAGAGCCTGCTGGTGTCCGACACCGGTAATTACGTGCGCGCCGTGCTGCGCCGCGCGCTGGGCGACGACAAGGCGGGCCTGCTCATCGACCGCATCCTGCAGGGCGGCGACGTGTCGGGCATCGAGAGCCTCAAGTGGATGGACCCACTGTCGGTGGCTGAACTGCTGCGCAACGAACATCCCCAGATCGTCGCAGCCATCCTGGTGCACCTGGACAGCGACCAGGCGTCGGGCATCCTGATGCACCTCACTGACCGTCAGCGCAGTGAAATTTTGCTGCGCGTGGCCACGCTGGAAGGTATTCAGCCGACGGCGCTCAAGGACCTGAACGAGGTGCTGTTCAAGGTGTTGGCGGGTGGCGACAAGATCCGCAAGAGCTCGCTGGGCGGCGTCAAGGCTGCGGCCGAGATCATCAATCTGCTGGGCGGCAACATGGATGCCGTGGTGCTCGAATCCATCCGGGGTTACGACCCCGATCTGGCCCAGAAGATCATGGACAAGATGTTCGTGTTCGAAGACGTGCTCAAGCTCGACGACAAGGCGATCCAGACTGTGCTCAAGGAGGTGGCGTCCGAAACGCTCATCGTGGCACTCAAGGGAGCAGTGCCCGAGCTGCGCGAGAAGTTCCTGTCGAACATGTCCTCGCGTGCCTCCGAGGCATTGCGCGAAGACCTCGAATCGCGCGGCCCGATGCGGTTGTCCGAGGTCGAGGCTCAGCAGAAGGAAATCCTGAAGACCGTGCGTCGCTTGTCCGACGAGGGTCAAATCGTGATTGGATCCGGCGGTGATGATGCCTTCGTCTAGCCAGCGCTCTTATTCGCGCTTCATTCCCAGCGAGGAAGTGGGCGATTTCACGCAGTGGAAGTTTGGAGCGGTGGACGGCTCCGACCTGGTTGAGCCCGTGGAGCCAGAGCCTGTGGCCGAGATTCCGGCTGAAATTGATGAGGCTGCGCAGCAGGCACTGATTCAGCAGGCATGTGATGACGCCTACGCTGAGGGCTTTGCCCAGGGGCAGGCCCAAACGGCGCTGGAATGGCAGCGGCGCATGGACGAATACATTGCCCAGCAAGGGCATGAAACGGCGCAGCGGCTGCAGAGCGTGGTGCAGACCCTCGATGCAAGCCTGATCGACATGCAGCAGCAGATGGCCCAGCAACTGCTGGAGCTGGCCTGTGACATTGCGCGCCAGGTGGTGCGCCAGGAACTGTCCGTCAACCCCAACGCCTTGCAGCCCGTGGTGAGGGAGGCGGTAGGCATGCTGGTGACCGAGGGGCGACCTGCCATGGTCCGCCTGAACCCTGCAGATATGGAGGCGATGGCCCAGCCTCTGCGCGAAGAAATCGATGCCCCCGGTGTGCAGTGGATGGCGGATGCTGCGGTGCCGCCGGGCGGCTGCCTGGTGGAATCAGCCGGTACGGCGGTGGACGGCAGCCTTGACAAACGCTGGCAGCGGGCCATTGCCGCACTGGGGCTCCAGTCGCCATGGCAAGAGGAAGAAGAGGGCAGTGATGGCCGTTGAATCTCCTTCTGCCTGGACACGCCTGATGGACGACGCGCGTGCGCGCGTCGCTGAAGGCGCGCCGCTGGAGACGCGCGGCACGCTGACCCGGCTGACGGGCCTGGTGCTGGAGGCTGTGGGCATCCGCGTGCCCGTGGGTTCGCAGTGCATGGTCCAGATGCCGGGGCATGCCCCCGTGCTGGCAGAAGTGGTGGGTTTTTCTGCGGACCGCGCTTTTCTGATGCCTGCGGGAGATATCCACGGACTCTCCAGTGGTGCCAGTGTGGTGCCCGCTGCGCCCTACATCCCCATCCCCCGTCTCGGCGAGCCCGCGCGGGCCATCCAGCGTGCGGGTGTACTGCGCTTGCCGATGGGCGAAGGCCTGCTGGGCCGGGTGGTGGATGCGCAGGGACTGCCGCTGGACCATGGCGGGCCCGTGCAGGACGTGGTGTCTGAGCCCATGGGGCGCCGCCAGATCAATGCCATGGACCGGGACCCTGTGCGCGAATCGCTGGACACGGGCGTGCGCGCCATCAATGCCCTGCTTACCGTGGGGCGTGGGCAGCGCCTGGGTTTGTTTGCCGGTTCAGGGGTGGGCAAAAGCGTCTTGCTGGGCATGATGGCCCGCTACACACAGGCAGATGTGATCGTGGTGGGGCTTATTGGCGAGCGGGGGCGCGAGGTCAAGGAATTCGTGGAAGACATTTTGGGTGAGGATGGCCGTGCGCGATCGGTGGTGGTGGCGGCGCCTGCTGATGCGCCGCCGCTCTTGCGCATGCAGGGGGCTGCATATGCCACGGCGGTTGCCGAGCACTTTCGGGACAAGGGCAAGCATGTGCTGCTGCTCATGGATTCGCTCACCCGCTATGCCATGGCGCAGCGCGAAATTGCGCTGGCCATCGGTGAGCCTCCCGCCACCAAGGGCTATCCGCCCTCCTGCTTTGCCAAGCTACCGCAACTGGTGGAGCGCAGTGGCAATGGGCTGCACGGGGTTGGCTCGATCACGGCTTTCTACACGGTGCTGTCTGAGGGCGATGACCAGCAAGACCCGATCGCTGACGCGGCGCGTGCGATTCTGGATGGGCACATCGTGCTGTCGCGGGCTTTGGCCGAGACGGGGCATTTCCCCGCCATCGACATTGAGCAGTCTGCATCCCGCGTGATGCACAACGTGGTGTCGCGCGGGCATTTTGATCTGGCGCGACGCTTTCGGGCGGTGTATTCGCGCTACCAGAAGAGCCGGGATCTGGTGCAGGTCGGTGCGTACATGAGCGGCTCCGATCCCGCCCTGGACGAAGCCATTCGCCTGCAGCCGCAGATGGCCGCCTTCTTGCAGCAGGACATGTTCGAGGCCGCCTCGATGGACCAGAGCGTGGCGGGCATGGCAGCGGTGTTGGACCATTGAACACCTGGGGTAGTCAGCCATGTCCAGCCTGAACTCGCTCGCCGTCGCTGTGGAAGTCGCCTCCCGCAAGCGGGACGACGCGCGCCAGGCGCTGCAGGACATGTTGGCTGCGCAGCAGGCGGCGCGTGCCCAGCTCGACCAGCTGGAAGATTACGCCCGAGAGACCCAGGCGCGTTGGGGCATGAAGGCCGATACCACGATGAAGCCCGAGGTGATGTACCACCACTACCAGTTCATGGACCGCCTGGGCCACGCGGCGGGTGTCCAGAATGGTGTGGTGGGAGACCACGCCCATCGGGTGGAGGCCGCCAGGCGCGCCTTGCTGGAGGCGGAATTGCGTCTGGCAAGCCTGCGCAAGGTCATGGAAAAGCGGCGCCACGACCTGGAGTTGGCCGAAATGCGAAGAGATCAGAAACAAACCGATGAGCGGGCTGCGTTGCAGTACCGCAGTGCGATTCAGGGCTCTGAGGGCCGGGAGTATTGACCATGGAACCCACCAAAATTTCTTCTCCCCAGGGCACCCAGTCCGCCCATGCCGCTCGGCACCGCTCCACAGCGCAGACCCCGGACGCTAACGAACCGGGCGCTGGCGGCTTTCTGGCGCTGCTGGCAGCTTTGGGCGATGGGGCGATGGGCGGAGGCGATGGCGCTCCGCTGGATCTGGCGGCCTCGGGTGCCGCTCCTTCCGATGTGGCTTTGTCGGACGCTGCAAAGGCGGCCATGGAGGCCTCCGCCATGGCGGCCTGGCAGGGTTTGCTGGTGCCCGGCGCCAATGGGCGGGTTGATGCTGCTGCGGCAGAGCGCGGGCAGGGCGGCAGCATTTTGAGTGCCGGAGCGCAGACCGGAGCGGTATTGGGGCTGGAAGCGCAGGGTGGTAGCGCCCAAGGGGGGCTGGCGTCCCTGGCGGGAATCCTTCCTGGAACGGACGGTCTTTCGCAAGGCATCGTGGCTGAAACAGCCAGGCTCGACACTTCGGCAGACTTGCAGGAAGGGCTCCCGCCGGTCGGCGGGATGGCGCAGGGTCGGATTTTCTCCCGCATGCAAAGTGCCTTGGCCCAGAAGGCAGATGCAGTGGAAATGTCTACAGGTCGCTCCCTCGGAGGAGGCGCTGCGCAGCAGTTGCCGGGCCATCAAGGCGTGGCCCTGGCTGCGGTGCAGATGGCCAGCGAGCGAATGGTGGGGATGCCAGTTGCTGGCGCATCGGATCGCAGTCCTGGGGGCATGGTGGACCCGGCGGGTGGCGCTGTGGTCGCCTCCGTTGCAGAGGGGTTGCTGTCTCCGGTAGCGTCCGCGCGAGGTGGGGAGGGTGCGGACGCTGGAGGCCGCTCTGGCGAGGGGCGTTCCAGCGCCGGGGCTTGGTTGGATAGCGGCAGCGGTTCTGCGCCGGTGGAGCCGGGCTCCCTGGATGGGGCAACGGTGTTTGCCGACCCCGCACAGGCAGGTGTTGAGGAGCAGGTCGCCGAGCAGGTGGCTTATTGGGTCAACCAGAAAACACAGAATGCGGAACTGACGCTCAACCGCGACGGGCAGCCGGTAGAGGTGTCGGTGTCACTGTCGGGCAATGAGGCCCACGTGACGTTCCGCAGCGACCAGCCGCAGACCCGTGAGCTGCTGGACCGCAGCATGGCGCAATTGAGTGAGCTGTTGCGCAGTGAGGGCCTCGTGCTGTCGGGTATGTCGGTTGGCACCTCGGCGGGGCAGCGTGACGATGCGGGTGGGGCTGAGCGGCAGGGCCAGCGCGATGGCGCTCGCCAGGCGAAGGTGGTCGCTGCAGCGCCCACTGGCACGGCTTCACTGCTGCGCGGTGGCGCCCCGGATCGCGCAGTAGACGTCTTTGTGTGAGCCCGGCGGGCAGACGGGGCTACCCGCCTGCCGCCCGCGTCACCCCCCCGGTCAGGAACTCGCTCGCGCGGCGTCTTTACGCTGCTGCTGGCGGTACGCGAGTACCGTGTTACTCCCTACCCCAGAGCATTTCTGATAGGTTGCTTTGCAGCGGTGGCTACTCCTGCATTCCATCAGGTCTTGCCGCTGCAGCGCGACCGAACGCCGTTCCGGTGCTTGCGTGCAGAGTCCATAGCGCAGTGAATGCCATGGTTTTGGGCTTTTATTCTGGCTATTATTGGTTGCAGCCCCGCCCAATAATGGGCCATCCGGTTTTGCTCGCCCATGGATTGCGCGGGCCCGGCCCGTCTCCCACCGCAAGGAATCCGCAACGTGTCAGCCAATACTCCCGCAGCGGCCCCGGCCAAAAGCAAGAAGATGCTCATCATCATCATCATCGGCGTTGTGGTGGCGGTGCTGGTGATTGGTGGCGGCGCGGCGGCTTGGTTCATTTCCAGCCGCTCCCATGCCGACGAAGAAGATGGGGCTGCACCAGTCCGCAAGGAGGCCCCCAAGGTGGCCCCCACGTTCCTGCCCATGGAGAACATGGTGGTGAACCTGGCAGACCCTGGCGGTGACCGGTTTGCCCAGATTGGTATCACCCTGGAGTTGGAAGATGCCAAGACAGCAGAGCAGGTGAAGCTGTATTTGCCCTCCATACGCAGCGGCATCCTGATGCTGGTTTCCCAGCGGACTTCCACTGAACTGCTGCAGCGGGAAGGCAAGGAAAAGCTGGCTGCAGACATCCTGCGGGAAGTCTCCCGCCCCCTGGGTTACACGGTTCCTACGGAGCGTGCACGCGCTGCGGCGGCCGACAAGGAAGAGGATGCGGAGGACCGGCCTTCGCGTCGGCGCACAGAGCGCAACCCGGTGCACCGTGTGCTTTTTTCCAGCTTCATCATCCAATGACCCGGGCGAGGACCAGTCATGAGTGATTCATTTCTTTCCCAGGAAGAAGTTGATGCCCTTCTTGAAGGGGTTACTGGTGAGAGCCAGAAGTCGGTCGAGGAGGTCGCGGAGGCGGGCTCCGTACGCAACTACGACATTTCCAGCCAGGAGCGCATCGTCCGCGGGCGTATGCCGACGATGGAAATCGTCAACGAGCGGTTTGCACGCAACTTCCGCATCGGGCTCTTCAATTTCATCCGCCGCAGTCCTGAAATTTCGGTGGGCACGGTATCCGTGCAGCGTTACAGCGCCTTTCTGCGCGAGCTGGCGGTACCCACGAACTTCAACATTGTGGCCATCCGTCCGCTGCGCGGCAGCGGACTGATCGTGTGCGAGCCCTCGCTGGTTTTCGGCATCATCGACACGCTGTACGGCGGCGTGGGCAAGTTCCAGACACGGATTGAAGGTCGGGATTTTTCGCCCACGGAGCAACGGGTCATCAACCGCCTGGTGGACGTGATCTGTGCTGAATACAAAAAGGCCTGGCAGGGCATTTACCCGCTGGAGCTGGAGTACCAGCGGTCTGAGATGCAGCCGCAGTTTGCCAACATTGCCACCCCCAGCGAAATCGTCGTATCCACGGCGTTTCAGCTGGAAATCGGGGACCTTTCGGGCGCCATCCACATCTGCATGCCCTACGCGACGCTGGAGCCGATCCGTGACGTGTTGTATTCGTCCACCCAGGGCGACTCCATTGAAGTGGATCGCCGCTGGGTCCGCGTGCTGACCCGGGAAATCCAGGCAGCCGAAGTGACCCTGGTGGCCGAATTGGCACGCGCCGACGCCACCGTGGAGCAGTTGCTGGCCATGAAGCCTGGCGATTTCATCGAGCTGGACCGAGAACCCCGCATTCGCGCATCGATTGGTGGGGTCCCCATTTTTGAGTGCCAGTACGGAACGCACAATTCCAAGTACGCCATTCGTATCGAAGAATGCCTGCGCAATGCCGACATGAGCTGGCTGGGAGAAAAAGATGTCAACTGAAGAAGATAACAAGGATGCTGGCGCGGACGACCCGTTTGCGGGTTGGGCCGAGGCGCTTGAAGAGCAAAAGCGCACCGACGACAAGCCTGGCGACGGGGAGCAAGGTGGCCCGTTGTCTGGTGAGCCTGTACGCCCTTTCTCCGGTGGTGGCGATGGCACGGTCAACGACATCAACATGGTGCTGGACATACCCGTCCAGTTATCGGTGGAGCTTGGGCGCACCAAGGTACCCATCAAGTACATCCTTCAGCTCGCGCAAGGCTCGGTCGTGGAGCTCGATGCCCTCGCGGGTGAGCCGATGGACGTTCTGGTCAATGGCTATCTCATTGCCCAGGGCGAGGTGGTGGTTGTGAATGACAAGTTTGGTATTCGCCTCACGGACGTGGTGACGCCTTCCGAGCGTTTGCGGCGGGTCAGTCGTGGATAGTGGCAGCATGACCCAGACGCTGGTCGTGGTCGTCCTTTTTGTGGGGGCCATGGCTCTACTGCCCTGGCTTGTCCGCCGGTTGCAGCAGCGGCAGGCTGCAGGCAGCGCTGGTGTGGGAGCCGCGTCCCGGGTACTGTCCGCAGTGGCTGTCGGCCCCCATCAGCGCGTGGTGACGGTGGAAGTCGGGCCCGAGCATGCGCGAACCTGGCTGGTGCTGGGCGTTACCGCTCAGCAAGTGAGCTGTCTGCATGTGTTTCCTGCTGGTCTGTCAGCTGCCCCCCATTCGGCACCCAGAGCGGAGCCTTCTTTCGCGCAGGCAGTCGCGTCCGCCGTGAACGCCCCAGGAAGCACCGCCAATGGCTGATGTATCGCTCACCCGTCGCGTGGCGCTGCTGGGAGCGGTCGCTTCTGTGGGGTTCATGGGGCATGACCTGGCCTTCGCGCAGGCGTCTGCCGGGTCCCTGCCGCTGGTGGTGGGGAGCGGTCCGTCTGGCAACAGCTACTCGGTGCCTATTCAGACACTGTTGTTCTTCACGGCGCTCTCCTTCTTGCCAGCGGTGCTGCTCATGATGACCGGCTTTACCCGGATCGTGATTGTTTTGTCGCTGTTGCGCCAGGCGCTGGGCACCCAGTCCGCGCCGCCCAACCAGGTCATCATCGGGCTGTCGCTGTTTCTCACTTTTTTTGTCATGGGGCCTACCCTGGACCGTGTGTACCAGGATGCCTATGTGCCTTACACCAATAACACCATCAGTTTTGAACAGGCTCTGGAAAAGGCCGAAGCGCCGATGCGCAGTTTCATGCTCAAGCAGACCCGGCAGTCTGACTTTGCCCTGTTTTCCCGCTTGGCGCGACTGGATTCCAGTGTGACCGCAGAAACTGCACCCCTCAGGGTGCTTGTGCCTGCATTTGTCACCAGTGAACTGAAATCGGCGTTTCAGATCGGGTTCATGATCTTCATTCCGTTTCTGGTGATCGACATGGTGGTGTCGAGCATCCTCATGTCTTTGGGCATGATGATGTTGTCTCCGGTGCTGGTGGCACTGCCGTTCAAACTCATGCTGTTTGTGCTTGCGGACGGCTGGAACCTGCTGATTGGCTCGCTGGCTGCCAGTTTTGTACCCTGAAGGAGCTGCCAATGACTTCACAAATGGTGCTGACCATCGGGCGTGATGCGCTGACATTGCTTCTGATGATTTCGATGCCCGTGCTCGGGGTCGTCATGGCGGTGGGATTGCTCGTGAGCATTTTTCAGGCCGTAACCCAGATCCACGAAGCGACGCTTGCGTTTGTTCCCAAGCTCATTGCTGCGATGGTGGTTTTTGCCATTGCAGGCCCCTGGATGCTCAGCACCCTGGTGGACTTTATCCGCCGGACCATCGAATCGATTCCTTCGATGATTGGCTAGCCCGGTGAGAGGGCGAGCTATGGGTTTTTTCCTGAAGCCGGGTCCTCCAGACGCCCGCTTCGAAGCCCGTTGAGGATCGTGTGATCACTTTCACCGAGGCTCAGCTGATGGCTTGGCTTTCGCCCATTCTGTGGCCCTTTTTGCGCGTGCTGGCCGTGTTCTCGGTCGCGCCGGTGTTCTCCATGCGCACAGTTCCCATGCGCGTCAAAATTGGACTGGCGTTTCTGGTGGCACTGTGCGCGCAGGGTGTGCTGGGTGATCAGCCGGTCATCAGCGTCAATGGTCGTGAGGCGTTTGGTGCTGTTGCTCAGCAGGTGGCCGTGGGCCTTGCGATCGGCTTCTCTGTCAGGCTGGTGTTTGCGGCCGTGGAACTGGCGGGTGAAATCATCGGTTTGCAGATGGGTTTGAATTTCGCGTCGTTCTTTGATCCGTCGTCCAATGCGCAGATCAGCGCCGTTGCGCGGTTTTTTGGGCATATGGCCATGCTGCTTTTTGTGGTCATCAATGGTCACTTGCTGATCCTGATGGCCGTGGTGAAAAGCTTTGACCGCTTTCCTGTCGATGGAAACTTTTTGCATGCGCTCGGGCAGATGCGCCTTTATGAACTGGGCTCGTCGCTGTTCGCCAGCGCGCTCTGGATCGCTCTGCCGATGATTGCGCTGTTGCTGTTTGTCAATTTGACGCTGGGCATCATTTCCCGCGTGGCACCACAAATGAATATCTATGCGGTCGGTTTCCCCGTGACGTTGACGGTAGGCATGCTGGGTATTGTGGCCACACTGCCGCTACTGGAGCAACCCGTGCTCGCGCTCATGCAGCAGGCAGTCGATCTGTTTGCTGCTCAGCGGTAGTCATAGGTGGCGCTGGGGGTAGGTTCAGACCAGCTGGTTTCGGATGGCGTAGACGGTAAGCTCCGCATTGTTGGACAGCTTGAGCTTTTCCAGCACCCGTGAACGGTAGACACTCACTGTCTTTGGACTCAGCATCAGCTCTTCTGCAATGTCCGACAGCCTGCGTCCGGACGCGATTTTGACCAGCGTTTGCAGCTCCCGCTCCGACAAGGCCGTGTGTGGCGCTTCCGGCGTAGGCTGTGCCAGGCTGTCCGCGAGCATCTGCGCCACTTCTGCCGTGAGGTACTTGCGTCCCTGCATGACGGTCCGCACGGCAGCAATCAGCTCGACCGGGTCCCCTGCCTTGTTGGCATATCCTTGCGCGCCAGCTTTCAGGCAGCGCAGGGCGTACTGATCTTCTGGATACATCGAGACCACCAGCACCTTGATGGCGGAATGGGTTTCGCGCAAGCTGGTGAGCACCTCCAAGCCGCTGCGGCCCGGCATATTCAAGTCCAGCAGCAATACGTCGCAGGCGGCGGAGCGCAAGACCTCGCGCAACTCGGAATATCCTCCGGCCTCGCCAGTTACCTGGATGTCGGGCGCGTCGGCCAGCGTGTCGCGTATTCCACGCCGCAAGACGGCGTGGTCATCGCACAGGACCACATGAATCACTGCGCATCTCCTGGAGCTGGTGGTGTTGGGTGCGATGTTAGCGGTATGGACAGGATCACCGACGTGCCCTGGCCGGGCCGACTGCTGATGTCCAGCCATCCCCCCACGGTCCGGGCACGCTCATGCAAGCCTTTGAGCCCAAAGGCTTTTGGTTTTTCGAGCATGCAGGGGTCAATGCCTTGCCCATCGTCAGTCACTTCCAATGTCAGGACATCCTCTTTGTCGGAGAGGTCAATGTGCACTGTGCGGGGATGTGCGTGTTTGGAGATGTTGGTCAGCGCCTCCTGCGCTGTGCGATAGGCAACCAGCTGAATATCTGCGGTGGCCCGGATAGATTCGCTGCTGCTGATAACCCGGGCGGGAATGCCCGAGCGACGCTCAAATCCGGCGGCAAGCCATTGCACCGCTGCCACCAGTCCCTGTTCAAGAATCGGGGGGCGCAGGTTCATCATGATGCGTTGGCTTGCTCCAATGGCATGCTGCAGCATCTCTGCCGCTGAGGCTGCATGCTCTTGCATCTCCGTATTGGTGCAATGGCGTCCGATCCATGCCACATCGAACCTGACGGCGGTCAGTGCGCCGCCGATATCGTCATGGATCTCGCGGGCAATGGACGCACGTTCCTGTTCGATCGAGGTTTGCAGATGTTCCGTCAGGTCAGCCAGTCGGCGCTCCGAGGCTTCCAGTTGCGAGACAGCCAGTTCGCGCGCCTGACGGGCTTCATGAACCTCCAGGGCGCGTGCAATGACATGCGGCAGCCGCTGAAGGTCGTCTTTAAGCAGGTAATCGGCAATGCCCAGGCGGATCGCATCTACAGCTGCTGCCTCGCCGATGGCTCCCGACAGAAGGATAAAGGGGGGGTGTTGCGGCTTTTGCACCACATGTGCCCACGCGTCCAATGCCGTGAAGCCGGGCAGCCGGTAATCTGCCAAGATGATGTCGAACGGCTGGATATCTGTGAGCCGCTGGAATTCGGAGAGCGAATCCACCCGATGGAGGTGGCAGTGGAGACCGGAGCGCCGCAGGGTCAATGCGGTCAACTCATGATCTGCCAGTGAATCTTCAAGATGCAGGATGTTGAGGGTCTGGTCTGATGCTATGGTGACCATAGGAGCGCTATCATAGGATACAAATTGGAACAAACAAGGGTGTTTGTCCGATTGGGATGGTTTCAGCGTCAGCGTCCAATGGGCGCTGACACCACGGTGCACACGGGCTTGGGGCCACTGTGCGGGTGTCGTAGTTCTGTGTTTTTGCGTGCTTTGCTGCTGCGTGCCGCGATGGAGAAACGATGCAATCTACGCTAACAACGTCTGGAGGACCTGCTGTCCAGGTTCCCGTCATGGTGGCGGCAGAACTGCAGGATTCGTTGCTGGTCGTTATGCATGACCTGCATCGCCTGGAAGGACTGCTCAACCATGCTACCGATAACCTGCTGGAACGCTTTGGGGAGGCAAACGCGGTGCTGACGGATGCTGCCGTTGCAGATTCCCCGGAGCTGGTAGCTGCCCGCGCTGCGCTGCGCAGTGCAGTGACTGAGTTGCAGTTCCAGGATATGGCGTCCCAGCTGATATGGCACACGACCAAGGTGCTTCAAGGATGCGCGTTTCGTTTGGCTTCCGAAGCCATGGGCAATGAAGATGGCGAAGAAGCGGCGCCCTTTGCGGAGATGGCGCCCGACCGGCCTAACCCTGTCACGCAGAGCGAGATGGATGCCGGTTCGGTGGACCTGTTCTGATCTTTACATCACTGGTTAACCTATATATTTAAGTCAGTTGGAGCCTTACATGCAATCGATCCTTGCCGTAGATGATTCACCGTCCATGCGGAAAATGGTGTCGTTCACTCTGACGGGTGCCGGCTATCACGTCGTGGAGGCGGTGGATGGGCAGGATGCCCTGGAAAAGGCCGAGAGCCACAATATTGATCTTGTGCTCGCTGACCAGAACATGCCCCGGCTTGACGGGATCGGGCTCACTCGGAAACTGCGTGAGAACCCTAAGTTCAAGACCATTCCCATTCTGATCCTCACCACCGAGTCCAGTGATCAGATGAAGCAGGCGGGACGTACTGCTGGCGCGACCGGCTGGTTGGTCAAGCCCTTCGATCCCAATCGCCTGATTGAAGTTATCCAGAAAGTGATCCGCTGAGTCGGGTTGTCCGGGATCACCAAGTACACAGGAGCCCATGATGGCGGAAACTTACCAAGAAGGATCGGGTGCAGGTGCTGACTTCGACCTGAGCCAGTTCTATCAGATCTTTTTCGAGGAAGCGGGCGAAAACCTGGACCAGATGGAGCAGATGCTTCTGGATCTGGATTTGAGTAGCGCCAATGACGAAGAACTCAATGGCATCTTCCGGTGCGCCCATTCCATCAAGGGTGGTTCAGCCACTTTTGGATTCTCGGATGTTGCGGAGTTGACCCACCAGATGGAGTCTCTCCTGGACCGCTTGCGCCGCCACGAGCTCCAGCCCATTCCGCAGATGGTGGATGTGCTCCTCGAATCTGCCGACGCCTCGCGGAGCCTGCTGGCCCGCCACCAAGCAGGTGGGCAGGGCGAAGCTGTTTCCACCACCTCACTGGTGCGTCGCATTAGTGAACTTGCTGCAGGGTTGGTCCCCGGGGATGCCCCTGCTGTCGCTCCGCCCCCGCCGCCGGCCGCACCTGCTCCAACTCCGGCTCCACAGGCTGCAGCACCAGCGCCGGCACCGAAGGTAGTGACACCGGCGGTGGCCGGACAGGCGCGGACCCTGGAGATTCAGATTGGTCCCTTGGATCGACTGGAGCAGGCGGATGCCATCAAGGAGCTTTTTCGGGATATCCCGGGCCTCGGGGCGATCCGTGACATAGAAAGTCCACAGGCCAATACGCGGAGTTTCGCGGTGGAAACCACCTCCACCAACGACGATCTGCTCGACCTGTTTGCCTTTCATGTGGCCAAGGAACAGGTGCTGATCCGTGACGCTGCGGCGCCAGCGTCGGGCGTTGCCGCTGACGAGGATGAAGAAACGGTCCTTGCTGCTGGCGCCGCTGGGGGTGAGGCCTACGGTTTCTTCAGCGAAGCGCCTGGCGCCCCACGTGCGGATGCACCTCACGCAGCGCAGGCCCCAACCCAAGCTGTGAAGGTTGCTGCAGCCCCCAAGGCCAGCGAGCCGAAGGTTGCCATGCAGGCGCAGATGGAGTCCACGACCATTCGGGTCGATGTGAAAAAGGTCGACCAGCTCATCAATCTGGTGGGCGAACTGGTGATCACCCAGGCGATGCTGGCGCAAAACAGCCGGGGCCTGGATGCTGGGGCGTACCAGCAGTTGCTGGCAGGGCTGGCTGACCTGGATCGCAATACCCGCGATCTTCAGGAGTCGGTCATGTCGATCCGCATGATTCCGATGTCCATTGTCTTCAGCCGTTTCCCCCGCATGCTCCGGGACCTGGCCAACAAGCTGGGCAAGAAGGTGGAACTGGTGACGCTGGGCGAAGCCACCGAACTGGACAAGGGGCTGGTGGAAAAGATCACCGATCCGCTGACTCACTTGGTGCGCAACAGTTGCGACCACGGTATTGAGATGCCCGCAGACCGATTGGCCAAAGGCAAATCCGAGCACGGGACCATCACGTTGTCTGCCTCTCACCAAGGCGGCTCGATCGTGATTGAGGTACGCGACGATGGCCGTGGGCTCTCGCGCGAAAAGATTCTCAGCAAGGCCCAAGAGCGTGGCATTGAAGTGTCCGAGCAGATGAGCGACGCGGAGGTCTGGCAATTGATCTTCGCGCCCGGCTTCTCCACGGCTGACGAGGTGACGGATGTGTCCGGGCGTGGAGTGGGAATGGATGTCGTCAAGCGCAACATCGCTGCACTCAATGGTTCGGTCGAAATCGATTCCGCTGAAGGCTACGGAATGAAGGTTTCTGTGCGCCTGCCACTGACGCTGGCCATCATGGATGGCATGTCCGTGGGGGTGAGTGATGAGGTCTACATTCTTCCGCTGTCTTCGGTGGTGGAGTCCTTCCAGGTCAATGCAGACGATGTGAGCACCGTGGCCCAAGGTTCGCAACTGGTGAAAGTGCGCGATGAATACATGCCGGTGATTGCGCTGGAGAAAATTTTCCAGGTGCCACGTTTCGATCCCAACAAATCCAGCAACATCATGGTGGTGGTCGAGGCGGATGGCAGCCGTGTGGCGCTGTTGGTTGATGAGTTGCTGGGCCAACACCAGGTGGTGGTCAAGAACCTGGAGTCGAACTACCGCAAGGTTCCCAACGTATCGGGGGCCACCATTTTGGGTGACGGCACGGTCGCACTCATTCTGGACACAGGCGGTTTGGTGCGCAGGGCGCGCCACTAGATTCAAGCGGCCGTTCCCAGGGGCACGGCGCTGTCACGAAAGGAGAAGCACCATGAGTGTGATGGGTAAAACAGCAGAGGCGGTGCCAACGGGCACCCGTGAATATCTGACTTTCCGTCTCGACCAGGAAGAGTACGGTATCGACATCCTGAAGGTGCAGGAGATACGTGGCTATGAGCCACCTACACGGATTGCGAACGCCCCTAACTTCATCAAGGGTGTCGTCAATTTGCGCGGCACCATCGTGCCCATCGTTGACATGCGGCTCAAGTTCAACTGCGCGCAAGCCGACTACAACAGCTTCACGGTGGTCATCATTCTGAACCTCCGCAACCGGGTGGTCGGAATCGTGGTGGACTCCGTCAGCGATGTGATGGAGCTGACACCTGAGAGCATCCGTTCGGCGCCTGATATCGAAAGCGCCATCGACAACAGCTGCATCCTGGGGCTGGGGTCGGTGGGGGAGCGGATGCTGATTTTGCTGGACATCGAGAAACTCATGTCCGGCGTAGACATGGGGCTGGTGACTGCCAACGAGTAGGACTCCTCCGTCACCAACGTGGTGGACCCGGCACCTGCCAGATTTCAGGTGTGGCTTGCAGATCTCTAGGAGCGAACAGGATTTCCCGTCGGACGATCAATATGGCCCAACCCACCAGTGCCTCTTCAACAGCCCGGCCTCCCGTTGGCAGGGCGGATCCAGCGTTTGCCGCTGCTGCAGCGCCGTCGGGGCCGCTGGCTCAAGGGCGTGAATTCGTCTGGACCAATGCAGATTTTGCGCGGGTGCAGGCCTTGATCTATCAACGGGCCGGGATCAGCTTGCACGATGGCAAGCACGCCATGGTGTATAGCCGCCTTTCACGCCGCTTGCGGGACACGGGCCACAGCAGCTTTCACGACTATCTGGGATGGCTGGAGACGCACGACGGGCCGGAGTGGCAGGAGTTCATCAATGCCCTGACCACCAACCTCACTGCGTTCTTCCGCGAGCAGCACCACTTTGAGATTTTTGCTTCGCACCTGCGGAGCAAGCCGTCTGCCAGCTGGAAGGTTTGGTGCAACGCGGCATCCACCGGAGAAGAGCCTTATTCCATTGTCATGACCGCGTTCGAGGCGCTGGGAGCCAACGCTTCTTTCAAGCTGACTGCCAGTGACATTGATTCCCGCGTGCTGGCGACGGCGGCGCAAGGGGTGTACCGCCTTGACAGTCTCAAGGGGCTGAGCCCGGAGCGCCTGCAAAAGTTTTTTCTGCGGGGAAAGGGTGGCAACCTGGGGATGGTGCGGGCCAAGCCGGAGTTGCGCCGCGCGATTGACTTTATGAGCGTGAACCTCATCCGGGATGACTGGCCGTTCAAAGAGCCCTTCGATGTGGTTTTCTGCCGCAATGTGATGATCTACTTTGACGCCGCCACGCAGCGACGCGTGCTGGAAAGGATTCACCGGGTCCTGAAACCCGGGGGCATGCTGTTTGTGGGGCATGCCGAAAACTTTAGCGAGTCCAGAGACCTGTTTACGCTGCGTGGCAAGACCGTGTACGAGCGTCGCTGACCTGCCATGTTGCCTCGCACCTAGCCCATGACCAATATTCCATCAGGATCCTCTCTTTCTCCGGCCGCCGCCTCTTCTGGCGCGTCCGAGCGGCGCCGTGCCCCTCGCATTGCGCCGTTGAGTGCGGACATCTACTCTGCGGGGGCAGGTCCTGCAAGGGAATCATCGCTGCAAGATCTCAAAGCGCGCAGCCGCAAGCCTGGGGAGGCATCCTTTTTCTACCTGGACCATCATTTCCAGCACAACGCTGTGAAGGTGCTTCCTGGTGAGTATTTCGTGGGCGACGAGAACATGATCATCATGACCGTGTTGGGGTCGTGTATTGCCGCCTGCTTGTGGGACAGCCGCGCGCATGTGGGAGGGATGAACCATTTCATGCTGCCCGATGGTGACGTGGCGGATGCGTCGGGCCGCTATGGTTCATACGCGATGGAATTGCTGATCAACGAGATGCTCAAGCTGGGCGCCCGGCGCGAGACCATGCAGGCCAAGATATTTGGCGGTGCGCAGGTCATGCACAACTTCACGACCATGAACGTCGGTGAGCGCAACACCAATTTTGTTTTGAACTACCTGCACACGGAGCGGATTCCCATCGTCTCCGAGGATGTACTGGATATTTATCCGCGCAAGGTGGTTTTTTTCCCCATCACGGGGAAGGCCATGGTCAAGCGATTGGCACACGCACATCCCGAAACCCTGGTGGCCCAGGAAGTGCGTGGCAATGCAGCTACTGTGGCAAAGACTACCTCGGGCGGTTCTGTCGATCTGTTTTGAGGAAGGCGTGAGTTAATGAGCAGGAAAATCCGGGTGATCGTGGTGGACGATTCGGCGCTGGTCCGTAGTCTGCTGTCCGAGATCATCAACCGGCAGCGGGACATGGAGTGCATTGGCACGGCCAACGATCCCTTGGTGGCACGCGAGATGATCCGCGAGCTCAATCCTGATGTCATCACACTGGATGTTGAGATGCCCCGGATGGATGGCATCGATTTTCTGGGGCGTCTGATGCGCTTGCGCCCGATGCCAGTGGTGATGATTTCCACGCTGACGGAGCGGGGCGCCGAGGTGACCATGAAAGCGCTCGAACTGGGTGCCGTCGATTTTGTGGCCAAGCCCCGGGTGGGGCTGGCCAGCGGCCTCAATGATCTCGCTGCGCAGATCGTGGACAAGATCCGTGTGGCTGCGGTCGCCCAGGTCCGCCGTGCACCCGTGCGTGACGCTGCGCCAGCAGGGGGCGGCGCCGGGGCTGCTGTTGCGCCCCCAGCCTCGGCTCTCCTGGGCCGTCTGTCCACCGAAAAGCTGATCTGCATTGGTGCTTCCACAGGGGGGACGGAGGCTATCAAGGAGGTGCTGGTGCAAATGCCGGCGGATTCGCCCGCGATTGTCATTACCCAGCACATGCCTCCAGGGTTCACCACCAGCTTTGCTGCCCGCTTGAATGGCTTGTGTCAGATTACGGTCAAAGAGGCGGTCAATGGCGAGCGCATCTTGCCTGGCCATGCCTACATCGCGCCGGGTGGCACCCAGTTCCATGTAGCACGCAGTGGTGCCAACTATGTGGCGGTGGTGGATGATGGTCCGCCCGTGAATCGTCACAAGCCCTCGGTGGAAGTGCTGTTCAAATCTGCCGCCGCAGTGGTTGGACGCAACGCCTTCGGCATCATGCTCACTGGAATGGGTAATGATGGAGCGGCTGCGATGCGCGAAATGAAGGACGCCGGCAGCTACAACTATGTGCAGGATGAGGCGACCTGTATTGTCTTTGGCATGCCGCGTGAGGCCATTGCCCATGGCGCTGCTGATGAGGTTCTGCCGCTGGGGCAGATCGCGCCTGCGCTGATCACCCGTCTGCGCGGCGCTACGGATCGGCTGCACCACCGCATCTGATGGAATAACGCGGCCCTTGAGCGCTGCAGGCTGAATGGTTTCCTGCGGGCCGCGCTATGTTCCCCGACCGGCTAACGCTATGCGGACAGGGCTGTCCAGCGCTCCAGTGCGGCCATCAACTCGTCTTCGATCGCGCCCGCCCTCGCGGTCATGACTGCTGCCCGCGCCGGATCGGTGCTGTAGAGGGTCCCATCTGCCAGTGCCTCTTGGAGCGCCTGCTGTTCGGATTCCAGGCTGGCGATCTGCGCCGGGAGCTGATCCAGTTCGCGCTGCTCCTTGTAGCTAAGCTTCTTTTTTGATAGCTGTTCGGGCTTGCTGGATAAGCGCTGATCGGCATTTTGACTCAAAATTTCCGCATCAACCTTTTTGGTGGCGGGTGCTGAAGCGTTGAGAGCCCTGCTGCGCTTGGATTGCAGCAGCCAGTCCTGCACGCCGCCTTCGTACTCTCGCCACAGTCCATCGCCTTCAAATGCGATGGTGCTGGTGACGACGTTGTCGAGAAAGGTTCGGTCGTGGCTGACGAGGAAGACCGTACCTTCATAGTTCTCCAGCAGCTCTTCTAGGAGATCCAGCGTGTCGATGTCCAGATCGTTGGTGGGCTCATCCAGCACTAGGACGTTGGCAGGACGGGCGAACAGCCGCGCCAACAGCAAGCGGTTACGTTCCCCACCCGATAGCGAGCGAACCGGAGAGTGCGCGCGGGCCGGAGAGAACAGGAAATCGCTCAGATAGCTTTTCACGTGTTTGCGCTGGTTGCCAATCTCGATCCATTCGCTGCCCGGGCTGATGAAGTCTTCCAGCGTGGCATCCAGATTGACCGCGTGGCGCATCTGGTCGAAATACGCAACTTGCAGGTTGGCTCCCTGGCGGATGGTGCCCTCGTCAGGCGCGAGCTCGCCAAGGATCATCTTGAGGAGCGTGGTCTTGCCTGCACCATTGGGGCCAATCAGTCCCACCTTGTCGCCGCGCAGGATGGTCCCCGTGAAGTTGCGAACAATGGTCTTGTCGCCGAACGATTTGCCCACCCCGGCCAGTTCAGCGACGATCTTGCCCTGGTAGCCATTGGAACCACCGGTTGCCACATCCATGCGAACGCTGCCGACCACCTCGCGACGTGCTTCGCGGCGCGCACGCAAATGCTCCAGGCGGCTGATGCGGCTCTGGCTGCGGGTACGGCGTGCTTCGACGCCACGGCGTATCCAGACCTCTTCCTGTGCCAAAAGCTTGTCGGCTTTGGCTGAGATGACAGCCTCCTGCGCCAGCTGCTCTTCTTTCTGTATCTGGTATTGCGCAAAGTTTCCGGGGTAAGACCGGAGCTGGCCTCGGTCGAGTTCCACAATTCGCGTAGCGACCCGGTCCAGGAACGATCGATCATGTGTGATGGTGACAACGCTGCCGGGAAAGTCGAGCAGAAGGTCCTCCAGCCATTCAATCGAATCAAGATCCAGATGGTTGGTCGGCTCATCAAGCAACAGTACGTCTGGGCGTGCCACCAACGCCTGTGCCAAGGCCACGCGTTTTTTGGTCCCGCCCGACAGCGTGCCGACCACCGCGTCCGGATCAAGGTGCAGTCGCTGCAGGGTTTCCTCCACCCGCTGCTCCCAGTTCCAGGCGTCATACGCTTCAATCTCCGACTGCAATGCATCCAGGTCCAGTCCTTCCGCACCCGACAGGTACTGGTCGCGGATCGCGATGACACGCTGCAACCCTTCGGATGCCGACTTGAAGATGGTGGCGGTAGCGTCCAGGGAAGGT
The DNA here is from genome assembly GCF_057586455.1 of Acidovorax sp. SRI_002. Classification (NCBI taxonomy): domain Bacteria; kingdom Pseudomonadati; phylum Pseudomonadota; class Betaproteobacteria; order Burkholderiales; family Comamonadaceae; genus Acidovorax; species Acidovorax sp. SRI_002. Next base: position 445 of record NZ_JBYCZW010000008.1, on the reverse strand, counting down.
TCCTGGGCCACAAATGCAATCCGCACTCCTTGCTGTACCTGGAGCGAGCCGTCGTCAGGTTTTGCCAGGCCTCCAAGAATTTTGAGAAGCGAGGATTTGCCTGCGCCATTGCGGCCGATTAGCCCGACACGTTCCGCAGTCTCCAGAGAAAAGCCAGCGTGGTCCAGCAATGCAACATGCCCAAATGCGAGTTGGGCGTCCAGTAAGGTGATAAGTGCCATAAGAGCAAGATTATCGGGGCGGGGCCGTATAAGCCTGTTGGGGATCTTCGGCGCTGCTTCAGTGGGCTCGTCTCTTCACATGGGTAGTGCTGTGCATGTGACATGCGCTTGCAGCACTGTGTGTGCCCGTGTTGCTCCGGCCGCGTTCCGGTAAAACCCAGCATCTCATGATGTTGGGCGCTCTTGCCGTCCAGGGGTTGCAGCTGGAGCACTTGCCTCGTGGT